>NZ_CP079925.1:1279846-2559693 GCF_019355935.1 Comamonas sp. Y33R10-2
GTGTGGGTCTCCTATATCGATGAGCTTGATGCGCATGCAGTGCTTTCACCAGGAAATGCACCATGAATGCTGTTCAGAAATCTCTCGAAGCTCGTCCTGCCCCGGCTCCCGAAATCAGTCATCCTGAGGATGTCGATATCCCTCTGGTCTCGGACCCTGTCTCAGCTACTGTTGTGGGCTCTGCTCCAACTCATTCTTCTCCTTCGCATCTCTCGTCGGCGCTCCTCCTCTTAGCTGCCGAGAGTATTGATGTGGGCACTTCGCCCAATCGGCTGGAAGAGTCCTTTGACTCGGATGAATTCTTTTTGCTGGCAGATAGCATTCTGCACAACCGCGGCAATGTGCAGCCTATCGCCGTGCGGGAGTTGGCACCCCATGAGATCCCTTCGGACTCTCCACTTCGCTACCGTTTGATCTCCGGAGCTAGGCGTTTGCGTGCCTGCAAAATGCATCAACTCCCTGTGCTGGCCATCGTGCAAAAAGTGCAGCCCACGCGTGAGCTCATCGATCGCCTTGTCGAAAACCATCTTCGTCAGCCGCTCAGCCCTTATGAATTGGGCATGCAGTTGCAGCACATCCTCGCTTCGAGCCAAAGCGTCTCCCGCAGAGAATTGGCAAGGGTGGTCGGGCTCGATGTGTCGGTGGTGCAAAAAGCGATCGACATCGCTGCTTTGCCTGCGTCCGTGATTGCCGCTTTCAGCAGTGCATCAGAAATTCAATACAGGGATGCCAAACCTCTCAAAGACGCAGTGACGATGGCCAGAGATCCGGTTATCGCATGCGCCGAGTCCATCAAGGGCCAAGAAATCTCAGCCAAGGAAGTCATAGCAAAACTGATTGAGGCAGCTGAAGCGGCCGCTCTGGCTAAGGGCCTAGCCACAGGTGTTGAACCGTTCAACACCCCAGGCAGCCCACTTGCCATCGAGGTGGACGGACAGGCGTTGGGAAATGTCGCCATCGACAAAAAAGGCCTGCCTCAAATCAGCCTTGCGCTGCCACTCAACCCTAGACAACAAGCCGACTTGGCGAAGCTGATCGAAAAATTCCTGCGCAGCAAAGTCCTCAACCCCGCAGTTAGAAAGCCTGCTATCAAAAAAGCAGCCGCAGAAATCATGGCAGTGACAGCGAAGCAGCCTGCTGCCAATGACAGCCAAGTCACTGGCGAGGAGCGCGCATGATGAGCAATACGAATGCGAAACAGCCAGCGAAGCTTGGCGTTGACGAACCTACTTCGATCACGAAAAGGCCTTCCGAAAACGATACGGACCCCACATTACCGAACCTTGCTGAGAAACCTTTCAGTAACTCTCAGCAAGAGGCTTTCTCGAACCGTTCGGTAATGTGGGACGGACCCGAACCTTCAGGTGAGGGGGCGCGTAGCGCAGTCCCGTGTATTCCGCAGGCAAAAACCATTGATCTCGCAAAAGGCGTGACAGACCCTGCTGAGGCATCGCCGATGCAGGTGTCTGGCGCGGATTTTGCACCTGCGGACCGGCAGAAATCGAGAGCCTATATTCTCATTTCTGACGAAGGACTTGCGAAAGCGACACGGATGTTGGATTCGACACCGACACGGAACGTGAGCGTTTCAAGCGTCAACGATAGGAAGCCTGACAGCGCCAACGATCAAAAATTCGAAGTCGACTCAGAGAGCGTTCACGAAAAAATGGACTCGAATGATTCGCTGACCCTCCATCCAGGTATCCGTAAATGGGAGGCGCATCAGAGCCTGCGAAACCTTGGGGTTCATGATCCCGAGGCCGCCAATGACCCGGATATTCAGTCGTTTGAAGCACTGTTTTTCTGGCGCCTTCGTCAACTGCCGGCCTTGGCATTGGCGAGGCGATCTGCGGCAAAGCCAGCCCCAGATGGTCAGGTGCCTGATCAGAAAGTCACTGCAGTACCTGAACCGTTTCTCAGCGCAGAACAAAAGGCGGAGGCTTTCAGCATCATCAAAGTCGTGCGAACGACGCGTCAAGAAATTGCTGCGGTACGTGTATATCGCAAAGACACGGAGCCAGGGAAGACCACGATCGCTGACTACCAAAAGCGCCTCAAATATCTTGAGCCTTTGTTCCAGCACACGGTATCGAAGTCCAGCCGCATACCCTGGACCGATACCTTCGACATGCTCAATGTGGCGAAAAGCACGTTCTCCCAATACCGGTCGGCCGTCAAATGGGGTTGCATAGCTCGCTTGACAAAGTTGTCTGCTGCCCAAGACCAGATGCAACGCACGCAGGGTCTGAGTTTGCAGTGGTACAGAGATGTCAAAGCGCTGGAAGAGGTCTGGTTTGAATACCAAGAAATTTGTTCACTCTCCTACGACGAGTACAGGGGGCAAGAAGAGTGGCCACCCGTACGCTTAGAGAAAGAACATCCCAAGAAAAGCAAAAAGTACGCTCTCAAAAATCTGCCCGATGGATGGCAAGAGCAGTTTGACTTTGTGAATGAGCAGTCGCCCACCTACCGGTATGCAGGGGTGATGCTGCGCTATTGCGGAATGCGACCTGAGGAATTGGAGCGAGGTGTTCAGGTGAAATGGACAGAGCTGGGGGTCGATGTGTACATACAGGGAGCCAAAGTGCGGGAAACCGCAGGCCAGCCGTGGAGGAGCTTTTTGCTCAACCCCAAATTGCTGCCGCAATGGTTTGTGGATGAGCTTAGAGAGCAGGGATCACTGAAGATCAGCAAAAAAAGCAAAAGCATGAGGACCCACCTGAAGCGTTTGAGCGAAAAAGTGTTCAACCCAGAGCAACGCAAAAATGGCTGCAAGGAAACCCTCTCTGCATACATGTTCAGACACGCCCTGGTCACAGAAATGCGTGAATCAGGCTGGACGTCGGAGGAGATGGCAGCCGTGATCGGTGAATGGAGTGCTGAAACCATCCGGCATTACGGTATTCGAGTCAGAGGCGGAAAAAAGATCAAGCCGGATGTGGCGGTGATCAAAGACAGGATTCAGACTGCACGACCAGTCAAACCTGTGGACACGCAAGAACTGCAAAAGCTTAAAAACCGCAAACCTGCGCAACCTGATTGAACAAGCATTTGCTTCGCGTGCCAAGGCTCTTCGCAAAAGGAGTGACCAGTAGAAGTTCCGAGATGATCGAAACTTCTACACGTAAAGATAGCGAACAGTGGCGTCATCCTGGTCTGCTTTGCAGCGGTTGCAGAAGTTCATGTCTGCTCCCCGAACTGCCGACTTAGCCAGATAGCAGTCTTCCTGGGAACACCGTTAGCCAGCCCCCACTGGCTGGTTTCTGGTGAGTAGCGGACAGTGTGGGGGCAGGCTACCAAGATGGTGCTGGACGTCCGCTCTCACGGGGTATCAAGTGGCGTTATCGACCCATAACCGACATTTAATTCGTCATTGGCTTTTTCAAAAGTAAACCTGCATTCCTCAAAACCGAATCATTCGTATCGATTCCTACGTTGACGATGGATGCGTAAATCATCCGACATCGACATTTCTTTTCCGCAGCCAAAGAGAGCAACCCAGCCCGCGAAAAATGACAGAACACCACACGCCAATGCCCCTTCGATAATTTTGTCAGGGCCGACCAGTGCGTACACAAATCCGGCTGCGCACATGACTGAAATTGCTCCTATCACCAGTCTTCTAGACCAAAACCAAATAAAGGCCAGCAAATACTCGCCACTGGAAGGGGGGTGTGTACTTTCGAGGTTGTCTTCGTAGAGTGCTTGCCAAAAAAGCCAAAAAACACATGGTGTCAGTAACGCAAGCCAAGCAAATCTTTCAGGGCCACTACGAAAGAGAAGCAGCCATAAGCCCAAGGCGACAAGCAATGCGGCGATAACAATAAGAACAAAGCGTTCAATGACCTCCCAGCGCTCCATTGAGTTTTCCTGTCTAGAAACAGATAAGAAATCATTGTATGCATTGGAATGCTTATTAAGAAATACGTTTGCAACGTGCACCGCACTGTATCCAGTGAACGGCCGCTGCTGGCCGCTTGCTGCTGTCGCTATCGACCCTTCTGAGACATTCAATTAGTCCACATTACACAAACAACGAAGCCATAAATAGGATCGCAACAGTGATGCCCAAAAGCCAGCTCACTGCGACCTTGACTTTGCATGCAGGAACAGGAACGACGCCCAGCAGGAGAGCGATGGCTACAGTTGCTCCGCCTTGGAGCTGGGCTCTGAGACCACGGGTGCAACTGCTACCGCTTCGTGAGCGAGAGCAGTATTCAGCGTTCCAGATGGCGTCGATGCCGGTGTATAGGGCGGCAATGGCAAGCAGTCCTATTAACCCTGAAAGAAGCCAGTCATCGCGATTCTTATGCGGGGATGGCGCCGCGAATTCTAGTTTATTCAGCGCCTCGGTTTTAAGCTTTTCTGCCTCTTCAATCTCGGCCAGAAGATTTATAGCTTTAGCTTTCTGGGCTGATTCTGGAAGATCGTTAAGACTGCGACGAGCGTCTTCAAATTCAGAGGACATGTGGATTAACTAGAGCAGGTTCAGCGGCTGCCGAAGGCAGTCTGCTGAAACTATGGGTTAGGCCTTGCACGCTCATTTGAAAAAATGACGGACAACGCCAAAAGCAAAGAGCCCAAGAAGCACAAAGATGAAAATCTTGAATGGCAGACTACTCGGCTTTCCTGCACCCGATTTCTCCAAGAACTCTTTCCAGAGTTCATTAATCAATTCACTTCTGGTCTTCATGTTACCTAACTAGATTCAGATGGCAGGGAAATAGGCTCATCGTTCTTATGAAACTGAATCTATCTGCAATTCCAAGAGTGAGCAATCACAAGTAAAACTTTTAGGAAAATCTAAAAATTTCGAGATTGGAGCTTGTTGCAAGTAGTCCGAACACCAATGATGGAATGACCGCTCTTGGCCGGGATCGGCAGTTCAAAAATACGCCAGTTAGCAGCCGTTCACCAGAGAATTTATACAGGTGCAGTACGGCCAGTGCATCGACTTCCTGGCCAATTAAGCGCATTTTTGTTCTCCCTCAACTCGATGGGAGTCCATCATGGAATCCGTAGCCAACGCCATCCATCGCGAGCCGTGGAACAAGGGAAAAATTGTGGGGCAAAAGGCTCCATTCAAGGTCAAAGACATCTGGGCGCTTCGTGTACGTCTGCAGATGGAGCACCGAATCCGCGAACTTGCGCTTTTCAACCTAGGCATCGACAGCAAATTGCGGGGCTGCGACCTCGTAGCATTGAAGGTCAGCGACGTGTGCCACGGTAATCAGTTGGCGACACGTGCAATCGTTATGCAGAATAAAACTCAGCGCCCCGTGCAGTTTGAAATCACATCAACGACACGAGATGCCCTTCAAGCGTGGATCAAGCATGCAGGACTGAAATCCGATAGCTTTTTGTTCCCCAGTCGGATCCACAACTCTCCTCATCTGGGAACTCGCCAATATGCCCGCATCCTGGGACATTGGGTGGAGGAATTGGGTCTGGAGCGGGCCAGCTACGGCACCCATTCGATGCGACGAACAAAGGCCACGCTGATCTATCGACGAACCAAGAACCTACGAGCCGTTCAGTTACTGCTTGGGCATTCCAAACTGGAGTCGACCGTCCGATATCTCGGCATAGAGGTTGACGATGCGTTGGAGATTTCCGAACAAACCGAGATCTGAATCATGCTTACGGTCGTGCTGCCTTTGTCTGGGACAAGGCGGCACGACTTGTTCGGCTGCTTTACGGCGAAGGCCTGGAATGAATCACTCGGCCAGAAACAGCCGTTAAACAGCGTTCCAGCACTTAAGACTGATGCCTGAAAGAGCTAACTTTCAAGCGCCATGCCAATTACTTAGCGACAAGCTACAGACAAGCCGTAGGCCGCACCACGATCTCGCTAGTGTCCACATCGGCGGGCTGCGAAATCACGTGGGCGATGGCATTTGCGATAGCCTCTGGCTTTAGAGCAATCTGCCGGTAGCTTTGCATCAGCTGCGCTGTGGCGGCATCGGTGATGTGATTGGCCAGCTCCGACTCCACCACACCGGGGTAAACACAGGTCACACGCAGCTTGTCGTTCTCTTGTCGCAAGCCGTCTGAGATGGCACGCACCGCGTACTTGGTGGCGCAATACACAGCAGCTGTAGGCACCACGCTCAAACCACCGATGGAGGACACATTGATGATCTGTCCATACCCCTGCTCATTCATCGCAGGCAGCACGGCGGCAACACCATACAGAACACCTCTGATATTCACATCGATCATGCGGTCCCACTCATCGATCTTGAGTGCATTCATGGGTGACAGTGGCATAACCCCTGCATTGTTGATGAGCACATCGATGCGCCCAAATGCAGACAAAGCCTCGCTCACAAAACGCTGCGTGTCTTCGCGCGAAGTAACGTCCAGACTTTGGAAGCGGGCTGTACCACCTGTGTTAACGATGGCAGATGCCAATGCCTGCAGCCGTTCCGTGCGACGCGCACCGAGCATGACTGCATGGCCTGCCTGGGCTAGTACTTTGGCCGTGGCTTCGCCAATGCCGCTGCTGGCACCGGTGATCAGAATGACTTTTTGAGTTTGAGCTGGCATGGTGTTTCTCCTTTATGTCGCATGAAATTTCAGTGTTTCGATGCTATGGAGAAGTCTTACAAAAGAGCAGATGCAATGCTCTGCCATGCTTGCCTAATCCTGTTTTCAGACGCTATGTTCTGACGATTCACGCATTAGACCCGGATACGATGGCCGCATCTTTGCAAGTTGGAGCGTTGTGTGACACCTGCTGAATGTGAACAGCGCATGGGCGATCTGCTGCGCCTTCTCGCACCTCATGAGGGCTATACCCAATCACGACTCAACGGTGTACGTTTTCTACGTTGCAATCAGCCTGTGGCGCGTACACCGGTGCTGTACGAACCCAGCATCGTCATCGTCTGCCAGGGCTCCAAGCGTGGCTACCTCGATGGGCAGGTCTATCTGTATGACTCGCAGCACTACCTGGTGCTCTCGGTGCCATTGCCTTTTTCATCTGAGACCGACGCCACGGCTAAGCAACCCATGTTGGCGGTTTCCATTCGTCTTGATATGACTTTGGTGGCAGAACTACTCATCTCGCTGGCTGAAGAAGGTCCGCCGGTGCCAGCGCTGGCACCGCTCGTGGGCATCGTGTCTACGCCGCTGGACCACTATCTGCAGCAGGTGACATTGAGGCTACTCGAAGCTCTAGCTTCTCCTTTGGAAGCTAAGGTGCTGGCCCCGGCCATTGTGCGGGAGATGCACTTTCGCGTCCTGCTCGGTGAACAAGGCTCAGTAATTCGATCTGCCCTAAGCTTGCAAGGACATTTCGGGCGAATTGCGCGGGCGCTACGGCGTATCCATGCCCACTATGCACAGCCGTTGAATGTTGGCGGCCTGGCCCATGACGCCGATTTAAGCGTAGCGGCATTTCACAACCACTTCAAAGCATTGACACGTACAACGCCCATTCAATACATCAAGTCGATCCGCTTGCACCAAGCCCGCTTGATGATGATCCGCGACAGGCAAACCGCTGCCGCAGCGGCAGCCCGCGTGGGCTATGAAAGCCCATCCCAGTTCAGCCGAGAATTCAAACGCTTTTTTGGACGTAGCCCCGCAGAGGAAGCTAGGTGCATGGCCGAGCTATTTGCCTTGCTTCCCGCCACACAGGAAACTGACGTAGGGCAAATGATGCGCGTGCAATTTTGACAAGTACCTAGAACAAGAGTGCTCAGTAGTTGGACTTATGAATGCTGAGATGGAATTGCTGCTTAGGGTCGAACAGCGACAGCCGCAACCGGCTGCAGTTTCAATTGCTTGAAGCATTGTTCAGTTCAGTGTTGGATACGGACGAAATATTGAGTGCCTTAAACAAAGGTGCATCTAGCTAAGCACTAATCGGTACCCCACTTGCAGCTCAGTGACTAAATAAATCGGTTGGGCTGGATTGGCTTCAACTTTTTGGCGTAAATTGGCCATGTGCACCCGAAGATAATGCTGGCGATCCAGATATTCAGGTCCCCACACCTTCAATAGCAACTGTCGGTGGGTTAGCACACGGCCCTGAGCTGCGATCAGAGCAGATAGCAGACGAAATTCGATGGGTGTGAGGTGGATGGCAGCATCATTGCGCCTTACTTCGTGGCTAGCCAGATCCACGGTGACGTCACCAAAACATACGCGGCTGCCGGGCTTTTCAGCTGATGCTGATTGCTGGCTGCGGCGCAGCATCACGCGCAGACGCGCTAAAAGCTCAGGAATGCCAAAGGGCTTGCTCAGGTAGTCATCGGCTCCGGCATCGAGCGCAGCAACCTTTTCCTCTTCACGCTCACGCGCTGACAACACCAAGATTGGCAATTGGCTCCAGCCACGTAGCTCGGCAATCACACTTTTTCCATCTCCATCGGGCAGCCCTAAGTCCAGCACGATGGCATCAGGCTGGCGGCTTGCCGCTTCAATCAAGCCGCGCTTGGCCGTGTCTGCTTCACAGACATGCCAGCCTTCATCTTCCAATGCCAAGCGCACGAAGCGTCGGATGTTGGCATCGTCTTCAATTAGCAAAATACGAGGAGAAGAAGTCATATCTCAAGAAACACTACAAGTATGGGTTGCCGTTATCAGGCGTCTAGGGTGGGTTGCTCTGGCACCGGCAAGTGAATCGTAAACAGCGTGCCCGGCCCGGGCTGTGCGGCAGTTGCCCGCAAGCTACCGTTATGGGCCTCAACTATTCGCTGCGCAAGGGCCAGTCCAAGGCCCATGCCCGTCACGGTGGATTCAGCTTCGCCCCGAGTGAAGGGCTCAAACAATTGTTCAAGCGGCACGTGCCCGGGCAAGCCTGGCCCTGCATCTTCCACACACAGCAGGCAATCCTTTCCATCGTTCTGGGCCTTCACGGTGATAGCCGTTCCGGCAGGTGTGTACTTGATAGCGTTATCTAGCAAATTGACCAGCACACGCTCCATTAGCATTGCATCGATGTGCAGCAAGGGAAGATCCGCCGGCAATTCGGTGCGCACCACATGGCTCGTTAAACGCTCCTGCATCTGGCGCAAAGCGCTGCCCACCAGCTCATCCACAGGCAACCATTCGCGTTTCAAATGCACCCCACCTTGCTGCAGGCGTGCCATGGCTAAAAGATTTTCAACCAGCTGCTGCATAGCTTGGGCTTGATTGCGAATTTGCATCAACATGTCCTGCGCAGCACCGGGTTGTGTATGAGGTAAGCCGGCCTGCGCTGCGCCCAAAATGCTGGTCAGCGGCGTTCGCAAATCGTGTGACACGGCCGACAGCAAGGTATTGCGCATGCGCTCGCCTTCCATCGCTACCTGAGTTTGTTGGGCGACTTCCACAAAGTGCACACGCTCTAGCGCCAGTGCAATTTGGCTGGCGCAGGCGTCGAGCAGGCGGCGCTCTTCGGGTACGCGCAGTCGCAGGGGAGCGCGCATGTGCAGTGTCAGTACGCCGCGGACCCTGACCGGCGCCATCAGTGGCACGTAAAGTGCATGTGCTGCGCTCAACGTGTCAGTGCCGTGGCCGGCCATCTGACCGTGCTCGATGCACCACAGCGCCACACTCGTATCAATGGCACCTTCGCTGCCACGGGCGATGTGCAGTTGCTCATCACTGTCTGGCAGCAGCAAGCCCGCTTGCGCATCAAATACGCCTGAAATGGTAGTCAGCGCAATTTGCTGGACCTGATTTTGCGTCAGTGCCCCTGACAAATCGCGCGCCAGCCGTGCCAAGGCCCCGGCGCGGCGTTCGCGCTCTGCCGCTACCCGGGCTTCATGGCGCAGTCGGGCCATCAATTGGCCACAGACCAAGGCCACACCCAGCATCAGGCAGAAGGTGAAGATGTACTGTGTGTCGTTCACACTAAAAGAGTTGCGCGGCGGCACGAAGTAGAAATCGAACAGCAGCACGGAAAGTAGCGCCGCCCAAGCCCCCGGCCCGCGTCCCCAGCGCAGAGACGATAGCACCACAACCAGCAAGAACAACATGACTACGTTGGCGGGGTCAAACACCTCCAGCAGCACTTCGGCCAATCCTGTCGCCGCAAAGCAGGCCAGCGTGACGCCAAAATAGCCACGCCAAGAAAACCCACGACTTGCACTGGCGGGCGCTGCAGAAGCGCTCTCACTTTTGGCGCTGTGAACAGACAGCACCAACACGTCTAGTCCCGGATTGAGTAACGCAATCTCTTCGGGCAAGCTAGGTCGTCTCCAAGGCATCCAGCGATTGAAGCGTTGCTGAACACGGGCCAGCACCAAATGGCTGGCATTGCGCTCGCGGGCATAGTCCACCAGTGCTTGCGCCACATTGGCGCCGGGAATGGTGGCGGTATCGGCTCCCAGTCGTGCCGCCAGCGCCAGCGTTTTGAGAACAGCTTCTTGGGCCAGGCGTGGACGGTGCTGTCTTTGGGGAGCGTCGACGTACACGACCACCCATTCGGCCTCCAGCCGCCGCGCCAGCCGGGCTACTTGACGCACCAGTGCATCATCACCGGCCCGCCCACCAATGCCTACCAGCAAACGCTCTCGGGTAGGCCATACCTCCCCAATCGAGCGCTCGCGCCGGTAGTCGCGCATGTCCTCGTCCACGCGGTCGGCTGTGCGTCGCAGTGCTAATTCGCGCAGCGCCAGCAGATTGCCTAAGCGGAAGAAATTTCGCGAGGCGCGCTCTGCTTGCTCTAGCGGGTAGACCTTGCCGGCCCGCAAACGTTTGAGCAATTCTTCTGGAGGAATGTCCACCACGATGACCTCATCGGCATCGTCAAAAATATGGTCAGGCACGGTCTCGTGCACCTGAATGCCCACAATGGAGCTGACCACATCGTTGAGGCTTTCTAAGTGCTGCACATTGAGCGTGGTCCACACGTCAATGCCCGCATCGAGCAGCTCCTGCACATCCTGCCAGCGCTTGGGGTGGCGTGAGCCGGCCACATTGCTGTGCGCCAGCTCGTCAAGGAGCAGCACATCCGGATGGCGCGCCAGTGCTGCGTCCAGATCAAACTCTGGCAGTTGCTTGCCTTGATAGGCCATGCTGCGCCGGGGCAGCAGCTCTAGCCCATGCAGTTGCAGCTCGGTCTCGGAGCGGCCATGCGTTTCTGCCAAGCCCACCAAGACCGAGCGCCCCGATTGGCGCTCGCGCTGTGCGGCTGCCAGCATGGCGTAGGTTTTGCCCACGCCCGCGTTGGAGCCAAAGTAAATGCGCAGCTTGCCCAACTGGGCCTGTTGATGCTCGGCTTGCAACTGGGCCACCAGCGCATCTGGATCGGGGCGCGGGGCTATCGGGACGGTGTGGCTTGGCATGGGTGTCTCAGCGTATCACTCTCGCGTGGTTCAACGCGGTCAAAAGGCGGCGCTCAGGCCAAAAACCCAGCCGCTGCGACCGAGGCTGCGCATGCGCCCTTGGCTATTCATGGCGCTGTAATAGTGGGCGTCGGCCGATGTGCCCAGCCATGCGGCAGAGGCCGTCCAGATGCCCCAGGTTTTGGCTAAAGACACGCGCCAATCGGCATAAGAGACATCGCTGTAATTGCGCACATGGGTATAGCCCGCATGCACACCCAGTGTGGCCCAGTCGCCCAGCGCCTGCTGGTAGTTCCAATCCAGATACTGGCTGCCACGGCTGCTGCCTGCAGGGGTTAAAGCGCTGGCAAAAGCAGAACCTGCCGTGCTGTCACGCAGACCGAAATAGGGGGTGAGTGCGATCGACCATTTAGCGCTGAAGCCACCGAGGGTGGCGCCTACGTAAGCCTCTGTGGTGTCAAAGCGCTCAGTGCCGCCTTGCGCAGTGCCAAGGCGCGCACCGGGGTAGCGGTAGTGCAGCAAGCCGGTGTCCAGTTGCCAGTCGGGCGCCACTTCGCCGCGCCAGCCGCCATAAATGTCGTGCTCCAAACTTTGGCCTTGCGGATAGCTGTTGGTGGAGACATTGGACAGCCACGTTCCCACATACAGGCCATGTGGTAAAGCCATCTCCACCCCGCCTTGCAGAGCCGCGCCGCGCCAAGTTTGAGAAATGCCGCGAAAGCGGTAATCGGTCATCAAAGCCAAGCTACCACTGAGCGGGCTTTTTGATACCTTCGGTGACGGCGTGGGCGTGGGCGCCAGTATTGGCGCTGCGGCTTGCTCTGACGTGTCTGCCTGAGCAACTGGGGTGAATTGCTCTGCAGAAAATACTTCTGCTACAGAAGAAGTAGCTACAGGTGAGCTTTGTGCCTGCGCCAGAGCCATATTGGGCATGAAAAAAGGTGTGGCCAGTGTGCAGCCTAGCAAGCTCAACTTGGAGGGGATGGAGCGTAAGAAAGCCGAAGAGGTGATCGAGGACGTGGCCGAGGTAGGCGTTGACGTTGACGTTGACGTAGAGATCGAGGACATAGTGAGATCAGTGACAAAGAAAAACGCTTTCCCGCCCCGCGCAGCCATTGCGCGCTGGGGTGACAAAACGAACAGGGAATAAGAAGCTCGGGAGTGCAGGTCTAGGGGCTACTGGGCAGCAGACCCACTGCACCAACGCGCAGCTAGGGATGAGACAAGGCGCCACACCACAGACAGTACGAAGGATGGTGAGTGAATACGTACAGATAAGGCATAGCGCTATGGCGAAAAACTAAAGCGCAAAGTCTCAGGTGAGGTACCTTTTAGGTGGCCGCTTTTCAGGCAGCCACCCATCCGGCTGGTGATCCGCCGAGCTAGACCAGACCGAATGCAGCGAGCAGCATGTCTATGAGCTTGATGCCCACAAACGGCACGATCAGCCCGCCTAGCCCATAGATCAGCAGGTTGCGCCGCAGCAGCACGGCGGCGCCCACGGCGCGGTACGGCACGCCGCGCAAAGCCAGCGGCACCAGCGCAATGATGATGATCGCGTTGAAGATAACGGCACTCAAAATGGCCGAGTCCGCACTGTGCAGCTGCATCACGTTCAGCGACGCCAGCTGCGGGTAGGTGCCCACAAAGGCGGCTGGAATGATGGCGAAGTATTTCGCCACATCATTGGCAATGCTGAAGGTGGTGAGCGCGCCACGCGTCATCAGCATTTGCTTGCCGGTTTCCACCACTTCAATGAGTTTGGTGGGGTTGCTGTCCAAGTCCACCATGTTGCCGGCTTCTTTGGCCGCTTGTGTGCCGCTGTTCATGGCCACGGCCACATCGGCCTGTGCCAGCGCAGGCGCATCGTTGGTGCCGTCGCCTGTCATGGCCACTAAACGGCCAGCGGCTTGGTGGCTGCGGATCAGTTGCAGCTTGTCCTCGGGCTTGGCCTCGGCCAGGTAGTCGTCCACACCGGCTTCGGCGGCAATGGCGGCGGCGGTCAGGGAGTTGTCGCCTGTGACCATCACCGTTTGGATGCCCATGCGGCGCAGCTCAGCAAAGCGCTCGCGCATACCGGGTTTGACGATATCTTTGAGCTCAATCACACCCAAGACTTTGGCGCCGTCGGCCACCACCAGCGGGGTGCTGCCTTTGCGGGCCACGCCGTCGACGGCCTGCTGCACGGCAGCAGGTAAGCTGCCACCGAGCGACTGCACATGCTGGCGCACCGCATCGGCAGCGCCCTTGCGCAGGCTGCGTGGGCCTTGGGGCGTGGCAAAGTTCACGCCGCTCATGCGTGTTTGTGCGGTAAAGGCTATGAACTCGGCTTGCAAATTCGTTGTCATGTCGGCCGCTTTGCGCTCAGGTAGGCCATGCTTTTCTTGGGCCAGTGTCACCACACTTCGGCCTTCGGGTGTCTCATCGGCCAGCGATGAAAGCTGCGCGGCCTCGGCCAGTTGCGCGATGGTCGCGCCGGGGGCAGGGATTAACTCGCTGGCTTGCCGGTTGCCCAGCGTGATGGTGCCGGTTTTGTCCAGCAACAGCACATCCACATCGCCTGCAGCTTCCACTGCGCGGCCTGAGGTGGCGATCACATTGGCCTGCATCATGCGGCTCATGCCCGCCACGCCAATGGCCGACAGCAAGCCGCCAATGGTGGTGGGAATCAAGCACACCAGCAAAGCCACTAGCACCGCAATGCTCACAACCGAGCCGCTGCCTGCCTGTGCCACGGCAAAGGCAGAGAACGGCCACAGCGTGACGATGACCAGCAGGAACACCAAGGTCAGGCCCACCAGCAAAATGGTCAGCGCCAATTCATTAGGGGTTTTTTGGCGCTTGGCCGATTCGACCATCGAGATCATGCGATCCAAAAATGACTCGCCGGGGTTGACGGTGATCTCCATCACCAGCCAGTCCGACAGCACGCGGGTGCCTCCGGTAACCGACGAAAAATCGCCGCCCGCTTCGCGGATCACCGGGGCCGACTCGCCCGTGATGGCGCTTTCATCGACCGAGGCCACGCCTTCGATGACCGTGCCATCGAGCGCGATCACATCGCCGGCCTCCACCAGCAGCGTGGCACCCTTACGCAATTCGCTGGCACGCACCGGAATCCATGAGCTGCCATAACGAGGCTGTTGCAGCACCTTGGCCACCGTGTCGCGCTTCATGCCGCGCAGGCTGGCCGCTTGGGCGCGGCTGCGGCCCTCAGCCAGTGCTTCGGCAAAGTTGGCAAACAGCACCGTAAACCACAGCCACAGCGCCAAAGCCAGCGTAAAACCGGCTTTGGAGCCTTCGCTGGTCATGCTTTGCAACCACAGCAAGGTGGTCAAAATAGCGCCCAGATACACCACAAACATCACCGGGTTGGCCCACTGCGTGCGCGGCGAGAGCTTGCCTACGGCACCCCACAAGGCGGTGCGCATGAGTTGCGCATCCCACAGACTAGTGCCTGCTGTCATTGTTTTGAGACTCATTGCTTACTCCTTGGCTGCAGCGGTAGGTGCTTTGAAAGCATCGAGCGCCAGATTGAGTTGCAGCACATTCACACGGGGCTCACCCAGCAAAAGCGCGGTGCGCTGCACGGTGGCTTGGTCTAGCAGCGGTTGCACAAGCTCAGGGCTCAGGCCGCGCGCTTGGGCCACACGCGGCAGTTGCAGCGCGGCGTTGGCCACCGAGATATGGGGGTCAAGCCCAGAGGCGGAGGCTGTGACGGCATCGACTGGCACGCTGGCATCAGCGGGCAAGCCATTGACGGCGCGGTACTGCGCCACGCGCTCAGTCACTGTGGCGGCCAAGGCTTCATGGGTTGCGCCTTGGTTGCTGGCGCCGGATGCACCGCCGTTGTAGGGCGTACTAACGCTGGCGCCTTCCTTGTCTGGGTCAGGCCCCATGGTGGCGCTGGGTCGGCTGTGAAAGTAGGTCGCGCCATCAAACTGCTGACCAATGAGTGCCGAGCCCACAATGCGGCCGTTTTGCTCAATCAGGCTGCCGTTGGCCGCATGCGTAAAAAGGGCTTGCGCCAAGCCGGTGGTGAGCAGTGGGTAGGCAATGCCGGTGACCAGCATGACCAGTACGGCGGCACGCACGCTGCTGCCCAAAAGCCGGCCCCAAGAGCGGGGAGTGCAGGTCACATCAGGCACCACGGCAAGGGGGGTGGGTATTGAGATAGAGGAGGATGAAGACAAAGAGGAGGGAGAGGTTTTCATAGATTGCTCCGTGACGCGGGGCGCGCTGGCCCCGCTTCTTTGGCAAAAATGGGTGTGATCTGAATGGGGAGAATGTCGTGGGCGTGTCTGCTGCGCAGGCTTAGGCGTACAGCTGTCCCATAAGCATTTGCAGATGCTCAATCACTGGGCCTAGCGCTAAAGCGGGCAAAAAGGTCAAGCCGCCCACCACCAGCACGACAAACACCAACAGGCCCATGAACAGCGGCGTGGCCGTGGGGAATGTGCCGGGGCCAGCAGGCACGGTGGCTTTGGCAGCCATGCCACCGGCCAGTGCCAGCAAAGGCAGCATTGTCAAAAAGCGCCCGGCGATCATGGCCAAGCCAATCGTGGTGTTAAAGAAGGGCGTGTTGGCATTCAGACCTGCAAACGCCGAGCCGTTGTTGGCCGTGGCCGAGGCGTAGGCATACAGAATTTCTGAGAAGCCGTGCGGGCCTCGGTTGTTGAGGCTGGCGGCGGCGTCGGGCCACAAAGAGGCCAGCGCGGTGAAGCCCAAAATGGAGATGGGATGGGCCAACACCGAGAGCATGACGAGCTTCATCTCACGCACCTCGATCTTCTTGCCCAAAAACTCCGGCGTGCGGCCAATCATCATCCCGGCCAGAAACACCGTCAGGATGGCGTACTGAATTAGGTTGATCAGGCCAACCCCATCACCACCAAACACGCAGTTGAGCATCATCAGCGCCATGGGCGTGATGCCCCCCAGCGGCGTGAGCGAGTCGTGCATGGCATTAACCGAACCTGTAGTGGCCGCCGTGGTGGTGGTCACAAACAATGCGGTATCAGCAATGCCAAAGCGCAACTCTTTGCCTTCCATGTTGCCGCCCGGCTGGGTTTGACTCCATTGCTGGTCTGCGCCGGTGCGCTCAAGCAAGGCACTGCCGCCTTGCTCGGCAACGAACACCAGGCTCAAAAAGCCAACAAACATCACCATGCAAGCGCCAAACAGCACCCAGCCTTGGCGGCGGCGCAGCAGCATGGAGCCAAAGGCATAGGTCATGCCCGCAGGAATCAATAGCATCGACAGGATGTGCAGCACATTGGTCAGCGGTGTGGGGTTCTCAAACGGGTGGGCCGCATTCATGCTGAAAAAGCCGCCGCCGTTGGTGCCTAAATGCTTGATGCTTTCAAAGCTGGCCACGGGGCCCATCATCAGTTGCTGCTGGGCGCCTTCCAGTGTGGTGGCAATGGCCTCGGTGCTCAGAGTTTGCGGAATGCCTTGCCATACATACACCAGTGCCATCACCAAAGACAGCGGCAGCAGCACGCGCCACAGCACGCGCACAAAATCTACCCAGTAGTTGCCCACGTCTTGGCTACTAGAGCGCGCCAAGCCGCGCACAAAGCCGGCACCCACTGCCACACCGGTGGTGGCACCAGCAAACATCAAATAGGTGATGGCGGCCATTTGCGTGGCATTGCTCAGGCTGGATTCACCACCATACGACTGCCAGTTGGTGTTGGTGATGAACGACGCGGCGGTGTTGAACGCCAAATCTGGAGTTTGAGCGGCCAAATCCAATGGGTTAAGTGGCAGCCCGCATTGCATGCGCAAGATCAGATAGCCTAGCAGCATCATCACAGCGTTGGACAGCACCAGCGCTATGCCGTAATGCTGCCACCCCATGCGCTCTTGCGGGTTGATGCCAATGGCGCCATAAGTCATACGCTCAAGCCACGTATGGTGCTCGCTGGTAAAGCAGCGTGCCAGCCATTGCCCCATGGGCACGGTTAGCAGCGCGACGACCGTGAGGACTACGGCAAATTCCATCCAAGGTAACCACATACCAATTTCTCCGATGCATCTTTTGCGCTGGCAACTGAGATGGGGCGGACACTGCACCGTTGCCCACATCGGTCGACATACCAAGCAAAAGCCTCCCCGCTGCCAAAGCGCGCTGGGCCTGTGGGCCAGGCCTCTTGCGCGTCTTTAAAGTCAAGAGAGGTGTTTTTTAAATGCGCACCAAGGCGCGAACAAAGCCCAGCAGTCCGACAAAGCAGACCACGGTGAGGCTGACAAAAATCAAGTCTTGTAGTGCGTGCATGTCGCCTCCTTAAAACTTTTCAGGGCGCAGCAGCGCATAGCCCAAATACGCAAACAGCCCCAGCGCCGTGAGGGCGGCTAAGGCTTCAATCCAGAGGCTGGGTAACATTTTTATTTCTCCCTTAAGGCATCCAACGCCGTGTGCATCGCATTGATGACACGCTGTTGGCTTGTGAAGAAATATAAAAATGATGCCGTCAATACCGTGTATGGAATCAGGGGCTGCGTATCAAGATGGCATCAAGATGGCGCGCCTGTGGGCGCTCTTAATGCACCACCCTTGCCAAAATCACCTTGGTTTGCTCGGCCAGTGGCGCCTGATATTGCAGCGCTGCGACGGCGTGGTTCGGGATGTCGGAGGCGGGCTGCCCCCCAAGACGCAGGAGGGTGGGAGCAATAGTCACGGCGGCTTGCGCTTGTGCCTTGGTTGGGGCAGGTGCGTTCGCAGGCACTGTGATAGGCCACTGTGCGGGTAATGCCCCCAAGGAGAAGAAGGCGGGGCGGTCTAGCTGGCGGGCCCATGCGCTGTAAACATTTATCGCTGTCTCACGCAGCGCATCCATATGTTGGGGCAGCTCAGCCAAAATTTGTGCCTCGTGCTGCGCCGCAGGTCCGTGCGCATGGCGCAATTCTTCGTGGCCTTCATGGCACCACGCTTTCACGCTGTGCTCGGTTACTTCAAGGTGGCCTTGAAATGCCCAGTTTCGGCCGTAAAAAAAGCCTTTGTTCAGGCAAAACGCGCCAAACATGCTGCGCGTAGCCTTTTGCGGAATTTCAAAGGTGTCGTAATGCCAGTTGAACAGCGTAATCTCGCTGGGCACTTGCAGCAGTGTTTGCGCCGGCCGTGTCACCCACACCCGGCTCCATCCAATATTGGCGCAGGGGTTGCGCATCACACGCGCACCCATGGCGCGGGCCAGCATTTGTGCGCCAAAGCAGTGGCCTAGCACTGGCACATCATGGACCAAGGCATCTTGTAGCAGGCAGCGCTCTTGCTCAATCCAGCGCAGCTGCTCGTTGGCGCAGTGGTTACTGCCCAGCACGACAAGGCCTCGGTAATCTGCTGCGCGCACGGGGGTGTGGGCGTCAAGACAGGGGGTGATGACCTCAAAGGCGATGTTTTGTTGCTGCAAATACTCTCCCAACACGCCGGGGCCTTGGGTGTTTTCGTGCTGGAGAATGGCGATAGGTTTCATACATCAAAGGGCTTGGCCTGCAAGCCCGTAATTGCGATGTACGGAATCTATAAGTGCTGAAATTAAGCTCGTATAAAGATCGCAGTCAAAACATTAAGTGGATCTTAAGAATGTGGACTTTTATTGCGACGTCACCCACATCTGAGCACCAACTTCGGCTTTGCAGCGCTAGCTGCCGCTCAACTCTTCGACATGAATGACTGCTCTATGCCTAGGATCGGTCATTTCGCAAACTGAAAAGGTAGTTGTCCGAGATCTGAAACCTTCTAGGAAAGGCTGGTCGATTCAGAAGCGTTAATCAGCAATATCGTCAAAGATGCTTCTCGTGCCGCGCCTCTCATCTAAATGCTCCACGGCTCCCAGAGCCCTTGGCCCCACCTTCGGCTCCGGTGGCTCTGTCTCGGAGATCCATTCGTTCACGAGATCGATTTCCCTGTCAATGAGCTTTCCCAGTTGTTCGTCTTCGCCAAACCGCTTCTTGAGTGTGCCGAACGATTCGAGGATTCCCAGCATGTGCTCATCCGGCGAATCAGAAGATGAGTGGTTGCTCTGTGCACTGAGTCGGACATCCGCCAGCTTTGGGATCAAATCCGCTCTGACCATTTCCACCAGTTCGTCAAACTCGCTGTCCTGGAACACACTCCGTACACCAGCATCGTCTAGCGCATACAAATCTTGGCCCTCTACTGCATAAGTGCTCACCGCCTCAATGAACGCCTTGCGAACTTCCTCAGGAAGAAGACCAAATTCATGCAATCGCACGGCAAGATCGACCTCGGGAACGGCACTGAGGCTCAGGCCCGGCTTGGCCACGCGCTGCAAGACATCTGGCGATTGCTTAAGATAGGCTGCCAGAAAATCCTTTGAGCAGCGATTTGCGAGAAAGCGATAGAGTGTCCAACGAGCGCCCCACGAGGACATCCACTCAACCTTGTACTGATTGCTGGCCGAGAAATTCCTCAGACGCTCGATCATGGTCGGAAACAGCGACTTGGGAACAATGACGGCCTTCTCGATACCGACGTTCCCACATGTGATTTGAGACAGAAGATTCTCGATGGAGCTGCCGCTGAGAAAGACTCCAAGCAGATCCGGACTGAAAGCGAGGGTCGTCGCGTAGGCGTCGCCGATTGTCGGGTGCTTGAACCGCCATACCAGCTGGTCATCGATATGCATGTGCGTCACGAGACTGCCATTGAGTGCATCGAGCGCCTTAATACACTCCCCCAACGTGCTGCCCAGACGATCAATGGCATGAGGCTCTGAGCCTTGCAGCATGATGGGACTTTCAAGATAGTCCTTTCTCATGTAGATCAGGCCCAGCGCTGCCTTGCTGCTCGCGTCCAGCCCCTGGATCACTTCGAGCAGAAGCTGTTCCCTCTTTTCCACGAATGCACCCAAATGGTATTTGCTCAGGTAGAGATCGTTCGTGAACAAGGGGTCTGCGATGCGTCGTGCGGTCTCCGGAATGAAACGCGGATGCGCCGCCATGTACTCCAGGTGAGGATGGATGGTGGCGCGGAACTCGGCGGTCTGCTTGCCCAGCTTGAGGTGGTTGTAAAGAATCTGCTGCTTCTCTAAGTCGGACAGGTCATGCACATCGATCACAACCTGGCTCTCGCTGAGCAGAGGAAATGCGCTTTCCTTGAGATCCTGGCGGGCTCGGTTGTAGATGTAGTCTCTGGACGTCATGACGATCTTGGCTCCACGGCGCAGCATCGTTCTGACCTGCGCCAGAGAGTGGTTCCAGCCATGCACCAACGGTGATTCGTACTGAGTCACACCGAATGCGTCATCGATCCAGAAGAACTGCGAAAGTTCGTCGACATTCCAACGTTCCACGACTTTGGCCGGGTCGGCCAGTTTGAGAACCGACGACTTCCATTTGTCGGCGGCGGCCATCGCAAGCATCGAGGCGATCGTCGTCTTGCCTGCAGCAGGCTCACCGATCAGCAAGACGAACCCATGCTCGTCGAGTGCATTGACGGCTTTTCGGTAGGATTCCGTGACGACGACCTTGGCAAGATCGTCACGCAGCGATTCAAGGACGGCGCGAGCCTGGGCATAGGCACGCTCGTCCAAAATCTGACTCAGATCGCCCAAGCCGTACACGCGGGGCACGAGCATCCGCAGCCGAGTGTTCTCCCTGATCTGGTCCTCGATCCAGGTGGACCCGCATATCAGCACATCCCTCACGCCGACGCCACTCAGCGCAGCCTTGAGTTGTGCCTCCTGCTTCGCGGACACGCCAGCGTTCGTCATCAGAATGTAGACATCACAAAGTCCATCGGACACGAGCCTTCGGACTTTAGGAATTTCATCCGCGATGCCGGACTTCGTCAGCAGGCTTCCGGCCTTGCTGGAGAACTTGCATTGGATGACGAAGTTGCCGCTGAAGTGCTGTCCTGACGACGGGTTCCAGCTTCCCGCGAAGGCACCATCGCGC
Organism: Comamonas sp. Y33R10-2; assembly: GCF_019355935.1. NCBI lineage: Bacteria > Pseudomonadati > Pseudomonadota > Betaproteobacteria > Burkholderiales > Comamonadaceae > Comamonas > Comamonas sp. Y33R10-2. Next base: position 1,301,050 of record NZ_CP079925.1, read on the forward strand.
CCTGCATCGTTCGAATCCAGGAACGACTGCACCGTCTGTCCGAGAACTTCGCGGGCGATGGTGAGACAAAGCTGCTGGAAGCTGTTCCATCCCAGCCTGTGCAGGTCATACGTGTTCAAGCACCTTCCAGGAACTACTCAGCTGAAGACACTGGTGGCATTCGGCTTCGCCTTCTCCCAAGCCGAACGAGCTCTCTTGTAGTCCGACTTGATGGCATCGAAATGGGCCAACTCGCTCTTGATCAAATCAGTGGTGAGGGGCACCTCATGGAAGTCTTGCGAGTGGGAATGTGCGTCGATGTAGCGCGATAAAGCAGCCATTCGATCATGAATGCGCGCCGCGATCGCTTCGTCGAAGTACACCTTATTCAGTGTGAACGTGATGTTCTCACGCCAACGCCGCACCACGTTGTTGAACAGCGTCTTCTGGATGAAGTCCTCATAGGCAGTGCGCAGACTGCCACAGGCCTTTTCCATGGCGTCCCGCTGCGGGTCACCAGCCAAGGTCAGTGCCGTCTCGTAGTGCCCCTTGGCCCGTTCATGCGCAGCCCCTTCATAGTGTTCGTACGGAAAGGCCAGCCGATCGATCGCCCCAGGCGAATTGGCGTCATCGCGCCATACTGTGCGCCCAGCGAATGCCACCCCTTTCTCCTTAGCAGCCGCCGCGAGATAGTTTGTGAACATGATGTCGTGTGTGAAGACAACCACCTGCCTACGATTGGCTTCGGTCACCAGCCGCTGCGCGATCGACTCCTTGCGCACGTGATCCATCGACGTTACTGGATCGTCGAAGATCACCCCCGCACAAGCACCGTTGAGCTCCACCTCTGTTAGAAAGTCGGCCAGTGCCGCAGCCGTCTGCTCTCCCTCACTAAGCACTTGCGAAGGATCAACTCCGGCCATCCCGGCATTGGCAATTTCGATCTTCCTGTCCGTAGTCCCAGCCTCGCCGGCAAACTTGAATTGCACCGGCAGTGTCAACCCAAGCGCGGTACAGTTCTCGGTGAATCGCGCGATGAAACCTTGTGCAACGAGTTCCTTGGCCAGAGCCTTCTGCTTGCTCGTGACATCGCGCTGGATGGTTGGCAGACTGCGAAGGCATGCATTCGCTTTCAGCACCCAGTTCTGGTCTTCGACCGCTTCTGCCACGGCAATGTAGTGGTCGGCCAGCCACTGTCGGTCCTTGAGTAGTTGCAGTTCCAGAAGCAGCGCATCAATTAATACCTGAGGATCGCTCTGCTGAAGCTTTCCGTTGTCTTGAGCGAGGCGATCTACCAGCGCGGACACCCGGTCCGAGACGGTGTCATATGCGAGCAGCGACAGCGCCGGATCCGTCTCCTTTGCCACCGCTTCGCTCAACACGCCAACAATGGAACGGAAGCCCTCAATATACCCGATGATCTCCGCCGCCAGGACCGCATCGAGTTCTTGCACGGTGCGCCGCGCGGCACTTTCCTCGCCAAAGAAAGACAGTCCTACCTTGCCTAGCGCAACGTTGTGCGATTTGAGGGTGCTCCTCGTGACGGCAAGCTGAGCCTCCACATCGCTAGTGGCCGTTTGGTAGAACTTAGTCAGGCGATCCGCGCTGTCGGCATCCAGGGTCTGTTGACACAACACGCAGCGGGCTCCATCCGTCTGGGACGGAAATGGAGCTCCTGGATAAGCTTCCTCGCCGTATGCAATCGCAGCGGCCAGCAAATCCAGCCACGCACGGGTTCCGACAGGTTGAACCGGCTCACCGCCGAAACGGGCGGCCGACAGCGCCGCGCCTTGTTCCACCAGCGCCGTTATCCGCGACGCCGTCGCAGCGATGCCTTGCACGAGCACCGGTTGGATCGCCTGCGTCAGGGCACCGATGGACGTATGAACAGCCTTCAGGTCGGCAATGCGCTGTTCGTTTCTCTTGACGATCTCTTTCGGGTCCGAGGTGCGCAATTCGACCAGTTGTTGTTCGATCGCCGAGAGCCGGGCAGCTTCGGCTTCACCATACACCGCAAGTTCTTGCAGCCGCGCCAGATCCGTCTTTGCAGTGAGGGCAGAGAGAGCTGTCGCGACTTCGGATGTGCTGTTTTGGATGGCATATTTGTCGGCGGCGTGGGTGCGCTGCGTGATCTGGTCACGGAGTTTGGTCTGCAGTCCGGTGAATGCCGCCACCATGCGCGGGAAGACATCAAACAGATACGGCATGACCTGGAAAGCGTTGCGGCCGTCCAGGTGCACGCGAACGCAAGTCGAGTCGAAGACAGCGAAGCCATCGCGCATTCGCTGGAAGGGTTCCTGATGAACGAAGTCCACGGTCGAACCATCGTCGAATGAGAACTTCGCAGTTGGCTTTGGCTGCTTGCTCTTCCCAAGCTTCACATCGCCCAGGATCCCGACATCCTTCGATCGCGTAAAGCACGCGGATTTCAGCACCCGTGCATAACCAGACTTGCCAGCCCCGTTGGGTCCGTAGATCACCGTGAGCTTGGGACCAAAGTTAAGCGTTTCACCTGCGGCCAGCGCGTTGACGCCTGAGACACCGGTCATCTTCGTCAGGGTACTGACCACGGCAGGAGCACCCGGTTTGAACTGAGGAAGCACCGGATTCCAAGCAACGCGGGCCGCATCGGGGCCAGCCAGGTTCTGGTCAATCAGATACTCCGAGAAAACCTCATCGAGCACGGCATCGGACAGTTCAATGTCCTCCACCAATTTGCTCAGCAAGAAATACTGCCAGGTGGGAAGTGTCGTGCCCCAAGCGGACAAGGAGTCAAAGATATTGAACGTCAGCTGTGTCATTGTGTTTTAACTCCTCAACTCGAGTGCGCGCAACCAGGCATGAACCTTTCCGAAGGCATCCCGCTGCCACTGCTCTGGAAGCGCAGCCCGGAGCACCTGCGTATCCTCCACGAAGCGACGCACGCATGTCGGACCGAGCCCACCCATGGAATCGAACTTGTCAGCAATGAACCCATAGCCGACCGCACCCCGCTGGCGTAGCCTAGCAAAGGGCGACAAGCTTCCGCGAGCGCCTCAGGATCAGTCGCGACGTCGCCTCTGCCCTGCTCTGAGCGAGGCGCCGGGTTCAGCTCCGCCGCCGCCTTGACGTCCGAGTCGGTTACGACGCCCAGTACCGCGGCCAGTTGCTCGCAACCCACTATCCCAAGATCAAGTCGACTCACAGCCTCTCCCATGTTTCAAGCCTGTTTACTCTTTTAAAGATACAAAATGATACACAAGTCCAGTATCCAATCACCTTTTCAGCCTGGTGCGGCGACACTGTGTAGTCCGCCATGGCGTTGCCCAGGCGAAGTGCATGACAAACGAGTGTGTGGCGCCTTAGCGCCGGGCGAACGTGTGTAGATAACCTGAGACCCCCAAGCGCGCGGCCCTGAAACAAGGCTCATCAGTATGCAGGAGGATTGCCACGACACTCAGGCACTGGGATTACAAGAGCTCACCGGCTCGCTCCGGCGTCGAGGGGCAGCTTTGTGTGCACAGCCGCCGTCTGAGCTCTTCAACTGAGCGTCAGCAACCAGCCTAAAGCTGCCATATATAAAGGTCTATGCATACCTGCTTCAAGCTTTAGTCCATGGCACACATGGCACACATGGCAGTCAAAAGATCTACTTCAAAGCAGGGTACTGTATTGCTTCGCCAGTCGCTGAGCAGATCTTCTACGCATGAGTTCCTCCCAGCTCGGAAGCGTGAGAGCAAAGTCCATTTTGTTCAGGTAGGGCAGGATTTCAGCAAAAGGCAATGCCGGCCCGTAGTCGGCTTCGTTGTAGTGTTCATCTTTGGTTTGCCGGGTGGAGTGACCCAACATACGAGAGATGAGGGCGCTAGGGATCATGGTGCGCTGCAATTCCTGGTTGAAGTTCGAACGCAGTGAGTGCGCAACCTTGCTGCGTGGGGTATGAATTTGCAGCTCTTTCAGTAGCTCAATGATGAAGCGAGCCGGTTTGCGCCCGAACATGCTTTTCTCATCCCATGGCAGGTTCGCAAAGAGATGAGTGGCCCTTCTGGGATTCCTCTGCTGGATTTGCTCCACAAACTGCAGGAACCCCAGCTCGATTAGTTGCGGGTGCAGAGGAACGACGCGTCTTGAGGACAGGGTCTTGAGACGCCGGTATTCCTCACTGGACTTGGCATGTGGTCTCGTTGAGCGGTCGCTCGCTTCATCTTGCGTGTCTTCAATGACCGAAATGCAAGGGATGCCATCAATGCATTGGATGTCATTGGTGTACAGCTGAGATGCTTCTGAGACCCGGACGCCTTGATGCAGGCACAGTAGGGGCACCCAGAATTTCCAGGGATTACGGTGGCTGTCTTGGGTGAGCGCTTCGTGGCTGAACAAGCGAGTCAGTTCGGTCTTGGAGAGCGCAACATAGCCCGCTTTGCCCCCTTTTTTGCGTAGCGCTTTACTTAATTGGGCAGAAGCCGTGCGCTGAATGAGGTGCATTGCATCCAGTACATCTGGCTGAATCCACTTAGCTTCTTTGGCGTAGCGAAAGAAGGGCAGAAGATGGCCTAACTTTTTTTCTACACTGCTGGCGCTGGGTAGGGGCTGCCTTTTACGCTGGCGCTGCTGTATGCGGTTCAGGGCTTCGACAACGGCGGTATTGCTGCCCTGATTGGGCGGCAATTGTTTTAGGCAATCGAGCAAGTTATGAATATGCCGATCAGTAATGTCGCTCATGCGAATATCCAGCAGATCGGCTTGGACGCTGCCGTCCTCCAGAATCCGATGGCGCCGCTCGGCACCCATGATCTCTCGCAAGATTCGAAACGAAGGGGCGTAAGAATGCTTCCATGTGTTGGCTGTGAACGTATGCGCACCATTGCCATGCCAGCGGTCGATGGCGTCAGATAGCCAGTGTGGAGTTTCTGTCCCGCATACAGATTGAGTGCTGTGCTCATGAGCGGAAGGATCACTGGAGGAAGAGCAGGGGGGAGTCTCAGCAGAAACCGGTTTTGTTAGAAACTCTTCGTTTGCGCCTTTGTCGAGAATCTGAGGGGTTTCAGAAGAAAGTGGCGCAGCAGGGCTAGGCGTGGGGGCAGGCTTCAGCGCAAAGCTTGGATCATTTGCGGCCAAGGCGCTTTGCAGTGCTTGAAGGCAGCGGGTGGCTTCTTGCAAAGTTTCCAGAGCAGGGCTGCCTGAAAAATGCAGCTGCACCGTGCCGTTGATCACGGTAAACGAATACTGCGGCTGCAGTGTTTGTGCTTGCTCTTGTCTCGATTGATCAGGCTGACCCATGCGCGTCTCCGAAATTCTGTGCCTGATCAGGAAGTCTAGACACATTTTTCGAGAAATCGCGAGCGCGTGGATTTTATGGCGCGTTTTGGTGGAACGGCGCAATTCCTTGGGGAGATCCGGGTAGGCGGCGCGAATGGCCTCAGGCACTTTAAAGCGCATGTACCAGAGGCCGGAGTGACTTCGGCTGAGGTGCGTGCCTCCAGCTCGCCAAGAATTGTCGATTTGATGAAGATGCTGCTCGTAGTCTGGCAAATGCTCGCCAACGGGCAAATCTGCGACAGCGGATGCATCGACATCTTCGATGGTGAACGGCTCAATTTTGAGAGCTGAACTCAAAAAAATAGAGGCAGAGGCGAGACTTCCTTCAGTAGGCATAGAGTGCTCCTGTTGGACGTATGTCCCAGAAGTTTTCCTAAGCCTTTTCTGAAAAAACAAAAAAGGCCTTGAAAATCAAGGCCTTTTTGCAATTTTGGCGGAGCAGGCGGGATTCGAACCCGCGGTGGGCTATTAACCCACACACGCTTTCCAGGCGTGCGACTTAAACCACTCATCCACCGCTCCGTGTTTGATGTCGTTATTCTAACCAGAAATTCCGACCTCAAAATGAAAGTGCAGCAAGTTATTTTCTACACTTTCATTCGTTGGCCGAAATTAGCTGCTCTTTCCCACTTGCATCATCTTCATAGCGGATGCAATCAAACCCGAGACTTCGGACATGTTGGCGGGGACAACCAGCGTGGTGTTGGAGTCAGCGGCCACTTTGCTATAGGCCTCCACAGCACTTTCGGCCACTTTAAGCTGGACGGCTTGCTCGCCACCGGGCTGGCGAATGGCGGTAGCTACACGTTCTAGCGCTTGGCCTGTCGCTTCAGCCACAGTAGTGATGGCGTTGGCTTCACCTTGTGCTTTGTTGATGGCCGCTTGTTTTTCACCTTCAGAGCGGGCAATAAACGCTTCGCGCTCGCCGGTGGCAATGTTGATTTGTTCTTGGCGGCGGCCTTCAGAGGCGGCGATCAAGGCGCGTTTTTCACGCTCGGCGGTGATTTGGGCCTGCATGGAGCGCAAAATCTCAGCAGGGGGTGTCAAGTCCTTGATTTCATAGCGCAGAACCTTCACGCCCCAGTTCAACGCCGCTTCATCAATAGCGTTGACCACTTGTGCGTTGATCATGTCGCGCTCTTCAAAGGTTTTGTCCAGCTCCAACTTACCGATCACGCTGCGCAGTGAGGTCTGTGCCAGCTGGGTCACGGCCATGATGTAGTTAGATGAACCGTAGCTGGCGCGCATCGGGTCGGTAACCTGAAAGTACAGAATACCGTCCACCGTCAGCTGCGTGTTGTCGCGTGTAATACAGACTTGGCTAGGCACATCCAGAGGGATTTCTTTGAGGCTGTGTTTGTAGGCAACGCGATCGACAAAAGGAATTAGAAAATTCAGGCCCGGGGTGAGGGTGCCTGCGTACTTGCCCAAACGCTCTTTGACCCATGCGTGTTGCTGGGGCACGACCTTGATCGAACGCACGATAAAAATAACAGCAATGATGGCAATGGCGAGAGGAACTGCGTAATCCATATTGTCTCCAGCCCTTATGGGGCGTTGTGATGAGGAAGAGGGGGAAGCTTTTCAGCGCACAGCATAGTCATGCCAAGGCTGAAAAATGCTCAAACTTTGTCAACTAGAAGGCGGTTGCCAATCACTTCGGTCACGCGGTGGGGGCCGGGCATAGCCAAGGTTCCGGGGCGGCACATCACGGTCCAGGCGGCGCCTCGGTAGCGTACTTGGGCTGTGCCGTCGGGGTTCCATTGCTCTACAAGAACGGTTTCGCCCACATCCATGTTGACATCGCGATTGCTGGATGCTGGCTGCTTGCGTGGGCTGCGTTTGCGCAGCAGGTAGCAGATAAATACTGCTGCAGAGCCCAAAATGGCAGCTGCCACAATCTGCGTGCTGCTGCCTTGACCAAAGTGGGCGCACAGTGCGCCAACGACGGCGGCTAGTGCCAGCATGAGGAGGTAAAAAGTACCGGTCAATAATTCAGCAATGACCAGTAAACCTGCAAGCAACCACCATGCGGTGGAATGATCCATACCTGAACTCCTCTATTTGTGGCTTGTATGCACCACATTCTGGGTTAAAAACACCCGCATTCAAAGCCGCGATAAGGATATTCCTTACACTTCGCGGCTGTTTCGTTTTTTAGGCCTGATTGGTACGGAGGCTGTCCATGAAATTTCGCTTTCCCATCGTCATCATTGACGAAGATTACCGTTCCGAGAACACCTCGGGGCTGGGTATTCGCGCCCTTGCTCAAGCTATTGAAGAAGAGGGTTTTGAAGTTCTGGGCGTGACCAGCTACGGTGACCTCTCGCAGTTTGCTCAGCAGCAAAGCCGCGCCAGTGCCTTTATTTTGTCGATTGACGACGAGGAATTCCAGCTCGGCAGCGACAAAGATCCCATCATTCACAGTCTGCGCAGCTTTATTGGTGAAGTGCGACGCAAGAATGAAGATGTGCCCATCTACATCTACGGTGAGACTAAGACCAGTCGCCACCTGCCTAATGACATTCTGCGCGAACTGCACGGCTTCATCCACATGTTCGAGGACACCCCCGAATTTGTGGCCAAGCACATCATCCGTGAAGCCAAGGGCTATCTGGAGGGCGTGCAACCTCCGTTCTTCAAGGCGCTGCTGGATTACGCCGAAGATGGCTCCTACAGCTGGCACTGCCCTGGCCACTCCGGTGGCGTGGCGTTTCTGAAGAGCCCCGTGGGCCAGATGTACCACCAGTTCTATGGTGAGAACATGCTGCGCGCCGACGTGTGCAATGCCGTGGAAGAGCTGGGCCAGCTGCTAGATCACAACGGGGCAATTGGCGAGAGCGAGCGCAACGCTGCGCGGATTTTCAATGCCGACCACTGCTACTTTGTGACCAATGGCACATCGACGTCCAACAAGATCGTTTGGCACCACACTGTGGCGCCGGGCGACGTGGTGGTAGTGGATCGCAACTGCCACAAGTCCATCCTGCACTCCATCATCATGACGGGTGCGATTCCGGTGTTCTTGAAGCCCACACGCAACCACTTCGGCATCATTGGCCCTATTCCGCAAAGCGAGTTCTCGATCGAGTCCATTCAGGCCAAGATCGCTGCCAACCCGCTGCTCAAGGGCGTGGATGCCAAGTCCGTCAAGCCACGTGTGTTGACGCTGACGCAGTCCACTTACGACGGTGTTCTGTACAACACAGAAACCATCAAGGGCATGCTGGATGGCTATGTGGCCAACCTGCACTTTGATGAGGCATGGCTGCCGCACGCGGCCTTCCACCCCTTCTATGGCAGCTACCACGCCATGGGCAAGAAGCGTAAGCGCCCCGTGCATTCGGTGGTGTACGCGACCCAGTCCATTCACAAGTTGCTGGCCGGTATCAGCCAGGCCTCGCATGTGCTGGTGCAGGATTCGCAGACCGAAAAGCTGGACCACCCGCTGTTCAACGAGGCGTACCTGATGCACACCTCGACCAGCCCGCAGTACAGCATCATTGCCAGCTGCGACGTGGCCGCTGCCATGATGGAGCCGCCCGGCGGCACCGCGCTGGTAGAAGAATCCATTCTGGAAGCGCTGAACTTCCGCCGCGCCATGCGCAAGGTGGACGATGAGTTTGGTGACGACGACTGGTGGTTCGAAGTCTGGGGCCCTGAAGCCTTGGCCGAAGAAGGCGTGGGCTCGGCTCAAGACTGGATCATTCGCGGCCCCGACTCCTCGCGCAAGCACAAGGCTAAAGCCAAGAACGGCAAGAACGGCAAGGAGTTCGACAACTGGCACGGCTTTGGCGATCTGGCCGATGGCTTTAACATGCTGGACCCGATCAACTCCACCATCGTCACGCCGGGTCTGGATCTGGATGGCGACTTTGACGACATCGGTATTCCCGCGTCCATCGTCACCAAGTATCTGGCCGAGCATGGCGTGGTGGTGGAGAAGACGGGTCTGTACTCGTTTTTCATCATGTTCACCATCGGCATCACCAAGGGTCGCTGGAACACCATGCTGACTGCGCTGCAGCAGTTCAAGGACGATTACGACCGCAACCAGCCGCTGGCGCGCATCCTGCCAGAGTTTGTGCAGAAGTACCGCCGCTACGAGCGCATGGGTCTGAAGGACCTGTGCCAGCACGTGCACGAGCTGTATGCCAAGTACGACATTGCGCGCTTGACGACTGAGATGTACCTCTCGGACCTCAAGCCCACGATGAAACCCTCGGACGCCTACGCCCACATTGCCCAGCGCAAGACCGAGCGTGTGGAAATCGACCATTTGGTCGGTCGCACCACGGTGGGTCTGGTCACGCCTTACCCGCCGGGCATTCCTTTGCTGATTCCTGGTGAAGTCTTCAACAAGAAGATCGTGGACTATCTGCTGTTCGCCCGCGAATTTGCCAAGATGGCTCCGGGCTTTGAGACCGATATTCACGGTCTGGTTGAGCTGGAAGGTGAAGACGGTGAAGTGCGCTACTACGCCGACTGCGTGGCAGAGTCGAGCTTTACGCCAGAGCCTGCGAAAAAAGCGGTGGCGGCGAAAAAGCCTGCAGCCAAGAAAGTTGCTGCTAAGCCCGCTGCAAAGGCTGCTGTAAAACCTACTGTTAAGGCACCTGCTAAAAAAGCGGCTGCCAAGCCAGCGGTCAAAGCCGCAGTTAAAACGGCTGCAAAGCCTGTCAAAGCAGTGAAGACTGCCAAGAAAGCGGTTTAAGCTTCAGTTCACGGGCGGGTTGTAAAACCTGCTTTCTATCAAAAGCCCGGGTGTTCGCACTTCGGGCTTTTTTATATTTTTGCCTATGCATTCACTCTCTCAATCAGCACGTGCAGCGCGCCTTTGGAAAGTTTTGGCTTGGCTCAGCCTGTGCTGGGCCTTGTTTGTTTTGTGGGGTTGTCTGAATGAAACCGGAACTAGCGGTGGGCTGATTCTTCGACTGTTGCCGTTTTTGCGTGGCTTTGAGTACACGGACAAACTGGTGCACGCGGGGCTGCATGGCGTACTGGCCAGTCTGCTGTGGAGTACGGCCTGGGCGCGTGCCCATGCTGAGCAATCGCGCTGGTCAGGGCGTGCGGCGCTAGCTGTGGTGCTAATTTGCGCCAGCTATGGCGGCGTCATTGAGCTGCTGCAGGCGGGCTTTACCACCACGCGCGGCGCTGAGTGGCTGGATGCGCTGGCTAACACCACAGGGGCGGCATTGGCAGTGTTGTTCTGGCAATCATTGCGGGGGCTACTCTTTAAAAAAGATAGCGCTTAGTGCTTGTCTGTAAATGGTTTTTCCCTATAAACCTTTAGAAATCCAATCACTTGAGGGGGCGCTGTCGCATGACTTCAGTTTGAGGGCAGTCCAGTCCCGTGAATCGATTCAGGCGCTCAGCTGGTAAATTTTGAGCCGAAAGTGCCTCTAATTCATTAGCATCAACGGCAAGCAGCTATGGATTTTGAATTTAGCGCGTGATTGCCTCAGGCTGAAAGCCGGGTTCATCGCGCATCCGCATAAAGCGAGCAAATCGCGGCAGGCCGCTTTTTTCATGCAGACCTTGATAGCGATAAGTAACCCAGCTGCCCAGCGGCGGCGGGTTTTTGCGCTGCTCAGCATTCAGGCCCGAGCCCAGCGCAAATTGCAGCCCTTGTGGGTTCTGCACGATGAGCGCCCCCGTCATGCCCTGCCACTGGCCGCGTCCGCTCTTGTAGCCAATGACTTTGGCTTCGGCGTCGTCAAACGGTTTGAGCTTGAGCAGATCGTCGCTGCGGCCACTGCGATAGGGCGCGCTGCCTTTGTGCAGCATCAGACCTTCACCGCCAGCTTTTACGACTTGATTCAGCAAGGTTTGCAGTTGCGCATCGCTGCTTAGTTTTTGCTGGGCCACCATCTGCACCCAAGTCTGGTTGATGTGGGCCACGGTTTGTTTGAGCAGTGGCAGGCGTTCGTCAAAACTGCCGGGGGCAGCTGGCAGGTCAAACACCATGAACTGCATGCGTTGCCAAGCCGCATCGCTGGGCTGGGTCTGTGCAGTGGTGGACTGGGCGTGCGAGAACTGGCCGCGTCCGGCCCAGAGCTCGCCACCCATGGGCGTGGCAGGCCAGCCTTGGGTAAACCAGCTGGGCGCTGCAATCACCTGTCCGCTGCGGCTGATGAGTTGCAGGCCATTCCAGTAGCCGCGCACGCCATCGAGCTTTTCGCTGATCCAGTAGTCCTGCAGTGGCAGGCCGTTGCGCCAGATGTGGGCCAGCATGAGTGAGGGTGCTTGCGTTGCTATTGGTGCAGTTTTTTGCGCAGTGGTTTGCACTGCTGTTTGAGCTTGGAGCGGGGCGCTCAGCCAAAAACCGGCACATATCAGAGCGTGCAAAAACCAGGATGGAAATTTGAGTAGCGACAGCGGCATGGCGATCTCCTCATGGTCAAGCGGCCCATGCTAGAGCTGCCAGCGTGCGTTGTCTATGAAACTGCTGTATTGATATAAAAAAGATAGCGTCTAGTCAATACAGAATAAGGACTTTTGGCGGTTTAGGCATAAAAAAGCCGCGACCTGTGGGTTGCGGCTTTGTGAGGGGGTGAGTTGCCTCAATCGCGCGTAATCACGGCGCAGGCAATGCGGGCGCCGGCGTTGCCTGTGGGCTGGGTGGTGTAGTCATCCGCTTGGGCGTGGACGATGAGGCCGCGGTCAATCACGTTGCCGGGGCCCGCCAACAAGGTGATGTCGCGGGACTGCACATTGACGGTGGCCACGCCGTTGGAATCCGCCTTCAGGCTGGGCAGGTCGCCCATATGGTGCTGGGTGGAGTCGTATTTGCCGTGGGGGTTGCCCATGGGGTTGAAGTGACCCGCAGCAGCGTTGCCGTTGTCTGCGCAGTCGCCTTTGTCGTGAATGTGAAAGCCATGCTCAGAATTGGGCTTGAGGCCGCGAACCACGGCGCTGATAACGACCTGTTGGCCGGTCTTTTGGGTAAATTTCACATCACCGCTGACATTGCTGCCCGAGGTGGCTTGCAGCTTGGCGATGGCCTGCGCTTGCTGTGGCTCAGTAGTGCTGCACGCTGCCAGTGCTGCGGTGGAGAGGGCGAGAAGTACAAAACGCAATGACATGAAAAGCTCCTTATGAATATTGATTGGGCTTAAAAATACTTTTTAACCATAGCTGCTGTGCTTGGCTGCGCTTGTAGGGCGAGGGCGGTGATGCCTTGTGCATGGCGAAAAACACTAAACGCAAAACACGCAGCGAAAAACAAGGTAGCAAATAAATTGTCAAATAAAAAGCCCCGCAGGTATTTGCGTACCTGCGGGGCTTTGGAAGTGTCAACTTTTAAGGCTTAGTCAGAGACTTTCGCAAGCCGCTTAGACCTGATCGGCAGACAGGCCTGCGGTTTGGCTAAAGCCGCCGTCCACATAGGTGATCTCGGCGGTCACGCCCGATGCCAAGTCGCTCAGCAAGAAAGCGGCGACATTGCCCACGTCTTCAATGGTCACGTTGCGGCGCAGGGGCGATGCATCGGCCACGCGGCCCAGCAGCTTGCCGAAGTCCTTGATGCCCGAGGCGGCCAAAGTCTTGATGGGGCCGGCGGAGATGCCGTTGGCACGGATGGCGCGGCCGTCTTCGGTGCGGCCCACGGCTTCAGCCAGGTAGCGCACAGAAGCTTCCAGCGATGCCTTGGCCAGACCCATGGTGTTGTAGTTCGGGATGGAGCGCAGGGCGCCCAAGTACGACAGGGTCAGCAGCGAGGACTTGTCGTTGAGCAGCGGCATAGCAGCCTTGGCCATGGCAGGGAAGCTGTAGGCGCTGATGTCGTGGGCAATGCGGAAGTTTTCGCGCGACAGACCGTCGAGGAAGTTGCCGGCAATCGCTTCGCGGGGGGCAAAACCGATGGAGTGCACAAAACCGTCAAACTTGCCCCAAGCGGCGCCCAGATCGGCAAACATCTTGTCGATTTGCTCGTCGCTGCCCACGTCGCAATCAAAAATCAGCTTGGAGTCAAAGTCGGCAGCGAACTCGGTGATGCGGTCTTTGAAGCGTTCACCCACATAGCTGAAAGCCAGCTCTGCGCCTTGTGCGTGGCAGGCCTTGGCGATGCCGTAGGCGATGGAACGGTTGGACAGAACGCCCGTGATCAGCAGCTTTTTACCGGTGAGAAAACCCATTGTTGATCTCCAGAGAAAATATTAAGAGGGGGACTGCACCACCTGTGGCGGCGGCGCTATCTTTAAAAACGTATCCGTAGGAACTGACCGATAGTCAGCCTAGCTAGGGCAGAATTGTCGCATGCGCCATTGGATGATTTGTTCAGCCCTGATTACCTGCAGCCAAGTTGCCACGCCAGCTTGGGCGGCACATGCCTATGCACTGTGGGGCGAGCCGCGGTATGCGGCGGATTTCAAGCACTTTGATTATGTGAACCCCGCGGCCCCCAAGGGCGGCGAGTTGCGCATGGTGAGTAATCTGCGTTACTCCACCTTTGATAAGTACAACCCCTTCACCATCAAAGGCTCGCCGCCCGCCTACGTGGGGGACATGCTGCTGGAGACGCTGCTCGCGCCCAGCCTTGATGAAACGGCCACGGGCTACGGCCTGCTGGCTGAAGATGTGGATGTGGCGGCCGACGGCCTGTCTGCCACCTTCAGGCTGCGCAAGCAGGCGCGCTTTCACAACGGAAAGCCGGTGCTGGCGCAGGATGTAAAGCACAGCTATGAGACGCTGCTGAGCAAATACGCATCGCCCGGCTACAAGACTTTATTTACCGAGGTGGATGGCTGCGATGTGCTCGATGAGCGCACGGTGCGCTTTCGCTTCAAAAAGCCCAATCGGGATTTGCCGCTGACCGTGGGTGCCGCCCTGCCGGTGTTTAGCCGCGACTGGGGGCTGGATGCGAATGGCAAGCCCAAGCCTTTTGATCAGGTGGTGACGGATATACCGATTGGCAGCGGCCCTTACAAAATTGGCCCAGTCAAGTTTGGCAAAGACATTACCTATGTGCGCGACGCTTCATACTGGGGCGCTTCACTGCCAGTGCGCGTGGGGCAGGCCAACTTTGATCGCATCACCATCAAGATCTACAAAGACGCAACGGCGCGGCTTGAGGCACTGAAGGCGGGCGAGTTTGACCTGATGCGCATCAACAGCGCAGGCGACTGGGCGCGGCGCTTGACGGGCAAGCGCTTTAACTCGGGCGAGCTGGTCAAGGGTGAGTTTGAGAACAAGCTGCCCTCGGGCTTTCAGAGCTTTTTCTTGAACACAAGGCGCGAGCAACTCAAAGATGTGCGCGTGCGCGAGGCGCTGGGCCTTGCCTACGACTATGAGTGGATGAATCGCCAGATGTTCTACGGCGCCTACCAGCGCGTGCATGGCCTGTTTGGCAACACTGCCTGCGAGACCCAAGGCGAGCCCACCGAGGCGGAACTGGCGCTGCTGCAGCCCTACAAAGGCAGTTTGCCGCCCGCCACGCTGGGGCCTATGGCCCAGCCGCCGCGCACCGATACAGGCGAGGGCTTGCGCGGAAATCTGCGCCGCGCGCAAAAGCTGCTGGCCGATGCAGGCTGGAGCGTCAAAGACGGGGCGCTGCGCAACGCCGCTGGCGAGGCCATGCAGATCGAATATTTGGACAGCGGCGAAGGCGGCATCAAGGCGGTGAGCAGTTGGATGCGCAATCTGGAAAAGTTGGGCATCACGCTCAAGGTGCGTAATGTGGACTACGCCCTCTACCAGCAGCGCATGGACAAATACGATTTCGATATCGTGACGCTGAACGTGCCCGGCACGCACAACCCGGGTCAGGAATATGCGGAGCTGTTCGGCAGTGCCGCCGCTGATATCGAAGGTGCATCTAACTATGTGGGCCTGAAAAGCAAGGCGGTTGACGACATCATCGCGCAGATGGCGTCGGCCAAATCTGAGCAGCAGATGCTGCCCGCCTGCCACGCGCTGGAGCGCATCATCGCGCACGGCCACTACCTGATTCCGCAGTACTTCTCGGGCAAGCACCGAATGGTGTATGACGACTGGAGACTGGCCCTGCCGGGGAAAATTCCACCTTATTCGCCCGGTGAGATGTGGGTGGTTTATACCGGCTGGGCCAAGTAATGTGGCCCCCACGCTCCACCGTTGCACGGGTCGCTGCCCCCCAAGGGGGCTGGCCTTGCTTGGGGCAGCACGGCGCTGCGGTCGAAAACAAGGGTTGATCGAAAATGTTTGCCTATATTCTCAAACGCATCTTGCTGATGATTCCCACGCTGCTGGGTGTGCTGCTGCTGACCTTTATCGTTATTCAGTTTGTGCCCGGTGGCCCTGTAGAGCAATATTTGGCAGAAGCCAAGACTGGCGCGGGGCGCGGAGTGGAAGGTGCATCCATGAGCTACCGCGGCGGGCAAGGTGTGGACCCCAAGCGGCTGGAAGAGATCAAGGCCCTGTATGGCTTTGACAAACCGCCCGTTGAACGCTTTGTGCAGATGCTGGGCCAGTTTGCGCGCTTTGATCTGGGGACCAGTTTTTTCCAGAACAAAAGCGTGTGGGCCTTGGTCAAAGAAAAACTGCCTGTCTCCATCAGTCTGGGTTTGTGGACGTTTTTTATCAGCTATCTGGTCGCCGTGCCGCTGGGTATTGCCAAGGCTGTGCGTGCCGGCTCGCGCTTTGATCTGGCCACCACGGTGCTCATCCTGATTGGCTATGCCATCCCCGGCTTTGTGCTGGGCGTGGCCCTGCTGGTGGTTTTTGGCGGTCAGCTGCAATGGTTTCCGCTGCGGGGGCTGACCTCATCGAACTTTGATGAACTCAGCGCCATGGGCAAGGTGGTCGATTACCTCTGGCACATCGCGCTACCCATTACAGCCATGGTGGCGGGTAGTTTTGCCGTCACGGCCATGCTGACCAAGAACTCGTTTCTTGAAGAAATCCGCAAGCAATATGTGCTGACGGCGCGTGCCAAAGGTTTGAGCGAGCGGCAAGTGCTCTACAAGCATGTGTTTCGCAATGCGCTGATTCCCATCGTCACCGGCTTTCCGTCTGCCTTTATTGGCGCCTTCTTCGCCGGGGCACTGCTGATCGAGACGCTGTTCTCGCTCGATGGACTGGGCTTGCTCAGCTACGAAAGCGTGATTCGCCGCGACTTTCCCGTGGTGCTGGGCACGCTGTATTTGTTCACGCTGATTGGGCTGGTGACCAAGCTCATCAGCGATCTTTGCTATGTATGGGTTGATCCTCGGGTCAAGTTTGACTGATTTCATGAAAAATGAGCCTCAAGCCAATATGGTACAAGCACTAGAAGCTATGAATTCAGGAGTAAAAGCCGTGCCCTCAGCGCCTGCAGCCCCGTCAGAATCGCCGGGGCGCAGAGCTTGGCGGCGCTTCAAATCCAACCGGCTGGGTTTTGTCAGTCTGGTGATTTTTTCGGTGCTGGTCGTGCTCAGCTTGTTTGCAGAAGTGCTATCCAACGACAAGCCTCTTATCGTGCGCTATGAGGGGCAGACCTATCTGCCGCTGCTCAATGACTACCCCGAGACCACCTTTGGCGGCGACTTTCATACACCCACGGACTATCTCGATCCCTTTATTCAGCAAAAGCTGAGCGAGGGCAGCAACTGGGCCATCTTCCCCATCAACCGCTACGGCAAGGCCACCATCAACTATTTTGCCAAGTCGCCCAACCCATCGGCTCCATCGGCCGATAACTGGCTGGGCACGGACGACCGGGGGCGTGATCTGCTGGCACAGCTCATCTACGGCTTTCGTGTCAGCGTGCTGTTCGGGCTGGCGCTGACGGTGGTGGGTGTGCTGCTGGGCGTGCTGGCCGGGGCGGTGCAGGGTTTTTTTGGCGGCAAGATCGATCTGGCCTTTCAGCGCTTTTCAGAAATCTGGGGCTCCATGCCCGAGCTATACCTGCTCATCATCTTCAGCGCGCTGTTTGCGCCCAGCGTGTCGCTGCTGCTGGTCTTGCTTAGTCTGTTTGGCTGGATGGGTCTGGCCGACTATGTGCGCGCCGAATTCTTCCGCAATCGCCAGTTGGACTATGTCAAATCTGCGCAGGCGCTGGGTGCCAGCAATCGCTCCATCATCTTTCGCCACATTCTGCCCAACAGCATGACGCCGGTGATCACCTTTCTGCCCTTCCGCATGAGCGGGGCCATTTTGGCGCTGACGTCGCTGGACTTTTTGGGGCTGGGCGTCCCACCCGGCACGCCCAGTCTGGGTGAGTTGCTCAGTCAGGGCAAAAACAATATTGATGCGTGGTGGATTTCGCTGTCCACCTTTGCCGTGCTGGTCATCAGCTTGCTGCTGCTGACCTTTATGGGTGACGCCCTGCGCGATGCGCTGGACCCGCGCAAGCAGGCAAAGAGCGCTGCGGTTAAGAGCGGGGGAGGCAAGCCATGAGCGAGCTCAATAAGACGAGCACATTGCTTTCAGTGCGCGACCTGAGCGTGTCTTTTGCGGGCAAGAGCGTGGTGCAGGGCGTGAGTTTTGACATGGCTGCCGGTGAAAAGCTGGCGCTGGTGGGTGAGTCGGGTTCGGGCAAATCCGTCACAGCTCTGTCTTTGCTGCGACTGGTGGGTGATGCTCAATTAAGCGGCCAGTGCTTGCTAGACGGGCGCGACCTGCTACGACTTTCAGAACGCGAGATGCAGGCTGTGCGCGGCGGCGATATCGCCATGATTTTTCAGGAGCCGATGACGGCGCTGAACCCGCTTATGACTGTGGGCGATCAGGTGGCCGAGGTGCTACAACTCAAGCAGGCGCTGAGCAAGGCGCAGGCACTTAAGCAGGCAGTGGAGTTGTTGGCCACGACGGGCATACCCGAGCCAGAGCGCCGAG
The DNA here is from genome assembly GCF_019355935.1 of Comamonas sp. Y33R10-2. Classification (NCBI taxonomy): domain Bacteria; kingdom Pseudomonadati; phylum Pseudomonadota; class Betaproteobacteria; order Burkholderiales; family Comamonadaceae; genus Comamonas; species Comamonas sp. Y33R10-2. Next base: position 1,319,116 of record NZ_CP079925.1, read on the forward strand.
CACAAAGCTATCCGCATCAGCTCAGTGGCGGGCAACGCCAGCGTGCCATGATCGCCATGGCGCTGGCCAGTCGCCCGCGCCTGCTGCTGGCCGATGAGCCCACCACGGCGCTGGATGTGACGCTGCGCGGCCAGATTCTGGATTTGCTGGCTGATTTACAGCGCCAGACCGGCATGGCCGTGCTGATGATTACGCATGACCTGAATCTGGTGCGCCGCTTTGCCGACCGTGTGGCGGTGATGGAAAAAGGCGTGCTGGTTGAGCAGGGCGCTGTGGCCGCTGTCATGCAAAACCCGCAGCATGCCTATACCCGCAAGCTGCTGGCCAGCAAGCCCGTGCGCGATGTGAATGATGGGGCTCTACCGGCCGATGCGCTGGATGTGGTGCAGGCCAAAGCGCTGCAAGTGAGCTATGCCACGCCGCTGCCGGGTATTCGGGGCTGGTTCAAAAAAGGGGCCTTCGTTGCGGTCAAGGCCGCGGATATGGCGCTCAAGAGCGGCCGCACGCTGGGTGTGATTGGCGAATCTGGCTCAGGCAAATCCACGCTGGCGCAGGCCGTGCTGGGGCTGCTGCCTTATGGGGGCGAGTTGCAGGTGGCGGGCAAGCAATGGCAGCAGCCGGCCATTCGCAACAGCACCGCTAACTTGGCACTGCGTCGCAAAATTCAGGTGGTTTTTCAAGACCCGTTCTCGTCGCTATCACCTCGCATGACGGTGGAAGAAATCGTGGGCGAAGGTCTGCAAATCCACGCCCCAGAGTTAAGCGCCGACCAGCGCCGTGAGCGTGTGCTGAAAATGCTGGCCGAGGTGGGCATGACCGATGCGCAGTTCCCCGGCTTGCTGCAGCGCTATCCGCATGAGTTTTCGGGCGGGCAGCGGCAGCGGTTGGCCATCTCGCGTGCGCTCATCATGCAGCCCGAGGTGCTGGTGCTTGATGAGCCCACCAGCGCGCTTGACGTGACTATTCAGCAGCAGGTGCTGGCGATGCTGCAGAGGCTGCAAAAAGAGCGCGGGCTGGCCTATCTGCTTATCACCCATGATGTGGATGTGATTCGCGCCATGGCCCATGAGGTGCTGGTGATGAAGGACGGCCAGATTGTGGAGCAGGGGTCTGTGCAGCAAGTTCTACAGGCACCACAGCAGGCCTATACACGCCAGCTGGTTGAGGCGGTTGGAGAAGACTTGCAAGCCGTTGGGAAGTAAAAATTGATAGCGTTTGGTGCTTGTTGGGTAATGACTGAAGCGCTAAATAATTGAGTTTGAGGTCAATCTGAGGCCTTGATTTGGGGCTTTGGGCATGAAAAACATTGAATCCGTACTCAAAAACATGTATTTGTTTGGCGCGAATTCTCTGGCTGTGGCCTAATTGCTGTTTTTCAACCGACCAATTGAGAACTCGACATGGGCAATAAGATCGTTACCGAAGCAGACCGCAAGGCCACTCCCCGTCCCCAAGCGCCTAACGGCGTGACTCTGCCCACGCAAGGTCGTGGTCAGCGCGTGAGCCTGGAGCGTGGTTCGCACACTCGCAGCAAGAAGCAAGCTGGCAAGCGCCACGGTTAATTGCTGCAGTAGGCCGCGCTTGCGTGGTTCTGCAAAAAAAGCCCTCGTCACTTACGTGCGAGGGCTTTTTTGTTTTTTGCGCTCCTGAGCACGGCATATCTGTTGCTGATCTGAAGGCATCAAGATGTCGTTACCATAGCGATGACTAGTCAAAGGGCTGAGCCAAAGTAGGTTGAGAATTTTTGAAATGACACAAGAAAATACAAAGCCCGATGCATGGTGGGTTGTTTGCCTTTGTGCAGCTTGGTGCGGTACCTGCAAGCAATATGAGCAGTCTTTTAAGGATCTCGCTGCTCAGTTTCCACAAATGCGTTTTGTCTGGCTGGATGTGGAAGACCGCGAAGACGTCGCTGGCGATCTAGATGTAGAAACTTTTCCATCGATTCTGGTGGCGCGCGGCAGTCAGGCTAAATTTCTCGGGCCTGTATTGCCGCAGACGGGTGTCTTGGCACGTATGCTTGAGTCTATGCAGCACGATGCTGCGGCTAAGCCTGCGGATGTAAAAGAGGCGCAGGATTTGCTGCAGCGTGTATTACAGGCGCATGACTTGCAGGAAGTCTTGCGCTGACCGCTGATTTATGCGAGCTACTTTTTGCGAAAACAATGGTTTGAGGCTACAATCACGGCTTCACGACCAAACGGGCGGGTAATTACCGCCCGTTTTTTTTGGGCAATTCATGGCTAAATCTGTTTTAAACAGTGCTAAGTCCATGATTTGACGAATATTTTTCGGGATTGAACTGAATACACGTGGCACTACAGCAAATCGTTGAACAAACCGTGACAGGTCTAGGTTATGACTTGGTCGAAATTGAACGCACAGCGGGTGGACTGCTGCGCATCACGATTGATTTGCCTTGGCAAGCGCCTGAGGAGGGCGCGCCTGAGCTGCCCGATCAGTACGTGACAGTGCAAGACTGCGAAAAAGTCACGCGTCAGCTCCAGTTCGCTTTGGAAGTTGATGGCGCGGATTACGCCCGTCTGGAGGTCTCTTCTCCAGGTATTGATCGTTTATTGCGCCACGAGCAGGACTTCATTCGTTTTGAAGGCTCTGAGGTGGACTTGACGCTCAAGGCTCCGATTGGGGCAGCTGGCGGTGAAAAAATCAATGCAAATCGCAAAAAATTTCGTGGCACGCTGGAGCGTTCTGAAGAGGGTGGTTGGCAGCTCGTCTGGACAGATGAGCCTCCTCCCAAGCCAGGCGTGCGCGTGAGCAAAAAACGTGAGCCTGCACCGATGAACGTGATGGGCTTTACGTTAGATGAGTTGCGTGACGTGCGTCTGGCACCGATTGTGAGTTTCAAAGGGCGCGCTGCCAAGTCTGAATAAGATGGCTGGAGCGTTGAATTTTCTGGGGCAAAGAGGCTGAAAGCCATTTCCTCTTTGCGTGATTGAAATAGGAGAGTCGTCGCATGAATCGCGAACTGTTGATGTTGGTTGAAGCCATTTCGCGCGAGAAGAACGTTGAGCGCGATCTGGTTTTTGGTGCCGTGGAATCCGCACTGGCCCAAGCCACCAAGAAGCTGTACCAAGGTGAAGTAGACATCCGCGTGTCCATCGATCGCGAAAGCGGCGACTACGACACCTTCCGCCGCTGGGTGGTTGTGGCTGACGATGCCGGTCTGCAAAACCCTGAAGCCGAAGAAATGCTGATGGACGCGGAAGACCGTGTCCCCGGCATTGAAGTCGGTGAGTTCATTGAAGAGCAGATTGAGTCTGTGCCGATTGGCCGTATTGGCGCTATGGCTGCCAAGCAGGTCATCTTGCAGAAAATCCGTGACGCCGAGCGCGAAATGCTGCTCAACGAGTTTTTGGCTCGTGGCGACAAGATTTTCACAGGCACCGTCAAGCGCATGGACAAGGGCGACATCATTGTCGAATCCGGTCGTGTGGAAGGTCGCCTCAAGCGCGGCGAGATGATCCCTAAGGAAAATCTGCGCAGCGGTGACCGTGTGCGCGCCATGATCATGGAAGTAGACGCCACACTGCGCGGCGCTCCTATCATCTTGTCGCGTTCGGCCCCTGAGTTCATGGTGGAACTGTTCCGCAATGAAGTCCCGGAAATCGAGCAAGGTTTGTTGGAAATCAAGAGCTGCGCTCGTGATTCTGGTAGCCGTGCGAAAATTGCTGTTGTCAGTCACGACAAGCGCGTGGATCCCATTGGCACCTGCGTGGGTGTGCGTGGTACCCGTGTGAATGGTGTGACCAACGAACTGGCTGGCGAGCGCGTGGATATCGTGCTGTGGTCTGAAGACCCCGCCCAGTTTGTGATTGGCGCCTTGGCTCCTGCAAATGTCTCCTCCATTGTTGTGGATGAGGAAAAGCATGCCATGGACGTGGTGGTGGATGAAGAAAATCTTGCCATCGCCATCGGTCGTGGCGGTCAGAACGTGCGTCTGGCCTCCGAGTTGACCGGCTGGAAAATCAACATCATGGACGCTGTCGAGTCTGCCCAAAAGCAGGCTGATGAGTCAGCTGGCTCACGCAAGCTGTTCATGGAGAAGCTGGATGTGGACGAGGATATCGCCAACATCCTGATCGAAGAAGGTTTCGAGACTCTGGAAGAAGTGGCCTATGTGCCTCTGCAGGAAATGCTCGAAATTGAATCCTTCGACGAAGAGACGGTAAACGAGCTGCGTAGCCGCGCTAAAGATGCATTGCTGGGACAAGAAATCGCTCGCGAAGAAAATGTGAGCAAGGCATCTGAAGATCTGCTGTCTTTGGACGGTATTACGTCCGAATTGTTGGACAAGCTGGCGCAAGCTGATGTGCACACCCGTGATGAACTAGCCGATCTGGCCATCGACGAGCTGACCGAAATTACCGGTCAGACTGCTGATGAAGCCAAGGCTTTGATCATGAAGGCGCGTGAGCACTGGTTTACTGATGGGCAAGAGTAAGGTCAGGGAGGTTCGGAGCATTTATGTCGAGTAATACGGTTGCAGAATTTGCGCAAGAACGCGATACGACCCCTGATTCCTTGCTGCAGCAGCTCAAGGCAGCTGGGGTTGACAAGGCTAATGCGGCTGATGTGTTGACTGAAGGTGACAAGCAGCGTTTGCTGAGTCACCTGCAGAGTAGCCATAACAGCGGCGCCAAAAAAATTACGCTAACCAAGAAATCCACCAGCGAAATCAAGCAGGCGGATTCCTCGGGCCGCGCTCGTACGATTCAAGTGGAAGTGCGCAAAAAACGCACTTTTGTGAAGCGTGAAGATACACCCGCAGAAGTTCAGGCCAATGCGGAAAGCATGGCCAAGGCTGTGCAAGTGCGTGCTGCTACTCAAGAGCTGGTACGCCGTGAAGAAGACGCTCGCCGCGAGGTTGAGCAGTTGAGTCACCAGGAAGAAGAATTGGCCAAGGAACGTCTAGAGCGCGAAGAGCGCGAACGCCGTGAGCGTGAAGCAGAGGAACGTGCTGCTGCTTATGCTGCAGCCGAAGCTACCAAGGTAGCTGAAGCCAAAGCGGCAAAGGAAGAAGAAAAGCGCGGGCATGTTGCTGGCGCGGCTGCTCGTGTAGCCGCTCAGGCAGATGCCCGAGTCAAGGCCGAAGCTGAATCTAAGGCCAAGGCCGACGAAGAAGCCACTCGCGCTAAGGATTTGGACGAGCGTCGCCGCAAGGCTTTGGCTGAGGCCGAAGCTATTCGCGCCATGATGGCTGCACCTAAGAAGGTGTTGGTCGCCAAGAAGCCGGAAGAACCTAAGAAGGTTGCTCCTGCTGCTGTCGCTGCCGATGCCAAAAAGCCTGCTGCTAAGGATGGCGCTAAGCCTGCCGGCGCTCCAGGTGCTGGTGCTAATGCCGCTGCACGTCCTGGCAAGGAAGTTAAGTCTGCAAAGCTGGCTTCGAGCTGGTCTAACGACGCAGGCAAGAAGAAAGAACTCAAGACCCGTGGCGATAGCTCCGGTGGTGTGGGTCGTTCCAACTGGCGCGGTGGTCCACGTGGTGGCCGTCGTGGCAATGAGCGCAACGATCAACAGCAGCAACAAGCTCCTGAGTTCCGTCAGCTGGAAATCTCGGTGCCCGAAACCATCACTGTGTCCGAATTGGCGCACAAGATGGCTGTTAAGGCATCTGAGCTGATCAAGGTTCTGATGAAGATGGGCCAGATGGTCACCATCAATCAGCCGCTGGACCAAGACACTGCCATGATCGTGGTGGAAGAAATGGGTCACACCGCTAAGGTGGCAGCGCTGGATGAACTGGAAGTCTTCACGAACGAAGAAGTCTCTAACCAAGACGCGGAGTTGATCTCCCGCGCTCCTGTGGTGACCGTCATGGGTCACGTGGATCACGGTAAGACTTCGCTGCTGGACTACATCCGTCGCACCAAGGTTGCGTCGGGCGAAGCCGGTGGTATTACTCAGCACATTGGTGCTTACCACGTGAACACGCCTCGCGGCATGGTGACGTTCTTGGATACTCCGGGTCACGAGGCCTTCACGGCCATGCGTGCTCGTGGTGCTAAGTCCACCGATATCGTGATTTTGGTGGCTGCTGCGGATGACGGCGTGATGCCTCAGACCAAGGAAGCGATCAAGCACGCTAAGGCGGCTGGTGTTCCTATCGTGGTTGCCATTACCAAGTCTGACAAGCCCGATGCAAACCCCGATCGCGTAAAGCAAGAGTTGGTGGTTGAAGAGGTGCTGCCGGAAGAATACGGTGGTGATTCTCCATTCATCGCTGTGTCTTCCAAGACCGGTCAAGGCATTGACGAGTTGCTGGAGCAAGTGCTGCTGCAAGCCGAAGTGCTGGAACTCAAGGCCGCTGTGGACGCCGCAGCCAAGGGTATCGTGATCGAAGCTCAACTGGATAAGGGCCGAGGTACCGTGGCTACGGTGCTGGTGCAGTCCGGTACGCTGAAGGTGGGCGATGTGGTGCTGGCTGGCCAGACCTACGGCCGCGTTCGCGCCATGCTGGACGAAGACGGCAAGCAGACTAAGTCTGCAGGTCCTTCTATCCCTGTAGAAATTCAGGGTCTGAATGAAGTTCCTATGGCGGGTGACGACTTCATGGTGCTGAGCGACGAACGCCGTGCCCGTGAAATCGCGACCTACCGTGCTGGTAAGTTCCGTCACACCAAGCTGGCTAAGCAACAAGCCGCCAAGCTGGAAAACATGTTTGCCGAAATGACTTCTGGCGATGTGCAGACTCTGCCCATCATCATCAAGGCCGACATGCAGGGTTCGCAAGAAGCACTGGCTGCCTCCTTGCTCAAGCTGTCGACCGAGGAAATCAAGGTTCAGCTGGTGTACTCCGGCGTGGGCGGTATCTCCGAATCCGACGTCAACTTGGCGCTGGCTTCCAAGGCCATCATCGTCGGCTTCAACGTCCGTGCAGATGCCCAGGCTCGTAAGACAGCCGAAGGCAACGGTGTCGATCTTCGCTACTACAACATCATTTACGATGCTGTAGATGAAGTGAAGGCTGCGATGTCCGGCATGCTGGCTCCTGAGAAGCGTGAAGAGATCATTGGTATGGCTGAAATCCGTACCGTGTTCGTGGCCACGAAGATTGGTACCATTGCAGGTTCGTACATCACGCAGGGTCATATCACCCGCGGTGCGCACTTCCGTCTGCTGCGCGATAACGTTGTCATCTACACAGGTGAGATCGAATCGTTGCGCCGTTTGAAGGATGACGTTAAGGAAGTCAAGGAAGGCTTCGAGTGCGGTATCAAGCTGCGCAACTACAACGACATCAAAGAAAACGACATGCTGGAAGTCTTTGAGATCAAGGAAATCGCTCGTACGCTGTAAAAGCGATAGCTGCTAGCGCATGTTCTACAAGGGTTTGAGGCATAAAATGCTTCAAACCCGTTGTTCTTCAAGCGCGCCGAGCTCTTTTTATTCATGGCAACCAAACGTAAATCTGCTGCACCCAATCGCAGCTTCAAAGTTTCTGACCAGATCCAACGCGATCTGTCGGAGCTGATCGCTCGCGAGTTGAAGGACCCGCGTATTGGTATGGTCACGCTGCAAGGCGTGGAGGTAACTCCTGACTATGCCCATGCGAAGGTGTTTTTCAGCGTGCTCATCGGTGATCCTGAAGTGACGCTGAGTGCACTCAACCAGGCCGCAGGCTTTCTGCGCAATGGCCTGTTCAAACGCTTGCACATTCACACTGTGCCAACGCTGCATTTTGTGTACGACCGTACGACAGAACAAGCCTCCGACATGAACGCCTTGATCGCCAAGGCTGTAGCGTCGCGCGGCCCAGAACAAGACTAAGCATGAACGCCCCTCGCACACGGGTGCAGCGGCGCCCCGTGCATGGGGTGTTGCTGCTCGACAAACCGCTGGGATGGTCCAGCAACGATATCTTGCAGAAGGTCAAGTGGCTACTTCGCGCCGAAAAGGCCGGGCATACAGGCACGCTTGATCCTTTGGCCAGTGGCATCTTGCCGCTGTGCTTTGGTGCTGCAACTAAATTCAGTCAGCTTCAACTTGAAGCTGAAAAGACCTATGAAGCCATCGCCCGCTTGGGCCAGACCACGACCACGGCAGATGCCGAAGGAGATGTGGTGCTGGAACGTGCGGTCGATCTGGCCTCCATCACGCCAGAACGTCTGGCTGAAGTGCAGGCGCAGTTCACAGGCGCTATTAAGCAAGTGCCACCCATGCACAGTGCTTTGAAAAAAGACGGTAAGGCACTTTATGAATATGCCCGCGCGGGTATTGAAGTGGAGCGCCCAGCACGAGATGTCACAATTCATGCATTGAATCTGACGCTGGTGCAGGATGATCAAGGGTATCCAGCTATCAAGATGAGAGTGACCTGCAGCAAGGGCACTTATATCCGTACTTTGGGCGAAGACGTGGGCGAGGCCTTTGGCTGTGGCGCCCATTTGCGTTTTTTGCGCCGAGTGGAAACGGGTGGTCTTGATATCTCGCGCTGCGTGACGCTGGAAGCGCTTGAAGCCATGAATGATGAAGAGCGAGTTGCGCAGGTTGCCCCTGTGGAGTCGCTACTGCATCGTCATGCCGTCGTCACCTTGGGTGAAGAGGATGCAGGACGCTATTCATCAGGTTTGCGCCGACGGGGGACTTGGGCAGATGCCCCAGCTGTCGCGGTGTATGGTGAGCGCCCGCATGCCCTTTTGGGGGTAGGCCGTGTGGTGAGCGGGGAGTTGATCCCCGAGCGTCTGCTCAGTCCGCTAGAAATTCAACAAATTTTGGAAGTAAAGCCGCGCCCACAAGCAAGCGGCATTTTGGAAACACTATGAGCAAACAAATCCGCAATATCGCGATCATTGCGCACGTTGACCACGGCAAAACCACCATGGTTGACCAGCTGCTGCGCCAGTCGGGCACTTTCGCCGAGCACGAAAAAGTCGTTGACACCGTGATGGACAACAACGCCATCGAACGCGAGCGTGGTATCACTATCTTGGCCAAGAACTGTGCTGTTTCTTGGAAAGGTACTCACATCAATATTCTTGACACACCCGGTCACGCGGACTTCGGTGGTGAAGTCGAACGTGCTCTGTCCATGGTTGACGGCGTGGTTCTGTTGATCGATGCGCAAGAAGGCCCTATGCCCCAAACGCGTTTCGTGACCAAGAAGGCGCTGGCTTTGGGCCTGCGTCCTATCGTGGTGGTGAACAAGGTTGATAAGCCCGGTGCAAACCCCGATAAGGTGGTGAACTTGGCGTTTGACTTGTTCGACAAGCTGGGTGCTACTGACGAGCAGCTGGACTTCCCTGTTGTGTACGCCTCCGGTATCAACGGCTGGTCGTCCAAGGAAGAAGGCGTTGCTGGTGAAAAGTGGGGCGAGGACATGTCCGCCCTGTTTGACACCATTTTGGAACACGTGCCTGCGATTCAAGGTGATGCTTCGGCTCCCCTGCAGATGCAAGTTTCCGCGCTGGACTACTCCACATTCGTGGGCCGTATTGGCGTTGGCCGTATCACTCAAGGTACTGTGAAGCCTGGTCAGCAAGTGATGCTCATGGCGGGTCCTGAAGGCAAGCCTTACACCGGCAAGATCAACCAAGTTCACACCTTCCAAGGTATTGATCGCATTCAAGCTACCGAAGCTGGTCCTTCGGAAATCGTGCTGATCAGCGGTATTGAAAACATCGGTATCGGTGAGACCGTGACCGATCCTCAGAATCCTCAGCCTCTGCCGATGCTGAAGATTGACGAGCCGACCCTGACCATGAATTTCTGCGTGAACACTTCGCCTTTGGCAGGTCGCGAAGGCAAGTACGTGACCAGCCGTCAAATCTGGGATCGTCTGCAAAAGGAACTGCGCTCCAATGTGGCTTTGAAGGTCAAGGAAACCGACGAAGACGGTATCTTTGAAGTGATGGGTCGCGGCGAACTGCACCTGACTATTTTGCTGGAAGAAATGCGTCGCGAAGGCTACGAGCTGGCAGTGTCCAAGCCCCGCGTTGTGATGCAAATGATCGACGGCGTGAAGCACGAGCCTATCGAGTTGGTGACTGCTGACATCGAAGAGTCTCATCAAGGCGGCGTGATGCAAGCTTTGGGCGAGCGCAAGGGCGAGCTGGTGAACATGGAATCCGATGGCCGCGGTCGCGTCCGTCTGGAATACCGTATTCCTGCCCGTGGCCTGATCGGTTTCACCAACGAGTTCTTGAACTTGACACGTGGTTCCGGCTTGATCGCCAATATCTTTGACAGCTACGAACCCCATAAGGGTGACATCGGCGGCCGTAAGAACGGCGTGCTGATCTCCATGGACAACGGTGAGATTTTCACTTACGCCCTGGGTAAGCTGGACGACCGTGGTCGCATGTTTGTGAAGGCCAACGACCCTGTGTACGAAGGCATGATTGTGGGTATCCACAGCCGTGACAACGATCTGATCGTGAACGCCACGCGTACCAAGCAGCTGACCAACTTCCGTGTGTCCGGTAAGGAAGACGCGATCAAGATCACGCCTCCTATCGAGCTGTCGCTGGAATACGGCGTTGACTTCATCGAAGACGACGAATTGCTGGAAATCACTCCTACCAGCCTGCGCGTGCGCAAGCGCCACCTGAGTGAGGCCGAGCGCAAGCGTGCTTCGCGCGACTAATTGACTCGTTCAATGTCATAAAAGGCCCTTCGGGGCCTTTTATTGTTTGTGCCAGGGCAGAAGCGATGGGTTTGATGTGTAGAGTATCGGCTGGACTAAGGGTAATGGACCTTGCTCGGACAGAGTGGGCTTCTAGAATCCCTATCATAAAGTGGCACGCATCCTGCATTTCCAGCAGGTTTGAACTTATCTAGGAGCGATATGACCCCCAAAATGTTGAGCATGGCCTTGATTGCTGCCAGTAGCGCTTTTGCTTTTACCGCCCAGGCCGCGGATCTGAAGGTGGCAATCGACCCAACCTACGAGCCCTTTACGTTTAAGACAGCCGACGGCAAGCCCACGGGCTTTGACGTGGACATCGCGAATGCTATTTGCGCTGAAATGAAGCGCAATTGCGTGTTTGTGGAACAGGTCTGGGACAGCATGATTCCCGGCTTGCAAGCGCGTAAATACGATGTGGTGGTCAGCTCGTTGTCGATCACGGAAGAGCGCAAGCGCGTGATTGACTTCTCAGATCGCTATTACAAAACGCCTAGCGCTATTGTGGTGAAGAAGGGCACGGCATACGCCAACCCTGCATCCCTCAAGGGCAAGCGCATTGGTGTGCTCAAGGGCAGCACGCAAGAGAAGTGGGCCATGGGTGAGCTCAAGCCTGCAGGCGTGACGGTTGTGCCTTATGAGGCGCAAGACCAAGTTTATCTGGACATCAAGGCCGGCCGTTTAGATGGCACCGTGGCTGATAAGGTGGAAGTGCATGGCGGCTTCCTGCGCAAGCCTGAAGGCAAGGACTATGGCTATGTGGGCGCTGACCAGTACGAGACCAAGTACTACGGCGACGGCATTGGCATCGGCATGCGCAAGGGTCAAAAAGACCTGAAGGAACAGGTTAACAAGGCCATCAAGACAATTCGCAGCAACGGTACATACAACACCATTGCAAAGAAGTACTTTGACTTTGACCCGTACGGGAACTAAGTCCTAAAGCGCCTACTTGCCCGCAGTGCGTTTAACGGCTGCGGGCTTTGTTTCATCAAGCTTTTGCGCGAATGAGTGACTACTATTTATCTATCCTGAACGGAGCGCTGTTGACGGTGGCTGTGTCCATCGCCTCTTTGTGCGTCTCTACGGTTTTAGGTTTGCTGGGTGCAACCGCTAAGCTCTCGAACAAGCGACCCCTGGTCTGGGGTGCAACGCTCTACACCACGGTGATTCGTGGCATTCCTGAACTGGTGCTGATGCTGCTGGTGTTTTATGGTGCAGCGATTGGAATTAACAGTTTGTTTGAAGCCATGGGCTCAGACTTTGTGCTGGACTTGAACCCCTTTGTCGCCGGTGTTGCCACTCTGGGCTTTATTTACGGCGCCTATATGACGGAGACATTTCGCGCTGCGATTCTGTCAATTCCGCGTGGGCAGATGGAAGCCGCTTGGGCTTTTGGCATGAGTCCGCTGCAGACATTTCTGCGCATTACGCTGCCGCAAATGGTGCGTTATGCCTTGCCGGGTTACACCAATAACTGGTTGGTGCTGATTAAGGCCACGGCGCTGGTCAGCCTGATTGGTTTGCACGATATGACCTATCTGGCTAAGCAAGCCAGTGCGGCCACGCGCCAACCTTTTGTTTTTTTACTGTTTGCTGCTGCTTTGTATTTAGTCTTCACCAGTATGTCGCTATGGGTGCTTAAGCGCCTGAATGCGCGTTACAGCCTAGGCACTGACAAGGTGCAGTTATGAGCTGGGACATTATTTTTCAGCCAGAGCATCTGGCAATGTACGGCCAAGGTTTGTTCACCACGCTGTGGCTGCTGCTGTCCTGCCTGGCGATTGGTTTCGTGCTGGCCATCGCCACGGCTTTGGCACTGACCAGCCGCAGCTGGTGGCTGAGAAAACTGGCGGGCTCTTTCACCTACTTTATTCGCGGCACGCCGCTGCTCATTCAGGTCTATCTGATTTACTACGGGCTGGGGCAGCTGGAATGGATTCAGGCGCGTTGGGATGAGGTCTGGCCTTGGACTTATTTCAAGCAGCCATTCTTTTGCGCCTTGCTGGCGTTTGCGCTTAACAACGCAGGCTATACAGGCGAGATGCTGGCTGGCGCGATTCGCGAGACCTCGCCGGGCGAAGTCGAGGCCGCGCGAGCGATGGGAATGAGCCGCTTTCAGATCATGCGTCGCATCGTGCTGCCAAGTGCCATGAGGCGCACGCTGCCTCCTTACAGCAACGAGGTGGTGCAGATGCTGCACTCGACCAGCCTCGCCAGCGTGGTACCGGCTCTCACCGATGTGACTGCCGTGGCCAGTCGCATTTACTCCGACTTTTACTTGCCGTTTGAGGCCTATCTGGCGGCTGCCGTAATTTATCTTTGCGTGACGTTTGCACTGATCGGCACTTTCCGTTTGCTGGAAAAGCGCTTTCTCGCCTATTTGGCACCGCGTGCGCAATAACTAAGACTCTGTTTCGAATCCATGACATCCACTGCATACAAGCTTCAAGCAGAAGGCATCCACAAGAGCTATGGCAGCAACCATGTGCTCAAAGGCGTCACTCTGACCGCCAAAGCTGGCGATGTGCTCAGTTTGATTGGCAGCTCAGGCTCTGGCAAGTCCACGCTGCTGCGCTGCATTAATTTGCTGGAAAAGCCTCAGCAAGGGCGCATCGTTGTGGCCGGTGAAGAGCTCAAGCTCAAAGCGGGCCGCAGCGGTGAGCTAGAGCCTGTGGACCCCAAGCAACTACAGCATTTGCGCAGCAAGCTGGCTATGGTGTTCCAGCATTTCAACCTGTGGGCACATAAGACGGTGATGCAAAACATCATCGAAGCCCCTGTTCAGGTTCTAGGCCTTGATAAGGACGAAGCCGTTGAGCGCGCCCGCAAATATCTCAAGCTGGTGGGTTTGGAAGGGCGCGAAGATACTTGGCCCAACCATATGAGCGGCGGACAACAGCAGCGCGTAGCCATTGCTCGTGCGCTGGCTGTAGAGCCTGAGGTAATGCTGTTTGACGAGCCCACCAGCGCCTTGGACCCCGAATTGGTTGGCGAAGTACTGCGCGTGATGCGGGTGCTGGCTGAGGAGGGGCGTACCATGGTGGTGGTGACCCATGAAATTGGCTTTGCCCGCGAAGTCTCTAACCACGTGGTCTTTTTGCACCAAGGCTTGATTGAAGAGCAGGGCGATCCGCGTGAAGTGCTGCGCAACCCGCAAAGCGAGCGATTGGCCAAGTTTCTTTCTGGCAGTTTGAAGTAAAGAGCGAGTCACGCTTTAATAGGCGAAAAACAAAAAACCGCATGGGCCAAGCCGATGCGGTTTTTTTAGTGGGGCGCTGCTGTATTTCGGCGCCTTGATGTGGCTCAGATTACTTCAGTGCCAGCAACCATGTGGTCAGCTTCTTCGCGTCAGCATCGTTGACTTGCGGGTTAGCAGGCATGGGGATAGGGCCCCACACGCCAGAGCCACCCTTGATGATCTTGGCGGCCAGCTTGTCAGCGGCGTCTTTTTGACCGGCATACTTGGCTGCCACATCCTTAAATGATGGGCCAACCAGCTTTTTATCGACGGAGTGGCAGGCCATGCAATTCTTGGACTGGGCCAAAGCCTGGTCGGCCATGGCAGGAGCAATGGCTGCTGCGGACAGTGCGATAGCGATTAGTGTTTGCTTCATCATGAGTTTCCGGGGGCAGGTTAAAGTTCAATTTTTAGCGCATTGTAGAGCTTGCACTGCATGCGCTTGGATGCAGTCACTATTTTGACAATTTGAGAGTGGGAGTTCTTATGTATTTATTAGGTCTGGCGATAGTTTTATCTTTGCTCAAGTACGCTGAAGTTGGCCCTGTGGCGACTTGGAGCTGGTGGGTTATTTTGGGCGTCTATGGCTCGGCCGTGGCTTGGTGGTCTTGGGCAGATGCGTCTGGCTACACCAAACGCAAAGCTATGGAAAAAATGGACATACGCAAGCAAGATCGCATTGAACGCCAGAAAAATGGCTTGACTCCGGGCCAGCGCCGTCGCTGAGTGGGTTCTTAGGCATCGTTATTGACGATGTTCTGTAGGCGCTTGCCTCTTGGCGGTTGCGATGCTGCATGAAGTCTTGCTGCAGGGCTGGGTCATAATCTGAGGTTCATTCCTCGATAACGTCTAAGAGCGAACCCATGCCTGTATACCGTTCCAAAACCTCCACTGGTGGCCGCAATATGGCTGGTGCGCGTGCCCTGTGGCGTGCCACTGGCATGAAAGATGGCGACTTTGACAAGCCCATCATCGCCATTGCCAACTCCTTCACCCAGTTTGTCCCCGGTCACGTACACCTGAAGGACATGGGCCAGTTGGTCGCACGTGAGATTGAAAAAGCCGGCGGTGTGGCCAAAGAGTTCAACACCATTGCGGTGGATGACGGTATTGCGATGGGCCACGACGGTATGTTGTATTCGCTGCCCAGCCGCGACCTGATTGCCGACTCGGTCGAGTACATGGTCAACGCCCATTGCGCCGATGCGCTGGTGTGTATCTCCAACTGCGACAAGATCACTCCCGGTATGCTGATGGCCGCCATGCGCCTGAACATTCCGGTGATTTTCGTCTCCGGCGGCCCCATGGAAGCGGGTAAAACCAAGCTGGCCAACCCCGACACCAAGGTGATCGAGTTCAAGAAGCTCGATTTGGTGGATGCCATGGTCATCGCCGCCGACTCGCGCTTTAGCGATGAAGAAGTCGCTCAGGTTGAGCGCTCGGCTTGCCCCACCTGCGGTTCTTGCTCGGGCATGTTCACCGCTAACTCCATGAACTGCTTGACCGAAGCGTTGGGCCTGTCCCTGCCCGGTAACGGCACGGTAGTCGCTACCCATTCGGATCGCGAGCAACTGTTTTTGAGCGCAGGCCGCCGCATAGTCGAGCTGGCCAAGCAGTATTACGAGCAAGATGACGAAACCGTGCTGCCGCGCTCGGTAGGCTTTAAGGCTTTCGAGAATTGCATCACGCTGGATATCGCCATGGGCGGCTCCACCAACACCATCTTGCACTTGCTGGCCATTGCACAAGAAGCAGAGATTGACTTCACTATGGCTGACATTGACCGCCTCTCGCGCGTCGTGCCCCAGCTGTGCAAGGTCGCGCCCAACACCCAGAAGTACCACATCGAAGACGTGCACCGCGCTGGCGGCATCATGGCCATCCTGGGTGAGCTGGCCCGTGCAGGCAAGCTGCACACGGATGTGCCCACCGTGCATGCCAAGACCATGGCTGACGCGCTGGCGAAGTGGGACATCACTGTCACGCAAGACGAAGCGGTAAAGCACTTTTATCTGGCGGGCCCCGCAGGCATTCCAACGCAAGTGGCTTTTAGCCAAAGCACTCGCTGGCCTAGCCTTGATCTGGACCGCGCTGAAGGCTGCATCCGTTCTTACGAGCACGCTTTCAGCCACGAAGGTGGTCTGGCTGTGCTGACCGGCAATATTGCTCTGAACGGCTGTGTGGTGAAGTCTGCGGGTGTGGATGAATCCATTTTGGTGTTTGAAGGCACGGCCCATGTGGTCGAATCGCAAGACGAAGCCGTGGCCAACATCTTGGCCGACAAGGTCAAGGCGGGTGATGTGGTCATCGTGCGCTACGAAGGCCCTAAGGGCGGCCCCGGTATGCAAGAGATGCTGTACCCCACCAGTTACCTCAAGTCCAAGGGCTTGGGCAAGGCTTGTGCGCTGCTGACCGATGGACGCTTTTCTGGCGGCACTTCTGGCCTGTCGATTGGTCACTGCTCGCCTGAAGCGGCAGCTGGCGGCAATATTGGCTTGGTGCAAAACGGCGACAAGATTCGCATCGATATCCCGAACCGCAGCATCAACATGCTGGTCAGCGACGAAGAGTTGGCAACGCGCCGCGAAGTGCAAAACGCCAAGGGCTGGAAGCCTGCCGAGGCTCGTCCCCGCAAAATTTCTGCTGCGCTCAAGGCTTATGCCAAGCTGGTGACCAGTGCCGACACGGGCGCCGTGCGTGACCTGACTTTGCTCGACTAAATCGACGCTAGCTTACAAGTGTTTCGTCATCGAACGCAGTACGGTCATCCGTGCTGACGGACAATCTCACAGCCGCTCGATGCAAGTCGCGCGGCTGTTTTTATTGTCTTGTCAGAAAGTGATTTCCATGCCCGTTCCAACCCGTCGCACCTTCATCATGAAGACCGCTGGATTGGCTCGCAAAGTCAGTGGTTGGGGCCTGCTGGCGCTGATGAGCGCAGGTGCGGTACATGCGGCCGATGCTCGTTATCCGAAGCGGCCTGTCAGGCTGGTCGTACCTTTCACGCCCGGCGGCTCCACCGATATCGTGGCGCGTGTCATGGCCGATGCCATGCAGGCTAGCCTCGGTCAGCCTGTAGTGGTAGAAAACCGCGCAGGCGCCAGCGGCTTGCTGGGCGCAGAAGCTGTGGCCCATTCCGCCCCGGATGGCTATACCATTGGGCTTGGTACTATCAGCACGCTGGTGGTCAACCCCGTCATGCTGGCGCAATCAGCAAGGCTGAACCCGGCCAAAGCCTTTGTGCCGGTGGTGGCGCTGGCGTCCATTCCCTCGGTGTTTTCAGTGCATCCTAGTCTTGGCGTGAACAACTATGCGCAGTTCGTTTCAGTGGTCCGTGCTCAGTCTGGGCAACACAATATCGGCTCGGCAGGGATGGGATCCATTGGTCACTTGATTGCCGAACGTATGAATGCTGATCTCAAGATCAAGCTGCATCATATTCCTTACAAGGGCCAAGGCCCGGTGGTCAGCAGCGCACTTTCGGGCGAGACTCAGGTACTCAGCGATCAATACCCCTCATCAGCACCTTATGTGGCAGCTGCTAGATTGATCCCGTTTGCTGTGGCTGCGCAAGAGCGCTTGCCTGCCTTACCTCAAGTGCCCACGTTCACGGAGCTTGGCTACCCTGATCTTAATGATTTGGCGATTACGTGGTTTGGCATCGTCGCGCCTGCGGGCACGCCCCCCGCCGTGATTCTCAAGCTGAACAAAGCTGCGAATGATGCCTTGCAGCGCGCCGAGGTGCAGGAACGTTTGCAAAGCATGAATGTGAAGGCTTTGGGCGGAGCGCCATCGCATCTGACTCGTTTGATTGAAGAGGCAAACCGTACCGTGCGCCAGATGGTTCAAGAGCAGGGCTTGAAGCCGATCAAAGTACGTTGATCGCACTGCGGTTGGGCGGTGCTTTGCACAGCAAAAACAATAGCTGCTTGTCATTGATTTATAAGCAGCTGCGGCTGATTTTGCGTCAAATTGCATTTGTCACACTCCAGCCGTAAGCGGTTTTGCCGAAAAGTCATCGGCCTGCGGCACAATGTCTGTCATGCTGATGTATCCGCACATTGATCCCGTTGCCCTGCAAATTGGCCCGCTGGCCGTGCACTGGTATGGCCTGACTTACTTAGCAGCGTTTGGCCTGTTCCTATTTTTGGGAACCAGACGTCTGCTCCATCCACCATTTAAATACATGACAGGCGATCGCGCCTGGTCGCGCAAAGACGTCGAGGACATTTTATTCCTCGGCGTTCTGGGCGTAGTAGTGGGCGGGCGTATCGGCTACTGCTTGTTCTACAAACCCGGCTATTACCTCTCGCACCCCTTAGAGATTTTTGCGGTCTGGCAAGGTGGCATGGCCTTTCACGGCGGGCTTTTAGGCGTTATCGCCGCCATGATTTGGTTCGCCCGTTCGCGCAAGAAAAACTGGCTTGAAGTGGCAGATTTTGTAGCACCCTGCGTACCCACAGGGCTAGCTGCAGGACGTATTGGTAACTTTATCAACGGTGAACTCTGGGGCCGTTTTGCCAGCGCAGATCTGCCTTGGGCCATGGTGTTTCCGCAAAGCGGCTCCATGCTGCCGCGTCACCCTTCGCAAATTTATCAGGTTCTGATGGAAGGGCTGCTGCTGTTCATCATCCTGTGGCTGTATGCCCGCAAAGAGCACAAACCGGGTCAAGTGGCTTCTGTCTTCTTGATCGGTTACGGCGCCTTCCGTTTTATTGCCGAATACTTTCGTGAGCCGGATGATTTTCTGGGCATTCTCTCGCTGGGCATGAGCATGGGGCAGTGGCTGTGTATTCCCATGATTGCGGGCGGAATCTTCATGTGGGCCTGGTGTGGTAAGCAGGCCGCTTATGAGGTGAAACGCACGAGTGCGTGAACCATTGTTCTAACTGGGGTTTGAGCATGCAGATAGGCCTCGGGGCATAGCGCCCTTTTGGCACGAGCTTTCTCCAACCTCAGACTTGGCGTATCCACTGTCATAGGACTAGTTAGTTCAGTCAATCGATACTAGACAGCTTTCCGCTTATGTGCCTCATTAGTTCTAGACAGAGCTAGTTAGAAATAAAAAAAGCTCGCGATTATGCGGGCTTTTTTGAGAAAACAGTCTAAGAGTCGCGAGTGATTTCGCGACGTACTTTTATTGACACTCAAATATTGATAAGGCGCTGAAAGCCTTATCTGGTGTGCTCTGGAAGACTTGGTCTTTACGTAATTCCATCACAGATACCATTATTAAGATGGTCTGGGTTAGCTAATGGCTGAGAGGTGCTGAAGCCTTCAGATTGGCATTGCGGCGTTCTTCAATCCATGCGCCCACTTCAGCTTCATCCCATGCGACTCTGCGCGGTGGCAGAACAATTCGTTCGGGAAAAGGCCAATAGATTCCAGCTTGAAGATATAGCGGTCTGAGTAGGGTACTTTATCGCAAAGGGCTTTACGGTCTAGGAGCTTCATCTTGGCTCTCCAAAAAAGAACCCCGCTCAGTGGCGGGGCTCATGGTTATCAAAGTAAGGGGAAGCGCTCGCTTGTCGCGGCGCTGGCGGGCTTGCGCATGTGCTACATACACCCGTATTCAATGGCGCGTTTTGCGCTTAGCCAGCCGTTGTTGAAGCTCAGTCCTGCTTTTACCAAGCCTTGTCTGGCGGGTAGACTTGCTTTTAAATGTTGTGTATTTCCCGTGCACCATGCTCCATCTATCAGGGCCAATATTCAAGAGTTTGTGAAGTTCAAGTCATTTATTGATCTGTTCACGTCTTGCCTGAACAAGCTGGGTTTTTAGCTCTGTTTGGATAGGCTACTTTTTGTGAGCATGGGTATTACGCTCAAGATTAAGAGTGCAAAGATTGTGCTGATGACTGCAGTTGCTTCTTCACCTAATCCTGCACAAACGCCGATGGCGGCAGTGAGCCAAAGTCCGGCAGCAGTAGTGAGTCCCTTTACATAAGGTGCTGAGTTCTCACCATCAGACTTCAAGATTGCTCCGGCACCGAGAAAACCAACACCAGTAATAACTCCTTGTATTACGCGTGCAGCATTAGCTGTATCTACACCAGACTGCAAAGAAACAAGCACGACCAATGATGACCCCATGGCCACCAGCATGTGAGTGCGCAATCCAGCAGCCTTTCCATTTGCCTCACGTTGCCATCCAAGGAGCCCCCCCAAAACAGCTGCCAAAAACAGACGAACAACGATCCTTGTTGCTTGGGCTGCGTCCGAGACATCTGAAAACTCACTGGCAATGGTGTTAGCTATGGTGTTGAGCGTTTCGTTCATTAATGGACCCTTTAAACGTTACTCAGCCAACCACGAATTTAGATTCGGATTAGCAAGCAAAGCCATTTTGGTTGTGCTGTAGAAAGTTCGAAGTAGGCATAGGCCTCCATAAGTGAAAAACCCGCTCCGATGCAGTAAATGATCATGTTCTTGAACATTGAGGCTCCAGAAATGCGAAACCCGCTTGTTAGCGGGCGTGTGGTGAATAGATTGGAGGGCGGTGCACTTTACGTCTGTAGGCAGCAAATACAGCTGTCCATCAGGGTGTTGCAGCAAGTGATGCTGGTGTGCCTGCTGCTGCATGGACAACTGCCCCAGACGCTTCTACGCTCGATGTGGGAGAGCCTGGCGCTGCGGTGGCATCGCCTGCCAATTCCCCCAATCTGGATTACGAAACCTTGCCTGGTGCAGCGCCCGGAGCTGCAGGCAATGAAATCAACTTCGCGCGGGACTTTGCCACTCCTAACTGGAGCACGGATGCAGGCGCAACTGCAGACGCTGCCGCGCAGCAGCTGACCCCCCTCTCAGGCCATGGGTTTGGACCTGAATGACGGAGCTCTATCCAAGGCAGCAGCCATGGCGGTGGATTCCGGTGCGACTACAAGCTTGACCGGACCGGCGGAGCAAGCACCCGCAGCAGTCACTTTGACAGGCGCGGCGCAGGACATAGCTCCAAAGGAGGTCGCGCCATCGTCTCTAGCTGTCCAAAGTGTGGACCCAGATGCAGGCAAAATCTCGCTGCATGCCCAGATGGACGACTTGCGGGCAAGCATTGGTCATATGCAGCAGCAGGGCAAGGCCCAGGGCTGGAACAAAGAGATGGCGGCCCAGCGAAACGTGCTGCAAAGCCAACTCACCCGCTTAGAGCTTCAAGCATCTGGCGGGTAAGAGCGCAGCGCTTCGACCACGGGTGCACCTGTGCCGGTGCCTTTGATGGACATCACCAAGATTCTGGCCAAGCAGATTCCTGCGATGAGTGAGCAGGAGCTGCAACAGGCTATTGCCCATTACGGCCGAAAACACAAGCACATGGGAGAATTGGAGAAAGCACTCTAAGCGCTTGCGCAGTAAACGTTATCAGCTATTGGAACAGGAGTGAATACCAATGTCTCTAAAGCCAATAAAGCAGAGCAAGGTAGCGCGCTACCTGCGCATGCAAGAGCAACGCAAATTGGCACGGATGGTCGTGGCGGCAGTGGATACACGCGCGCATGTCTAGAGCGGTCGCGCATCACAAGCCCGACCAATTAGTATCTTGCCTCTGACAACTGGATTGAAGATCCCAAGCACAAGCAGGGAGTGCGTGCTGAAGTAGAGGTCGCGTTTGATGATTTGGTGAAGGTGCTCAATGAGTCGCCCATGCTCAAGCGCTCGCGTGCTCTTGAGGGCGTAAAGACTGCAGAAGCTAGCCGACTGGAACATTAACAATCCCGATGAGCCTATCACCGTGAAGATCCCGGGTGTGTGGAAGAAAGTGTGCGAGATGGGCAAGGAACGCACTCAGCGGATTGCGGAGACTGCCCTTAAAGCATTAAGCGCGCAGATGCAGGTGCTAGCAGCAGTTTTTTAGGGATGAGATGGATTAGATCAATTTGCGATTTTCACAGTACATCTCATACCGGTTATTTGAAAATTTCTGTATATATCGATCTAAATCTCCAATTTGCCAACCATATTTAATTCATTTAGGGATGAATGACGACATGACTGCGGCACTATTTCCGACGTATTCCAAATTAACTCGCGAATATACGGTTGACAAACTACAACAAACAATGAATTAATGGATAAATGAAGAGCGTGAAATCGCCTTAAATTTAACAATTAAATTTATTTTCTATCATTTGTCTGGATATATTTATGCTCAGTTTTGAACCAGGTCTATATTTGCGAGTTGAACAGTTGGTTAACGGTCCAAAACCCCTTCCGTTGGAGAGTGGGTTTAATGTAGATACTGCTTATCGTGCATTGGGTTTATTTAACCCTTCAGAAACTTCTGATGCATATTTTATATTTTCTAACGATAGAGATGAAATATGGTTCATTTGCAATCGTCACTTGCGGTGCATTGGCCTATTTCCGAAGTCAAATATGCTTAGGATGAGCTTGAGTCAAGCTGATCTGTGTGTCAAAGACAGCAAAGGAATTCTTGAATGAGTTTACTTGAAATAAAATTAGATAATCAAGATCAACCAGTCATAACCGGCCACCACTGGCTGCTAGACCTTTCTGATTGTCAAGCTGATAAAAGACTTTTAGAGAAAACTGAGCATTTAGAGAAGTTTCTTCCTTCTGTCGCACGTGATGCAGGAATGACTGTAGTTGGTCAAGTCTTCCACCAGTTTCAACCGAGTGGTGTAACTGGTGCATTAATACTTTCAGAGTCGCATGTAACTGTGCATACCTGGCCAGAATCAGGATTCGTAGCTATTGATGTTTATGTTTGTGATTTCAATGAGTCCAATAAGGCCAAAGGAGAGCGCTTGGCAGATGCCTTGCAAGCATTGTTTGAACCTATCTCACATAGTCGAAAATGTGTGCAGAGGCACTCATTGACTCCACAATTGAAAAATGATATATGAATAATCAGTGTTTTGAAGAGGAATTGAGTCCGGGTTATTACTATGGCATTGATGCTCAATTGCTTCAAGATGTGCATAGTAGGTATCAACATATTCAGATGCTACACCATCCGCAATTTGGACATATTTTGCGAATCGATGGGGCTCTGCAATGCAGCGAGGCAGATGAAGCGTGTTATCACGAACCACTTGTCCATATGCTGATGGGGCATGTTCCGAATTCTCGAAACGTATTAATTATAGGAGGGGGGGACGGAGGTGCTGCTGAAGAATTACTAAAGTGGCCTCAGGTGGAAAAGCTTGAGCATATTGAACTAGACCACTGTGTGATTGATGTGAGCCGTAAATATTTGCGCCTCTTGCACCACGGACTTTTAGATGAAAATCAGCTTGTTGACTCACGTTATCGCTTGACGATCGGTGATGGAATGGCTCGAATTGAAGAACTTATTTCACAACAATGCACCGTGGATGCATTAGTGCTGGATTTAACCGATCCAATTGGTCCATCATTACCGCTGTGGAATGTTGATTTTTTCGAAAAATGCGCCAGAGTAGTTGGTCGTTCTGGAGCATTGAGTCTTCATATTGGTGCACCTTGGGCTCAAGCTCAACGTTGTTCTGAGGTGCTTGCTGCGTTGAGATCCACATTCGGGACAGTGCGTCCATTCATTACCAATATCGCAGTATCAGGGGGGCCGTGGATGATGGCCATTGCAGCTGTTGAGGAAAACGTACTAATGCCTTCAGAGGATTTTTGGAAGCGAGAATTATCTGAATTGCGAGGTGATCCGCTTTCGATCGTAGATGAGCGAACTTTAAATGCTATGGTGGGATTGGCGCATAAATGGTAATAGCAAATTTATAGTTCGTCGCGTACACCGACGAGATATTGCGAGAGGATAGTGCAAAGCTCGCTGTGCGGGGTATTGCTCCGACTGCAACCTTCAATCTAAAAACTGATGCTGATGAATCAGCTTTTAGTGATAGATGCTGTGAAGGCCAAAGCCAGAAGTGTCTGCTTGTCAAGATTGCAGATTCGCCTAGAAGATCAATAAAAGTAAAAAGAAATAAAAATTTAGGTAGATGTCTTGATTTCCACCTACCTAAATTTTATATATCAAGAACCAGTTTCCTGCACATAGGAACGATTTGCACGCTCCCAAGCGGCTTTGACTGCAGGCTCAGCTTTTTCCCATTTAAGTTTTCCATCAGCGTGCTCGGCATCCCAGCGACGAGCCCACTCCGCTCGAGTTGTATCCCAATCCGAGCCGGAAAATCGTGATTCATATCCTGCTTTATATGCTGAGCCGTACTCGTCGTAGGTGTACTCAGAGAGGTAGTATGGCTCTCCTTTATGGGCCTCTCGCCAGTAAGCGTCATGTTGGGTAGGGTTGGCAACTTCCGCAGCTTCTTTGCCTGCAAAACCACCAATCACTGCACCCACAACCGTACCTACGGCAACGCCAATTGGTCCGCCGACAATGCCTGCAGCGGCACCAGCAAGGGCCCCTCCAGTTGCGCCTAAACCAGTACCTACAGGGTGAGATCCTGGCTCTCCGGTAATTGGGTCAGGATTCAGCTTGTCATTAGGATCGGTCATATAGATTCCTTTCAGTGTCCAACACGCCAAGGCGACGGGTTAGCCATAGTCCGGCGTAAAAGGTATCGATGCTGTAGGAACTGCACCCACATCCATGACCTCAGATAACGGTTGGTTCCATGAACAAAGTGTCCAGATTTGATGAACTCAAAACTTGTGGGCGTAACGAAACAGAACAAAATTCTGGCCAGGATTGGGCCGCTTGATGCTGGCGTTGGAAGTGTGTTGCAGGCGTAATGAAATCTCATGCTGGCGGTTCACACCAAAGTTTCGTCCGACCCCAATATGTGATGCGAAGTTATAGCGTGTGCTGAAGTCGACATTGCCTGAACGATACATGCGGCTCGACAGGTGCAAACTGGTCCCAACCTCGCCAAACCATGGCGATTGACCTTCGCTGCCGCGCCAGCGCAAACTTGGACCAAAACCGATGACCCAGATGTTGCGCCGAGATGCATCTTCGAGTTGACTTGACCAAATACCCGCATAGGCATCCCACTGTCCTCGTAAGGAGCCACTGCCCAAGCTCAATGACCAATTCTCCCAAGGCAGTGTTGCTCCCAGTACAGCGGATCCAGCAGTGTTTTCTCCCCAACCACCCTGAACATAGATAGTTTTCGCTTCATTGGCTTGGACAGCACCGCATGCAATGACAACACTCGCCAGCCAAATCGATTTTTTAAGTACCAAAGTTCACTCCTTACAGCGGTAAATATGAATAGCGGAAACCGATTCAGATACCGCACGCCTTGAATGTGTATAAAGCTTTCAAAATATTGAGTAGGCAATGGAGAGCTATCCATGTCGAACGCAGCATTACGATGGCTAATCCCGTGGGCGTTAAAGAAAAGCTTTTACTAGTGCCACATCCAACACACTGCGGACAAAAATTTGATCAAATGAGTAAACAAACGTCCTGGAGAGCGTTTGGTATCAACAAATAAATAACTGTATAAGTTCTAACTTGAATCGGCTTTGTTGCATAAAGCAGCCTGAGGGCGAACTCCCCCAAACCCTAAATGTAGTTGTGCCTTTGCTGCGTTTTGAGGGTGCCCATTGAATCGACTAGCTTTTCTAGATAGCTGCCGTCCTCACGGAATTGCATCTCTCAAACTCTATGGGGTTTGTCTACCTGCCTAGGGGCAGTCCACATATGGACTCCTATTTGAACGGAAATAGCAGGCTGTGAACTATCTACAAAACTCTGCTCGATTCAAGATAGAGCTAGATAAAAATGAAAAAAGCCCGCGAAATCGCGGGCTTACATGAAAAAAAAGTCTAAAGGTCGCGAATTACTTCGCGACGTACTTTTATTCCCACTCGATAATGAATTAATTTCGTAAGTTGTTGAAAAATATAAACAATAATTAATTTTATTCGAATAATACCGTCATGGATACCGTCAAGAAATTATCAGCTTACCAACAGCTTTGAGACTCCAAATTCATAAGCCGGCGTAGCTCTTGAACTTCCGCAGTAAGCGCCGCATAGTGGGTTTCATAACTACCCTTCTTCTTGTTGAGCGGGGCACAGCTCTTTTCCGAAAAGGCTTTACGGTATGTGGACGTTATATTCAGCACACGTATAGCAGCTAGCATCGTTTGCTCAGAAAGATGCGTTTGGTTATCAATGTATGCACGGAGGTTGGATGCAAGTAAATCCGACTCTGCCGTCTCCCTGACTCCTGCTTTGGTCGTCTGTTCAATTACAAGAAGGGACGCGATTTGCCAGCCTTCTCCATAAGAAGTCAAAGTCGTGAGTTCATCATCAAGTAGAGCTATAGCAACCCTGAGTGCTTGCCTGCGTACCGCCAAACGTGACCTAGCATCTTTTATTACAACAAAAAGCGCAACGCAGGTTGCAGCTGCAGTGGCGATAGCACCTACTGCGGTAGGATTGAACCCCCATTCCTCGCACGACATGATTAGCCCTTCTTGTAGATCTTTTTAGAGCTTACAGGGGAAATTTGCAGTCATTACTAAATGTAAGACTTGTTGGAAAATTCAACTGTGAATGAACTGGGTCAATGCTCAAGGAAGTCGGAATCCTCTAGGCTAAAGGAGGTTCCTAATGTGCGTCAGCTGGCAACGCTGCGTGCAAAACATTGCGCACTTGCCGAGTGCTCATGTTCATTTTCCAGGCAATCAGGGCAGCTGGCTCACCGTCATTGCATAGTTCCTCTATGCGCGCATCGCGCAATCGGCGAATAGGTGCCATAGGTGCAGTAATTTGCATCAACTCGCCACCTAGTGCCGCAACTAGGGCGGCCAAATCATCAGGGTCAACCAGGCCAGCAAGCACGCTGTTTTCGGTGTGAGTTTTCGGGACATAAACCCAGCCACGGCGGCCAATGCTTTTGCCCTTGGCAGCTTCCCAACGAATAATCTTGCCTGCCAGGAGTAAAGCTCTCTCGCGGCCAATCACGTCAGCGATGGCGCGCAGGGGTTCACACAGGTCGTAGTTTTTGCTCATATAAGGGCCAGGGCTGTACCGATGGCCTGGGCGGCATCGTCTGCGGTGAATCCATTGCGTTTAAACAGGCCAACAAGTGCAGTGCGGTCTGCTGGGGTTGGCGGGTTTGCTACCCCACTCAGCCAAGACCAGGCCACCATGACAGAAGCGCCATGCTTCTTGATCTGCTGGGGGGCTGCCTTGTTGGCAATAGCAAGATACATGCACCAGCCAACGTCATAGAGCCCTACACCTTGGCGCTTGAGCTGCCCATCTTCGGCCCACTGACGGATGCGGCGGGGCGTGAGGCCAACTATCTCGGCAATATCGGGTGCGGTCAGGTTTGTGGTCATGGCATGCTTTAGTTGCGCGGTGATGGGAGGCCTTCCATCTCGAAACCAGCCGCGCGCTGGTCAGATCGTGTTTTCACAAAATGGCCTCGGGAAAAAAATGGGGTGCATGGTGCGCCTGGGGCAAAACGCTTTCAACTGCCATGCCAGCTGTCACCATCCCTGTTCAGAGGACGACTACAGCCCCAAATAAAACTATTTGCTCGGCTGCGGCTTTGCTTCGGCGCTGCGGCGCACTAGTGCAGCAGCTGCTTGACTCAGGCTAACGCGCAGGCCTGTGCCGCTCTCCAGGCTTCGGCGTTGCTGCTCCAGCAAAGGGCGCAGCTCAGCAGGCAGGGTAACCGTTACTCGGTTGCAATCGTTTGCGTGTGTGGTGGTCATATCGTGGGTCCTTGATACTTAAAAACCATGCACCCAAGAGCTGGCAGCGCGGCGGTCGCGGCGCGTCTTGCTCACCATGGCTCTGATGCGTTTATCCAGCTGTTTTGCGGCGGCCTTGGCTTGCTCTTGGCTCAGAGCCATAGCTTCAGCCAGCTTCTGAATGGACTCATCTTCACCTTCGTACATCCAGGCTCGCCCACTTGGCAGCATTACGGCAATGCGTTGATGGTCTTCGCCCTCTGCGCGTTCATGTAGTGACGCCTTATCAAGAGCCTCTACCACAGCGCGTGGCAGTATGGATGCTTCTTCAACCATCGGCGCTGGTTCGGGGCGCTTGCGCGGTTTAAATCGCATGATGTTTAGGCGGTTAGTTTGAAGAAAGCGCCACCGTCGGGCAGTAATGCGCGCATGGATGCGTGGGCTGTAATGGCAAGGTCGCCATGCAGGCTGGTGCGGTCAACGATGATTTGCACCTCGTCTTCTACGGCCACGGCAGCGCGGTTGAATGCACCAATGGTTGTGGCTGCCGTTGTGTCGGTCAGTTCAGCAGCGATTCCAGCAGCGCGCAGCATGCCGTCCAAGCCAACTGCTGCACCAGTGGCGGTGGTGCCGACCAAGGCGCGCAGCTCAGCGAAGCGGAGGCCCTTGGCAGCAGCAGCTGCTAGGGTGAAAGCGGCAGGGTTTGCGGCGGCGATGGCACCCAGCAGCACAGCATCAGCCAGGCGGGCCAGGCCACGGGCAATTGCTTGCTCAATTTCAAATGCCAGTTCTTCAGGCGCTTTTGCCTTCTGGTCTTTGCGCGAGATTTCAAAGCGCAAAGCGTGCGATGGCGCATCGCCCCACAGCACAGAAGCACGGGAAGCGGGGAAAGCGGTAGTTGCCACATCAACGCCATCAGCCAGGGCGGCGAACTTGGCAGCGGTGATGATGCTGAAGGTTTCAGGACGTTGATAGAGTACAGGCGCAGGCAGGGCCTTGCCGTAAGTCTGAATTTCGGGCTGGGGGCTGTCGGGGGCTGCGCTGATGGGGATGATGCGGGCACCGGCTGCGGCCACTTGGGAAGCGTTGACCACGGCACCAGCCATTGTGGAAACACCGTTTGAAGGCATCAGGAACGATCGACCTTCACGCTCGGCGGTGCGCAGCTCGTTGCCCAGTTCGATCAGCTCATCGCGGGCAGTCTTGGTGGCAGCGCGGGAAACGGCCTCGCCATCCAGGGGGATGAGGCAGCGCGTAGCCACATCAGCGGCAGGCACCGTCAGCGATTCGGTAAGGCGCAGAACGCCATAGGACGCGGCACGTTCACGGGTCACAGCGTGAGGGTCTATGTTGCCTGGGGCAATATGCAAATGCACACCAGAAGCATGGCGGGCTTGGTCGAGAAGTTCTTGAAGTTTCATTGCTTGCACTCGTTTGGTTGGGATGAGTGCTATTGTTTTTTTTCCAAGCTTGAAAATCTTCTTGCGGGTTTTCCGCTGGTTATGCGTTACGCGCATGAGGAAACGGAAATCATGTTTTCTGGACACGCAGATATGAAACGGCGCGGGAACACTGTCCCCGCAGGCTGGCCCCCTAGGGAAGAACCTACCTCACGCCCCCTATGCCGCCAGCCTCGGCCCCATCACCTCACTCCACCAAAAGCGGGTCAGCCTCACAGCAGGGGTAATGGCTCGCCCCTTGAGCGCAGCAGATAGCCTGCCCAATGCTTGCGGCGCTGTGACTTGCTCGGACTGTTGCCACAGCTCCAACCGCACAGAGTGCCAGTAACGCTCATCTTCACCAGCAGGGACAACGATTTGCTGCGCATGTTCCACAGTAATACTCTTGCGCCCTTTGTTGCGGCGGTCTGCCCATAAGGCGATGCGCTCCCAGCTTTCGGCGGTCAGCTCATGCGCATAGTGCCGTGTGCTTTTGCCCTCACATGGTGTGATTACTTCTAAGGAGATATCAGGGCATGTGAGGGCAAAGCGGAACTCACGGCGCTTCAACTCTAGCCCCATGCGCTCAAGGATTTCTGCTACTTCACGCACTGGGTATACAGGGGCTGGAAATGGTTTTGATTTGCCCTTTAAGTCGGTGCCCACATCATGCGCCCACTTAGCAGGCACGATGCCAAGAAAGGCCTGTAAATATCGGCGCTCAATCACTCGTTCAACCAGTGATGATGCAACGGCCTGAGTGATGCGCAGGCCAGGGGCCAAGGCAACGCCTTCCAGCAACCAGGAATAAGCCAGCGCACGGGCCTTGGTGAAGCGGCGCAGGGCCAAGTCCTCGCCGGTGTGGTCTTGGCGCTCGGCCATGCGCTGTGTGGCTGCGCTGAATCTGTCCATGCGGCGTGGGCCTCGGCCATCGTCCCAAATGTCCAGGGCATCACCATCCAAGGTGGTTAAACACAAGTCCGACTTGATGCGATGGCGCAACAGCGCGTCTTGCTCGGCCTCTGTGCGGCTGGGCTTTTCGCGCAGGCGGCGGGCTTGGGCATCGTCCAGGTCAGCAGCGGCCAGGATGGCGGCGCGTCGTTCTTCACGGATGGCGGCTCGTGTGGTCTTCAGCTCGGCGGTTATGCCTGCATCAGCCTGCACGGCCATGCGCTCAAGCGTGAAGCCCTGGTGCTCCAGTGCCCACCACAGGCCAGCGGCGAAGTCCGCGCGCCAGCGTGCCTGGTCGGCCTCGATACCGGCCACAAATGCGTCAAAGTCTGTGGCCGTGACCAGGATTGAGCCTTCGATGCCTGCGGCCTGCTCCATGCCCGCCAGGATGGCATCAACGTTGTCAATGTCCTTGGCGTTGTTCGGCGTAATTGCCACCGTCCAGGCACGTAGGTAGCGCACGCGGCGCAGCATCTGCAAAGCATCGGCAGGGGTGATAGTGGCCCCACTACCCAAAAACATGCCATGCGTGAAGTGTTCACCAGTTTTTCTGTGCTCGATAGACAGGCCAGAGGAAATAACGCTGTTCGCAATCACACAGTCATAGTCGCGGCTGATGGCTTCAGGGTCGCGCCAGAAAGCGGCTTGCTCGGCGTTTTCCTTGTTGTCGCCATGCAGCAGCAGGATGCGGGCACCAGTGCTTGCCAAGATGCGCGCGGCCTCAATTGCTCGGGATTTTTCACCGCACGCAATCCATAAGCGTTCGCCCTGGGTCAGTCGTGCCATGGCCTCACCATAGGCCGTGGCGAGGGCTTCAGGGCCAAAGCCATAAGACACGGTCAAGCCCTCAATGCGGTGCGGCTGCTGGATGATGCGGAATCGCTCGCCAGGGCGGCAGCTCTCCAGAAAGGACAGCACGCGGTCATCCATGCCTGCATCAGCGCCAATCAGGCATTTGGCTCGGCTCACCAGCTCGCGCAGCGTGTGGAATACATCGGCGCGGCTTTTCTTGTCGGCAACGGTCACTTTGCTGGCAATGCTGCGTAGTACCTGTGCCACTTCATCAATAAACACATTCCCAGCCTCATCAATGATTTGGCTGTGGTCTGCCTTCACGATGGATGGCAGGCAGGTTGCCATGGCTTGCACGCTCCAGGCCATCTCGCCTGGTGTTTCCTGGTAGTGGTCACAGGCCAGCACTCGGGCCAGCTCAGCAACCAGACTTTGCCTGTGGCAGGTCGCCAGGAATCGGGCCTCTTGGTGCTTTGCCCACGACGAAAATGGCTGGCCTATGCGCTGGGTCTTGCCACTACCCATGGGTGATGCAAGCAGCAAAACGCCCTTGTAGTCCTCGGCGGTCAGTGTGGGCAGGTTTGCCACGGTTTCTACGTTGTGCCGTGCGGTGGCCTCTGCTGACATAGTTACGGCAGCCATTGCGCGGCGCTTTCGCCAATCCACGATGCGGGCCAGCGCTGCAACGATGGCGGCAAGGGTTGCGGGGTGCAGTGCCCCCGGCATGGTGTTGTTGCCGATTTGCTCGGCCAGTGCTTCCAAGGTCATAAGCACAGGCACGCGCACGCACAGGCGGCGGCCAATCGACCAAGCCAGCGCGGCGGCCTGTGCCGCGTCATCGGCTGCGGCCAGCTTGTTCCACCAGGTCTGTTCGCGCCCCTTCAGCTCAACCAGCGGCAGAGCATAGGGGCGCGTGAATGCTTCGGCGTTATCGTTCGCCACAGCAGCGCGCACAGCCTCCAGGCCATGCGCTGCGGCGTAGTCGTTCCAATCGCCCACCAAGGGTGGCAAGTGATACGGCAGGCCTGTTGCCTTGGCGGCCTTCTCGCCGGTTTTGCTGTCGTCGTTGTCTGCTGCGATGGCGTCTGGCTTGGTGTATGCGGCCACTGCGGCCAATGCACCAGCACTGAAGCCAATCACCACAGCATCACCCGTGGCCGCGTGCCAGGTGGCCCCGGTAGCGTAGCCTTCAACCAGGACTGTGCTGCCATCAATGCGATGGTGGCAACCGTGGGCGCGGCCACCCATCACAAACCGTTTCACGCCTTGCGGGGTGATGCGCTGAATGTTCACCAAGGCCCCGGCATCGTCCAACATAGGCACCAGCAAATCACCAGCGCGCACTGTGGCAGCGTCCTGCCACTGCTGGGCCTCGTCATTCCACAGGCGTGCGCGCAGGTCGTGTCCTGCCAGGCGCAGGCCATGGGCCTGCACTCCCTTGCGGCTCAGGTATGAGTGAGCATCGGCAAGGGTTGCGGCCTGCCAGGCTGCCAAGGCAGCGGCAGCAGCAGCGGTGCGGCCTTCAGCCTGGTTACGCTCATGCTCGGCGGCCTTGGCTTTGGCGGCCTGGATGGCGGCAGCGGCGGCGGCGCGGTAGCCCCTGCGGTCGTTGTCGTTCGCAGCCACCGTGCCACGCTGGGCCATGAATTGCTGCCAGGCCAAATCGCGGGGCTTCCAATAAACCGATGCACCCTTGAAGCTCTTGAAGGTCACAGCAGGCCAGGCGGTGCCGTCCTTGTCGGTTTCAATGCTGGCAAGGTAGAACTGCTTTTTGTCGTTGCGGCCATTCAGGTTCGGCACATAGTGCTTTAGTCCATCCAACAAAGGCAGGTGGTCAAGTGTTGCGCCCACGGATGCAGCGGCTTGCACAGCATCCTCAAAATATGCGGCTAGAGCGTCTTCGGGTTGTGTGTATGTAGCCGCGCACCAGTCAAGGAAGCGAGCCATTCTTAGCCAATGGCAAATGGGCGGCGTTTACGGTAAAACGCATCAAACAGCATCATTTCAAAGTCCAGCCGCGTGAATGGGCAAGGCTTCTCTCTCATGGACATGGATGCACACCGCGCCATAAACTCCGCTGCAATCAGTGGGTCGTCACGATATATCCGGCCATCGGCAACCTGTTTTGCAAGCGCCCAAGCTGTGTATGCAATCCATGCTATGCGCGCTTCCTCTGTCTTCCTAAGGTCAGGCGCAATTACTGCATCTGAAAATCTTTGCTTAACACGTTGCGCATTAATCATCGAAGGATGTATAAAATAGCGTGTGACATTATTTTTGCCAAAAACAATGTCCAATTTAGTGTATTTTTTAGGGGCTGTGATCTGGTACATCGCGGCCCCTTTTTATTTCTGCGCTAGCTTATTGAAGCTACTTTGCCAGTGGAGAATGTCTTCTAATCTCCAAGCAGTAACTCTTTGCGAAATTTTTATGGGGGCAGGGAATGTGCCGTCTTGAACGCGACGCCACAATGTAGCAGCGCTGAATGGGACGAGTTTGTCCTTGATGAGCTGCGATTGACGGATGTAGATGTCAACGCTTTTGCCTGAGATTTGTTGCATTTTGCTGAGTCCTTGTGAGTTGAGCTGAGTAAATTTTCGCGACAACTCATCGGTGCTTCTTCTTGCGGGTTTTCCTAAAATCTCACGGAAGCTCATTCCAAATCATTCTTGGTAACGATTGCAATAAAAAACCCGGCCAAGCCGGGTAATTTAATGCTGATATATCGAAATCAAAGATCATCGTCCAGGTCATCTTCATGAATTTCTGCCGCCTTCCGTTTGGCTTCTAGAATTATCTCGCGGGCAGATTCACCGCGCATCCATGTATCCAACATATCGCTCCAACACTGGAGCATAATTTTTCGTTCAGTCAGGTAACGGTTTACGTTATATACAGCAGCAATTCTATTCTTGGGAGCATGCGCCAGTGACATTTCAATCCAGCGTTCATCGAATTTTGCGCGATTCAAGCCGCTAGAAAATGTACGCCGCAAATCGTGCACACCGAATGTTTGAAAATCAGGTTCATTTACTTGAATTTTTTTAACCGCTGCATCGATAACGCGATTAAGTGTTGCGTTTGATATAGGCGTATCGCTGTCATACCGTCCGGGATGCAGGTATCTACTTGAGCTAAAGCAGGAGCGAAAGGCAGTGAGAATATCCAAGGCTTGTTCACTGAGGGGAACGATGTGAGGACTACCTGCTTTCATTCTTGCCGCAGGTATAACCCAGCGTTCAGCATCGAAATCAATTTCACTCCAGGTGGCATCGATAAATTCTCCTTTGCGAACACCTGTCAATAAGATGAACTTCAGTGCTAAGCGGAGCGTTGGCGTAGTGGCTACACGCTCCAATGCGCTCAAGAATTTCTTTATTTCGGCTGGCGTCAGGGCTCTGTCACGAGGGGTAAAGGTTGCGATTGCACTGGCCCGCACGGATTCGGCGGGGTTGGTGACGGTTTGCCCTCGCCCTTGCGCATGCCTGAAAACAGCTAGTACCACTTCGCGCACATGAACTGCCACAGCAGGGCCGCGCTTAATCTTTGCATCGTCACACAGTTGCATCAAACGCTGTGGCGTTATCTCTTCCAAGCGCAGGCGACCAAAAACCGGCTCTATGACGCGTCTATAGGTAGAGCGACGAAACGCAAGCGTGCTGTCGGCCAACTGCTCAGCACCGCTTTTAGGGTCAGCTTTGTGCTGGAAATAATTTTCTACCCACCCTCCAAAGGATAGGGCGTCGGAAGCGCGTGTGCGTTTTTCTACCTTGGCTCGGGAAGGCGATTCGCCTCGCTCAACATCACGCCGTGCACGTTCCAGTAATGACCGTGCTTCCCTTAGAGACACCTCCATCCCGTATTCAAGTGTGTCAGGTTCGCGCGCTGGCTTACGTCCTAAATCCCCGTTGTAGCGGCCAATAGCAAGCGTTTCGCGACGGCCATTCAGGCGGTAATCGTACCGAAACGAGATGGTGCCGGTGGGCAGAACTGCTGCATACATTCCGTCACGGTCTGCAACCTTCAGCACTTTCCCCGCAGTTGGCTTGAGATTCCCCAGTTCTTTGTCAGTCAGCATGATTCACCTCCAGTAGTGATTTGCCATCTGATACCGTCAATGCAAAATGACGGTATAGCCATGGCGTTTCGCTGTCGCCGTAACTATACCGTCATCTGTACCGACTGTTTGACCGGGAGGTAGTGCTACATCATGAGATGATGTGGCGAGTCTAAGTCATTGAAAAACAAAGTCTATTTCATATTTATGAGGTGAAATGAGACTGTGTGAAATGACTTAAATTTATTCCCACTCGATGGTCGCTGGTGGCTTGGTGCTTACATCGTAGGTCACGCGGTTAATGCCGCGCACTTCGTTGATGATGCGGCCGGAGGCCTTTTTCAGCAGGCCGTAAGGCAGCTCGGCCCAGTCGGCGGTCATGAAGTCGCTGGTCACCACAGCGCGCAGGGCCACGACGTAGTCGTAGGTACGGCCGTCGCCCATCACGCCCACGCTCTTGACGGGCAAGAACACAGTGAAGGCCTGGCTGGTCAGGTCGTACCAGCTCTTGCCAGTTGCTTCGTCGATCCAGTTGTTCAGCTCTTCGATGAAGATGGCGTCGGCGCGGCGTAGCAGATCGGCGTATTCCTTCTTCACTTCACCCAAGATGCGCACGCCCAGACCTGGGCCGGGGAAGGGGTGGCGGTATACCATGCCGCGGGGCAAGCCCAGGGCCACACCCAGCTCGCGCACTTCGTCCTTGAACAGGTCGCGCAGGGGCTCCAGCAGCTTCAGACCCAATTGCTCTGGCAAGCCGCCCACGTTGTGGTGGCTCTTGATGGTGACAGCCTTCTTGGACTTGGCACCGCCAGACTCGATCACGTCGGGGTAAATCGTGCCTTGAGCCAAGAATGTCGCGCCCTTGGAGCCTGCGTTGGAAGCCTTCAACTTGGCGGCTTCGGCTTTGAATACATCGACGAATAGGCCTCCGATGATCTTGCGCTTGGCTTCGGGCTCGGACACGCCAGCCAGCTTGCCCAGGAACAGGTCAGCGGCATCGACGCGAATGACCTTGGCGTTGAGCTTGCCTTCAAACATCTCCATGACCGCGTCGCCTTCGTTCAAGCGCAGCAGGCCGTGGTCCACGAACACGCAGGTCAGCTGGTCACCAATGGCGCGGTGAATCAGCGCTGCCGCGACGGACGAATCCACGCCGCCGGACAGGCCCAGAATCACTTCTTCGTCACCGACTTGCTCGCGGATTTTGGCCACGGCTTCTTCGATGTAGTCGCCCATGATCCAGTCTGCATTGGTGCCGCAGATGTCCAGCACAAAGCGGTTGAGCAGCGCTTGGCCTTGCACGGTGTGCGTGACTTCGGGGTGGAACTGCACGGCGTAGTAGCGGCGGGCTTCGTCGGCCATGCCGGCGATAGGGCAGCTCGGCGTGGAGGCCATGACCTTGAAGCCCGGTGGCAGCTCGGTGACCTTGTCGCCGTGGCTCATCCAGACTTTGAGCATGCCGTGGCCTTCAGAGGTCACGAAGTCTTCAATGCCCTTGAGCAGTTTGGTGTGGCCATGGGCGCGCACTTCGGCGTAGCCAAATTCGCGGGTGTTGGAGCCTTCAACCTTGCCGCCCAGTTGTGTGGCCATGGTCTGCATACCGTAACAAATGCCCAGTACGGGCAGGTCCAGCTCGAACACGGCGTCTGGTGCGCGGTCGTCCACTTCGTAGACAGAGGCGTGGCTGCCGGACAGGATGATGCCCTTGAGCTTGCCGTCGGCGGCGAATTCGCGCACCCAGTCGCTGCTCACATCACAGGGGTGTACTTCGCAGTACACATTGGCTTCGCGCACGCGGCGGGCGATCAGCTGGGTGACTTGGGAGCCGAAATCCAAAATAAGAATCTTGTCGTGTTGCATGGTGTTCAAGGGCAAGAGGGTGGCAAAAGAGAGGGTTAGAAGTCTTCGGCAGCCAGTATTTGCACGCCACTTTTGTGGGCGGCAGCGATCTGGGCTGCATCGAATGTGGCCAAGGGCAGGCGCAAAGATTGCGCCAGCCACAAATAAGCAGCATCGTAGGTGGGCAGGGCGGTCAGCAGTGCCACATCTAATACGGCTTTGTGTTGTGCGGGCGCGAGGTCGTGCAACTCTACGCGGTGGCGAATAGCCTCAAGCACGCCCCACATTCCTTCGACGGAGGCTTGCGGGATGCGAGAGCTATTAACGCCAGAGGCGATCAAGTTGCTGCATTCCCACTGCCAGACATTGGGGGCATGAGGATCCACCTCGTCGCGGCGAATGCGGGCGTAAAGGCGTTGCGTATGCTCGCTAGCCTCATCGGGCAGCAGCCAAGCAGCGGTCACAGAGGTATCCAAAACGAAGGCGCTGGCACTCATGCTTGGCTCCGACCGGTATGCCGCAGATTTGCTACTGAATCAGTAGCTTTTAGCCCTTTGACTGTCTGCTGTAGAGCCGATATTTGCTCTAACTCTCGGGCAATCTGTTCGTCGGTGATGACGGGCTTGCGGCGCACGGGCAGCATGCGCACGACTTCTTTGCCGTGGCGCGTGATGCGCACTTCTTCACCTTGCTCGACCAACTCGATCAGGGCTGAGAACCGCGTTTTTGCTTCGTAAATACCGACAGATTGCATGAGGTTGGATGCAGGCAGCAGAGTTTGAAGTTGAAATCAGACTTGATTTTAACATTCTGGTCAGAGTTTTTAATTCTGGTTAGATGCGTGTGGGGATTGGCCTTGGAGTCTCTGATGGGAGACTATTGGGAGGAGCGCCGCGTCAGTGCAAGGTAGTGCTGTGTGATGAATCAAGGGTACGCTGTTCAGGGTAATGGGCGAATAGGTTAGGTGGTTTTAGCACCGGCGCTGCCCTTTACGCTTTACATAGAGACCAACTTGTTTTCAACCTCTTGGTCTCACCGAGGTCTTTGCACTCGCCCGCGACGCTCCAAAACTGAATGTCAATGCACAGTCGTCAGATGTCGATTTGCCAGTTGGTCGCTTGCACGGTCACGTTGACCTCGCGAATTTTGCGCGACAAGTCATCGGCCTGCTTTTGCAAACTGGACACATTAATCTGCGGCACCCATTTGATTTCACGCTGGCTGTAGCGGTCCACGTCTTTGTGGGTGGCAGCAATGGTATTGGTCAGCAAGGAATGCTGATCAATCAGCATGTCACGCTGCGATAGCAGGTCTGCCAGCAAGCGGCCATCTGCCAATTTGGCGGTGGCATTGGTGGCGTTGATGCTGCGCACCAGTACTTGCTGCTCTTGCAAAGTGGACATGGCTGCCGCCAGTAGGTCGTCAACAGATTCGCGGGGCGTTTCGCCGTCTTGAAGCATGGCGTTGCGCGCAATGCGCTCGCGCAGCGAGGCCAGCTTTTTCTTCAGATCAGCGCGTAGCATCAGGGCTTCGGCAAGTTTCATAGAGGCTCCTGAAAAAGAAAAAGCGGGGTTAGCCATGCCAACCCCGCTTGTGACCTATGGGTCTGTGAGACCTTGCTTAGTCAGCGCGATAGTTAGGCGCTTCTTTGGTGATCTGCACGTCATGCACGTGAGATTCGCGGATGCCGGCGGAGGTGATTTCCACAAATTCGGCCTTCTCGCCCATCTCGGCAATTGTGGCGCAACCGCAGTAGCCCATGGAGGCGCGCACGCCGCCGGCCATTTGGTACACGATGGAAACCATGGAGCCCTTGTAAGGCACTCGGCCTTCAATGCCTTCAGGAACCAGCTTGTCAGCATTGGGGTTGCCCGTGCTCGACTCTTGGAAGTAGCGGTCGGCAGAGCCTTGCTGCATGGCGCCAATCGAGCCCATGCCGCGGTAGCTCTTGTACGAGCGGCCTTGATACAGAATGACTTCGCCGGGAGCTTCTTCAGTACCCGCGAACATGCCGCCCATCATGATGGTGGATGCGCCAGCGGCCAGTGCCTTGGCAATGTCGCCGGAGTAACGGATGCCGCCGTCGCCGATCAAAGGCACGCCTGTGCCTTTCAAGGCCTTGGCCACGCCGTCAATCGCCATAATTTGGGGCACGCCCACACCAGCGACGATACGAGTTGTGCAGATGGAGCCTGGGCCGATACCGACCTTAACCGCATCAGCACCTGCCTCAACCAGGGCCAGAGCTGCAGCGCCGGTAGCAATGTTGCCGCCGATCACGTCTATTTGCGGGTAGTTTTGCTTGACCCAGCGCACGCGGTCGATCACGCCCTTGCTGTGGCCGTGAGCGGTGTCCACCACAATCGCGTCCACGCCGGCCTTGGCCAGCAGTTCCACGCGCTCTTCTGTGCCAGCACCCACGCCAACAGCGGCGGCCACGCGCAGGCGGCCAGCGGCATCACGTGCAGCGTTGGGGAAGGTGGTTTGCTTGTTGATGTCCTTGACGGTGATCAGGCCCTTGAGTTCAAAGGCGTCGTTCACCACCAAAATACGTTCAAGCTTGTGCTTGTTGAGCAGGGCTTTGGCTTGCGCAGGAGTGGTGCCGTCTTTTTCGTTGACGGTAATCAGCTTCTCGCGGGGAGTCATGATCTGGCTGACCTTGACGTCGTAGCGCGTTTCAAAGCGCACGTCGCGGCTGGTCACAATGCCGATGACCTTGCCGCCGTCACACACGGGAAAGCCCGAGATACCGCGTTCTTCGGACAGCTGCAATACTTGCAGCACAGTGTGCTCGGGGGTAATGACCACGGGGTCGTGTACCACACCAGATTCGTGGCGCTTGACCTTGGACACTTCAGCGGCTTGCTCAGCAGCTGTCATGTTCTTGTGGATCACGCCAATACCGCCTTCTTGCGCAATGGCAATGGCCAAGCGCGCTTCTGTCACCGTATCCATGGCGGCAGACACCAGGGGCAGGTTCAAGCGAATATTGCGAGTGAATTGGGTGGAGAGAGTAACGTCCTTGGGCAGGACTTCGGAGTAGGCTGGGACGAGCAGAACGTCGTCGAAGGTCAGTGCTTTTCCGAGAAGGCGCATTGTGAAGGCTCCAAAAGAAAGATTGTAGCTGCGACTTGCCGCACAATGCAGGCTCGTGGTTCAGAACCCCTAACCGCTGCCCAAGACATATTGACCCCATGAATACCATTAAGTTTGCTCTGTTTGCCGCCATCACCTGCTGCTCGGTTTCTGCAATGGCCCAATGGCAATGGATTGATGCTCAGGGGCGAAAAGTGTTTAGTGACAGGGCTCCGCCTGCCGAGATCCCCTCCAAAAATGTGCTGCGCAGCCCTGGTGCCCCTACTTTTTCTAGAGCCGCAGCTACTTCGGAAACCGCGCCAGCAACCACTCAAGCGCCTGCTGCCAAGCCTGCGGCCGATAAAGGCGTAGACAAGGGCCTTGAAGAGCAAAAGCGCAAGCAAGAAGAGCAAGAAGCGGCCAAGGCTCAAGCTGAGAAGATGAAAAAAGAAGCTTCTCGTCAAGAAAACTGCAACCGTGCCAAGCAGGCCAAGGCGACTTTGAGCTCAGGCCGCATGCTCTCAACGGTTAATGCCAATGGCGAGCGAGGCTTTATGGATGAGGCTGGACGTGATGCGGAGGTCAAGCGTGCTGACGCGGCGATTGCGTCCGAGTGCGGGCCGATGCCAGAGGCTGCGCAGTAAGCTGCGATAGATCTAATGCAAGAAGCGCCTTTTAAAGGCGCTTCTTTTTTGATAGCTGATAGTCAATATCCCGCCTTGGCCCCAGGCCTTTGGCGTTTGAAAAGTCCGCTGCTGCGTGCGCCTTGGCGCGCAAAGCGCTCACGGCGTGCCACCTTAGGATCCACCGTCAGAGGTCGGTAGATTTCTAGGCGGTCCCCGTTTTTAAGCAGTTGCTCACCACGCGCTGTTTTGCCCCAGATGCCGATCATGGAGGGGGTGAGTTGCTCAGTTCCCAACTCCAGCTCCAACTGCAACAGTTTGGCCGCTTGCGTCAAAGCCTGCGCTACGGTGCTGCCACAAGGCAGTTCAAGCAAGGCTTCATGGGTGACGCCCGCCTTGGGCGAGGTGCAAACGGTTATTTGCAACAGCGTTTTGAGCTCAGCCATAGACCTGCTCGGCGCGCTTGATGAAGGCGTCGACCATAGAGCCAGCGATGCGATCAAATACGGGGCCGATAATGGCGCCCACCGCGCCGTTGTCAAAGCCGTAATCGAGTTGCAGCTCCACCTTGCAAGCGCGCTGAGAGCCGTCGCCCACGGGGTGAAAGCGCCATTGGCCTTCTAAACGGGAGAACGGGCCTTTGACCAATCGCATCGCAACCTGTTTGCCGCCGTCGTCCATGGTACTGTTGGTGTTGCGCGTCACAAAAGATTTGCGCAGCCCGCTAAACGAGATACCGACCTCGGCTGTCATGCCGAGAGAGTCTTGCTCTAGCACCTTGGCGTGATCACACCATGGCAGAAAATCGGCATAGTGGGCCACGTCCGTCACGAGGGCAAACATTTCTTCGGGGCTGTACCAGATCAGGACGGACTTGTTGACGTTTTTCATGAACAAAAAATGATCAGCATGACGCAAGAGAAGGGCTTTGGAGCCGACCAAGTTCTCTAGTGTCGTCATGCGAAACTAAAATCACCGCTCAGAGGCGAGACGCAATCACGTATTGTAGGGAGAGCTTTTATCTCCAGTTTGCCTACAACTAATATTCCATGGCCAAGAAACCAGAAACATCGTCGCGCATTGCCGACAATAAAAAAGCAGCGTTCAACTATTTCTTCGAGGAGCGTCACGAGGCCGGGGTAGTCCTGCACGGCTGGGAAGTGAAGGCTTTGCGTGAAGGAAAAGTGCAGCTTACTGACGGGTACGTCCTCATCAAAGAGGGCGAAATGTACCTGCTGGGCTGCCAGATCAACCCGCTCAAAACGGCGTCGACCCACGTCAACCCAGACAATGCGCGCATTAAAAAGCTGCTGCTCAAGAAGGCTGACATTGAGCGCTTGACCATCAAGGTTGAGCAAAAAGGCTACACGCTAGTGCCCATCAACCTGCATTGGACGAATGGGTATGTGAAGTGCGACATTGCGCTTGCCAAGGGCAAGGCAGAGCACGACAAGCGCGATGTGATCAAGGACCGCGAAGGCAAGCGCGAGGTTGAGCGGGCCATGAAGGGCCGCAACCGTTGATGACAATCAGCGCCGTTGAACTGAACACGGTAGGGCGCTGATATTTTTCGATTAAGGGTTCTCGCCGTAGCGCGTCTTGAAGTCGAACTCAAGGCGCTCGCAGTCTTGTGCTGACTTGAACTCCTGCGTCTTGCGATCCGCCTCGGGTTTGGCCATCTGCTTCCAGCAAATTTTGATGGTTTCGTTCTCCGTCCAGCGCTGCTTGCTCTGCGGGTCATCCATGAACTGACCGATAAGCATCAGCGCTCCAAAGATGACGACAGGCAGGGCAATCATCCAAACCACGATGCGGTTTTTGACGGGGGCGGCTGGCTTGCCGGCTTCGGTTTTAGTTGTGTCGCTCATATCAGGGCTTGATTATGCTCAAGCCGGTTTGGACCACCTTAATGCAGATCATGAAAAGCTCATCAGACCCTAAACAGCGCAGCGCTGCGCGGGCCTGTAGTCGCAAACCTATAATGTTCGGCTGATTTGCCTTTGTGTGCAGCTTTTTGAAGAAGTTGCATCGGGCTGTACTGATCGCAGGCGTCACGCAGGCGTCTTCATACCAAACACCATGAGCACACCCACTTTTTCCGTAGCGGACATCCGCAAGACGTTCCTGGACTTTTACGCTTCCAAGGGCCATGCCGTTGTCGCCTCCAGCTCGCTGGTTCCCGGCAATGACCCGACGCTGATGTTCACCAACTCCGGCATGGTGCAGTTCAAGGACGTGTTTTTGGGCTCGGACAAGCGCCCTTATAACCGTGCCACCTCGGTTCAGGCTTGCCTGCGCGCTGGCGGCAAGCACAACGATCTGGAGAACGTGGGCTACACCGCGCGTCACCACACTTTCTTTGAAATGCTGGGCAACTGGTCTTTCGGCGATTACTTCAAGAAGGAGTCGATCGAATGGGGCTGGGAGCTGTTGACCAAGGTTTTCGGCCTGCCCGCTGAAAAGCTGCTGGCCACCGTCTACTACGAAGACGACGAAGCCTATGACATCTGGCTCAACGTCATCGGCCTGCCTGCCGAGCGCATCATCCGCATTGCCGACAACAAGGGCGGCAAGTACAAGAGCGACAATTTCTGGATGATGGCTGACACGGGCCCATGCGGTCCTTGCTCGGAAATCTTCTACGACCACGGCGCGCACATTGCTGGCGGCCCTCCCGGCAGCCCCGATGAAGACGGTGACCGCTTCATTGAGATCTGGAACCACGTGTTCATGCAGTTCGACATGAAGGAAGACGGCTCCGTGGTGAAGCTGCCGGCACCTTGCGTGGACACCGGCATGGGTCTGGAGCGTCTGGCTGCCATCTTGCAGCACGTGCACAGCAACTACGAAATCGACCTGTTCCAGGCGCTGATCAAGGCCGCTGGCCGCGAAACGCATATTGAAGACTTGAGCACTCCATCGCTCAAGGTGATTGCCGACCACATTCGCGCCACCTCCTTCTTGGTGGCTGATGGCGTGATTCCTTCCAACGAAGGTCGTGGTTACGTGCAGCGCCGCATCATTCGCCGCGCCATTCGCCACGGCTACAAGCTGGGCCAAAAGACACCGTTCTTCCACAAGATGGTGGCAGATCTGGTCGTGCAAATGGGCGATGCCTACCCCAAGCTGCGTGAGCAAGAGGCGCACATCACCAGCGTGCTCAAGGCCGAAGAAGAGCGCTTCTTCGAAACGCTGGCCAACGGCATGGAAATTCTGGACAGCGCACTGGCGGGTGACGTCAAGGTGCTGCCCGGCGATGTGGCCTTCAAGCTGCACGACACCTATGGCTTCCCGCTGGACTTGTCGAACGACGTGGCGCGTGAGCGTGGCGTGAGCGTGGACGAGGCTGGCTTTAAAGCCGCCATGCAGCACCAAAAGGAAACGGCCCGCGCAGCAGGCAAGTTCAAGATGGACCGCGCACTGGAATACACGGGCGATACCAACACTTTCGTAGGCTACGAAAAGCTGGCTGAAGCTGCAAAAATCGTAGCACTGTATGCTGATGGTGTCTCGATTTCAGAACTGAAGGCTGGCCAAAACGGCGTAGTCGTGCTGGATACCACGCCTTTCTACGCCGAGTCCGGCGGCCAGGTGGGTGATCAGGGCGTGATTGCTGCTGGCGCTGTGCGATTTGTGGTGGAAGACACGCTCAAGATCAAGGCCGATGTGTTTGGTCACCACGGCCAGCTCGAATCCGGCAGCCTGAAGGTGGGCGATGCGGTTGAGGCGCAAGTGGATACTGCTGTGCGCGCTGCTGTCATGCGTAACCACTCGGTCACCCACATCATGCACAAGGCCCTGCGCGAAGTGCTGGGCAGCCATGTGCAGCAAAAGGGCTCGCTGGTCAACGCTGACCGCACCCGCTTTGACTTTGCGCACAACAATCCCGTCACCACAGAGCAGATCTTGGAGATCGAAGCCCGCGTGAACGCTGAAGTGCTGGCCAACACCGCCACCGACGCCCGCGTGATGGACATCGAATCCGCCCAGCAGACCGGCGCCATGATGCTGTTTGGCGAAAAGTACGGCGAGACCGTGCGCGTGCTGGACATCGGCACCAGCCGTGAACTCTGCGGTGGCACCCACGTGCACCGCACGGGCGACATTGGCCTGTTCAAGGTGGTGGGTGAATCGGGCGTGGCTGCTGGCGTGCGCCGTATTGAAGCCATCACCGGCATCAACGCGCTGGCCTATCTGCAGTCGCTGGAATCCACCGTAGACCAAGCAGCTGCTGCTTTCAAGGCGCCAACTGCTGAGCTGAACAATCGCATTGGCGGCGCTCTGGATCAGATCAAGGCATTGGAAAAAGAAATCGCTGCACTCAAGGGCAAGCTCGCTTCTAACCAGGGCGACGAACTGGCCACAACCGCTGTAGAAATCAATGGCGTGAAGGTGCT
This sequence comes from Comamonas sp. Y33R10-2, assembly GCF_019355935.1. NCBI lineage: Bacteria > Pseudomonadati > Pseudomonadota > Betaproteobacteria > Burkholderiales > Comamonadaceae > Comamonas > Comamonas sp. Y33R10-2. Next base: position 1,363,794 of record NZ_CP079925.1, read on the forward strand.
GGCTGCCAAGCTGGAAGGCGCTGACGCCAAGACCCTGCGCGACACAATGGACAAACTCAAAGACAAGCTGGGCGCAGCTGTCATCGTGCTGGCCGCTGTGGATGGCGACAAGGTGCAATTGGCAGCAGGCGTAACCAAGGCTGAAACTGCCAAGGTCAAGGCCGGTGAGCTGGTGAACTTTGTGGCCCAGCAAGTGGGCGGCAAGGGCGGCGGCAAGCCTGATATGGCCATGGCCGGTGGTACCGATGCAGCGGCTGTGTCCGCAGCACTGGCCAGCGTGCAAGCTTGGGTGACTGAGCGTTTGTAAACCGCAGGTAAAGAGCGGGGACTAAGCTGATACTTAGCCCTCTCATCCTTGATAAGCCCGCCTTGTGCGGGCTTTTTTTGGGGCAGAAAATGCGATACTTGCCTACTTTGTAACCAAATGAACCATTGATTTCAGCTGCATACCGCCTCAGCGGAGGGTGAATGACACTCAAATTTCCTATATCTCTGCGTATTTTTGCGCTCTGTGCTCAACCTCGTCGATGGGTTCAGTGGGTAGCCACACTAACGCTGCTGGCCTGTGCTATAGGTGCGCACGCGCAAAGCGTGGTGTTCATTAATCCAGGTAAGAGTAATGAAGCTTTTTGGCTCGCAGCCTCGCAGGTCATGGAGCAGTCCGCACGTAGTTTGAACATGGATTTGGAGGTGATCTACGCCGAGCGTAATCGCCTGATGCCTATGGAAATTACCAAGCAGATCGTGCGAAGGCCCAAAGAGCGAAGACCTCAGTATGTGGTGCTAACCAATGACTACAGCACAGCGCCAGAGCTACTGCGCTCTTTAGAAGGTGCGGGGATTCAAGTGTTCATGGCATTTAGCGGCATCAAAGGCGATGTACGGCAGCAGACTGGGCGCCCACGCGAGCGTTACCCGTTTTGGCTCGGTAGTCTGGAGCCTCGCGCCGAAGATGCTGGGTATTTGACCGCCAAAGCCTTGATTGAGAAAGCGCGCACTTTGCCGCAATTGCGTGCAGCCGATGGCAAGCTGTATTTCATGGCAATCGCTGGGGACCGTTCAACCACTGCATCGACGCAGCGTAACCAAGGCATGCGCCGTGCGGTGCAAGAGGCCACAGATGTGGCTTTCACCCAAGAGGTGTATGCCGACTGGCGCCGTGACCGGGCGCAAGAGCAAGCCAAGGTGCTTTATCAGCGCTACCCCAATGTGCGCTTGGTGTGGGCTGGCAGCGATCAGATGGCGTTTGGCGCGATGGAAGCCTGGCGACAACAGGGCGGTGAGCCGGGAAAAGACGCTTTATTTAGCGGCGTCAATACCTCGCAAGAGGCTTTGAATGCTCGTCTGCGTGGAGAGTTGACGGCGTTGGCAGGAGGGCACTTTATGGCTGGGGCTTGGTCATTGGTCATGCTGCACGACTACGCCAAAGGCATCGATTTTGCGGCAGAAGGGCTTGAGCAGGAGTACCCCATGTTCATGCTGCTTGATGAGCGCAACATCCCCGCGTTTGAGGCTCGCTTTATGCATATGCAGCAACGCATGGACTTCAAAGCTTTTAGCAAAGCTCATAACCCGCGCATCAAAAAATACGATTTCGACATAGGTCGCTTGCTGCGCTAAAGCGCGGCCGTGGTGTCAATATGCTTGCCAAATCCTCTCGTTTTCGCTCCATCTCCACGCTGCTAATTCAGCGCATCGTCTTGCTGTCACTGGCGTGTTTGTTGTTGCTTGGCAGTCTGCATGCTTGGGTGGAGTTTCGTCTAGAGCAGAAAAATTTTGAGCGTTCCATGGGGCGCTTGGCTGATAACAGCATGCGTACGCTGTCGGTGGGCCTGTGGGACATTGATCGCTATACCGTGCGCGATCAAGTGGCTTGGATGGCGGCGCTGCCGGAGGTGGCTCACGTTCATGTGAAGGTGTACGCAACGGGCGAAAAATTCATGGCTGGCCGGGATATGGCGGATGTGCCCGCTACTGTTTCGGTGCCAATCCTGCCGCCAGACGGGCAGGAGAAGCCGTTGGGGGTGCTAGAAATCTGGGCCAACCCACAGTACTTCATCAGCTTGATGGTGCAGTCTACGATGCGGGTGGCTTTGGGTTATGCGCTGTTCACGCTGCTCATTTGCGTGATGGTCGCATGGGTGATGCGCCGCGAGCTGCGCCAGCCCTTGTCTCAGATTGCGCGGTTTGCGGCGGGTCTGAAACCCAACCAACTGGCTACGCCGCTGCGGCTGAACCGTCCACAGCGTGGCAAGCCTGATGAGATTGATTTGGTTATTCAAGGCTTTCAACAGCTGCAAAGCGATTTGCGCCGCTATATCGATAACTTGGATCAGCTGGTGGCCGACCGCACGCAAAAACTGGAGGAGCTGGTGGACGAGGTCAAGCGCCTGTCGCTGATGGATGCGTTGACGGGTTGCTTTAACCGGCGCGCTTTGGATGAGCGCCTACCTTCCGAGTTAGAGCGCAGCCAGCGTTACCGCAGACCGTTGTCCGTAGCGTTTGTGGATGTCGACCACTTCAAGCGAATCAATGACGAGCATGGGCACGGGATGGGCGATATGGTGCTGCGCGAAGTGGCGTCGCGCTTGCAAAGCAGCTTGCGCAGCCAAGTCGATTGGGTGGCGCGTTATGGGGGGGAAGAGTTTTTGCTGGTGATGCCAGAGACTGCAGCCCACGATGCGCTGGAGATTGTGGGGAGGGTGGCTGACTTGCTGCGCAGCACGCCAGTGCTGGTCCACGGCCAAGTGGTAGAAGTGACAGCAAGCTTTGGGATTGCCCAGCTGCGCGACGGCGAAAACATGACGAACTTGCTGCAACGCGCTGATAGCATGGTGTATCAGGCCAAGGCTGACGGACGTAACTGCGCGCGCATGGCGCTTTAGGCAGTCAGCTGTTAGCTTTCAGCGCTCAAAAAAAAGCTCCGGCAACTTGAACCATTCAAGTAGCAGGAGCGATCTTCTGCTTAGTAGCTAACTGTAAGAGCTTACTTTTTCTTAAACACCAAGTCCCAAACGCCGTGGCCCAAACGAATGCCGCGGTTTTCAAACTTGGTCAGAGGGCGGTAGTCGGGCTTTTCAGCATAAGCCTCGGCCGTGTTCTGCAGCGTGGCCTCAGCGCTCAGTACTTCCAGAATTTGCACGGCATAGGGCTCCCAGTCGGTTGCACAGTGGATGTAGCCACCGGGCTTGATACGGGCAGCCAGCTTGGCAATGAGCGGGCTCTGAATCAGGCGGCGCTTGTTGTGCTTTTTCTTGTGCCAAGGGTCGGGGAAGAAGATGTGCACGCCGTCAATCGATGCTTCGGGCAGCATGTTGTCGATGACTTCCACCGCATCGTGTTGAAGGATGCGAATGTTGGAGATCTCTTGCTCGCCAATGCGCTTGAGCAGCGCGCCCACGCCGGGTTCGTGCACTTCGCAGCACAGGAAGTTGTCGTCAGGGCGCACGCGGGCGATATGGGCTGTGGCTTCACCCATGCCAAAGCCGATTTCGAGAATCAGCTTGCCACCGCGGCCATATGCAGCTGCGGCGTCCAGAGGGGTTGTTTGGTATTGCAGCAAAAAGCGCGGGCCCAAGTCTTCAAAAGCCTTGGCTTGGCCTGTAGTGGTACGACCAGCGCGGCGCACAAAGCTTTTGATGACCTTGGGGTAGGCCACGCCTTCAGGCGCTTGGCCTTGGTCATTGGCTGCTGGTGCTGCAGATGCGTCAGCGGCGGGCGCGTTTTCGGCCATATCGGAGGAGGGGGTTGGAATAGATGAAGTCACGGGGCAACATTGTAGGTTTGACGCCAGCAATTGACCCAGAAGGCCAGCGCCAAAGGCAAGGCGCTTGCGGGGCTTTCGTTGATAGAGCTGGCGCTGTGGGGGGCTTGTGGCAGACCTAGTTGCAGGGCTGCTTCGCTTAAAGCGCGCAGTGGGCGGCTGACATCCACCGCTGGCGCGCCATGTTGTTTGGAGAGTTTTTCGCCGTTCTCCATGCGCACCAGTGGTGTGTGCATATATCGGGGCTGGGGCAGGCCCAGCGCATGCTGCAGCAGCAACTGGCGCGGCGTGTTGTCGGTGAGGTCTGCACCGCGCACGATATCGGTAATGCCTTGCGCGGCATCATCCACCACCACGGCAAGTTGATAGGCCCAAAGCCCATCGGCGCGGCGCAGCACAAAGTCGCCCGCGTGAGTCTGCACATTTTGCTGCTGCGGGCCGAGGCGGCGGTCCACCCAGTGCAGCACTGGGGCATGGGGATCTAGCTGCCACTCATGACGCTGTTTATCAATTGCTATTGTTTGTATAGCTTCAAGTCTATTATTTGATTGGACTAGAGGTTGTTTTCTCTGTAAATCTGCCACTTGCTGCTCTAGCGAAAAGCGCCAAGCTCTGGCCGGTTTGCCATGCAGGCCGTGGCGGCAGGTGCCGGGGTAGGGGCGCTCTATATGACGTTCATGCGCCAGGCCCTGTGCTTGCCACGCGGCTTCAATGTCTTTGCGGGTGCAGCCGCAGGGGTAGGTGAGTGGGCGGGGTTGCAGGCTCTGCAGCTGCTGCAATGCTTGCTCATAAAGCGCATGGCGCTGCGATTGCCAGACCACGGACGCATCAGAGAGCAAACCGCAGGCTGCGAGCTGGCGCAAAATTTCCTCATCGGCTCCGACTTGGCAGCGCGGCGGGTCTATGTCTTCAATGCGGATCAGCCAACTGCCGCCGTGAGCGCGGGCATCGAGCCAGCTGGCCAGCGCCGCGACCAGAGATCCCGCGTGCAGCGGCCCTGTGGGGGATGGCGCAAATCTGCCGATATAGCGCCCTGAACAGGTCGCTTTTTGAAAGGGAGGGGTGGGGGCGATGGCCGCAGTCATGAGGGACGCAATCTTACGCCCCTCATGCAGGGTTTAAGCGGGTTTCAAGCGAGTTTTAGACCAGCGCCAGCGCCATATCTAAGCCAGAGATAAAAGCGTCTTCCACGCGAGAGCCTGTACACCAGTCGCCGCACAGCCCCAAGCCTGTTGAAGGGTCGTAGGCAAAGGTTTGGCCTAGCGGTGCCAATGTCTGGGCGTTTTGCCACAGGTAAACACTGGCGTGGCGGGGAGCAACGCGAATGCCTGTGACCTCGCCAAACGCTTTTTGCAGCTTAGTCAGCACGCGCGTGGCATCGTCATGGCGGTGCTCGTTAGACCACAGCGGATTAGCGTGAATCGTCCAGCGCTCGGTCTGCGCACGGCCGGGCTTGGAGGATTCGCGGGCCACCCAAGAGATACGTTCGTGGGTGCTGCGCGCTGCATTCCACTGCGGGCCCAATGTGCTCAGGCCGGCCTGAGCTGCCATGGGGTAGGACAGTGTCATGGCCCAGCAGGGCGCCATTTCAACGGTGGCGAGTGATTTAGCCAGCGCCGCACCCTGCGGGGCCGTTTGCAGCAGCTGCAAGGCGAGCGGGGAGGGCACAGCCATGACCACACAATCAAAACCATCGGCAATTTGCGGGCCATGGTCTTCGGTATCAAGCATCAAAGACCATTGGTGCTGGCTTTGGTCCTTGCCGCTGGCAATGTGGTGGTTGATGGCTCTGACGGACTGGCCTAGATGCAGCTTGCCGGCCTCCCATAGTGGTGTGGCCCATGCCAGTGGCATGGCTTGCATATCGGGCACGCCAACCCAGTGGGTTTCGCGAATAGGCACAAGCTTGTCGATGCGGCGTCCCTGTGCGTTGCGCGTTTGTATGCTGTTGAGGCTCCATGCGCGCAGATTGCCGGGCGTGCTGTCTAGTACCTGCTGAAAACGCGGGTCACGCACGGTGAAGTACTGGGCGCCAATGTCAAAGCTGCCGTAAGGGCCGCTGACGGAGCGCATGCGGCCACCGGCCTGCGTTAAGCGTTCATAGACATGAACTTCGTGCCCGGCTTGTAGCAGCGTGCGGGCACAGGCCAAGCCAGCAATCCCTGCGCCGATAACGGCAATGCGTTTGGCTGGGGTTTTTGGCTGAATTACCGGATACGCTTTGGACTCGGGCTGGGGCGCGAGTTTGGGCTTGGATTTCGGCTTTTGGGCCGCTGTGGAAGTTGGAGTTCGGGAAGCGTTCATGTAAAAGCCTTTTCGAAACCGTTTGACTTCTAGAGTAGCCAGCTAGCTTAAAGATAGCAAGTGCTGCTTGTGCTCAATTGTTGCAGCGCAATTGACTCTACATCGACAAGGGCAGGCTGAGCGCAAGTGCGCACTTATTGGCGATGATGGTTTTCCATAAGCGCTTTGCGCGTAGTCGCGCTTTCCAACTGCTCCAGCCACCATTGCAGTGCGCGCCCGGGCGTGCGATGGGCTGCGCCCTGCCACGCGTAATGCAGGCGCAGATTGCGGCTGGCGCGCTGCACTTGGCGCGTCACTAACAGGCCTGCATCCAGATAGGTTTGCACCATGCCAAGGGGTAAAAAGCCTGCGCCAATACCACGCACCTGAGCCTCGAGCTTGGCGTGCATGCTGTCCACCGTCAGCACATCTTGGCCGTTGACAAGGCCGTAACTGGTGTTGCTGCGCACACCTGAATCGGCCACGGCAATCATGCGGTGCTGTAGCAAAACGTCATCGGGTAGTGGTTCATCGAGCTTAGCTAGTGGGTGGTGCGGCGCCATGGCAAAGACAAATTCCATCTCACCCAACTCACGAGTTTGCAGCTCTGAGACATTGCTGGTGTTGACCGCAACGCCAATGGCTAAATCGGCCTGACCGCTGGTAAGCACCTCGAGCGTGCCATTGAGAATGGCGTCTTTGAGCTTCAGGCTGGTCGGTGGTTTCGTGGCGTAGAAGGCCTCAACCAGTTCGAAAATAGGTGTGCGGGCGACAGCACCGTCAATCACGATGGTCAGCTGTGGCTCCCAGCCGGTGGCAACGCGCTTGACACGGTGGGCTACGGCATCAATCTCTTGGAGTAGACGCGCGCCTTCGCGCAGTAGGGCTTGACCGGCCTGCGTTGCCTGCGCGTGGCGCGAGCTGCGGTCAAACAGCAGCACATCTAGCGCATCTTCGATTTGCCGCACTCGGTAGGTGAGGGCGCTGGGCACCAAGCCCAGTGAGCGGGCGGCGGCGGCAAAGCTGCCAGCTTCAGCAATAGCTTGCAGCATCGCCAGACTGTCGGGGGTGAGCACATCGCGGGAGCTGGGCATGGGGCGGGTTGAAATGGTAAGAGTTCAAAGAGTTTGAATGATGCCATCAACAGGCTTGAGCCACAGCGCCGGTGGCAACTTCTAAAGTAGAGGCATTGAGAAACAGTATCAACTGAACCAGAAACAGTTCAACGAAAGGATCACACCATGATGACTTTGCGCACATCTCAGGAACGCGGCTACGCCGACCATGGCTGGCTCAAGTCCTATCACAGCTTTTCGTTTGCCGGCTATCACGACCCACGGTTTATGGGCTTTGGCAACCTGCGCGTGATTAACGAAGACCGAATTGCAGCAGGCACAGGCTTTGGTGCTCACGGTCACCGCGATATGGAGATCATCAGCTATGTGCTCGATGGTGCGCTCTCGCACAAAGACAGCATGGGCAATGAAAAGCCGATCTTCCCCGGTGAAGTGCAGCGTATGAGCGCAGGCTCGGGCGTGATGCATAGCGAACAAAACTACGCCAAAGACCAGACCACGCATTTTTTGCAAATCTGGCTGCTGCCAGCACGCAACGGTGTAGAGCCCGGCTATGCGCAAAAGGCGTTTAGCGACGCTGATAAGCGCGGTCGCCTGTGTTTAGTGGCTTCTCAAGATGGTGCCGAAGGCTCTGTCCCTATGAATGCCGATGCGCGCTTATATGCCGGTTTGTTTGATGGCGCGGAGTCTGCTGACATGGTTTTGCCTGCAGGTCGTAAGACCTATGTGCACCTGATTCGTGGTGAACTCGATGTGAATGGGCATAAGCTGACAAGCGGCGATGCGGCATTTATTGAAAATGAGGAGCGCCTGAGCCTTAGCAATGCTCAGGCTGCGGAAGTTTTGGTGTTTGATTTGGAGCCTTGAGAGCTTGCTTCTCAAAGAGTCTGAAATGAATTAATGCGGCCTCAGGTCGCAATGATGGGAGTTAAAAATGTTGAATCAATTGAAAAATCCATTGGACCTCGTCGGCCGCATTCTGATTGCCCTGTTATTTGTGCCTGCGGGCATTCAAAAAATCAGTGGCTTTGCAGGCTCTGCGGGCTATGCCGCATCGGCGGGGATGCCCATGCCAGAAATTGCGGTGGGCTTGGGGCTGGTGATTGAAATTGTGGGTGGCTTGGCCATTTTGTTGGGCTGGCAGACACGCTGGGCGGCTTTGATTTTGGGCTTCTTCACGCTGGTGGCGAGCTTCTTCTTTCATAACTTCTGGGGTGCGCCTGCTGATGCGGCCATGATGCAGCAGTTGCTGTTCTGGAAGAACATTGCTGTGGTGGGTGGTTTGCTCGGTTATGCCGCTCACGGCGCAGGCGCTTGGAGTGTGGATGGACGCAAGTTCTAAATAGCCGTAAGTCTAGGCAAATAGGGCGTAAGCAGCTATCAATTTGATAAGCTACTGCGCTGCAAAAAAAAGCCCGCCGGGTCCAAAATTCGGTGGGCTTTAATGGGTCGAAAATTGTAGAGCTAGCCATAGTTTGGCGCTGCTCGTAAAAATGTAGAAAGAAGCTAAGCATGAGCAATATCGTTGTGGTTTATCACTCGGGCTACGGTCATACCCAGCGCATGGCGCAGTCGGTTGCGCAAGGTGCAGGCGCGCAGCTGCTAGCCATTGATGCAGACGGCAATGTGCCAGAAGCTGCTTGGGATCAATTGGCCGCAGCGGATGCCATCGTGTTTGGCTCGCCAACTTATATGGGGGCACCCAGCTGGCAGTTCAAAAAATTTGCGGATGCGTCTTCTAAAGCTTGGTTTGCACAGGCTTGGAAGGACAAGATGTTCGCCGGCTTTACCAATAGCGCCAGCGTGCAAGGCGACAAGCAGGTGACGCTGGATTACTTCTATCACCTGTCCATGCAGCATGGCGGCGTGTGGGTGGGCTTGGGTTTGTTGCCCTCGAACACCAAGGCCGCGCAGCGCAATGATGTGAACTGGATGGGCAGCTTTAGCGGCGCCATGGCGCAATCGCCTTCGGATGCCTCTGCCGGTGAAATGGCAGCAGGCGATCTAGAAACCGCACGCCAGTTTGGTGAGCGCGTGGCCAAGGCTGCTGCACGTTGGGCTAAATAAGCTGCATTAGCGCTCTTTAAATCAAAGCAGCCAGTCCTAGTCAGAATTGGGTTTCAGGATTAAAAGTCCATAACCCCAAGTCTGAGTAGTGACAGGCTGCTTTGTTTTTGATAGCTGGCGCTGGATGAAATCAAGTGCGAAAGCGCGGCGACATCTGCGCTGAGGTGTTGCTTATTCCATCAAGTGTTTTTTGATAGGGCGTGGGTGAATCAACTCGGCTTTGGCAAGGTCGGTGCTCAGGGAGTCACGGCCATCAAAGACAAAGCAGCCGCCGTCGTAGAACTTGCCATCGGTTTCCTCAAAATATTTGAGAATACCGCCTTCCAATTGGTAGACATTTTCAAGGCCTTCGTCGCGCATCAGGATGGCGGCTTTTTCGCAGCGAATGCCGCCCGTGCAGTAGCTAACCACGGTCTTGCCTTCAAACTGGGCTTTGTGCTCGCGCAAGGCGGGCGGAAATTCCGTGAACTTGGTCAGGCGCCAGTCCACTGTGCCAGTAAATGCGCCTTCGTCGACTTCGTAGTCGTTGCGGGTGTCCAGCGTCACCACTTCGCGGCCATCATCGTCGTGACCTTGCTCGAGCCAGCGGCGCAGCGTGGCCGGCGCGACAGAGGGCGCGCGGCCATTGGCGGGGCGAATGGTGGGGTGGTCCATGCGAATGATTTCATTCTTGACCTTGACCAGCATTTTGCGAAACGGCACGGTCTCGGACCAGCTTTCCTTTGGTGCAAGGTCTGCAAAGCGTTGGTCTTGCTTGAGTGCAGCGACAAAGCTGTGTACGGCGGCAGCAGGACCCGCTAAAAAGAAGTTAATGCCTTCTTCGGCCAGCAGTATCGTGCCTTTAAGGTCTAAAGCGGTTGCACGCTCAGCCAGCGTCTGGCGCAACTGGGCTGCGTCAGGCAAGGGCGTGAATTTGTAGCAGGAGATGTTGAGTATGTCGGCCACGTCGGTATCCGGATGCGGCCTCTCGGTGGCTGCGTCGACGGTGACGCAGCTCAGACCGGGGCCGTTAGTGCTGACTTGATTTTATTAGACAGCTGAGCAACCGCGAGAGAAGCGGGTGCTCCGGGCATAGATTGCACCAGCAATTGGCGGCGCATGACAGCTTCCCGTACGGAGGAATCTAGGGGAATGTCGCCCCAATGCGTCAGCTGCAAGGGCTCGCCAGATTCTGTAGCGACAAAGCGGTTAAGAACTTGCTGGAGCTGGCTGGTAATCGCTCGGCCATCACCTGGGCGCTGGGCTTGGTTGATGACGAGGCGAATCTGCTGGCGCTTTTGTTGCATCGCCAGCACTTTGATGGCTGCGTAGGCATCGGTGAGCGATGTGGGCTCGGGCGTAGCTACAACGAGAACTTCAGTAGCTAGTGACACAGAGAACAGCACCACATCTGAGATACCAGCACCCGTGTCTAGCAAGATGATGTCAAAGCGGGGGCGAAGCGTCTCTATGGTACGCATGAATTGGTCGCGAATCTCGGGCGTGAGGCGCGAGTATTCGATCATTCCTGAACCTGCCAGCAGCACAGAGTAGCCGCCCGGTGAATTCAAAACGGCTTCATCCAGCGTTGAGCGACCTGTAAAGACGTCGTGTAGCGTTACCTTGGGGTTGAGGTTGAGTACAACATCAAGGTTGGCTAGTCCCAAGTCCGCATCCAGCACCAGCACATTGAAGCCGTGACGGGTGAGTGCGGCGGCAAGGTTAGCGGACACAAAGGTTTTGCCTACGCCGCCTTTACCACTGGTGACGGCGATGATGTGGGCCAGCTTGGAGCGGCTGGGCGCACGTAATGCATCTTCCATGGAAATATGAGCGGGCAGTGTGGGGTGAGGGGCCAAGGTGTCCATCGTCTTAAGGCGTTATGACCTGGCGTTGAGCTTCGGTGTTTACGTTGGATGCGGTGTCGTTAGCATCATTTTCCTCGATATCGATATGAGGTAAATGACTGAAAAGCAGGCCTTTTTCCTCAGCACTCACGGTACTGTCGGGAGGATCTTCTACAAACACGCAGTTGCGGCCTGCAGATTTGGCCAGATACAACTGCCGGTCGGCGCGTTCTGTCCAAAGTGGGGTGGTGCTGCGAACCCATTGCGGAGCAAAAACGCCACCAATGCTCACGGTGATATGCAGGGCCTGGCCGGATGAGATGCGGATAGGGGTCGCTTCAATCGCCTGCCGTAGGCGCTCTGCCACGGTATGACCCTGATGGGGTGGGCAGATGGGCAAGACGATGGCGAATTCTTCACCACCGTAACGCGCTAGCGTGTCCATGGGGCGTATGCCTTCGGACAGCGTCTGAGCGACGGACTGCAGCACCATATCGCCTGCAATATGGCCATAAGTGTCATTGATCTGCTTGAAATGGTCGATGTCGAGCATGAGCAGCAGAGCGGTTTCGCCAGAGCGAGCCACGCGGTCTATTTCTCGCTCAATAACGGTGCGGAAATGACGACGATTGGCTAGCCCAGTCAGAGGGTCGCGCAAAGACAGCTCGCACAGACCGTCAATCAGTGCTTGCAAATAATGGGTGGGTGTGTCTGTGGGAAGGCGAATATCACCCCCACCAGTGCGAGTGACCAGATTGTGGGCAGTGGCAAGGCGCAGATCGCGCAGAAACACGGACTGATGAGGGGCTGATGAAGTCACGAATAGCTATCAATGATGACTATCAGTGTAGCAGTGTGCGTTGATTTTTTGTAAGAAGCGGTTTATCTGAGAGCATGATTTAAGTCAGCTTTGTGGGGAAATTGCCGAGGCTTTGCAAAAACTCTGTATCGGTGCGGTACAGCCGTAGCGAGCTGTCTTTTTGGCTCAATAGGCCAGCACGCTCAAGTCGTTTTTCTGCGGGTAGTTTCAGCCCCACCACATGTAGTAAACCGCCGCGAAGGGCAACTAGCTGCTCGAGCCTTGCAAAGGTTTCTACGCCGGTAATGTCGATGCTGTTGATAGATTGCATCAGCAAAGCCAAGTCTTTCGTTTGCGGCGAATGTTGCAGTGCATCGGCTGCATAACGCTCTAGTGCGGTTGCCGTTGCAAAGTCCAAATCGGCATCCATGCGCAGGGCAATGAGCTGGGGTGCCAGCTTCGGCAGCTGCCAAAGCTGGCGGCTTCGCAGGCTGCCGTCCGGGTGCAAGCCCACTTCAATAATGCGCGGATGCAGATGCTGGTAGAGATAGTAGGCTTGGCTGAGCATGATGCCGGCGAACACGCCCCAGTACATGCGCGGCGCGGTGGCGATGGTCAGAACCAATGTGGTGATACTGATACAAGCCTCGACTCTGGAGATTTTGAACAGTTTCAAAATGGCGCTGGGCTTGACCAAGTTGAGTACCGCAGTGACCACAATAGCTGCCAGTGCTGATTGAGGTATGTGATAAAGCCACGGAATAAACCAGATCACGACGGCAACCACCAGCAAGATGGAAAAAACGTTCGCATACCCCGTTTTGGCGCCTGCCAGTAAGTTGACCGCAGAGCGTGAGAACGAGGCGCTGGTGGCAAAGCTGCCGAAAAGACCGGCGCTGATTTTGGACAGGCCTTGTGCAATCAAATCCTGATTCTCATTCCAGCGCGTACCCGCTTGCCTGTGCTCGACTTGCGCGCTTGAAGCGGTCTCCAGAAAACTCACCAGCGAAATCACCAGCACCGGCATGATGAGTGCGGAAAATTGCTCCCAAGCCAGCATTCCAGGCCATTGAATGTGCGGCAGACCTGCCGGTAAGTGCCCGATGACGAGGCCGCCATCATCGGCAAAACCAGTTGCCCAACTGATGAGCCCTGTTATGCCAATAATGAAAATAGCTGATGGAAAGGCCGGGCGCCATTTTTTGGCGAGCATCAGCAAGGCCATGCTGCCCAAGCCATAAGCAATGGATTGGCCACTGAACAAGTAAATTGAAGGCGAGCTCCAGACGGTGCTCCAGTCTGCATTCATGCCCAACAACATGGGAAGCTGAGACGCCAAAATCAGCAAGGCTGCAGCCTGCGTAAAGCCAGCCAGAACAGGGGATGTGACGAGGTTGAGCAGCCATCCCGCACGCACCATGCCAAGACTCCACTGCAGCAGGCCAGAGAGTATGGCCATCCATGCCGCCAGAGCCACCCACTGGGCGGAACCAGGCTCGGCCATGCCGGTCAGTGATGCACCGATGAGCAAGGCGGTCAGAGCTGTGGGGCCTACGCCTAAACGAGGCGATGAACTAAACAGCACCGCAATTGCTGCCGGAATGATGGAAGCGTAAATGCCCGTAATCAGCGGCATGCCAGCCAGCGCCGCATAGGCCACGCCTTGTGGCAACAGCATCAGGCCAACAGTCAGTCCAGCCCAGAATTCGCCGCGTAGCAAAGCGAATGTGGGCTTGGGCCAGTCAAGAAAAGGGAGCCAGCGTGCCAAAGATTGCATGACAGGCATTGTCTACGAATGAAATAGCTGCCGCCCTTTGAAGTTACGCTGCTAATTGTTTTGAAGAGATAAAAAAGAGAGGCTCAAGGCCTCTCTTTGCACTTTTCGGTGTGGATTTTGTGTTGAGTGCGCGGTGGTCGAGCCACCGGCCTTTAGTTACCCAAGTTGCGAATTGCTTCTGGGGTGTACTGCTTAGGCTTGAGGTTATCTTTGCCCAAAATTGGAGCCTTTGGACGCTCCTGCACCAGATTCATCGCGACATAAGAGCCGGCATTGAGGTCGTAATAAAACGAGGTGCCTGCATGCCATTTTTTGATGTCGTAGGCATAGTAGTAGTTGATTTCGCCGTGCTGCCACAGCAGGCCGCGTGCATCGTAGAAATCACCCGAGACGGCATGGCCTGTGTCTTCATCAATGAACATCACGCGCTTCGCGTAAACGTGGCGGTAGCCGGGCTTGAGTTTGCCTTCCAGCACCCAGACGCGGCGCAGCTCGTAGCGGGTGTAGGCAGGGTTGGGGTGGCCGGGCTTAAGCAGGTCTGCGTATTTGATCTGCTGGTTGATGCGAAAGGTATTCGCAGGAACGAACATCTCGCGCTTGCCCTGCATGCTCCACTCATAGCGTTCGGAGCCGCCGTTAAACAAGCGCTCAGAGTCAATAGTGGCCTTGCCGCTGGTGCCGGGTGAGGGCTGGTCATAGCCAAACTCAGGCAGCTGGCGAACGCGGCGGGTGCCGGGGTCATAGGCCCAGGCCAGACGTTTGTCCGTGCCAAAGTTCATGGGCTCGATGGACAGAATTACGCCACCTTTTTCACGCTCGGGCAGGATGGAGAAATTGGTCACATAAGCGTATTTCCCATCGTTGGGTTTGCCTAGGTTTTCCTTGGAGTCGTAGTTGCTCAGCTGGATATAGCTGGTGCGGCCCAAGGCAATATCACCACCTGAGCCGACTAGAGCCATGTCACGCTCCACCTCTTCGGTGCTGGCGCGACTGGGGATCAGGTTGTTCCAGAGCAGCTCTAGGCCAGTCTTGGGGATGGGGAAGGGCAGTGCGCCCATAAAGCCCTTGACTCCGTTGCCTTCATTGACGACTTCGGCCTCGAGGGCATTGCGCTTGATGACCGCGCAGATATCGTCGTCATAGCGAAAATCGCGGTGACCCGGATAAACAGGGATGCGCATGGTGGTGGGGAAGCGCTTTAGCAGTGCCTTTTGGCCATCACTGAGTTTGTCGCCGTATTGCGCCATATTGGCCGCTGAGATCTCGAACAGCGGTTTTTCGCTTGCGTAGATATCAGGCTGAAACTGCCCCACGTTCTTAGTGAATTTCACACCGGCAGGTACACCCAAAATCTTGCCTGTAAAGGGGGGGATGCTGCCATCGGCATTGCCTGCTTTGATGGCGCCGGTGCAGGTCAGCTCTTTGCCCAGCTTGTCGGCTTCTGCCGCTGGAACTTTTGCAAGGGCCGCTCCAGCCATCAAACCCATACACAGCATCAAGGCTGCGCTCATCTTTTTTTCTCGCATCGCTCTATATCCCTCTGATAAATCATGCGGGCTTATCGCCCGTATTAGGCGGATTTTGGCGATGCTTTTGATCAGATGAATCGTCTGGAAAGACTAAGAAAGAGCTTCAATTTCTGATCCATAAAAAAGGCAGCGACCATTGCTGGTGCTGCCTCTGAAGAGAAAGCGCGAAAAATTATTTCGAGCCGCGCAAATCCATATCTGCGTATTTGACTATTTTTGTTCCCTTGGTCCACTTGTAGCCAAACCAGATGGCCAAGAACAAAGGCAGACCAATATAGGTGGCAATGGCGCCTACCCAATCGATCTGGTCTTTCATCAGGTTTTCATAGTTCTGGCCCAGTGTGATGATCAAGCACAGCACAAAGGCAAAGATGGGGCCGAAAGGGAAGGCCGCTGCCTTGTATGGCAGCTGGTTCATGTCGAAGTTCTGCACTTCGCAACCCTTGCGGAAGCGATAGTGGCTGATTGCAATGCCCAGCCAAGCCACAAAGCCGCACATGCCGGACAGGTTAAGCAGCCAGATGTAAACGACTTCAGGGCTGAAGACATTGGTGAAAAAACACAGTCCTGCAATCACGGTCGTGGCGATCAGGGCCATCACGGGCACGCCACGCTTGTTAACCTTGGCAAACAGCTTGGGCGCCATGCCTTGCTTAGCCAATGCATACAACATGCGAGTCGATGCATACATGCCAGAGTTGCCAGCAGACAGCACGGAAGTCAACACCACCGCATTCATCAGGGCCGCTGCGCCCAGCAGGCCGGCGCGTTCAAACACGAGTGTGAAGGGGCTGACGGCGATATCACCCAAGTCGTTGCGCAGCAGCTTGGGGTCGGTATAAGGAATCAACAGACCGATGATGAGAATCGCGAAGACGTAGAACAGCAAAATGCGCCAAAACACCTTGCGCACGGCCTTGGGTACGTTCTTGGCGGGGTCTTCTGATTCGCCAGCGGCAATACCGATCAGCTCGGTGCCTTGGAAGGAGAAGCCCACCACCATGGCCACGCCAATGAGCGCGGCAAAGCCGCCTGCAAAGGGCGCATCACCGGCGGTGAAGTTGGCGATATTGCCCCAGACACCTTCAGGCGAGCCGCCTTGCAAAATGCCAAAGATCATCAGCACGCCAATGCCAATGAAGATCAGCACCGTGGCGACCTTGATGGCGGCAAACCAAAACTCAGACTCGCCAAAGCCTTTGGCGGACAGAGCGTTGAGGCCAAACATCAGCGCGAGGAACAAGGCGCTCCAAAGCATGCCGTTGCTGTCGGGAAACCAGTAGGCCATCACCAACTGTGCGGCCACCAAGTCCACGGCAATCGTCACGGCCCAGTTGTACCAGTAGTTCCAGCCCAAGGCGAAGCCAAAGCCTTCGTCTACATACTTGGCGCCGTAAGTGGCAAACGAGCCAGACACGGGCATGTGCGCGGCCATTTCGCCCAAGCTGGTCATCAGAAAGTAGACCATCAGGCCAACGACCATATAGGCCAGCAGTGCGCCGCCGGGGCCGGCCTGAGAAATCGTTGCACCAGATGCGACAAAAAGACCGGTGCCGATGGAGCCGCCGATGGCGATCATCGACATGTGGCGGGCCTTGAGGCTGCGGTGCAGTCCACCGCTTTGTGTTGTTGCTTGGCTATCGCTCATGATAGGTATTGGGTTTTGCTGCGCATGAAGCGAGGGCGTAAGTGGCTTGCGCTCATGCCGGTGCTTCATGCCATGTGTTGCTTTGTGATATCTGGCCTACCCGGATATCAACGTGGCCAGCGTGATGTGCGATGACATGCATCGCCCATGGAGGCTGCTAATAGGGGGCGATTGTGAGCGATTTGCACGGTTGCTGTGCAGCGAGGACGGCATGTGTCTAGGCGGATGTTTTTTTTGAGCTTTAAGTGTTTGATTTGTTTGTAATAAACACGCTTTAAAGGTGTTTGTTGAATATCCTTAAATCTTCGTCAAATCGTCGTATTAATTGGAGAGTTGTTTGGCTGGAGACAAATCTTGTGATGGTAATTTGGACTAAATATTTAGTCATTCAGTCAAAAATTAAAGTCAGATTGATATATTCCTTGGGCGATAGTGATCGTATATAAATGAAAAAAGCTGCTAGTGCTTATGAATAAAGCACTAGCAGCTCCTCTTTTGATAGCGACTTCTCGCTTTGGTAGGTGCGGAGTCGTTTGATCAGCTCAGTAGCAAGGCATCGTCCGCCAGTTTTTCACCGCGAACTTTCTCAAACATGTGCAGCAGGTCGGGCACATCCATTTTGGCGCGCTCTTCACCGCTCACGTCCAGCACTACTTGGCCTTGGTGCAGCATGACGGTGCGCGAGCCCACATCCAGCGCTTGGCGCATGCTGTGCGTGACCATCATGGTGGTCAGTTTGGTTTCCTGCACGATACGGTCTGTCAGTCGCAGCACAAAGTCTGCAGTCCGGGGGTCGAGTGCAGCAGTGTGCTCATCGAGCAACAAAATGCGCGAGGGCTGCAAAGCTGCCATCAGCAGACTCACAGCCTGACGCTGGCCGCCAGACAGCAGGCCAATGCGGTCGCTTAGGCGGTTTTCCAGGCCCAAACCTAGCGTAGCCAGACGCTCGCGATACAGCTCGCGGTTGGAAGCTTTAACGGCTTTTGACAGGCCGCGAAAGTTGCCGCGCTCATGCGCCAGCGCCATGTTCTCTTCAATGGACAAGTCTTCGCAGGTGCCTGCCATGGGGTCTTGAAAAACGCGTGCTACTTGCTTGGAGCGATCCCACACGGGCATGCGCGTCATGTCGATGCCGGCAATTTCAATCTTGCCCGCGTCTACGCTTTGGTCGCCAGATACGCAGTTCAGGAAAGTTGATTTGCCTGCGCCGTTGGAGCCGATGACGGTGACAAACTGCCCGTCAGGGATAGCCAGCGAGAGGCCGCGCAGAGCACGCGTTTCAATCGGCGTGCCGGGGTTGAAGGTGAGTTCTAGGTTTTGTGCGTTCAGCATGGTGTTCTCCGCATTCCTTCTTTACTTGCGCTTGCCGATTTTCTTTTTGATTTGCGGAATGATCAGAGCAATGGTCACCAACACGGCGGTTACCAAATTTAAGTCCTGCGCCTTCAGGCCAATCGCGTCGATATTGAGTGCTGCGGCGATGAAGAAGCGGTAGACCACGGCGCCAATCACCACGGCCAAGGTAGCCCAGATGATCTTGCGCGAGGGGAGGATGCTCTCGCCGACGATGACAGCGGCCAGACCAATCACGATGGTACCGATGCCCATGGAGATGTCAGAGCCGCCCTGTGTCTGTACAAACAGCGCACCAGCCAAGCCAACCAAGCCGTTAGAGATGGCCATGCCCAGCAAAATCATTGCGCCAGTGTTCACACCTTGGGCGCGTGCCATGCGGGCATTGGAGCCGGTGGAACGAATGGCAAGGCCACGCTCGGTGGCAAAGAACCAGTCCAGCGCCAGCTTGGCGAGAATGACAAAGCCCAGCAAGATGATGGGGCGCATCACATAGTCTTCAACGTTATCAGGCTGCAGCATGGTGAACAGCGTGACATCATTGATCAGTGGCACATTGGGGCCGCCCATGACGCGCAGATTGATGGAGTAGAGGGCAATCATCATCAAGATGGAGGCCAGCAAATCCATGATTTTGAGCTTGACGTTCAACCAGCCCGTGATGAAGCCTGCGACAGCGCCCGCAGCCGTGCCGGCCAGTGTGGCCAGCCAAGGGTTGGAGCCCGTGGAAATCAGAATGGCGCAGACCGCACCACCCAAGGGGAAGCTGCCATCAACCGTCAGGTCGGGAAAGCGCAGCAACCTAAAAGAGATATAGACGCCCAGCGCCACCAGGCTGAAGATCAGGCCAATTTCAATGGCGCCGAGTACAGAAAATAAAGACATAGAGGAAGCGACAGGCGCGGCAGACTTCTAAAAAAATTCGGCAGGGTCATGTTGCCATGACACCTGCCGCTGTGCTGGCGCTGCATGCCCACAGGGCAGCAGCGCAAGTCACAGTCCAGGGGTTACTTGACCACGGTGGCTGCAGCCTTGATCAGCGCGTCAGGCAGCTTTACGCCTTGCTTTTCAGCAGCGCCGGGATTCACAAACAGTTCCATCTTGGTGGAGACTTCAGGCTTGATATCGCCAGCCTTTTCACCCTTCAAGATACGTACGACCATGCGGCCGGTTTGCTCGCCCAGATCGCGGTAGTTGATGCCGTAGGCAGCCACAGCGCCGCGCTTGACAGAGTCAGTGTCCGAAGCCACCAGAGGAATCTTGGCGTCCTGGCCAACCTTGACCAGCGACTCATAGGCAGACACCACGTTGTTGTCGGTGTTGGTATAGATCACGTCGACCTTACCCACCAGCGAGCGGGCGGCGCTAGACACATCCACCGAGCGGGGGGCCGCAGCAGTCACCAACGTCCAGCCCATCTTGGGCAGCAGAGCTTGCAGTTCCTTCACGACCACGGCGGAGTTGGCTTCGCCGGGGTTGTAGACCATGCCGATGCGCTTGACATTGGGCACGACTTGCTTGACCAGATCCATCTGCTTGTCCAAAGCCAGCAGATCGGACACACCGGTCACGTTGTTCTTGGAGGCTTCCCAGCTAGGCACCAGTTTGGCGGCGACGGGATCGGTCACTGCGGAGAACACCACAGGCACCGACTTGGTCGATGCGATCACGGCCTGAGCGGAAGGCGTGGCGATGGCGACGATGGCGTCAGGCTTGTCACCCACAAACTTGCGGGCGATCTGGGCTGCGGTGCCGGTATTGCCTTGAGCGCTTTGGTACTGCCACTTCAAGTTTTTGCCATCTTCGTAGCCGGCGGACTTCAGAGCGTCCTTGACGCCATCACGCACAGCGTCCAGAGCGGGGTGCTCAACAATGGCGGTAACGGCCACGGACTTGGTATCGGCGGCGTAAGCGCCGGTCATGGCGGAAATTGCCAGGGCCAATGCACCCATGCGGGCCAAGGACAGCTGCTTCATGTGTATCTCCAGCGTTTGTTGTGTGTTCCAAATGAATTAAGACGCCTGTGTTTGAAGGCACAAGGTCTTGCGAGAAAGTCTACTGCACCGATCAACCTATCTCTTGGCTTGAGAGAACCCGGTTTATCCCTATACGTAAATTGCGAAAAAATGGCATGAAAGCTGCATAAAGCCACAACTGTGTGCTGAAAGGGTGCGAGTGCGGTATTGAAAGTTGCGCAATATTGCGTCTCCAGTCTCGTTTAATGCCTTAATTTGCACATTTTTCCTGCGCCTAGGTCAATTTGATGACTGAAATCTGTGCCTTGCGCTTTTTTTGAAAGGCTGGCGCGTATGCCGCTAATGGCGTTTAACGTGCCCGGAGGCAAGCAGCCACTTCGTTTTTACAAGATGATTTTTTTGGCATCTCAGAGTTGGCGGACAGTTGGTGAGGCTTTTTTTGCTGCAGATAATTGGTTTTTGGCCAAAAAAAAGCCTGCGCAGGCATGACCCGTGCAGGCTTTATTACTCGCTTTACGGCGAATTGAGTTCAGCTTACATACCTGAATAGTTAGGGCCGCCGCCGCCTTCAGGCGTCACCCAGACGATGTTCTGGGTGGGGTCCTTGATGTCGCAGGTCTTGCAGTGCACGCAGTTCTGCGCGTTGATCTGCAGGCGCTGCTTGCCAGCGTCGGCCTCGTCTTCCACAAACTCATAAACGCCTGCTGGGCAGTAGCGCTGCTCTGGGCCTGCGTACTTGGTCAGGTTCACGTTGACGGGGACGCTTGCGTCTTTGAGTGTCAGGTGAGCAGGCTGATTTTCTGCGTGGTTGGTGCTGCTGATGAATACGCTGGAGAGGCGGTCAAAAGTCAGCTTGCCATCGGGCTTGGGGTACTCGATGGGCGTGCATTCAGCGGCGGGCTTGAGGTAAGCGTGGTCGGGCTTGTTGCGGTGCAGCGTCCATGGAATATTGCCGCGCAGCACAAACTGCTCCAGGCCATTCATGATCGAAGCGGTGGTCAGGCCCTTCTTGAACCAGGCCTTGAAGTTACGAGCCTTCCAGAGCTCTTCATACAGCCAGCTGTTTTCAAACGCATGGGTGTAGCTGTTGAGTTCGTCGTGCTGACGACCGGCCAGCAGCGCATCGTAAGCAGCTTCGGCAGCAAGCATGCCCGTCTTGATCGCAGCGTGGCTGCCCTTGATGCGGCTGACGTTGAGGAAGCCGGCTTCACAGCCCACCAACGCGCCACCGGGGAACACAAAGCGGGGCAGGCTGGAGATGCCGCCAGCGGTGATGGCGCGGGCACCGTAGGAGATGCGCTTGCCGGGCTTGATGCCCTTGGCTTCGTCGCCTTCAAGGTAGTAGCGAATGTTGGGATGTGTCTTCCAACGCTGCATTTCCTCGAACGGAGACAGGTAGGGGTTGGAGTAGTCCAGACCTGTGATGAAGCCCAGCGTGACCAAATTGTCTTCCAGGTGGTACAGGAAGGCGCCGCCGTAGGTGTCGCTCTTCATGGGCCAGCCAGCGGTGTGCACCACCATGCCGGGCTTGTGGCGTGCTGGGTCGATTTCCCACAGTTCCTTAATGCCCAGGCCGTAGGTTTGTGGATCGCGGTTAGCGTCCAGCGAGTATTTGGCAATGACTTGCTTGCCCAAGTGGCCGCGTGCGCCTTCAGCAAAGATGGTGTATTTGCCGTGCAGCTCCATGCCCAGCTGGAAGTCGCCTGTGGGCTCGCCTTCTTTGCTGATGCCCATGTTGCCGGTGGCTACACCCTTGACCGAGCCATCTTCGTTGTAGAGCACTTCAGCCGCAGTAAAGCCGGGGAAAATTTCTACGCCCAGCTCTTCGGCTTGCTCGGCCAGCCACTTGGTGACAAAGCCCAAGCGAACAATATAGTTGCCTTCGTTGTGAAAGCACTTGGGCAGCAGCCAGTTGGGCGTGCGCAGCGATGCTTTTTCGCCCAAGAACACCATGGCGTCTTCGGTCACAGGCTGATTCAGGGGCGCGCCCTTGGCCTTCCAGTCAGGGATCAATTCCGTCAGTGCGCGTGGGTCCATGATGGCGCCTGACAGAGTATGAGCGCCGGGCTCTGAGCCTTTTTCCAGTACGACGACGGAGACATCCTGGCCTTTTTCAGCAGCCAATTGTTTGAGGCGAATTGCAGTGGCAAGGCCGCCGGGGCCTCCACCTACCACCACCACGTCATATTCCATAGCCTCGCGCGGGCCGTATTGAGTCAGGATCTCTTCGTTCGTCATCGGGGAGTCTCTCTTGGATATTGAATGGAAAAACTAGATTGCGCGGCCTTGTTTATCTCTTGTCACAAATACCGCGATGTGGGCGATTCTATGCTGAGCCATTCGCAGTGCTATGCAGACACCGCGTCAGCGCCCGTGTTCATGAACTGCTGGCGTGCGCAGTCCATGTAGTTCTGGGCCTACTTGCTTTACATTGGCTTAATATTGACGATGCACAATGTTGCTAAGTTCTCCAGCCCAGACCGCACGATAAATTAAGTATGACGATTGACCAGCACGCTTCACTGAGCCCGCGCCGTAAGGCGCATTTTTCTGATCTGCCCAGTGCAAGCTCGCAACGTCATGGCCGCCCGCGTTGGGCGCTGGCGCTGAGCGCTGTGCTGATTGCCGGTGCGCTCGCTGCTTGTTCCAAGCCCGAAGCCGAGCAAAAAGGCCCCGCAAAGGCAGAGCCAAAAGTCGGCGTGGTGACTTTGCAGACTCAAAGCCAGCAGCTGGATGTTAGCTTGCCAGGCCGCACCAAGGCCTTTATGACCGCTGAAGTGCGCCCCCAAGTCTCGGGCATTATTCAAAAGCGTTTGTTCACCGAAGGTGCATTGGTTAAGCAAGGTCAGCCGCTTTATCAAATTGACGCCGCCTCTTTAAAAGCCACTGAAGCCAGCGCGATGGCGGCCGTTGCGAAGGCTGAGGCCAGCCAGCGTACGCTGGCTGCTACAGCTCGCCGCAATGCTGAGCTGGTGAAGATTGACGCGATTAGCAAGCAGGCCTTTGATGAAAGCCAAGCGGCTGCGGCCCAGTCTTCATCTGATGTGGCGGTGGCCAAGGCCAATTTAGAAGCAGCGCGCATTAACCTCAAATACAGCCGTATTGAGGCGCCAATTGGTGGGCGCATTGCTTTGTCTGCCGTAACTCCGGGTGCATTGGTGACAGCTGGGCAGGCTACAGCGCTCACAACCATCGTGCAGCTAGACCCTATGTATGTGGACTTCACCCAGTCCAGCACTGACTTGATGCAGCTCAAGCGCGACTTGGAGTCTGGCCGCTACCAAAAGGTCGATGGCGACAAAATCTCTGTGCGCATTCAGTTTGATGACGGCAGCGACTACCCGCAGCAAGGCAAGCTGGCGTTTGCTGGTGTGATCGTCAACGACACCACTGGCACATTGACTTTGCGTGCCGAAGTGCCCAACCCCAACGGGCTGCTGATGCCCGGTATGTATGTGAAGGCTTTGTTGCCCACGGCGCTGGCCCCTGATGCGCTGCTGCTGCCGCAGCAAAGTGTGACACGAGATCTGGCCGGCAAGCCCAATGTCATGGTGCTGGGAGAAGGCGATGTGGTGCAAAAGCGTGAAGTGGAGCTAGACCGGGCAGTGGGCGCGTCTTGGCTGCTGAAGTCTGGCCTGAAGGCGGGTGATCGCGTGATGGTGGACGGCTTTCAACGTGTCAAGCCGGGAGACAAAGTTAAGCCTGAAGAAGTAGACATGAAGGCCAAGGCCGAGCGCAAGAGCGAGCGCGGTGAGCCGCCAGTGCAGGCGGGTGCTGATACCTCTGCTGCCAAGGCGCAAGCCAAGTAAGGCGGGCATTAGTCATGGCACAGTTCTTCATTAACCGACCCATTTTTGCGTGGGTCATCTCTATTGTCATCATGCTTGCGGGGGCGCTTTCGATCTCGAAGCTGCCGCTGGAGCAGTACCCCGATATCGCGCCGCCGCGTGTGACTATTTCGTCGCAATACACAGGCGCTTCAGCCGAGACCGTGGAAAACTCGGTCACGCAGATCATTGAGCAGCAAATCAAGGGCATCGACAACATGCTCTATATGAGCTCGACCAGTGATGCGTCGGGTCGCTCGCGCACCACGCTGACCTTTGCTCCGGGCACCAACATCGACGTGGCGCAGGTGCAGGTGCAAAACAAGCTGCAGTCGGCCATGAACCGCTTGCCTGATGCCGTGAAAAGCCGCGGTGTGTTTGTGAATAAGGGCGGTCAGGACTTTTTGGTCACTTACAGCTTTTATTCGCTGGACCCTTCTGTCACGGATGTGGCGATTGGCGACTATCTGAACAGCAATTTGGTCGACGTAATTGGCCGCTTGGAAGGTGTGGGCGACATCAACGTCTTTGGTTCAGCTTACGCCATGCGTATCTGGATGGACCCGGCCAAGATGGAGAAGTACGGCCTGATTCCTTCTGATCTGACGAGCGCGCTGAATGCTCAGAATGCGCAGGTTTCTGCTGGTCAGCTGGGCGCTTTGCCTGCTGTGCAGAACCAGCAGCTCAACGCGACGATTACGGCGCGTACCAAGCTGCAGACGCCTGAACAGTTTCGCGCCATTGTGCTCAAGTCCGCGACTGATGGCTCGGTCGTAACCATGGGCGATGTAGCGCGTGTGGAATTAGCAGCAGACAATCTGAATATTCAAGCCAAGCTCAACGGCCTGCCTGGTGCCGGTATGGGCGTGATTTTGGCCGACGGTGCTAACGCCATGGTGGTGGCAGATGCTGTGGGTGCCAAGTTGGCGGAGCTCAAGCAGTTCTTCCCCAATCAAATAGATTACTTCGTGAGTTCGGACTCCACGCCTTTTGTGCGTGCGTCCATTAGCGAAGTGGCTAGTGCTTTGGCTGAGGCCATGGTGCTGGTGGTGATCGTGATGTTCATCTTCTTGCAGAACTTCCGTGCCACGCTGATCCCTGCGATTGCGGTGCCAGTGGTGCTGCTGGGTACGTTTGGCGTGCTGTCGGTGGCGGGCTACTCCATTAATACGCTGACCATGTTTGGCATGGTGCTGGCCATTGGCCTGCTGGTGGACGATGCGATTGTGGTGGTTGAAAACGTCGAGCGCGTGATGCACGAGACGGGTAAGTCACCCAAAGAGGCGACGCGCCAGTCCATGACTGAAATTACGCCGGCGCTTGTGGGTATTGGCGTGACGCTGTCTGCCGTGTTCATCCCCATGGCTTTCTTCGGTGGCTCTACTGGCGTGATTTACCGCCAGTTTTCCATCACCATCGTGGCAGCCATGGCGCTTTCGGTTTTTGTGGCACTGACCTTGACTCCTGCACTGTGCGCAACCTTGCTCAAAGCACCTGAGCATCACGGCGGTGAAGGTCATGCGCGCCCCGTGCGCTCGGGTTTGCTGGGTTTGAATGACAAGTTCTTCAACTGGTTTAACCGCAATTTTGATTTGACGGCCTCGCGCTATCAGAGCTCGGTGGCATATATGCTGCGCCGCTCCAAACGGATGATGCTGGTGTTTTTGGCCATTTGTGCGGCGGTATGGCTGTTGATGGCCCGCTTGCCCACTTCGTTTTTGCCAGATGAAGATCAAGGCTTTGTCTATGTGAACGTGAACTTGCCCGCAGGTGCTTCTGATGCACGCCTGCAGCAGGTGCTCGATGAGGTGCGTGACCACCTGCTCAAGCAGCCTGAGGTGATCAGTTTTAACCAGGTTTCCGGCTTGAATGGTGACCAAAGCTCGGCTCGCGGCTTCGTGCGCCTTAAGCCTTGGTCCGAGCGCCCTTTGGCGTCTCAGTCTTCTATTCAGGTTGCACACCGTGCCACCAAGGACTTGAGCTCCATCCGCGATGCGCGGGTGTTTGTGATGAATCCGCCCGCCGTGCGTGGTCTGGGTGCGAGCGCCGGCTTTAACTTTATGTTGAAGGACATCAATGGTCTGGGCCACCAAGCCTTGCTGGCTGCCAGCAAGCAGGTGGAAGAGGCTGCGCGCAAGAGCCCTGAGTTGACTTCAGTACGCACGACGAATCTGGAAGATGCCAGCGAGTTGCGTCTTGATATTGATGACCGCAAAGCTGCCGCCTTGGGCTTGTCGTACACGGACATAAACAGTGTGCTCTCCAGCGCCATGGGCGGCACGTATGTGAATGACTTCTTGAACAACGGCCGCGTCAAGCGTGTCTATATTCAGGGCGATGCACCGCACCGCATGCTGCCGCAAGATATTGCCAAGTGGACGGTGCGTAACAAGAACGGCGAGATGGTGCCTTTTGGCTCCTTCTCTCGCACCTACTGGGCTTATGGCTCGCCTCAACTCATGCGCTACAACGGCGCATCAGCTTATGAGTTCATCGGCAGCGCTGCGCCGGGCGTCAGCTCTGGCGTAGCAATGAAAACGGTGGAAGACATTCTCAAAAACCTGCCGCAAGGTATTGGTTACGAGTGGACAGGGGCATCGCTGCAAGAGCGCCAGTCGGGTGCCCAAGCGCCCATGCTTTATGCCATCTCCATTTTGTTTGTCTTCTTGTGTTTGGCGGCTCTGTATGAAAGCTGGACGGTACCTTTGTCCGTGATGCTGGCAGTGCCGCTGGGCGTTGTGGGCGCGCTGCTGGCAACGTGCACACGCGGCTTGACGAATGACGTGTACTTTCAGGTGGGCTTGCTCACAACGGTTGGCTTGGCATCTAAAAATGCCATTTTGATTGTTGAGTTTGCGGTGCAGCTGCAAGAGCAAGGCAAGAGCGTGTTTAACGCCACGGTGGAGGCAGTGCGCCAGCGCCTGCGCCCCATCTTGATGACATCGCTGGCCTTTGGTTTTGGTGTGATTCCGCTGGCTATTGGCACTGGTGCAGGTGCGGGTGGGCGTAACGCCATCGGTACGGCGGTGCTGGGCGGCATGGTGGCATCCACGGTGCTGGGTATCTTCTTAGTGCCAGTGTTCTTTTTGCTGATTCGCAGCTTTTTCAAGAGTCGCTTGCGCACTGATGAAGAATCTCAAGTCCAAGTGACAGATGCAGCTAAAACCAAGGAGAGCGCAGCATGAGGCGCCTGAGCATGAATATTTCGGCAGTTGCTGCGGCTTGTGCGGCTGCGTTGCTGGCTGGCTGCAATTTGGCACCAACCTATAAGACACCTGATCTGCCTGTGCCAGAGAATGTGTCTGCTAATGCAGGAAACGCTGTGCTGGCGCAGGCAAGCGAAACGGCATTACAGCAAACGCAAGCTCTGCAGTGGCTGCAGTCGAGCCAGCTGCGCGATGTGGTGGCACTGGCACTGAGCAACAACCGTGACCTGCGCGTGGCGGTGGAAAATATCGAAAAAGCGCGCGCTCAGTACGGTATTACGCGGGCTGATTTATTGCCGGGTATTACGGCTCAGGCTCAGGCAAACCGCTCACGCACTGCGGCGGATTTGACGACGGCAGGGCGCAGCAATATTACGGAGCAATACAGCGCTCAATTGGGCTTTGCCAGCTATGAGTTGGACATGTGGGGGCGTATTCGCAATTTGAGCGAAGCCTCGCTGCAGCAATTTTTGCTAAGCCAAGAAAACCAGCGCAATGTGCAAATCGGCTTAGTCGCTGATGTGAGCAATGCTTGGCTGACTCTGGCCGCTGATCAAGCGCGTTTGCAACTGGCTAAAGACACGTTGGCGAGTCGCGTTAAGGCGTTTGAGCTGACGCGCAAGATGCATGAGTTGGGATCTACGTCTGGCCTGGTGCTGGCCCAGAATCAAACCACGGTAGATACGGCGCGTGGCGATGTAGCCAGCTATACCTCGCAGGTCGACAAAGACCGCAATGCGCTGCAGTTGCTGCTGGGCGGCCCTATACCTGCCCAGTTACTGCCTACGGCGCAAACCTTGATGGACGGCACCAACGCCGCGGCTTTGAAGGCAGTGCCAGTTCCGCTGCCATCCATCGTGCTGCTCAAGCGCCCAGATGTGCAGGCGGCAGAGCGCAATTTGCAAGCCATGAATGCCAGCATTGGAGCAGCCCGTGCGGCGATGTTCCCAAGCATCACGCTGACGGGCAGTTTTGGCGTAGGCAGTAATGAGTTGGATCGCTTGTTTGGCAACAACAACAGCACTTGGAGCTTTATTCCGCTGGTGCGCCTGCCTATCTTTGATGGCGGCCGTAATCGTGCCAATGTGCAAGTCGCTGAGAGTAATCAGCGTATTGCGCTGAGCCAGTACGAGAAGTCCGTACAGACGGCTTTCAAGGAGGTGGCAGATGTCCTTGCGGATCGTGCGCAGTGGGACGAGCGCTTGTCGGCCCAGACCAGCATGGTGGCCAATACGCAAAAAGCATTTGATTTGTCCAATGCCCGCTTCAAAGCTGGCGTGGATAATTATTTAACGGTGCTGGATGCGCAGCGCAGTCTCTACATTGCACAGCAGACTTTGATTGCTCTGCGCCTGTCAGAGCAGCTCAATCGCGTCACTTTGTGGAAGGCGCTGGGCGGAGAAGAGGGCGCTTAATAAAAAATCGTTCTAAAACAAAAGCCGCAGTTTGAAAACTGCGGCTTTTTTGATAGCGCCAAGTGCTTTATTAGTAAAGACTTAAGGCTTGTTTGATGTAAAAATCTTTAAGGCATCTTAAAGAGCAGCCTGACCTGTAGCTCAAACAAGGTTTTGGCATTCAATGGCGTCTCGGGGTGAATGACGGTGTTGTTCATCATGGCCATCCAAATGGGTGCTAGCAGCAAAGCGGGGTGCTCAACCAGTTCTGGTACTTTCAGCTCCCCGCGCTGCGCAGCCAACTCGGCGAGTCTGGTGAAATGTTCTAACAAGGCGTCGTTCACGTAGCGGCGGTACATCTGCGCTAGAAGCGGAAACTCAAGCCCTTCTGCGATAACTAGACGCGCTGTGGCAGAGCGGCCGCTGGTGTCAATGACCTCGGCGGCTGTGCCTACTGTTCGCATCAGAAACTCGCCCACAAACTCATGGTCGAGCATGGTGCTGGACTTTAGGGCCAAGGCGGCAGAAGCAATATGCGTCTGTATTACCGCTTCAAATAAGGCTTCTTTGCTATCAAAGTAGCGAAACAGGGTGACTTTGGAGAGCCCTGCACGCTGCGCAACAGATGCCGTGGTGCCGCGTGCATAGCCATGCTCTAAAAATTCCTCAAACGCTGCAGCCACGATGGTGCGGCGCGTCGCTTGAGTCTTTTGAGGGCTGGGGCCCCGTGGGGTTCGTTTAGGTCGTTCGATTTCTGGTTGAGTCATGGCGCAAGACAACTGTTAGAAGAGCTTCTGGGCTGGTTTTTTAGGCTTTGGACGCTCTGACTGAGATAGGTAAAAAGTCCTTGAGCCCTTGTAAGGCGTGGACCGGAGAGCATTTTGATATACAGCACTCACGCAATGATTGCAGTTTTCCATAAATAGTCATTGGGGGGAAGCCATAGTTGAGGTCTTGCCAGACCTGATTGTTGGAGTGGCTGTGCGTGATACTGCGTTTCACATGAAAGTGCTGCTACAGCTTTCAGAAAATCCCAAGAGCCAGCCCTGCAGCCAGTGATTGACCTAATTCTTCGCAGCGCTGCAAGTCGGCGGGCTCAATTTTCTTGGGCGCGAGGATGGCTTCAGGTGTCTGAGCATGGGTGCAAATGATGATGGGCTCGGCCACTGCTTTGAGGCGCCAGCCTGTGGCAATACGTTCAATTTGTTGGGCTGCATTGCGGCCGTCATTGCCCGCGCATATCAGACTGGCGTAGGCGCGGCCTTGAATTTGATCCAATGCGCCGTAATAGCTGCGATCAAAGAAATCCTTCATCAGCCCACTGATAGCGGCCAGATTCTCGGGCGTGGCAAATATATAGCCATGAGCTGAGAGCAGGTCTTGTGCGGAGGCCTCACTAGCATGCAGCAAGAGCACATCAACCGACCCTTCAGCGAGCGCGCCTTGGTGGGCGGCTTGTGCCATCTGATGGGTTGCACCGGTTTGTGAGTGGTAGACGATCAGCAACGTGGGGCGCAAGGGCATGACTAGGTTCTGGTGTGGTTTGTGGGCCAAGCAAGGGGTCTGATATAACCATTTGAAATTTACGGTTTACATGCTGTTGTTTAAAACTAACAATGCTGCAAGGGTAAATGGTGATTCAAGATGGCCTAAGTCATTGGCAAATCTTGATGCTTATCAATTTGAGCAGGCTTCATCTGCTCTTGATTTTGCAGCGCTTTAGGTTTGCTGTACATAGTTGTAATTAAGATTTACTCCAAGAGTAAAAAAGACAATCCCAAATTTTTAGCGCTACCAGATTGAATAATTGCTTCTAAATTTGTAGGATTTTTCTTACAAACAATGGCAAAGTTTTGTAGGCAATGAGCGTGTTAAGCGCTATTTAGATTTGGTCTTTAGCAACTTCATAACTCAGACTTTTGTTTTTGTATGTTCCAACTTGCAACCCCACCAACGTTTAAGGCCGCTTCGCGCTGGCTGGCGTTGATTGCCTTGATCTTCGGGGTTGGCACTGGTGCTTTGGGTGCTTGGGCTCTACACCAGCGGTATGAATTGCGTACTGAAAAACGCTTGGAGCACAGTGCGGCTGTGGCGACGCGCGAGCTTGAGCAGCGCTTACTCAACTATGAGCATCTCCTAACAAGTCTGGCGCATGACTTGGGCAATAGCGAGCAGCTCAATCAGCAGTTGTTTGCCCAATATGCGCACGCCCAGCTCAGTCAAAGAGCCGTGGTGGGCTTGCAGGCTTTAAGTTTGACCAAGGGTGTGCCTGAGGACAAACATGCTGATCTTGAGGAGGGTGCTCAGGCATTCGAGATCTCCTATGTCTGGCCCCTAGTAGGTAATGAGAGCTTGGTGGGCACCAATGCACGCCAGCCTGCTGCGGCGTTCCATTCGCTCATCAGTGCATGGAATTCGCGCCAGATGTCCATGTCTGGGCCATTTCGTTTTTTGCAG
Organism: Comamonas sp. Y33R10-2; assembly: GCF_019355935.1. Taxonomy (NCBI): domain Bacteria; kingdom Pseudomonadati; phylum Pseudomonadota; class Betaproteobacteria; order Burkholderiales; family Comamonadaceae; genus Comamonas; species Comamonas sp. Y33R10-2. Next base: position 1,394,775 of record NZ_CP079925.1, read on the forward strand.
CTCCCTAGCAGTCCCGATGGTGTGATTTTGCGCATGCCTCTACGGATGCCTTTGCGCTCAGATGTGGGTGGCTTTGCTGCATCTCAGTTCTTGATGGGTACGCTCAACGCCAGTATTCGGCTAGCGGATTTGTCGCAAGATTTGCTGCCACGCAATCTCAACACACGTGTAACGATGCGTTTGCTGGACTTAAGCCCGGCTGCATTACCTAAAAAGCCGTGGGTGATGGGGAGCAAAAACCTCACTGCGCCAGCTGATGCATTCACTCCAGCCGCACAAACGCTGTTTACCGCAGACTTGTGGGATGCCGTAGAAGGCCAGCTCAGTTTTGAGACGGTCAAGCAGTTAGATAGACAAATACAGGTCAATGACCGAGTTTGGGCATTTCAGTTCAAGCCCGTGCTCAGCAGTCAATACCGCATGGAGAAAACTTTGCCATGGTTGGCGCTGGCCGCTGGCGTGTTGGCTGGACTGGTGCTGGCCGCTTGGGTTTTAGGCTGGTGGCAAAGTCGCTGGCGCAAGCGCATCAAAGTTAGTGCACAAGCGCGGCAAGCAAGTGATGCACGTTTTCACTCCATGTATGAGCACGCCGCCATGGGCATGATTGAAATCAACGCGCCAACGCGCAGCGTACTAAAAGTCAACCAGCATTTTTGCAGCATGTTGGGCTATGAGGTGCATGAACTTCTCAGCTCTAACGTGATGGATCTGCTGATGCTCGAAGACAGGGAGCATTACGCACACATGTTGGACGAGCTAGATCTGGGGCAAGTCCAACACAATGCAGCCGAGTTTCGCCTGCGTGCCAAGGATGGATCACCGGTTTGGGTACAACTCAATGCCTATCTGATTGGGTCGCAAGAGGCAAAGCGCTTGCAAGTGCTTGTGCAAGATGTCAGCGGGCGCAAGCGGCTTGAGCAAATGGAGCGAATGGGACACCAGCAATTGCGCACACTTATGCAGCGCCTGCCAGTGGGGCTGGTGATGGAGGACCTTCAGGGGCGGCTGGTTTACTGGAATGAAGAGTTTGTGCGCCTCGCAGGTCATGGTGGTCAGCTAGATGGCAGCAGTTTGCAGTGGTGGGAGCGCATGTTCCCTGACGCGGCTGAGCGTGAACGTTTGCAGCAGCGCTGGGAGAGTGCGAAATCCGCTGCCCGCAAGAACTTGAAGTCGCAGCAGGCTCAAGGAGCGGCTCTTGATGAAGATGGCGTTGAGTGGGATGAGTTTTCTCCTAAATCGTCAACCAGCATGATTGCAGCACAACCACTGTTATTAACGGGCAGTGATGGCCAGCGCCGCCCCGTGGCAGTCAGTGCTGTGCTGCAAAGCGATGGCTGCTTAATGGTGATGCAAGATCAGAGCTTACGCATAGCCGCTGAGCAAAAGGTCAACCGCTTGGCTTTCTATGATGCGCTGACTGACCTTCCCAACCGCCGTCTTTTAGCAGATCGCCTGCAACATGCCTTGGCCGCTGCACAGCGCAAGGCGCATTTTGGCGCAGTGCTGCTGCTCGATATTGATAACTTCAAGGCCTTTAACGAGGCTTATGGTTTGGAGCAAGGCGACTTGCTGCTGCAGACCTTGGGTCAACGCATTTTGAGCTTACTGCCCCCGGGCGCAACCCTTGCCAGGCAAGGCGGTGATGAATTCTCGCTGCTGATTGAAGACCTCGGGTCAGACGCCGTCGCCGCTGCTGCTCGGCTTGAGCAGGAGGCAAGTCAATGGCTGACTCAGTTGCGCGAGCCCATGATTGCAGCAGGCGTAAAGCATTCTGTGACGGTGAGTATCGGCCTGAGCCTGTTTGGTGACCAGGCGCTAAGCGCAGAAGAAGTGCAGCGGCGAGCTGAGATGGCTATGTATCAGGCCAAAAGTATGGGGCGCAATGTCAGCTGCTTTTTTGATCCGCTTTTGCAAGCCGCCCTGCAAGAGCGCCGATCAATGGAGCAGGACATGCGCGATGGGGTAGCCGCAGGAGAGTTTGAACTTTACTACCAGCCCCAAGTCGAAATGGGCAAAGTGATTGGAGCCGAAGCCTTGCTGCGCTGGAAGCATCCGAAAAAAGGCTTTGTACCCCCGGCGGATTTCATTCCTCTGGCCGAAGAAAGTGGCGTCATCTTGCCCCTAGGCGACTGGGTGTTGCACGCGGCTTGCAAGCAGTTGGCGACATGGGCCGAGCACCCGCGTTACAGCCAGCTAGTGCTTGCGGTCAATGTCAGCCCCAAGCAGTTTCACCAAAGCGACTTTGTTGAGCAAGTGCTCAAGGCCTTGGCTGAGCATGGTGCGAATGCCAAGCTATTGAAGTTGGAGCTGACCGAAGGCATGCTGCTCGCCGATATGGACGACACCATTGCCAAAATGCATCGCCTGAAGTCATACGGCATCAGCTTCGCGCTTGATGACTTTGGCACGGGCTACTCCTCTTTGTATTACCTCAAGCGGTTGCCACTTGATCAGCTCAAAATTGACCGCAGCTTTGTGCGTGATGTGCTGACTGACCCCAATGATGGCGCCATCGCCCGCACCATCGTGGGGTTGGCCAATAGCTTGGGATTGCATGTTATCGCTGAAGGGGTTGAAACGAAGGCGCAATGCCGCTTCTTGGAAAGCATTCGCTGCTACGCTTGGCAGGGCTTTTTGATGAGTCCCCCGGTCGCGGTATCGGAGTTTGAGCGATTGGTGACGGTTGGCAATGTTCCGGGGGTACCGGCGCCTACTCTCAGTCCGGCCTCTATGCGCTAATTACAGCCTATGGGCTAAGAGCTGCTACAGGATTGAGTAATGACGATACAGACACAATAGCGGCAGTTGCTAAATGAAAGATTCGTGTGCCTGAAATCAAAACCCTGTTGCTGTTTGCCTTGACGGCAGTTGCCGAAATCGTGGGCTGCTACCTGCCTTGGCTGTGGCTAAAACAAGGCGGCAGTGCGTGGTTGCTGCTACCCGCTGCGGCAAGTTTGCTGCTGTTCGTGTGGCTGTTGACCCTGCACCCATCGGCCTCGGGCCGTATCTACGCGGCTTACGGCGGCATCTACATCAGCGCGGCTTTGGTGTGGCTGTGGTTGGTGGATGGCATCAAACCAAGCGGCTGGGACATGGGCGGTGTGGCGGTCTGCTTGCTGGGCGCAGGGCTCATCGCTTTTCAGCCCAGGGGCTGATCGAATTAAAAAACAGCTTAAAACTGCCGCAAGCCTATATAGCTCTTGCACTAATTGCTATGGTTTACGTGTTTGCCCCAGTCTTGGCCGCATAGTGGGCAGGGCGCGTTATGATTCCAGCCTGTCATCGGTTGCTTGCAAAGTTTGGGGAAATTTGGATTTTTCTCAAGATTTTTGCGTGTTGCAGCCGGTTTTCGCATTTCTGCTTTCCCGCTCATTCAAGCCTTTTTAGGCCCGCCTCTAGACCCATCCTGACACCGTGCGCCTGAATACGATCAAGCTCTCCGGCTTTAAATCCTTTGCCGAACCCACTAATTTTGTGCTGCCCGGGCAGATGGTTGGCGTGGTCGGCCCTAACGGTTGCGGCAAGTCCAACATCATGGATGCGGTGCGCTGGGTGCTGGGCGAGAGCAAGGCCAGCGAGTTGCGTGGCGAGTCCATGCAGGACGTGATTTTTAACGGCACTACGCACCGCAAGCCATCGAGCCGCGCCAGTGTGGAGTTGTCGTTTGATAACAGCGATCACCGCGCTGGTGGGCAGTGGGGCCAGTTTGGCGAAATTGCCGTCAAGCGCGTTCTTACGCGTGACGGTAACAGCAGCTATTTCATCAACAACCAAGCTGTGCGTCGACGTGACGTGCAGGACGTGTTTCTGGGTACGGGCTTGGGGCCACGTGCCTACGCCATCATTGGCCAGGGCACGATCAGTCGCATCATCGAGTCGCGCCCGGAAGAGCTGCGTTTGTTTCTCGAAGAAGCGGCTGGGGTTTCAAAATACAAGGAGCGCCGACGTGAGACGGAAAACCGCCTCTCGGCCACGACCGAGAACCTCACCCGTGTGGAAGACATTCTGCGCGAGCTCAACGCCAATCTTGATAAATTGGAAAAGCAGGCCGAAGTTGCGGCCAAGTACAACGGCCTGAACGCGCAGGTCACGCTCAAGCAGCAGCAGCTGTGGTTTATGAAGCGTGCCGAAGCCGAAGGCGAGCAAGACCGCGTGCGCGTTGATGGCCTCAAGGTCGTCAACGAGCTTGAAGAGCGTATGGCCGATATCCGCAATAACGAAAGCGGACTTGAAACCCTGCGCCAGTCGCACTACGACGCCAGCGACCAAGTCAACCAAGCGCAAAGCAAGCTGTACGAGGCCACGGCTGAAGTCGGCAAGCTTGAAGCCGAAATTCGATACGTGGTCGAAGGCCGCCAGCGTGTGCAGCAGCGTCTGCAGCAGTTGGCAGAGCAACTGCTGCTGTGGAGCAGCCGCAGCGAAGAGGCGCAGGGCGAGATCGAGAACATTGAAGGCGCGGGCATGGATGCCGAAGAGCAGGCAGAAATGCTGGCTGCTCAGCTCGAAGAGCAAAGCATTCGCCTGCCCGACTTAGAAGATGCGCTGCGTACTGCGCAAAAAGCCGATGCTGACCAGCGCGGCTCTGTGGTGCAGGTGCAGCAGCAAATTCAGGTGCTGGCCGCCGAGCAGCGCAGTCTGGATGAGCAGCGCCGCCAGTTTGAAACCCGTTACGAGCGCCTGCGCACGGACCGCAATGCGCTGCAAACGCCTGATGAAGCGCGCCTGACTAATTTGCAGGCGCAGTTATCCGAAGCCCAAGAGCTGGCTGAGATGGCTGATGCCGTGCTCAACGAACTGCAAGACAGCGTGCCCCAGTTGGACGAAGACCGTCGCACGCGTCAGCAAGCGGTGAATGCGGAAAGCAGCCGCCACGCCGATTTGTCGGCGCGGCTTGATGCACTCAAGGCACTGCAGGAAAAGGTCAAGACCGATGGCAAGCTCCAGCCTTGGTTGGCCAAGCATGGTCTGGATGGCTTGCAAGGGCTGTGGAGCCGTATTGCCATTGAGTCGGGCTGGGAAAATGCCCTCGAGGCCGCGCTGCGCGAGCGCTTGAGCGCTTTGGAAGTGGGCCGCCTTGATATGGTGCGCGGCTTTTTGGGCTCGGGTGGGCAAGATGCACCGCCAGCGCGTCTGGCTTTTTTCAGCACCGCACAAGCGGCTGGAGCATCGTCCACGGCCCGCTTTGCCCGCCTGAGCGACTTGCTCAAGATCAACGATGCCGGTCTGCGCGCTGTGCTGGTGGACTGGCTCTCAGGTTGCTATACGGCGCCTTCACTCGATGAAGCACTGGCCAAGCGCGCTGAGCTCCAGGCCGGCGAAACCATTTATGTGCCCACAGGCCACGCAGTCACCGCGCACAGCGTGACGTTCTATGCGCAGGACTCCGAGCAATCGGGCCTCTTGGCGCGTGCGCAGGAAATTGAGCACCTCGAAAAAGAAGTTCGCGCTCAGCAGTTGATTGCGGACGAGTCGCGCTCTGCGCTGGTGCGCGCCGAAAGCGCGTATGCCGATGCCTCGCAGCGTTTGGTCGCTGCGCGCCGCGAAGCCACAGAGTCGCAAGGCCGAGCCCATGAGCTGCAGGTCGAGACTCTGCGCCTGTCGCAACTGGCCGAGCAAGCGCGTGCGCGCAATGCCCAGATCTCTGCCGATTTGTCTGAAGTAGAGGCACAGCTCTCCGATATCGAAGAGCGCAAGATGTCGGCTGAAGGCCGCTTTGAAGAGCTGGACATGCAGCTGGCCGATAGCCAAGAGCGCCATGCCCAGTTGGGCGACCGCGTGCTCGAAGCCGAGCGCCGCTTGAACGAATCACGCGAGCAGTTGCGCACGTTGGAGCGGCAAGCCCAGGAGGCCACTTTCTCGCAGCGCACCTTGCACGCCCGCCGTGCTGAGCTGTCGCGCACCATTGAAACGGCCAGTCAGCAAGCTAAGTCGCTGGCTGAAGAGCAGCAGCGCGCGCAGGACGAGTTGACGCGCCTGACCGATGCCGCAGCCCAAGGCGGCCTGCAAGACGCGCTTGACTTGAAGATGCAGCGCGAAAAAGACGTTGCCCAGCGCCGCAGCGAATACGAAGACCTGACCAACAAGCTGCGCGCCAGCGATGAGCGCCGCCAGAGCCTTGAAAAAGCGCTGGACCCGCTGCGCCAACGCATTACCGAGTTTCAGCTCAAGGAGCAGGCTGCGCGTCTGGGGCTTGAGCAGTACAGCAATCTGCTGGCCGAAGCCAATGCCGATTTAGCAGCCGTCTCCCAGTCCATCGCCGAGGGCAATGTGCGCATGCATGGTCTGCAGGGCGAAATTGACCGCCTGCACCGCGAGATTGCAGCGCTGGGTGCGGTGAACTTGGCAGCGCTCGATGAACTGACACTGGCCAAAGAGCGCAAGACCTTCCTCGATGCGCAGATGGACGATCTGACTCAGGCCATGGACACCTTGGAAGACGCCATTCGCAAGATTGACGCTGAAACGCGTGATCTGCTGACCGGCACCTTTGACATCGTCAACCAGCACTTTGGCCGCATGTTCCCCGAGCTATTTGGCGGTGGTCAGGCCAAGCTGGTGATTACCGGTGATGAAATTTTGGATGCCGGCGTGCAGGTGATTGCCCAGCCGCCCGGCAAGAAAAATCAGACGATTCACCTGCTCTCGGGCGGGGAGAAGGCGCTTACGGCGATTGCGCTGGTGTTTGCCATTTTCCAGCTCAACCCTGCGCCTTTTTGTTTGCTCGACGAGGTGGACGCGCCGCTGGACGATGCCAACACCGAACGCTATGCCAAGCTGGTTCACAGCATGAGCAAGAGCACGCAGTTCCTGTTCATCAGTCACAACAAGATCGCCATGGAAATGGCGGAGCAGTTGATTGGTGTGACCATGCAGGAGCAGGGCGTTTCACGAATTGTTGCCGTGGACATGGAGTCCGCACTGTCTATGGCTGAGCTATCCTGAGCTTAGTCGCCCATTTTTGAAGAACTGTTTACTCATATGAGTCATTTGCAAATCAGTCTGGCCGTTTTGGGTGTAGTGCTATTGATTCTGATCATTGCCTACAATTCTTGGTCCGCGCGCCGCAATGCGCCCAAGCGCGCAGAGCCTGTTGAGGAAAGCGCCGATCCGCTGCGCCATGAGCCCGGTATGAACACCGTGGGTCACGGCTCTGACCTGACCAAATACCAAAGCGAGCCTGTGCTGGGCGACTTTGGCCAAGCCATCCCCGGCGCTGAGCCAGTACAGTTGCCTGAAGCTGCTGGCCGCTTTGCAGAAGCCGATGCCGAATTGGCTCGTCTGGTGGCACGTGACGCGCACGAAGACGCGCAGCGCCAAGAGTCTGCGGCGCAAGATAATCTGGCGGCTCAAAACGGTGCCCAACCAGAAGGCGAAGTCACAGCCCAGCGCACCGATGCAGCCATTGCAGCTGTCAACGGTCAAGCTGCAAGCACTAAAGAACATACTCAGCCGATTGAGCCTGTGCTCACCGGCGAGCTTTTGTCTGCCTCAATTCCGCCTGCATCCTCGGTAGAACGCCGTGGCTACCTAGATGCGCTGATTGACGCCATCGCCCCCATCACCGTGGCGCAACCTGTGCCCGGCGAAGTGGCGTTGCAGGCCCAGCCCAGCACACGCCGTGCGGGCAACAAGCCCTTCTCCATTGAAGGCATGAACAAAGACAGCAAAGAGTGGGAGCCTCTGCAAGCTGGTCAGCGCTATCTGGGCTTTCAGGCCGGTGTGCAGCTGGCTAACCGTACAGGCTCGCTCAACGAAATTGAGTTCTCGGAGTTTGTCACCAAGATTCAGCGCTTTGCCGATGCCTTGGGTGCCATGGCTGATGTGCCCAATATGCTCAATGAAGTGGCGCGGGCCCGCGAGTTAGACCAATTCGCCAGCGAGCATGATGCCCAGCTGAGCTTTATGCTGCGCGCCCGTCAAGCCTCATGGAGCGCAGGCTATGTGCAGCAAAACGCACAGCGTTTGGGCTTTGTCACAACGCCCATGCCCGGACGCATGGTGCTGCAGTCGCCACACCATGGCTTGCCGCCCGAGCTGGTGCTCAGCTACGACCCGCAGGCCGCCATGGGCGCCGATCTGGATCAGTCCGTGGTGCGTGAATTTTTGCTGAGTTTGGATGTCGCACAGGTGCCGCGAGGCCAGCAGCCTTTTGTGCGCTTGCGTCAAGTGGCCGAGCAGCTGTGCCAGACTATGGACGGTGTGCTTTGCGACCAAAATGGTTACTTGCTGCCAGTGTCAGCGCTCGATCCGATTCAGCATGATTTAGAGCTGCTGTACGACAAGCTCGACAGCCGCGAGCTGTCAGCAGGATCGCTTCTTGCCAGAAGGCTTTTTAGCTAAACCACAAAATATAAAGGCCAACATTGTTGGCCTTTTTCATCTCAGACTTTCAATTGCAGCGGGATGCGTATGACCGAGAATTTAGACCTTTTTTCCGCTGAGCCCCTAGAACCAAAAGGACTATCTGCTATTAAAACAGGAGTTTCTACAGCAGCAACGCCTGCCAGCGTGCAAGCTAAAGCGCAGCAGCTGCGCACCCAGCTCAACCAATGGGCGCATGAATACTATGTGCAAGACGCTCCTACGGTGCCTGATGGCGAGTACGACCGCCTCTATCAGCAGCTGCAAGCGCTCGAAGGCGCCTACCCCGAACTCATTACCCCCGACTCGCCCACGCAGCGCGTGATTGGTGCGGTGCTCGATGGCCTTGCTCCTGTGCGTCACGCCGTGCCCATGCTGAGCATTCAGACCGAAACCGATAACGAGGCCTCAGGTGCCATCGCTTTCGATCAGCGCGTACGCAAAGAGCTGGAGTTGACAGAGACCGACCCCGCTGTGGAATATGTGGCCGAGCCCAAGTTCGATGGCCTTGCCATGAGCTTGCGTTATCAAAATGGAGTGCTGGTGCAAGCCGCCACCCGCGGCGACGGTGAGTTGGGTGAGGATGTGACGCACAACATTCGCACCATTCGCCAGATTCCGCTGTGCTTGCCCGCTGACCAGAATGTGCCGCCCGTGGTAGAGGTGCGCGGCGAGGTGCATATGGCCAAGGCCGATCTGGACAAGCTCAACGAGCGCCAGCAGGCCGCAGGCGCCAAAACCTTTGCCAACCCGCGCAATGCGGCGGCGGGATCGGTGCGCCAGCTGGATTCAGGCATCGCCGCCCAGCGCCCGCTTTCCTTCTTTGCCTACGGCCTGGGCGAGATCACGCCGGCCGCTGAAGGCGGGCCAGACTTTGGCACTCACTACGCCATGCTGCAGACGCTGAAGTCATGGGGTTTTCCGGTTGCACCCCAGGTATCTATTGCACTAGGTGCTTCTGAATTAGTAGCATTTCATGAGCGCATAGGGGCTGATCGTGCCAATTTGGCTTATGAAATTGATGGCGTGGTCTACAAGGTCAACAGCTTGGCTTTGCAGCGTCAACTGGGCTTCAAGAGCCGCGAGCCGCGATGGGCCGTGGCGCACAAATACCCTGCGCAAGAGATGCCTACAGTGATGGAAGCCATCGACGTGCAAGTGGGCCGCACTGGCAAGCTCACCCCCGTGGCGCGGCTTGCGCCTGTGCAAGTGGGCGGCGTGATTGTGACCAATGCCACGCTATCTAATCTGTTCGACATTCGCAAAAAGCGCGTGCGCGTGGGTGACATGGTCATCGTGCGCCGCGCCGGCGATGTGATTCCGGAGGTTGCGGGTAGGGTGCCTGGAGTTCGTCCAGTTTACGTACCCAACTTTCGCATGCCCAAGGCCTGTCCCATCTGCGGCAGTGAAGTGGTGCGTGAAAAAGGCGAGGCTAACCACCGCTGCACGGGCGGCCTGTTCTGTGGCGCGCAGCGCAAAGAAGCCATCCTTCACTTCGCCCACCGCCGAGCTATGGATATTGAAGGTCTGGGCGACAAGCTGGTCGATCAGTTGGTGGATGCGCAGGTGGTGCGCGTGCTGCCTGATCTCTACAAGCTGGGTTTGACGTCTCTTGCGGCGCTAGATCGCATGGCGGTCAAATCGGCCCAGAACGTACTTGATGCGCTGGAAAAATCCAAGCGCACCACGCTGCAGCGCTTTTTGTTTGGCTTGGGGATTCGCAATGTGGGCGAGTCCACGGCCAAAGACTTGGCCAAGCATTTCGGCACGCTGGATGCCATCATGGATGCGAGTGTTGAAGAGCTGGTCCAGGTCAAAGACGTAGGCCCCATAGTGGCTGAAAGCCTTCACACCTTTTTTGCCCAACCGCACAACCGCGAGGTGGTAGAGCAGCTGCGCGCTTGCGGTGTGAACTGGGAAGAGGGCGAGCCCGCTGAGAAAGCACCGCAAATTCTGGCGGGCTTGACGGTGGTGCTGACCGGCACCCTGCCCACGCTGGGACGCGATACGGCCAAAGATATGCTGGAGGCAGCTGGCGCCAAAGTCTCTGGCTCGGTAAGTAAAAAAACCAGCTATGTGGTGGCAGGGGCAGAGGCGGGCAGCAAGCTGGCCAAGGCCGAAGAATTGGGTGTGCCTGTGCTGGACGAAGCGGGCATGCTGGCGCTGCTGGCTGGCGGGAAGCCGGTGTAATTTTTTTAAGTTTTCAATGTTGTAAAAAGCAAGCATGAACACATTGCGACGCAAACCGATTGTTGGGCTGGCTTTAGGTAGCGGATCTGCCCGTGGCTGGGCTCATTTTGGCGTGCTGCATGCACTGCGCCAGGCAGGGATCAGCCCCGACATCATCTGCGGCACATCCATAGGTTCGCTGGTCGGTGCAACCTATGCGGCCGGCGAAATGGACGCATTTGAGAGCTGGGTGCTGGGTTTAGGCAAGCGCAAAGTCTTCGGCTTCATGGACTTCAACCTGGGCGGTGGTTTGCTCAAGGGCGAGAAGATCATCGAGTTCTGGCGCGAAAACTTTGTGCAGGAAACCATGGAGGAGCTGGGCGCTCCATTTGGCTGCGTGGCAACCGATCTGCAAACGGGTGCTGAAGTCTGGCTGCGCAAGGGCTCGATTGCTGAGTCGGTGCGTGCCTCTATCGCTTTGCCCGGATTGTTCACGCCATCCAGTCTTGATGGGCGCTTATTGGTCGATGGGGGCTTAGTCAACCCAGTTCCGGTGTCCTTGGCACGCGCCATGGGAGCGGATATTGTGATTGCCGTTGACCTGAATGCCGACATCATGCGCAAGCACATGAAGCCTGTGGACATGAGCGAGAGTGAGTTGAAAATTCACACCCGAGAGGTTCATGTGTCGCAGATGCATCTCGAAGATGAGGAGCCGCCTCAGCCCTTGGGGGTGATTCCTGAGGCGCTGGCGGCCCATGCATCCCCAGTGGGCTGGACGGGCAAGTGGAAGCGCAGCATGACCAGCATGTCATCTTCTGTCATGCGTATGGGACGCAAGGAGGGCAGTGATGAGGATGAAGATGATTCCCCGCGCATTCCCTCGCTACTCAACGTGGTGATGGCCAGCGTGAACATCATGCAAATGCGCATTACGCGCAGCCGCATGGCGGGAGACCCGGCGGAAGTACTGATCGCGCCGCGCCTCTCGCATATCGGCCTCATGGACTTTCACCGTGGGCGTGAGTCCATTGATGAGGGCTATGCAGCAACGCAGCAGGTGCTGCCAGCGCTCAAGGGTTGGGGACTGTAAAGCGAGTCTGCGGTCGAAAAAAAAGACGCTGATGTAGCGTCTTTTTTTTGCGTGGCCCTAATTAATTGCTGACTTTGTCTGTGGGGTAGCGCAACGATTCACGCAGCAAGTAAGACATGGGCATCTCTAAGTTGATGCCGTTGGGTGCAATCGGCTTTTGAAACCACTTGGCGTAGAGCGCCTGCAGCTCACCGCTGCGGATAAGGCGCAGCATTTCCTGATTAACCACCTTCTTAAAGGCCTCATCGTCCTTGGGCAGCATGATTGCGTAAGGCTCAACCGTCATGGGCTTGCCCACAATCGCGTATTTAGCAGGCTCTTTGGACTGGGCGCGCAGGCCGGATAGCAGCACATCATCCATCGCAAAGGCTTGGGCTGTGCCAGCGGCAACTGCATCAAAACCTTCTTGGTGGTTGTTAGCGGGCATGATTTTTATTTTCAGCAGGCGCTCAGTATTGATGCGCGCAAGCTCTGTGATGCTGGTCGAGCCCTTAGTCGAGACCACAGTTTTTCCGCTTAAGTCATCCACCGCAGTGATGTTGCTGCTGACGGGAGTGAGCAAGCGTACCGAGGCGATGAAGTGAGAAATGGTGAAGTCGACTTGCTTGCGGCGCTCGGCTGTATTGGTGGTAGAGCCGCATTCCAGCGACGCCTTGCTCTCAACGATGGTCGGAATACGCGCCGCAGAGCTGACCGCCAAATAGTCCACGGGCAGTGCGGGTATCTGCAATTGCGCACGAATGGCATCTACAAGTTTGCTGCACAGGTCCATGGCATAGCCAATGGGCTTTTTGTTGGCATCAAGATAGGAAAAAGGAATCGACGTATCGCGGTGAGCGATCGTAATGCGCCCTGCGGCCTTGATTTTTTCTAGCTCGCCAGCCTGCGCGGCGGGTAGGGCGCTGAAAGAGACAATCAGTGCTGCAGCCATGTTGAGCGTTGTCATGGATGAGCGCAGGCGCTTGAGGGGACGAGCCGAAAAAAGCATGAATACTCCTTGGTCTTCAAGTAGGGAATCGTGCTTGTAAGCAGCAAATCTTTCCCTCACTAGGGGCATTAGTTGTTTGATTTGTGATTGCTGCGAATGTAGTCGGATTCGAGCAGTCTCGTTCTATATTAATACTAAGCAGGCACAATTTAACTGAATTCTTGGATGCTGCTCCAAGCATTGCTAGCGTGTGTCGTTGCTTAACATAGCATTTTCACAGAGGCGTTCAATCAGCGAGCACGGACACATCACTTTGACTCTGCGCCGCTCATTGAACCGTGCGCTTTCGCCATATGCGCGCACGAGTCGCCAAGGGCGGGGATAATCCCAGCCCTTATGCCAGCTCTTATGCCCTTGAAGATCACCTTCCCCGAGTCCCTGCCCGTATCTGGCCGCCGCCAAGAAATCATGGAGGCCATGGACAAGCACCAGGTCATCATCGTCTGCGGCGAAACCGGCTCGGGCAAGACCACGCAGTTGCCCAAGATCGCACTGGCGCTGGGGCGCGGCAAGCTCAATGCCACGCCCGATGCGAATGGCCAAGTGCGCGGCCACCTCATCGGCCACACCCAGCCGCGCCGGATTGCGGCAAGTTCGGTGGCTAAGCGCATTGCCGAGGAGCTGAACACGCCGCCCGGCGAGGTGGTGGGCTACAAGGTGCGTTTTCAGGACACGCTGCAAAAAGGTGCCTCCGTCAAGCTGATGACCGACGGTATCTTGCTGGCCGAGACGCAGACCGATCCGCTGCTCAAAGCCTACGACACGCTGATCATCGACGAGGCGCATGAGCGCAGCCTGAACATCGACTTTCTGTTGGGCTATCTGCGCCAGATCCTGCCCAAGCGCCCTGATTTGAAAGTGGTGGTGACATCCGCCACCATCGATGCCGACCGCTTTGCCAAGCACTTTGAAAGCAAAGATGGCCCTGCGCCCGTCATCATGGTCTCAGGGCGCACCTACCCAGTCGAGATGCGCTACAGCCCGTTTGAAGGCGAAAAAGATAAAGACCTGAACGACGCCATTGCCGACGGCGTGGATGAACTCTGGCAAGGCGGCAAGGGCGGCGATATTCTGATCTTCCTGCCCGGCGAGCGCGAAATTCGCGAAGCGGCTGACCATTTGCGCAAGCATTTGCAACATTCACCCGTGCTGCGCAATGCCGAGGTACTGCCCCTGTTCTCGCGCCTGTCGCAGGCTGAGCAAGATCGCATTTTTGACGGCCACACGGGCCGGCGCATTGTGCTGGCGACCAACGTGGCGGAAACCTCGCTCACGGTTCCCGGCATCCGATACGTGATTGATGCAGGTACGGCCCGCGTAAAACGCTATTCTTTCCGTAGCAAGGTGGAGCAGTTGCTGGTCGAGCCGATCTCGCAGGCCGCCGCCAACCAGCGCGCCGGTCGTTGTGGTCGTGTGGCCAACGGTATCTGCATTCGCCTGTATGACGAGGTGAGCTTTACCAGCCGCGACAAGTTCACTGACCCGGAAATTTTGCGTAGCTCGCTGGCCGGCGTGATCTTGCGCATGAAGTCGCTGGGTTTGGGCGATGTGGTGAACTTCCCGTTTCTGGAAGCGCCTTCGGGCCGCGCCATTGCCGACGGCTACCAACTGCTGGCCGAGCTGGGCGCGGTGGACGAGCGCGGCAACTTGCTGGCCATGGGCAAAGAGCTGTCGCGCCTGCCGCTGGACCCACGCGTGGGCCGCATGATTTTGGAAGCGCGTGACCGCAAGGCGCTGGCCGAGGTGTTGATCATTGCTTCCGCGATTTCGGTGCAAGACGTGCGCGACCGGCCTATGGAGGCGCAGCAGCAGGCCGACCAAGCCCACGCCAAGTTTGACGACGAAAAAAGCGAATTCACTGGCTATCTGCGCTTGTGGAAATGGCTGCATGATGCGCGCGGCGGCAAAGTGGTGGCGCAGTCGCGCAAGGAAATGGCGGCGCAAAACGCACCGGCATCCAGGCCAAGCACACGCAGCCAAGCCTTCTTGCCAGTCAGCCAGCGCAGCAGTGGCGCGCAGGTTGAAGGCACAGTCGAAGAGCGTTTGGCGCTGTTCAACCCCTCCGAAGTGGAGCAGGCCGCCACGCACAAAATTAGCAACCGCCAGTGGGAGCAACTGCTGCGCCAGAACTTCATCAATATTCGCCGCGTGCGCGAATGGCGCGATATTCATTCGCAGCTGATGACGGTGGTGAAAGAGCAAAAATGGCTGCTCAACAACGAAGCGGCGGGCTACGACGCGCTGCACCTTTCCATGCTGGCCGGCCTGCTCGGTAACATTGGCTACAAGGCCGAGGAAAGCGAAACCTATCTGGGCGCGCATGGCATCAAGTTCCACGCCCATCCCGGCGCGCACCTGAGCAAAAAGCCCGGTCGCTGGATTCTGGCGGCCGAGCAGGTCGAAACCTCGCGCCTGTATGGCCGGGGCATTGCGGCGATTGAGCCGCAGTGGTTGGAAGAAGTCGGTGGGCATTTGCTTAAGAAGCAGATGCTGGACCCGCACTGGTCCAAAAAACAAGCCGATGTGGTGGCGCTGGAGCGTGCCACGCTGTACGGGCTGGTGGTCTACAACGGCCGCCGCGTGAGCTATGGCCGCATCGACCCGCACGAGGCGCGCAATCTCTTCATCCGTCAGGCGCTGGTGGAGGGCGAGTGGGAAACCAAGTGGCACTTCTTGCCCGCTAACCTTAAGCTGATGCGCAAGGTGGAGGAACTAGAGCACAAGAGCCGCCGCCAAGACGTGCTGGTGGACGACGAACTGATCTTCGCCTTCTACGACCAGCAGTTGCCCAAGGATGTGTACAGCGGCGCAACCTTTGACCACTGGTTCCGTCAGCAAAGCAAGGGCAACCCCGATTTGCTGCGCTTGTCGCGCGATGAGCTGATGCGCCATGAGGCCGCTGGCATCACCACCGATAACTTCCCCAAGCTGGTGAAATTAGGCGGGGTGGATTGCTCTGCTGCCTATCTGCACAGCCCCGGCGATGCGCGCGATGGTGTGACCGTCACCGTGCCGCTGTTTGTGCTCAACCAAGTCAGTGATGAGCGCGCCGAATGGCTGGTGCCCGGCATGCTCAAAGACAAAATTCAGGCGTTGCTCAAAAGCCTGCCCCAGCGCCCGCGCAGCCGCTTTGTGCCGTTGCCCGAAAGTGCTGCGCGGCTGGCCGAGCTGTTTACGCAGAGTGAACGTTGGGGGCAGGGCGGCTTAATCGACGCCTTGCTCAAGCAGGTGCGCGATGAGACGTCGCTGGACGTGAAGCGTGCCGACTTCAAGCTCGACATGCTGAGCCCGCATCTGTTCATGAACTTCCGCATCACCGACGAGCATGGCCGCCAGCTGGGCCAAAGCCGTAATTTAGGTGCGCTCAAAGCCGAATGGGGCGTAAAAGCGCGTGGGGCTTTTCAAGCGCTTGCTTCGTTAAAAGTAGCTGCAAGTCTTACTGAATCATTGGATTCAGCTGCAAAAGAGGCTCAAACCAATAAAACTCTTGCACAGGCTGCTCCAAAAAGTGAAAAAGCCCAAGCCACTGTAAGCAAAGCTCCTGCTCAAGCGCACGATGCACGCTACAAGGATTGGAGTTTTGGTGAGCTGCCCGAGCTGATGGAGATTAAAAAGAGCGGCACCACCTTGATCGGCTTTCCTGCCTTGATCGATCACGGCGATGGTGTGGGTATTGAAGTGTTTGACGAGCCCGAAGTCGCTGCCGCAAAGCACCGCTTGGGCCTGCGCCGCTTGTTTGCGCTACAAATTCGCGATGCTTTGAAGTATCTGGAAAAGAATATCCCCGATCTGCAGAAAATGGCCGTGGCCTTTATGCCACTGGGCACGCAGGAAGAGTTGCGCGAGCAGATCATCAACGTGGCCATTGACCGCGCTTTTCTGCAAGAGCCGCTGCCTTCGAACGAAGCTGACTTCAAGCAACGTGTGCAAGATGGTCGGGGCCGTCTGACCCTGATCGCCAACGAAGTGGCGCGCATGTCTGGCGTGATCTTGCTGGAATACGCTGCTGCCCAGCGCAAGATCAAAGACACGAAAAATGCGGCGGATGCCACAAAGGATGCGGGCGAGCAGCTACAAAAGTTGATGCCCAAAAACTTCATCGCCATCGCACCTTGGGCGCAGTTGGGACATTACGCACGTTACCTCAAGGCCATCGTCATTCGTCTCGATAAATACCGCGCCGACCCGGCTCGTGATGCCAGCAAGCTCAAAGAGTTAATGCCGCTTGAGCAGCGCTATTGGCGCTTGGTTGCTGAGCGCAAGGGTGCCGTCGATGCACGCATGCAAGAGTACCGCTGGATGCTTGAAGAGCTGCGTGTGAGCTTCTTCGCACAAGAACTGCGCACGCCTTACCCGGTGAGCAGCAAGCGTCTGGATAAGGTGTGGGCGCAATTGCAAAACTAAGCAAGCTCAGACCCATCAAGCAAACTACAAAACAAGCAATGGAGTAAACAACCGAATGCGGCTGCGGGTAAGGAAAAAATCTGGCCCCAAGGATTGATGAACTTATTCACTCACCATAAAGCAGTGCGTTGAGATGCGAGGAAACTGTCTTTAGGCTTAGTCATTAAGCGTGGTGAGTGGATGTGTTTATAAATGGGTGCTTGTTCCTGCATCGGCCATTAACTACAGTATTTTGGGAGGCTTTGTTTTCAGGCCTAGCCTTTATTGCAGCCAGTGGGCGTCCACAAGCGGTGTTTTTTGCATTGCCTCCATTACAAAAGTTGCCCGCGTCTATTGCCATATGCCATTTCACAACAGATGCTCGTCCTGTTCAGATGGTGTCTGTGATGGATTGTTGAGGGCCAAGCGAGCGGCTCTTTGAGGATTGGGACCTTGCTTATATGACTGATAGCAGTCTTGAGTCTTTTAATTCATTGCTGGGTCAGATTGAGGATTAAGCACTTACCCACTTTATGTCGCTGCTAAATAATCTGGATAGGGAATAAAGCGATGCTTTTTTGCGCAAAGTATCCGCTTTTAAAAATTGAATTTTTAATCTTCTTGGATAGATCTGTCTCAACAAGGCAATAGTCACGCTCATTCCTAGAATGAATGCTCTTAAAACACGATGTTTATGGGCGACACTACAGCGCACAGATAACCTTTCCAAGAAAAAAATCAATGCGCGAGAACACAAAGCACAGTCCTCAGCAAAGTGGAGTTGAGGGGCGTGGCAACGATAGCCATTTCTTGCGAGCCGTCACCGATATGGCCGACCACACGAACGTGGTGACAGGCGACGCTATCTATACAGACAATGGCGTCAAGCTGGTGGATAAAGGGATTCGCGTAGATGGGCGCTTGTATGAGCGCTTAGTCATGCACAAGCTGCGTGACCCTATCGATCGCTGTTTGGTCACCGATAACCTTGTGGATGTGGCATCTCTGGTCTCCTTAGCTCGCCAGCAATGCGAGAAGCTTGAGTGGCTGCGCCGCATGGCCGTATCGGTGGGCGGTGTGGAGTGTTTGCTGGCGCCAGTCAAAGGCTTGCTGCTGCCGCCGGCCATTGCTTTTAAGCTCACCGTGATGCGTGAGCAGCGCAACGATCTGTTTGAGCACAGCCTGCAGATGACGCTGGTGTCTATCTTTTTGGCATTGAAAAATAACTGGACTGAACGCGATTGCGTGCCCTTGGCCACTGCAGCGCTGCTGCACGATGTGGGCATGCTCTATATGGACCCTGTGTGGACGGACCCCGCTCACCGCCTTACAGGCGAAGAGCGCAAGCACCTGATTGCGCACTCTGTCACAGCCATGCTGGTGGTGCGCAGCACCGAGCTTTACTCCCGCGCTGTCGAAATTGCGGTGCTTGAGCACCATGAACGCATGGATGGCACTGGCTACCCGCGCGGCATAAAGGGCAGTGCCATCTCGCCAATGGGGCAGGTGCTGCTGCTGGCCGAGGTGGTGTCCGCCTTCTTTGAAAAGTTCAAGGACATGCCGGGCCAGCGCCTGTCGCTGATGCTGCGCATGAACCACAAGAGCTATCCGGCTGATTTGGTGCATCAAATTTTGCCGCTACTCTATGACGAAATCGTCCCCGGTCAGCCGCTTGGCCCGTTGCAGGCAGAGTTTTCGCACAGCATCGCAGCTTTGGAAGCGGCGTTGAGCAAGTGGGCCGAGCTCAAAAGCGACTTTCCCGAGCAGTGGCAACTCATGCCTGATGCGCAGGCCGCGGCCTTGGTGGACGCTAACTTGGCGCAGCTGCAAAAACAGCTGGCCGAAGCAGGCTCTCACCCCAGCCAGCAGGTGCATGTGCTGACGTATTTGAAAGACGATGCACTGGGAATGAGCGAGCTGATTATGGTCAACCGAGAAGCCTTGTGGCAGCTGCAAACCATCACCAATGACTGCTTGCGCCGATGGCCCGCACTGGGCCAAAGCGCATCGGCATTTGAATTGGCCGTGGCGCAATGGTGCGATGCTTGCGCGCAGCTGATGCCAGAGGCCAGCAAGTAGCATCAAGTTTGGTCTATTGAGAGCTGTACTTAGCCCCGATGAACTAAGTTTCATCAATATTGATAGCTATCAGTCTTTAATTTTCCTAGACTAGAGGCTGATTTCGATTGAAGTTTTGCGCTGGCGTGCCTGAGCGCACTAAAATTTCGCGCCATGCATAACGCTCATGATCCCAAAGTCTTGCCGCTGCGCGCAGGCGTCAGTCCTAGCTGCGTGATCGCGCCCAGTCAGGGCAAGGGTTTGCTGATTGATTTTCTGTGTGAGCGAATGCCTGCAGTTGGACGCGAGCAGTGGTTGGACCGCATTGATGTGGGCGAAGTCGTGTGTGAGACCGGTGAGCCAGCCCAGCCGCTTAGCTTGTTCGCCCCTGGACTGCGCTATTACTACTACCGCAATCTGCAAAGCGAGCCTGAGATACCGTTCGCCGCCGAGATCATCTACCGCGATGCACATTTGCTGGTGGCTGACAAGCCGCATTTTTTGCCCGTAGTACCCTCAGGTCAGTATTTGCAAAACACCTTGCTAGTGCGCCTTAAGCGTGAGGTGGATGTGCCCGAACTCTCGCCCATTCACCGGATTGACCGTGATACGGCGGGCCTTGTGGTGTTTTCGGTGCAGCGCGCCACGCGGGGCGCTTATCAGGCCTTGTTTAGAGAGCGAAGCATTCACAAAACCTATGAGGCCGTGGCCTCTTACAGGTCTGATCTGTCGTTTCCGCGCGAGCATGTGAGCCGCATGGAGGAAAGCAGCCAGTTCTTTCGTATGCACGAAGTGGCAGGCCAGCCCAATAGCTGCACGCAGATGGAAATCATCGAGCACAACGAGGCATGGGCGCGCTACCGGCTCAGCCCAGTCTCTGGCAAACGCCACCAGTTGCGCGTGCATATGCTGGCGCTGGGCCTGCCGCTCAAAGGCGATGCGCTGTACCCGGTGGTGAACGATGCGCTGCACGGCGACTACTCCAACCCACTGCAACTGCTGGCGCGTAGCCTTGCCTTTGATGACCCGCTGACAGGGCTGCGCCGCGAATTTATCAGCCGCCGTAGTTTGTTGCCCTTGCCTGAACCAACGCTTACTCAAGCCGATTTGAAATAATTCCAGATAACTGCGCACAGCAAAAGCACGAGTAAAAGCATCGTGACAAAAAGGCCGCTGCGGCTGCGCGGTACTTCGCCAGGGGCGGTCGCTACTTCGTACGGGCTTGCGCTGGCCTGGGTGCTGGAAGGTTGCGCTGGTTTTAAATCCAACGGCTGGCCTTGCATGGCGTCGTCAATGCGCTCCTTGGCTTGGGCCAGCCCAAGTCCCGTGGCTTCTTTAAGCAGCTTGACGGCTTCTAATTTGCTTCCTGCAGCAATCGCTGCGTGAATGCGCAACTCTGTAGGTGAGGGCTCGGTAATTGAAGGCTCTGCTCTGTGCATCTGCAGCGGCATTTCAATTGGCAAGCCTGCTGCATCGGCAGACTCCAGCAAGTGCTTAGTCTCTGCCAGCCCCAAACCTGTTTGATCGCGCAAAAGCTTGATGGCCAGCACCTTGTTGCCACTGTTCCAAACAGACATGATTTCGGCAGGAATGGCTTGATTCATAAATAATCCCAAACAGGTATAGAACGGGTGGTCGCTTGAATATTCGCTTGAATGTTCACTTAGGTGGTCGATTATGTGATGCAGCAAGTGCTTTAATCGCATTGCGGCAGTGCAA
The DNA here is from genome assembly GCF_019355935.1 of Comamonas sp. Y33R10-2. Taxonomy (NCBI): domain Bacteria; kingdom Pseudomonadati; phylum Pseudomonadota; class Betaproteobacteria; order Burkholderiales; family Comamonadaceae; genus Comamonas; species Comamonas sp. Y33R10-2. The sequence continues at coordinate 1,415,546 of NZ_CP079925.1, forward strand.
AGTCAACGGCACTGCCCATGATCTGTGAGCTTGAGCCATGCTGCCGTAAAAACAATGAACGACTTACAAATAGTGCAATGCACTTACCAACGCCACGCCACCGCGATTTTGGAGATTTTCAACGACGCCATCGTCAACTCCACCGCGCTCTATGACTACCAGCCGCGCACGGCGCAAAACATGGTGGCCTGGTTTGAGGCCAAGCGCGCAGGCAACTGGCCGGTGATCGGGCTTGAAAATGCGCAAGGGCAATTGCTGGGCTTTTGCAGCTATGGCAGTTTTCGCGCATATCCTGCTTACAAATACACGGTAGAGCATTCGGTGTACGTCCACCCCCAGCACCGCGGTGCGGGACTGGGCCGCCAACTGCTTGATTTGCTGATTGCTGAAGCCCGCCGCCGTGGCAATGTGCACGCCATGGTGGGTGCGATTGACGCCGCCAATGAAGGCAGCATCGCACTGCACAAGCGCCTGGGTTTTGTGCATGTGGGTCAGATGCCCCAGGTGGGTTTCAAGTTCGGTCGCTGGCTGGACCTGGCCTTCTACCAGCTCACTCTGGAGACGCCGTTGAATCCAGTAGATGGCTGAGTGCACTCCTGTTTGCTATGAATGATGGAGCTGAAAGTCATTATGCCGTCTAGACATGGGGCATGTTTCATAGAAATTTTCATCCAGCATTGATACATTCTGTGCCCAGTCATTTCTTGCCAACTCTTGTCATCCCCCCGCGTGCCCACACGTTATAGCCTGAAGCGGCAAGCCACAGCCTAGAGACGACTGGATCGTGCGGCTGCTGGTTGAGCTTTTGGGCCCCATCTTCTGAACTGTGAATGGCACAGAAGGGCAGGCCGCTTTTGTTCTGTGTCCTTTTTTAAAGGAGTGCTAGCTATGTGGAAACTGGGTCGCCTGCTGACGGTATTTCGCAAAGAGCTCAGGCTCGCCTGGGCCGTATTGCGGGACTCCCGCACGCCCAAACTCGCCAAGCTCGTTACGGTGCTGGCGGCCTTGTATGTCATCAGCCCGATCGACTTCATTCCTGACACCATTCCCATCCTGGGTTGGCTGGATGACGGTTTGATTGGTTATCTGCTGCTGCAACTGGCCTTCAAGTTTTTGCCTGCTGAGTTGCTTGCAACGCTGCGCACACGAGTTGGGGGCAAAACTCCAGTTCATTAACGACCCCTCTTTGGGTTCTTCACAGCCAGCGCTACAAGTATTAGCGCTGGCCGTTGGCGTTTCTGAGGCGTATGCAGGACCCTAGGCGGTAAGCATCTGCAACTCAAAGTCCCACTTAGCAGTCGTGTTCCAGTCGGAGCATGGGGCATGAAAAACTGCAATAGCAGCAATGGGCGTGGAACTTTGCAGATTCTGAGCGATGTCATCAGAACTTAGATTGCAGATCAGGTTCTGCGTGCTTGTTTTGCGGGCAATGTGCTGTGCGTTGAACCTTGTAATACACCTTATCTTGCGACTGTTTGGCATTGCGGCGCTTCGCGTGCAATTGTCATAGCCCTTATCCATCAGTTGCTGCAGTGTTGAGGTTGAAGTGACGGAGAACGAGGGCAAAAAACGCTTCGTAGTTTTTGGATAACTTAGTCGCTTTAGTGAAAATTGCGACACCCTGCGTAGTTTATGTACCTTCTTATAGGTATTAAAAATTAAAGATTTTTAATAATTAGAAGGCTTGAGGAGAGGCATTTTTTATGCGATAGAAGCCAAGAATTTCGCACGATCATCGATTAATTTATCTTGTTTTTCATATGAATTAATTTGTAAGTTTGGACGCACAAGATTTCATTGCTTTTGCCTTCTTGTAATAGTTTTTGGTAATTGCAAAATCCATTTCTAGCTTTTTAGCCTATCAACTATGGGTGGGCTGAGTTCAAGAAACAAGGCATGTGAGGGGATGGTCCACCTCGCAGGAAATGGAGAAAGCGTCATGAACCGTAGCTATCGCACGATCTGGAATGAGTCTTTGGGCGCGTGGGTCGCCGCATCAGAAGTGAGCGCCACTCGTGGTAAGAAATCTCGCAACCGGTGCATTGCGACAGCAGCGGCTTCAGTGTTGGCGTCGGTGGTGGCTGTGGGAGGGATGTTGCCATCAGCGGCTTTTGCCGATGCCTCCTTCAGCAGTGTTGGCACTTGTACACGCACATCAGGCCAACCCACCTGGACCTGTGAAATCAATAGTCCCACAGGTGGCGTCGCTCGAATTACGGGTGTGCCTTCGGATGCCTCGGGTCAGCCGCAAACGAGCTTTATCAGCAACTGGGCTGCCACAAACCTGGGAGCGAATGCTCTGGCTTTGGGCGATACCATAACCATGGCGACAGGTGCCAATTCCATTGTGATAGGCAATGGCTCTGCAGCGACGGGAGAAGGCTCGGTGGTTGTCGGCGGCAATTCAGCGGCGGTACAACGTGCTCAAGGTGTGGATAGCAACAATGTGGCGTCGCTTGCCAGGGCGGACATGGTGACCGTGCTCGGGCCGCAGGCATTGGTGCTTGCCATCGCGCAAAGTGATTCCAACCGCAGCGGTGCAGGTGCGGCAGATGTCACGGCAGCCACTGCTGTCGGTATGGGAAGCCGCGTCATAGCTGATGGCAATGGCTACTCCGCAGATGCAGGTCGCACTTTGGCCATGGGCGGTGCTGAAATTCATGCGATCGCCAGAGATGCCAATGCTGTTGCAACAGGTGCATTGGCTATTGGTAGTGGTGCGCGAGTTGTCTCCGTCGCAGACGGTGGTGCTGGCGCGAGTGTGGCCACTTCCGCCAAAAGCGGTATCGCCATTGGTGAAGGCGCCATGGTCGGGGCCATCAACGCGGGTCAGAACTACTCGTCGGAGGCCAATGGCGCCATTGCCATTGGCCAAAATGCACGCGCGGTGGCCCAGGGCAATGTGAACAACGTGTCTAACTCCGTAGTGATCGGCAGCCATTCTGAAGCCAATGGAGATTCGAGTATTGCCATCGGTCATGCGGCGGGTACCGATGGTGCGACCAATACGGCCGTTCAGTCAGGCGATAACGTGGCCATCGGTCGCGCCGCCGGTCAGTTTGTGAACGGTATAACAAATGTGGGCATGGGCAGCTTGGCTGGTTCCAATGTGACGGGGGACTACAACCTCGCACTGGGTCAATTGGCCGGCGGTGATGTGCAAGGGGATCGCAATATTGCACAGGGCTACAACGCTGGTAGCACGTTGCGTACCTCCGGGATTGCTGGAAGTCCTGCCACTGCGCAGGACAACGTGGCGGTGGGTTCGTATGCGGGTTCCAACATCAATGGCAGTGAAAATGTGGGCGTGGGCAAGAACGCTGGCTCCAACTCCACAGGTGAGACAAATACGGCCGTGGGTGCCCAGGCCGGTTTCATGACCCAGGGTAGCCAGAATTCTGCGCTTGGCTTGGGGGCCGGTTCCAATGTGGCAGGCTCTTATAACGTGGCTACGGGCACGGGTAGCGGCGCGTCTCTGGTAGGGGATTTCAACACGTCTTCTGGCTTTCGCGCTGGTGAGTATTCCAACGGTCATGGCAATGTTTCTATTGGCGGGGCTGCGGGGGCCTCGGCGACCGGGAATGCCAATGTGTCCATTGGTATAGGTGCAGGGTCTGGTGCGGCCTCTGATGCCGTGCGCATTGGTACTGGCGCAGGTACGACCGGCAATGGCTTGACGGCATTGGCAATGACCGGTCAGGATTACGTATCAGCGGTAGTCTCTCGCATGGATAAGCTGTTGGCGCCGCTAACAAGCTACACGGCTCAACAGATTGTGGATGGCCTTAATGCGGGGACTTTCGATTACAACTCTTCTGGAGATGTAATGAGAGTTTCTGATGGTGCGATTATTTTGAAAGCGGCTGATATGCAGGCCGTGAATGAATCCATGCAGACAGCAGGGAGTGGCGATCGTTCTATCAGCGTCGGCCGTCTCTCTTGGGCGCAGGGGAGTGACTCTATTGCAATCGGCAGCGCTGCTTATGCGGCCAAAGCCAACGCCATCGCCTTGGGTACCAATGCGCAAGCCTTGGGTGACAGCAGCATTGCCATGGGGCGTGATGCCATCGCGACAGGTTCAGTAGCTTATGGTGCTGCAGCCAAGGCGGGCAATGGGGGGACTGCTATCGGTGACGGAGCAGTGGGCACGTTCTTGAATGCGGCCACTGTCGCCGGTACGGTGGCGGGTACGGCGGTGGGTCAGAATGCCTCGGCAGATGTATCAGGTGCCACAGCACTGGGTACCAATGCCAATGCTTCTGCAGCCAACAGCGTGGCGCTGGGCTCTGCCTCTATCGCCAACGGCAGCACCTTGGCCCAGGCGGCTTACCAGCCTCTTGGTAAGGCGGTGGCGGGCGCAACGCCGGCAGGCGAAGTGTCGGTGGGTTCTGCGGGTAATGAACGCCGTATCACCAATTTGGCGGCAGGCGCAACCGATACCGATGCCGTCAATGTGTCGCAACTGAAGGCGGCGCAGACGCATTACTACAGTGTCAATGATGCAGGGGTTCAAAGCGGAAATTACAACAACAATGGTGCGCAAGGCAATAACAGCCTTGCCGCGGGTGTTAATACCGTGGCGCAAGGCCAAAGTGCGGTTGCCATGGGGCACGGTGTCCAGGCGCCCGCGAACTTTGGGGTCGCGATTGGCTACAACGCGGTAGCAGCAGCTTCGCAGGGGCAGAGTGTTGCGATTGGCGCAGCGGCACAAGCGCTGGGCTTTTCCTCGATTGCGATTGGATCATCCCGTGGAGCGAGCGGCGGTTTGCCTGACACGGGTGTTGATTTCAGTAGTCCCTCGGCAACCGGGCAAGGCTCCATCGCAATTGGTGCAGCCACTACGGCAAATGGTACGTATCACAGCATAGCTTTGGGCGTGAATGCCAAGGCCATGAATGACAGTGCCATGGCTATGGGTGGGGGCAGCAGAGCCTATGGGGCTAACAGTGCAGCACTGGGGCCGTTTGCGCAGGTGACGGTTGCGGATGGTGTGGCTCTGGGCTCTGGCTCCATGGCCAGTACCGGGGCGGGGGTCGCAGGTTATGTGCCTCTGGGCGGGAGCGCAGCGGCAGTCAATGCGACGCAGAGTACCCTTGGTGCGGTATCGGTGGGTGATGCTGCAGCAAGACGATATCGTCAAATTACCGGTGTTGCTGCGGGCTCAGTCGATAGCGATGCGGTAAATGTGGCGCAGTTGCAGGCTGCGCAGATGCATTATTACAGTGTGAATGATGGCTCTTCACGTTATCTTAATTATGATAATGATGGCGCCAAAGGCCAATCTTCACTGGCTATAGGTTTAAATACCGCGACGGGTACTAGTGCCAATGGGTCAATTGCTCTGGGTGTCAATACATACGTAACCTCATCCTCCACGGTCGCCATTGGCCAACAGTCTGGTTATAGTGGCGCATTATCTTCTTCCCTCCAGAATCTAGGTGCAGCCAGTACTGTCATTGGGACAGGGGCGGGCGCAGAGACATCGGGCGCTCAGAATACCTTTATAGGGTCCTTTTCCGGCGGGCAAATTACCGGTATGAGAAATATCGCCGTTGGAAGTGTTGCGGGGGGCTCTTATAGCGGTGATTACAATCTCGCGATTGGATACAACTCAGGCCCTAACTACGGCTCACCGCCAAACGGAACCCAAGCTTTCGGAACGATTAGTATTGGAGCGTGGGCAAGTGCCAGGAACAATACTCTGAACAATGGCAGCGCGGGCTCTGTTGCCATTGGATATCGTTCATTTGCGCAGGGCGATGGCTCGGACAGCGCAATGAGCGCGTCAGCTATTGCACTGGGCTCGATTGCGAGTGCTAAAGCCGATGGCAGCATTGCCATTGGGGAGGGGGCAGCATCCAATAAATCCTATTCCGTTGTCGTCGGTGGTTATTCCACCGCAAACGGCAGTAACGCAGTGGCATTAGGCGGTCATGCCACTGCCTCTGGTGATAACTCCATTGCCATGGGTCAAGGTGCTCGGGCTGCTGGCAAGCAGTCCATTAGCATTGGCACCGGCAACCGTATTTATGCGAATAGCGCAGGTGCCTTCGGAGACCCGAATTCTGTGGCTGCGGGCGCTGATGGCTCATATGTCATAGGCAACAACAACAGTGTTTATTCAACTAACACCTTTGTCGTGGGAAATAGCGTCAACATTGGTGTAAATGCCAGCGGAGCCGTCGCTTTGGGTAACCAATCGGGTGTCAGTCAGCCCGGAGGAGTAGCGTTGGGGCAGGGCAGCTATGCCAGCGTGGCGGAGGGAGTGCAGGGATATGACCCCCTTGGCGCGGGTCAGGCGCAAAGCCCCGCGGCACTGGCATCGGGCGTCTGGAAAGCCACGGACGCCGCGATATCGGTTGGCGCAGCCGACGGCAGCATGACGCGCCAGATTACGGGGGTTGCGGCAGGAACGAACCCTTCTGATGCCGTTAACGTGGCGCAATTGAAAAGTGTGAACGATACCGCCAACAAGGGCTGGAGCGTAGCTGCCAATGGTGAAGCGACCGGCGGTAATGTGGTACCTGGCGGCAAGGTGGACTTCAGTCCCACCAACACCAATCTGACGGTGACACGTGGCGGCGCCACAGGCACGGATATTCAGGTCGGTCTGGCCAATACTCTGGACCTGACCAGCGCTGGCAGCGTGACGACAGGTGACACCGTGCTCAACAACAACGGTGTGGCGGTGACCAATGGTGCCAACGTGAGTCAACTGACCAGCGCGGGCACCAGCGTGACCGATGGCACGAGCACTACTGCCTCCACCGCCGCAGGCACGACCGTGACCAATGGCAGCAATGTCAGCACCTTGGGTGCCGGCATGGCCAGCGTCAGCAATGGCACACAAAGCACGGTTATCAATCCCACCAGCGTGGTGGTGGGTCAGGGCGGCAGCAACCCCGTGACCATCAATGGCACTGCCGGTGAGGTGACCGGCCTGAGCAACAAGACGCTGACGGGGGCAGGCTTTGCGACAGCAGGCCGTGCGGCTACCGAAGAGCAGTTGAGCGCAGTGAACACAACAGTGAACAAGGGCTGGAATATTGGTGCCAACGGTGAAGCAACCGGTGCAAATGTGGCCCCTGGCGGCAAGGTTGACTTCAGTCCCACAAACACCAATTTGACGGTGACACGTGGCGGCGCCACTGGCACGGATATTCAGGTCGGTCTGGCCAATGCTCTGGACCTGACCAGCACTGGCAGCGTGACGACGGGCAACACCGTGCTCAACAACAACGGTGTGGCGGTGACCAATGGTGTCAATGTGAGCCAGCTGACCAGCGCGGGCACCCGCGTGACCGATGGCACAAGCACTACGGCCTCCACCGCCGCAGGCACGACCGTGACCAATGGCAGCAATGTCAGCACCTTGGGTGCCGGCACAGCCAGCGTCAGCAATGGCATACAAAGCACGGTTATCAATCCCACCAGCGTGGTGGTCGGTCAGGGTGGCAGCAACCCCGTGACCATCAACGGCACTGCCGGTGAGGTGACAGGTCTGAGCAACAAGACGCTGACGGGGGCAGGCTTTGCGACGGCAGGCCGTGCGGCCACCGAAGAGCAGTTGAGTGTGGTCAACGCCACGGTGAACAAGGGCTGGAACGTAGCATCCAGCGGAAATGCCACAGCGACCAATATTGCTCCCGGCGGTACGGTGACCTTCAATGGCGACAGCAATGTCACTGTTAAACATGCCGCAGACACCAATGGTGCCAAGGTGGACGTGACTTTGAACCCTGACTTGAATGTCACCAGCGTCACAACCGGGGGCACGCTGGTGAATAGCACGGGTGTCAGCTTTACTTCGAGCACTGTCGCGTTGACTTCTACAGGTTTGAACAATGGTGGCAACAAGATCACCAACGTGGCACCAGGTACCGCAGCGACGGATGGGGTAAATGTCTCGCAACTCCAGGCTGCAACAGTGGGTGTTGCTACACATTTCTACAGTGTTGGCAGCACGGACGCAACCGCTGCCAACTATAAGAACGATGGTGCATCGGGCAAAAATGCGCTGGCTGCGGGTGTTGGTGCTAGCGCCAGTGCCGATGATGCAATTGCCATTGGTGAGGCACAAGCCTCTGCTGCCAATGCGGTGGCTATCGGTAAGGGAGCTGCCGCGTCGGATGCCAACAGCGTGGCTTTGGGTAGTGGCTCGCAAACCAAGGCGGCAGTGGCCATTCCCACCGATATGGCACTGATTCCTGCAACGACCTTGAACTTTGCAGGTGCCGGCAACGTAGTGGGAGTGGTTAGCGTAGGCAGCGCTGCAGGTACGCGCCAGATTGTGAATGTGGCCCCTGGTGAGCTGTCTGCAGCCAGCACCGATGCGGTCAATGGCAGCCAGTTGTTTGCTGTGGCCAAGGGTCTCAATGACCGCATTGACAACATTCAGCTGACACCGGGTCCTGTGGGGCCACAGGGTGCTCCGGGTCCTGTCGGGCCTTCGGTTAAACCGGGTACAGGAGGTGGCTCTGGCAATGAATGGATAAACGGCAATGTCGTGACATTCATGGCGCCGTCTCCCACAGGTCAGGAGTCGCTGGCGGCCGGTAGCGGTGCTGTGGCAAGCGGCACCAATGCAACGGCCATTGGCAACGGGGCCGTAGCTTCAGGAAATGGTGCAACGGCTTTGGGTCAGGGGGCGACTGCGACAGGTGCAGGCTCCGTCGCTATTGGCAATAACTCTAGCGATGGCGGTCGTGCAAATGTCGTGTCTGTGGGCTCCGCAGGTGCTGAGCGCCAAATCACCAACGTAGCACCCGCAACTCAGGGCACAGACGCAGTCAACCTGAACCAGTTGAATCAGATGGGCACCACCATCAGCAACCAGTTCGGCAACATGCAAAACCAGATTAACCAGAACCAGCGGGAGGCAAATGCAGGTACTGCAGGTGCCATGGCCATGGCGGGTATGCCTCAGGCGTATATGCCCGGCAAGAGCATGCTTGCCGCTGGTGCTGCTAATTTCCGAGGAGAGTCTGCGCTGGCTGTGGGTATGTCGAGCATCTCAGACAACGGCCGCTGGGTGACCAAGTTCACAGGCTCTGCCAATTCGCGTGGTCAAGTCGGCGTGTCGGTTGGCGCCGGCTATCAATGGTAAGAGAGAGGAACAAAATGATTGAATTTAAAACCTCTTCCATGCGCATCGCCGCTGTGGCTGTTGTGCTGGGCTTGGCCGGTTGTGCAGGCACAGTCAGCAAAGGAGTTGATGATCAGGGGCAGGCCAAGGAGATCATCTTCCCTGACCCGGTCAAGCAACCCACGCAGCCCGAGGGCAGCTACCCCAACACTGAAAGCTTGCGCAATTTACGCGTAGGCTTGACGAAGACCCAAGTGTTTCAATTGATGGGAACTCCCCATTTCACGGAAGGCTTTGGGGCCAGAGAGTGGGACTATCTGCTGCATATGCAAGGCACGAATGTGGTTTGTCAGCTCAAGCTGATTTATGACAAGCAAGCGCAAATTGGCAGTATTTACTCTAAGCCTGAGGGTTGCTCGACAGTTGCTGCAGGCAAGTAACTGAAGCGAGCACTCTTATAGAACGCCCGGCATTGATGTCGGGCGTTTGTGTTTGGCGTGATGGTTAGAACAGGGGCGCACATAAGCGGCTGTGCCGGTGGCTGGCTGCTTTGAGACGAAATACTGGCGAGCGTATTTACAGTATGGGTGGAGTGCGTTTACGTTCGAACACTGGCAGTCCGTAACTGTCCGACACGAGACTTCGTGTTCTAGGCGCTTTGACACTGTTGCTTTTCTGTAAGATGGACATGTGCTGTATTTGCAAGCGATGGTTTCCCTTCGCTCCACAGCTGTCCGTGCACTAAAGGGTGCACGTGATATTCCAATTCGTCATGTAGAAAGGATCGATATGTCACGCTCTGTTTCCGACGTTGTTTCCCACGCCCAAGGCGATCTGGAAAAACTGGTTAGCGATTTGCGGGGTCTGCTGTCTGCCCGTGAACTGGACAAGATGCCTGAGATCAGTGCACTGCGCCAGCGTATCGATGACAGCATGAACGTGGTGCGCGATTCTGCGGCTCGCGCTGCTCAGGATGCTGCGCGTCAGGCTCGTGAAGCTGCCGATGTGGCTGACCGCTATGCTCATGATGAGCCTTGGCGCGTTGCCGGTGCAGCTTTGGCGGTGGGTGCTTTGGTCGGCTTTATGCTGGGCCGTCGTTAAGAGTCGCTGACTCTTACTAGGACAACTGCCTGTGAATTTAATTTCACTTTTAGGGCTTGACTCTTTGCTTGAGCGTTTTCGCGCAAACCTGCACGAGAGCGCCATGGCTGCTGAAGACCGTGTCGATCTAGCGCATCTAGAGTGGCAGCAGCACAAGAGTAGCCTGAAGACGCTGACGGTGCTCGCCATCGTTCTTGGCGCATTGACTGTTGTCGTGCTCATCGTGCTGACGCTTGCTGTTTTAGTGCAATTCTGGGACAGCCAGCATCGCACGCTGGTGGCTTGGTTGTTGGCGGGTGGCTGGGTGCTGATCTGGGCTCTGGGCTTGTGGCGTTTGCTATCTGCAGTTCAACAGCTGTCCAGCCCTTTCAGGTTGACTCGCCATGAGCTCAAATCAGACTGGAACGCTTTGAAGGAGAAGATTTGACTATGAACTCATCTCCTGAATTAACGACCGCTGAAAGCTTGGTAAAGCCTGCTGGCTTGCCCCCCAGCCTCTGGGATGACGCAACGCTTGAGCAAAAGCAGATGCTCTCGCGCATTTCGCGCCAGCGCTCGCGTATCAAGGGTCGCGCTTCGGCCAAAGCACAAGCTTTGGCGCTGCGCGAAACACAGCCAACTCAGGTTGATAGCAATGCGTCGCTGCCAGAGCGTTTGCTGACCTTTGTGCGTTTGCATCCTGTCGCAACGGCTGCCGCTGGTGCGCTGCTGATGGTCATTGGGCCGCGCAAATTGATTCGTTGGGGTACTGTGGCCATGCCTTGGGTAATGAAGTTGCAGCAGCGTGACCGCAGCTAATTGCGCAGCTAGCTGATTCGCCCCATATAAAAAAGCCCGCCAGACTTAGGTCTGGCGGGCTTTTTCTTTGTTGGCGGGCGGGCTGCAACAAGCTCGTGCATACAAGGAGCGCACGTAATCAAAGCACGTAGTTAACGCATTATTGCGATGGCCTCAGCCGACTCTTTCACCAAGTCTGGCCCGCGATAGATGAGGCCGCTGTAGATTTGCACCACATCAGCACCCGCCTCAATTTTGCTCACGGCATCTGATCCGCTCAGAATGCCGCCCACGCCAATGATAGGAAAGCCGCTGCCCAAAGCCGAGCGCAGTTGGCGAATGACTTGATTGCTGGCTTGCAGCACCGGGGCGCCAGACAGGCCGCCGGCTTCTTCTGCATGCTGCAGTCCCTTCACGGCATCGCGGCTGAGGGTGGTGTTGGTGGCTATCACCCCATCCATGCCGTGGCGCTGCAGTGTGGCGGCGATGACGCTCACTTGCTCTTCATCCAGATCTGGTGCGATTTTGACAAACACGGGTGTGCGTTTGCCATGCTGGCTAGACAGTTGCTCACGGCGGTTGGCAATGGCGCCAAGCAAGGAATCCAGTGCCTCATCACTTTGCAGAGCGCGCAGGTTCTTGGTGTTGGGGGAGCTAATGTTCACCGTCACGTAGTCGGCGTGGGGGTACACACCGTCAAGTGCCTTGATGTAATCGCTAGTGGCTTCTTCGATAGGGGTGGCGGCGTTCTTGCCGATGTTCAGGCCCAGCAGCATGGGGCCGCCCTTGGCTCTTACTTGTGAGCGACGTACATTGGCTAAAAAGGCGTCCAAGCCGTCGTTGTTAAAGCCCAGGCGGTTGATCAGCGCATTCTTTTCAGGGATGCGGAACATGCGCGGCTTGGGGTTGCCGGGCTGGGGCAGTGGCGTGACAGTGCCAACTTCCACGAAGCCAAAGCCCATGGCGGCCAGCGCATCGATACAGCGCGCATTTTTATCCAGACCTGCGGCCATGCCCACGCGGTTGGGGAACTTCAGTCCCGCCAGCTCGATGGGGTCTTGCACCATGGTGCGTGACCATGCGCATTGCAGCAGCGTGTTCTGACCCTTGGCCATGAGATTCATGGTGAGGTCGTGAGCCGCTTCGGGGTCCATGCCGAAAAGAATGGGACGAGTCAGAGAGTAAGGAATAAGAGACATGAGGATAATCGCAGGATTTTCTGGATTTTCACTCATGACGACACCTGCTGCACCCCTTTCTCAAGATGAACTGAAAACTTTGGTGGGGCAAGCTGCCCTGAAATATGTAGTAGCCGGTGAAATTGTGGGCGTGGGCACAGGCTCCACCGTCAACAAGTTCATCGATGCTCTGGCCACCATCAAGGATCAAATTCCTGGTGCGGTTTCAAGCTCCGTGGCAAGCACTGAGCGTTTGAAGGCACTGGGCATCACCGTGTTCGATGCCAATGAAGTAACACGCTTGGCCGTGTACATCGATGGCGCAGATGAAATCGATGGCAAGGGCTATATGGTCAAGGGCGGCGGCGCTGCGCTGACGCGCGAAAAGATTGTGGCGGCGCTGGCTGACCGCTTTGTCTGCATTGCCGATGAATCCAAATTGGTGAACGTGCTGGGTAATTTTCCACTGCCTGTGGAAGTGATTCCCATGGCTGCTGCCCAGATTGCCCGTCGCGTTGAAGGCATGGGAGCTGAAGTGACTGCGCAGATCCGCATGAAGGACGGCGCTGCTTTGGTGACTGACAACGGCCAGCATATTCTGGATGTGCGCGGTCTGAAGATCGCGGACCCTCTTGCGTTTGAGTCTGAAGTCAACCAGTGGCCTGGCGTGGTGACTGTTGGCGTGTTTGCGCACCAAAAGGCGGTTGTTTGCTTGCTGGGTACAGCGCAAGGCGTGCAGACGCTGGAGTATTAAGCCTTAGCCTGGTTTGAGCGCTAATTGAAAGAGCCACCGGCGTAATGCTAGTGGCTCTTTTTATGAATTTGATAGCTGTGAGTCCTTGTTTGATCAGGACTTGAGGCCTTTTTAAAGACTACTAATTAGGTATTGCTAGATCCGATTTTTTGAACTTATGCATTTTGTCGGCACTTTCGCAGTGCTTATCTAGGACAGTCTGTTGTGCCATTGGCGCCTCAAAAGACTATTGCGCTGTGGCAAGCTAGCCTTATCTGTAAAAAGCATTTGCTTTGATGAAACACGCGAAGGAAGTAATTGACTGAAGCAATTAACCGACGCAAGCAAGCGAAGCAAGAGATTGAATTTGATGCGTAAACGTACGCTTTTGTCCCTGAGTGCAGCGGCTGCGGCGGTTGTTGGCGGGGGCTGGAAGGCTTATTCCATGAACTCTATTTCGAACACCGTGCTGCCCGAGCATTTGTTGCAGCAACTCAAACCCTCACCGCGTATGCCGGTCATGTTTATTGGCCATGGTAGCCCCATGAATGTGATTGAGGACACACACTGGCGCCAGAGCTGGAAGGCGATGGGCCAAGAACTCAGCGCAAAAGGTATCGCCCCGCAGCTGATTTTGTGCGTGTCGGCCCACTGGCTGAGCGAAAGCGACTGGTCGCTGACCGGCATGGCCCAGCCGCGCACGATCCATGATTTTGGCGGCTTTCCGCAAGAGCTGTTCGACCAACGCTATCCAGCGCCCGGTGCGCCCGAGGTCGCCAAGCAGTTGGCGGCGCAGTTGCATTCGCCTTTAGACAACTCTGCCCTGTTGGTTGATCACGATTGGGGCTTTGACCATGGCACGTGGTCGGTGCTGCTGCCCATGTTTCCCGAGGCGAAAATCCCGGTCATGCAACTGAGCATGCCTTACGGGCTAGCGCCTGAGAAGCATTTTGAGATGGGCCGCCAGCTGCGTGCGCTGCGCGATAAGGGCGTTTTGATTGTGGGCAGTGGCAACGTGGTGCACAACCTGCGCGCTATGCGTCGCGATGTGGCGGACAACCAAGCGTTTGATTGGACGATTCAGTTTGACAACGAAGTGCAGCAGCGTTTTGACAGCGGCAATTTGGCGGACTTGAGCACTTTCTTAGACTGGGGGCCGCAGGCGCGTTTGGCACACCCCACGCATGACCACTATTTGCCATTGCTTTACGCCGCCGGTGCAGTGCAAGATGGCGAAGCACCGCGCATTTTTAACGCGGCCTATCAATATGGGGCGCTGTCTATGCGTTCAGCCATTTGGGGTTTGAACGCTTGAGGGTTGAGTTTCAGTCCGCTTGTGCTTGGATTTCTGAAAATTTAGGTGTTTTAAGCTTGTAGTCAAAGTAATTCAAGCATATGTAGCTACTGAATTGATAGTGTCGCAGGCATAAAAAAAGAGCAACGATTTTGAACCGGTTGCTCTTTTTGGTTTCAGGGCCGTGACCCTGAAGGCTGACCTTAGATCACTGCAGCGATGGCCTTGCAGACATGCTCAATGTTCTTGCTGTTCAGCGCAGCCACGCACATGCGGCCGGTGTCTGTGCCGTACACGCCGAATTCGGAGCGCAGGCGAACCATTTGCTCTTTAGAGAGGCCGGAGTACGAGAACATGCCGATTTGGGTGGTGATGAAGGACATGTCTTGCGTCACGCCAGCAGCCTTCAGGCCATCCACCAGCTTTTGGCGCATGGCCTTGATGCGCACACGCATCTCGCCGAGTTCAGCTTCCCACTGAGCGTACAGCTCGGGGTTGTTCAGCACGGCAGCCACCACAGCGCCACCATGTGTTGGTGGGTTGGAGTAATTGGTGCGGATGACAATCTTCAGCTGGCTCAGCACGCGAGCGGCTTCGTCCTTATCGGCAGCGACCACGGACAGGGCGCCGACGCGTTCACCGTACAGGCTGAAGCTCTTGGAGAAAGAGGTGGACACAAAAATGTCCAGACCCGCGGCGACGAACTTGGCGATCACAGCGCCGTCTTCGGCGATGCCGTAGCCAAAGCCTTGGTAAGCCATATCGAGGAAGGCAACCAGACCCTTGGCCTTAACCACTGCAATCACTTCTTCCCACTGAGCGGCGGTGATGTCGTAGCCGGTAGGGTTGTGGCAGCAAGCGTGCAGCACGACCACGGTGCCAGCAGCGGCAGCGTTCAGATCCGCCAGCATTCCAGCGAAGTCGATGGAGCGAGTCGCCGCATCGTAGTAAGAATAGGTGCCGACTTCAAAACCTGCGTTTTGGAAGATGGCCTTGTGGTTTTCCCAGCTGGGGTTGGAGATCAGAACCTTGGCGTTGGGGTTGATCTTCTTCAAGAAGTCAGCGCCAATCTTCAGGCCGCCCGTGCCGCCAATGGCTTGCACGGTGGAAACGCGGCCAGACTTGACCACGTCAGACTCAGCACCAAACACCAAAGCCTTGACGCCGTTGTCGTAAGCGGCGATACCGTCGATAGGCAGGTAGCCACGGGCGGTGGGCTTTTCCATCATGGCCTTTTCAGCGGCCTGCACGCACTGCAGCAAGGGCAGCTTGCCGTTGTCGTCGAAGTACACGCCCACGCCCAGGTTCACTTTGCTGGGGTTGGTGTCAGCATTGAATTGATCGTTCAGACCCAAGATAGGGTCGCGAGGAGCCATTTCGACGGCGGTAAACAGAGACATGAAAAATCCTTGAGGGATAGAAATAAGTCAGGTCACCCCCAATTACTAAGATAGAGCGCGTGTTGTCGAGTGCGATGGGCGCTGAGCTCGAACAAACGCTGCAGCCTAGGTTAGGCTTGAGGGTTAGCCAGCCATTCTACTCCGCGCTAACCCTATGCGCCACGGACATGACACCATGCAAGAACAAGATATGACTGCTGAGCCGCAAGGCCGTTTTGTGCAATACCCAGACTCGCCATTTGAGCTGTTTCAGCCCTATCAACCGGCGGGCGATCAGCCTGCGGCCATTGAAAAGCTGGTGGAAGGTGTCAATGACGGTGAAACCTATCAAACGCTGCTGGGCGTGACTGGCTCGGGCAAAACCTTCACCATGGCCAATGTGATTGCCCGCTTGGGTCGCCCGGCCATTGTGTTTGCGCCTAATAAGACGCTGGCTGCGCAGCTGTACTCAGAGTTCAGAGAGTTTTTTCCAAAAAACGCTGTGGAGTATTTTGTCAGCTACTACGACTACTACCAGCCTGAAGCCTATGTGCCCCAGCGCGACCTGTTCATTGAAAAGGACAGCGCTATCAATGAGCACATTGAGCAGATGCGCCTGTCGTGCACCAAAAGCATCATGGAGCGCCGCGATGTAGTGATTGTGGCCACGGTCTCGGCCATATACGGCATTGGCGAGCCTGAAAGTTATCACCGCATGATCATGACGCTGCGCACCGGCGACACGCTGAACCAGCGTGATGCGATTGCGCAACTGATTCGCATGCAGTATCAGCGCAACGATCAAGATTTCTCTCGCGGCACTTTCCGCGTGCGCGGCGATACGATTGATGTCTTTCCGGCCGAGCATTCCGAGCTGGCCGTGCGCATTGAGCTGTTTGACGACGAGGTAGAAAGCCTGCAGCTGTTTGACCCGCTGACAGGCCGTGTGCGCCAAAATATTCCGCGCTTTACCGTCTACCCCAGTAGTCACTACGTCACACCGCGCGACAAGGTACTGGAGGCGGTGGAGACGATTAAAGAAGAGCTGTCCGAGCGCCTAAAGCAACTGGTAGGAATGGGTAAGTTGGTAGAAGCTCAGCGGCTTGAGCAGCGCACCCGCTTTGACTTGGAAATGCTCAGCGAAGTAGGGCATTGCAAAGGCATTGAGAACTACACCCGCCATCTCTCTGCGTCTAACCCCGGCGATCCGCCCAGCACGCTCACCGACTACATGCCGCGCGATTCGATCATGTTTTTGGATGAGAGCCATCAAATGATTGGCCAGCTTAACGCCATGTACAACGGCGACCGGGCGCGCAAGACCACGCTGGTTGAGTATGGCTTTCGCTTGCTTTCCGCACTCGATAACCGCCCGCTTAAATTTAAAGAGTTTGAGCAGCGCATGCGCCAAGTGGTGTTTGTCTCGGCTACGCCGGCCGATTATGAAAAAACCCATGCCGGCCAAGTCGTTGAGCAGGTGGTGCGCCCGACGGGCTTGCTAGACCCGTTGATTGAGGTGCGCCCCGCTACTCATCAAGTTGATGATGTGCTGCAAGAAATTCGTATACGCTCGCAAAAGCATGAGCGCGTACTCATCACCACGCTGACCAAGCGCATGGCCGAGCAATTGACCGACTATTTGACGGACAACGGCGTGAAGGTGCGCTATCTACACTCCGATGTGGACACGGTAGAGCGCGTAGAAATCATCCGCGATCTGCGTTTGGGCGCGTTTGATGTGCTGGTTGGCATCAATTTGCTGCGCGAAGGCTTGGATATTCCCGAAGTCTCGCTAGTGGCGATTTTGGACGCGGACAAAGAAGGCTTTTTGCGTGCCGAGCGTAGCCTGATCCAGACCATAGGCCGCGCCGCGCGTAACGTGAACGGCAAAGCGATTTTGTACGCAGACCGCATTACGGAGTCGATGAAAAAGGCAATTGGCGAGACCGAGCGGCGCCGTGAAAAGCAAAAGCTTTTCAATCAAGAAAACGGAATTGTTCCTAAACAGATTGTCAAGAGGGTGAAAGACCTGATTGATGGTGTTTACAGCGAGAAAAGCGGCAAAGAGGCTGAACGTTTGCAAGATCAGGCTTTGCAAAAAGCGCGTGTTGAAGATATGTCTGAAAAAGATATCGCTAAAGAAATCAAGCGCTTGGAAAAGCAAATGCTCGAACACGCGAAGAATTTGGAGTTCGAGCAGGCTGGACGCGTTCGCGATCAACTGTCGCTACTCAAACAGCAGCTGTTTGGGGCAAATCCGTAGGACTGTGCCTTCAGTTTTGTCGGGGTTATTACGTGGGCGTGAGCGGTTACCCGACAAAATTAATGGGGAATGTGCTATACTTCGATCAAACACTCAACAACAAACTTCCCTCACAGAAGGGCTCTGAACCTAATTGCAGGACGGAGTAAGGGCGGAGACTGTGCTCGTTTAGGTGACTGTGACCAGGCGGGCGTTTCTGTAGCTAACAATCCTGACTGAAGGAGCTCATATGCGTCTTACAACTAAAGGCCGCTTTGCGGTCACCGCGATGATCGACCTGGCTTTGCGCCAGAACAACGGCCCCGTGACATTGGCAGCGATCAGCCAACGTCAGCAAATTTCGCTGTCTTATTTGGAGCAGCTGTTTGGCAAGCTGCGTCGTCACGAGCTGGTGGAATCCACCCGTGGTCCTGGCGGCGGCTACACCTTGGCCCGCAAGGCCACTGACATCACTGTGGCAGACATCATCGTCTCGGTGGACGAGCCTATTGATGCGACCCAGTGTGGCGGCAAAGAAAATTGTCTGGGCGAAGCAGGTCGCTGCATGACTCACGAGCTGTGGGCTGCACTGAACACACGCATGGTGGAATTTTTGGATTCCGTCACGCTGCAAAAGCTGGTGGACGAGCAGCTCGCCAAGGGTATCCAGATTGAGGATAAGCCCGTGGTTCGCCGCGCCATCTCCACAGCTCCTGTTGTCAAGCCTATCCGCGTGAATGCACCGAACTCGGTGTTTGCGCTGGGTAACGCCTTCGCTAAATCCTGATTGGGCTGCCGCTCAAGCTGAGTTTGAGCGGTAACTTAATCGGTTAAAGCCTGATTCCGATAGTCAGGGCAAAAAAGCATGCACGGCTGTGCGGCATGTTTCTTCGCCTTGGCCGCACCTAGAGTGCATCGATTTCCTCACGATCTGTCAGCCAATAACAAGATGAGCCAGTCATGGACATGACCCCGCACTTTCCCATTTATCTCGACTACGGCGCAACTACTCCTATGGATCCTCGCGTTGTTGACGCAATGATTCCTTGGTTGCGTGAGCACTTTGGTAACGCAGCATCGCGTAGCCATGCTTGGGGCTGGGAAGCTGAAGAAGCGATTGAGAACGCCCGCAAACAAGTGGCCGATCTGATCAATGCTGATCCGCGCGAAATCGTGTGGACCAGCGGTGCGACCGAGTCTGACAATCTGGCCATCAAGGGCGCTGCGCACTTCTACCAAGGCAAGGGCAAGCACCTGATCACGGTGAAAACCGAGCACAAGGCTGTGCTTGACACCATGCGTGAGCTGGAGCGTCAAGGCTTTGAAGTCACTTACCTAGATGTCAATGAAAACGGTCTGTTGGATCTGGAAGTGTTCAAGGCGGCAATCCGTCCTGACACCATTCTGGCTAGCGTGATGGCTGTGAACAATGAAATCGGTGTGGTTCAGGATCTGAACGCCATCGGTGCGCTGTGCCGCGAAAAGGGCATCATCTTCCACGTGGATGCTGCACAAGCCTCCGGCAAGATGGTTTTGGATATGCAAAACATGCCCATCGATTTGATGAGCTTGGCATCGCACAAGACTTATGGCCCTAAGGGTATCGGTGCTCTGTACGTGCGCCGCAAGCCTCGTGTGCGTCTTGAAGCGCAAATGCACGGCGGCGGTCATGAGCGCGGTATGCGCTCGGGTACGCTGGCTACGCACCAGATCGTGGGTATGGGTGAGGCTTTCCGCATCGCCAAGGAAGAGATGCCTAAGGACATGGAGCACGCTCGTGCCCTGCGTCAACGCCTGCTCGACGGCCTGAAGGATTTGGAGCAAGTCTTTGTGAACGGTGACATGGAGAACGGCGTTCCCCATTACCTGAACATGAGCTTCAACTACGTTGAAGGCGAGTCTTTGATCATGGGTATCAAGGGTCTGGCCGTGTCTTCTGGCTCAGCTTGCACCTCTGCCAGCCTGGAGCCCAGCTATGTGTTGCGTGCCTTAGGCCGCAGCGATGAGCTGGCTCACAGCTCGCTGCGCATGACTTTTGGTCGCTTTACGACTGAAGAAGAAATTGACTACGCAATCAAGACGATTCGTGAAAACGTGTTGAAGCTGCGCGAATTGAGCCCACTGTGGGAGATGTTTAAAGACGGCATCGACCTCAGCACTATTCAATGGGCTGCACACTAAGTACCGATTACTAAGAGTTCAAGAGGTAGACACCATGGCTTATTCTGAAAAAGTGGTAGACCACTATGAAAACCCCCGCAATGTGGGTTCCTTTGACAAGGGTGATGACACTGTTGGCACGGGCATGGTCGGCGCCCCAGCTTGCGGCGACGTGATGAAACTGCAAATCAAGGTCAACCCTTCCACGGGCGTGATTGAAGATGCGCGTTTCAAGACCTATGGCTGTGGCTCTGCCATTGCGTCTTCTTCGCTGGTGACCGAATGGGTCAAGGGCAAGACTTTGGACGAAGCGGCGGCTCTGAAGAACAGCCAGATCGCTGAAGAACTGGCTCTGCCTCCTGTGAAAGTCCACTGCTCCATTTTGGCGGAAGATGCCATCAAGGCTGCAGTGAACGACTACCGCGCAAAGCGCACCACAGCGGAAGCTTGAGGCTATGGCTATTTCAATGACCGAGGCGGCTGCCCGTCATGTGAATCGCTATCTCTCGCGTCGTGGCAAGGGTGTTGGCGTCCGTTTGGGCGTCAAGACCACAGGCTGCTCTGGCTTGGCTTACAAGTTGGAGTATGTGGATGAGATCTTGCCTGATGACGTGGTTTTTGAAGATCAAGGCATTAAGGTGCTGGTCGATCCCAAGAGCCTGGCCTATATCGACGGCACCGTGCTGGACTTTGTGCGCGAAGGCCTGAACGAGGGCTTTAAGTTCACCAACCCTAACGAGCGTGATCGTTGTGGTTGTGGCGAGAGCTTCCGGATTTAACCCCCTGAGTCGCTTTGCGCCTTCCCCCAAGGGGACGACACCTTCGCTGCGAGGCGGCTCTTGCTTGGTGTCACTGATGTGCATTGCGTCCAGTTTTAGTACTGAACCGCCTCAGCCTCGCTGAAGGCGGTTTTTTAATGCCATGAATCTGCAATCTGACGACTTTGAATTGTTTGGCCTGCCGTGCAAATTTGCGCAAGAGCGCAGCCAGATTGATGCACGCTGGAAAGAGCTTCAGCGTGAGGCACATCCAGATCGCTTTTCTGCACAAGGCGCAGCTGCTCAGCGCGTTGCCATGCAGTGGTCTGTGCGTATCAACGAGGCTTATCAACGACTGAAGGATCCACTCAAGCGCGCAGCGTACTTGTGTGAGTTACTGGGCGCTCCTGTGCGGGCTGAAGACAACACCTCCATGCCCGCCGCTTTTTTGATGCAGCAGATGGATTGGCGTGAATCTTTGGAAGATGCAACTTCGGAGTCGGCGCTGGATGCGCTGGATGACGAAGTGCTCAGCGCCAAAAAGCAAATGCTGGCGGAATGCGCTCGACTGCTGGATGAAGTGAATGACCCCGCTGCAGCAGTTCAGCAGGTGAGAGCCCTCATGTTTGTTGCGCGATTTGCGCAAGATGTGGAGCGCCGTCGCGATCAACTGGGACAATAAGACCCAGAGCACAATTCGAGGCATTGCCCTCGGGATATATCCATCTTAAAAAGGCCAGCTCCACTGGCCTTTGACATTCCAAAAGAAGAATTTCATGGCGCTTTTGCAGATTTCCGAGCCCGGCCAATCGCCCGATCCTCATCAGCGACGCATTGCTGTAGGCATTGACCTTGGCACCACGCATTCGCTGGTCGCTTCTGTGCGCAATGGTGTATCTGAATGCCTGCCTGATGATCAAGGCCGCGTGCTTTTGCCATCCGTGGTTCGTTATATGGAAATGGGTCGCCGCCAGATCGGTTTTGACGCTAAGGCCGCCCAGGCTTCCGATGCGGCTAACACCATTAGCTCTGCCAAGCGCTTTATGGGCCGCAGTCTGTCGGATATCGACGAGCCGCAAAACCTGCCTTATCAATTCAAGACCGATGGTGACAGCAGCGTCATCACCATTGAAACGATTGATGGTGCGAAGACGCCCATCGAAATCAGCGCTGAGATTCTGGCCACGCTGCGCTTTCGTGCAGAAGACACTTTTGACGACGAGCTCTACGGCGCCGTCATCACAGTGCCTGCTTACTTTGATGATGCCCAACGTCAGGCCACCAAAGATGCAGCCAAGCTGGCCGGCATCAACTTGCTGCGCTTGATTAACGAACCTACTGCAGCTGCCATTGCCTACGGTTTGGACAACGCCTCTGAAGGTGTCTACGCCGTGTATGACTTAGGCGGCGGCACGTTTGATATCTCCGTGCTACGCCTTTCACAAGGTGTGTTTGAAGTCATTGCCACTGGCGGTGACTCTGCTTTAGGCGGCGATGATTATGACGATGCTTTGGCGGCGTGGGTGGCCGAAAAGACAGGCACGCAGCTGCAAAGCGGGGCGGATAAAACCATTTGGCGTATTGCTGCACGCAACTGCAAGCAGGCTTTGACCGATGCAGAAATCGTAGCGTTTACTGCCGATATTTCCTCGGGTTCAGTCACTTTTGACGTTAAACGTGATGAGTTCATTGGACTGACTGCTCACTTAACTGCTAAGAGTTTGTCAGCCGTGCGCCGTGCGCTCAAGGATGCAGAGCTCAGCCGTGATGAAGTGCAGGGCGTGGTGATGGTGGGCGGCTCTACTCGCATGCCCCAGATTCGTCAGGCGGTTGCTGATTTCTTTGGCAGCGAGCCACTCACCAATCTCAACCCCGATGAAGTGGTAGCGCTGGGCGCGGCCATTCAAGCCAATCAATTGGCTGGCAACAGCACGGCCGGTGATTTGCTGCTGCTGGATGTGATACCGCTTTCGCTGGGTGTGGAGACTATGGGCGGTCTGGCTGAGCGCATCATCACTCGTAACGAAACTATTCCCACAGCGCGTGCGCAGGACTTCACCACGTACAAGGATGGTCAAACCGCACTGGCTATTCACGTGGTGCAAGGCGAGCGTGACTTAGTGGCAGACTGCCGCAGTTTGGCGCGCTTTGAGCTGCGCGGTATCCCGCCCATGGCGGCAGGTGCAGCGCGCATTCGCGTGACCTTTACGGTGGATGCTGATGGCTTGCTGGCCGTTAGCGCCAAAGAGCAACTCAGTGGCGTGGAAGCGAGCATCAACGTCAAGCCATCCTATGGTTTGTCTGATGATCAAATTGCCCAGATGCTGCAAGATGGCTTTGCGACAGCTCAGCAAGACATGAAGGCTCGCGCCTTGGTTGAGGCACGTGTGGATGCAGATCGTATGATTTTGGCAACCAACAGTGCATTGGCTGCCGATGGTGATGTGCTCAGCAGCGCAGAGCGAGAGCTAATTGATGCCTTGATGCAGGCGTTGCACGCAGCGGTTTCCAGCGAAGATCCTGCCGTTGTGGAAGGCGCGACTCAGGCCTTGGCCAAGGGCACAGAAGCATTTGCGGCAGAGCGTATGAACCGCAGCATTCAAAAGGCGCTGGCCGGTAAAGATTTGAACTCTATTTAATTCATAAGCAGAACAATATGCCCATCATCAAAATTCTTCCTCACGCTGAATATTGCCCAGAAGGCAAAGAAATTGACGCACCTGTTGGCACTTCGATCTGCGAAGCCATGCTGGATAACGGTGTCAATATTGAGCACGCTTGCGATATGAGCTGTGCTTGCACGACGTGCCACGTTATCGTCAAGGAAGGCCTCAACTCGCTCAATGAAGCGCAAGAGGAAGAGGAAGACTTGCTCGACCGCGCATGGGGCCTACAGCCTCAGTCGCGCCTGTCTTGCCAAACTATTTTGGCACGTGAGAATGTGACTGTGGAGATTCCCAAATACTCCATCAATCACGCTAAAGAGAATCACTGACCCCCTGGGCGGCTGCGCCGCTTCCCCCTCTCTCTTCGGGAGGGGGACGATGCCTTTGCCGCGAGGCGGCTCTTGCTTGGCATCCCGACTTGGCTTGTGCCAGTTTTGGCGCGTTGTTGCAGGTAATGGAGAGAAAACGAATGTCGCGCCAAATTATTCTGGATACAGAAACAACGGGCTTGTCGGTCTTTGAAGGTGACCGCTTGATTGAGCTAGGTTGCGTGGAGATGGTGAACCGCAAGCTCACAGGCAACAATCTGCACCTGTACTTCAATGCGGGCCGGGACAGCCATCCGGATGCGTTGCGTGTACACGGTATCACGACGGAGTTCTTAAAGGACAAACCGCGTTTTGCTGACAAGATTGATGAGATCTGGGAGTACCTGCAAGGCGCCGAGATCATCATTCACAACGCGCCGTTTGACTTGGGGTTTCTGAACAACGAGCTCAAACTGGCCAAACGTCCGCCCATCCAGAAATGTGTTTCGGGTGTGATTGACACCTTGGTCATGGCCAAGGAAATGTACCCGGGTAAGCGCAACTCGTTGGATTCTTTGTGTGACCGCCTTGGCGTTGACAACTCCAACCGCACACTGCACGGTGCTTTGCTGGACTCGGAGTTGCTAGCCGATGTCTACATCAATCTCACGCGTGGTCAAGATGCGCTGCTGATGACAGAGGAGCCTGCAGAGGCGCAAACTGCTGGCGCGATTGTCATACCGTCTGTAGATCTGAGCACCTTCAAGCTGCCGGTGTTACGTGCTAATGAGCAAGAGCAGCAGGCGCATGATGATGTGCTTCAGCAACTGGATAAATCCAGCGGCGGTAAGACTGCATGGCGCAGCTTTGAAAATGTGGGTGCCTAAGAGTCATCTGGCATCAGTCACAGAAAGTGTGAAGGTCTAAATTCAGGCTTTTTCTCGGGCCTGAATTTCCAGGACGTTTAATAACGTAAACGCCCTCAGTAAACTTTGAATTTACTGAGGGCGTTTGTGTTTTTGCGTCAGCACAGGGGCCGTATAGACCGCATAGGCCGGAGCGGAGTCCGGCCTGCTCGCATTACTTCTTCAGGTCAAAACGGTCCAGTTCCATGACCTTGACCCAAGCGGCCACGAAGTCGTTATAGAACTTTTGCTCGTTGCCCTTTTCGGCATACACCTCAGCCAGAGCGCGCAGGATGGAGTTCGAGCCAAACACCAAGTCAACGCGAGTGCCGGTCCACTTCATCGCGCCAGTCTTGCGGTCCAAACCTTGGTAGGTGCCGTCTTTCAGGTCAGTCCACTGTGTAGACATGTCCAGAATGTTGGTGAAGAAGTCGGTGCTCAGCTGGCCTGGCTTGCTGGTCAACACGCCATAGGTGCTGCCGCCCGTGTTAATGTTGATCGAACGCAGGCCGCCAACTAAAACGGTCATTTCTGGAGCGGTCAAAGTCATCAACTGCGACTTGTCGATCAGCAGCGCTTCCGGGGCGGCTGGGAAGCTGCCTTGCAAATGGTTGCGGAAGCCGTCTGCCTTAGGCTCCAAGTACTTGAACGACTCCACATCGGTTTGCTCTTGCGAAGCGTCTGTGCGGCCAGCGCGGAAGGGCACTTTCAGAGTTACGCCAGCGGCAGCGGCGGCTTGCTCCACGCCCACGCTGCCAGCCAGTACGATCAAGTCAGCCAGCGAGATTTTCAGATCAGCTCGGATGCTTTCGAGCACGGCCAGTACCTTGCTCAATTGGGTAGGGTTGTTGGCAGCCCAATCTTTTTGAGGAGCAAGGCGAATGCGTGCGCCGTTGGCGCCACCGCGCTTGTCGCCGCCGCGGAAGGTGGAAGCCGATGCCCAGGCGGTGCCGACAAGCTCTTGCACGGTCAGGCCAGATGCAGCGATTTTTTCTTTGGCAGCAGCGATGGTGGCGTCAGAGGTGGCTTCAGTGGCTTTGGGCACTGCGTCTTGCCACAGCAGTTCTTCCTTCGGTGCTTCTGGGCCAATGTAGCGTGAGCGTGGACCCAGATCGCGGTGAGTCAGCTTGAACCAGGCGCGTGCAAAGGCTTCTGCAAAGGCTTGGGGATTTTCCAGAAAGCGGCGCGAGATTTTTTCATAAGCTGGGTCGACGCGCAGGGCGATGTCGGACGTCAGCATGGTGGGCTTGCGTTTGGCGCCGCCCGCATCGGGGGCAGGGATGACATCTCCTGCGTCCTTGGCCTCCCATTGCAGGGCACCGGCGGGGCTTGTGGTCTTTACCCATTCAAAGCCAAACAGGTTTTCGAAGAAGAAGTTGCTCCATTGCGTAGGCGTTTGCGTCCAGGTTACTTCCAAGCCGGAGGTGATGGCGTCTTTACCGTGGCCCGAGCCAAAGCTGCTCTTCCAGCCAAGGCCTTGGGCTTCCAAGCCTGCAGATTCAGGTTCCGCGCCAATGCTGGCAGCATCGCCTGCGCCATGGGTCTTGCCGAAGGTGTGGCCGCCAGCGATCAGGGCGACAGTTTCTTCATCGTCCATGGCCATACGCGCGAAGGTGTCGCGGATGTCACGGGCCGAAGCTAGGGGGTCACCGTTGCCGTCGGGTCCTTCGGGGTTCACATAGATAAGGCCCATCTGCACGGCGGCTAGTGGGTTTTCCAGGTCGCGCTCGCCGGAGTAACGGCTTTGGGGGTTGTTGGTGGGGGCGAGCCATTCTTTTTCAGCACCCCAGTAGATGTCTTGATCAGGTTCCCAAGTGTCCACGCGGCCGCCGGAGAAACCGAAGGTGCGAAAGCCCATGGTTTCCAGCGCGACGTTGCCGGTCAAGATCATCAAGTCAGCCCATGAGATGGCGTTGCCATACTTTTGCTTGATGGGCCACAGCAAGCGGCGGGATTTGTCGATGTTGACGTTGTCTGGCCAGCTGTTTAAGGGGGCGAAGCGCTGTTGACCACGGCCACCGCCACCACGGCCGTCTTGCACGCGGTAAGTGCCGGCGCTGTGCCATGCCATGCGGATAAATTGAGGGCCGTAGTGTCCGTAGTCTGCTGGCCACCACTCTTGCGAGTCGGTCATCAAGGCGCGCAAATCGCGTTTGAGTGCCTCATAGTCAAGTTTATTGAAGGCTGCCGCGTAGTCAAAATCTTCACCCAGTGGGTTGCTTTTTTCATTGTGCTGGCTCAGCAGTTCAAGGCGCAGTCGATCTGGCCACCAATGTTGATTGCCCGTGGCGTTACCCACGACAGCGGTTTCGCTGTTTTTACCTTGGTGGAAGGGGCACTTGGATTCTGTAGTCATGGGGCTCTCCGTTTCAACAGACCGACGAGTCGGTGGGCTTGGTAAATTGACATCAATCAAATTTAATCAATAGCTGTTTACGATTGATTGATGTTTATTATCGGTGGCTTGCGTAGCAAATGACCATGTTTTGCTATTGAAATTACTAAGCCTGCTCATAGTGAGAAATGTAGTGGCTTGATCGGATGCAGATGAAGGTAAGCGTTCTGTGCAAAGCGCGTGGCTCATCCAAATCTTGGATCATTTTGAGCGTATGCGAGCGGACTCATTTGCACAAGCATTAGTCTTAAGATTAAGTAATTCTCCTAATCTTTGAGGAGGTTGCGCGATAAATCCTGCTCTCAAATCGATACTAATTTGTGTACTAAATCGGCGGCGGTAGAGGCTCCATATTTGCGCATCAATCTGGCACGGTAAATTTCTACCGTACGGTGGCTAATCCCAAGAGCTTTGCCGATTTCTTTGCTGGTCATGCCTTCGAGCAGTCGCGCGGCCACCTCGCGCTCACGGCCTGTGAGTTCTGCTTTGACGGCGCGCTGTGCCGAGAGGTCTTCAAAGCTCCATATTCCCGACGCATGTGGGTCTTTGCGGTCTTGTGTACGGCCACTGACATGACACCAAAACAGCTCGCCATTGGCACGCTTCATGATGCGACTGTCGGAGTAAATGCCTTTGGTGTTGAGGATAGGGCCGATACGCACACCTAGCCGCTCGTATTCATCAACGCTGGGGTAGAGCAGCTGAAACGTTTGACCTATCAACAGCTCACGAGATGCATGAAACATTTCGCATAACTGCTGATTGCAGTCGATCATGATGCGGTTGCGCGAAATAACTAGGCCGACCGGTGCCGTATCAAACGCTAGCTGGTAGTCCACCTTCATAGTACTGATCTTTACGAAAAACTACTTACTTGAGTACGTAGTATCGTAGTGCATCCCAGATAAAGGAGACAAATGTGAAAAAACTCTACCCATCCGCAGCAGCAGCGCTTGATGGCGTTGTGGCTGACGGGCAATTGCTGGCTGTTGGCGGCTTTGGCCTGTGCGGTATTCCTGAAGCTTTGATCGATGCAGTGTGTGCCAGCGGCGTCAAGAATCTGACGGTTGCGTCGAACAATGCCGGCGTGGACGGCTTTGGTTTGGGCAAGCTGCTGGATACACGTCAGGTCAAAAAAATGATCTCCAGTTACGTGGGCGAAAACAAAGAGTTCGAACGCCAGTATCTGGCCGGCGAATTGGAGCTGGAATTTACCCCCCAAGGCACGCTGGCCGAGAAGATGCGCGCAGGCGGCGCTGGTATCCCCGCGTTCTTCACCAAGACCGGTGTGGGCACCTTGGTGGCGGAGGGTAAAGAACTGCGCGAATTCGATGGCGAGACCTATGTGATGGAGCGCTCTATCGTTGCTGACGTGTCCCTCGTTAAAGCTTGGCGAGCGGACAAAAGCGGAAATTTGCAGTTCCGCCTAACGGCTCGTAACTTCAACCCTGCAGCGGCAACTTGCGGCAAGGTCTGCGTGGTCGAAGTGGAAGAGTTGGTGGAGATTGGCGAGATTGCCCCAGATGATATCCATCTGCCAGGCATCTACGTGAACCGCATTGTTCACAACGCTACACCTGAAAAGCGCATCGAAAAGCGCACCATCACCGAAACTAATACAGAGAAAAAATAAGGAGCTGTCATGCCTTGGACCCAAGACCAAATGGCCGCGCGTGCGGCCCAGGAACTCGAAGACGGCTTCTATGTCAACCTCGGTATCGGCATTCCTACGCTGGTGGCCAACCACACGGGTGATAAAGAGGTGTGGCTGCAATCCGAGAACGGCATGCTGGGCATTGGTCCCTTTCCGACTGAAGACCAAGTCGACGCTGACTTGATCAACGCCGGTAAGCAGACTGTCACCACGATTGCTGGCTCGGCCATCTTTGGCTCTGATCAATCGTTTGCCATGATTCGCGGCGGCAAGATCAATTTGTCGATTCTGGGCGCCATGCAAGTGTCCGAAAAGGGCGACCTGGCCAACTGGATGATCCCCGGCAAGATGGTCAAGGGCATGGGCGGCGCCATGGACTTGGTGGCCGGCGTCAAGCGTGTCATCGTACTGATGGAGCATGTGGCCAAGAAAAAAGACGGTACAACAGACTTGAAAATCTTGCCTGCTTGTACCTTGCCTTTGACTGGCCTTGGCGTGGTGGACCGCATCATCACTGATTTAGGTGTGATGGATGTGACGCCTGAAGGTCTGAAGTTGGTGGAGCTGGCTGATGGCGTCAGCTTTGCTGAGATTCAGTCTAAGACTGGCGTCACGCTGATTCGCTAATTTCAGTAACTAAGACGTTACTGCATAAGTACCGAGCCAGTGCGCTTTTGGTTTGCCGCGGCAAGTGGCAAACCAATACATCTCCTCTTCCAGCTAAATCTTCGAGGAGCCACAGGCTTTCAGGGTTGAGTGGTGTTGCTTCAGTCGGTAGAGCGATAACGTTTTTTAGGTCTTGGTGGGCTCACGTCTCGTGCCCACCGGATTGGGCACTGTTTTTATGAAACAACGCCCTTCGCCGGTAATGCTCTGGTGGGCCGCAATGGCTGTGGCGGTAATCCCTCCGTAATCCCAATGCTCAGGTTTGCCCAAATTTTTCTTTGTACAAACCGCTTGCCCAATCAATAAAAACGCGTACCCTTGGTGAGAGTTGGCGGTGAAATGGGTAGAGGACAGACAAAGGCAATTCAGGACATGCCCACTCAGGCAGCACTTGAACCAGCCGGCCATTTTTCAGGTGCTCCTCAAGCCGAAAGCGCGGCACCTGAATGAGTCCGCATCCGGCCAGCGCGGCACTCGTGTAACTCTCTGCATCGCTCACAGAGATCCAGCCGCTCGCCTCGAAGTTTGTAACTTTCCCATCTACTAGGACTGAGAACGGATAACGGCTGTCATGGCCTTGCGAAAAAAAGCCAACCCCATGGTGGTTGGCCAACTCACTCGGATGTGTGGGCATGCCATACCGCGTCAGATATTCGGGGCTGGCACAGATGATCTGTGGCATTTCAGCAAGCTTGCGAACCACTAATGAAGAATCACGCGGCTCACCTGCGCGGACCACGCAGTCGATACCTTCTTTGACCAAATCCACCAGCCGATCACCGCTACTAATCGCGAGTTCAATCATTGGATAGCGCTGTCTGAACTCAACAATGCGCGGCAGGATGATCATCGAGGCATGCACACCATGCAGGTCCAGCCTGAGCAGTCCATGCGGGTTGGCGATGTTCGTGCTCAAAGAGGTTTCAGCATCCTCTAGTTCAGCCAAAACCCGTTTGCTTCGCTCGTAAAAAGCTTTCCCATCCAGGGTGGCCACTACTTGGCGCGTGGTTCGGTCAAGCAGCCGTGCTCCCAGTCGTTTTTCAAGCGCCTTGATCGTGTGGGTTGCCGTGGCACGGGGGATGTTGAGAACACTGGCCGCTTCGGTAAAGCTCCCGAGTTCGACGATTCGAGTGAACAACTGCAATGCATCGAAACGGTCCATGCTGGATTTGATTGTTAGTGATTTTTGAATTAAATGACCAATTTAAACCCATTTATTCATTCTTGGTCAATCGGCATCATTGCTTCTGCGGTGTGGCCTGAGCCAGCGCCGAGCCCACATTCACCGGTAGTCGTTGATAGAAAGTAATTGACCATGAGCACAAAAAACATCCTCGCGGCCTTGTGCCTTAGCGCCACTGGCGCCTCCTTCAGTGCCTTCGCTGGGGAGAGCACAGCCCATGTTTCAAGCATTGCCAGCGGCTCAAAGCTTACTCGCGCGGAGGTATTGGCAGACCTCGCTTTGTGGAAGCGCGCAGGCCTGTTGCAAATGGTTGGCAGCGAGTTGTCACCTGACTTCACCAGCCTACCTTATCGCCAGCTTTATGACGAATACCTGCGTCTGCGCAGCACTGATGCGCTGGCGCAGGAGGCTAGCCGCTTGGTCAGCCTGCAGGGCGAGGCGGCCGAGCCTGCCAAAGGACGCTAAGCGCATCAGCCACCGAATTACCTGCTATCTCTTTGCCCCAGCAATTTACCCACTATGGCTACCAGTCAACCGTTAACCACAATTTCCCCCTTGCGATCCGCCATCGTTACAGGAGCCTCCCGCGGGATTGGGCGCGCGATAGCGTTGCGCCTAGCTGCGGACGGGTTCCAGGTCGTGGTCAATTTCAGCAGCAACGCCGAAAAAGCCCAGGAGGTTGTCTCTGCCATCCAGGCTTCTGGTGGGGAGGCGATCGCGGTTCAAGCAGATGTGTCCATTGAAGAAGATGCACATCGCCTCTTTTCAACGGCGTTGAACGCTTTCGGCTCGATCAACACCGTTGTACACAGTGCAGGTGTGATGCCGCTCGCGCCAATAAGCCCTGACAGCCTTGAGATATTTGATCGCGTCATTCAGACGAACCTTCGAGGCGCTTTTCTGGTGCTGAGTCTGGCTGCACAGCATGTGCAAACAGGTGGCAGCATCGTCGCGCTGTCCACCAGCGTGATTGCCAAGTCTTTTCCGCTGTATGGCCCCTACATCGCCGCTAAGGCGGGGGTTGAGGGTTTGGTACATGTATTGACCAACGAGTTGCGAGGGCGAAGCATCACTGTCAACGCTGTGGCTCCGGGACCTGTTGCAACAGAGCTTTTTATGAACGGCAAGTCCGATGAGCAACTGGCCCAGCTCAGCATGCTTGCCCCCTTGGAGCGTTTGGGCCAACCCGAGGACATCGCACGTGTCGTGTCTTTTCTCGCGGGCGGCGAGGGGAGTTGGGTCAACTCTCAGATCGTGCGGGCCAACGGCGGATTCGCCTAAGCGCTTGCATTGAGCAAATTCGAAATAAGCATGTACCACATCCAATTTTTTGCCCCCCGTGGCGCGACGTTAAGTTGCTGCATCTCTGGAGTCAAAGCATGACGAATCTCTCTTTTTTTACAAACTCTAAGGTTGTGATTGGCGAGGCAGTGATTGCATCTGTGGCCGCAACGCTGAGTTTGTTGGTCTTTGACATTCCTGTCTGGGCCATGTTCGTGGGCTGGATCTCGTTCTTTACCCGAGGACTGAACTTGAAGCAGGGCGTGATTAACCTGGCTTGTGTGTTCATTGGCGTGACGCTGGGCATCGGTGCTGCGCATGCTTTGGTTGCACTCGCACCGGTTATGGGCAGCTATGCCATAAGTGCCGTCGTGTTCGCCATTACGGTCATTGCACTTTCCTTAGCGAAGGCACCCGTTTTTAACAATCTGCTGTGCATCTTCTTAGGGCTGGTTGCGTACTTCGCTTTACACCAACCTCCGTCCATCTCGACGTTTGGAGTGTTGGCTCTGGCCGCAACGCTCGGGGCAACAGCAGCTTTGCTGGCGCACTCCCTACAAAAGTTCATTCAGCAAAACGCTGCAAGCAGAGTTGCTTTGCGAGCTTAAGCAAAAGTTGGAGTACCCATGCACTGCCCGCGAGCAGCGAAGAAGCTGGGCAGTGCTTTGAAGTGGAGAGCTCTTGGACTTCACAAAGACTCATTTGAAAGGAGCACACCAATGAAAATTACAGAGACAACACAGCCACTTGTTATGCAGGCAGACGCACTGCGCCACGAGCGACTGCTATTTCCAGCGCTGGGCAAGATCTACGTCAAGACGGAACCCTTGCTGTATGCCCTGCTGCGCTGCGTGTTCGGCGTCGTCATGCTGACCCACGGAATTCCCAAAGCACTGGGAACATCGCATGGTTCCATGGCCAACCCTATGGCTGGCTCCATCCACCTGATACAGAACGTGATGGGCCTGCCGTTCGCACCTCAGCTAGCGTTCTTGGTCATGCTGCTTGAAACCGTCGGGGCGGTGATGCTCGCTTTGGGACTGTTTACTCGGCCAGTTGCATTCATCATCTTTTTGCAAATGCTGGGTATCAGCTACGCGCTAGGTCCCACGTGGCCATGGATAGATCGAGGCATTGAGTTTCCCGTGCTCATGGGATTTCTCGCTCTCTACATGTCAGTACGTGGCAGTGGGCACTACTCGGTAGATAAGAAACTCCGGTTTTCTATCTGATTGCTTTGGTGCATGAATCCATTTTGAGGCGAACAACCCAAAACTTCTGCCGTGGCTAGTCCACGACTTCCGACTCTGGTCGGTCAAGCTCAATGAACCGCGGATCTTAGAGCCTGAGTAGTTGCACGTTCTGTTAGTGGTGTGATAACGGGACTTGGGAGTACGGCGAGGATGAAGCATCTCGCAAACCTAGCGGCTTGCGCGTACAGAGTTATTCAACAACACCCAATGCAAGCAATGGGCAGATCAAGAAACAGATCAAGAGGCAAAAGGTATTGGACTCATAGAACGTCAGCACGCAAATTAATCGGGTAATTGCGACAGGTTTTGTGCTGAAAAGTACGCCTGTGAGCCATCAAGTCGGGAATATTTTCCGTACTTGTTGCGTACTCCGGAAACAGAAATGCCCGCTTGTTAGCGGGCATTTCTGTTGCAAGCACTGGTTTTGCTTGCTTTATTTGGTAGGCGCGATTGGACTCGAACCAACGACCCCCACCATGTCAAGGTGGTGCTCTAACCAGCTGAGCTACGCGCCTGTTTCGTTGATGAAGCAATTGTAGCAGCGTAAAAAACCGGTTTTAGGAAAGAACTGACTTTTTTGCGTTTGGAGAGTAATTTTTTCAAATCTAGGCCGGCTGGCTAAGGCTTGATCGTGTCAGTCTTGATTCGCCACTAAACTTTGATGAGTCTTCTCTCTTCTATTGAATCGGCAATTTCATGACAAAAGCACAAGCGGGCATTCTGGCGTCTTTACCTGAACAGGGGCGCTATGTTTTTTTCACCTTGTCTGAGGCGGCAGCGCAGGTACAAGTGGCGCTCAAGGCGTTGCAGGGCTCTGTAGATAGCAATAAGGTTGTCGTTGGTTTGGGTCAGCAAGTATTGCAAGCGCTGGATAAGCGCATTGCGCCGATGCATGAGTTTCCACCGTTGAAGGGGCCTGAGTTTGAAGCGCCCAGTACGCCGAAGGCGTTGTGTCTGTGGCTGCGCGGTAATCAGCGTGGAGAATTGATTGAGCAGACCGCCAAGTTGGCTGCGATGCTGGCCCCCGCTTTTACGCTCAATCAGGTGGTGGATGCGTTTGTTCACCAACGCTCAAACAACGGTCATGGTCGCGATCTGACAGGCTATGAGGACGGCACAGAAAACCCGCAGGATGCTGATGCTGTGACAGCAGGCATTGCCACAGGGCAGGGCGTAGGAGTGGATGGCAGTAGTTTTTGGGTGCTGCAGCAGTGGCAGCATAACTATGCCGTGTTCAATCACATGACTGTGCAAGAGCAAGACCATGCAATGGGCCGCCGCCGAAGCGATAACGAAGAGTTGGATGATGCGCCAGAGTCTGCCCACGTCAAGCGCACCGCGCAGGAGAGCTTTGAGCCTGAAGCTTTTTTGGTGCGCCGTTCGATGCCCTGGTGGAGCGTCAGCCCGCAGGGCGTTGATCGCAGTGGCCTGATGTTCTCCGCGTTTGGCTGCAGCTTTGATGCCTTTGAAGCCCAGATGCGCCGTATGCTGGGGATGGATGACGGTATCAGCGATGCGCTGTTTCGTTACTCCAAGCCTTTGAGTGGTAGTTACTTTTGGTGCCCGCCTGTGGCGCAGGGCAAGCTGGATTTGACGGCGCTGGGCCTTTGATTCATTAAAGTGAAATATCAGCAATAAAAAACGGGCCGTGATGGCCCGTTCTTGATGATGGCTCTAAGCCGCGATTAGCGTGCGCTGCCAGAACCGCTAGCTCTCTGTGTGGCAAAAGTGATTTGCGACAGGCCTGCATGGCGTGCGGCTTCCATCACCGTCACCACGGATTGGTGGGGTGCGTTGGCGTCGGCGCTGATGATGACCACACTGTCTTTGCCGGCGGCTGCCGCGCCTGAAAGCGCAGCGGTGACGGCGGTGACGCTGCGGTCATCCACGGCTTGCTTGTTAACGGAGTAGCGGCCATCGCTGGCCACAGCAACAATGATTTCTTTGGGGTGATCGCGTTGCTGCTCTGCATCGGCCACGGGCAAGGTCAGTTGCAGCTCGGTGAACTTGCTGTAAGTGGTGGAGAGCATCAAAAAGATCAGCACCACCAGCAGCACGTCGATGAAGGGGATCAGGTTGATCTCAGGTTCATCGCGGTGGCGAGGACGAAAGTTCATGGTGTAGAGGCGTTTGCTTTATTGCTTTTATTTGACCGAGATCACTCGCACTAGATGGCGCACAAATCGTTCGGAAGCCAGCTCCATGCCCAGCAGATACGCATCCACACGAGCGCGGAAATAGCGCCAGAAGATGAGGGCGGGAATCGCCACAATCAGGCCGAATGCGGTGTTGTACAGCGCAATCGAGATGCCGTGCGCAAGCTGCGCAGGATCGCCCGTACCAGCGCTAGCGCCGGGCTGAGCGCCAAAAATCTCGATCATGCCGATGACGGTGCCAAGCAGGCCCAGCAGTGGCGCAGCCGAGGCGATGGTGGCCAATGCGCTCAAATACTTTTCCAGCTTGTGGGCGGCGGCGCGGCCTGCGCCCTCCATGGCCGAGCGCAGAGCTTCTTCGCTGCTATCGGGGTGGGCTTGAAGTGTGCTCAGGCCGGTTGCCAGAACTTCACCCAACACCGAGCTTTGGGCCAGTTGTTTGGTGGTTTCTGCACTGGGCAGGCTTTTGGCAGATACGGTGATGGCCTCATTGAGCAAGTTCGCCGGGGCGACCTTGTTGGATTTCAAAGAAATAAAGCGTTCAAAAATCAGGGCCAAAGCCAGAATTGAGCAGGCAATCAAAGGCCAAATTGGCCATCCTGCGGCTTGTATGATCGACAGCAACGTTGCTCTCCCTCGTCTTGTTCGGAAATGGCAGTCGTCAATTATGACCCACAGAAACACAGGCCTGATCCGTATTTATGCGAGCGTTCACGGCGTGTTTGCATTTACTGCGCATCATCCGCAGCACCAAAAATGTGGATAACTATGTGATCTTTTAATCAGGCAACTTTCTCGTGGCGATTTTGATCGTAACTTGTTACAGCATTGAGGTGTTGGTTGACGAGTAATCATGTCGAAAAATCAATCACTTGAATTTCAATCAGAGGTTTTTCTTGTGGAAGATGTAACTGTGTCCGGCGCCGTGACTGAGTGCTTGCTTCTGTGGAAAATTCCGAGCTGACAAAACTCTTTAAAACTGCATGAATTCAATGTTTGAAAGTCAAAGTCCAGCTGCTGCGCCGCATGTGTGGGATGTTGGTGCGCTATGCCACGCCATTGGTGATGCGTTGCAGGCCCGATTTAACCCCGTTGCGGTGCGTGGCGAGTTAAGCGGTTTTTCGCGTGCAGCCAGCGGGCACTGCTACTTCAACCTCAAAGACGCGAGCGGTCAGATTCGCTGTGCCATGTTTCGCCGCTCTGCCGAGCAGGTCGGCTTTTCGCCGCGCGATGGGGACATGGTTGAAGTGCGTGGTCGGCTAGGTGTATATGAGCAGCGCGGCGATCTGCAGCTGGTGGTGGAGGGTATGCAGCGCGCCGGGCAGGGTGCTTTGTTTGAGCAGTTTCTGCGCCTTAAAGCCAAGCTCGAATCTGAAGGCCTGTTTGAGCAAGCCCGCAAGCGCCAGCTAGCCACCTTGCCACGCGGCATTGGCGTAGTCACTTCGCTGGGCGCAGCAGCTTTGCACGATGTGGTGACTGCACTGCGCCGCCGCGTCCCGCATATCCCCGTGGTGATTGCGCCAGCGCTGGTACAGGGCGTGCAAGCGCCACAATCCATAGTTCAGGCGCTATTAAAAATGTATCAACTAGTCCAAGAGGGTCAAGGACTAGAAGGTGATTTGAGTGCCAAAAAATCACACCAACCTATCATCGACACCATTTTGCTGGTGCGCGGCGGTGGCTCTTTGGAAGACCTCTGGGCCTTTAACGACGAGCAGGTGGCTCGCACCATTGTGCAAAGCCCGGTGCCGCTGATTAGTGGGGTGGGGCACGAGACAGACTTCACCATTGCCGACTTCTGCGCCGATCTGCGTGCGCCCACGCCCACAGCGGCAGCAGAGCTGGTCGCCCAGCCGCGAGAGGTGTGGCTTGGAGCTCTGGACTTGATGCAAGACCGGCTGGACAACGCCGTGCATCGCTTACTGGATAGGCAGGCCCAGCGGCTGGACTTGGCGGCCGGGCGACTGGGCAGGCCTAGCGAGCAACTGGGCCGTAACCATCTGCATTTGGCAAGGCAGGCACAGCGCTTGCGCCATGCCATGCTCTTAAAAATGCAGCGCCTAGTTCAGAACCATCAAGGACTACAGGCCAATTTACCTAATATTTTGCAGCGCAGCCTGGAGCAGCAAAAAAACAAGCTCGACCGCATGGACCTGCGCTTGCAATTGCTAGACCCGCGCTTGGTGCTGCAGCGTGGCTATGCCTTGCTCACGGACGACAAGGGCAAGCCGGTTACCCATATCAAGCAGGCAAAGCCGGGGGCAGCTCTGAAGGCACAGTTGTCGGATGGCGCTGTGGATGTGATTGTCACTCATCCGCGGCTGCTTTAAACATGGCGCGCAGCCGTATCCGGGCGCGTTTACGCCTTTACGCCTGTGCGCGGCGGCCGCTGATGCAGGTAAGTACAAAGCTCAGGGCTAAGGTAAGAGCGTAGGCTAGAGCGTTCAAGTGCGGCCAAGCCAAGGATGGCAGGGCCACTTCATGGAATGCCTAAGTCCTGCGCCGAATAGTCTTGATGAAGGGCGCTGAGCGGCTAAGTTCTTCCTACAATGTCTCGGTTAGTGCAATACTTGAGGGCTCTAGTACAGCAATGTGCAAGCCGCTCTGGCTCGCACAACGCTCACCACGCCAGCATCCCGGTGCAGGGTGGTACAAAAAAATTTCAACCACGAGGAAATCATCATGGAACGCACTCTGCCCCCCCTGCCTTTTGCTATCGACGCACTGGCTCCGTTCGGTTACAGCCAAGAAACTCTGGAATATCACCACGGCAAGCACCACAACGCGTATGTGGTCAAGCTCAACGAGCTGCAAGTGGGCACAGAGTTTGAAAACATGGATCTGGAAGAAGTCATCAAGAAGTCTTCCGGCGGCATCTACAACCAAGCTGCTCAAATCTGGAACCACACATTCTTCTGGAACTGCATGACTCCTAACGGTGGCGGTGCTGAGCCTACAGGCGCACTGGCTGATGCCATCAACAAGAAGTGGGGCTCCTACGCTGACTTCAAGAAGGCTTTCGTGGCTTCTGCAGTGGGCAACTTCGGCTCCGGCTGGACATGGTTGGTCAAGAAGGCTGATGGCTCCGTGGACATCGTCAACATGGGCGCTGCTGGCACCCCCCTGACCACAGCTGACAAGGCTTTGCTGACTG
Organism: Comamonas sp. Y33R10-2; assembly: GCF_019355935.1. Lineage (NCBI taxonomy): Bacteria > Pseudomonadati > Pseudomonadota > Betaproteobacteria > Burkholderiales > Comamonadaceae > Comamonas > Comamonas sp. Y33R10-2. The sequence continues at coordinate 1,453,871 of NZ_CP079925.1, forward strand.
TGGACGTGTGGGAACACGCCTACTACATCGACTACCGCAATGCACGTCCAAAGTTTGTCGAGACTTTCCTCGAAAAGCTGGTGAACTGGAAGTTTGCTGAAGCCAACTTCGCCGCCTAAGATGTATTAGGTGTGCCTAGGCACCATCAGGACGCTGGCTAATGCTGGCGGCCTGATTGCTCAAAAACCTCCATTAAGGAGGTTTTTTTGTTCCTGCTAAGCGATGTCAAGAGATGTCAAGAGATGAATGAAAAGGCTTACATGCCAAACAAATCATGTGCATCCAGCAGCGCCCAAGCGATTTCAGGCTGGCGCTCAAGACCTTTGCGAATGGCCGCTGGAATGCTTTGACGGGTCTTACGACAAAGGCCGGGCATCTCGGACAAATGAATCTGAATGCCGCGCATGGTGCGCACTTCGTTATTGCCGGGGGCTAGCGCAATAACAACCCCCAGTTGCTGCTCTATGCGTTGCAGCAGATGCTCAAGGTCGGCAAGGCTGCTGATACGCTCCAGACGTTCTAATAGCTTTTTCTCCTGCTCACGGGTCAGCATCAAAATGCGCAAGTCCGCGTCTGGCGTGCTCTGCAGCAAATCGCGCTGGCAGGTGCAGACATTGGGCGGGCATTCAACGCGAATAGGGAAGTTGGGCGGCATGGGCGAAACAATTAAGCAGTTGTCATGCTAAGGGCAGGGCCGGCGTTTGACTATGGCGTTGTGCCCGTGATTGCACCTTATTGACGCCCAAGAAGTGCCTGAACATTGCTTGAGTACTACGTAGCATCACTTGCCCCGATGGGTCTGAGGTTGCCCAGACTCAGGCATCATTGAGGGTTACTACGAAAGTAGGCAGGCTTTGAACCGCTTGCTGCTATCAAAATGAAAGCTCGCGGTGCTTGCCTAGACCAGCTCTGCGGGCGGGATGAAACCAATCACTTTTTTATAGCGACTGCCGCATTGTTGATGCGGACTACGCGATATTTTTCATGATAGAAATTCGGGATTTATCCCTGACCTACCAAGGCTCCAAGGGCCCGGTGCACGCCTTGCGTGACATCAACTTAGAAATTGCCTCGGGCGAGGTGTTTGGCATTATTGGCCGCTCTGGTGCGGGCAAAAGCTCGCTGGTGCGCTGCCTGAATTTGCTCAACCGCCCCACCGCAGGCAGCGTTGTGGTGCATGGCCGCGATTTGATGAAACTGTCCAATGCCGACTTGCGCGCCGCGCGACGCGACATTGGCATGGTGTTTCAACACTTCAACTTGCTTTCATCGCGCACGGTGTTTGACAACGTGGCCCTGCCGCTTGAGCTGGCGGGCATGAGCGAGGGCGAAATCTCTCAGCGCGTGACGCCGCTGCTGGAGTTGGTGGGCTTGGATCACCTCTCAGATCGCTACCCCGCGCAGATCTCCGGCGGCCAAAAGCAGCGCGTGGGCATTGCCCGTGCGCTGGCCAGCAACCCCAAGGTTTTGCTCAGCGATGAAGCCACTTCAGCGCTGGATCCTGAAACCACGCGCTCCATTCTTGATTTGCTGCGCAAGGTCAATCGCGAGTTGGGCGTGACCGTGGTCTTGATTACCCACCAGATGCAGGTCATTAAGCAGATCGCGGATCGCGTGGCTGTCATCGACGGCGGCGAAATTGCCGAGCTAGGCCCCGTCATTGACGTGTTCACCCGCCCGCAGCAAGCCATTACCAAGAGCTTGATTGACGAAATCGTGCCCCAGCAACTGCCCGAGTCCGTGATGAACCGCGTGACGGCTTTGGCCGCCCAGTTGCAGCCCGGCCAGCGTGGTCAGTTGCTGCGTTTGTCGTATGCGGGTGAGAGCGCTTATCAGCCCATCTTGTCGCATCTGATTCGTGAGCTGGGTCTGGATTTGTCGATTCTGCATGGCCAGATCGATGAGATTCAGGAGCAGACTTTTGGCTCGCTGGCCGTTTATGCCAGCGGTGAGAGCAGCAAGATTGATGCAGCCGTGACCCATTTGCGCGCCAGCGGCGTGCAGGTGGAAATTGTGCCCAGCAAGGACTAAGAGCGATGTTTGAGAATTTTTCGGAAATGATGCTCCAGCTGCTGCTGGATTCCTTTTGGGAGACGCTGTTCATGGTCGGCGTCTCAGGCCTGATTGGCGGGCTGATTGGTATTCCTCTGGGCGTATTTTTGCGCCTCACCGATCATGGCGGCATTTTGCAAAACGGCCCGGCCAACAAGACCGTCGGCTGGATTGTGAACGCGCTGCGCTCCACGCCTTTCATCATCTTGCTGGTGGCGATCATTCCGCTTACGCGCTTTATCACCGGTTCGTCCATCGGCACTTGGGCTGCGGTCGTGCCTTTGACCATTGCCGCCGCACCTTTTGTGGCGCGTTTGGTGGAAACCGCATTGCGTGAAGTCGATGGTGGCCTGATCGAAGCGGCCCAGTCCATGGGCGCGAGCACCACTCAGATTGTTTGGAAGGTTTTGCTGCCTGAGGCGCTGCCCGGCATCGTCGCGGGCCTGACCATCAGCTTTGTGAGCTTGACAGGTTATTCGGCCATGGCGGGAGCCATTGGCGGTGGCGGCTTGGGTGACTTGGGTATTCGTTACGGCTACCAGCGCTTCTTGCCCGATGTGATGCTGGTTGTGGTGGTGATTTTGATCTTCTTTGTGCAGATTATTCAAAGCTTGGGTGACTGGGCGGTGCGCCGTCTGAGCCATCGCTAAGCTATCGAGATCATTACCAAATTTTAAGAAAGGGGCAGGGTCAGCTTGGCTGCTCAGCCCCTAGAATGCAAGCTCAAACTTTTTTTAAAAGGTCGCTTTGAAAAAGAGTGGCCATGATTTTTTTTGGATAGATAACAGCAAATGATGGATGGTTTGATTACCGGCCGATTGACCGGAGTTCCTGAGAGTCGCGTAGACCGCAACCGCCGCCCCTATATGGTTGGCCGCATGCGAGCTAATGCTGGAGACGGCACCTCGATTCCTGTGAATATCGTCGCTTTTGACAATGCACCCTGCGCCGTGCTGCGCAGCCTCGCAGAGGGGGACGCTATTGCATTGCGCGGCACCTTTACCCCCAAGGTCTGGATTGACCGCCAAGACGAGTCGCACGCCGTGCTCGACGTGGTGGCCCAGCAGGTGCTGGCAGCACCTACTTTGTCAGACCTTTAAGACGCTGCTCAGCGCACCGCACTCAGCAAAAAGCCCGCTACTGTTTTGTAGTGGGCTTTTTTGTACCTTGCCTTTTTGTGCTTGCCTGAGGTCCTCAACATGCTTTGAGTGGCCTACCTACCAATATGTAGTTTGCAAGTGAGCAATCTGTCTAAAGCGCTGGCTTTTAATGGTCGAAACAGGCGCTACAGTCAGTGTCATTCAATTTTTTGGCTCAAGGACTTTTATGCTGAACAAGCGCTCGCTTTTGCGCACCACTTTGGCAGTGGCTGCGGCTGCCACACTGGGCTTTGCGGCTCAGGCTCAGGACAAAACCATCAAAATCGGTGTGACGGCTGGCCCTCATGCTCAGATTATGGAAGTGGTCAAAAAGGTTGCGGTCAAAAATGGCCTGAACCTCAAGATTGTGGAGTTTGGCGATTACGTTCAGCCCAATGCGGCGCTGTCTTCAGGCGATCTGGATGCCAACAGCTACCAGCACCGCCCTTATCTGGATGCGCAGATCAAAGACCGTGGCTACAAAATCACGGCCGTAGCAGATACCGTGAATTTCCCCATCGGCATCTACTCCAAGAAGATCAAAACCTTGGCTGAGCTGCCCACAGGCGCCAAGTTTGGCTTGCCTAACGACCCCACCAATGGTGGCCGTGCTTTGCTGTTGCTGCAGAGCCAGGGCTTGATCAAACTCAAAGACGGTGCAGGCCTGAAGTCCACGCCTTTGGATGTGGTCTCCAACCCCAAGAAGCTCAAATTCATCGAACTGGATGCAGCCCAACTGCCGCGCTCGCTGGACGACTTGGATGCCTCTACTGTCAACACCAACTTCGCCATTGCTGCGGGCTTGAACCCTAAGAAGGATGCGATTGCGCTGGAGTCGGCCCAGAACCCCTACGTGAACATCATGGCCGTGCGCGAAGCAGACAAGAGTCAGCCTTGGGTGGCGCAGCTGATCAAGTCTTATCACTCGGAAGAAGTGCGTCAGTTTATTGATAAGGAATTCAAGGGATCAGTATTCCCGGCGTTCTGATAACTCCCCCCTGAGGCGCTTTGCGCCTTCCCCTTGAACAGGAAACAGGGGGACGGCGCCATCGCCGCGAGGCGGCTCTTGCTGGGCGCCTCTTTGTTGGGGCATGCCTGATTGGCGGGCATTTAGCTAAAGCGCTGCACTTGCAGCACTTTTTTATGCATAGCTGTTTGCGCTTGCTGGAGATTGGTTTCCAAGTCTCTTGGATGGAAAACCTTTGAATTGCTGCGCTGGCCGGTATTGTTTTTGTTGCTATTCCATGACTTGAAACCACTCACCCAGCTGCGCGCGGGTAGTTTGCGTCTGGTTGACGGGGGCTGCATCATCGGCCCAGCCTAGCGCCATGCCGCAGACGATGTGTTTGTGCTCGGGCAAGCCCAGTACGCGGCGCACGGTGGCAGGGTAGGAGGCCAGCGCCCCTATGGCGCAGCTGCCCAAGCCCATGGCGGCGGCAGCGAGTTGCAGGCCGTAGAGCGTCATGCCCAGATCCATATAGCCGCCGGGGCCGTAGTGAGAGTCGATGGTGATGACCAGCGCCACGGGCGCATCAAAGAACTGGTAGTTGCGCGCAAACTGCGCCTCGCGCCCGGCGCGATCATCGCGGGTTACGCCTAGAGCGCCGTACAGCGCCTGGGCTGAGGCGACTTGGCGCTTGCGCAGCTGCATGGGCATGGGGCGAGGGAAGTAGGCATAGTCCTCACACTCCGGCACTTGATTTTTAACGTCATGTAGCAGAGCTATGCTCAGTTGCTCACGCACAGCGCCGCGCACAGCAATGATTTGGCCGGGCTGCAGGTTGCCGCCGCTGGGGGCTTGGCGGGCGGTGCTTAGCAGTTGTTCAAGCAGTGCATCGGGCACAGGGTCTGGCAAAAATGCACGGGTAGAGCGGCGCTGCTGCATGAGACTCAGCATGGCCGTGTTTTTGGATGAATTCTCGGTCTTGTCAAGGTCGTGCATGGACTTGCAGCTATCAAATTGATTAAAGCGTTAAAGGGTTTCCGCCAAGCCACTGCACCAGCGTGGCAGCGCCAATGCCGCCCGCGCCGGCAATGGCGGCCATGCCTAAAGACTGTTTTTTTGAATCAGATTTGGCACTGCTTTGAAGCCGTGCCAAGCATCGCACCAAGGCAATAGCGCCCGATGCACCGATGGGGTGGCCGCGCGCCAGACCGCCGCCCTGTGTGTTGATTTGCACAGGCGTAAGGCCTAGTGCCTGGCAAAAGGCCAAGCCTTGCACGGCAAAGGCGTCATGCAGCTCTAGTGCAGATAGGGTATGGGCTGGTAGCTCTTGTTTTGAGAGCGCTGTCATTGGCAGTACTTTCGCTGCGCGTTTGAGCACTAAGTGCGCGGCATCAATAGCTGCCAGTAGCGGCGTTTCAGGTGCTGCGCCAATGGATGCGCTGGCCAACCACAGGGCGCGGGCTTGAAAGTTCCAGCGGGTGCAAGCCTCGGGAGTGGCCAGCAAGATCAGGGCAGCGCCGTCAGCCTTGGCAGACACCGTTAAGGCGCTGAGGGCGTGGGCATTAAGGTCGGCTTGATTGGCGTGGCTAACTTCAGCCACCGCGACTGCTGGCATACGCGCTGCACGTTCGGGCGTGATGGTGCGCGGATACGTGTCGTGAGCCAGACCCGCAACGGCGGTGATTTCTGCACTCAGGCTGGCTTGCCCAGCTGCGGCCCGTGCGTGGCTGAGTAGCGCATATTGTTCTTGCTGGCTACGGCTGTAGCCATGCTGCTGTGCGTAGTTGGCGGCAGATTGCAGCATGTCGGGGTCACGCGCTGGGTCTGGGGCGAAGGCTGGGCGCTCGTAGCTTTGCGGGGCATCGCTCGCGTGCGTGGGCCGCATCTGGCGAATGGGGGCGCGGCTCCACGCCTCGGCGCCGCCGGCAATCACCACCTCGGCTTGGCCCGATTGAAGCAAGCCCACAGCCATGGCAATAGCGTCTAAGCCTGAGCAGCATTGCGTATCCACGCTGTGCGCCGCGCAGCTGTCGGGCAGGCCTGCGGCTAGAGCCAGCAGGCGGGCGGGGTTGCCACCAGCGCCCATTGCGTTGCCCAGCACCACAGCATCTACCGCTTGGGCAGGCAGGCCGGTTTGCGCCAGCAAAGCTTGCAGCACGGGCGCGGCTATTTCATGGGCTTGCAAGTGGCTGAGCGCGCCGCCCACAGGCGCGACCGGGCTGCGCGACCAAGCGATGATGGGCGTGTGCTTGTGTACTTGCTTGTGTTCGTGCATGAGCATCGGTTTCAGGCCTGCAAGGGCTGAAGTTCAGGCAAATCGCTGCGTGTGGTTTGCAGCGCCAAGCCCAGTTTGCCGTGGTCAGTTTTGCCGCTGGCGGTGTAAGGCCAGTCTTTGCAAACCCACCATTGACGCGGCAGCTTGAAGGTTTGGGTGCGCTCGCGCAGCCATTGGCTCAATGCCAGTGCGCTGGGGCGTGGCTCGGGCATATCCGCTCGCCATTGCAGCACGGCCTGCACTTGCATACCGCGCAGTGTATCGGGGCAGCCTTGTACCGAGGCATGGGCGATGTGCGGGTGCTCGGTCAGCAGGTTTTCAAGCTCTTCGGGAAACAGGTTTTTGCCTTGCGTGACGATCATGCGGCTTTGCCTGCCCGCCAAGCACAGCATGCCGCTCTCGTCGATATGGCCCATGTCGCGCACAGATAGCCAGTCTCCATCGCGCAGCACGGCGGTGGGGTCATGGGCGTCGCCCACATAGTCCATGAACAGCATGGGGCTGCGGATGTAGATCAGGCCGTCCGATGATGGGTTGGACATGTTGGCACTATCGACTTCATCAGCTCGGATCTGTAGCTCGACATTGCTGAATGGCCTGCCCACGGCATTCGGGCTGCAGGTTTCATCGGCATCCATCCACGACACAAAGCTGGCCTCTGATGCGCCGTAGAACTCAATGATGCGAGCTTTGGGGAATAGGGCGCGCAGCGCGGGCGTGTGGGCGCGCATCCAGCGTGCGCCGCTGATGGTGATGAGCTCGATCTCGGGGATAGGGGGCAGCTTGCGGTGCTCGGCCCATTGCAGCATCAGCAGCAACTGGCTGGGTACGGTGATGAGGCAGGGCGTATGGCCTTGGGCCATCGTGCTCAGACAGCGGGCCGCAGAAAAGCGCTCTTGCATGACCGCGCCCACGCCATACCAGATGCCCTGCAGGGCGCCAAACAAAAACAGCGAGTGCGAGATGCGCCCCGGTGCCAGCGTGCGCTGGGCTACCACAGGGCCAAAGTCTTTCAGGCCTACGCGAAAGCTCTCTGTCCACGACTGGTGGTGGCGCTTAAAGCCTTTGGGCAGGCCTGTGCTGCCCGAGGTAAAGCCAACGTAAAAAGGCGTGTTGGCTGCTGATGTGCTTAGCTCGCAAGGCGTATTGGGTAGCCAGCTTTCAATGCGCTGGCGCACGGTGGCTTGCCAATCTGGGTCGGCAATGGCTGCGCAGCGGCCGCTGTAAATGGTGGCGAGAAAATCCACCAACTGCATGAGCGTTGATTGTTTAGTGTCTAGCAGCCGTATTTGCGCTGCGCGCTGGGCTTGCAGTTGGGCGGATTGCTGTTCTACGGCGGTATGCAGCTGAGCAAAAGTGAGCGTGCCGGCTTCGCTCTCAAGGGCAACTACATCAGGGCGGTTCTGGGCCCAATGCGCCAGCGGGCCGTGTACCAGTTGCCAGAAGTCTTGCAAAGGAGCGCAAGCAGGCAAAGCACTCACATCGCCTTTGTTCATCGACGCCCGCCAAAGCGCCAGTCAGGCATGCCGCGAGCCACGGTATGCACGATGATGGCGCAAAGAATGCACTTGATGATGTCGCCGGGCACAAAGACCAGCGTTACTTTGAAGGCTTGGGCCAGGCTCATATTGGCCAGCAGCATCAGCCCTAAAACGCCAGAGGCATGCATGCACAGCAGGCCGCCGAGCAAAGAGGCGATGAAGGCGCTGATGGCCGTGCGGCGCGGTGTGCTCTGGGGTAAGGCCGCCATCACCGCACCGGTAATGCATGCAGCCAGTGCAAAGCCTAGCAAATAACCGGCTGAAGGCGCGAGAAAAGCACCAATGCCGCCGCGCCCGCCAGAAAGCAGCGGTAAGCCCACGGCCACGGCGGCGAGAAACAGCAGCATGGATTGCAGACCGCGCCACGGCCCGAGCATGACGCCAGCCAGCATCACGCCCAGTGACTGGATGGTGATTGGCACACCCAAGGGCAAATCGATCTTGGGAATCAGCCCCAGCACAGCCATCAGCGCTGCGAACAGCGAGACCTGAGCCATGGAACGTGCGCCTTGGCGCGATACGGTGTGTGAGGAAGTCTGGCCCATCATGTCTCCGATCAGTTTTAAAACCCTAGCCTTGCCCATAGAGCATCAGCAACGCGGCGCGTGGCCTGCAGCATATGAATCGTCAGCGGCGCAATCAAGCGCAGGCCTCCGCTTTTACCGGTGCGCAAGCGGTAGGCATCGTCGAGCTTTTTCCATTGCACAAAAAAGTGCTCGGTAAAGCGCAGCATCAGCGCAATTTGCATGGCGATGCGCTCTGTGGGTATACCGAGCTTGGCCAGTGGCGAGAGTAGCCATTCCAGCACCTCTACCAAGTCGCTGGGTCGTGTGGTGATGGTCAGCGCAATGCCTAAAGCCGATGCGCAAATCAGCCGCAGTGCGCTCACCGTGGCAAGGTTGTAGTTGCCCATGAAGGCATGAAAACCCGCCACCAAAAGCGCGGCGATGATGACCGAGTGCATAAGCTTGCGCGCCACTTGCGTGGCGGGGCCTAGCGACAGCCAAAAAATCACGCAAAACGCCCCGCAGCCAGCTAACCATAAGGAGGAGCTTGTTAAAAATAATAGCGTGCCGAAGACCGCCAGCAGCAAGAGCTTGAGCCCGGCTGGCCAGCGGTGCAGCCACGTGGTGTATTCGCTGTAGAGGCTACCCATGTGGCACTTTGCTTGCGTTGGTTTGTTCGGCAGATATCTCCTGCGCCACGGCGGCCTGATATGCGCTGCAAACCTCACGCCCGGGGCCGTCGCCGCGCAACTGGCCTTGTTCCAGCCAAATCACACGCTCAAAGTCGTGCACATGCTCAAGCACATGGGTGGAGAGCAAAATTTGCTGCGGCGCAGCAGCAATGTCGCGGGCAAGGCGCGCTTGGCCGGGCAAGTCCAAGCTGGCAAAAGGCTCATCGAGCAGCAGCACTTGGGGCGATGCAATCAGCAGCGACAGCCAGCAGACCTGCTGGCGCTGGCCTTGGCTCAGGCTGCTGATGGCCCGATCGGCCCAGTGCAGCAAGCCGCGCTGGGCCAAAAATTCGCGGGCGCGGGCTTTGGCTTGTTGCTTGTTCAGCCCTTGGGGGCGCAGGCCTAGCGCCAAATCTTCCTCCACCGTGGGGAAAATGATTTGGTCATCGGGGTTCTGAAACATCAGTCCTACGAGGCCGGGGTTGTTTTGGCGCGCCTCAAGCAGTGCTTCGTCATTCACCAGCACCTGACCGGATTGCGGAGCTTCAAGCCCGCACAGCAAGCGAAACAGGCTGGACTTGCCCGCGCCGTTATTGCCAATGACGCCGATGCGCTTTTCTTGCATCTTCAGATTGAGCCTGTCAAACACGGTGGTCTGGCCGCGCTGCAAGCGGATATCGATCAATTGCATATGGCCGCTCATGCCCTGGCTCCCGGCTGTGAGTGGGAGGTGGCGAGAGGCGCGGCTTGATGGATACCGTGAAGATGAAAGCTGAACATAGGAAGCGGGCTAGCGAGCGAAACCTTGGCCCTGAATCGCCAAGATGGATTCAGGCTTGCAATGCAGGCGGATTCTAGTCCTGCAAGCGTGCTTTCAAAAGCTCGTAACTTGCGCGCTATTTATATGAATTTCCTATAAGAAATGACTTCTTCACTTCAAGTGCATGAGGGAAGAAATTTGGCAGCGATTTGACCGTGGTTTGGCTGCCGTTGATGGGTAGATGTAGCAAAGATGGCGTGAGAGTTTTTTACACGCTTGCAATTTGTTCTCTTCGTCACGCAATGTCGCTTAACTTTTGGATATGCGAATGGGGTGATCACGGAGTTTGTCCGTCGTTGCCGGTGTTTTGACGGGTGTTGTTGCGCAAATTAGCTAGAGCAGCTTGCAAGGCAGCACTCAAATGCCTGATTTCGCACTAGAAAGCTGATTTTTTACCGTGCGCGGGGCAAAAAATGAGTGCGAAAAAAATTTCACTTAAGCCAGTTTGAGGGCGAAAAGAGACTCCCTGGACTCCAGCCTCATGACTCAAGCTCTTTAGAGGGGCTAACACAACTGAGCAAATCGAAGATTTGCGATTGAGACGAGGCGCGAAGCAGCAGGCAGTACATACTTACGACAAGGCTAATCAACGACGTATCAAGGGTTTTGTTAGCGGCTCTTACTTAATGCTTGCTATTTGCCTGTGCGCTGCCCATCGCATCGATGATTGCTACGCCAGTTTCTTGCACGCCGGGGGCGTTAAAGCCGGGGCCGGGGGTCACGGCGGGGTGCGTCAGCAGCTTTTCAGTCATGCTCGGCTGGGGCGGCGTTGCTTCGGCCTGTGCCTCTTGAACGGCTTGGGCAGGCGCAGGGTCTTGCGCGACGGCAGGAGTTTGCTCTGGTGATGCTTGCTGCGTTGACTTTAGGTAATCGTTGTAGCGCTTATAGGCTTGGCGCTCGGTGCGGGCCTGCTCTTGCTTGTCTGCATATTGAGAGTACTGATAGGCGACAGTACCTAAGATTAGGGATGCAAGCAAAAATACAGCGATAGCCGTAAAAACGTAATTGACATCAGAACGCGGAACTGAATTTTGACGAGCGGCAGGGGTGGGGCGATGAATGGACATGAAATGTGCAGCCCAAGATTAGCGAAGTAATCTCTGAGCTAAAAATTATCTAACTGTTTTTAGAGTAACAAAAAACAGTCATCCCAACCTGTCATAGCGGCATTTATTACGAATTGATCGCTTCTTGATGGTTGTATGCCTTTACTTTGCGCATCAATTTAAAGTGAAAAAAAGCCGGAGCGTTTTAAACGCGCTCCGGCTTTTTGTGGGGCAGCTATCAGTATTAGACGGCTGCGATTTGCTCTTTGGCTGCTTGCATTGCGGCAGCTTTGGCTTCTGGGCCCATGGCCACGCCTTCAGCGCGCACGATGCTGAAGTCAGTAATACCCATAAAGCCGAACATCACTCGCAAATAGCTTTCTTGATGTTCCATGGCTTGGCCGATTTCGCTGGTGAAGTAAGCGCCGCCGCGAGCGGAGGCAACGATGACCTTTTTGTTACCAGCTAGGCCGACGGGGCCTGTGGCGGTGTACTTGAAGGTGTGACCAGCTTGGGCGACACGATCTAACCATGCCTTGAGTTGGCTAGGAATGGTGAAGTTGTAAAAAGGTGCGCCCACAACGATGACATCAGCGGCCATGAACTGCTTGAGCAGGGCGGCGGTCAAGGCGTTTTCTTGACGCTCAACTTCTGTCGTCGCTTCTTGGCCGGTGCGAAAGCCCAGCGACTGTGCGCTTAAGTGGCTAGGAGCGTTGACAGCCAGATCGAGGTAGTCCACCTTGGCCTGTGCATTGGCTTGCTTGAGGCTGGAGACAATATCGGCCGTCAGTTCGCGAGTGACAGAGCTGGAGCCAGTGATGGCGGAGTCAATGTGCAGGATTTGCATATAAGTATCGATCCAGTTGGTTGGAGAATAAGTTCTGCCCAGAGCAGATGTGTTGCTGAGCTGCGGAAAAGCAGCGTTGCGTTTCGAAATTTTCTGAATTTGATTGTAATTTTGAAGAGAGTGGCCGATAAGCCTGCAAAAATGCGATTGATCGTTCTAAATATGAACTCAATCTCTTTCAATCGAGCCCAAGGATGTGTGCATGGTGGATCTCAATGACATGCTGTATTTCGTCGAAGTGGTCGAGCGCGGTGGCTTTGCCTCGGCAGGGCGGGCGCTAGGCATTCCCAAGTCCCGCCTCTCGCGCCGTGTGGCGGAGCTGGAAACGCATTTGGGTGTGAGGCTGCTGCAGCGCACCACCCGCAAACTCTCTTTGACGCAGGTGGGTGAGACCTTTTTGCGCCATGGTCAAGCCATGCGCGATGCGGCGTTGGCCGCATCTGATGCCGTGGCTGAGGTGCAAACGGAGCCACGTGGCACGATTCGCGTCACTTGCCCAGTGACGTTGGCGCAGACGGTGCTGGGTGAGTTGATTCCTGACTTCCTCAAACAATGCCCGCTGGTGCATGTAGAGATGCAGGTCACCAACCGCCCTGTGAACTTGGTGGAAGAGGGGGTTGATGTAGCGCTGCGTGTGCGCGGTAATCTGGACGATAGCGGCTCTATGGTGGTTAAGCGGCTAGATAGCTCGCGTCAGATTTTGGTAGCCAGCCCAGATCTGCTGCAGCGCCAAGGCACGCCCAGATCGTTGGAAGATTTACAGCTGCTCGATAGCTTGGCGATGTCGGCTGTTGATGGCCAATCCACCTTGCTGCTGGTGGGGCCCGAGGGCAAAGAGCACCGCTTGCAACTGCAGCCGCGTTATGTGGTGGATGATTTGCTGACACTTAAGTTTGCGGTGCTTGCCGGCAGCGGCATGTGCTGGCTGCCTGACTACATGTGCCATGACGAATTGACCCAAGGGAGCTTGGTGCAGCTGCTGCCGCAATGGGCGCCGCCCTTGGGCATTGTTCACGCCATCTTTCCATCACGACGCGGACTAGCACCAGCAGTGCGGCATTTTCTGGACTTTTTGGGTGAGCATCTCACGGGTAGTCGCATCTCGGCGCTGCAAAAGACGCTGACTGGGGTGGACGTTAACGAAGAGGGCTGAACCTTCAAAGCTATTTAAATGGCATTAGCTTCTGCGTATAAGGTAACAACAAATCATTCGTTGGGATTTGTGGGCTGACTGCCCACAATGCGCCTCATGTAAGCAGATCAAGAGCGTTTGGTCCTTTTGTATACTTTTTCGTATACAGCCTCAATGCGCTCTCAGACCGCAGGAGGCTCAATGCAATCCCCATTTCGAATCGTGATCGTGCCAGGCTGGCGCAACTCAGGCCCCGGCCACTGGCAAAGCCTATGGGCAGAGCAATTGCCCGGTGCTGTACGTGTAGAGCAGCAAGACTGGCTGGTGCCGCACTGTGATGCATGGGTGGGCGAGCTGGAGAAGGTGCTACTGGCCGATGAGCGCCCTGCGGTGATTGTGGCTCACAGTCTTGGCTGCATTACGACAGCGCATTTAGGCGAAGCCGCCGCAGCCCGTGTACATGGCGCTTTATTGGTAGCCCCGGCAGACCCTGAGCGCCGCGCTCAGCTGGCAGATTTTGCGCCCGTGCCTTATGCACCCCTGCCGTATCGCAGCGTGTTGGTGGCCAGTAGCAACGACCCGTTTTGCCCCATACGCCGTGCTGGTGCTTATGCAAGAGCTTGGGGCAGTGAGCTGGTGCGACTGCAAAACGCAGGCCACATCAACATCGAGTCGGGCTACGGCGCGTGGCCTCTGGGCCTAGCATTGCTTCAATCCTTGATGCATGTAGGCAGTTGGCAGGGCGATTTTCCCCACTCTTCAGGGGAAGACTTGAAACCGGCGCTGGCTGCCTGAGGCTAAGCGCACCCTAAGCGTCAATTATTTTGATAGCTGAATGTCCTTGATATATAAGGACATTGAGCTAATTTCATGCATTAATTGATGCTTGAAATTTTCTATATATCAAATTACAGAAAAACAAAGAAGAATATATTCGTTTGAGTTTTAAGAGCTTGTTCGCACAATGCCTACATCTTCATACACAGCGTTAGAAAGGCTGCGAAGCATGCACTCCTTAAAGCTCAAAACATTGCTGGCTTCGATTGCTCTTGCCACTGCCGGTATGGCATCGGCACAGACTCAGTTGCTCAATGCCTCTTACGACGTGGCGCGTGAGTTCTACAAGGACTACAACGCAGCTTTCATCGCTCATTACAAGAAGACCAAGGGCGTGGACATCAAGGTCGATCAGTCGCACGGCGGCTCCAGCTCGCAAGCGCGCGCAGTGAACGACGGTCTGGCTGCTGATGTAGTGACCTTCAACACAACCACCGACGTAGACTTTCTGGCCCAAAACGGCGTGGTCGCCAAGGACTGGAACAAGAAGTTTGCCCACGACGCATCGCCCACCACCTCGACCATGTTGTTCTTGGTGCGCAACGGCAACCCCAAGAACATCAAAGACTGGTCTGACCTGATTCGCCCTGACGTGAAGGTCGTGGTCGTCAACCCCAAGACCGGTGGCAATGGCCGCTACGCATATCTCGCCGCTTGGGGTTCGGTCCGCGAAAAGGGCGGCACCGATGCGCAAGCCGCTGAGTTTGTGCAAAAGCTCTACAAAAACGTGCCCGTGCTAGGCAAGGGCGGGCGCGACGCAACCAGCATTTTCTTGCAGCGCAATATTGGCGATGTATTGATTACGTTTGAATCTGAAGTCGTGTCCGTGGACCGCGATTTTGGCCAAGGCAAGGTGGATGCGGTTTACCCATCCGTGAGCGTTGTAGCTGAAAACCCGGTGGCTGTGGTCGAGCGCACTACTGCCAAAAAGGGCACGACCCAACTGGCAACCGACTATCTGCAATGGCTGTACTCCGACGAAGCTCAGGAAATTGCGGCCAAACACGCAATTCGCCCACGCTCTGAAGCCGTGCTCAAAAAGTACGCCACTCAGTTCAAACCCATCAAGCAGTTCACCGTGGCCAAGTACTTTGGCTCTCTGACTGAAGCGCAAAAAGTGCACTTCAATGATGGCGGTCAGTTTGACAAACTCTACAGCCCAGGCAACTAAAGAGCTGACCCAGAGCCGCTTTGGCTCACACCTCTCTTGTGATGCAAGAGAGGGTTCATACACTCGCTGCGGGACGGCCCTGGCTCAATGTTTTTGAGCAGGGCCGTGCTTGATTGACCGGCAGTGAAATCTTTCCAAGCTCTGTCTTTAAATATGTCCTCTGCAGTTATAGCTCCCGGCAAGGTGCGAAGCGCCAAGCGAGTGTTGCCCGGTTTTGGGTTAACGCTGGGCTACACCATCTTTTATTTGAGCATCGTGGTGCTCATCCCATTGATAGCGCTGGTGTCCGCCAGCTTTAGTTTGACGTGGGAGCAGTTTTGGAAGGCCGTTTCCTCGCCTTCTGTGGTGGCGTCTTATCAATTGTCTTTCACCGCATCCTTCATTGCAGCTTGCGTGAATGTGGTCTTCGGTATGCTGATTGCATGGGTGCTGGTGCGCTATCAGTTCCCCGGCAAAAAGGTGGTGGATGCCTTAGTCGATCTGCCCTTTGCCTTACCAACAGCAGTGGCCGGTATCTCTTTGTCGGCGTTGTATGCCGGTAACGGATGGATTGGCCAGTACTTCGAGTCGCTGGGCATTCAAATGGCATACAACCCCAAAGGCATCGTGATTGCGCTGATCTTTATCGGTCTGCCTTTTGTGGTCCGTACCGTGCAGCCTGTGCTGGAAGACTTCGAAAAGGAGCTGGAAGAGGCGGCAACCAGCTTGGGTGCTTCGCGCTGGCAAATTTTCTACAAGGTGATACTGCCGCACATCGGCCCAGCCTTGTTGACAGGCTTTGCCATGGCTTTTGCCCGCGCTGTGGGCGAGTACGGCTCGGTGATTTTTATTGCTGGCAATATTCCCATGGTCTCGGAAATCACTCCGCTGATCATCATGGCCAAGCTCGATCAGCATGACTTGGGCGGCGCAACCGCCGTGGCTTTGGTCATGCTGCTTATTTCTTTTGTATTGCTGCTGCTGATTAACGCTTTGCAAGCATGGCAGCGCAAGGCGCAGGGAGGCCGCTGATGTCTACGATTCATGCAGCCATGCAAACGCTGTTTCCTAATCTACTGCCGATCTGGACCAACCTATTCGTAGGCATCGTTGTCGTAGTAGTCGCACTGCTGGTGCTCTACCAACTCACGGCCCCGGCTAAAAGCACCAAGCTTGAAAAAATGAGCACGACCGAGCCCCGCTGGGTGCGCTGGGTGCTGATCACCATTGCCATGCTTTTCATGGTGCTGTTTCTCATCTTGCCTCTGCTCTCCGTCTTTGGCGAAGCGCTGCGCAAGGGCTGGGATGTGTACGTTGCGGCGCTGAGCGAGCCTGATGCACTGTCGTCCATCAAGCTGACGTTCATCACTGCGCTGATTGCCGTGCCGCTGAATCTGGTGTTCGGCGTGGCAGCGGCTTGGTGTATTGCCAAGTATGAGTTCAAGGGCAAGGCCTTTTTGACCACGCTGATTGATCTGCCGTTCTCCATTTCGCCCGTGGTGGCAGGTTTGATGTACGTGCTGGTCTTTGGCGCCAATGGCTGGCTGGGCCCATGGCTTGCGGCCAACAATATCCAGATCATCTTTGCCGTGCCCGGCATTGTGCTGGCCACCATCTTTGTGACCTTCCCCTTCATCGCCCGTGAGCTGATTCCTTTGATGCAGGCGCAAGGAACGGATGAAGAGCAGGCCGCTGTGGTACTGGGTGCTTCTGGCTGGCAAACCTTCTGGCATGTGACCCTGCCCAACATCAAGTGGGGCTTGGTTTACGGCGTGATCTTGTGTAACGCCCGCGCTATGGGGGAGTTTGGTGCCGTGTCTGTGGTCTCCGGTCATATCCGTGGGCAGACCAACACCATGCCGCTGCATGTGGAAGTGCTGTACGCCGACTATCAGGCCGCTGCCGCTTTTGCCGTGGCATCGCTGCTGGCGCTGCTGGCTTTGGTGACGCTGCTCATCAAATCGATAGCCGAATGGCGCGAAGAACAACAGGCCAAAGCATCTGTGGATGCCCCTCCTGAGCGCCCTAGCCAGATCAGCCAAAACTCGAACAAAACCGCCACGGCAGCCTGAGCTGTCTGGACATCAAGCAGAGATTCATCATGAGTATCGAAATTCGTAATGTCAGCAAGCAGTTCGGCGACTTTCAGGCGCTGCGCGATGTCAGTCTGGATATCAAGTCGGGCGAGTTGATTGCCTTGCTTGGCCCTTCGGGCTGCGGCAAAACGACGTTGCTGCGCATCATCGCGGGTCTGGAAACTGCCGATGTGGGCACCATTCACTTCAGCGGTGAAGACACCACGGATGTGCATGTGCGTGACCGCAACGTCGGCTTTGTGTTTCAGCACTACGCCTTGTTCCGCCACATGACGGTGTTTGAAAACGTGGCTTTTGGCCTGCGTATCAAGCCTCGCAAAGAACGCCCCAGCGAAGCCGTGATCAAAGAAAAGGTCATGAAGCTGCTCAAACTGGTGCAGCTGGACTGGATTGCGGATCGCTTTCCTTCTCAACTGTCTGGTGGTCAGCGCCAGCGTATTGCGCTGGCCCGTGCGCTGGCGGTAGAGCCGAAGGTGCTTTTGCTAGACGAGCCTTTTGGCGCTTTAGACGCCAAGGTGCGCAAGGAGCTGCGCCGCTGGCTGCGTCAGTTGCACGATGAGCTGCATGTGACTTCGATCTTCGTCACCCACGACCAAGAAGAAGCGCTGGAAGTGGCTGACCGCGTGGTCGTTATCAACCAAGGCAAGATCGAGCAAGAAGGCACGCCCCAGCAGGTTTGGGACAACCCGGCCACGCCATTTGTTTATGGTTTCTTGGGTGATGTCAACTTGTTCAAGGGCCGTGCCCGTGATGGCCGTGTTTACTTGGACGACGGCATGCAAATGGACAGCTCTGATGCCCGCGGTGCCAATGACAGTCAGGCCTTTGCCTATGTGCGCCCCCATGACTTGGAGGTGGAGCGCTATTCACCCGGCCAGAATTTGGATGCGCAGGGCCGCCCCACAGGCATCGTGGCCCAGTTGTCGCGCGCGATTGTGGTCGGCCCCATCGCAAGGCTGGAACTTATTCCGTCTGAAGCTACACCAAACGCTAGCAATGCCGGTGACGAAGGAATCATTGAAGCCCATATCCCTTCGCAACAGTTCAAAGACATGGGCCTGCGCGAAGGTGAAACCCTGGTGGTGACACCGCGCCGCGCCAAGGTGTTTTTGGATGAGGCTGCGGGCATTTAATTCGCCCTGAGGCGCTTTGCGCCTTCCCCCTGAGGGGGCAACGATTTTTGCCGTAAGGCGTCGTTGCCATCGTCCTCTGCGAAAGGGAAGATGCATGCCACAGAGCGGAATCCTCTAACTCTGTTTAGGGGGAGTTATCCTTGTTGCTGGCATGATCCGAAAATTTCGCAGAAAGAATATTGATGCTTCAATGGTTTACCGCCGCGCCACGGCGCACTCTGGCCCTGATGAGCGCTGCTTGTGTGGCCATGCTGGCTTTTGGCATGTATTTGCAGCATGTAGTGGGGCTTGAGCCTTGCCCCATGTGTATCGTGCAGCGCTATGCACTAATTTTGGTAGCCATCTTCACGGGCTTGGCAAGCCTTAGTGGCAAAAAAGGCTGGTGGATGAGCTTTAGCGTACTGGCTTTGCTGGCCAGTGGTTTTGGCGCTTTTGTGGCTGCACGTCAAAGTTGGCTGCAGTGGTACCCGCCTGAATTTGCGACCTGCGGGCGCGACTTTTACGGAATGATTGAGCACTACTCTTTCAGCCGCTCGATCCCTATGATTTTCCAAGGCTCAGGTGACTGCGCTGCTATTGACTGGACCTTCATGGGCGGCTCCATTGCCAACTGGTCCTTTATCTGCTTTGCAGTATTTTTTGTTACAACTGCCACGCTGCTGATTAAGGCAGGAAAGTCTAGAAGCTATGCTAGGTGAGGTCTTCTTGCAGTGCCCTACGTTCTGCCTAGTTTCATTAATTTGAAAATACGATCTTCTATCAGCTATTAAAAGAGTCTAATTTTCTTCTTCATCACTAAAAGCGCCTTTGGGTGCTTTTTTTGTTCGTTGCTGTAGGCGATTAAGCAGTTCAATACAGAAAAGAAAGTTAACAATTCAAGATACCTTCAAATGTCAGAAAGTTGTTTTTTAGAAACAAAAGTATCAATTAGTTGATTGGTGTTAACAACTTTTTTACTGCTACGTATGTCCGTGCTTTTTATTGACTCTTGTGCAAACGGCGGCGGTTGTCGTGTAGGACTGGGATTACGCAAGATTTGTATTGTCAATAGATTTCAGAGTGCACCCTGAAGGTATCATTTTGTAACTTTGTTTACCTCTGTCAGCAAAACGACAATCTTCCAAGTTTTACTATTTGGTACCAAAGTCATGGGGCGGTTGACGTTATTGAGTTGGTTGGCGCGAATTTTGCTGGCGCTGCAGATGTTGTGGCTACCGCAAGCTGTCTTGGCTGCAGCGTATGCGACGGGTGGCGAAGGTAATTATAAAAACGAGATTTTGTGGCTGACTTGGGGTGGTGGGGCACTGGGTAAGCCTGATGTCATCTTGGCCGATGGTGCAAAGACTTCTGCAAGCTACAAGGTCGCGGATGGCCAGTGGCTTGAAGTCACCTGTTCGCTGAAGAAAACATCTGGTATCACTCTGAAAAGCTATGCGCCCGGTCAATGGAAAGAGGATCGGTTGGGGGCTCTCTATAGCGTCGGCACCTACGACCCTACGAAAAGTTATGACGGTAGATCTGGAAATCCAAAGCCAGCCGAGAATCCCAACAAACTGGTCAACGGCATCATGGTGTCGGGCCAGACGGTACAGTTTGATGTTACCTGCACTTCCTTGCTGGGCGGGCGTCCGCTGATGCAGCGGGGTTTTGTTATTGCCGATGCCGAAGCAATGAGCGGACCTGAGTATTTGCAGGGCAAAGGCGACGGAGAGTGGTATCTGATTGACAAGTATCTTGATACAGGTGCAGTCGGCTCTTCGTACCTGCTGGGCGGCAGTGACTCAGGAACCGCCAAGTTCAGTGTGGCTGATGGTGACGGTAAGCGAACTGCTGTTACTTTTTTAAAGTTCAAGACCCCCGCGTCGCAACAAACCATGGGCTTTGAAATGCGTGGCGGACCGAACGGCGGGATAACCGCTATGGCCATCGGCCTAGTGGTCCCCTATGCAGACTTTGGCGATGCGCCCCAAAGCTATGGGCAAGCCATGCATGTTATTGAAAATTTGCAGCTGAATTCTCAGAACGGCGGAGCTGCAACGGCACTGACTTCAGGCTCTACTCTCAACGACAGTCTTGCAACTCTTGCACCTGTTCATGCCAATTATTTGGGCTCTGTAGGCCCTGACTCTGAGCCTACTTCAACGTATAGCCCGACTGCTGCCGGTGACGATTTGGTCGGCCCTTCCAATGAAGAAGATGGCTGGCCACTGGCTCTCAAGAAGCTCAGCGTGCTGCAAATTGGCGGCGCCTTTTCAGTAGATGTTGTGTGCCAAGGCTCAGGCACCGTGGCGGCGTGGGTTGATTTCAATCGCAACAATGTTTTTGATAGCTCTGAGCGAACCTCGGCGACCTGCTCGGGGTCTAAAGCTGCTTTGAACTGGAGCAAAGTTCCGAAAGACACCAAGTCAGGCACTAGTTATGCGCGCTTGCGTTATGCCAGTGTCCCAAGCCAGTTGGAAGAGCCAACAGGGGTGGCTGATGACGGTGAGGTGGAGGACCACCTGATTGAAATTATTGCTCCCAAGCTCAGCTTGGCTAAATCTCATAACGCAGGCACTGCGGGCTGGACTGTGGGGCAGTTGGGTGCCAAGTATTTGTTGACGGTGAGCAATAGAGGCGACATTCCTACGGGTCCCTCCATGAGCCCGGATTTATGGAAACCGATCAAGGTTCTTGATCAGTTGCCTGTGGGTATTGCTCCTGATTGGAATGCTGCGTTGAGCATCAATGGCTGGTCATGTACTTACGTGAGGCAAATGGTCACTTGCGAGAGCCCAACGCATTTGGCAAAAGCGGGGGCTGCTGGTAGCCAGTCCGTGATTGAGTTGCCTGTCAAAGTGGTCGCGGCCAGCCCTAGCGGTACGCTGGTGAACTTTGCGAGTGTGGCTGGTGGCGTCGATCCGCATAACGGTGGCGAGCCTCTTCCACCGGCTTCCTGTACTGATACGAACTACTGTGCAAATACCTCGGTACAGATCAAGACGCCTGCAGTGGCAGTGAGCAAAACAGCCATGCCCGCGGACCAGTCCAAGGTCAAAGTAGATGATGTCATCACCTATAACCTGCAGGTCGTGGTTTCCGATGCAGCCACCCTGTCTCCGGTCGTGCTGACGGACACACTGGGAGCAGGCCTCGAATATCAAGGGCTCAGCAGCAATGCTGCGGGCTTTGTGGAGGGGGGCAGTGGTTTCAAACGCAGCTTTACCTTGGCCAAGGGAACTGTTCCTGGCACCTATGCCGTTAGCTACCGTGCCAAGGTAATGGCCAGTGCCGTGTCTAAGGTTCAGAACCGGGTCTTGCCTGCGGGTGGTGGTGACCCCACAGATCCCAATGCGCCTGCTCCATCATGTGTGAGCTGCGCGACGACGCACTCCTTGGAAACACCGGTTGTGACTTACAGCAAGACCTCTAACCCGGGTCTGAATGCCGAGGTCAAGGCGGGGCAGAACATCACCTACACGCTGAGTGTGGTGGTGCAACGCTCTCAAACCACGCAAGAGGTGGTGTTGCGAGACACCTTGGGTGCAGGTCTTAAGTTTGGTGTGGTCGTGGCCAATACCGGCTTTATGGTGGCCGGCCAAGGTGGAACGCATACCTTTACCTTGCCTGCCGGTGCGGCGCCGGGGACTTACTTGGTGAGCTACACGGCAGATGTCAATCCGGCGGCCAAGAGCGCGGATTTGACGAATGTGGTGACGGCCGACAATCCGGCGGGAGGCGTACCTCCTGCGGGCTCCATGCCAAGCTGTACAGGGCCTTGTGAGACCAGACATGTGATGAGTGCTCCGCGCATTGAGTATTCCAAGACCACCACAGCGGTCAAGGCGCAAGCGAACGACGAGATCGAGTATGAGGTGACCGTCAAAGTCTTCGACGCGCAGACCACCTCTGAGGTGGTGCTGTCTGATACTTTGGGCGCAGACCTTGTCTTTGTGCACCCAAGCGCCACCGGTGACTTGACGGCAAATAATGCGGGATCCAATACGATTGTTTTGACTTTGCCTGCCAACAAGGCCCCCGGCACCTACAAGGTCAAATACAAGGTCAGAGTCCAGGCGGGTGCAACAACCAATCCTTTGACGAATGCCGTGACTGCCACTGGCGGTGGTGGCACACCTGTGTGCGTGCTCTCCTGCCAGACTGCGACGCCTCTGGTGACGTCCGAAGTGCGCTATAGCAAGTCCGTGGCCGTCAATGCCTCGCCTGTCAAGGTGGATGATGTGCTGACCTTTACCTTGAAGGTCGATGTCCAGACTGCCCCCACGCTGGATGAGTTGACTTTGCTGGATACGCTGGGCCAGGGGCTGGAATTTGAGAAGCAGCAGGATGCATTACCGCAGAATTGGGTGGCCAGTTATTCGGGTCAAAAGTTGACCATCAATATACCTTCGGGTTTGCCGCTTGGCTCCCATGAGTACAAGTACAAGGCAAAGGTCACTAAGGCAGCGGCAGGTTCGGTCAAGAATGCTGTGTTGGGCTCTGGTGCGGACAACCCCAGTTGCGCCATTAACTGCGCGACAGAAACGCCTGTAGCCAAGCCGGTGGTGGTGATTGCCAAAACATCTTCGTCCACTGGCGCGAAGGTGGGCGAGATCATCCCCTACACACTGACGGCAACCGTGTCGGATGCATCTTTGACCGAGGCAGTCTCCAGCATGGTAGACAACTTGGGTCAAGGCCTTGAATTTGTGGCTGTCACATCGGCGCCTGGCTTTAGCTATTCCATCAACGGAACGTCTCTGGTGCTCACGTTGCCCAAGGGTACGGCACCTGGCACTTACCAAGTGACTTACGACACCCGAGTCACGGCAGCCGCCTTGACGAGCGTAAACAACAAGGTGGAGGGAGTTCCTACCTTGGATGGATCAACGCCTACCTGCGCAGTCAGCTGCTCAGTGACCACGCCGGTGACACGTGAGATTGACGCTGTAGATGATCCACTGCTTCCCGTCAAAAGCACCTCCGGCTCGACCAATGCAGGCAATGCCTACACCAATGACACTTTAAATGGTGTTCCGGTGGTGCCTTCCAAGATCACCGGCAAGGTGATGACCCCGGCGACCCCCATCAACGGCGGAGGCGTCCCCGTGCTAGATGTCGAAACCGGAATCGTGTCTGTGCCCCCAGGCACCCCGGCCGGTGACTACGCCATCGTCTACCAGATCTGCGACAAGCTGCAGCCCACCTTGTGTGACACGGCCACTATCACCATCAAGGTGACAGCCTCGCCTATTGATGCCAAGGACGATACCTACACGGGCAACCGCGGTGGTGGCGATCAGGTGGTGGGCAATGCCTACTCTGAGAACGACACACTGGACGGCACGCCGTTCACGCCCGAGCGTATTACCGGCACGGTGACCACACCCGCCCAGCCTGTGGGTGGTGACCCCCGCGTGCCTGTACTCGACGTGGTGACTGGCAAGGTGACAGTGCCTTCGGGCACGCCTGCTGGTGACTACCGCATCTACTACCGCATCTGCGAGAAGCTCAACCCTGCCAATTGTGATGACGCGGTAGTGGCAGTGACGGTCAAGCCCGACGAATCGCTGCTGCGCATCGTCAAGACCGCCTCTGTTCGTACCGTCAAGATCGGCGACTTGGTGCGCTACAGCCTGCAAGTGCAAAACATTGGCGCTGTGAAAGTGGTCAACGCCAACGTGGTCGATACAGCTGCCAATGGTTTCACTTTTGTTAACGGCTCTATGAGCGCCGTGGGCTTGGGCTCGGCAGTGACTTCTTCGGGTGTGCGCCCCGTGCAGTTCAGCGGTGTCACGCTGGATGTGGGCCAAAGCGGCACCATTGTCTACATGATGCGTGTGGGTGCCGGCGTGCGCCCGGGCAACCATGTCAATACCGCCTTTGCCAAGAACGGCGTGGGTGACAGCATCTCTAACCAAGCCACCGCTTCGGTGGAGTTGGTCAGCGATCCGTTGCTCGATGATTCGCTGATCTACGGCACGGTGTTTGACGACCGTGACCGCGATGGCTGGCAAGACAGCGCCAAGCTCACTGGTCTCAAGGCCCAAGGCGGCTTTGCGCCCGGCGCTTACATCGCCAACTCCACCACCGTGGATAAGGGGGATGACGCAGGTGCTGTGCCTCAGGCCGATGCCAGCTCGCCGCTGCTGCATGGCTTGACACTGGGCAGTATTGCTGCGCGCCAGTCTGAAGCCGATCCCGTGGCCAAGCACACCGTGGTGATTCACCAAAAGCTGCAATCGCTGGACTTTACGGATGATTTTGTGCTGACCAGCGATCAAGGCATCACCGTGCGCATGAACGCTGCAGGCCTAAGCCGCATTGAGAAAACAGGCGAAGCAGCTGCCGGTCGCAATGCCGCTGAGATTGCGGTGGAGCGCAAGATCAGCCAAACGGCTCAAGGCTACGCGGTGGACTACATCATTCAAAGCACTGGCATTGATGAACGCGGTATCCCCGGCGTGCGTGTGGCTTCGGTTGAAGGCCTTTTGATGGAAACCGACCCCTTTGGCCGCTACCACTTGGCGGGCGTCAACGGCGGTCGTTGGGAGCGTGGTCGTCACTTCATCTTGAAGGTAGACCCCAGCACTTTGCCTGCTGGCGCTGAGTTCACTACCAGCAACCCCTTGCTGCGCCGTGTCACTCCGGGCCTGCCCGTGCGCTTTGACTTTGGCGTGCAGCTCAATCCCGAGTTCATGGCCGGTGAGCAAAAAATGGTTGAGATCGAATTGGGCAGCGTGCTGTTTGCCGCAGGCTCCAGCGAGATTCGCAGCCTGTACCTAGGTGAGGCTAGCGTGATCGCCCAAGTCGCTGCCAAGCTGCAGCAGTACCGAGGCGGTGAGTTGCTCATTAGCGCCAATGGCGAAAGCGATGCCATGGCCTTTGCCCGGGCTGAAGCCGTGCGCAAGGCCGTGACTGAGAAGCTGCCAGCCGAAGTGCAGGCCGCGACCAAGGTCAGCGTGCGTCGCGATGTGAGCGATGCCAACAGCATCGTCAGCGGTGTGACGGCCAATGGTGCGGTGTTGGGCAGCGTGCTGTTTGACACTGACAAGTCTGTGGTTCGTCCTGAGTATCAGGCGCTGCTGGCCAAGGTGGCTGCGTACTTGAACGAGCAGGCCACCACGCAAGGAGCTGCTCAAGATGCGAGCGTGGTCAGCATCGTCGGTCACACCGACGTAAGAGCCAGCCATGCCTATAACCAGAAGCTGGGCCTGGCACGAGCCAAGGCGGTGTATGAGGCGCTGCTGCCTCATCTGTCTGACGCGCTGAGAAAGCGTATTGAGGTCAAGACCGAGGCGCACACCGCCCCAGTCCTGCACTTCGTCCAGAAAGCCGCGTCCCACTGAACTGCTGATCATGAAAATTAAATTGCTTGACTACACCATCATGAGTTTGATGGCGGGTACGGCGGCTGGAGTTTGGGCCGCTGAAAATCAAAATGTCGCACCTGTGGCGGCATCTACTCCTAAAACTGAAGCACTACCTCTAAGCACTGCTTGCACTCAAGGCCATTGCGACGCAAACGGCAAGCTTTTGTTTCGCCTGCAGTCGCAAAGCTATGACCAGCCTTTGACTGCGGACACCACGCGCCAGTCCAGCTCTGAGCAGCTGGCGCCAGATCGCCGAGTCTCGCTAGGCCTTAAGTCTCCGGGCAAGGCTGATGTGCGCGGGCGCTTTTCTTTCTCGCTGCCCGATGGTGGTGTGATCTGGGCGACTGAAGACCCGACACTGGGCCGTGCCGAGCTGACAGCTTCCGGCCCCACCTTGGTGCCAATGGATATGGGCCGCATCACCAAGCCCGTCAACTTCTACGTGCGCAGCAACTACCCGGACTTCATCGAGCGCATGGAGCTGCTGGTGTTTCGCAGCAGTGACACCGACTTTGTCAAACCCGTGGCCACCGTGCCTTTGAAGGTGGGGGCGGTTGTCTCCACCGAATGGAATGGCAAGCTCTCTGAGGATTACCGCTACCGCGTGGGCGATGAGCTGATCTACATCGTGCGCGCCTATGCCAAGCCCGGTGCAGATGGCAAGAGCGTTCAGTTCGACGAAACCTACCCCAACAAATTCCAGCTGGTCACCCCGCAAGATGAGCAGCGTGCCAACACGCTGCTTCGTGACAACTTGGAAAAGTCCATGAATAGCTCGCTGTCTTTGCAGCAAGCTTTGCAGCAAAGCCTGATCAACAGCGCTTTTGCGGGCAATGGTCTGCGTTTGCAGAACATTCCTTTTTATGGCTCGCGAGTCCGGGTTCAGGGTCGCAACATCCCGGGCGGCACCTCGCTGAGCATCAACGGCCAAAGATACCCGGTGGACATGGAAGGCAAGTTTGTTGCCGAGTACATGATGCCCGTGGGCCAGCATGTGTTTGATGTGGCGGTGGATGGCCGCTCTGGCAAGACTGAGCGCAAGCTGGGTGTTGATGTCAGCGGCGAATACTTCTTTGGTGTGGCTTTGGCGGATGTGACTTTGCAAGGCAATCGCCTCAGCGGCTCGCATGAAGGTTTTAAGCAAGAAGGCAGAGACAAAGACTTGCTCACCGATGCCCACTTGGCTTTTTATCTCAAGACCAAGCTGCAGTCCAAGTATTTGGTGACGGCGCAGGCCGACACCACCGAGCGCCCCATTGGCAGCCTGTTCAACGGCTTTACCGATACCTATGCCCGTGACGTCTTTCGCCGCCTCGACCCTGATCAGTACTACCTGACCTATGGCGATGATTCCACGACGACCCGCGACGTGGACAGCCAAGGCCGCATGTATGTGCGTGCCGACTGGGACAAGAACCAAGCCCTGTGGGGCAACTACTCCACGGGCCTGACGGGTACCGAGTTTGCGCAATACCAGCGCTCGCTGTATGGCGCTGCCGCCAACTTGCGCAGCAACGAGACCACGCAACTGGGCGAGGCTAAGTCCCAGCTGCGTGTGTTTGGCTCTGACAGCAACACCGCCCATGGCCACACCGAGCTGCTGGGCACGGGCGGCAGCCTCTACTACCTGCGCCACACCGACATCATGCCTGGCTCCGACATCGTCATGCTAGAAGTGCGTGACCGCGCCACCGGCCGCACCATCAGCAGCCAGCAACTGGTGCGCGGTGCGGACTATGAAGTGGACTCTTACCAGGGCCGCATCATCAACCGCCGCCCGCTGGCCCAGATTGCCAGCGAAAGCAGCAACACCATCACCCGTGATGCACCGCTTTCTGGCTACGAGCAGCGCCTGCTGGTGGACTATGAATACGCTCCTAGCGACCTGCGCAAAAACATGACTGTAGGTGGCCGCGGCAAGCAATGGATTGGTGAGCATGTGGCCGTGGGCGGCACCTATGTGGACGAGCAAAACGAGGGTGATGACTACAAACTCAAAAGCGTAGACGTCACCTTGCAAGCCGGCCGGGGCACTTACCTCAAGGTCGAGCGCAGCCAAAGCCAGTCCACCAGCGTGCCCGTTTTCTTCTCGGACAACGGTGGCTTGAGCTTTGCCCGTCTCAACCCCGTCGCTGCGCGCAAGGGCGATGCCATGTCGGTGGAGGCCCGCGCTAACCTGCAAGAGCAGGGCATCACCCAAAGCGCTTGGAGCACAGGCGCATGGTGGCGCAAGGTCGATGCCGGTTTTTCCACCGCCCGCACCGACTATCTGGGGCGTGATGTCACCGAATACGGTGCGGAGCTGCTGGGCGAGCTGCGCCGTGATATGACGCTCTTTGCCAAGCACAGCCGTGCCGAGCGAGGCGGTGAGTCGCTGACTCAAACCCAAGTTACCACCGAGTGGCGCATGGATGACCAGCGCGCGCTGACTGCCGAGCTGCGCCGTGTGGATGAAGAGCGCTACAGCGGCCAAGGCATTGGCAGCTTGGCGGCCCTGAAGTACCGCCAGCGCATGAGCCCATCGCTAGAGCTATACGGCATTGGCCAGACCACGCTGGACAACGATGGCGGAAAATACCGCAACAACGATGCGTTGACTGCTGGTGCCCGCTATTTGTTTGGCAACCAGTCCTCCGTCAGTGGTGAAGCCACCCACGGCAGCCGCGGTAATGCCGTAACGCTGTCGGGGGAGTACAGACTCACGCCAGAGCACAGCTTTTATGGCGGCTACACCGTATCGACGGATACGACCCAGTACGACAGCCTGTTTAACAACGGCAAGCTCCCGGGCCTGACGCTGGGCCAGCGCTGGCGCCTGAGCCAGCGCACCAACATCTTTAACGAAAGCCAGTACTTGAAGGACCCGCGCACCGGCAGCGGTTTGGCCCACACCTTTGGCATGGATTTTTACCCCGGCCAGAACTGGCGTCTGGGCTACACCTTGCAGCACGGTGACCTGACTGCGACCACCGGCAGCGTGAGCCGCGACGCCATCAGCATCTACGGCGGGCGCACCAATGTGCGCACCAACTGGAGCAGCAAGGTCGAATGGCGCCGTGACTCCGGCTCAGAAAATCGCACGCAATGGGTGCTCACCAACTACCTCACTCATAAGGTGGACAACAGCTTGCGCATTGCAGGCAAGCTCAACTTCTCCGAAACCAAGGACCAAAACAACGCCCAAGCCGGCGCCAAGCTCATCGAGGGTAGCTTAGGCTTTGCTTACCGCCCATGGGACAGCTCCCGCTGGGGAGTGTTTGGCCGCTACACCCACCTCTACGACATGAGCTCGCTGGGGCAGGTTGGCTGGGACGGCACGAGCAGCACCTCGTCCGCCTACTACGACCAGCAGTCGCATATCGTTTCTCTTGAAGGCGTGTACCGCTTGAACAAGCGCT
The DNA here is from genome assembly GCF_019355935.1 of Comamonas sp. Y33R10-2. NCBI lineage: Bacteria > Pseudomonadati > Pseudomonadota > Betaproteobacteria > Burkholderiales > Comamonadaceae > Comamonas > Comamonas sp. Y33R10-2. The sequence continues at coordinate 1,482,812 of NZ_CP079925.1, forward strand.
GGGAGAGCGCTGTGAAGTTTGCTCACCGCGAAGGCAAGGCCCGCTTTGGTCGCGGTAGCGGTCAATGGTTTGATTCAGCCACCACGTTTGCAGCCGTGCAGGCCCGCTACGAAGTGATGAACAAATGGCATGCACTGGCCGAATACCGTTGGCTGGGTGTTAAAGACGGCGGTGACAAAAATGGTTGGCTGGTGGGCGTGGACCGCGATCTGACCAAGAATCTGCGCATTGGCGTGGGCTACAACTTTACGGATTTCAAGGGCGACCTGACCCGTGTGGATGACTACCGGGCCAAGGGCTGGTATCTCAACATGGTGGGGTATTACTAAGCATTTAAGTTCTGATGCATCCATCAAAAAAGCCCCGGCAGCTTGCACTGTCGGGGCTTTTTTGATTTAAAACAGCCTGAAGTCCATATGCATAAAGGACATGTAGCTATTGTTTTGTATTTTTAACCTAGAGCCGCTAACACCACCCAGCAAACCGCAGGTTTGCGTTTGAGACGAGGCGCAAAGCCGCAGGCAGTACATGCGTACGACAAGGCGAAGCAACGACGTATCAAGGGTGGTGTTCGTGGCTCTTAAAGGCTTTCAATGCTTTCGCTGACAAAGGTCGGGCCTTTGCTGCCGGGCACCCAGCCGGGGTAGGTCTCCATCACTTCGGCGAACAGGGCCGAGTCAATCCAGCGCTGCAGCCAGTCTTGCAGATGCGGCCAAGGCTGCTCGTTCCACTGGGCTTCATCAATGCGCGCGTACTGGCGCACAAATGGGCGCAGCGCCATATCGGCAAGACTTGGGTGCAGGCCAAACAGGTAGCCGGTCTCTTCCAGTTGATCGTTCAACTCGGCAAGCCAAGTCAGTGCATCGGCTTGCGCCTGGTTCACGGCCTCAGCATTGTGGCGCTCAGGGTATTTGCAGCGGTCAAGGGCTTGTTTGAAAAAGCCGTCGTTGCGCTCAATCAGGGTCAGCATTTCTTCCAGGCTGCCCTCTGTGGGCTGCAGCCAGCCATCGGGGTCGTTGCTGGCCAGCGCATGCAGCATGATTTGCAGGCTTTGCTCAATGACTTGGCCGCCCTGTAGCACCAGCACAGGCACCGTGCCCTTGGGGGAAGTATCCAGCAGTGCTTGGGGTTTGTTGCGCAAATTGATTTCGCGCAGCTCGCAGGCCAGACCTGCATGGGCCAGCGCCAGACGCGCGCGAATGGCATAAGGGCAGCGGCGAAAGGAGTACAGAACGGGCAGGGTGGAGGCAGCAGTCAAGGCAGAGTTTGGATTGAAATGGATGAACAAAAGCGCCGCAGCGCTTGCTGGGTGGCTACTGTAACTGCTGACCTGAAGCCATGCAGCGGTGTGCGGCATCCTGCGCGCAAGATACGATGGAAATCAACAATGAAATAAAGGGTCACCTGCGGGACGGGGGCTTGGGGGCATCCCGGATGCTCGATGGATGGGTGCAGCCTAGTCTTGCGCTCTTAGAGGATTTACGCGGTCTTAGAGCACCAACACGCTCGTGGTCTCAGCACCCTGTATTTAGCACCGCCTTTTGATTAGGGAAGATTGATCTATGCCTGCTCATCACGCTTTTTGGCCTGCCCGCTTGCCGCACTCCATCAGCATTCCTGCATCAAGCGTCTGGGAGAACTTGGCCGTCAATGCCAAACGCTACCCAGATAAGCCCGCGCTGGTGTTTCTGGGGCGCACCACGACATACGGACAGCTGTGCACAGGTACGGAGCGCATGGCGGCCTATTTACATGGTTTGGGAGTGAAACAAGGTGAGCGTGTCATCTTGCTGATGCAAAACACGTCCCAATTGGTACTGGCGCATTACGCCATCTTGCGAGCCAATGCGGTGGTGGTGCCGGTCAACCCTATGAACACGGCGCAGGAGCTCAAGCACTACATCACCGATTCAGGCGCCAAGGTGGCGATTACCTCAGCAGATTTGGCGCTGGAGTTGGCCAAGGCCAGTAACGCTCTAGAGCCGGCCGAGGCGCTAGAGCACATGATCGTCACCCAGTTCAGCGATGGTTTTGATGCCAATGTGCAGGGGCTGGATGCGCCGCCTGATGCTTGGCGCAACTGGTTGCTTGGCGAGCGCGAGACGGCTGAACTTAGTGGCGGAGCAGTGCACAGCTGGGCACAAGCGCTGGCTTGTGAAGAGGCTGCTCCGCCGCATACGGTGGGGCGCGATGATCTGGCTGTCTTGCCTTATACCAGCGGCACGACAGGCCAGCCCAAGGGCTGCATGCATTTGCACCGCAGCATCAATCACAACGCGGTGGCGGGGGCCTATTGGGGCACGGGGACGAGTGAAAGCGTGGTGTTGTGCGTGGTGCCCATGTTTCACATTACAGGCATGGTGTCGGTGCTTCACAGCGCGATTTATATAGGCGCGACGCTCATCATCATGCCGCGCTGGGATCGCGAGCTGGCGGGGCGTTTGATCTCACACTATCAAGTCACTAGCTGGACCAATATCCCCACCATGGTGATTGATCTGCTGGCCAGCCCGAACTTTGCTTCGTTCAATCTCTCTAGCCTTAAATACATTGGCGGTGGCGGCGCGGCCATGCCTCAGGCGGTGGCGCAGCGCCTGCAAGAGCAGTATGGCCTGCGCTTTTGTGAAGGTTATGGTTTGACGGAGACGGCAGCACCCTCACACAGCAATCCGCCTGATTACCCTAAGCAGCAATGTCTGGGTATTCCTTTTATGAGCACGGATGCACGCATCATCAGCCCCGACACGCTGCAAGAAGTTGCACAAGGCGAGCAGGGCGAAATCGTGGTGAACGGCCCTGAAGTTTTTGAAGGCTATTGGCAGCGCCCCGAGGCCACCGAAGATGCTTTTATGCAGTTGGACGGAAAGCGCTTTTTTCGTACTGGCGACTTGGGGCGCGTCGACGAGGAGGGCTACTTCTTCATCACCGACCGGCTCAAACGCATGATCAATGCCAGCGGTTTTAAGGTCTGGCCCGCCGAAGTTGAGTCGCTGATGTTCAGGCATCCCGCGATACAGGAGGCCTGCATCATCTCTGTCAAAGACGAGTATCGGGGTGAGACCGTCAAGGCGGTGGTGGTCTTGCGCACCGGTCATGAGGCAACGACAGCTGAAGACATTCTGGCGTGGTGTCACAGCAATATGGCGGTCTACAAAGCCCCGCGTATCGTGCAATTTGTGCCCGCCTTACCTAAAAGCGGTAGCGGCAAAGTGATGTGGCGGCTGCTCCAAGAGCAAGAAGCAGCCGCTTGATTGCCGTCAATAGCTGGCCATGGGTGCTGCCCCCATTTTTCTCGCAGTACTTGCTGGCATATTGAATGGCTAAAATTAATCCATGAGGTTGATGCATGCTTCCACGAGTCAGCAGAGTTGAAGGTCAAGGCGCAGATTACTTGGTATTCGCTGGTAGGGATTTGATTTCCAATGAGCTGTTTCGCAATGGTGTGTGGGAGGCGCATATGCTGAGCCTCGCGCGGCTTTTTTTTCAAGACCAAGACGCACCTCTGGTGTTAGATATTGGGGCGAACTTGGGGGCGTTTTCCATTCCAATTGCCAAAGAGTTGCAAGCAATTGGTGGGCAGGTTCTGGCCTTTGAGCCGCAGCGCATTGTTTACTACCAGCTTTGCGCCAATATTTTCATTAACCGGCTTGATAACTGCGTTGCGATGCAGCAAGCGCTGGGAAGTGAAAGAAAAATAATCGATATTCCTGAAGTGGACTATTCGATTAACGAAAACATTGGTGCTTTTTCATTGCAGCGAAATTTCCGAGAAATTCACGGCATCGAGTCTGCGATGAAGGTGCAGACGCATACTGTTCCAATGATTCGGCTCGATGAGTTAGACATCCACAAATCGCCATGTCTAATCAAGATCGATGTGGAGGGCTTGGAGGCCGAGGTGCTGAATGGTGGGCGCGATTTTTTACGCAAGCATGGCTATCCGCCGATTCTTTTTGAAGCATGGAACCATGCTTGGTTTGATCAAGGCCGTGAGGAGCTGATGGCGCTGATGGCGGAGCTGGGGTATAGGGTGCAGCGCCTTGCAGGTATCGAATACCTGGCACAGCATCCGCAATGGCAGGGCTCATTGGTGGAGCTGGTCTACGAGGGTGATGTTCTGAAGGTGGCCGTGCGCGTACGGTAGCTCTGCCGTGAAATTGGCGGCTTTCATGCCTAGGACATGCCCTAGTTCAAGAAAGTTCGCTATAGCTGGACTCAAAAAATCAACAGGCCGCGCCACTGTGCTTAAGTGGGGCGGCCTGTCGTGTTTGCGGCTAGCAGATCAACGAACCGGGAGCTGACGGTAAACAGCGCGGTCGATTGAATGGGTTTGCTGCGTCGATCAACGTGCTTCCATGGGTTCAAGTGTGCATGTTGCGCTGCAGAAAAGGTTGCTTTAAATTCTGCAAATACGGCCTTGCTACAGAAAATTATTCTGTGATCTGGCAAATGCAGGTAAATTCAAGCTTATGGATACCTTGGATAAAAAGATTCTTGCTGAATTGCAAGCCAATGCACGTGCCAGTCTGCAAGACATTGGTGTGGCCGTGGGCCTGAGCGCATCGCCATGCTGGACGCGCATCAAAAAAATGGAAGAAGCCGGTGTGATTGAGGGCTACACCGTGCGTTTGAGCCCGCAAGCGCTGGGGCTGGCCGATACGGTGCTGGTCATGGTCACGCTAGACAGCCATTCGGACAACACGCTGGAGAAGTTTGGCGAGGTGCTGGCCACGATTCCCGAAGTGGTGGAGGCGCATTTGGTCTCCGGTGACTACGACTATTTGCTGCGCATCGTCGTCAAAGACACGCGGGACTACGAGCGCCTGCTGCGCGAGAAGCTTTACAAGATTAAAGGCATACGCCACAGCCAATCTTGCTTTGTGCTGCGTACGTTGAAGCGGGCTGACTTGCCACTAGGTGTTTAAAGAGCTTAGCAAGTGCGCCTATTGAAGCGGCTCTGAGCATCGGCACAGTGCTCAGAGCCTAGCTTTTAGCGCATAGCCCTGCGCAGAGCGGCGCTGCTCCAGTCCACTGCAATACTCAATAAAAGCATAGCAATAATCACTGTGCTGGCTTGCGCGTAATGGAATAAAGACAGCTCAAAATACAGCAGCTGCCCCAGGCCTCCAGCACCCACAAAGCCCAAAATGGCGGCCATGCGGATGTTCATCTCCCAGCGGTACAAGGTGTAGGCCAGCAATTGTGGCGCTGCGCCGGGCAGGGTGCCGTAGCAAAAAGCCACAAAGCGATTGCTGCCGCTAAGCTTGAGCGCATTGGCAGGGGCTGCTGGGGCATTTTGCAGCGCCTCGGCAAACAAGCGGCCTAGCACGCCTGATGTGTGCAGCGCCAAAGCCAGCGCACCGGCAAATGGGCCTAAGCCCACAGCGAGCGCTGTGATAGTGGCCCAGACCAACTCAGGCACGGACCTGAGAATATTGAGCACCACGTTCCATGGCCCACGCCAGCGCGGCAGAGCCAGCACCAAGCCGGCTACTGCAGCTAGCAAGGTGCCGATGATGGAGATGGCCAGCGTCTCCCACACGCCTTTGAGCACTTTGAGTAGCCAAGGCTGGCTTAAATCAGGCGGGAAGAAGCCGCGCACAAAGTCGCCCATGCTGCTGGCCGCTTCTTGCGTGAACAGGGCTGGAAAATCGATATTCAACAGGCGCAGGCTGGCCCACAGGCTTAGACTGAATGCTATTAAAAACGCAGCGGTACGCCAGCCAAAAGGCAAAGCGCGAGCGGCAGGCGCTGTATCAAGCGAGCGGCGCAACCACCATGACAGCACATCAGCGGCCGCCACCAGCGCCATGAAGGCCAGCAAAATGCTGGCAGCTTCGCCGCCGTTGAGCATTTTCATGGCTTGGTCCATGAGCTGGCCCAGACCGCCTGCGCCCACAAAGCCCATAACAACCGAGGCGCGAATTGCGCATTCCCAGCGGTACACGGTGTAGGACGTTAATTCTTTGGCCGCTTGCGGCAGCAGGCCATACAGCAATGCCTGCAAACGCCCAGCTCCGCTGGCGCGCAGTGCGCGGGCTGGTGCGGGGTCGGTGGACTCTAAAATTTCGGCATAAACCTTGGCTAGCATCCCGCCATAGGTCAGCCCCAACGCCAGCACGCCAGCTGCGGGGCCTAAGCCAAACACGCGCACAAAGACCAGTGCCCAGACCAGCTCAGGTATGCCGCGCAAGATGGTGAGCACGCCGCGGGCAATGGGGTTGAGCGTGACCCGCTCACGCGCTGCGCCCGTGGACAGGTAGGCCATGGGCACGGCGATGACAAAGGCCAGCGCCATACCAGCCGTGGCAATGGCCAAGGTTTCTAGCGTGGCTTGGGCCAGATAGCCGAGGAACTCTGCGCTGGTTTCTGGGGGCAGAAAACCGGCTAAGAAGCCGCCAATGACCTTGAGGTTGTTGGCATCAAAAAACGGCTCAAGCGAAAAGCCCGAAGTCTGCAGCATGGGCCACAGCACGATGAGCGCAACGACCAGCCAAGTCAGACGCCCGCGTGCAGCGGGGTCACGCATAGACGCTGGAGTAGCTGTGGTTGGCTCAGCCCCTTGACCCGCATTTATCGGCATGCGCTCACCTGAATAGGGGCGGTGGCCGGATTGGCGTTGGGCTCAGTAGGTAAATTGTGCAGTGTGGGCAGGGCTGCGGCGCTGCCATCGACATTGGCGTACAGGGCTTGCAGCAGGGTGTCGGTGACTTGCTCGGTGGGCAGATCAAAAGCCACGCGCCCATCTCTGATGCCGACAATGCGCCCAAAGTGGGCCAGTGCCAAATCGACGGCGTGCAAACTGGCGACCAGCGTGGCGTTGTGGGCGGCGGCCTCTTGCACTAGTAGCTGCACCGTGGCTTGCGAAAGCGCCGGGTCGAGTGCGGAGACGGGCTCGTCCGCCAAAATCAACTCGGCTTGCTGGTAGAGCACGCGGGCAATGCCCACGCGCTGCAGCTGCCCGCCAGAGAGCTGATCGCAGCGGGAAAAGAGCTTATCTTCAAGTTGCACGCGGCTTAATGCCTCCCGTGCGCCAGGCATGTCTTGTGGGTAGGCCAGCGAAGCCAGCGCTTTCCACAGCGGCCACTGGCCGAGCTTGCCCGCCAGCACAGCGGTCACCACACGTTGGCGCAGCGCAATAGGCGCGCTTTGGTGCACCGTGCCAATGCGGCAGCGCAGCGCTTTGAGTTCATTGGCCGAAGATTGTGTGGATGCCGCTTGCCCCAGCACCTGCATGCGGCCTGCTGTGGGCAGGTGGCCGGTGCCAATGGTATTGAGCAGCGATGTTTTACCCGCGCCGGAGGGGCCGATGAGCGCAATGCTCTCGCCTTGCATGGCGGATAAATGGATTTGGGACAGGGCAACAAAACCGTTGCTGTGGGTCAGGCCCACCTCGTCCAGCATGAAGCTCATGAGACGCGAACTCTCAAAAATGATAGCTGCTAGTCCTTAAAGTGCAGGCACAACCCTTGAAACGTTCTCGCATTGTCTGCTCGTACTTGGGTACGGCCTGCGACGTCACGCTTTGGCTCAACCGCAAACCTGCGGTTGACCGGGTGGTACCAGCCACTCTGAATGGGTAAGGACTAGCAGTCAAAAAGCCCGAAGTTTTTTACTTCAGCAGGCCAGCCGATTTGCCGGCGGCTTCAATGCCGTCGTAGTTCTTGGACTCAGTGGCCACGAACTTAGAAGCACGTTGCAGGTCCATGATGGCCTTGTGCTCTGGGTTGGTGGGGTCCAGCGCCAAGAAGGCGGCGGTCAGCTTTTTGACGATGACGGGGTCCAGATCGCCGCGCACGGTCCAGTTGTAGTCAAAGTAGGTGGGGGTGGTGGCAAACACGCGCACCTTGCTGGGGTCTACCTTTTTGGTTTCGACCAGCTTGTCCCACACCGAAGTGTTGAGCACGCCAGCGTCTGCCTTGCCTGCAGCGACGAAGGCCACAGTGGCGTCATGCGCGCCAGAGTAAGCCACGGTCTTGAAGTCCTTTTCAGGGTTCAGGCCGTCTTGCTGCAAGAAGAAGCGGGGCATCAGGCTGCCCGAGGTGGAAGAGGGCGAGCCAAAGGCAAAGGTCTTGCCCTTTAAGTCAGCCAAAGTCTTGATGGCTGGGTCTGCAGTGATGAACTTGCTGGTGAAGACTGCATCTTCAGCGCGCTGCACGATTGGGATGGCTGTGCCGTTGGTGCGAATCTTGGCTTGCACGTAGGTAAAGCCGCCCAGCCATGCCAGGTCCAGCTTTTTGGTCGCCAGCGACTCAACCACTGCTGCATAGTCAGACACAGGGGTGAAGACCACCTTCATGCCAGTCGCTTGCGACAGGTACTCGCCTAGAGGCTTGAACTTGCGTTGCAGCTCAGTAGGGGCTTCATCAGGGATGGCCGATACGCGCAGCACGGCAGGGGTGTCGGCATGGGCGCTGAAAGCTGCCAAAGAAGATGCGGCCATAACTGCCACGGCAAAGCCGCGCAGCGCCGTGCGGCGAGCGAAAGAAGTTGTCATCGAAGTGCTCCGTTTAAAAAGCCACCGCCTTCCGGATACAAGGCGGTTTAGTGGGCCAAAAGTTTTGCTTGTGGCGAATGAAAGACCATAGGCAGTACACCGACTGCTGGCTTCATTGTTACGTATTTGCTAAAACCTCAGAGCACTCTTTGCTTAGATTGATAGCAGACATACCCCTAGCGGCGCTGCTTTGCGCAGTAACCGTGGCAACGGCGAGCGTTTGATTTTTTGAATGCCAAGATTTTTGCGGGCTTCATGCTTGCCGCGCCATGAAGCCGCACCTGTTTGAGCAGTTACAGCTTTTTGACCAGAACCTGGCTCTTGCGGCCCCAGTTGTAGGTGGCTTTGCGTGCCTCAGGCAGCCATTGGGGGTCCACAGGCTGAAAGCCGCGCTTGATAAACCAATGCATGGTGCGCGTAGTCAGCACAAACATGGTGTCGCAGCCCAAGGCGCGTGCGCGTTGCTCTATGCGCTTGAGCAGTTTTTCACCGTCACCTGTACCTTGGCTTTTGGGCGAGACGGTGACTGCTGCCATCTCGGCCGTCTTGGCTTCTAGGAAAGGGTGCAAAGCTGCGCAGCCGAAGATCACGCCGTCATGCTCGATCACGGTGTAGCTGGCGATGTCGCGCTCGATCTCGGTGCGGTCGCGTTTAACCAAGGTGCCATCGCGCTCGAAGGGCTCGATCAGCTGGATGATGCCGCCGACGTCGTCAATCGTGGCCTCACGCAGTTCTTCGAGCTTTTCGTCAATGATCATGGTGCCGATACCATCGTGCACATAGATCTCTAACAGCAGGGCTCCATCGGTAGAAAACGGCAGGATGTGGCTGCGCTCCACGCCATGCTCACAGGCATGCACGCAGTGCTGCAGGTAAAAGCCAACGTCCGTAGGCTCTTGCGCTGGCGGCAACTGGGCCAAGATGCGGCGTGCGGCGTGCAGCGGCAGCTCGGTATCAATGGGGTTGTGTTCGTCGGCAGCAGCCGTGGGGTCCATGCGGATGCCGGGCACTTCGGTCAAGAACAGCAGCTTGTCGGCCTTCAGTTCAATGGCTACGCGGGTGGCCACTTCTTCCATGCTGAGATTGAAGGCTTCGCCGGTTGGCGAGAAGCCAAAGGGCGAGACCAGCACCATGGCTTCGGAGTTCAGGGCGTTGCGAATGCCTTCCACATCCACCTTGCGCACCAGCCCTGAGTGCATAAAGTCCACACCATCGACAATGCCCACAGGGCGTGCGGTGAGGAAGTTGCCCGAGATCACGCGCACGCGCGCACCAGCCATAGGGGTGTTGGGCAGGCCTTGGCTGAAGGCCGCTTCAATCTCATAGCGCAGTTGGCCCGCGGCTTCTTGCGCGCAGTCCAAAGCAATGGAGTCCGTCACCCGCATACCGTTGTAGTAGCGCGGCTCTTGGCCTTTAAGGCGCAACTGCTCGTTGACTTGAGGGCGAAAGCCATGCACCAGCACGATTTTGACGCCCATGGCCTGAATCATGGCTAAGTCTTGCACGATGGAGCTGAGCTTGCCCGCATCAATGGCCTCACCGGTCAGGCCCACCACAAAGGTCTGGTGTCGGAACTTGTGGATATAAGGAGCCACAGACCGGAACCAGGGAACGAAGGTGAAGTTGAAAACGGTGGACATGGCGGTGCGCGAAAACCTCGAAAATGGCTAAAGAAGGCCTGCGTACCAATCATTGTGGTTACGCAGGCCTGCGGCGCAAAGTGTAGCGGCTACTCGCGTTGCTGCGCCGCTAGCGACAGGCTTTTCTGCGCGCAGATCGCACAGTTTTTGGTTTTGGCGATGCGGCGCTTTTAAAAACGTAGCGGCTGGTGCTGTACATACATCTAATTAAAGATCAAACATGATTGAAGTCCAGACATTTCAAAGGCCAACCGCTTTTAATTTGATAGCAGCAAAGTTCCAGTTAGTTCATTTGGTGGGCATAAAAAAGGCAGCCATCCAATGCTGGCTGCCTTTTTTGGTTTGCTAAGTTACTTCAGCTTATTGCCGCATTCCTCGCAAAACACATCCTCTGGCGCAACGGAAGTCTTGCAGACTGGGCAATGAGTCAACAGCTGCGCTTGACGGGCTTTTTCCTCAGCTTCTGCCTGAGCCTTCGCTTGAGCTTTGACGCGGGCTGCTTCGCGAGCGGCGGCCTCTTGGCGCTCAGCCTCACGTTGCTCTGCTTCACGCTGGGCTTGCAGCTCGCTTGCGCGGCGTGCTGCATCGGCCTTCTCGCGGGCTTCTTCAGCGGCTTTTTCTGCAGCTTGTGTCGCTTGCGCGGCGGCTGCGCGTTCATTGGCCTCGGATTGCGCGCGCTGACGGGCTGCCTCAGCCGCTTGGGCTTCAGCGCGTTCGCGGATTGCTCGCTCAGCTTGGGCTTGCTGAGCTTGTAGTTGGGCCTGTGCCTGTGCCTGTGCCTTTGCCTGTGCCTGTGCCTGTGCCTGTGCCTGTGCCTGTGCCTGTGCCTGTGCCTGTGCCTCGGCCTGCGCTTGTTCTTGCGCCTTCAGATGGGCAGCCTGCGCTTCGGCATGGACACGGGCTACTTCTGCTTCTGTGCGCAGTCTCGCAGCTTCTTCATCAGCGACTTGGCGTGCCTGTGCTTGCGCAGTCGCTGCGGCTGCTGCGCGGTCTTGTGCTTGTCGATCTGCCAAGGTGGGGGCTGATGCCGTGGCGGCAAAGCCTGCAGCGGCAACTGCAGCAGCACCGTTAGCAGCATTTGCCGCTGGTGCTGGGTTAGCGGGTTCAGGATTCGCTGCGGTATCGGCTACGGTATCAATTGTGGTCGCAGCCGGAGGGTTTTTTGCAGTGGCTTCTTGCAGGCGCTCTGATGCAGCTTGCTTGGCGCGTTCTGCAGCCGCCATCGTGCGCTCCGCAGCGGCCTTGGCGTGTACCTTGGCTTCTTCGGCTTTTTTACGCACATCGCCCATCATGCTGTTCAATGCGTCTTGTGCTTGCTCCGGGTCCACGCTTTCGCTGGCTTGCAGATAGATCAAGTTCATTCCCATCACGGCCACTTGGGCGAGCAAAGCCCCAACCACGGCAAACAGCACGCCTAGACCCGCGACCAGGCCTGTGCTTGCACCGCTGCCCATCAACAGGCCCTGCATGCTGCTAAACATGCCGCCGCCGTAACCATAGCCGCCATAGTCACCAAATCCCCCCATGCTGCGGGCGTCGGCGGTAATACCTATGGCCATGGCCGTTAGTGATACGGTCGCTGGCATCAAACCTGCGAACAGCATCACGCAGATCAGCGTGAGGATGATGTAGAGCACCACTTCCATCAACACGACTTCCACCAGGCGCTTGCGAGCAATGCTCAGCACATTGGCCAAAGCCGCCTTGACGGATAGGCCGCTCCACAGAGCAGGGCCCATCAGCGGGCCGATGACCCAGATCAAAGCGATCAGCAAAGCAGCAGCGACCAGAACCAAAATAGGGTGGGCCACAAAGGCCAAGATGCCGCCGAGAAACGGAATCTTGCAGACAAAGTAGATGATGGCTGCGAAAAGGCTGTATGCCAGCGTGGCAGCAAACACAATCAAGCCAACCAAAATGAATTTTGGTAAACAGAGTAAACCGGCAGAAGCTGCCGCAGTGAAAGAGCGAATGGGCTCATTTTTAGCCTGATCCATCAGCATGATGCCCACAGCCGATGAGCCCGCCAGCAGCGCCACAAAAGCGATGAGCATGAAGATGCTGGCAAAGAATGCATTGGTTTTGGAGCCCATCAACACTCCAAGACCGGTAAGCAAGCTAAAAACCAGCAGTGTCAAAAAGCTCATGAGCAGTGGCCGCCACTGAGTCAGCCCCTCAGCGGCTCTGGCAAGGGTGCCAAAACGAATATCTCCCATGGATTGCTCTCTCATCTGGTGTCCTGTCTATTGGATGGATCTATTGCCTAGAGGTGCTGTGTCAAACGATGGGCGGCGTTTAAAGCTTGCCGCGAATCGCTCCAGCTTCGATGGTGTAGCGCTCAACGCCGCTAGGCACACCGGCATCAATGCGTTTGATGACTGTCACAGGTTTACCGCCCTTGGATTGGGTGGTGCCGGTAGCCGTGTTAACACGCCCAGCTTTGACATCGGCATCGGATTGATCAACCACGATGCTTGACGAGCCGCGGTTGTCGGCCAGCTCGTTCGCCAGCTCTTTGAGCAGGTCCATAGCAGCTGTATATTCCTTGCGTCCCTTGGCTGCCAGCGGCATTTCAACACTGAGCGATGAGAAAGCGCGCATCTGCAGCGTCTTACCGCTTTGGGCATCGGCAATGGAGACAGATTGCGTGAGAACAGCGCCGGCAACAGCGCGCTGCTTGACGGGAAGCGTTTGCATGGCTTGCACAGCCTGTGTCTGTATGCCTTGCGCCCGCTGCGTTTCTTGATTCAGTGCGGCTTGTAATCGAGAGAAACGCTCGTCGTGGCCACCAGATATGGCGGTTGCCGGCGCGGAGGATCCACCGCCCGTGGCGCATTTGGGGTCACCGGCGTTGGTCACGCGTGAGAGCATGCAGCTCAGCGAGCTTGATGCTTCTTCAAAGGTGGCGCAGCCGCTGACAATCATGGCGGCGCAGGCGATCAATGTGAGTTTGGCGATTTTCATGAGGTTCAATCCAGCAGGTCATTGAGCGAGGGTGGTGCATTACTCTTGGTGGGTTGCACCTTCGCTGGGGCAGGCTTGCTGGGTGCCACTTGAGGTAAAGGTGGAGTTGTGGCTGGCAATGCAACCGATGGAGGTGGCAGCTGAGGGGTTGGGTTGCTGACCGCAGGAAAAGGTGTCTGGACAGCTGGCGCAATGGTGACGCTGGACGCATCATTGAGCGGGGCGACGGTATCTGTAGTTGATGCAGTATTGCCGCCTTGCGGGCCTACCAGAGCATCTGCCTTTGCCTTGTCTTCAGGAGACATAGCATCCTTGTTTGCCTGTGATGCAGTAGGTGCACTGTTGGCGCCGCTCAATGCCTTCATTTTGTTTGCCATCAGTACGCCGCCTGCGATGGCCGCAATGATCAGAGCCAGTGCCGCCCATTTAATCCATGATTTGCTGCTTTGCGCAGGCTCTTGCGGAAAGTTGGGCGAGTGGGCTGGGGCAGGCGATGTGTCATGCGCTATGACTCCAGATGTATCTGGCGATGGGGCGGGCAAGACCTTTGCTCCATTCAGCGTCGGCTCAGTAAAGGAGGTCGTCGAGGCCGGCATTCCTTGCGCGGCTGATGTCGCGATTGCAGGGCTGGGCGGCACAGCATATGCAGGTGCTACCGTTGAGCTCGTATTAAATACTGCCCCGCATCGAGGGCAAAAGCGAGCTCGGGGTTTGCAGATCGCATGGCATTGGCCGCAGACTTTTTCAAGGGGATCGGTGGGCGCTGCCGATGAGTTTTGTCTAGCGCCGCAGCTTTTGCAAAACTTGGCATTGGGCGTCAGCGCACTGCTGCATTCTGAACAATTCATAGTCTGCAATCGATGAAATGGGTTGCGGGCCTTGGATGCTCAGTTGAGTTCTTAGCGTTGCCCAAGCCCTGAATAATTTTTTATTAACCAACTCTTTTAAAGAGTTGATCTTAGAGGTTGAGTGGTTGCGCAATCTTCATTGTCAATTTGTATCTTAACTTTGCATGAAAATGAGCGCGACAATTTTCTGACACTCCACGCCTTTCCTTATTTCAACACTTTGATTTGATTTTAAAAATAAGGGAGTGGGTAAGCTGGTGATGTTTCAAAGAATATTTATAAATTCTTCGTTTGAGAATCAAGAAATTAAGAGCCTGAAAAGTGTTGGATTCAGGCGAAAGTTGCAAGTCGAGACAGGCTTGATTTGCTCAGGCAATGCCGCATAACCGTAAGGGAATGAGACTTAAAAATCACTATCGAAACTCCAGCTCCGTGAATAGGTGCTCAACCATTTTAGGTGTCAGTCTTTTCCTCAACCGCAAAAGGCGTGCAGATTTATCTCGGTCAAACGTTGTTGTTAACGCTTGCAACTGTAGTGACAGAAATAGCGCTGCAGACACAGCCATGCGGCGATGGGTGATGGCTAACTCTGATCCCTCATGGAGGCGTTATGGGGAGGCAAAATTGTGACGGCCATGGCGTTGCACTCCAACGTAGTGAATGCCTTTAAACCCCCATTTGAAAACCGTTTCCCATTAAATCTATCAACGTGAGACCAGCTTTTGAAGCATCTAAATTAATAGAATTGCTCTTTAACGATTGATACGAATCGGGCCGCTGAAAATTTCAGGATTCAGAATGTTAGTAGGGTGACCATTGGCAAAATTCACAACATTCTCAAAAGCCGCACGGAAATACATCTCATAGCTGTCTTGCTCCACATAGCCAATATGGGGCGTGCAAACACAGTTCTCTAATCGAAGCAAAGCATGGCCTTGCAAAATCGGCTCGCTCTCAAAAACGTCAATAGCGGCCAGCCCTGGGCGTCCACGGTTTAATGCGTAAAGCAGGGCATCTGGCTCCACCAATTCAGCGCGCGAGGTGTTGACGAAAAGCGCAGTGGGCTTCATGCGCGCCAGATCTTCAGCGGTCACGGCATTACGTGTGGCGTCGTGCAAGCGAAGGTGAAGCGTGATGACATCACATTGTTCAAAAAACGCTTCTTTGCTGGCTGCGGACAGAAAACCATCGGCTCGTGCTTTTTTGCGTGATGCCTCACTGCCCCAGATGCAGACTTTCATACCAAAAGCTTTGCCATAGCCAGCTACAAGTTGGCCAATGCGCCCATAGCCCCAGATACCCAGCATGCGACCACGCAGCACATTCCCTAGCCCAAAATTGGCCGGCATGGACGCAGCTTTGAGTCCGGCCTGCTGCCATGCGCCATGTTTGAGATTTGATACATATTGCGGCAGGCGGCGCATGGCGCACATGATTAGCGACCAAGTGAGCTCTGCTGGTGCAACAGGCGAGCCTACGCCTTCAGCAATCGCCACGCCACGCTCGGTGCATGCCTGCACATCGATATGCGCGCCTGCTTTGCCCGTCTGGGCAATGAGTTTGAGGCGCGGCAACTTTTCCAGTAGTTGGCGGGAAATCTGAGTGCGCTCACGAATCAAGACGATGACGTCGGCATCACGCAGGCGTACTGAAAGTTGGCCTACGCCCTTGACCGTGTTGGTGTAGACCTTGGCGTTAAAGGTGTCCAGCAACTTGGCGCAGTCAAGTTTACGGACTGCATCTTGGTAGTCGTCCAAAATAACAATGTTCACCACTGAAATCCTTGCATAAGTGGCTGATTAATTGATGAAAAATGGTATTCATCAATTGATGGAGAGTGCTTGAGTACTTGGCATTCAACGAAAGCCTATATTGCACAACGGTGCTTGCATCTCCTGCCATGTGCAGGCTATCAAGCGACGTAACTTAGAAATTATGTGTATTTTGCGGCTTGTTAAGAAAAAGTTGTTCTTGAAAGCGTCTTTGCTGTCAAGCATATGTAAGCAGATATTGACGATCTGCACAAGGCATTGGTTGAGAGCGTCAATCAATCATGGGTATGGAGGAACGATTGACTTCTTACGCAGGCCTAGGCGGACCTAAAAGTGGCTGCCAGCAAAAGGGTGGTTGAGAAAACTTCGTCATCGTCGCTGCACGTCATTGATAGAACCAGATCCAATAGATGTGCTCGCGCTGTAAATTTTTTACATGGCGAGAATTAAAGGGTTTAATCGGTTTTCCCAATGAAAATGCCTTGTGAAAGCAGAGCTAATCCCTTGAGTCTTGTACAAGACTTGAAAAAAACAGCTCGGTTGCGCTTAGAATTTTGAATTGAGGGAACGCATTGCACCAAGATAGTGACGTCCCGCTGTGTCAGGCCCGATTGCGTAAGCTCGAATTGTTGGACCTAGGCACTCCCCCTTTTTTTCATAACCTGAGACACGAGATGAGTACGCAGCAACCCACCATCATCTATACCTTGACTGACGAGGCTCCTCGCCTGGCCACCAGCGCGTTCCTGCCCGTAATTCGTGCTTTCGCCGCACCTGCTGGCATCAATGTGGAAACCAGCGACATTTCGCTGTCCGGCCGCATCTTGGGTGAGTTCCCTGACTTTCTGACCGAAGCGCAGCGCGCTCCTAACAACCTGGCTGAGTTGGGCAAGCTGACGCTAAAGCCTGAAGCCAACATCATTAAGCTGCCAAATATTTCGGCATCCGTTGGCCAGTTGAAGGACGCGATCAAGGAACTGCAGTCCAAGGGTTACGCCCTGCCAGACTTCCCTGACAGCCCTTCGACCGATGCTGAAAAAGACATTAAGGCACGCTACAGCAAGTGCACCGGCTCTGCCGTGAATCCAGTGCTGCGCGAAGGCAACTCTGACCGCCGCGCACCCGCTGCGGTGAAGAACTTTGCCAAGAAGCACCCGCATTCCATGGGTGAGTGGGCTCAGTGGTCACAGACCCATGTCTCCCACATGCACGAAGGCGACTTCTACCACGGTGAAAAGTCCATGACTGTGGACAAGGCTCGTAACGTGAAGATGGTGCTGGAAACCACTTCCGGCAAGTCCATCGTGCTCAAGGAAAAGGTTGCTCTGAAGGATGCGGAAGTCATTGACTCCATGTTCATGAGCAAGAAGGCGCTGATCGCTTTCTACGAAAAAGAAATCGAAGACTGCAAGAAGTCCGGCATTTTGTTCTCGCTGCACGTCAAGGCCACCATGATGAAGGTGTCCCACCCCATCGTGTTTGGACACTGCGTGCGCATTTTCTACAAAGAAGCTTTCGAAAAGCACGGCAAGCTGTTTGACCAGCTGGGTGTGAACGTGAACAACGGTATGGCCGATCTGTTCAACAAGATCGCTACTTTGCCTGCTACTCAGCGTGAAGAAATTGAGCGCGACTTGCACAAGTGTCAAGAAGATCGTCCTCGTCTGGCCATGGTTGACTCCGCTAAGGGCATCACCAACTTCCACTCGCCTAACGATGTGATCGTTGATGCCTCCATGCCCGCCATGATTCGCGTCGGCGGCAAGATGTGGGCGGCTGATGGCAAGCCTTACGACTGCAAAGCCGTGATGCCTGAGTCCACCTTTGCCCGTATCTACCAAGAAGTGATCAACTTCTGCAAGTGGCACGGCAACTTCGACCCCAAGACCATGGGCACCGTGCCTAACGTGGGCTTGATGGCGCAAAAGGCGGAAGAGTATGGCTCGCACGACAAGACGTTTGAAATCGCCGAAGCTGGCGTGGCCAACATCGTGGACATCGCCACTGGCGAAGTGCTGATGAGCCAGAACGTGGAAGAGGGCGACATCTGGCGCATGTGCCAAGTCAAGGATGCTCCTATCCGCGACTGGGTGAAGCTGGCCGTGACCCGTGCCCGTAACTCCGGCATGCCTGCCGTGTTCTGGTTGGACGCATACCGCCCCCACGAAGCCGAGCTGATCAAGAAGGTGCAAACCTACTTGAAGGAATACGACACCAACGGTCTCGAAATCCACATCATGAGCCAAGTGCGCGCTATGCGTTACACACTGGAGCGCGTGGCCCGTGGTCTGGACACCATCTCGGTGACCGGCAACATCCTGCGCGACTACCTGACCGACTTGTTCCCCATTCTGGAACTGGGTACCTCGGCCAAGATGCTGTCCATCGTGCCTTTGATGGAGGGTGGTGGCCTGTACGAAACCGGTGCCGGTGGCTCCGCTCCCAAGCATGTGCAGCAACTGGTGGAAGAAAACCACCTGCGCTGGGACTCGCTGGGTGAGTTCTTGGCGCTGGCAGTTTCCTTCGAAGAGCTGGGCATCAAGGAAAACAATGCCCGCGCCAAGTTGCTGGCCAAGACTTTGGACGAAGCCACTGGCAAGCTGCTGGACCTGAACAAGTCGCCTTCGCGCCGCACGGGTGAGCTGGACAACCGTGGCTCGCAGTTCTACGTCGCTCAGTACTGGGCACAGGCTCTGGCCGCTCAGACCGAAGACGCAGAACTGGCTGCCAAGTTCGCGACTCTGGCTAAGGCACTGACCGATAACGAAGCCAAGATTATTGGCGAGATGAAGGACGTGCAAGGCAAGCCAGCTGACATCGGCGGCTACTACATGCCCGACGTGGCTAAGCTGGACGCCGTAATGCGCCCCAGCGCTACTTTCAACGCAGCCATTGCTGCCGCCTAAATAGCGCGATGAGTGCGGGTTGAGCCTTGGCTTGACCTGCTGAAGCTCTGAGCCGGTGAACCTGAAAAGGTCACCGGCTTTTTCATGCCTGAATTTTTTGTATTTGCTATATAAAGAGAAGCTGCATGTGTTTGATGAATAAGCATTACAGCCTTGTTTGATTCAAATATTCGAAGAACTGTGCATGAAGCGATACCAATGCCCTTGCTGTGATTACTACTCTTTGTTCATGGGGGGCGAGTATGAGATTTGCAAGGTCTGCTTCTGGGAAGATGATGGGCTGGATATAGACCGCCCCGATGTGCGTTCAGGCCCCAACCGTATGACGCTGCGCGAGGGGCGGAGCAATTTTCTAGAACTGGGGGCCTGCGATGCCCGGTCGCTGGCACATGTGATGCATGCGGATGAGCGTCTGTGGCTGCGCTACAGGGCGCGGCAGGTCAAGGCCTGAGTCCGTCCGCTTTAAAGTTCGCTTCGGGCTTGTTCAATCCAGCGCAGAAACCGTATGCCCGGGTGCTGGCGCAAAAGCGGATGCTGCGCGCGGTGATAGCAGTCCCAGTAACTGGCGACTTGCTGTTTGCGCAGGGTGATGAATTCGGGGTTCTCAGCGGCAAAACGTCCATAGCTTTGTGGGTTGAGTCTGGAAATGTGCTGGACTAGAAGCTCTGCCATCTGGTGCACGTAGTCGCTGCTGAGCCTGACGATAAAAGGCACAACCCAATCTTCGTTGCATGCGGACTCAGTTTGTAAAAGCTCGCGCAGGCAAGCTTCACGCATATGGCCGTTGGCATGACAGCAGCCAAGGCAAAGCGCAAGCCACTGCGTGGGCCCACAGGCTTTTTTAATGCACTGCCGTAGGTTTTGCTCGTCGTAATAAACACGGTAAGGCGCGTGCAGCGACTCGCCTTGGACTTGGGCCGTAAACCCCGGGAAGGGCTCAAAAGCCTCGCCTCTGCCGAGACTTCGCAGCAATGTCGGGGCGATGGTTTGTAACGCCGAAGGTAGTTGTGCTCGATACAGCATGAAAGCGTTCGTGGCTAGGCTTGAGCTGTGAGCTATTGTTTGAACGGCTCTCCGCCTAGTTTGGCACCCGCTTTGATGCCGCGTTTGGCAAACCAACCTACATTCATCTCCAGCACATAGCGCACGGGCTTGGCCGAGCAGTGGGAGTCATCGCTCATGGGCTTCATGTCGGCGAGGTTGACGATGGTGCCATCGTCGGCCACAAAGGCAGCTGTCAGTGGCAGCAAAGTGTTGCGCATCCAAAAGCACTGCACGCCGGGCACGTCGAAGATGAACAGCATGCCTTCTTGTTGGGGCATTTCTTTGCGAAACATGAGGCCGATCTCACGCTGCTGGGGCGTTTGGGCGAGTTGCGTGTTGATGCGGAACATGCCGGCGGTCAAATCAATACGGCGCAGGTTCATCTGCGGCTGGCCTTCATCACGAGCCATGGCGGGCGTCATGCTGCCCAAGCTGGCAAAGGCCAGCAAGGCGGTTGAGACAACGGCGACCCACTTGGCGCGTACGCTTTGGGGCAGGTCTTGGTGAGAGATCTTGCTAGGAGAGTTCTTCATAAGCCTTGCATGGACAGACAGGGAGTTAGCAACTAAAGCGGGGCGATGTTCACGGCGGTTCATCACACGGGTTACTTGATGTGGTGCTTGATGCAGCGCAGGGTGCGGTGATCTTATTTTGCCGCTTAATTGACGAAGCCATAGTGCGAACTGCAAGCACTGCTTTATGAAGCAGATTTGCACCAGATATGAGATTCCTTGGCGGATATGGATGAAGGCAGGCGCAGAGATGCCAAAATCAGGTCAAGACAAGCACCAGCAAGGTGCGCAGCCGCACAGTATTCAAGATCAGGAGATTTGACCGTATGAGCACGAGCCCGCAAACCTATCAACACATTCAAGTTCCGCCGCAGGGCGAAAAGATCACCGTCAATGCAGACAAAACATTGAACGTGCCGGACCAGCCCATCATTCCTTTCATTGAGGGTGATGGCGTGGGTGTCGATGTGACGCCGGTGATGCGCAAAGTGGTCGATGCGGCTGTGGCAAAGGTTTACGGCAGCCAGCGCAAGATTGCGTGGATGGAAGTGTTTGCGGGCGAGAAGGCCGTGCGCACCTACGGCCCCGATGTGTGGCTGCCCGAAGAGACCGTGGCCGCCGTGCGCGACTATGCTGTGTCGATCAAAGGCCCGCTAACCACGCCTGTGGGCGGTGGTATTCGTTCGTTGAACGTGGCGCTGCGCCAAGAACTGGATCTCTACGTCTGCCTGCGCCCTGTGCAGTATTTCAAGGGTGTGCCTTCACCGCTGAAGGAGCCTGAGAAGACGAATATGGTGATCTTCCGCGAGAACTCGGAAGACATTTACGCGGGCATTGAGTACGCAGCGGGTAGCGAGAAGGTGAAAAAGCTGATCGACTTTCTAGCCAAGGAACTGGGCTCCAGCAAGATTCGCTTTCCCGAGACGTCAGGCATTGGTATCAAGCCCGTGTCGCGTGAAGGAACGGAGCGCCTGGTGCGCAAGGCGATTCAATACGCGATTGACCACAACCGCCCCAGCGTGACTCTGGTTCACAAGGGCAACATCATGAAGTTCACGGAAGGCGCTTTCCGTGACTGGGGCTACGCACTGGCGCAGCGCGAGTTTGGTGCCGAGCTGATGGATGGCGGCCCCATGTGCCGCATCAAGAACCCTAATACGGGCAAAGACATCATCATCAAGGATTCAATCACCGACGCCTTCTTGCAGCAAATTTTGATGCGTCCGGCAGAGTATTCGGTGGTGGCTACGCTAAACCTGAACGGCGACTATATTTCTGACGCGCTGGCCGCGCAGGTGGGCGGTATCGGCATTGCGCCTGGCGCCAATATGTCGGAGACGATTGCCTGCTTTGAGGCCACGCACGGCACCGCGCCGCGTTATGCGGGCAAGGATTATGTGAACCCCGGCTCCATGATTTTGTGCGCCGAGATGATGCTGCGCCACATGGGCTGGCGCGAGCCAGCAGACCTGATCGTGCAGTCGCTGGAAAAAGCGATTCTGAGCAAGCATGTGACCTATGACTTCGCTCGCCTGATGGATGGCGCGACACAGGTTTCCTGCTCGAAGTTTGGGGATGTGGTCATTTCATTGATGGACTGACCCCCTGAGGCGCTGCGCGCCTTCCCCCCTGAAGGGGGACGACACCCTCGGTGCTCGGAGGCGCTTCCTTGGTGTCTCTGGCTTGGAGTGTGTCCAGTGCGAGCGCCGTTAACAAAACAGCCCGTTTAGGGCTGTTTTTGTATTTTGAATTGATGTTTTTAACGCTGGGGCAGCTCGCAGCCATCGGGGCCGCAGCTGGGGTCGGTGTTGCTGTCACCGGCTTGCTGTGGGTTGAGGGCTGCGATTTGCTCTACCCATTCCGCCAGTTGCAGTTTCCAGCCTTCTACATCGCCCAGCCATTCGCCCAGTTCAAGGCGCTGCACGGCGCGCTGGCCGGGTTGTTCGGGGTGGTCAAACTCCAGCGCCAGAGTGGGGAAGCCCTGACCTTGCACCATGCCCAGCCACTGGCGGCTGTCGGCAATATGGGCATGGGTTGCTGCGCCGCTTTGCTCGGCGTAGGCGGCGTCAAAGGCGGCGCTGTCTAGGCCAATGCTTGCGGCCAGCTCGCGCAGTACTGCCGGATCGCTAATGCGGCGGCCGTCCACGTAATGGGCTTTTTGCTGGGCTGTCAGCATTTCCAGACCTTGGCCTGAGAGCGCTTCAGCAGCTAGCAGGGCGGTGGTGGGTGGCTCGGAGTCGAGTGGCGCGCCGATGTCGTTGAGCAGGCCGTTGAAGTAGTCGTCACCAAAGGGCTGGCCAGTCATTTCGGCAATGCGCTGGTCGCTTGGCATGACTTTTTCGCGCCAGTCTGCCGTGATGGTGCGGGTGTGATCGCCAGTCAACATGCCTCCTGCATGCCATTGCACCTGAATGCCGGGCACCTCGCGCGCGGCTTTGACCAGTGGGGCTGCGGCGTAGCACCAGCCGCAGAGGGGATCAAAAATATAGTGCAGCACCAAGGTGGCGGGAGCCGTGGATGTAGTCATGTGTGGATGAGGCCTCAAAAGGCCCGCAAAATTACAAACGGGCCTCAATGTAGACGCTGGGGCTGCTCCATAGGTTTCATTTGCCTGAAGACCCTGAGCGTTATCACGGCAAAATGGCCGCTTCTTCATCAGCCTTAATTTGTCGCCATGCGCATGAATGCTACGCCGCCACCGCGTTCGCCCCAAAAGTCTGAGCCCACGCCGCAATCTGTTGCCCGGCGCAGCACGTTTTTGTTTTTGCTGTTCTGGCTGGTGGCCTTGGGGGTGATGTATCTGGCCATGCAGCATTTTTTGAAGCCTGCACAGGCCAAGGTAATGGCCGACGGCACAGTGCGCATTGAGCGGGACATGGATGGGCACTTTCGCGTTAAAGGTTATGTCAACAACCAGCCCGTGAGTTTTTTGGTGGATACCGGAGCCTCATCGGTCAGCGTGACCGATGTGCTCGCTGCAAAAGCAGGGCTGCAAGGCGGCGAGAAAGTGCGCTTTCGCACTGCCAACGGCGATCGAGATGGCCGAATTGTGGTGGCCGATGAGGTGCGCGTTGCCAGTTTGCGCGTGAGCGGCGTGCGCGTGGGCACGGGATACACCGGCGATGACAGCGACGACGCACTGTTAGGACAGAACTTTCTGCGTTTTTTTGATGTGCAGATGAGCGGTGATGAAATGCTGCTGCGCCCGCGCAATGTGGGGCGTTAATGAGGGCGTTAATGTGGGCCGCGAATCTAGGCCTTTAATCCGCGTCCTTTAACGATTCTCAGCAGGCTTTCGCAGCATGGGTACTGGTTTTTTTGCTGTAAGCCCTGTCTGACTGCATTAAAGTCGAGGGTTTTGCCAACCGGCAAACAGAACAGGCGTGCTGCGCAGCGGATTTACAAGATTCGCAGCGGCTGGTGCGCCCGCCATGCTCATGAGTGAAAGACATGTTCCGGGACTGTTGCCTTTTAACGGACCGCGTACATTCATCGCGCGCGGCGGACGACATCAATGGACTGGTTAACCCAACTCTTTAAAACCCTCAACGACATTGTTTGGGGTGTTCCTATGATCGTGCTGATTCTCGGCACGGGCTTTTATCTTCACATTCGCCTAGGTTTTATGCCGCTGCGCAACATCGTGCGCGGCTTTCGCATGATCTGGCGCAGCCGCAAGCCCGGAGATAAGGCGGATGGCGACATCACCCCTTATGCGGCGTTGATGACGGCGCTTTCTGCCACCGTTGGCACGGGCAATATTGCCGGTGTGGCAACGGCCATTGCAGTAGGCGGCCCAGGCGCATTGTTCTGGATGTGGATGACCGCGCTGCTGGGCATGGCTACCAAGTATGGCGAGGTGGTGCTGGCGGTAAAGTACCGCGAGAAAAACGACCAAGGCCAGTGGGTGGGTGGTCCCATGTACGCGATCAAAAACGGCTTGGGCAAAAAGTGGAAGTGGCTGGGTACGCTGTTTGCGCTGTTCGGCGGCTTGGCCGGTTTTGGCATTGGCTCTATGGTGCAGTCCAACGGCATCGCATCGGCCATGCATACCGCTTTTGGTCTGGAGAACTGGGTGACCGGCGTGGCGCTGGCGCTGATGACTGGCGCTGTGGTACTGGGCGGCATCAAACGTATTGGCGCTGTGGCTGAAAAGCTGGTGCCCGCCATGTGCGTGGCCTATGTAATTTGCGTGCTGTATGTGCTGGGGGTATATGTGGACCGCATTCCTGCTGCTTTTGCACTGATCATTGAGCAGGCCTTCAATCCCACAGCAGCGACTGGCGGCTTCTTGGGCTCGACCGTGTTGATGGCCATACGCATGGGCGTGGCGCGCGGTATTTTCTCGAATGAAGCAGGCTTGGGCACTGCCGGTATTGCGCAATCTGCAGGTGCTACGCGTGACCCGGTTTTTTCGGGTCTTGTCGGCATGATGGGTACGTTTATCGATACCATCATCGTCTGCACCATGACAGGTTTGGCCATTGTGGTCAGCGGCGTCTGGAACTCGGGTGCAACAGGCGCCGTGCTTTCTACCCAGAGCTTTGAGGCAGCCATGCCCGGTATTGGCAAATATGTGCTGGCGCTGTCTTTGTCCGTTTTCGCCTTCACCACCATTTTGGGCTGGGCCTACTACGGTGAGAAGTGCTGGACGTATCTGGTGGGCACGATTTGCGAAAAGCCATTTCGCATTCTCTGGACCATTAGCGCCTTTGTCGGTGCCGTCGCTACGCTGGATTTTGCCTGGCTGGTGGCCGATACGCTCAATGCGCTGATGGCGATACCGAATCTGATCTCTTTGCTGCTGCTGTCACCCGTGATTGTGAAGCTCACGCGCGAATACTTTGCGCGCAAGGAAGAAGATCGTTAAATCAAATTTGATAGCTGCTAGTCCTTGAATTGTCAGGACTAGCGGTCTATTTTGTTAGTAACAGGGCGCTGGTGTGTATGCATCAGCGCCCTGTGCGGTTTTGGGTGTGGCGCTCTGACACGGGAGGCAGCATCTGAGAAAATACGGCTTTTCAGGGAATGATCGCTGCGAGCCCAATTTGTTAGTAACAGGGCGCTGGTGTGTATGCATCAGCGCCCTGTGCGGTTTTGGGTGTGGCGCTCTGACACGGGAGGCAGCATCTGAGAAAATACGGCTTTTCAGGGAATGATCGCTGCGAGCCCAATCGCTGCGGCGTTTGTGCGTATCGAGGCTCGATCCACGCCCTGGCTTCGTGGCCTGTTTCTGGTTCTGTTTGTGACAGGGGTAGCAGGTTCTTCATGTTGCCGAGCATCGAGTCAGATCTCCCGAGATCACTGCCTTCAGCAGCCTGACCTCTGCCCGACTTCATGCCATTGCCCCGCGGTCTTGGGCCGTATGGGTACAGCCATAGATAGTCTGCCTTGTCTCATCGCCAGCCCGTTCGCGTTCCTGAACGCCACCAGTACAAAGCTCTGATTGATGCCCGCTCGCCCAGCGAGTTTGCGTTGGATCACATCCCCGGCGCCATCAACTGCCCCGTGCTCAGCGATGCTGAGCGCGCTGAGATCGGCACCATTTACAAGCAAGTCAGTCCTTTTGAGGCAAAGCGTCTGGGCGCCTCCTACGTGGCGGCAAACCTGGCGCGCCACCTGCGCGAAACCTTTGCCGATAAGCCCGCCAACTGGAAGCCTCTGGTCTACTGCTGGCGCGGCGGCCTGCGCAGCGGCTCTATGGTGACTTGGCTGCGCTTAGTAGGCTGGGACGCGCAGCAACTCGCCGGCGGCTACAAGGCCTTTCGTAGCCATGTGATTGAGCAGCTGGAAACCTTGCTTCCCCAAGTGCAAATGCGTGTGCTGTGCGGCGCAACGGGTTCGGCCAAAACCCGGGTGCTGCATGCGCTGGCCGAAAGTGGTGAGCAGGTACTGGACTTGGAAGGTTTTGCCAATCACAAAGGCTCACTACTGGGTAATTTGCCCGGCATAGAGCAGCCTAGCCAAAAGCGCTTTGAGACCTTGATCTCTGAAAAGCTAGAGCAGTTTGACCTGTCTCGCCCCGTTTATTTGGAAGGTGAAAGCGCAAAAATAGGCCGTATCGGTCTGCCGCTGCCGCTGGTCACGCATCTGCATAAGGCCCCAGTCATTGAGGTGCGCGCCACTGAGTCTGCTCGTCTGTCGTATCTGCTGCACGACTATGCGTATCTGGGCGATGAGCCTGAAGCGCTGGCTGGCAAGCTGGGCTGGCTCAAAGAGCTGCATGGCAACGAAGTCATAGGCCGCTGGCAGCAATGGGCGCTAACCAAAGAACTATCGCCCTTGTTTGAAGAGCTGATGCTGCGCCACTATGACCCGCATTACGAGCGTTCGCAGTCCAACCACTTTGATCAGTGGCCTACCCGCCAAGTGCTGCAGGCCGATGATTTGTCTGATGCGGCGATTGCCCGTTTGGCTCAGCAAGTCAGGGCGCTGCAGGCATGATTAAAAGCCGCTAACGCTACCCTTGGTACGTTGTTGTATGGCCTTGCCACAACGCGCTCTTCGGTCAATTCTCAACAGACCCAAGCCTATTTAAGCGTGCTCGACAAAAATCGACACCAGCGATAGCAGCAGCAGCCCCGCCATCACGCCGTTAAAAGTACGCAGTGCTTTGGGTGTGCGCAATGCGCGTCCTACTGTGCTGCCAAAGAGGGTCCACACGCTAATGCTTGGGTAGTTGATCAGTCCTAGCACTAGAGCGGACAGCAGCAGGTTGGCAAAAAAACCATCGCGCGGCGTATAGGTGGCGACCACGCCGATCGCCATGATCCATGCCTTGGGGTTGACCCACTGAAAGGCGGCGGCCTGCCAAAAACCAAACGGGCGCTGGCCAGATTGGCCTTGATCCACACTGCCTGCGCGTGCAATCTTCCAAGCCAGCCACACCAAATAAGCCGCGCCCACATATTTGAGCAGGGTGTAGATGCGTGGCTCGGCCTCAAAAACTTGGCCAAGGCCTGCGCCAATAAGCAGCACCATGACCACTACGCCTAAGCAGATGCCCAGCATATGCGGCACGCTGCGACGATAGCCAAAGGTGGCGCCTGAGGCAGTGAGCATCACATTGTTAGGGCCGGGTGTGATGGAGCTGACCAAGGCAAACATGGCCAGTGGCAATACAAACGAGAGTGATTCGGGCAGCATGGGCATGGTGGCGTCAGGGCGTTGATGCGTGAAGTGTGCCCAATGTTAGTTGCTGGCTTCAGTACAGTGGCAGTACACTTTGTCATGCCAGCTGATGAGTTGGCCTGCTAGTGCAACCCTGACAGTTGAAAACCCACCATGCTTGACTCCGAATCACAATCGTTATCCACACAGGCGGGTGCTGCCGCGTTATCAGCCTCCGTCAGCTGGGGGTGGCAGCCTATTCGCTCTGGCTCCATCGGGCTGGCTGAGCAGTTGGTGGAGCATTTCGGCTCGCTGGTGCGCAATCACGGCTTGCGCGCTGGTGTGCGTTTGCCATCGGTGCGGGCCTTGGCACAAACCGCAGGCGTCAGCCGCGATACCGTGGTGCAGGCCTACGATAGGCTGGCCGCGCAGGGCTTGATCGTGTCGCGCCGCGGCAGTGGCTTTTATGTGGCGAGCCAGCGTTCGGTCACCGCGCCCGCCGAGTCTGTATCGCCGCAGGTGGTGGAGTTTGATACAGCTTATTTGCTCCGAGGCATCTTTGGTGAAAACGAAGACGGCACAGGCAGTGCCGGCTGTCTGCCATCGAGCTGGATGGATCAGGGCCTTATCACGGGTGCAATGCGGGCCATTACGCGCCAAGGTGCGCGGGCCGAACAAAGTCTTTTGGGCTACGGCGTGCCGCAAGGCTTTGCCCCGCTGCGCCAGCACATTGCCTCGTATCTGCAGGCGCAAGAGGTACCAGCCCACCCTGCGATGAATTTGATGACGGTGGCCGGCGTCACGCAAGGGCTAGACCTTATCGTGCGCTGCTTTTTACGCCCCGGCGATACCGTGCTGGTGGAAGATCCGGCCTGGTTTTTGATCTTCGGGCGGTTGAAATACATGGGTGTGAACATCGTCGGCGTGCCGCGCTTGCCCGGTGGCCCGGATGTGCTGGCGCTTGAGTCGCTTGCGCAGGAGCACCAGCCCAAGCTCTTTATCCTCAACACCGCAGTGCACAACCCCACGGGCTTGAGTCTGTCTGCAGGCGTGGCCCATGAGGTATTGCGCATTGCCGAGCGGCATGATTTTTTGCTGGTGGAAGATGACACCTACGCCGATTTCCTGGGCGCTATGCCGCTGCGCCTGGCGGCCATGGATAGGCTGCAACGCGTGATTTTGGTGGGCGGATATTCCAAAACGCTCTCAGGTGGCCTGCGTGTGGGCTATATCGCTGCCAAGCCTGAATATGTCCACCGCCTCACTGACATGAAGCTGCTCTCAGGCCTGACCTCATCGCTGCCGGCTGAGCACATCGTGCATCACATTTTGGCCGATGGTTCTTACCGCAAGCATGTAGATCGCCTGCGTGACAGGGTGGACAGGGCGCGCATTCGCTGCCTGCGCAAACTCGAAGCTTTGGACTGTCATGCCGTGCATGAGCCCGTGGCTGGCACTTTTGCTTGGGTCGACTGCGGGGTCGACACCGAGGTGCTGGCAAGACAGGCGGCCCTGAAAAATTTGCTGCTGGCGCCGGGCGTTTTGTTTTCGCCCCAACAAGCGACCAGCCGCATGCTACGTGTGCCGGTGGCCATGGCCGACCAAGCGGCACCGTGGATGCTGCTGGAGCAGATTCTTAAGCAATTACGTCGGTAATTAAGTCTTTATTTAAGTTGATACTTCCGTCGTTTAGCTCGCCTGCTCGCAGCGTTTTTTGCATTCACGATTGATAACAATCACAGGGCTTTGGCGTACGTGATAGCGCGTTGTCTGCTGTTATGTTTGTAGCATGATTGCAGCACCAGCCTTGCTTCGTAACGCTTCCAGCCACTGCGCCAGCCTCGGTTCACGGTTAATGCGGCTGCTATTTTTGCTTGTTCTATTAGTTGCGGGACTGGCCGCATGCTCCAGTGCGCCAACCAACCATGGCGAAGTTAAAGGTGAAAGCTTTCACTCACGCGAGCTGCTTCAGTCCGACAGCAACCGCATGGCGA
The DNA here is from genome assembly GCF_019355935.1 of Comamonas sp. Y33R10-2. Classification (NCBI taxonomy): domain Bacteria; kingdom Pseudomonadati; phylum Pseudomonadota; class Betaproteobacteria; order Burkholderiales; family Comamonadaceae; genus Comamonas; species Comamonas sp. Y33R10-2. The sequence goes on from NZ_CP079925.1 coordinate 1,512,099, forward strand.
CGCTGGCCATGAAGCAGAACTTGCAGAACCTGTTTGTCATCATGGACAAGCTCTATCGTCGCAACCCCGCTGAATGGAAAAAGACCGCCACAAGCCGTGAGGCCGCAATTACCTATGTGCGCATAGCCGTAACAGAGCGACAGCCGTGGCATGAGCTGCAGGGCAAGCGCGATGTGGCGGCGCTGTCGCTGGCATTGCAGCCTGAGTTTGAGGGCGACCGGGTAGCAGCCTTTATCTACGCCGCCGCCGATATGCTGATTACCTCGCATGGCGGGCGCACTAGCTTTACGCTGGTGGATGGCTTGGAGCCGCAGCATGTCTTTAATGCCGCACGCAATTTGGAAATTGCCAACTGGATTTTGAACTCACGCAAAGCTGCGTCTGGCCAGCCCTTGCTGCTATCGAATCAGATGAGTGAGGAAGCTAACAATCTGAGTTTTGAGCGGGAGATGGGCAAGATCATTGGCCGGCTTGATCTGATTGCAGACTACACCACAGAGCGCTACCGGCGCTCCGTAATCGGCTATGCGCAGGGCTTGGTGGCCGGGCCATTTCTGCAGTTTTTACCGGTGCGCTGAGGGCAGAGAACATATCTCAGCAAACCAGCCCTTGCTGCTATCGAATCAGATGAGTGAGGAAGCTAATAATCTGAGTTTTGAGCGGGAGATGGGCAAGATCATTGGCCGGCTTGATCTGATTGCAGACTACACCACAGAGCGCTACCGGCGCTCCGTAATCGGCTATGCGCAGGGGTTGGTGGCCGGGCCATTTCTGCAGTTTTTACCGGTGCGCTGAGGGCAGAGAACATATCTCAGCAAACCGAAATTCTGCGTTTGGGATGAGCTGCGAAGCCCCAGCTTTATGCCTGTAGAGCTTGCTCGTTGAGTGCCATGCGCTCTAGGGCGGCGCAGACATCGGCCATGCGGCCAGATATGTACATGCACTCAGGCTGCTTGCGGGGCTCGCGCTGCAAGATTTTGACTTGTCCCGAGGCGGCTGTGGAGGCTGCGGTAGCTGACAACACTGGCGCTGGGCCGGCTTGCGCAGGCAAAGCCAGAGGTAATTGGGTAGCGGCTATATGAGCCGCGTTGGCCTTTGCTTTGCTGTTAACGCGTGCGCCAGTATTGATGCTGTTGCTGCTGCGCCGGCGCGAGCGGTTGGCGCGCATGAAGGGGATGCTGGTGTGCGTCAACTTGAATTCCTCAGTCTCAAAAGAGCTGGGGATGAAAGAAGCTGGCTCAGACTCAGTTGTCTCTGAACTCTTGATGCTCTTGCTATTGCTGGACTCAAAGCTCAGGCTTGTGGCCGAAGCGAAGGGCAGTACTTTCAAGCTCAAGCGGGTCAAAGACTGCAAAGATGTGGCGAATCCCATGTGGCAACTCCTCTTAATAGCCTTGCGGCACAGATAAGGGCAGGATTGCGTTTTAAGGCAAAGCTCCGCCCAGGGCGAAGCAAAACTGCTTCGCGCCTACCACCTGGGCTGGAGAGGGAAAGTGAAAGGTATAGAGGATCAGCTTGCCGCGGTGAGATGGCGGCAAGCTGATGACTAGCCTTGTGACTACATAAACATGGTGTTGCGGATCAGGCCAACGGCCAGACCTTCGATGGCGAAGGGCTCTTCAGGATCCACATGAATGACTTTGTAGTCGGGGTTTTCGGGAAGCAGCTCAATGCCTTGCGGGGTGCGCTTAAAGCGTTTGACCGTGACATCTTCACCCAAGCGGGCAACCACAATTTGGCCGTTGCGCGCTTCGTGGGTGGATTGGACTGCCAGCAAGTCGCCATCCATGATGCCGGCATCGCGCATAGACATACCGCGTACTTTAAGCAGGTAGTCGGGCTTGGCAGCGAACAGGCTAGGCTCAACAGAATAGCTCTGGTCGATATGTTCCTGCGCCAAAATAGGCGAGCCGGCAGCGACGCGACCGACCAGGGGTAGAACCAGTGGTGCCATGCTGCTCAGTGGTAAAGCAAAGCTGTTGCCACGCGCGGCATTGATGCTGCGCACAGTGTCAGCGCGCAGCCGAATGCCACGCGATGTGCCGCTGACCAGATCAATCACGCCTTTGCGTGCCAGTGCTTGCAGATGCTCTTCAGCGGCGTTGGCAGATTTGAAGCCGAAGCTGCTGGCAATCTCGGCTCGGGTAGGCGGCGCACCAGTGCGCGCAATGCTGGACTGGATGAGGTCCAGAATCTGCTGCTGGCGGGGAGTGAGCTTAGGGTGGTCTAGCATGTCTGGGCTTCCGGTCTTTCAGTAGGCTGGGCCTAGTGAGATTTTTAATCTGTGTGTTTATACAGTACCTGTATTTTTAACCAGTTTTTTATGGAGAGCAAGTGCCACAAGCAAAGATTGTCATTTTGGGTACAGGCGGCACGATTGCAGGGCAGGCCCAGAGCAGCACGCAGGGTGTGGGCTACGTGGCGGGGCAGCTCAGTGTGGCAGGGCTTTTGGCCGCTGTGCCAGATTTGCCACAGTTGATTGGTGGTGGCGCGGATGTGGTGCTGGGTGAAGTACTGGATGCCGTGCAAATTGCCCAAATTGACAGCAAGGACATGGATTGGCCAGTGTGGCGCAGCCTGCTAAAGGCTGTGAAGGCGGGGCTGGACGATGCGGGCACGAAAGCGCTGGTGATTACGCATGGCACGGACACGCTGGAAGAAACCACTTGGCTGCTGCAACTGCTGCTGCAGCCGACTAAGCCCGTAGTGCTGACCTGCGCCATGCGCCCGGCGACATCGCTGCAAGCCGATGGTCCGCAGAACCTGCGTGATGCGGTGGTGGTTGCTGCAGATGGAGGCGCTGGTGTATGGGTCGTTGCAGCCGGTGAAGTGCACGCGGCGCGTGAGGTGCTCAAGGTACACCCCTACCGTTTGAATGCGCTGCGCTCTTATGAGGGCGGGCCATGCGCTTATGTGGAAGAAGGGCGTGTGCGCTGGCTGGGGCGCGCTGCGGCGCAATACTCAGGCTTGGATGTGGTGCGGCTTGAACAGTTGCTGGCCTCAGATGAGCTGCCTTGGGTAGAGATTGTTCAGTCAGGCGCTTTGCAAAGCGCGCGCGCTGTACAGGCCTTGGTGGCTGCTGGCGTGCAGGGCTTGGTGGTGGCGGGCACGGGTAATGGCTCGCTTCATCAGGCGATGAAGCAGGCGCTGCTTGAGGCCAAAGCGCAGGGCGTGAGTGTCTGGCTCACCACGCGCTGCTTGGAGGGGCAAGTGGTGGGTGCGCAGTCAGTGAAAAGTCGCGGTAATTGCAAAGTTATTAGCAAAGCTCATAGCGGGGCTGAGACACATCTTGGCTGTGATGAAATCGCAGCCCATGTTATTCAAGCTGAAGGGGAGGATCGTCTAGATACGGTGCTACTGCCGCCCAGCAAGGCGCGTATTGCGTTGATGCTGTACCTCGTTTGCTCATAAATTTATAGCTGTAGGTCTATATGAAATATGGACTGCAAAGCAAAAAAGCACCTAAAAGGCGCTTTTTTGTGGTCTGAGGTGGCTTATTCGGCCAGAGCAGCGAAGGCGCGCTCGGTGATTTGTTCCACGGTGCCTGTGCCGCTGATAGCGCGGTACTTGGGGGCAGCAGCAGCGTCGGCCTTGGCCCAGTTGCTGTAGTAGTCCACCAGAGGGCGAGTCTGGCTGCTGTACACATCCAGGCGCTTCTTGACGGTTTCTTCCTTGTCATCTTCGCGCTGCACCAGGTCTTCACCGGTCACATCGTCCTTGCCTTCGACCTTGGGGGCGTTGAACTTGACGTGGTAGGTACGGCCCGAGGCGGGGTGGCTGCGGCGGCCGCTCATGCGCTCGATGATGGCTTCAAAGGGCACGTCGATTTCCAGCACATAGTCCAGCTTCACGCCAGCAGCCTTCATGGCGTCGGCCTGAGGGATGGTGCGGGGGAAGCCGTCAAACAAAAAGCCCTTGGCGCAGTCTTCTTGAGAGATGCGTTCTTTGACCAAATTGATGATCAGATCGTCGCTGACCAGCTGGCCTGCATCCATCACGGCCTTGGCTTGCAGACCCAGAGGGGTGCCAGCCTTGACTGCTGCACGCAGCATGTCGCCGGTGGAGATTTGAGGGATACCGTACTTTTGGCAAATAAAGGTTGCCTGAGTGCCTTTACCGGCGCCGGGAGCTCCCAACAAAATCAGTTTCATGGAAATCCTTGAGGAGAGTAGAAATTTTTTTGACAAGCTCAGGGAAACGGGTGGACGTCTGTAGTCCCTGAGCTGTATTTTTTAGCGGGCAAGGATAGCATGCACAAGGCCAGCGCAGGCTTATTTTCACAGTCAAGACTGTCGCCAATGCGGACCAAAAAAATGCGTGTATCCGGTGCAAACGCGATGGCTTTAGTTATAAGGCCTGCGTGCTTGTGGGCACATGCGCTGTTTGGACTAGGTGGAAAGTATAGCTAGCAGTGCTTGCCACGACTGGACTTAGGCTTTTTTAGAGCCAAGCTTGCGCGTTAAAACTACAGCGCCCATCAAATCCTGATCTTTTGCGAAACCTATAAGAAACTGATACGAAACCTCTACGAAAAAAGCCTGTGCTACTTTGGTGCACAGGCTTGGGTTCAGATCAAAAGCAGCTTCTTAATGTTCAAACACGGCGCGCACGCGTTCCAGATCTTCAGGGGTGTCAACGCCAGCCCCGGGTGCATCGGGGGTAATGTGCACGGCAATGCGGTGACCGTGCCACAGGGCGCGAAGTTGCTCTAGCTGCTCCATGGCCTCAGTCGGCGCGGGCGAGAGTTGTGGGAATGCACGCAGAAAACCGGCCTTGTAGCTGTAGATGCCGATATGGCGCAGCGGCGAGAAGCTTGCATGGCCTGCTTTGGGCGTAGCCGTCTTCCACCACGCTTCATCGGCGTGATCGCGCGAGAAGGGAATGGGCGCGCGGCTGAAATAACTGGCCAGCCCCTGGGCATCACACACCACCTTTACCACATTGGGGTTGCGGTAGTCCGTCAGGCTATCAATCGGGTGGGCTGCTGTGCCCATGCTCGCTTCGGGTCGGGCGAGCAGCAGTTTGGCTACGGCGTCGATCAAGGCGGGGTCAATCAGGGGCTCGTCGCCCTGCACATTGACCACCACATCGTCGCCTGTCAGCCCCAATTGCGTGCAGGCTTCGGCCAAGCGGTCGCTGCCGCTAGGGTGATCAGTGCGGGTGAGGATGGCTTCAATGCCGTGCTGGACGCAGGCTGCAACAATGCTTGCATCGTCTGCAGCCACCACGCAGCGCGCCGCGCCAGCAAGCGCTGCACGTTGCGCCACGCGCACCACCATGGGCAGGCCGGCAATATCGGCCAGTGGCTTGCCGGGCAGGCGGGTAGAGGCCAAGCGGGCGGGGATCAGTACCGTGTAGCTCATGGCTTAGTACTGGCTGTCATCCAATTCGTCATCGCTGAGCGTGCGCGCTTCGTTTTCCAGTAAGACAGGAATGCCGTCACGCACGGGGTATGCCAAGCGTGCGCTGTGGCTGATGAGTTCTTGATTTTGACGATCAAGGCGCAGCGGGCCCTTGGTGACGGGGCAGACCAGCAGTTCAAGAAGTTTGGCGTCCATGGGGAAATCCTGCGAAACGGGGTGAGGGCGCCAACCCGTGGGCTGACACCGCAAAGAGGGCGATGAATGTGCCAATGATAGTCAGGCTGCGGAGCCTTGGCCGCGAATATGGGCGCTGGCCGCTGCTAACTGCGTATCGAGCAGCTCCCAAAAGGCCGGCGGCAGCTGCAATTGCAGTGGCACTGCCCAAGCCTCAGGGTAGTTGCGCCACAGTTTGACGGCGTCTTTTTCAGTGCAAATCAGCGTAGAGTCTTTATTCAGCTTGCGTGAGAAGCTCTCAAAATCATAGTGATCAGGCAAAGCCTGCGTGGCGGCGGGCGCAATGCCCTGATCTGCCAGCATGGCAAAAAATGATTCTGGGCGGGCGACGGCGGCCACGGCTTCAACGTTTTGGCCTGCGAGATCGCTCATGCGAATACTCTGACCAAAACCGTTGCGCACCTCATCACCCAGACTGCGCTGCAGTGCAAAAGCGGGTGACAAGCCTAGCGGCTGGGGCGGCTGGCCTGCATACAGTGCCGCGGTAACGGGGCGTGGCCAAGCTTCGCGCAGCGGGCCAGCGGGTAGCAAAAAGCCGTTGCCCACGCCTTCGTCGTTAAACACGCACAGCTCTATGTCTCGGGCTAGCGCTAAATGCTGCAAGCCGTCATCACTGACGATGACATTGACCTGCGCATACTTTTGGCGCAGCGCCAGAGCCGCTTCAATGCGTTTGGCCGCCACAAATACCGGCACGCCTGTGCTGCGCGCAAGAAGAGCAGGCTCGTCGCCCACGTCACTGGCAGGAGTGTCTGGCAGGGCTTCGCGGCAGTCTTGTCCAGCCACCACCTTGCGGCCATAGCCGCGCGAGATGATGCCCGGCTGCCAGCCTTGGGCTTTGAGGTGCGCTACCACGGCTTGAGTGACGGGGGTCTTGCCTGCGCCGCCCGCAATCACATTGCCAACCACGATGACGGGGACCCCGGCAGCCTGTTGCTGCTTGAGCATGCGCAGAGCATTCCAGCTTTGCAGCGCACCGTAGAGCATTGACACAGGCCAAAGCAGCCACGCACCCGCACCGCGCTGGCGCCAAATGGCGCGCAAACCGCTTGAATGCTTGGAGGCTGGGGAGGGCGAGCTAGTAGAGCTGATGGACATAAGAGCTCGAATCATAAGAGCAAGGCTAGGCGCTGAAACTGGGCTGGCGTATATCTGGCCGATGTAAGTCTCAGGAGTTGGTGATGTCAGCGACTTATTGCATAAACCAGTGCGTGCCACAGCCACAATGCCGAAGTTGCCTCACTTTGTGCGATTGACCTAGCTTGCGTCAAATAGCCTAAGAGTGATATCCACAATCGAGAACAACTCTTGCTTTCGAGCGAGAACTCTATTTAAAACTTGGTTGATAGGTTGTGTTAGTAGTTGTAAATTTGATTGCGTGGTGATTAGATCAAGCATGGGTTTGAGTATTAAGTCATCAATTTTGAAGCTCGCTTCATTCACAAGATGTTGTCTGTAGAGGTGAGCAGTGAGATTTTTTTTGAGCGCATGGCGCTTGATTGCAAACAATAAAAGGAGTGATCAATGCACATGAGCACTTTGGAGGATGCGGCTCAAGGGCTGCAGATGATGCAGTTTCAGTCTTTGGAGCGGGTCATGGCCATGGCTTGTTACTCAGCCAGTGGTGACTTGTCATACGCCAACAGCATTTATTTGAACCTGCTGGGCTTGACGCTTGAGCAAGCACAAGGTCGTAGCCACCAGAGCTTTTGCCGCCCTGCATTCGTAGCCAGTGCCGAATACGCTCAGATGTGGGCTGGCCTGCGCGAAGGCCAGCCATTTTCTGGCGTGGTGGAGCGCGTGCACAGTGACGGTAGTTGCTGCTGGTTAGAAGCTACGTATTCCCCGGTCTTTGATGCTCAAGGCCATGTGGTGCAGGTGATGAGCGTGGCCACGGACATCACAGCGCGCCATAGTCTAGAAATCTCCCAGAGGCAGCGTTTGCGTATGCTGTCTTTGGTGGCTGACGCAAGCGATACGGCGGTGCTCATCAGTGATGCGTCTTCGCGCATTGCGTATATCAATGGTGGCTTCAGCCGTATGTTTGGTTGGGAGATACAAGAAATTGTCGGGCGCGACCCCAGCCGTTTGCTAGCCCCCCATGTGGCCGAAGGCTTTGGCGAGGAGTTTCGCTGCCTGTTAAAGGCAGGGCAATCGGTTAACCGTGAAGAAATCGTGGTGGGCAAGCAAGGTCAGCGTTACTGGGCCAAGGTGCAAAGCAATCCGATGTTGGATGCTGCGGGCCACTGGCAATACACCGTCTCGGTGCTGACCGATATCACCAGCTCCAAAATGCACGAGGTGCTGCAGCACCGCGTGATGGAAGCCATGGCCAAAGACCACCCTCTGGTCGAGGTGTTGGAGATGATGTGCAAAGAGGTAGAGCGTATCGCTCCCGAGGTCACAGCATCAATCTTGGAGGTCGATGAGCAAGGTTTGCTGCACCCCTTGGCTAGCCCTAGTTTGCCTGCAGCCTATTCCTCGCAATTGGAGGGCTTGGCAGTGGGGGATAAAGCGGGCTCATGCGGTACAGCCGCTTGGCGCAATGAGTCTGTTGTTGTGCATGACATTGCTACCGACCCTTTGTGGAGCGATTACAAGCACCTGATCTTGCCCCTTGGCTACCAAGCCTGCTGGTCTACGCCAATTAGAGGCAAGCAGGGGCAGGCCGTGGGTACGTTTGCGTTTTACTACCGGGATGCGCGCGCAGGCGTCGCTTCGGCCTACCATCAGCAATTGGTCGATGCTTGCACACATATGTGTGCTTTGGCATTGGAGCGTGAGCATTCTCGTCAGCGCATTCGGCAGCTGGCGTTTTACGACACTTTGACAGGCTTGCCTAACCGCAGCTTGTTGCTTGCCAAGGCTGAGCAAGTTTTAGCCAGTACCCAGCGTGGTGCCGTGTTGTTCATTGATCTGGATCGCTTTAAGCAAGTCAATGATTCGCTTGGGCACCCGGCCGGCGATCAGTTACTGCGCGCTACCGCTGCGCGCTTAAGGCAAGTGCTGCGTAATTCAGACATTGTTGGACGTTTGTCGGGTGATGAATTTGTAGCGGTACTGCCTGACTGTGATGCCGCTTATGTAGCAATCATTATTGAGCGCTTGCAAGAGTTAATGGCCCAGTCGGTGAGCTTTCAAGACAGCGCTGTGGCGGTGACGGCGAGCATTGGTATTGCGATGTTTCCTGAAGACGGGCGCGAGATGGAAACCCTGATGCATCGTGCCGATATGGCCATGTACCAAGCCAAAAAAACCGGTCGAGGTGGCTTTAGCTTCTTTAGCCGTGAGCTCAATCGCTTGGCGCAAGAGCGTATGGCGCTTGAGCATGCTTTGCGCCAAGCACTCAAAGAAGGCGCATTGCATTTGCACTATCAGCCGCAGATCGAACTCCATACTGGCCGACTTTACGGCGTGGAGGCATTGGCGCGTTGGACTCACGGCGTACTGGGCGAAATATCACCGGCACGCTTTATTCCATTGGCTGAAGAGTGTGGCTTGATTGGTGAATTAGGGCGCTGGGCAGTGGGGGAGGCCTGCAGACAATTGGGTCACTGGCGCGCGCTAGGCTTAGCGGTGCCTTCGGTCGCTGTGAATCTGTCGCCCTCTAACTTCCACAACTTAGACTTGCCGCGCATGGTTGCCGATGCTTTAGAGCGCAATGCTTTGCAGCCCAAGGATTTAACGATTGAGCTGACCGAGAGCATTTTGCTGGACACCAACCCCAGCACGATGCAGACCATTCATGAAGTCCACGCTCAAGGCGTGCGACTGTCGATGGATGACTTTGGTACCGGTTACTCCAGCCTGAGCTATTTACGCCGCTTGCCAGTCAGTGAGCTGAAATTGGATCGCAGTTTTGTGGCGGATATAGAGCACGACGAAGCGGCTCAAGCCTTAAGTGGCGCAATTTTGGGGATCGGTAAGAGCCTGCACCTGACCGTGGTGGCCGAAGGCATTGAGACCCCTGTGCAGCACGTGATGCTCAGAGACCAGGGCTATCACGTGGCACAGGGGTATTTGTTTGCACGACCATTGACTCCTAAAGCGTTCGAGCAGTGGCTGCATGAGCAAACAGTGGTCGCAACGCCTTAGACATAAGCTGGCTGGAGGGCGTTGCGTAAGCTGAGTTAGGGGGCAAAACGCAGCTTATTTTTTCTGCAGCATCTTGATGACGCTAGAGAAATCTTCTCCGCCATGGCCGGCCATGCTGTGCGCGCTGTAGATGGCGCGGGCCATGCCGCCTAGCGGTGTGCTTGAGCGGGTGGCAATGGCGTTCTCCTGCGCAAGGCCCAGGTCCTTGAGCATCAGGTCGGTGCCAAAGCCGCCGGCATAGCCCTTGCTGGCGGGCGCGTTCTCATGCACGCCGGGGTAGGGGTTGTATTTTTCCAGTGCCCAGTTGCCGCCAGAGCTGCGGCGCATGATTTCGCTGAGCACCTTGGGGTCCAGCCCGTTGGCCACGCCCAGCGCAATCGCTTCGCTGGTGCCCACCATCAAAATGCCCAGCAGCATGTTGTTGCAGATCTTGGCAGTCTGGCCCGCGCCCACAGCGCCTGCGTGGAAGATGTTAGAGCCCATTTTCTCCAGCAGCGGCTGGGCGCGTGCCAGTTGTGCATCGCTTGCGCCGACCATGAATGTCAGCGTACCCGAAATCGCGCCGCCAGTACCTCCAGAGACGGGGGCATCGATAAAGTCAATGCCCAAGGCCGCAGCCGCCTTGGCTACTTTCTGGCTGGTGGCCGAGGCGATGGTGGAGCTGTCTATCACCAGCGTGCCCTTGGTGATATGGGCCAGCAGCCCTTGCTGATCGGCATTGCCCAGAAACAGCGATTCCACATGCTGGCTGGCGGGCAGCATGGTGATGACGGCCTCTGCTCCTTGCACCGCAGTGGCTGCGCAGGATGCCGCTTGCCCGCCCGCCGCAACCACCTTGGCAATGGCGTCATGGCTCAGGTCAAAAGCTTTGACGCTGTGGCCGGCCTTGGCCAGATTGATGGCCATGGGCGCGCCCATATTGCCCAGACCGATAAAAGCGATTTGCATATTCTGTCTCCTTGCTGGTGTGAGTTTGATAGCTGCTTGCGATTGATCTGTATGCGTTTGAGGCGGTTTAGCCTTGATTTTTCAGGCTTGCGCCTTTGTCCATCAGCAGGCTGCGCAGAATGCTGCGGTGGCATTGCGATTCATCATCGCAATAGCAGCCTATGGCAAAAGCGCTGCTGTGCGAGAGGGCCGCCAGCAGGCCCAGCGTGCGGTCTGTTGCTGGCTCGCTCAGTTGCTTGCGAAACTGCTTTTCAAACAGCTTCCAGAGCTTGTCGGCCTCGGCTGTCTGGCCTGCGGCGCGCAGCTTGACGGATTCTTGCGCCTGCGCCATCAGCTCTGCCTCGGGCGAGAGTTCTGGCAACCAGCAGTCGTAATAGTTGCGGCTGGCAAATTCGGTCTTGGGCACTCCACGCGGCGGGCGGCGCACGGTGCCTATGCGCAGGCCTTCGTCGGGGGTGCGGTCGCTGCCTAGCTGAACAATGCAAAGGGCCATGGCGTGAGTCCTTCAGGCTTAGAGTCTCTTATTCGCGGTCAAAAATAGGATGCTTCTTCGGCGTCTCGGCAGCATCTGATGCTTCAAGCGTTTTAGTGCTCTTGCGCTTTCTCGATATGCGCTGGCTGCTATCTTTTTCAGTAGCAGCAGCCTTTTTGCGGCGTGGAGATGCCTTGGCCTGCGGGTTGTAGGCCAGCGCTTCGCGCAGCCACAAGCTCCAGCGCTCGCGGCTGGCATAGCCGTCGCTGCTGATCCAGAAGTAGCCCTGCATACCGCCGCCCGGCGACAGCTCGCGCAGGCCCTGCATCTCCAGAAATTCGCTGTGCCGCGCGGGCGGCAGGCGCACCAGTAGCTCTTCGTTTTTGACGCCCAGACACAGTTTGCCGTCCACAAAAAAGCAGTAGCTGCCAAACAGCGTGCGCTCTTCCAGCTGCTCAATGTCGCCCAGCGCCTGCTCCAGACTTTCACGCAGGGCGTGAATCAGCTGCAGGCTTTGGTCAGAGAGGGGGCGGGCGGGCATGGCGTGTTGTCTGGGTTAACTTTGTGTCTTAACGAATCACTTCCGGCGCATCACCATCCAGCATGCGCCGGGCAATGATGACGCGCATGATCTCGTTCGTGCCTTCCAGAATTTGGTGCACACGGGCGTCGCGCACCAGTCGCTCCAGCGGGAAGTCGCGCAGATAGCCGTAGCCGCCGTGCAGCTGCAGTGCCTCGTTGCAGATGTTAAAGCCCGCGTCCGTGGCAAAGCGCTTGGCCATGGCGCAGTAGGTGGATGCATCGCGGGCGCCTGCGTCCAGTTTGCTTGCGGCCAGTCGCACCATTTGCCGTGCGGCGACCAGCTCGGTGGCCATGTCGGCCAGCTTGAACTGCAGGGCCTGAAAGCTGGCGATGGGTTTGCCGAACTGCTTGCGCTCTTGCATATAGCTTTGCGCTTGCGTCAGCGCTCCTTGCGCCGCACCGACGGAGCAGGTGGCGATGTTGATGCGCCCGCCATCCAGCCCCTTCATGGCGATCTTGAAGCCTTCGCCCTCGCGCCCCAGCAGGTGGTTGGCGGGGATGCGCACCTTGTCAAAGTTGATGACGCGCGTGGGCTGGCTGTTCCAGCCCATTTTTTCTTCTTTTTTGCCGTAGCTCACGCCCTCGGCGTTGGCAGGAACGACAAAGGCACTAATTCCTGAAGCGCCTGAATTTGCATCTCCTGTTCTGGCCATCAGCACCAGTACATCCGTAGCGCCAGCGCCGCTGATAAAGGCTTTGCTGCCGTTGATCACATAGTCGTTGCCGACCAACTCCGCACGGGTTTTGAGCGAGGCGGCGTCAGACCCTGCGCCGGGCTCGGTCAGGGCGTAGCTGGCGAGTTTTTGCCCGCTGGTCAGCGCCTCGCCCCATTCGCTGCGCACCGCGTCGGTCGCCCAGGTGCCCAGCATCCAGGTGGCCATGTTGTGGATGGTGATGAAGGCGGTGGTGGAGGGGTCGACGGCGGCCAGCTCTTCAAACACCAGCGTGGCATCGAGCCGGGGCAGGGCCAGGCCGCCGGCGTTTTCGGGGGCGTACAAGCCGCAAAAGCCCAGCTCACCGGCCTTGGCAATGGCTTCGCGGGGGAAGATTTTCTCCTGGTCCCACGCGGCGGCGTGGGGTGCCAGTTCTTCTTGGGCAAAAGCGCGGGCGGTGTCGGCAAAGGCGCGCTGATCTTCTGTCAGTTCAAAGTCCATGCTTGTCTCCTTTATTGTTCTGACTGGCCTCTAGTCTTGATGTATCAAGCGCTGTTAGCTATTGAGTTAATAGTCACAGCGGTGCCCCGTGGTGCAGCCACTGCTTGAGCACGCTGTCGCGGGCCTTGATCTGCTGGGTCAGGCAGGCGTGAAAGCGCTGCGGCCAGTCGGCCTGGGCTTCCTGGGCCGCGTGGGATTTTTTGCATTGCGCGTTGCGACTGCGGCTCCAGTCGCTTTGCTCCTTGCGCAAGGCAGGGCGCTCATGGGCCGACAAGGCGCGCATCACGTCGCCGTACAGAATCTGGTTGTCCGTATCGGCCTGCTGAAAATCCTTGATGGCGCAGGCGTTGGTTTGCTGCACGTTGCCGCCGGGCACGCAGTCGGAGCCGGCCTGAGCATGGGCGCTGGCGACAGTTGCTGCGAAAAACATAGCTATCAGCGCATGTTTATTCAGGGCTTGAAGGCGATTTGGCTTAAATTTCAGAGAGCGAGAAGTCATGCATCCATCATCGCAGCCTGAAGAGCGGGTGCGGTGCAAAAGCCGGTTGTGATGGCGGCGCTGAGATGCGTGTTGCGGATGGCAGTTCACGGCTTGGCCTGGGTCTGTGTTTGGATCAAAGGCCACCAGTCACTTTTGTAGACCTTCAGGCGTTCCAGCGTCATGCGGGTGTGGCAGACGACCTGGTCTTCCTGGGCGTGGACATAGCCGTTGAGCTGGCAGCTTTGCTCGCGCTGCGCCTGCCAGCGCTTTTGCTCGGCATGGAATTTTTGGGCCTGCTGCTCGGGCAGGCCCAGGGCGATGGATGTATAGAACACCTGCATGCTGCTTTCGATCATGGCGTTCTGTTTTTGCAGGCAGTCCAAGCTCGGTGCATCGTCCTTGGCGCAGAGCGGCTCGCTAGAGCCCTTCCAGCCTTGTATGGTCGAGCGCACGCTCTCGAGCAGTTCGGTGCGTTGCAGGGCCATCTGGCTGCGGCACAGCGCAGCATAGGCCAGGGCGTTGCTGTCGGATGCGGGTCTGTCCGTGGGCGTGCAGTCCTTGTCGCGGCGCTGTCGCCAGTCGCGCTGCTGGGTTTGCAACTGGCCGCTTTGTTTGGGCGGTAGTAGCTCGTTGAGCTTTTGGAGGCTGTGCTCCAGCGCGATGTCGACAAAAACGGTTTTTTCGTTCAGGCACTGCAGATTGGCTTGCCAGTTGGTGGCCGGATCGCAGGCTGAGCTGGCAGGTTGGGCTGTGGCCTCCTGCGCCATGACACTGATGGCATTCATTCCCCACAGCACTGCGGCAAGCACCCCGGTCAACAAGGGTCTGAAAAAAGGGCGCTGGCGCAGTGGCATGTCGGGTCTTGGTGGATTACTTCAGGCTGATGGTGGTGTTTACACCGTGGCTGGTGGTCGAATCATCGAACCAGCGGGCGGTCACGGTCTTGGTCTGGGTGTAGAACATGACGACTTGCTTGCCGTAAGGGCCCAGGTCACCCAGCTTGGACGCGCGGCTGCCGGTGAAGGAGAACAGGGGCACCGGCACAGGAATCGGCACATTGATGCCGATCTGGCCCACGTCGATCTCTTCCTGGAACTTGCGCGCGGCAGCGCCCGATTGCGTGAAGATGGCTGTGCCGTTGCCGTTGGGATTGGCGTTGATGAAGGCAATGGCTTCGTCAATGTCGGCGGCTTCGGCAATGCATAGCACGGGGCCAAAGATTTCCTGGTCATAGATGGACATGCCGGGCTTGACGCCGCTGAACACCGTGGGGCCAACAAAATTCCCCTTGTCGTAGCCAGACACCTGGGGCTTGCGGCCGTCCAACTCGAGTTTGGCGCCGTCGGCAATGCCACGCTCGATCAGGCTTTCCACGCGGGACAGGGCTTGGCAGCTGACCACAGGGCCCACATCGGTGCCGGCTTCGGTGCCGCCAGAGACTTTGAGCGTCTTGGCCTTGGCGACCAGCTCGGGAATCCACTTTTGCGCTTCACCCACCAGCACCACGACTGACAGCGCCATGCAGCGCTGGCCTGCAGCGCCAAAAGCGGCACCTGCCAGGGCGTTCAGCGACTGCTCCTTGTTGCAATCGGGCAGCACGATGGCGTGGTTCTTGGCGCCCATCATGCATTGCACGCGCTTGCCGTTGAGGCTGGCGCGGTTGTACACATGGGTGCCTACCTTGGTGGAGCCGACAAAGCTAATCGCCTTGATATCGGGGTGGTCGCAAATCGCATTCACCGCGTCTTCACCGCCGTGGATCACGTTCAGCACGCCAGGGGGCACGCCGGCTTCCAGGGCCAGTTCGCACAAGCGCATGGTGACCATGGGGTCTTGCTCGGAAGGCTTCAGAACGAAGGTGTTGCCGGTGGCAATCGCCATCGGGAACATCCACAGCGGAATCATGGCGGGGAAGTTGAACGGCGTGATGCCCGCGCACACGCCCAGCGGCTGGTTCAAAGTGTAGGTGTCGACTCCATTGGCCACGTTGTTGGCCAGCTCGCCCAGTTGCAGCGTGCCGATGTTGGCGGCATGTTCCACCACCTCCAGGCCACGGAAGACATCGCCTTCGGCGTCCGGCAGGGTCTTGCCTTGTTCGGCCGTCAGGATGGCGGCCAGCTCCTTCATGTTCTCGCGAATCAGCTGCTGCAGCTTCAAGAAAATGCGGGCACGGGTGCCGATGGGGGTTTTCTTCCAGGTCTTGAACGCTTCTTTGGCGTTGGCCACGGCGGCGTTGATTTCCTCGGGGGTGGCGAAAGGAACTCGGGCTAGCACTTCCTGCGTGGCAGGGTTGACCACATCGCGCCACTGGGTGGTTTGGGACTCGACCATCTGGCCGTTGATCAACAGTTTGACGGTAGGTGCCAATACCTTGGCGGATGTGGGTGCGTTCATCAGAGGTCTCCGTTGGTGAATTTGCACCCTATGGTATGTGTGCGTTTTTGATTGGGCAATAGATATATCTGCACATAGGGTGTGCAAATATGCACAATAAAGGCATTGCAATGCCAGTAAATGTGCTGAGGGTGTTGATACAAGGAGAGAGCCTTGGACTGGGACAATCTGCGTTTTTTCGGGGAACTAGCCCGCAGCGGCAGCATGGCTGGCGCGGCACGTAAGCTGGGGGTGGAGCACACCACGGTGTCGCGGCGCATTCAGGCGCTGGAAAAGCAATTGGGCGCGGTGCTGTTTGCCCGCGAAGCTGGGCAGTGGCGGCTGACGGAGGCTGGGCGGCAGTTGCTAGTGGTGAGCAGCACCATGCAAAGCGCAGTGAATGGTTTGGAGCACGGGCCATTGGCCAAAGTTGCTACCAGCGAAGGCCCGGCTGGCTTGGTGCGCGTGGGCGCTACGGAAGGGTTTGGCACGCAGATGCTGGCGTCTGAGTTGGCCAAGCTGACACTGCGCTACCCGCTGCTGAGCGTTGATTTGCTGGCGCTGCCGCGCATGCTGCACCTGTCTAGCCGCGAGGCGGATATCGTCATTTCGCTGGAGCGCCCCAAGCGCGGCACGGTGATCGTCACCAAACTGGCTGACTATCGCCTTTACCTCTATGGCCAGCGTGAATATCTGGCGCGCAAGCCCTTGGTAGCGCGCACCGAAGACCTGCGCCATCACAGCTTTGTGCACTATGTGGACGATTTGCTGTTCACCCGTGAGCTACAACTGCTAGATACCTTGCACCGACCTGAGCGGTTTGCGCTGCGCAGCACCAGCATTACCGCGCAATACGAGGCGGTGAGGGCCGGGGCTGGCCTAGCCGTGCTGCCAGCGTTTTTGGCTGATAAGGACCCGGTATTAAGCCGGGTGCTGCCTGATCAGGCCTGCTTTACCCGAACCTTTTGGATGAGTATGCCGGCGGAGTCTCGCCAAGTTCCGCGCATTGCTACGACTTGGACCTATCTGCGCGAAGCCGTGCATGCCATGCAGCCCTTACTATGCCCGTCCTAAGGCTTGGCTGTCGCCGCCGGCTGTAATCGTTTTTGCTTCAGTATTGATAGCTGTAAGTCTATGTCTTATATAGACATAAGAACGATTTCTTACGAAATTTATAGTTTGGCTTGCCCTACCATGAGCTTTTGTTGAATTCAAAGGACTGCCATGATCGTGACAACCACTCCCAATATTGAAGGCAAGCGTATCACCCGCTACTGCGGTGTGGTGGCGGGCGAGGCAATTTTGGGTGCCAATGTAGTCAAAGACTTCTTTGCCGGTATTCGCGACATCGTCGGCGGCCGTTCAGGTACCTATGAGCGAGAGCTACAAAAGGCCCGCGAAATTGCCCTCAAGGAACTGGAGCAGCGCGCGGCAGAAGCCGGGGCTAATGCGGTGGTCGGCGTGGATCTGGACTTTGAAGTGCTGGGGCAGGGCAATGGCATGCTGATGGTGTCAGCCAGCGGCACCGCCGTGGTGGTCGAATAAAAGCGGTAGACACTACCCTTGAAAGGTCGGCTTTCCCTTACCGTAATTTTTGTACGCCTGCCGCTTCGCTTCTAGGCTCAAAAGCAAACCTTTCGTTTGCTGGGTTGAGATAACGCTTCAAAGTCTTGGTGTTCTGCCTCATTGTGCAAATGCACATTTTTGAGCCACTTCAAAATTGAGTGCAAAAAGTCGTTGTACAATTCGATCCATCGTAGGGGAGTCGCCAAGTTGGTTAAGGCACCGGATTTTGATTCCGGCATGCGAAGGTTCGAGTCCTTCTTCCCCTGCCAGATATATTGAACCCTGATCATGAAAGTGATCAGGGTTTTTTGTTTGAGCAATTTTTTACTCAAACTCTAGGGTCTATTGAGAATTGATCGAAGATCGCGTTACGGCGACAAGGGGTTGGATGCAAGGCGCACGCCTGCAGCAAGGCTTATGCCTTGCAAAGGTGGGCAACGCCGCAGTCAGCCCCTTGCCTCCTTCGCGACTCCGAGAAAATCTCAACAGACCCTAAACTTCTCAAATTTGCGGCATTTCTGTCTCTAAGCACGAAAAGATTGGGCCGAATAAGGTATGGAATATCGACTCGACGAAACGGATCGTCAACTGCTGCGCTTGTTGCAGACTAATGCACGCGCCTCTACGGCGCATTTGGCCCGGCAGATGAACTTGGCGCGCACCACGGTGGTTGCGCGCATTGCGAAGCTCGAGCAAGAGGGCGTGATTGCCGGTTATGGCGTTCGCCTAGGCTCGCGAATGGAGCAATCTGCCGTGCGTGCTTATTGCGGTATTCGCGTGATGCCAAAAACTGCCACCTCGGTCATGCAGGCACTCAACCGCTTCACCGAAGTGGAAGAGGTTTCTGCCGTTAGCGGTCAGTACGACTACATGGTCTTTGTGCGCTGCGAAAGCAATGAAAAGCTCGATGCGCTGCTTGACCGTATTGGCTTGATTGATGGCATTCAGCAGACCTATACCTCGGTAGTGCTCAGCCGCAAGATTGATCGCCGCACCACGGCTGAAGTGGTGGGCGAGACGCCTGCTGCCTAAATCGTCGATAACGCGAGATAGGCGACAAGACTCAAACGCCCGGTATTTGCCGGGCGTTTTGCATGAGATGCTTATAAAAAAAGCAAGCCAAGGCTTGCTTTTAAATACGCAAATGAGCGCCGCTTAAAGCGCAGCGGTCAGTGACAAAACCTCAATGCGCGGCAACACGCCAAGTCGCACAGCAAAGCCCGCCCATAGCCCGGCGCCGCTGCTGACGAAGAGCTTCATCTTGCCAATCGTATATTCGCCGCGCACAAAGCCATTGTTAGCAGGGGCGACAAGCCATTCATCCATGCCTGTAATCAGGCCGCCATGGGTGTGGCCTGAGATTTGCAAGTTCACGCCCTTGCCTGCATTTTCACGGGCGAACTTGGGTTGATGCGCCAGCAAAATATGAAACTGTGCACCTGCTTTGCGTGCTTGTTGAGCCACGCTATCAATATCCGGCGGCACACCTTCGGCGACGTCTGGATTAGCGTTGTTACGCGATGTGCGGCCATAAACAGGGTCGCCAATGCCCGATAGTGCCAGTTTGCTGCCCTTGATATTGATGATTTGCGTGCGGTTTTCCAGCAGGTTCAAGCCCAGTTGGCGAAACTCCTTCATCCAGCTGTTGTAGCCGCTGTAATACTCATGATTGCCAGGTGCTGCCCACACGCCGTAGCGGGCGCTGAGTCCGGCAAGTGGTGCGACATTGGCGCGGCCAGTTGCCACATCTCCATCCACGATATCGCCTGGCAGAACAATCAGGTCAGGCATGGTGTCCATGGTGCGTTGCACGATGGTTTTGACGTAGCGGGCGTCGTTAATGGGGCTGGCATGAATATCAGCCACCACCGCAATGCGCAGGCCTTCAAGTGCTGGAGGTAAATTTTGAACTGCCAGCGTTTGCTCAAAAACGCGGGGCGGCTGCAAGGCGTTAAAAACGCCAATGGCGCTAAACCCTGCAGATACGAGCAGCGCCCCGAAGGTGATAGCAGGAAGATGCAAGATCTGCGCAAAGCTTTGACGTCCAGTGAGCGCGGCCATAAGCCAAAGCAAATCACGCAGCACTACAAACACCGCCAGCATCAGCAAGGTGGCCAAAATCCAGCCGCCGGGCACTTGCAACTGTGCAATCACAGGGTAGGGCAAGGCATTGGTTTGAACTGCATGCAGCAGTAATGCCGGAAAAATACCAAAAGCAGTGGTGAGCAGCGCTGCCAGCAAACGAGCCAAGCGGGAGGTGCCAGTGTGACTAGAAACAGGCCACCAAATCCAAAGAGCCAAAAGAGGAATAACGAAAGATGCAGTCGAAACCATGAGCAAGAGACAATTGAAACTGCCGCTAGGATAGCAAGCGATGGCTTCGCAGGAGCGAGTAGGCTTTTGCAAAAAGCGAGAGACGGATCACGACTTGTGATCAGTAGCCAGGCTTTGCT
The DNA here is from genome assembly GCF_019355935.1 of Comamonas sp. Y33R10-2. Classification (NCBI taxonomy): domain Bacteria; kingdom Pseudomonadati; phylum Pseudomonadota; class Betaproteobacteria; order Burkholderiales; family Comamonadaceae; genus Comamonas; species Comamonas sp. Y33R10-2. Next base: position 1,531,820 of record NZ_CP079925.1, read on the forward strand.
CAGCGTTGCTTGAACGCCGCGTGGTAAATGCAAGGAGTTGGGTGCATTGCGCACCCAACTTGGTCTGAAGAGAGGGAAAATTACAGTGGTTTTTTGTACCGTAAGTGAAACTTCATTTGCACAAGGTATTCACTGCGTCTACGACTGCGTTATGGATTCCCTACCACTGCACCTTGACGCCCAGCGACGCTTGCAAGCCGCTCTTGAGTCGGCTGTCCCCACCGATTGCCCACATTTTCCCTAGCTCGCCATAAAGACTAGTGCGTTGGCTAATCTGTAGGCTGGCGCCGGCTGCCACCTCAGTGGCGGTGTAGCCGCCTTGGGCTTTGATGTCGGTGATGGCTGCAGGAGTGATGAAGCTTGCTACGTCCGTTGTGTTGCTTGTGCGCAAGATGTTGATGCGGCCGTAGGGCTGCAGAACACCTGCACTTGTGGTGAAGTTACCCTTGATGCGCGCACCCAAGCGCAGGGTCCAGTCGGCGTCGGCCTTGGTTTTAACGGTGGCAAGACTGAGGGCAGTGTCGTCGATGCTCAGCTTGCGGTAAATCAGCTGGGCTTGCGGCTCAATCTGCCACTGGCTGTTGAGTGCAAAAGGCTGACCCACTTCTAGAGATGCAAGCCAGCCGCTGCCCTTAGTTCGGGCTTGCGTGGTGTTGCCTGTGGTGTGTAAATCGCTGCGATAGTCTGCAGCTTGCAGAACTGCATCTGCGTAGAGGCCGCTATCGCCCTGCCAAGTGGCATAAACACCCAAATAGCGGCTGCGCAGTTTGTTAAAGCCCACTTGTTTGTCTTGCACGCCGCTGGCAAAACCACGCACGCTCATATCACCTTCTAACTGGCCAACATACAGGCCAGCTTTGATATTTTTGTCCGCATACAAGTCAATACCCGCCTGAAACCCCGTCATGTGACCGCTGCTTTCCGGGTTTACCGTGCCTTGCTGACGAATGGTGGGGTCTGTGCGCAAGATGCGTCCCCAGGCGCGGCGGTTGCTTGAGAGATCTTGAGTGGGTGAGGCTCCATCTCCCATGCGTTTGTGCATATCGCCCAGCATGGCCATATCTGCTTGGCGCATCTGTGCAGGCAGTGCGGACAGCAGGGGTACTTCGGCGCGATAGGCTGGAGAGGGCTGCGGAGCCGGAGCCGGAGCCGGAGCCGGAGCCGGAGCCGGAGCCGGAGCCGGAGATGGAGATGGAGATGGAGATGGAGATGGCGGTGGCGGTGGCGGTGGCAGTGGCAGTGGCGCTGCACTTGAATGCAGGGCCGCACTTTGAGCGTTTTGCACCAAGCGATATTCAAATGCGCCGGCATCAACATGCTCGCCTGCCAGCGTAAAGCTGCCTGGCTGCAGGATGGCACCATTTTCTGTGCCAACAACCTCAATGCCTGTGCCTTGCGTTTGTGCGCCCAAGCCGCCGGCGTTGGTGACTTGCAGCGCTGTGTTTCCGCTGGCTACAGCGCCTGCACCGCTGAGCAACAACTTGTCGCTGGAGCTGCCGTCAGTACCAAGTACGGTTGAGATGCCAACTACGCCGTTATTGCCGGTATAAGGGCCTGTTACCTTGAGAGCCGTACCCGGTGAGCCTGCGCTGAGTTGGACTGTGCCGCTGTTGTTGAGTCCCGCCACTGTCTGATTGTGTCCAGCCAGATTCATTACCGCGCCTGCTGCGACATTGTGCGCAGACCCACTACTGAAGACATTGGCAGCACCCGCTTGCAATGTGCCTTGAGCAATATCGGTGGTGCCGGTATAGGTGTTGATACCGCTCAAAGTCAGTGTGCCGGCGCCTTGCTTAATCAAGTTGCCGCTGCCGTTGATACTGCCGGCAAAGCTGGAGTTGCTGGCCTGATTTGCTGTCAGCGTCTGTGCATTCAGTTCAATGGCTCCGCCAGTACCTGCTAAGTTAGAGGTCTGCAAATCCCAGTCACCCAGATCCAATGTGCCGCCGTTGATCGTATAGCTTGTGTTTTGCGGTAAGCCAGTGGCACTGCCCGCGATCAATGCACCGGCTTGCACGGTAGTCCCGCCGGTATAGCTGCTGGTTCCGGCCAATGTCAGCTTGCCAGTGCCCATTTTTTGCAGAGATGCACCTGTGCCGCCAGAAATACCACCATCTTGCAGGTTGCCGCTGAACAAGGTGTCAATATTGCCGCCGCCCACTGCAAGGACGTGATTGCCTAGCATGACGGTGCTTTGGCCGCGTAGGCTGCCCAAAATAAATGGAGCTGCACTTTGAACTGCGCTGATGTCGAAAGTGCCGGCTGCCCCTTCCCAACTCCATTGATTATTACCCTGCGTTGCACCTTTGAGCGTCATCATGGAGGTGGCGCTTTCCATGTACATAGGAAGAATATTGGCTGAACTTCCTGTGCCGGTAATGCTCGCGTCGGTCAGCGTGACGGTGCCCATATTGTTGTAAATGGCGCGACCATTGGTGTCAATATTGAGCTGACCGGAGACATTGACAGCTCCGGCTCCCTCAGTGTATGGATAAAGCAAGATGGCTGATGTGTTGCCAAGATTCGATGGGGTGAGATCGGTGCGATGCGCTGAAATGCTGTTGTTGCCGCTTAGCGTGGCGGTGCCGCCTTTTTCTCCGGCTTGCGCTGTGCCATAGCGCACCATCAAACCTATTGCAGCGCCACCAGTGGCGGTGACGTTGATGGTGGAATCCTTGATATCAGTATGCGAGCTGATGAGGCTGTCCACACCGACTGCCGTGGCCGTGGGATTGTTGACGTTGATGTTCACTCGCTCAAGAGTTGCTTGAGAGCCCCATTGAGTGAATACACCCGTCGTCAAAGCGTTGATGGCCGTATCTCTAACAGTCACTGCGCTTTTTTGGTTGGTGTTGATCCCCTTATTACCAGCCACGGTGGAGTTGGTCAGCAGTATTTGGTTTTGCCCGATGCTGTAAATCGAATAAAAACCTGCAGCATTGGGGTCGCTCATGCTGGCCTGAATATTTGCCTTGTCGATAAGCACACTGCTTGGGCCGTTTGCACTATTGTTGGCGGTCAAAATACCGACATTGTTTGTGGTGGTGCCAATGAGGTTCAGGTTACCAACCACCGCCAACTGGGAGCTGGTAGCAGCGCTTATATTGCCGGTGAGGGTGAGTGAGGAGCCAGCATCAGCAACAGCACCGTTGCTGGCGCTGTTTAGTGTGATGCTGCCTGCCCAAGTGTTGTTGCCAAAGGCAGAGTTGAGCTGGCCATTGCTTTGGAGCGTTAGGGCTCGGTTGAAACTAGAGCCTTGCGATCCGCTCAGGCCCAGCTTCAAAGTCCCTGTGTTGGCTGTTATTGCGCTGCCAGCCTGACCTAAAGCGCTGTCTTGAGCTGCCTGAAAAGCGCCTGCATTAATAAAGGTGCCCGCGCTGTGAGTGTTGTTGCCGCTAAGGATGACGGTGCCCGCACCAGACTTGGTGAGCGAGCCTGTGCCAGTGATGTCGCCAGACTGCGTGGCCGCTCCGCTGCTAATACTCAAAGTCAGATTATTCGCCGGCGTTGTTGCGTAGCTGGTGGAGGATATTTGTTGGTCAGTGAGATTGATCGTGGTGTCTGCATGGGCCACATTAGCGGCTAACAGGGCTGTTGCGATAAGAACCACTGTAGTTTTTGCTTTACCTGAGCCGCTATGGCGTGCGGTTTCTGGTGCGGCGACCCATGTACCTATTGAGGCGTTCCAGATGGATTGGTAGGTTTTATTCATGAGCCCTCGTGCGTTAACAGTTAAAACATGATTGAAATAATTCATCTGAATTTATTTCAAATAGTTTTTTTGAATGAAGGAGCGGTTCTCATCGACTTGTCAGTCGCCATGTTCAATAGACGTAAAAAAGCCCGGCGAACCGGGCTTTTTTAGAGGCTGGGCTGAAAAGTCAGGCCATGAATAAGTAGTGATCGACCAACAAAGCCAGAAACAGCAGGCTGAGGTGAATCAGCGAAAAGCGGAAGGTGCGGCGCGAGAGCTCATCAGAGTAGTTGCGGTACAGCGCCACGGCGTAGCCAATAAAGCCAGCGCCCAAAACGACGGCGGCAAACAGGTACAGCCAACTGCTCATACCGTAGATAAAGGGCAGCAAGCCCGCCGCAAACAGCACCACGGTGTACAGCAAGATCTGCAGGCGCGTGTATTCGCTGCCATGGGTGACGGGCAGCATGGGTAGGCCCGACTGGCGGTAATCTTCCACGCGGTACAGGGCTAGCGCCCAGAAGTGCGGTGGCGTCCACAGGAAGATGATGAGGAACAAAATCAGCGCTTCAGGGCCGACATTGTTGGTCATCGCAGCCCAGCCCAGCACGGGTGGCATAGCGCCAGATGCGCCGCCAATCACAATGTTTTGGGGCGTGGCGGGCTTGAGCAGCACGGTGTAGATCACGGCGTAACCGACAAAGGTGGCCAGCGTCAGCCACATGGTTAGCGCGTTACTCCAAATCCAAAGAACGGTTGAGCCGCAAATGCACAGGACGGCCGAGAAGGCCAGCGCCTGCTGGCTGGACAACTCGCCTCGCGCTGTGGGGCGCCAAGCGGTGCGCTTCATCTTGGCGTCAATATGGCGCTCTACCAAACAATTGAAAGCGGCCGCTGCAGCAGCGACCAGCCAGATGCCGATGCAGGCCACACCCATGTGTACCCACTGGTCAACGGTGGGCCAGCCGGGAACGGCCAGCACCATGCCAATCAGGGCGCAAAAAACAATCAGTTGCACCACGCGCGGCTTGGTCAGCGCGTAGAACTGGCTGACTTTTGATGTGTTGTCTAACAAGGCTTCACTTTGACTCATGCAATTACTCTTTGTGCGCTTGCCTCAGGCGGGTCGGCGCTTCACTTCGGGGCGGGCGGCGGTGGCATCAGTGCGCGTCGCAGCCAGACTCCAGACCAAAATTGTTACCAGCGCTGCGGCTCCACCAGTGTGGAGTACGGCTGCAACCAAGGGCCAGTCCAACACCACGTTGGAAAGACCCGTCAAAACTTGTAGCACCGCAAAAAAGCCCAGCCAGCGAGCTTGCTTGGCCAGAGCCGGAGTGCGGCGCAGTTGCCACCACAGGCCAGCCAATGCCGCGACGACGACATAGGCGGCAAGGCGATGGGTGTAGTGAATGGCGGTGAGTGCTTCAAAACTAATACTGCTGCCATCTTTGAGCAAGCCCAGTGGGCGCCAGATTTGCAGCGCCTGCGCAAAATCCATAGCCGGCCACCAGCTGCCTTGGCAGTTGGGGAAGGTGGTGCAGGCGAGCACAGCGTAATTGGTGCTGACCCAGCCGCCCAAGCTCACTTGTATGATGAGCAAAGCCAAGCACAGCCACAGAGCAGTGCGCAGGCATTGGGAGATCACTGCCGGCACTTGATTGGCTTGCTTCATGCTTAAGGCTGAAGCAGGAATTGCCAGCAAGGCCAGCAAAGCCGTTCCGCCCAATAAGTGCAAGGTGACAATGGCCGGAAACAGCTTCATGGTTACCGTCAACGCGCCAAAAGCGCCTTGAATGCAGACCCAAACCAACGTCACCGTAGGCCACCAAGGGTTGAGTGCACCGCTTGCCAGCTCTGGCTGACCTGAACGGCGTGCGGCGCGGGCTTGCTTCCACGACATCACCGTCATGGCAATAATGAGCACGCCCACGGTGCTTGCCAAATAGCGGTGAATCATTTCCACCCACGCTTTGCTGTGGGTGACGGGGCCGGTAGGCATGGCGGCTTGCGCCTCAGAAATTTGTGCGTGTGCAGCCAAAGGGCTTGAGCTGCCGTAGCAGCCAGGCCAGTCTGGGCAACCCAGGCCAGAGTCTGTTAGGCGCGTAAAGGCACCAAACAGCACCAAATCAAATGTCAGAAATAGCGTGAGTACACAAAGCGCCTTCAAACGCTTGCTAGGGCCTGTGCCGCGATTGCGCCACCACACCCAGCACAGAGGGCCAAGCGCCAAAACCAGACCAAAGGCCATGAGCTCTAAGGCTGGCGCCATGTCATACAGCTGCTGCTCAGTCATGCGCACCCCTCGACGTCAGCGCATGGATAACGCGTGAAGCTGCGAGTGGGCAGATCGAAATGGCAAAAGCAGATCAGCATGGTGGAGCAGGCGTGGGCTAAAGCTTTGTGGTGTTTTCAGAAAGTTGTGAAGAACCAAGCCAAGCTTTGCATGAGGAAAACTTGCATGACTTGGCGCAGAGCCTGACGCACTACGGAGTGGCGTGTTTCTAGATAACAGGATTTGTCACTGAATGCAGGCTCTTTGATCCTCGGCAATTTTACCCGCGTGATTTGTGGCAATGCAGCATACCTTTCAGTGCCCTTAATAAAACCGCGGAACGCAAGTCGTTCAAGTCATGTTTGCGTCAACTGTGAATGGCGATCGAAGAATCATTGAGTACGCGAGTAAGATGGCTTAAACCCCATACGAATAAAGCGCTTCTAGCTATCAATTTTATGAGCATTCCTTCATCCCCTGCTTTTGCCGCTTTGCATAGCCTGAGCAACCTGCCGCGTTCTCCACTAGGGATGACGCCTACACCACTGAGCTTGTTGGCGCGGGTGACTGCACTTTGCGGAGGGCCTCAAATCTGGATCAAGCGCGACGATTGCACTGGCCTAGCCACAGGTGGCAACAAAACGCGCAAGCTGGAGTTTTTGCTGGGACAGGCGCGTGCTATGGGCTGCGACACTTTAATTAGCCAAGGGGCGCTTCAATCCAACCATGCGCGGCAGGTGGCTGCGGCGGGGGCTGTGGCGGGCATGAAGGTGCATCTGGTGCTCAGCGATGCCGTGCCGGACAGGTCGGCTAATTACGCCAAGGTAGGCAATATTCAGCTGTGCCGCCTGCTGGGCGCGCAGGTGCAGTGCATTGTGGGTGATGCGAATGCCGATGAGGTTTGTGCAGCGCTGGCACAGCAATTGCGGCGCGATGGCTCACGGCCTTATGTGATTCCAATGGGCGGCTCAAACGGCATGGGGGCGCTGGGTTATGCCGCCGCCTTTGCCGAGTTGGCCCAGCAAATGCAGCAATTGAACGCACCGTTAGATGCTGTGGTTTTGGCTTCAGGCAGCGGCGGCACGCAAGCTGGCCTGATGCTGGGCGGATGGCTGCAAGGCTGGCAAGGCCGCATTCATGGCGTGAGCGTAGGTCCGACAAAAGAAGTGCTCAGCGCCAGAGTCAACTACGCGCTGGTCGACGCTTGTGAACTGTTGGGCTTGCCCGCTGATGCTGCTGCTTCGGTAGAACTCATCACCGAGATGGGCTTTAAAGGCCCGCACTATGGCGTGCCTGATGCGGCGACGTTCAAGGCGCTGGAGTTGGCGGCTCGCGAGGAGGGTATTTTGCTAGACCCCGTTTACAGCGCCAAAGGCTTTGCCGGTTTGCTGCAGGCCTGCGCAACGGGCGGCGCGCTGCACGGTTTGAGCAACGTGGTGTTTTTGCATACCGGGGGTGTTGCTGCCATGTCCGCCTACCCAGAAGCGGGTGAGGTGCTCTGAAAAAGAGAGCGGCAAGGTGATGGCAAGGCGATGACATGTAGCTGGCATGGCGCTGGTAATAGTCATTGCGTCCAGCTTTCGCGTCGTTTCGGTGGTATGTGCTGCGTAATTTGCATAGGAATAAGCGATCTATAAAAACGCTTCGCCATGCGTCTATAGTGGATTGCGTTCGAACAAATTTTGTCAATGGCGACGGTAGTTAACAGAAGTCAAGGAGTACAGGGATATGAAGCGACGTTTTTGGATGGCCACCATGGCTACTTTGGTCATGGCAAGCGGTATGGCTCAGGCCGACCAGGTCGATGACATCAAGAAAAAGGGTGAGCTGGTCGTGGGCGTGCTGGGTACTGATGAACCCATGAGCTTTATTGACCCCAAGACCCGCGAGCTGATTGGTTACGACGTGGACTTGGGCAAGGCTGTGGCCGCCAAGCTGGGCGTGAAAGCCGTGTTCAAGCAAATCACGCTGGCCGCGCGCATTCCTGAACTGCAGCAAGGTCACATCGATTTGCTGGCCGCATCTCTCACGCACAACAAAGAGCGCGAAGCGCAAATCGACTTCTCGCTGACCACTTATGTGACTGGCACCAAGGTGCTGGTGCGCACCAATAGCGGCATCAACGATGTGCCTGACTTGGCTGGCAAGCGCGTGGCTACGGCCAAGGGCAGCTCCATGGAAGTGAACATCAAAAAGGCCGTGCCTACCGTTCAGGTCATCAGCTTTGATACATCGCCCCAAGCCTTTGTCGCGCTGCAGCAAGGCAAGGCCGTGGGCTTTGTCAACGAAGACATGAGCCTGGTGCGCGCCATGAATCAGCTGGGCGACAAGCGCAGCGACTACAAGATGCTGCCAACGAACTTGGCGCTGGAGCCTTTGGCTTTGGGCATCAAAAAGGGTGAAGCCAACTTGAAGAAGGTGGTGGATGATTCCCTGCGCGAGCTGGAAGCCAGTGGCAAGGCCGAAGCCCTGTATGAAAACTGGTTTGGCCAAAAGAGCGCGCTGAAGATGCCTAAGCGCGAGTTCAAGCTCAACAGCGACAAGATTGATTAAGCCGCAAGGCACACATTTGAACAGCGCGCCCTTTGCGGGCGCGTTTTTGGTTCAGAGCGGGGTTTATGACGACTTTCGATATTCAGATGCTGCTGACAGGCCAGTACCACGACATGATGGTCGCGGGGCTGAAGATGTCGCTGCAATATTTATTCTTCAGCTTTTGCATTGCGCTGCCGCTGGGGCTTGTGATTGCGCTGTGCAGACTTTCCCCTTTCAAATGGCTCAACGCCATTGGCGCCACTTATGTGGAAGTGATTCGCAGCATTCCGCTGCTGGCGCACATGTTGGTCTGGTACTTTGGCGTGCCAGAGTTGCTGCCAGAGTCTTGGAAGCTGGCGCTGTACGAAGGCCCGGTGGAGTCCATCTGCGCCGTGATTGCGCTGGGCGTTTACACCGCAGCCTATATGGCTGAGGACATTCGCAGTGGCATTCGCGCCGTACCCACCGTACAAATGGAAGCATCGCGCGCGCTGGGGCTGAGCTATATGCAAACCATGGGCACGGTAATCCTGCCCCAGGCTTTGCGCATGACGGTGCCGCCATTGATCTCGCAGACTTTGAACCTGTGGAAGGGCACGTCGATTGCCACCGTGATTGGTGCCACCGAAATGATGTACCAAGCCGGGCAGATTGAAAGCCAGTCTTTTAGAAGTTTTGAAGTCTTCGCCTTTGCCAGCGTTGCCTATCTGGGCGTGTCGCTCATCATCACGCTGCTGGCGAGCTGGTTTCAGCACCGCTATCCCGTGCGGACCATGTAAGGGAAGACGCAGATGCTGGAATTGATTCAAGAATATTGGTTGTACTTTTTGGTGGGGCAGTACCCCAATGGGCCGCTGGGTGGCTTGGCGCTGACTTTGATTTTGGCCAGCTTGGGCCTGATTTTGTCGCTGCCGCTGGGGCTGGTATTTGGCCTGATGCGCGTCTCGCCTTACCGCTGGGTGCGCTGGCCGATTACGGCGCTGGTCTATGTGGTGCGCGGCACGCCGCTGCTAATGGTGGTGTTTTGGGCTTACTTCTTTTTACCCACCATCACGGGCGTCAAGACCAATCAGTTTTGGACCATGTTGATTGCGCTGGTCATCTTTGATGCCGCATATCTGGCCGAAATTGTGCGCGCGGGAATTTTGGGCTTGCCCAAGGGGCAGATGGAGTGCGGCCGAGCGCTGGGCCTGTCGTACCTGACGACGATGGCCACGGTGGTGCTGCCGCAGGCGCTGCGCAACTCTTTGCCATCGCTGGTGAACCAGTTCATCTCGACCATCAAAGAGACTTCGCTGGGCTACATCATCGGTCTGGCCGAGATTAGTTATATCGCCTCGCAAATCAACGCGCAGGTGATGACCAAGGGCGCGCAGGTGTTTGGCCTGCTGGCGCTGACGTATTTTATTTTGTGTTTTGGCCTGTCCCGTGTGGCTTACGCGCTGGAGCGACGCTTGGTGCGTCAAGGACTTGGTAAATCAAAGGCCGTGACAAAGGCTGTGAAGGTATCTGCATGATTGAGTTGCGCAATGTGAACAAGTGGTATGGCGACTACCACGCGCTGGTGGAAGTCAATGAAACTATTCCTACTGGAGAAGTCGTCGTGGTCTGCGGCCCATCGGGCTCGGGCAAATCTACGCTGATTCGAACCATCAACCGCTTGGAAGAAATTCAGTCCGGCCAAATTTTGCTGGACGGCAGCGATGTGCATGCCAAGGGGCAGGACTTGAACCAGCTGCGCGCTGGCATTGGCTTTGTGTTTCAGCAGTTCAATCTTTTCCCGCATCTGACGGTGCTGGAAAACTGCACGCTGGCCGCAGTCAAGCTCAAAAAACTCACCGCCATTGAGGCACAAGAGCGCGCCATGGCGCTGCTCGAGCGGGTGGGGCTGGCGCACAAAGCGCAGGCCATTCCCGGCCAACTCTCCGGCGGTCAGCAGCAGCGCGTGGCGATTGCGCGTGCTTTAACGCTGGCGCCCCCCATCATCTTGTTTGACGAGCCCACCAGCGCGCTAGACCCTGAAATGGTGGGCGAGGTGCTGCTCGTGATGCGTGACTTGGCCAAAGATGGCATGACCATGGTTTGCGTGACCCACGAAATGGGCTTTGCCCGCGAAGTGGCCGACCGCGTGATCTTTATGGACCAAGGCAAGGTGCTGGAGCGGGCCAAACCTGCTGACTTTTTTGGCAACCCGCAGCATCCGCGCACGCAGAAGTTTCTGTCCGATATCCGCTCGCCGTTTTAAGAGCGCGGGGTTGACACTACAGTCAACCCCAGTTCACTCTTATTTTGATAGCTTCTAGTCCAGTATTTATATGGACTAAGAAGCTATTTGAGTGGATTTTTCTCAAGCCTTCTTCAAAAACTCAGACTTGAGAATGAACGGCCCTTGGTCTGTCTTGCAGTCCACGTCATGGTCGCCGTTGTCATACACAAGGCGAATGCCTTTGATCTTGGTTCCCTTTTTGATCACGGTAGACGAGCCCTTGACCTTTAAGTCTTTCACCAGCAGCACGCTATCGCCATCGGCCAGCGGCGCTCCGTTGGCGTCTTTGATCACGCGCGGGCCGCTGTCTTCGTCGTCAGTGGCCGAGCCCGTTGCAGCGGCAGTCCATTCGTGGCCGCAGTCGGGGCAAATCAGCAACTCACCGTCGGGGTAGGTGTTGTCTAAGCCGCATTGGGGGCAGGTGGGTAGGGAGGATGTGCTCAAGGTGGGCTTTCAGTTCAATTTTTTACAGGCGCTAACTTTAGAGTCGCTAACACCACCCTTGATACGTCGTTGCTTGGCATTGCCATACGAATGTACTGCCTGATGCTTCGCGAATCGTCTTAAACGCAAATCTTGTGTTTGCTGGGTGGTGGGGGCTGCTTTTAATAGCTGCTAGTCCAATATATACAAGGACTTCTGGCAGTTTTTCCCAATTATCGATGGGTTTAATCATCATCAAACTCAGCGCCAGCGCAAATCGTCTTTAGGCGGCTTTATGAGCCGCTAACACAACTCTTGATACGTCGTTGCTTCACCTTGTCGTACGCTTGAACTGCCTGCGGCTTCGCGCCTCGTCTCAATCGCAAATCTTCGATTTGCTGAGTTGTGTTCGCCGCTCTAAGCAGCTTTCGCGTTGCCCGCTTTTTGATGCAGCTTGACCATCACCGCACGGGCAATGGGTTGAATGATCAGCGCTTCCAGGATCAGCACCACAAAGAAGTTGCGCGGCCAGTCGTGCAGCATGCGGCCAAGCCAGCCTTCTGCGCCGAATGCGATCAGGTTGCCGATGCCCGTCATCACCAGCGACATGCCGAATACCGTGAACACCATGCGAAACAGAATTTTGGCATTGCCGCTGTCTGTGGCGGGGCTCAGGCGGTGCATGGCTTTTTCGGCAATGCGCCCGACCAGCAGGGGCTCGACCAACATGGCAATGACAAACATCAGCGGAAAGTAAAAGGCGATGCTTTGCAGGGTTTGGGCGTTGACTTCCTGCGCATGGATGAGCACGTTGAATGTGGTCATCACCAGTGCGGTAAGAGAGCAAATCGTCGCACCGTAAATCGCCCCTTCTTTGTTGTTGTGGGGAAGGCGGTTGTCTTGTTGCATGGGTTGGGAGCAATCAGCTGTAGAAGAGAAAGGTCGCAATTTTAGGAATTCATGGCCTTGCATCGCGTTCTGTCACACGTTGCCCCTGTGTGCATGGCGTGGCATTGCTGCTGCTTTGAGACGATTTTTTCAAAGTGTGAACAAGCGCAGATTTCGGTTTTTTAAGTGCTAGAAATCACCGAATCAAGCTTGAAACGCTTGAATCCCTTGCATGCAATAAAGCAAAAACCGATTGGCGGCGGGCGATAGGTGGCGGCCTGTGCGGGTGATCAGCTGCATCTCGGCATCTTCTAGCGCTGCATTATCAATAGGGATGGCACGCAAGCGGCCGCTGGCTAGCTCGGCCGTGACGGAGCAGGGCGGCAGCAGCGTTACGCCTTGGCCGCTGGTGACGAAGGCCAAAAGTACGCTGATGAGGTTGCTGGTCAGTGCGGGGCTGAGGTGGGTTTTATCCGCCTGCTCGGCATATTCCACCAGTTGGCGAATGCCGTACACGCCTTGGAGCATGGCAATAGGCCACTGGTTGAGTTCTTTGAGCGTTGTTTGAGCCGCACTGGCCAAAGGGTGCTGGGCGTGAACGATGGCATGCATGGGCTGGCGCGCCGTGCCGCGGGCGGTAATGTGACTGTCGGCTGGCGGGTAATAAACCAGGCCGATCTCGGCAGCATCTTCACGAATGCGGCGCATGATTTCAGTCGTGCCATAAATTTCTAGCGAGATGCTCACGCCTGGGTGCTGTTGGCGAAATTGGCGAATCGGCCCGTCGATCAGCTCTTGCGCAAAACCTTCACCGCTGACGATGCTGACGCTGCCGCTGTGCAGGCCGCGCATGGCATCGACCTTGGCCAGCATGTCGTGTTGATGGGCGGTGTGCTCGCGGTGGTAATCCAAAATGAGCCCGCCCGCCTCGGTGGGCACCACGCCGCTGCGGTGGCGCTCTAGCAGGATGACTCCAAGCTCTTCTTCAAGCAGGCTAATTTGGCGACTGACTGCTGAGGGAACAATACCCAGCTTTTCAGCGGCAGCGCGTACCGATCCACAGGAGACGGCCTCAAAAAGATAGCGGGCGCGAGAGTCTTGAAATGCAGGCATGCAGCGATTGTGGTCGCTAAATTGCATGGGTAGAGCTACGTATGTTCACTTTTTTAGAACAGAAAAACTGAGCGTATGCAATAAATGCATTGCTATATTCGGCTCCAGCATAGGTAGTGCTGGTGAGGGCTGGCTACGCCTTATTTCAGGTTTTTGAGCTAATTCAGCGCGTCGGCCGTGGTCGTCGTGCGCAAGGAATCGTGATGCGTACAAAAGTGCAGCCGGCCAAGGCCGCGTTGAAGATGAGTAGTGTGGTGCAAGTGTTTGCGCTGGCGCTGGTGATTGCGGCATTGTCTGAATGGCTGGGGCCGCTGCCCATTGCTTTAGGCGTGGGTAAGGTGGTGCTGCTGCCCATGATCTGGGCGCTGCTGATTGGTTTGGTGCTGGGCCTGCTGCGCAAGCGCCTGCCCGGGCCGCTGCAACTTGGCTTGTATAGCCAAAACTTGGCCGCTGCCGTGCTGTCTTGCGCGCTGTTTTTGTTTATTGCCAAGTTGGGTTTGATGGTGGGCGGCTCGCTGCCGCAACTGGCCAAGGTAGGCTGGGGCTTGGCGCTGCAAGAGTTAGGTAACTTGGTGGGCTGCGTAGCGCTGGGTATGCCGGTGGCGCTGCTGCTGGGCATTAAGCGTGAAGCGATTGGCGCTACGTTCTCGATTGGCCGTGAACCGGGCTTGGCCATCATTGGCGAGCGCTTCGGCATGGATTCGCCCGAAGGCCGCGGCGTGCTGGCTGAATACATTACTGGCACGTTGATTGGAGCGATTTTTATCTCGCTGCTGGCGGGCTTTATCGCAAGCTTGGGCATTTTCCACCCCATCGCCTTGGGCATGGGCGCGGGCGTGGGCTCTGGCTCCATGACTGCCGCTGCCGTGGGCGCGGTTGCAGCGCAGTACCCTGAAATGGGCGAGCAAATCGCGACTTTTGCCGCTGCCGCGAACCTGATCGCGACGACGGTTGGAACGTATTTGACGCTGTTCATCTCCCTGCCTTTGGCTGTGCGTGCTTACCAGTGGCTGGAGCCGATTTTGGGCAGCAAACGCAAGGCCGCTTTGGTGGAAAAGCTCGCTCCTGCAGCCCAAGCCAATCAAGCTGAGGAAGAAAAGGTCGATGTGCCCGCGCTGAGCTTGGGCATGCGCCTGCTGTGCTGGGTTTGGGTGGGCGCCATGGTGTTGATTGGCAACCGCATTGGTTACGGCACGCCGATGCTGGACGCTTTGCCCGGCGTGCTCATCATCATCATCCCCGTGCTGGTGGGTGATTTGATCTATATGGCGACGGGTCGCAAGCTGCCTGCGGTGTGCTGGATTTCTTTCATCGCCATGGCCATGACCTTCCCGCAAATGCCGCTGGCCGCTGAAGTGACTGCGCTGACTGGCAAGGTGAGCTTTTTGGCCATGATTACGCCCATGCTGACCTTTGCCGGCCTGTCGCTGGCCAAGGATATTCCGGCGTTTCGCCGCTTGGGCTGGCGCATTGTGCTGGTCTCGCTGCTGGCCAATGCCGGTGTGTTCTTGGCTGCGACCATGATCGCCCAGACCTTTGTGCATACGCTGTAAGCGCGGAGCGAAGTATGTTGAACACTATTCAATGGCCCGGTCAGCAAGCGCTGCAAGCGTGGCGCCACGACTTTCATCGCCACCCTGAGACGGCATTTCAAGAGCACCGCACCAGCGCACGTGTTTCGGATTTGCTCAAAAGCTTTGGCTTGGAAGTACACCGTGGGCTGGCAGGAACCGGCGTCGTCGCTGTGCTCAAGGGCTTGCGCGGCGCAGGTCCTTCCATCGGCCTGCGCGCTGATATGGATGCGCTGAACGTGACAGAACTCAACCAGTGCGAGCACGTATCCACCCACGCCGGCCGCATGCACGCCTGCGGCCATGACGGCCACACAAGCATGTTGCTAGGCGCCGCGCAAGCACTGGCATCGCACCCCGATTTTGCGGGCACCGTGTACTTCATCTTTCAGCCTGCCGAAGAAAACGAAGGCGGCGCGCGCGCCATGATTGAGGACGGGCTGTTTAAGCGTTTCCCAATGGATGCGGTGTACAGCATGCACAACTGGCCGGGACTGCCTCTGGGTACGGCGGCGGTGCATTCCGGCGCTGTGATGGCAGCCTTCGATATTTTCGATCTGACCTTGACTGGCAAAGGCTGCCACGCCGCCATGCCGCATTTGGGTAAAGACGCCTTGCTGGCTGCCTGCCAGTTGGTGACCCATTTGCCTGCGTTGATTGCCCGCGAGCAAGAAGTGCACAAGCCCGCCGTGCTAAGCGTCACCAGCTTTAACGCCGGTGACACCTATAACGTGATGCCTGAGGCCATCAAGCTGCGCGGCACCGTGCGCTGCTTTGACATGCCCCAGCGCGCTCGTATCGAGCAGCGCTTTCGCGAAGCCATTGCTGCTACCTGCGCGCTGCATGGGCTGCAGGCTCAATTGGACTACCGCGTCAGCTACCCGGCCACCATCAACAACGCCACCCATGCCGAAGTCTGTGCCGATGTGCTGACCGGCGTGCTTGGCGAAGGCAAAGTGCGCCGCGACATGGTGCCCAGCATGGCATCGGAAGACTTCGCCTTCATGGCGCAAGAATGCCCCGGTGTCTATATCTGGCTGGGCAATGGCGAGGGCAGCGCATCGCTGCACAACCCCCAATATGACTTTAACGACGCCAACTTGCCTTTGGGCATGCGCTACTGGGTAGAGCTGGTGCATGCGCTGCTGCGCGACGGCAAGCTGCCAAGCTCGACGTAATGGGGAATGCATAAAACATAAGGCATAGGGCATAGGGCATAGGCCATAAGGCAAAAGAAAAAACGCAAAAGACGCTTCACGCCAATCACCAAGCCGGGCTCTGCCCGGTTTTTTTTGTTTCAAATTTTTAAAACCATAGCTAAAAGTCCTTTTGGTGTATGGACTAGCTGCCAATTTCAAGGTGAATTGATTGCGGATTGAGGTGAAATTTAAAAACCCCTTGGCTCACGGTGCTTCGTTGATTCGTTAAATTACTGTATAAATAAACAGTACATCGTGAATTCCTCACGAATCACGAGCACCATCATGGAAATCATTGCCAAACTCAGCATCTTGGCGGACGCCGCTAAATACGACGCCAGCTGTGCCTCCAGCGGCGTCAAAGGGCGCAATTCGCTGGGCGGCAAGGGCATGGGCTCGTCTGAAGGCATGGGCATTTGCCACAGCTACGCGCCGGATGGGCGCTGTATCTCGCTGCTCAAAATTTTGCTAACCAATTTCTGCATTTACGACTGCCGCTACTGCATCAACCGCAAAAGCTCCAACGTGCAACGTGCGCGTTTTACGGCCGCTGAAGTGGTGGAGCTGACGCTGGACTTTTACCGCCGAAACTGTATTGAAGGCCTGTTTTTATCCAGCGGCATCATTCAGTCCAGCGACTACACCATGGAGCAAATGGTCGAAGTCGCGCGCAGCCTGCGCGAAGACCATGATTTTCGCGGCTACATCCACCTCAAAACCATTCCCGATGCCGCGCCCGAACTGCTGGCGCTGGCGGGTCGCTATGCCGACCGGCTGAGCATCAATATTGAGCTGCCCACCCAGCAAGGTCTGCAGCAGCTAGCGCCTGAAAAAGACGCCAATCAGATTCAGACGGCCATGGGCGATGTAGCTCGGTTTATTCAGATTGCCAAGGACGAAGGGCGCTCACAAGCGGCCCGCAGCATCGTCTCTTTGCCCGGCGCGCAGCGCGTGCGCCGTGCCAAAGCGCCGCGTTACGCCCCCGGTGGCCAAAGCACTCAGATGATTGTGGGCGCTGATGATTCCAGCGATGCAGCCATCTTGCAAACCAGCAGCGGCCTGTATGGCGGCCACCAGTTGCGGCGCGTGTATTACTCCGCCTTTAGCCCCATCCCCGATGCCTCGGCCGATCTCCCGCTACAGGCGCCGCCTCTGTTGCGCGAGCACAGGCTGTATCAAGCGGACTGGCTGATGCGTTTTTATGGCTTTGCCCATCAAGAAATTGTGTTGCCCGGCAGCGCCGGCATGCTGGACTTGGAGGTGGACCCAAAGCTTGCTTGGGCGCTGGCCAATCGCCAGCACTTTCCAGTCAACCTCAACCTTGCGCCCAAAGAGTGGCTGCTGCGCGTGCCCGGCTTGGGGGTGCGCAGCGTGCAGCGCCTTTTGCTGGCGCGGCGTGGGCGCAGCTTGCGGTTAGCCGACTTGCAGCAGCTGCGCACCGCCACGGCCAAGGTGCTGGCTTTTGTGGAGCTGACGGACTACCACCCGCGCCGCGCAGATTTGGAAAGCCCGATGTTGCGCCAGCAATTGCTGCAGCGCATGAATAACGGCGTCGTTCAACAAAAGCATAGCGGCATGCGATTGCCAGATACTGGCTTGAGCGCAAAAACAGCTCAACTCTCGTTGTTTGATGGATGGTGATAGGCGGTAAAGATGGCAATGAAGAAAGAAACATCGAGTGACGCGAGCAATGCCGCATCTAGTGTTTTATCCAGCGAATTTCTGGTGATTGAGCTAGAGCAGCCTGATGACTTCGACGGCTTTCGCCAAGCCGCCAAAGTGCTGCTGGCTTTGCGCGTGGAGCCTCATGCCGTGCGCTGGCGCTTTTGCCAGCCCCTAACCAAGCAAATGCAAGCGCAGGATTTGTTTGCAGCCGATGAGGCAGGCAGCGTAGTGGGCAGGGCGCTGACACCTGATGCACTAGAGCAGTTGCCCTTGCCACCCGCGCAGCCGCTACGTTTAGGCAAAAGCCAGCTGTCAACCATGCGCTTAGCTTGCTGCCACATTTTGGAAGGCCGCTTTGCGTTGTGCTACCGCTGGCTGTATCGCTTGCAGGCTGACCCTAGGTTGCGGCTGGATGCGCTCGATAGCGATTGGCGCGAGATTGAGCGCTTGGCCAAAGCGGCGGGCCGCGAAATTCACAAAATGCATGCCTTTGTGCGCTTCAGGCCAGTGCCGGGAACTGAGACGCCAGCGGATGCTCAGCCCATGCAAATGGCCTGGTTTGAACCTGAGCACCATGTGCTGCGCGCTGCATCGGGCTTTTTTAGAAGGCGTTTTCCGAATATGCGCTGGGCCATTCTTACGCCGCAATGCAGTGTTTACTGGGATTTGGAGCAGTTGTTGATGGCCCCCGGCAGCACGGCTGACCAAGCCCCCGGCCCAGACGCGGGCGAGCAACTGTGGCTGACCTATTACCGATCTACCTTCAACCCAGCGCGACTCAAAGAGCAAGCCATGCAGCGAGAGATGCCGCGCAAATACTGGAAAAACCTGCCTGAAGCGCAACTCATCAGTGAACTGGTGGCAGGTGCCCGTGGTCGCACCCAGCGCATGTTGCAGATTTGAGGCTTGAGCCGGATGGGCGGTGTTTTGAGGACATGGCTTTGAAGCTGCCCTAAGGGGATGAAATACAGACTCTTACATGCTGACGGCCAGCCTTGTCTGTCAGGACCATCTTTGTATGATGAAACCAATGCTTTGCACAGCCTGTGCGCTTTGCAAAGCTGCGCGGTGGTCGTTTGGCCGCCTTTCGCAGGTGTTGCACTTTTGTTGGGCTCGGGCCATCTGGCCTATTCATGATCTCATGAGCCTTTAGAGTCGCTCACGCAATCCTTGATACGTCACGGCTTGGCCTTGCCCTACTTATGTTCGGCCTGCGGCTTAGCGCTTCGTCTCAAACGTAGACCTTTGGTTTGCTCAGTTGTGTTAGCGGCTCTACGAGGCTAACTCGCCGTCCTTCACGCAACGCTGCCTGCAGCAAGACTGGGTTTGCGGATGTTCGTATCTGAACTCTGCATCCCCGGGCATTGATACAGGAGGGCGCTGATGCTGTTTGAATCTCAAACGCTTTTGAACTGGTGCGTACTGGTGGCTGCAGCTGCCTTGCTGGGCCATTTGGTGCATCGATTTACAGGCTACCCACGTATGCTGGGCTACACCTTGGCCGGTCTGGTTGCCGGCTGGCTTGGTTTTGGTGATTTGCAATGGCCTTTGCAAGGCAGCACTTTGCTATTGCTGGAGCTGGCGGTGGGGGTAAGCCTGCTGCTGGCGGCCTCGCAAGTGTCTTTGTTTTGGTTGCTGCGCCAACCGTGGCTGCTGCTTCAAAGTCTGGGCGAGTCTTTGCTGACATGGGCTTTGGTCTGCGCTCTGCTGCGGCTTCTGGATTGGGATTGGCCCGTTGCTCTGGCAGTAGGTGTGATTGCGATGGCCGCATCGCCCGCCGTGCTGCTTCGTATTGCTGATGATTTGCGCTCTAGTGGTTCAATCACTGACAGAAGCCTGCTGCTGGCCACAGTCAGCACCTGGCTGGCGTTGCTGGCTGCGTTGGTGTTGACTCTGGTTTTTGTCCCTGCATCAGCAGTATCAACTGTAGAGGCGAGTGGGCTGCAGTTTTCAGCGGCGGGCTTGGGGCAACTGCTACTGAGTATTCTTTTAACCCTTCTTTGGGCAGCGCTGCTGGCGCTGGCTTTTTGGCCTGTACTGCGCTGGAAGTCTTCGCGCAGCGACACAACGGCCATGTACCTGTTAGCGGCAGCGGTAGCGGTTTGCTTGCTCGCTCAGAAATGGGGTGGGTCAGCCGCTTTGTCCTTTATGGTCGCGGGCTTGCTGCTACGCAATTTAAGTCCCCAGCCCTTGATCTGGCCGCAGGCATTTCAGGCTGCCAATGCCATGCTTAACCTGCTGATGTTTGTGCTGGTGGCCAGCATGGCGGCCCAGGTCGGTTTGTCTTTTGCTTTGATTTCTGTAGTGGCAAGCGTATTTTTGGTAAGGCTTGCAGCCAAATTGGGCGCTGTTTTGCTACTAGGCCGCGGCACGGCGCTTGGCTGGCGTAAACAGTGGCCGGTGGCCTGCGCACAGGTGGCGTTGTCAGGCGTGGCCTTGCTCATGGTGTCTGCACTGGTGCAGCAGTGGATGCTTGTCAATCTCGGCGTGGCCCAGCAAATTGCAGCCATCGCCTTGCCGTTGATTGCGCTGTGCGAGGTGTTAGGGGTACTGCTTGCCGCCAGTGCTTTGTGGCGCAGCGGCGATGCGCATAGAGGCGTGGGCCGCGCCGCACTACAAAAAGGGGAGAAGCGCCATGACGCATGAGCCATCAATTGATTCCTCAACCCAGCTTTCAGCCCGGTCATCAACCAAATCAGCAACTCTGAAGCTGGGTGAGTTCGCCTCATCGCAAGCACTAACGCTGGGCGTAGAGCTAGAGCTGCAACTGCTGAGCACCCACCACTACGACATGGCCCCTTATGCGCCCGATATGCTGGCGCTGCTGAAAAACGTCCCAGTGCCGGGCTCTATCGTGCCCGAGGTAACGGCCAGCATGATTGAGATCTCTACCGGTATCTGCCAAGACGCACAAGATGCTTATGCCCAGCTCAGCGTAACGCGCGATGCGCTGGTCAAGGCGGCAGATCGGCTGAACATCACCCTGGCCGGTGGTGGCACGCACCCGTTTCAGCAGTGGCACCATCAGCGCATTTACGACAAGCCGCGTTTTAAGGAAATGACGGCGCTGTATGGCTATCTGACTAAGCAATTCACTATCTTTGGTCAACATGTCCATGTGGGCTGCCCCAGTGCCGATGATGCACTGCTGATGCTGCACCGCCTCTCGCGCTACATTCCGCACTTTATTGCGCTGTCCGCATCCAGCCCCTTTGTGCAGGGTCAGGACACGGCGTTTGATTCGGCCCGCCTGAATTCCGTTTTCGCCTTCCCGCTCTCAGGCCGCGCGCCGTTTGCGCTGCACTGGGAAGACTTTGAGCGCTACTTCGACAAAATGGCCGCCACCGGCGTCATCCACAGCATGAAGGACTTTTACTGGGATATACGTCCCAAGCCAGAGTTTGGCACCGTCGAGGTGCGCGTGTTCGACACACCGCTGTCCATAGACCGCGCTGCCCAGTTGGCGGCTTATGTACAGGCGCTGGGTGCCTGGTTTTTGAGCGAGCAGCCGTTTGAGCCTAGCGAGGACGACTATTTGGTCTACAGCTATAACCGTTTTCAGGCCTGCCGCTTTGGTCTGGATGGAACCTATGTGGATCCGGTCACTAGCGAGCAGCATTCGCTGCGTGAGCATATTGCGCTGACGCTGCAAAAAATCAGCAGCTACGCCCCGGCTGCTGGGCGCAGCGCACTGCAAGATTTGAAGCAAGTGCTGGGCCCGCAGGGCAATGACGCCTTTTGGCTGCGCGAGCAATATGCCCAAGTGCAGCAATTGCCCGAAGTTGTGCGGCGGGCGTCGCTGAGATTCAGCGGGAAGATTTAGATGTGGAGGTTTGAATAAAAAGAGCCAGCATCCCTAATCTATTAAGGATTGCTAGCTCTTTTTTTGATAGTGCTTGGTTTGCTCGTGCGGGGTTTAAGCCGCGACGACTTTGACCTCATAACCCTTGCCGCTGGCGATCACTTCCAGCAGGCGGTCGATATTGGGGTGAGCGCCGGGGCGTGCCTTGGCGTCTTCAGTGTGCTCGGCAAACAACTGCAGCCCTTCTTCAGCCGCCGCCACATTGATGCTGCCGTGTTTGACGAAGAGGCCGTTGTAGACGGTTACAGAGCCAGCCTTGCCGGGCGCATTGGGAATGCTTGCGGCCACATTGCCATCGGCATCTATCAGTTGCAGCTCTGCAATATGGGCAATGGAGGGAAGTTGCTTGAGGTTGTCGGCAAAGGTCATGGTCAGCTCTCGGTGCGTTTTGTCGAAAGCACAATTGTGATGGATATGCAGGGCTGGCAAAGCTTAGCGGAGCTTGCTTGGCAGCGTTGTTGCGAAAACTTAGGCTGGACCTTCTCGCTGCTTGCTGCCAGAAGCGGTGCACTAACGCACCCCTATGGGGGCGGATCCAGGTGTGCGCTAGCGGCGGTTGGCCGTACGCGCCCTGTACGGAGAGCGCACGGCGAAGGCCTTATTTGTTTTTCAACTTGCCCTTGGGCAGCACCGAGGTGACTGGGGGCATAGGGCGCATGGATTCCGACGAGGTATTGACCGGCGGTGGCAAGCTGGTGTCCTTCTTCGGTTTTTTGACCATTTTGTTGTTAAGTTGCATGCCTTTGGCCATAGAAATCTCCTGTATGAAGCCTCCAATGTAACCGTGGCACGCTAAGGCCAGCATGCCCAGTCTCAGAAGGCCTTTACGCCATAGCCTTAAGGGCTGTCTTCGGCGTTTCCCAGGTCTCTTCCAAAGACACCAGTTTGTCTGCAGCCCAGCAAAAAAGCGCTCAAACAAATGAGTCGCTTTTGCTCGCTCAAGCTCGCTTCGGTTATGGCCTATGCTCGCAAGGCTATATATCAGCGACCTCAAAAAAAGAGACATCAAGGTGCAGACAATTGCGAAGCGGGGCTTGAACCCCTCATGGATCATCGTCGCCGCTGGCATCAGCGCTTCTCTACACGTGGGTAAGCTGCCGCCGGCTGTGCCGGTGCTGCAGCAAGAGCTGGGCATATCACTGGTGCAAGCGGGCTTTTTGCTCTCAACCGTTCAAGTTGCGGGTATGGCACTGGGGCTGGTCGTGGGCCTCGGCGCGGATAAATGGGGGCTGCGGCGCAGCATGTTGGTGGGGCTGGCGCTGATTGCCTTGTCCAGCATGGTGGGCGCTGCGGCTACCGGTTTTGCATGGCTGCTAGCACTGCGCGTGCTGGAGGGTATGGGCTTTTTGCTCATCGCCATGCCTGCTCCGGGTTTGATTCGGCGCAGCGTTCAACCCAGTGAGCTGGGCGCGCGCATGGGCTGGTGGGGTTCATACATGCCGGTGGGTAGCGCGATGGGCCTGTTGCTTGGCCCGTGGGTGCTGCAGGCAACGAGTTGGCAGACTTGGTGGATTGCGCTGGGCGGCACGTCTATGTTGGCTTTTTGGGCGGTGCTGCGCATGGTGCCTGCAGATTCTGCTCATCCATTAATAGCAACAACATCTGCCCATGATGGCTGGCGACCTCGTTTGGCCTTGACGCTGCGCAGCCCCGGCCCGTGGCTGGTGTCGCTGAGTTTTATGCTGTATTCGGGGCAGTGGATGGGGGTGATTGGTTTTTTGCCAACGCTCTATGGGCAAGCAGGGCTGAGCGCCAAGCTCGCTGGCGTGCTGACTGCGGCCGTGGCTGCGGCTAATTTGCTGGGCAATATCGCATCGGGCAAGCTGCAGCAGCGCGGCTGGAGCCCCGCGCGCTGTTTGCAAACCGGCTTTGTGATGATGGGGCTGTGCGCGCTGCTGGCCTATGTGCAGATAGGCGGCGAGGCGCTGCCGCTGTGGCTGCGCTTTGTGGCGGTGTTTTTGTTCTCTGCCACGGGTGGCTTGATACCTGCGACCTTGTTCACCACAGCCATGCATTTGGCGCCCAGCTCATCAACGGTTTCAACCACCGTGGGTTTGATGCAGCAATGGTCTTGCGTAGGCCAGTTTGCCGGCCCGCCCTTGGTGGCTGCCGTGGCGGTGTGGATGGGCGGCTGGCAGTTCACTTGGGTGGTTACAGTCAGCATGTGCGTGCTGGGCTGGCTGCTGGCGCTGGGCGTGACCCAGTGCTGGACTCACGCCACAGACAAGCCCGCTCTCATCAAAGACTCAATGCAACATAACTCCTAAAAGTAGAGCATTGAGTCTTTGATGTCAAAGGACTGAGAGCCATTTTCATCAAACGATTTATTGGGCGTCCTCGTGGTATTGCGGGGCGCTGCTGCGAAAGCCGCGGGTGATGATGGCCAGATAGGCAATACCAATGGCACCCCAGATCAGGCCCGAGGTCAGCGAAGTCATCTCTACCTTGAGCCACATGGCGCCCACGCTCATAAAGCCCAGCACGGGGGTAACGATGTAGCGCAGCACATCGCCCAGCGTGTTCCAGCGCTTTTGGCGCCACACATATTCAGCCAGCACGGACAGGTTCACAAAGCTAAAGGCGGTGAGCGCGCCAAAGCTGATGAGGGCGACCACGTATTCCAGACTCAGCAGGCCTGCCGTGAGTGCCACCGCGCCGACCAGCAAAATGTTGTATGAAGGCGTGAAGGACTTGGGGCTGATATGGCCAAAAAAGCGCTTGCTGATCACTCCGTCGCGCCCCATCACATACATCAGTCGTGAGACACCAGCGTGCGCGGCAATGCCTGAGGCCATGACGGTGATGATGGCAAACGACAGCACCACCGACTTGAACAGCGCACCGCCCACTAAATAGAGAATTTCGGGCTGGGTTTCATCGACGGCTTCAAAGTACTGCGCCGGATCGCCCGGAAAGTACAGCTGCATAAAGTAGGTGGAGGCGATAAAAATCACACCAGAGATCAGCGCCGTCAGAAAAATTGCCTTAGGTAAGGTGTTCTTTGTGTCGTGTGTTTCTTCGGCCAGTGAACTCAACGAGTCAAAACCGGTGAAGGAAAAGCACAAAATCGTCGCCCCGGTAATCAGCGCGCCAATTTCGGCCTGCGCTGTCCAAAAGGGAGACATGCTCCACAGGCCTTGGCCGCCATGCTCAGCAATCGCGCCCAATGCGTTTTGGCCGTTGCTAAGTTCGCGCCAGACGATGATGGTGAAGATGGCAATGATGAGCAGCTGAAACAGAACAATCAGCCCGTTGAAATTGGCCACAAAGCGAATGCCGCGCAGGTTGACCAAAATCATCACAGCGGTGAGGCCGACAATCCAGTACCAATGGTTGATGTCCGGGAAGATGGCGGTCAGGTAAATCTTGGCTAGCAAGATGTTCACCATGGGCGAGAGCAAATAGTCCAGCAGGGACGACCAGCCCACCATAAAGCCCACATTCGGATGAATGGCCTTTTGCGCATAGGTGTAGGCCGAGCCCGAGGACGGGTAGCGGCGAATCATGTGGCCGTAGCTCAGCGATGTGAGCAGCACCGCCAGCAGCGCCACAAAGTAAGAGGTGGGCACATGCTGCAGCGAATCACGCGAGACCATGCCAAAGGTGTCCAGCAGTGTCATGGGCTGGATGTAGGCAAGGCCGATGATGACCACATGCCAGAGCATCAAGGTCTTTTGCAGGCGGTGGGTGGGGGAGGCCGCAGCCGCAGCGGGTGGGCGATCAGTCAAGGCAATCTTCCTTCACAAGAACAAGGCAGAACTGTGGACAGTCCCACCTGCGCATGGCCACGGCACTTGGGCTGTGACCATTGTGTTGTCTATGGCGTGGCGCAGCCCAAATTGGCGCGCCGTTCTTGGCATTCGCGCGGGTACAAGATCAAACAATCTTGGCTGCGCGAAAAACGCAAGATTATCGGCCTTTGACTGAAAGTGCGTGCTTCATAAAAGAAATTGCCTTCTGGTCAAGGCGGTATATAGACTATTTGCTATGAATTAGAGAGCATTCGGGGAGTGCCAGTATTTGACGGTTTCAGCGTTTCAACGCCCCTCAAGCAAGCCCAAAATAAACTGCCATTCAGCTTCGCTTACGGGGGTGATGGACAGACGGTTGCCTTTTTGCAGCACACGCATATCTGCCAACGCTGAATGCTCGCGCAACTCGGCAATCAAGAGTGGCCGGGTTTTGCGCTGCGCCTGCACATCCAGCATCAACCAGCGCGGCTTGTCTTGTGGAGACTTGGGGTCGTAATAGGGGTCGGCCGGATCAAACTGCGAAGGGTCTACCTGCAAATTGCCAGCAATGTGGGCAATGCCGTAAATGCCGGGCTCGGCGCAGCTTGAATGCCAGTACAGCACCCCATCGCCCACCTGCATATCGTCACGCATGAAGTTGCGCGCCTGGTAGTTGCGCACGCCGTTCCAAGCAATGGTCTGTGCGGGGGCAGCCAATGCGTGATCGATCGAATATTCGTCAGGCTCGTTTTTCATGAGCCAGTAACGCGGGCTGTGGGGCTTGTGGGGGCTGCTGTCTTTCATGAGGCGATTGTCGGTGAATCGGTGAGCCGGTAAATAGGGGGCTGTCAATTGAGGCCTGTCATCACTGCGGTGTCATTGCTCAGACATCAAGGAAACACCTTGTGGCAGTTTTGCGGCGCTAGGCGTTCAATAGAGCGTACAGGCGTGCTGACGTCCAGTTAACGGGCTGTCAGTTTTTGGCAAGTGCGCTATGAATAATTCAACGTTCATCACAAAGTACATAAGGCTTTTTGCAATGGATGAAAAGCCAAGGAGACATATTCATGACCACGCGTTTCGAAGATTTCCACCGTCGCTCCATTGAAGATCGTGATCTGTTCTGGGCTGAGCAGGCCGAGCTGATCGACTGGCAGCAAAAGCCGCAGCAAGTCTGCGACTACAGCAACCCACCGTTTGCCAAGTGGTTTGTGGGTGGCACGACCAACCTGTGTCACAACGCCATAGACCGCCATTTGGCCGAGCGAGCTGAGCAGAACGCGTTGATCGCGATCTCGACGGAGACGAATACTGAAAAGGTCTACAGCTACGCCGAGTTGCATGCCGAGGTGAACCGTATGGCAGCGGCCTTGCAGGTGCTGGGCGTGCAAAAAGGAGACCGCGTACAAATTTACATGCCCATGATTGCCGAGGCCTGCTTTGCCATGCTGGCCTGTGTGCGTCTGGGCGCTATCCACTCGGTGGTGTTTGGCGGCTTTGCCTCGGGCGCGCTGGCTTCGCGCATTGATGATGCCGAGCCCAAAGTCATCATCAGTGCCGATGCGGGCTCGCGCGGCGGGCGGGTGGTGGCGTACAAACCCTTGCTCGATGAGGCGCTCAAGCAATCCAAGCACCAACCCGCAGCAGTGCTGATGGTCAATCGCGGTTTGGCTGAAATGCCCATGCGCGCTGGCCGCGACCATGACTGGACCGCTTTGCGTGCCGCGCATCTGAATGCCAAGGTCGATTGCGTCTGGGTAGAGTCAACCCATCCCAGCTACACCCTCTACACCAGCGGCACCACCGGCAAGCCCAAGGGCGTGCAGCGCGACACAGGGGGCTACACGGTGGCGTTGGCGTCCAGCATGCCCAACATCTTTGATGCGCAGCCCGGTCAGACCTTTTTTTGCACCAGTGATATTGGCTGGGTGGTGGGCCACAGCTACATCATCTATGCGCCGCTGATTGCAGGCATGGCTACCGTTATGTACGAAGGCCTGCCCGTGAACCCAGATGCTGGTGTGTGGTGGAGCATTGTTGAGAAGTACAAAGTCACCCACATGTTCTCGGCACCCACGGCGATTCGGGTGCTCAAAAAGCATGATGCTGAGTACCTGACGCGCTATGACATCTCTAGCTTGAAAGCCTTGTGGTTGGCGGGCGAGCCCTTGGATGAGCCCACCGCTGCGTGGATCAGTGCGGCCATCAAAAAGCCCATCATCGACAACTACTGGCAAACAGAAACTGGCTGGCCCATCATGACGCTGTGCAACGGTGTGGAGTCACAGACCACGCGTTTTGGTAGCCCCGGTAAAGCGGTTTATGGCTACAACGTCAAGCTGATTGACGATGCGACGGGTGAAGAACTGACCCAAGCCAATCAAAAAGGCGTGCTGGCCATTGAAGGGCCACTGCCACCCGGCTGCATGCAAACCGTTTGGCGCGATGACAACCGCTTTGTTAATACGTATTGGAAGAGCATTCCCGGCCGCCTCATCTACAGCACGTTTGACTGGGGCATTCGCGATGAAGACGGCTACTACTTCATTTTGGGCCGTACCGACGATGTGATCAATGTTGCCGGTCACCGCTTGGGCACGCGCGAGATTGAGGAAAGCATCTCCGCACACGCCCAAATTGCCGAGGTCGCGGTTGTAGGCGTGGCGGACAACCTCAAAGGTCAAGCCGCCATGGCTTTTTGCGTGGTGCGCGATGCCAATGTGGTCGCTGACGATGCGGGCTGCAAGGCGCTAGAGGCCGATGTGATGAAGCTCGTCGATACTCGGCTGGGTGCAGTAGCCCGCCCATCGCGCGTGATTTTTGTGACGGCCTTGCCCAAGACCCGCAGCGGCAAACTGCTGCGCCGCGCCCTCCAAGCCGTGGCTGAGGGGCGCGATCCGGGTGATCTGAGCACCATGGAAGACCCGGCAGCCTTGGCTCAGGTACAACAACGCCTGTAACTTCAGCACTACAGCTATCTGTGGTGTTTTGTTACCCAAAAGAGGGGGCTGCCAGCAAGAGCCGCCCCGTAGCAAAGGCTCTCGTTCCCCGCTGGGAGAAGGCGCGAAGCGACTCAGGGGGAATCTTTGATATCAAGGCCCGTGCTCCCAAGGCTCGGGCCTTGTTGTTTGCAGCCTAAAATCGAGAGATCACGCCGCACAGACTTGTGCTGGGCGCTATGGAATTAGAAAGCTTCAAGAAAGTCCTATCGTGCAAGTTGCATCTTCCATCTTCAAAGCCTATGACATTCGCGGCATTGTGCCGAGCACGCTGACTGAAGAAGTCGCCCGCGGTATTGGCCGTGCCTTTGGTATGGCAGCGCTGGTCGCAGGTGAAAAAACTGTGGCCGTGGGTCGTGATGGCCGTTTGTCTGGTCCGTCGCTTTCTGCGGTGCTGATGCAGGGCTTGACCGACGTGGGCGTGAACGTGATCGATATCGGTCTGGCCACCACGCCCATGCTGTACTACGCGGCGGCGACGTTGTGCACCAGCGGCATTCAGGTCACGGGCAGCCACAACCCAAAGGATTACAACGGCTTCAAGATGGTTTTGGCAGGCCGCGCTATTTATGGCGACGAGATTCAGGCTTTGCGCCTGCGCATGGAAGCAGAAGACTGGACGATCACCGGCGCAGGCCAGGTCACCCAAGCCAATGTGCTGCCCGACTACCAAGCGCGCATCGTTGGCGATGTAAAGCTGGCCCGCCCCATGAAGGTTGTAGTGGACTGCGGCAACGGCGTGGCTGGTGCATCGGCTCCTGAAATCTTCCGCCAGCTGGGCTGCGAAGTGATTGAGCTGTTCTCAGAGGTGGACGGCAATTTCCCCAACCACCACCCAGACCCCAGCAAGCCAGAGAACCTGCGCGATGTGATCAAGGCGCTGCAGACTTCGGATGCAGAGCTGGGCCTGGCTTTTGACGGCGATGGCGACCGCTTGGGCATCGTCACCAAAGACGGCCAGAACATCTTCCCTGATCGTCAGATGATGCTGTTCGCCAAAGATGTGCTCTCTCGCGTGCCCGGCGGCTCCATTGTTTTTGACGTGAAATGCACGCAGCGCCTAGCCCCTGAGATTGAAGCGGCGGGCGGCAAGGCTGTGATGTTCAAGACCGGCCATTCGCTGGTTAAGGCTCGTATGAAAGAGCTGAACTCGCCTTTGGGCGGCGAGATGAGCGGCCATATTTTCTTCAAAGAGCGTTGGTACGGCTTTGACGACGGCACCTATGCCGGCGCCAGACTGCTCGAAATTGTCAGCCGCGAAACAGACCCTAGTGCTTTGCTCAATGCACTGCCCACAAGTTTCTCTACACCCGAGTTGAACGTGGCTTGCGCTGAAGGCGAGCCCCACCGCTTGGCCGCTGAGCTGCAAGCACTGGCAGCTACAGAATTTTCTGCGCCTGCACAGGTCAGCACCATTGACGGCCTGCGTGTGGACTGGGCTGACGGCTTTGGCCTGATTCGCGCCAGCAACACCACGCCCGTGCTGGTGCTGCGCTTTGAAGGCCATACCGAAGAAGCTTTGCACCGCATTGAGGCGCAAATGCTGACGCTGCTCAAGCGTGTCAAGCCCGATGCAGCTATTGGTGCCGCATCTCATTGAGATGCTTTTCCCCCTTGAGTCGCTTCGCGTCTCCCCCTGATTCGCTTCGCGTCATCCCCTCTCTCGCTGCGCGGGAAGGGGACGATGCCATCGCAGCGAGACGGCTCTTGCTTGGCATCTCTGATTTAGAGCATGCTTCACTCTAGATTCAGCTAACGATCAAATCAATGAGTTCACGCGCACCTATGACGTTTGCCCGTGCGCTGTTCAGCGCGCTGGCTTGGGCCGCCCAGCCGCTGCTGCGCCGTAAGCTGCGCCGCCGAGCGGTGGCTGAGCCCGGTTATGGCGTGGCAGTGCCTGAGCGGTTTGGCCATTACCAGCCCTTTGACTTAGGGCGTGATGGGCGCGGGCAATGGGTGTGGATTCATTCGGTGTCACTGGGCGAGACACGGGCTGCTGCAATTTTGATCAAGGCTTTGCGTGAACGCTTGCCCGGTATGCGTTTGCTCATGACCCATAGCACTGCAACGGGGCGCCAAGAGGGAGCCAAGCTGCTGCAACAAGGTGATGTGCAGGTATGGTTGCCTTGGGATACCTTGGGCGCCACGAAGCGTTTTATCCATCAGTTCAGGCCTGCTGTTGGTGTGCTGATGGAAACCGAAATTTGGCCCAATCTGATTGCAGCTTGCGCCAATGCAGGCGTTGGGCTGGCGCTGGCCAATGCGCGTTTGAATGAAAAGTCTGAAGCCGGGGCGTTGAAGATCAAGCCTCTATCAAGGCCTGCTTATCAAGCGTTGGCTGCCGTCTGGGCGCAGACCCTAGATGATGCCCGGCGCCTGCGCAATGTGGGAGCCAAGGTCAACGGCGTACTGGGCAACCTTAAGTTTGATGTGCAGCCCGATGTAGCGCAGATGCAGCAAGCCGCGCAATGGCGCACAGCTTTGCCTAAGCCCGTTGTGCTGTTTGCCAGCAGCCGTGAGGGCGAAGAAGTCATGTTCATCGCAGCCCTTAAAGCGCTGGGTCAGCAAGCCGCTGCCGTGCAGTGGCTGATCGTGCCGCGCCACCCGCAGCGCTTTGATGAAGTGGCGCAGTTGCTTGTCGATGCAGGTTTTGCAGTATCACGGCGCAGTCAGTGGCAAGAAGTCCCAGCAGTGCCAGATGAGGCGATTTGGCTGGGTGACTCGCTCGGTGAAATGCCGCTGTATTACGGTTTGTCTTCGGCCGCGTTGATGGGCGGCAGCTTTGCGCCTTTGGGTGGGCAAAACCTGATCGAGTCACTGGCATGCGGCTGCCCGGTCTTGCTGGGACCGCATACCTTTAATTTCAGCCAAGCCTCTTTAGAGGCGGTGCAGGCTGGCGCTGCCTTGCGGGTGGCGGATATGGATAGTGCGCTGCACTCGGCACTAGCTTTGGTCGCTAACCCTGAGCGCTTGAATGCGGCCCAACAAAGCGCTAGCGAGATGATGCTAGCCAATCGCGGTGCAGCGGCTGCGACGGCGCAGGCCATTCAAGGCTTGATGAATACTCCTAAATAAGGAGCGGCTAGTCCCTAATAACGCATGCCGCCACAGTTGTTTCGAGCGGCTTTAACGGCTGTAAACCGCCCCGTTGCTGTCGTTCATGTCATTGAGGCCAATGTCGGCTGGGCAGCGATAGCTATTAAATTGTGAGTGATATAGTCGCCGCTTAACACTGAGAACCTATGGCATCAAACAAGAAACGTGGCTGGACGCGCTGGCTGTGGCAGGACAATGCGACGCACGGTCAAAAATGGATTCTTTCGGTTTTGCTGATCGTGCTCGTGCTGGCAGTGATCCCGATGCTTCGCCGTAGTTTTGTTCCCAGTCCTGAGTGGCTGCGTCTGGTCTGGTATGTGGTGGC
This sequence comes from Comamonas sp. Y33R10-2, assembly GCF_019355935.1. NCBI lineage: Bacteria > Pseudomonadati > Pseudomonadota > Betaproteobacteria > Burkholderiales > Comamonadaceae > Comamonas > Comamonas sp. Y33R10-2. The sequence goes on from NZ_CP079925.1 coordinate 1,563,459, forward strand.
TTTATGTATGGCCGCTGCAAGCTGGGGCTTGGTGCACCTGTACCGTACAGGGCGATGGAGCCCGGCAGGTCCATGGGTGGATGGAGGACCTATCAAACGTGCGGGCTTGCTGTTGGGCTTGCTAGGCTTCATGAGCCTGATGTTTTGGATGGTGTGGGCTCAGACCTTGCCCATGGCCTACACTTGGTTGATGGGGCAGGACGCTCAAGAACAAGTCACCGTGGAAACGCAGCGAGGCTCCGGCCGGTACAGCTGCCGGCACCAGTTCAAAGTGCAAGAAATTAACTATTTGTTTTTTGAGTTCTGTATTAGCGGTGATGAATATGAGTCGCTGCCCTCCGGCTCCATGCCGGCCCAATTGCTGCTGCAGCGCAGCTACTTTGGCAAAACGGTGCAAAGCCTGGCTCTAGTGGAGCCAGCGGCGTTTCCAGTAGGGAAGGCCAAAGATGCCGAGGCGACTGAGCCTATGTGTGTGACTACAGTGACCGTGGGTAACCAGACCACTTCCACGGTCGATCCGTGCTAGGTAACTTTGACGTTCAGTTGCAGTTCAGAGCTGCCAGCCGCACTTAATTTGGCTGCCTACGCAAATAAGGACTTGAGGCCGAAAAACCTCAAGTCCTTATTTCTAGGCCATGCTTAACGCTTCGCTGATTTAGCAGGCGTTGGCACAGACGCAGGCTTGGCTGGCACAGCTATTGCCAATGCTGGAGTGACTGGTGCTGGCAAGGTCAGCGCATCAATCATGCGCAAATCATCATCTGTCAGCACACCTGCCGCTTGACGCAGCTTTAGCTGACCCAGCAGCACTTGGTAGCGGGCCGTGGCTAGGTCGCGCTCGGTTTGGTAGACCTGATTTTGGGCGTTGAGCACGTCGATATTGATGCGCACACCCACGTCATAGCCCATGCGATTGGCTTCTAAAGCGCTTTTGCTGGAGGCCAGAGCCGCTTCAAGCGCCTTGACCTGTGCCTGCCCCGACTGCACGCCTAAAAACGCGGTGCGGGTCGATTGCTCCACATTGCGGCGCGCATCATCTAACTGGGCGCGGGCTTTGTCTTCCAATGCCAGCGTTTCTTTGATGCGGTTTTGTACGGCAAAGCCGGCAAACAGCGGCATATTCATCACCACGCCAATTTGGGCGGCGTTGGTGCGTGTACCTGCTGGCAGGCTGGGCGTCATAAAGCCATTGGGGTATCGGTTAATGCCGTAGCCTGCTTGTAAATCGACCGTGGGCTTGTGCCCGGCTTCGGCTTTTTTCGTGTCGAGCTGGGCAATATCCAGCGCTAACTGGGCTTGGCGCAATTGGGGCTGACTGGCCAACGCAGTATCCACCCAGCTTTGCATGTGGTCGGGCATCACGCTGGGCAGCGTCAACGGCGAGGCAAGGCGGGTGGGGCTGGTGCCAACGCGGCCCACCAGTTGATCGAGCACCACACGCTTGACCTGCAAATCGTTTTCAGCGGCGATTTGCTGGGCTGTGACCAAGTCAAAGCGCGACTGGGCTTCGTACGAGTCGGTGATGGTGGCCGTGCCCACTTCAAAATTGCGCTTGGCCATTTCCAGCTGGGTGCTGATGGCTTGCTTTTGAGACTGAGCAACTTGCACGCTGTCTTGCGCAGCCAGTACATCGAAATAGGCTTGCGACACGCGCACGATTAGGTTTTGCGAGGCACTTTCAATTTGGGCTTGCGCCACATCCATACCGCGCTGGCCTTGCTCGTAAGCTATTTTGTTGGCTGGGCGATATAGCGGCTGCTGGGCGCTGAGCTGCATGTTTTGCACCGAGTTGCTAACGCCGGTGCTGGCCTGAGGCAGGTTGATTTGCGTATTCGTGCGGTTGACCCCGGCGGATAGCCCCACCGTAGGCAGCAAACCAGACAAGGCCTGATCAGCACGGCTAGCCGCGGCACGGGCATCTGCCTGCTGGGCCTGCCATAAGGCATCGTGGCCGCGGGCTTGCTGTACTAATTCAGACAGAGACTGGGCTTGCGCCTGTGCGCTGGCCCATGCCAGCAAAACTCCCAAAGAAATAGCACGCAGCGCGTGGGTGGAAGAGGTTTGCAGGGGCCGGGGCAGCTTGGTCATAAAAGTCAGGGTTGGGCAGTCTCTATCAAAAAACGCAAGGGAATGAACGCAATACAGCTAACGGAACGCAGCTAATGAAATTCAAGAGTGAAGGAGCCTCCACAAGCTCTTTGCATCAATAACGAGGAACGCTAGGGTCGGCGCTGATCGACCAAGCGTCAATGCCGCCAGTAATGTTGGCGACATCTTCAAAACCGTTGTTCACCAAGAAAGCGGCCACACTCATGCTGCGCGCTCCGTGGTGGCACAGGCAGGCGATGGGGTGGTCGGGGTTAAGTTCTTGTAGGCGGGCGGGGATGCTGTGCATGGGAATGCACACCAGCTCAAAGCCTTCACCCGCGGGGATGCTAGCTTGAGCAATTTCCCAAGCTTCGCGCACATCCAGCACTACGGGCTTGATGCCGCCATCGGCATGAGAGGCCAGCCATTGCTGAAATTGGGTTGGCAGAACTTGGGTCAACATACAAAAAACTCCTGCTGGCGACTCGCTTTAAAAGCGCTAGGCCAGACTTGGCACTGAAACACAAACCCTGACCGGCGTGCCACCGGGCAGGGCGAAGAGAAAAAGCTTAAAAAGCGCTCTTAGAAGGAAAAGCGCGAAGGCTCTTCAAAGCTGGCCAAACGCGAGGCAGCGGTATCCCAAGGCTGCTTGACTTCAAAGTTGTCGCCATTCTTGGTCACCAGCGTGAAGCGCATCACAGGCATGTAACCCACGATGGCAGCAATGCGGCCGCCTTGGTTGAGTTGGGCAAAGAGCGCTTCGGGCACTTGAGCGACCGAGCCGCTGAGCACGATCACATCAAACGAGCCTTGAGCCAGCGAGCTGGTTGCGCCATCGGCCAACTTCACTTCGACGTTTTTGACACCAGCACTGAGCAGGTTTTCGCGGGCCATGTCAGCTAGCTCGGGGTCGATCTCTAAGGTCACGACTTCTTTGGCTTGAGCGGCCAGTAAAGCCGCCATATAGCCAGAGCCTGAGCCAATTTCCAGCACGCGATCGGTGGGCTTGATCTGAGCGTCTTGCAACATGCGCGCTTCGATCTTGGGCGCGAGCATGTGCCAGCCTTTGGCGGCGCACTCTTCGGCGTTGCTCTTGAGCGGCACTTCAATGTCCATATAGGCCAAGTTGGCGTACTCGGGCGCTACGAAGTTTTCACGTGGGATCTTGTCCATCAGCTCCAACACGGCTTGATCCAGCACGTTCCAAGGACGAATTTGCTGCTCGATCATGTTGAAACGAGCTTGCGCGTGCACATCGCGCGGGTCTACTTGGGCATTCATTGGCTGGGCCATGGTATCTCCGGGGAAAGACTTATGAGGACAAACCATCAATTCTACGAGCCTCTCAGGCTTGTTGCGCCGGCTCATTGGTTTGGCTCATCGGTTTTTTGGGGGCTACCTGACCATTTACGGTGCAGCCACTGCGAAAAATCGTCTAGATAGCAATACACCACAGGTACCACGACCAGCGTGAGAAGCGAGGAGGTGATGACGCCGCCAATCACCGCTTGCCCCATGGGCGCGCGCTGCTCTGAGCCTTCGGTCACGGCAAAAGCCAGTGGAACCATGCCGAAGATCATGGCCAGCGTGGTCATCAAAATAGGGCGCAGACGCACTTGCGCAGCCAGCAGCAAGGCATCACTGCGCGGCAAGCCAGGTGTCGTTTGGCCTGTTACTTCATCTAGATGAGGCTCGCGAGCACGAATGGCAAAGTCCACCAACAAAATGGCGTTCTTGGTCACCAAGCCCATCAGCATCACAACCCCGATGATGGAGAACATGGACAGGGCCGAGCCAAACATCATCAAAGCCAGTACCACGCCAATTAGCGTGAGCGGCAGGGATGTCATCAGAGCCAAAGGCTGCAAAAAGCTCTTGAACTGGCTGGCCAAAATCATGTAAATGAAGATGATGGCCAGTGCTAGGGCAGACATGGCGTAGCCAAACGACTCCGCCATGTTCTTGGCCGCGCCGCTGAACTGGTAGCTGTAGCCGGGCGGCATGGGAACGGTAGCCATCACGTTTTTGATATCGCCGCTGACCTCGCCCGTGCTGCGCTGATAAACGTTGGCGTTGATGGCCACTTCGCGGTTCAGGTTGCGGCGGTTGATTTGGCTGGGGCCTGTGGTGTTGGCCACGCTGGCAACTTGGTTCAAGCGCACGATGCGGGTGCTGCCATCACTGGCAGACAAGGCAAAGGGCAGGCGCTCCAAATCTTGCGGCGTGGTGCGCGCCTCGGGTGTCAGGCGCACGTTGACGTCATAAGTCTGGTCATCGCTGGCGCGCCAGTTGCCCACAGTTTGACCTGCTACCCAAGTGCGCAGTGCACCGGCCATGCTGCCAATCGATAGGCCCAGATCTGAGGCCTGATCGCGGTGCACCTCGATATTGACCATGGGCTTGTTGGGCTTGAGGCTGGAGTCCAGATCAACCAAGCCCGCAATGCCTTGAATGCGCTCTTGCACGATGCGGTTCAAGCGGGCCAGCTCATCCAGATCGGGGCCAATGAGTGAGAACTCAATTTGCTTTTGTCCGCCTACGGAATCGCGCAGGCCCACATGGGTGACTTTGATGCCAGCAATGGCCTGAAGCTTGGGGCGTAGCTGGGCTGATAGCTCATCCACACTTAAGCTGCGCTGGTGGCGATCGACCAAACGCACATAAATGCTTGCGTAGTTTTTGCCGTTGGCGCTGCCGGTGTTGATGCTGGTGAGCGTGTAGCGCACCTCAGGCATGGCGCGCAATATGTCGTTGACTTGCTTGGCCTTGGCTTCGGTCGCTTCAATCGATGAGCCTTCGGGCGTATTGAAGCTGACCTGCGTTTCAGAGAAATCGGCCTTGGGCACGAACTCGGTGCCAAGCAAGGGTACAAGCGCGATGCTCGCTATAAAAATCAGTAGGGCCAGAAACAGCGTCAGCAGTTTGCGGCGCAGGGCCCAGCGCAAAATCGTCTGGTACAGGTCTGAGAGACGGTCGCTTGAACGTTCCACCCACGCCGTCACTCTGCCCAGTGTTTTGTCATACAGGCCTTTTTTGCCATACTCGCCATGGGCGTGAATGGCGGGGTCATGCCAGACGCTGGAGAGCATGGGGTCTAGCGTAAAGCTTACAAACATGGAGATCAGCACGGCGGCGACGATGGTGATGCCGAACTCGTGAAAAAACTGACCCATGATGCCGCCCATAAAGCCGATGGGCAAAAACACGGCCACGATAGACAGCGTAGTAGCCAGCACGGCCAGACCAATCTCTTGCGTGCCTTCCAGCGCAGCTTGGTAGGCGCTTTTGCCCATCTGCACATGGCGCACGATGTTCTCGCGCACGACGATGGCATCGTCAATCAACAAGCCCACGCACAGCGACAAGGCCATCAGCGTGATCATGTTGATGGAAAAGCCAAACACGTACATGAACAAAAAAGTGCCAATCAGCGCGATGGGCAGGGTCAGCCCCGTAATCACGGTAGAGCGCCAAGAGTTCAAAAACAAAAAGACGATTAGCACTGTCAGGCCTGCGCCCTCAATCAGCGTCTGGCGCACGTTCTCGACCCCCACGCGAATGGCGCGGGAGTTATCGGCAATGGCTTGCAAGCGCACGCCGGGCGGTAGCTCCGGGGCCAGGGCTTGAATGGCGGCGCTCAAACCGTCCACCACTTCGATCGTGTTTTCGTCCTGAGCTTTTTGCACGCTCATCAGCAAGGTGCGCCCGCCGTTGTACAGAGCCAGCGTTTGCAGCTCTTGCGCATCGTCTTGCACACGGGCGAGTTGCTTGACGCGAACCGGTGCGCCGTTGCGCTGGGCAACGATGATGTTGCCAAACTCTTCGGGCCGCTGGATGCGGGCGTCGATTTGCACCACGCGCTCCTGCGTTTTAGAGCGGATTGCGCCCACGGGCAGATCTTGATTTTCGGAGCGTACGGCTTGAGCGACCTGATCGGGGGTAATCGCATAGGCTTCTAGCGCCTGCGGGTCTAGGTAGATGTTGATTTCGCGCTTGGTGGCGCCAATCATGTTTACGGCGCCCACTCCACGTACGTTCTCTAGGCGCTTTTTGAGCACCTGATCGGCCCAGCTGGTCAGTGCAATCGCGTCGGGTGGCGTCACAGGCTGAGCATTGGGATCTGTCTGGCCATGCAAGGCTTGTGGGTCGGGCAGCACGGCCAGCGACCATATCGCGCTGCTGGTCGGGTCAAAGCGAATAACGCGGGGCTCTTTGACCTCATCGCGCAGCGTGGGGCGCACGGATGCCACCTTCTCACGCACATCATCTGCAGCGCGGCGGCCATCGATATGCAGCTGAAACTCGATGATGACAACACTCGTGCCCTCATAGCTGCGCGAGGTGAGGGCGTTGATGCCAGCAACCGAGTTAACGCTTTCCTCAATCTTCGTGGTGACTTCGCTTTCTACAATCTCAGGCGATGCACCGGGGTACTCGACCGAGACCACCACCACAGGAAACTCAATATTCGGGAACTGATCGACCTTGAGCCGTTGGTAAGAGAAGATGCCCAGCACTACAAAGGCCAGCATGACCATGGTGGCCAGAACCGGATTTTTCAGACTAATGCGCGTGAACCACATTTACTGGCCCTCGGCTTTCGAGTCTTGAGTTTCTGGCGCGTTAGCTTTTGCGGCTGGCGATGCTTGCGTTTGCGGTGCTTGCACCTCAACCAGCGTTCCTTCACGCAGGCCACCGGCAGTGCCGGCCAAAATTTGCTCATCGGCGTTTATGCCATTGAGAATCTGCACCCAGGTAGCACCTTCAAACGAGGTACGCGAGCCTAGCGCTACTGTTTTGTGAACCACGCGCAGCTGCTTAGCAGCTTGCTCGTTTTGTTGAAGAACTTGCACATATGGCTGGGGCTTGTCAGTGCGAACAGCGTTCAAAGGCACGGCGAGCTGGCTGGCGTTGCCGGTAATGATGCTGCCTTGCAAAAACAGGCCGGGGCGCAACTGGCTTGCTCGCTGCTTGCTATCACTTTGGCTGTCTTCACCTTGTACTTTGAGGTACACCGCCACCGTACGTGAGCCGGTCTGCGCGCTGGGGCTGATACGCACAACTTGGGCTTTGATGGCGGCCATGTCTTGCGGGGCACCGGGCACTTGCAGCTCAGCGCTTTGGCCGACCTGTACTTGCACAGAATCAGCAGGGGCCAACTGGGCCATGATTTCTAGCTGACTCGGGTCCACCACCTCCACAATGCGCGCTTCAATGCCTACGCGCTCGCCGCTTTGAACAAAACGCTGAGCAATCTGGCCGTTCATGGGGCTGGTGATCACCGCATCGGTCACAGACTTGCGGGCGACATCAGCTGCGGCCTGCGCTGCAGACCAATTGGCGCGGGCTGAATCCAAATTGGCTTGAGAGGTCAGCAGCGCCGTAGTGGAGATAAAGCCTTTTTGCACCAGCGTTGCATTGTTGTCTTGGTTGCGCTGGGCAATGGCCAGTTGGGCTTTAGATGCATCGGCTTGCTGCTGCGCTTGGCGCAGGCGCGCTTCGGCTTCGGTTGCATCAATGTGTGCTAATTGCTGGCCTTTTTTCACGCTATCGCCTTCGCGCACCGTCAAGCCGCGCAGCTCGCCGGCCACATAGGCTTTCACCACGGCAGAGTTCACTGCTTGTACGGCACCGTTAACGGGTACGGTCAGAGCCAGTTGGCGCAGTTGTACGTTAAGGACCTCTTGCGCTGCGATTTGAATCGGCAGCTCTGCCGGCGCTGAGCTGGATTGAATGGCCTGCTTTTTGTGCTCTTGATTGACGGCAACGCGCCAGCCAGCGAGAGCCAGCAGACCGATAACGATGAGGCCTGCAGCCCAGCGTCCTGAACGCTTCATGATGTGATTTCCCTCGGAGGCAAAATGTTGTTGTGATTAGAGAAGGGGGGAATTCGGTCAACTGTGCACTAAGAGCCGCAAACACAACCCTTGATACGTCCTTGCTTCACCTTGTCGTACGCTTGTACTGCCTGCGGCTTCGCGCCTCGTCTCAATCGCAAATCTTCGATTTGCTGAGTTCTGTTAGCCGTGCGCTACAGTATTTGATAGCAGAGCAACAAACAATGCTGAACTTCAAAGATCATAGCGCGGCTGCAATCTCTGTCATTGGTGAAAGTGGCTAGTCGATTTGAGCTACGCTTGCCGCTCTGTCAATTTATTAGCTATAAGGAATATTCAATGGCTGCGGAAACCATTTATCTGGGCGGCGGCTGCTTTTGGTGCACCGAAGCCGTTTTCGATCGCGTACGCGGCATTGTGGATGTGGAAAGTGGCTATGCCAACGGCCAACTAGACAACCCCAGTTATGAAGACATCTGCACCGGCCAGACCGGCCACGCCGAGGTGGTGAAGCTGGAGTTTGACCCCGCCATCATCAGCTTGCGCGATTTGTTGATGATTTTCTTTGGCACGCACGACCCCACCACACTCAACCGCCAAGGCAACGATGTAGGCACGCAATACCGCAGTGGCATCTACACCACCAGCGCAGAGCAAGCCGAGGTGGCGCGCGCGCTGATTCGCGATATTGAGGCTGACAAAGCCTTTGACCACGCCATCGTTACCGAGGTACAGCCGCTGCAAAAGTATTGGCCGGCTGAGGACTACCATCAGGATTATTTTTTGCACAACCCCAACCAAGGCTATTGCGCTTTTGTGGTGGGTCCCAAAGTGCAGAAGCTGAAAAAAGTCTTTACGCGCTGGCTCAAGGATTAAGAGCGGCTTGTTTATTTACGGCTGAGAATATCGCTACACTTTGCGGCCTTCAGTCGGCTTGATTTTCGCCGGGCTGACCTTGCTTTTCGCTTCTCGGCCCCAGTCTTTTTCACCGTGCCCTCATCTTTTCACCAACGCATTCAGCGCTCTCAACGCCGCTCAGCCTCTGCAGGCTCTGGCGTGGTGTCTCGCGTGAGCCTGCGTGAGGTTTGGGCTATGCGTTGGCTGATGGCACTGCTTGCGCTGGCCATGGTGCTGGGCCCCACGTTGGGTCAGATGCACCGAGCCGTGCACGCAGGCACTGCGCAAAGCCAGTCGCATGCGGGGCACCAAGCGCGTGTTGCTGCCGCTAGTGAAAGCACGAGCCAAAACACTAGCAGCACCTGCGCGACAGACCCATTATTGGGCGCTTCATGGGTTCAAGCGCTTTTTGCAGGGCACGGCCCGGCTGAATGTCAGCTGCTGGACCAAGCCCATCACGGCTTGGCTGGTCCGCCCAGCGCGATAGCTTTTGTTGCACCGGTACCGGCTGCTGTGCAGCTTGTGGTTTTTGCGGCTGTACCGCACACCATTTTTCTCGCCGCACCGCCGGGTGCGCGCGGCCCTCCCTCGCATTTCAGCTCCTAGGCTTGGACGGCTTTCATGCCTTGACATGAATTAGCTGCTAGGCCCACAACTCCCAAACTGATAGCTATTAGTCCTTGTTTTATAGGGGCTAGAGCCGATTTTTGATTGAAATTTCTGTCTGCAACTTGCTGCGGCCCGCATGGGCCATGCTTGCACATGGATGTTGTTGGAACTGAGATGACACACGCTTTTTCGATTTTTTCCGCCCTCCCGCCCGCTCGCCCTAACTCTGTACCTTCTTCAAAACTTTCTCCAATACCTTTTCCACGTCGTGCTTACAAAGCAAGCCAAACTGCGCTGCTCATGGGCGCAGGGCTGGGCCTGCTGACTGCCTCGCCACTGGCCTTGGCGCAGCAAGAAAGCAGCTTGGCAGAAGTGACGGTATCGGCCACAGGCATGGCTGCTGCTGACATGGCCACGCCCGTACAGGTGCTGGGTGAAGAAGAGCTGCGCATGCGCCGCGGCGCGACCTTGGGCGAAACCCTGGCGGCCGAGCCCGGCATTAATGCCAGCCACTTTGGCGCTGGAGCCAGCCGCCCCGTGATTCGCGGTATGGATGGTGCGCGGGTGTCGGTGCTGAGCGATGGCTCTGAGTTGCTTGATGCATCCACCGTCAGCCCCGATCATGCGGTGACCAGCGAGCCCATGCTGGCCAAACAGGTTGAGGTGTTGCGCGGCCCATCGGCCTTGCTCTACAGCGCAGGAGCCATGGGCGGCGTGGTGAACGTGCTCGATAACAAGATCCCCACCCACGTGCCTGAAAAAGGCGTGGAAGGCTCCGCTGAAGTGCAGGCAGGCACGGCGGCAGGCATGTCGGCAGGTGCTTTTTCTTTAACCACGGCGACGCCTCTTAAAAACGATAACGGCCAGTTGGTCTTGCATGCCGAAGGCGTGGCCCGCAATGCCGGTGACTACCGCGTGGGCAGTGGCTGGGGGCAAGGCAAGGTGCCCGGTAGTTTTAGCCGTGGCAACACGGGTAGCGTAGGCCTGTCCTGGGTTACCAACCACGGCTATCTGGGCCTGGCCTATACACGCCAGCAGGCCACTTATGGTCTGCCGGGTCATCAGCACAGCTTTGAAGGCTGCCATGCTCATGGCGATCATTTGCACTGCGGCGGTGACCATGCGGGTCACGTCCACGGGGGCGGCGATGAGCACGATCACGCAGCCAGCAGCAGCGTGCCGGTGGTTGAGCTGACCAGCGAGCGCTGGGACCTGCGCGGTGAATGGCGCAATCCCACCGCAGGCATTACTGCGCTGCGCCTGCGCGGTGGCTTGACCAACTACCGCCACAACGAGGTGGAAGGCGGAAGTATCGCAACCCAGTTCAAAAACAAAGCGCATGACCTGCGTTTGGAGCTAGAGCACCAGCCCATTGCCGGCTGGCGCGGAACGCTGGGCTTGCAAACTCTGAACCGCCGCTTTAGCGCTACAGGCGAAGAAGCCTATGTGCAGCCCACCGAAACGCAGCGCAATAGCTTGTATTTGCTGGAGGAATATCGCTGGCAGGACTGGAGTTTTCAAGCCGCTCTGCGACATGACCGTCAACGCATCGATGCACAGCTAAGCGACGAGCGCCGCAGCCACAGCGCCACATCGACATCGCTGGGCGCTGCCTGGAAGTTTCAGCCCGGCTACAGCGCCACAGCATCTTTCACGAGCGGCAGTCGCATGCCAACGGCTGAAGAGTTGTTTGCCAACGGTCTACACATGGCCACATCGACATATGAGCTGGGTAATGCCAACTTGAGCAAAGAGCGCTCGCAGGCGCTGGATTTGGGGCTGGCCAAGACCATGGGCGACACGCGCTGGAAGCTCAACGCCTATCACTACCGCATCAATGGCTATATCTACGGCGCCACGCTGGATGCGCACGAGGGCTTGCAACTGCTGCAATACACGCAGGGCAACGCCCGCTTTACGGGTTGGGAAGCGCAGCTGACCCAGCGCATCAACCGCGAGCTGAGCGTGACGGTGTTTGGCGATGGCGTTCGCGCGAGTTTGGAGGATGGCTCGGCCTTACCTCGCATTCCCGCGCTGCGCGCCGGCTTGCGCGTGAATGCTCGCTTGGCAGGCTGGGACGGCATGGCCGAATGGACGCAGGTTTTGCGCCAAAACCGCACGGCAGAGTACGAATCTCAAACCGCGGGCTACGGCATGCTGAACTTGGGCGCCAGCTACCAGTGGCGCAGCGGCGGCAATCAGTGGCAGGTCTATGTAAAGGGCCAGAATCTGACCAACCGTTTGGCCTATGCCGCCACCTCGTTCATCAAGACTGCTGCGCCTTTGACAGGGCGCAATCTGGTGGTCGGCCTGAGATTGGATTTTTAAGCATTCCCAATGCTCTCATCTAAGCGCTAAAGCCGTTGGTGTTGGCGCTTGGTATTAGATTCATATTGGCAGCTAGTCCTTATGTGGATTGGACTAGCTGCTATAGATAATGCTGTAAATGACGCAGGGCGCGGGTGCTGTTGACGCCAATCTTGGCAATGACCTCCAGCTCAGACACCCCTGAGCGCAGCCACTGAACAATGGCGGTATTGCGCAGCACCTGCGGCCCTACACGCTGCAGTGGCACTTTTTGCGTGTTTTCAGCCTGCGCCTCATGAGCACGCTGAATAATTTGGGAGGCGACATGAAATAACATTCGCACCGAAAGCTCACCGCCACGGCGTGAATAAAACACGATGTGATTGCCATCCACCACGCTGGGGCCGCGTTGTGCAGCGCTAAAGCGTTGCCAGTCGACTAAGGCCTTGGCGACGGATTCTGGCAACTGCAGCAGTCGTTGTTGTGCAGCCCTTCCTCCATCAATCTTTAAAAAGCGCGGCAGGTCTAAGGTGCTGTTCGCTATTTCTTTTGATGTGCTAGTCCAAGCCACATCAGGGCTGCAGCGTAAATCCATCCAAAGCAAAGCGCGCACTTCTTCGGGGGCCAGTGCCATTTCATAGAGTAGCAGCACAATGGCCCTGTCACGTGCGTTTTGATAGCCATCCGCTAGTGGAAAGTGGCGCGGCAATGATTGCCAGAGCAGGGGAGGCAGGCAGTGACCCTTGCCATCTTCAGAAGGCGGGCGATCTGTGGGCTCTAAGCCTGTGGCGGGGTTGATTGTTACCCAGCCATGCTCCATTGCGTGATCGTAAATACGTTCGAGCAGCCGCCAGTAACGCCTGCGGGTCACAGGGCTGATCTTGCGCTCAGGGTGGTGATGGGCTCGCTGACCGTCTCGCACCTGCAGAAAATGCTGCACATCCACTGCGGTAGCTTGATGCCATTCTTTGGGCTGGTGCTGAGGGGAGGGCTTGCGTGAGCTGCCCATATCGCAATCGCCGCCACTCAAGTGCCAAAGCCAAGCCTGCCAGACCTTTTCATAGTTACCGTCAGGCGAGGCATCCAAAGCATCCCAGCTTTTATTGCCTTCATGCTCAAGCCAGTCTTGAAAAACAGCATTTCCATGGGGCAGTACGAGGGGGTGAGCAGGAGTCACAGCATTACCGATCTGTTTTCTTTATCAACGCATCTAATGTAACTTACATGAATATCATTGGAATAAAATTAAATTGTTATTTTTTAAACCAACACAGCGCTAATCAGAAAAGAGGCTCGAATTCGTTCCGAAACCAGCCTCTCAACAGATCAATGCAAAAACTTGCTTAACAAGGAGTCGTTATCTCAGGGTGCCAGACGCTCACGAATCCATTTGCCATCATCCGCACGATAGCTCAAGCGATCATGCAAGCGGCTCTTGCGACCTTGCCAGAATTCCCAACGATCAGGCACCAAGCGATAACCCCCCCAGTGTGGCGGGCGAGGAGGGCTCAGCAAAAACTGGGCACTGTATTTAGCCGCATTAGCCACCAGCACGCCGCGCCCGCTAATGATTTGGCTTTGCGGGCTGGCCCAAGCGCCTATGCGTGAATCTAATGGGCGGCTGGCAAAGTAGGCGTCGCTTTCCTCAGCGCTGACTTTTTCAACCCGGCCTTCAATGCGCACCACGCGCTCAAGCTCCACCCAGTGAAATTGCAGCGCTGCAAACGGGTTGCCCGCCAGTTGCTGGCCCTTGCGGCTGTCGTAATTGGTGTACCAAACGATGCCGCCTTCGTCATAGCCCTTAATCAGCACAATCCGCGTGCTCGGGCGCATGTCGCCACCCACGGTTGCCACCGTCATGGCATTGGGTTCTTGCACCTGGGCAGTGACTGCTTCTTGCAGCCATTGGTCAAACTGCTGCAGTGGGTTGGCGTTGGAGGCGGATTCGCTCAACTCTGCGCGCTCATAGCTTTTGCGCAGGTCGGCAATGGAAGAAGATAGTCGGCTCATGCCCCATATTCTGCCTTCTCTGCTGCAGCCAGCTGCCTAGCCCAGCGTTATGCTCAAGCGCAATATGCCGTCAGACCTTTTAATCAGTCCACCCATCAATGCACAGCAGCCCTGCGTTCTTGTTCTTGCTGCGGGCAGGGGAGAGCGCTTTTTCGCTTCAGGCGGCAGCACTCACAAGCTGCAAGCCATGCTGGGCGATCTAACGGTTTTGCAAACCACATTGGCCGCAGTTCAAGCTTCGGGCCTGCCATGGCATGTGGAATATGGCCCGCACCCGGGCATGGGCGACAGTATTGCCGCTGCCGTTAAAGCCACAGCCAGTGCCAATGGCTGGTTAATCTTGCCGGCTGATCTACCGTTGCTGCGGACACAAACACTCAAAACCTTAGCTTTGCTGCTTTTGGAAAATGAGCTAAATAGCAGTGTTTTGCAAGTTATACAGCCGCTTTTTCAAACAAAGGATGAAGCGCAAAAAGGCCACCCTGTTGCTTTCAGCCGCGCTGCGGCTAACTCCCTAATGCAGCTAAGCGGCGACCAAGGCGCGAGCGCCATCGTGCGCAAAGCAGCAGAGGGCGGTCATTTGCAACACTTTCGCTGTGATGACATCGGCTGCGTGCTGGATGTGGACACGGTGCAAGCACTTGAGCAAGCCCGCGAATGTCTGGACACTTTAATTAAGAGCTTAGGACTGAGCGCTAATTAAGAAATTAAAACGGTAATTAAGTGAGTACAAATCAAGTTCACGCAGAGGCTCTGAGAACGAGACCAATTAAAGATGAAGACGGTTAATGCCCCGCCTTCATCTTTTTCCGTTTTTGGTAACGATTAATTGGATCGCAAAGGATCTGTAGATCCGGAATTTTCTTGTGTTCTCGAATTCATTTGTATGAGTTCAATTTTGTAGCCGTCTGGATCCGTCACAAAAGCAATAACCGTGCTACCGCCTTTAACAGGACCCGCTTCACGCGTTACATTGCCGCCAGCGGCCTTGATTTTGTTGCAAGCGGCATAGGCGTCGGGAACCCCCAGAGCGATGTGGCCATAGGCAGTACCCATCTCATAGCTCTCAGTGCCCCAGTTATAGGTCAGCTCAATCTCAGCTTGATCTGGGTTACCGCCAGCAAAACCTAAAAAGGCCAGCGAGTACTTGTACTCCGTGTTTTCGGAGGTACGCAGCAGCTGCATACCAATGACATTGGTGTAGAAATCGATAGAGCGCTGGAGGTTGCCAACGCGAAGCATAGTGTGGAGAAATCGCATAACTAACATTTTGCCAGCAAGCTTGTAATGATTGTTCGCGCATGAAAATCAGGCTTCGAAGCGCCACTGAACTATGATCCATCCAAAAAAAGAGGGGGCAATGAATGGATAAGGATTACTGGCGCCAGAACAGAAAAGGTCCCACGCATTGGCCTGAGGATGAGCAGGGTAATGTGAGCCCTTTTGAGTCAAGGATGAGCCGCTCACCCTTTTCAAGTCCCAAAAACGAATTGAGCTTCACCGCGAAACTCATTCTCACTATCGCCTTGCTGCTGCTCTGCGCGATGGCATATCGGTATCAGTCATCAATACAATCAATGCTCAGCGGGCTCAAAAATCCTTCGCCGGTCATGGATGCCGTACCGCGAACTAGGCTTTCTGATCCAGTCGATCAGGCCTACAAGGAACCAGCAATACCTGCACCTGTTGAGCGCGGGCAGATTTATCGCTGCGGAAATACTTACAGCAATACTCAGTGCACCAATGGACATGTGGTTAAAGGTGCCCAGAACGCCCCGCAGCGTGAAATATCAGTCTCTAAGGAAATTTATCTTTGTAAAGACATCTATGAGCGGTTGACCTGGGAAAGCGTTGCTTGTTCTGCCAATGGAAGGTTTATGGACAGAATTGCCCGCGTACCAGCGAATGTGTCTTGGGAAGAACAAGTAGCAATTGCCCGGCAGCAAATGAACAAAGCTCACGCAATTGCCGCAGAACAAGTTGTGTCCGTTGCATCTAGGTCATCTGCCACAGCATCAGCGGCCTCTAATGAATGCCAACGCCTTGAGCAAAGTATTCGTCTGCTAGATGCCCAATGTCGTTCCAACAGCTGCAGCATGCGAACACTTGACGATGTGCGTGAGCAACGCCGTGCGATCCGCGATCGCCAGTTCCGTATTTCTTGTTAGCAAGCCAACACATACTATGAGCATGGCAATCAATCCTGCTCAAATCGTGATCTTATATTTAACATAATATACAGAAGCGCTCGAGCGCCGCTTTGGCTGCGGGCGTTTTTACTGACTCTGCAAGTTGGTCGAGCAGTATTTTTTCGGGCGGAATGCCCATGATTTCAGCAACCTTAATCGACACCTCAACATCAAGTAGGCCGCTCGATTTTCTGTAGTTGCTAACGGTTGCGCGATGGATGCCAAGTATCTTGGCAATAGCGTAATCCGATTCAATTTTTGCCGCATTTTTGGCGCGGTCAATCCATTCAAAAGCTCGCATTCGGGACTACTCCGGGGGGTTGGAATGCGTCAATCTTGCTTTAACAGTAGTTCCATTGCAACGTTGTAGACAATTTACGTCTTAGCTGATTTGACTAGTTGTAGGTGTGCAACTAACAATGCGCTGCCAGCCGGGAACAGGTGGTGTTTTCTAAGCCGTTCCCCGGTACTGCCCGTTATGCGAACCCGGCTGGCACCTCTTCGCGAGAGGTTGGGGACACGGCGTAACGGGGAACACGCATGGCGAACAGACAAGCGGCGGAAAAGGCAGATAGCTTTTACAAGTTTCTGGCCCTTAAAAAAGCAGAGCTGATCGAAGACCTCAAAACTAACGATCCATTTGATCGCATCGTGATTTGTGGGCAGCTTGAGGAATTGAAGCGCACAGAGTCCGTGTATCTGGACTTCCTCAAGTCGTCGGGGGTCTGACCATGCAATACACCGTAGCAGCTCATGCGGGCGGGTTTGTGGTCGCCCGAAGCCGTGGTAACGGCGAATGGATAGCAGTCATGGAGCATGCCTCTTATGAGGTCTGCAGGCGCGAAGCTATCCGCCTGAATGCTGAGCAGCAGGCCTGCCAGCGTTTGGAGCAGGCGCGGCTTTTAAGCGCTTCGCTGCAGCCGCGTCGTTCGATTCGGTACTTTGAGCCGGATGCCTTCGCATGAGAGTTCAGCACTCCGACGAAAAGCCCGTCACCTATGAGCAGTGGGCCGGTGGCCGCGCTGCTGATCGCCTTGATAGGCTGGGCTTGCCTAAGCGTTGGCAGGCCCGCCTGATGCGAAATTGGGCGCGCATACATCGTACTGATCGCCCTGAGAGTGAGCAGTTTTTGCGTAAGTACGTGGCAGATCTTGGCAAGACGCGCATAAGCCTTGATGCATCGGATTGGGAAATAACTGATAAGGCAATGGGCCTTGCGCTGCGCTGTGCCGAGCGTGCGACGTTGGTGCATGAAGAGAATGCGCTTTTGGCGTCAATGAAGCGTGTCTGTGAGGGGCAGGGGATTCAAGCGCCAAGGGTTAAGCGTTGCTCCGATATTCCGGGAGCGCTTGCCCGTATGTGCTGCCCGATTTGGTGGCGGCGCAAGCTGCGCTCACATCATGGCCGCTGCATTGAGTCAACGGCTATCAGCCTCGGTTATGTGAACCGTAGCGAAGAGATTTATTGCAGCAATGAAACTGTGTACCGGATACGGCAGCGGGATAAAGCCGCGGCTGAAATGCTGGCAACCACGTTTGCGCGCAATGAGCATGGTCAAGAGCTGAGCCTTGAAGAGTTGCGCAAGGTTAGCGTGGCCGAGCGCAGCATTAAGCGGGCCGAGTTGATGACGCGAATCAGCGGTTTTGAGCGCGTGGCCGTGGCTGCTGGGCATGGTGGTTTGTTCATGACGACTACATGCCCGAGCCGCATGCACAAATGGCGCACGGTGGGGCCAAAGCATTCGAAAAAGGTCGTAGAAAATTCGCGTTATGACGGCACCGAGCCGAGACAGGCTCAAGAGCATTTGGCTGATGTGTGGGCGCGCACTAGGTCTGCGCTGTTGCGGTATGGCGTGGCGCTTTACGGCTTTCGCATTGCTGAACCGAATCATGACGGCACGCCGCATTGGCATTTTTTGGTTTTCTTTGACCTGAAATGGCCGGGCGAAGCTAAGCGGGCGGCATTGCCGCGCATTAAGGCTATCTGCAGGCGTTATGCGCTGGGTCGGGGTGAGGCAAGGATGCCAGCGTTTAAAAAAATGTTCACTGAGCGCATGGTGCCGTACCGCACCAAAAAAGCCGCAAAGGCTGCTGCTGCGATGGCTGAAACGGCGTGGCGCATTGCTGATCGCCGCAACCAGAATTCAGAGCCGGGTGCCAAAGTGCACCGCGTTGACTTTGAAGAAATGGATTCGGCAAAGGGTTCTGCAGCGGGCTACATCGCTAAGTACGTTGCCAAGAATATTGACGGCTACAACGTGGGCGAGGACTTGTTCGGCAACCCTGCAATGGAAACCTCAGGCCGCGTCGAATCATGGGCGCGCACTTGGGGGATTCGTCAGTTTCAGCAGGTCGGCGGGCCTCCTGTAACGGTATGGCGGGAGCTGCGCCGTATTGAGGAGCTGCCAAAGGGTGCCCCTGCGCATCTGGTCATGGCATTCAACGCTGTCAACAAGGTGGAGTTGATCGAGGGAAGAGAAAACGCGTCGGTGGCTTGGGACCGCTATTGCGAAGCGCAGGGCGGCGTTTTCTGTGGCCGTCTGTATTCCATTCGCCTAGACATGCAAGAGCAAGAGGGCTTGAACCGCTACGGCGAAGAAAAGGGTAAGCGTCCGGTGGGCGTCTACACCAGCGGCATTGAGGAGTGGACTCCTCCGTGGATGGCCCACATGAGCCCGCCTGCGCTGATTCCACGCCGGGTGGAATGGTTTGTCGAATCGTCCCGCCATGTGTGGGAGATCGTCGGGCGCCCGCGTCCGGCTGTTTTGAGCGCGCCTTGCGCGCCTTGGACTTGTGTCAATAACTGTACGGGGGAGATAGAAGATGGAGTTGCAAGAGCAAATGAAGGAGGCGAGGGCGGCATGGGAGAAGGCTCCGGCGCATGTCAAATTGATGGCTGGGAAGTACATGGAGCCAGTCTTGACCGTGATCGAGTCGCTATGCCAGCTCTCCCACTGTGGGGATGGAAAAAAAACCATCCCGATTACCTGCAAGGGCATGAATTGCAGCAGTGGTGGGAGCAGTGGAAGTGGCGAAACATGTACGGGCCTTGGCAGCCCGCAAGCAAAGTGGCCGTTTCCGGGGGAAAGCCATGAATGACGTCTTCAAAGTGCATGAGTCCGCCCGTATCCGTACCGGCAAATATGCGGGCCTTGTCGGTACGGTAACGGAAACCGTAGAGGAAGAAGGCCAGCAAACCGGCGTAGAGGTCTGCATTCAGGGAGTGCGCGAAGGCGTAACCGTGGATAAGAAGCTGTGGTTCAAACGTTCGCAAGTGGAGAGGAATGCTCATGGCTAAAAAAATCATCGGTACATGCCCATGCCCTGAGTGCGGCATGGGTGGCGCAGAGGTGAAAGAGACCAAAGCGGGGCTGGCCTATCGCTGGTGCCCTGAGTGCAACGCGCAGTACTTCCCACGCTGTGAGGCCACATCGGCGCGGCTGCTGGAGAAATGCGGCATCAAGCCTGAGCCGGTACGGGAACGGGAACCAGAACCCGAGTTGGTGAATCCGGTCATGGCTCCGGTACAGGTAGCGAAGCCGCAACGCAAACCGGTAGCCAATCCCTTTGATATGTTTTTGAAGAAGGCAACAGCATGAGAGACGAAACACAAGAAGCGGCAGAACAAAGCAGCGAACAGGCGGCAGACTTTGCCGCCCTGCAGGCGGCGGCTGGGCCGGGGCCGGATGAAGTGGCAGCAGAGGAGCAGCAGGAGCAGGGCAGGCATGATCTTGGGGCAGAGATTGAGGGGCTGCTGCAGATGGCGGTGGGCATGCTGGCCCCCATGTTTCCCAGCCTGCCAGGTATCTACACGCCGGAGGCCACGCAAGCCGCATCGGCAGCGGTGGCCGGGGTCTGCAACAAGCATGGCTGGATGCAAGGCGGGATGATGGGCCGCTATGGCGAAGAAATCGCCTGCGCGCTGATCGTGGGGCCGATGGCCTTTGCCACGTACAAGGGGGTCAAGGGTGATATCGCGGCGCGTCAGCCGGTTGAGCGTATCGGCGGGCCTGATCTGTCGGCGCCGGTTCCCGTATCGGGGCCAGCACCATCCAAGGTGGTGACGTTCGGCGCTCCGGTACCGGCACCAGCATCGGGGGCTGTAGCCGCATGAAGACTAATGACGGCCAGCTCTACGTTATCGCCGGGGCTTCGCGCTCTGGCAAAACTGCTTGGACACGCAAGCGCATTGCCAAGGTGCGCCGAATATGGGCTTGGGACCCTGAGGCGCAGTGGTGCGAGCTGCCCGGCTGGCGCAAAGTCAGCACGCGGGCCGAGCTACTGGCCTGCATGCAGAAGAAGGGGCCGCAAAAGGTGGCATTTGTGGCGGGGGGGCAGCTCAAAGAAGACTTCGATTTTTGGGCCGGGGCCGTGATGTATGCGGGCCGCTATGTGGAGCCGCTGGATGCGGTGGCAGAGGAGCTGGCAGACGTCACCACGCCAAGCAAAGCGCCGGGAAACTGGGGCATTCTGGTGCGCCGTGGTTTGAAAAGAGGGATTTCCCTGTACTGCATTAGCCAGCGTTGGTCTGAGGCCGATAAAACGGCGTTCGGTAACGCTTCGGATTTTGTGATTTTCCGGCAATCCTCGGGGGATGACGTCACATATCTGGCGCGTAAAACGCGGGTAGAGCAGGGCGAAATCAATGGCCTAGTGCCGTTGCAGTTCGTTCACATGAATGCTTTGAACGGAGAAATTCAGCGCGGAAAACTGCGGTTTTGAGTACGGGAACGGGAACAGATACAGCGCCTTTCGGGGCGCTGTTCTTTTTTGTGCAATAGGGCCATGCCTGCACGGGGCAAAGCCGTTGCGGCTTACCTATGTGCAACTGTTCAAATCAAGGAAACAGAATGACTTCTGCGGATATGACCAAGCTCGCCATTGCTGGCGGCATTCTTTTTGCGGCCTACAAGTGGGGCAATGGTCTGATGAAGGCCGGTGCCGTCGCTGTGGCCGCTGGCGTTGTCGCCAAGCGCGTTCCCTACGTCAAAGATGTGATGTAAGGGGAAAGACATGAGCGTCGGAAAACTTAACCGCTACGGCCTGCCTTTCTCCAACGTGGTGCCCACTGGCACCGCAACCAACCAAGTTACGCCGGGCCGTACCTTGGAAACCCTGCGTTTGCGCTTGGGCGGCACCACCTTCACAAAGGCCATGCTGTCGCTGATCAAGATCAAGGCGAATGGCAAGGTCATCATTGAAGCGTCGGGCGCAGAGCTGGACAAAATCAATGCCTACCGTGGCACTCCGCTGGATGCCGGTTTTCTGGATATTGCATTCGCGGATTACCAGCTCAATAACGAGTTCGACCGAATGGTGGGTGCGTTCGATACCTCTCGGGGTATCAGCAATATCACCACTGAGGTGCAGATTGCCGGTGCCACGGCTCCAACGCTGCAGCCCATCCTGGTCGAATCGGCGCAGCAAAAGTTGAGCTCTGGCGAATATGCGCCTTATGCCCCGCTGATGTGCAAGCTGCTGCGCTATCCGTACAGCCAAGCCACGGGCGGTCGCTTGCCTGTGAACGTGCCTTTTGGCCCCGGCTCGGGTTCGATCATCAAGCGCCTGCACGTTTTCCACACTGGCAACCTGACTGGCGCAACCGTCAAAGAAGACGGCCTCGTCATTCATGAGTCAGTGAAGGCTGAAAACGAGTACGAGCAAAAGAGCCAAGGCCGCGTGCCTCAAGCAAACGTCTACACGCTGGATTTCTGCGTGGACGGTGCTGTGGTCAAGGCGCTGGACACACGCCAAGCGCGTTCGCTGGAATGGCTGTTCGATTTCTCGGCGGCTGATAGCGGTGTGGTGCTGGTCGAATATCTCGATCCGCTGGGCAACCTGTAAGGGGGCGCTATGGATTGGGGTACTTGGGCTCAACAGGTTTCAGGCAGCCTGATCAATAAATACGCCGATAACAAGCTGGTGCAGCCTTTCGAAATCCAGAAGATGCAATTGCAGGCGCTGGGCCAGTTGGGCATGTACCAAGAGGGCCAAGCGTCTATCAATGCAGGCCGTCAAGGCCTGACGATCTCGCCAACACTGCTGCTAATCGGCGCAGTTGCTGTGATCGTCATCATGACCAAGGACTAAAAATGGCGGGCGAAGCTGTAGCAGCGGGCGCATCGGCCATGAATCCTTGGGCCAACGTTGCGGGCATGTTTGCGATGGGGCTGGGTGGTGCTGTCAACGGCACCCCCGGTATGGCCTCGGGTACTCAGGCCAACAAATACGACAACTCCGGCTGGAATGTGAATTTTGGGCCGGGGAATATCGACAGCGCTCGCGCTGAGTCGCAATCAAGCGCCTTTGATGCATACCTGCCTTATGCGGTGCTGTTTGTGGGGGCGATGGTCGTATGGCGCATGACCCGCAAAAAATGAGTTTAGTGCCGGGGGAGTGGGGGGACGATGCCGCGCATTGGCTGGGGCGTGCGCTGGCATCGGCAACCCTGCAAGACCTGCACCGGCAGTGGCTGCACGGCGCAAAGCTGTACCGAATCATGCATGAGGGTGCTTGCGTCGGTGCATTCTTGCTGCGCGTTGACAGCACAGCCAAGGGACGGCAGGGCGTGATTGTGGCGGCGGCTGCAGAGCTGCAGGGCGTGGACATGATTCAAACCTGCATGCCTGCGATTGAAGCCCGTTTTTGCGGCGTTCGTTCGATTCGGTTTCATACCGCTAAACCGGCAGTTGCCCGAAAAATGGCCCGCATGGGCTACGGGCCACAAGAGCTGATCTGTGTGAAGGAACTCGCGGCATGACTTCGCGGCAAAAACTCTATGAATTCGGTCTGCCTTTGGGCGATGGCGTGACACGCGCCAAGCTGGGCGGCGGCGTTGTTTGCGGCGGCGGTGGTGACTCTGAAAGCAGCCAGCAATCAAACACCTACGACAACCGCACCGCAGTGCAAGACGGCGTGGGCCTGTCTTCTTCAAGTGGCAATTGGATTGATGCCAGCAGCACCAGTAAATACGAAGCAACCACCAACTACAGCAGCAACACATCAACAGATATTTCTGTGATGGATGGCGGGCTGATTGGTCGCGGGCTGGATACGGTGGACGCTGCCTTCAAGGGAATGCTGAGCAACAACAGCAACACCATTGATGGTGCGCTGAATTCCATCAACATCAATAACGCCACCAATTCCGACAACTTCACCAAGTTGCTGGACACGGCGGGCGACTGGTTTAGCCAAGGTCAAGGCCTGATCGGCCAGACGCAAAAAAGCGTGGCTGATGCCTACGCACAAGCGCAGACAGAGGCAAAGGGGACCATTGATAACAAAACCATCATGGTGATTGCCGTGGCGGCAGTCGCTGGGCTGGCGTTCGTGAATAAGGCCAAGTAATGCGCACGCTATCTCAAATCGTTTACCCGGAACAAAGCTTTTGGCTCAATGGCACCGGCCGCTATATCCGCCTGATGGAATGCGTGTCGCCTGTCAATCTGAGCGTGATTCGACAAGGCCGCGTGGTCTATGACGCACAAGCCGTGGAGGCGGGTTTTTACACCACGCCGGACGGCGGTTTTGATGCCGTTCAAATCATAACGCTGGGCGGGCCGCAACTGGTCAAAGTCGCAATTTCTGACGGCGACGGCGGCTATGACCGCTATACCGGCACTGTGAATCTGGCTACGGCCACGGCCATTGCAAATACCGGGCCTGTGCCAATTGGCGTTGATGCCACGCTGCTGGTGCCAGCCAACGCCAAGCGTCGGGGCATTCGTTTTTTGAACAGTGGCACAACCATCGTTTATTTGGGCGGCGTCGGCGTTGATCTGGTCAACGGCTGCTTAAAGATCAAGCCAGGCGAAATGCTGCTGGAAAGCGAAGCGCCAAGCGCCGCATGGTACGGCGTGAGCGAGGGCGGGGCGGGCATCGTCAAGGTGCAGGAGCTAATGGGATGAGCTTCATCTACAACGCCGGTACAGACGGCATCTACAACGAAGGCGACGAATTTATGGCGGGTCAAATCGCATATTGCGCGGCGGGTGTGATTCCGTCAGGCTGGCTGGAGTGCAACGGCGCAGCCATCAGCCGTGCAACTTACGGCACATTGTTTGCATCTATCGGCACCAACTACGGTGCAGGCGATGGCGCAACCACGTTCAATCTGCCGGACCTGCGAGGCGAGTTCCTGCGCGGCGCTGATCGCGGGCGCGGTGTGGATGCGGGGCGGGCCATTGGCAGTGCGCAGGGTGATGCAATCCGAAATATATCGGGAGCGCTGGCGGGTGAGTACGCCGCAACATTTGCGGCGGGGGGGAGTGGGGCACTTGCTCCTGCTGGTAGTTATGGATACACGGTAGCAGGCCCGACAAGCGCACAGGCGAGGGGGTTTGGCGTTTCACTTGATGCATCCCGCCAAGTTCCAACAGCAGCAGAAAACCGCCCACGCAACGTGGCCGTCCTGACCATCATCAAGTACAGCTAAGCCGGGGCACGCATGAAGCAAATCCACCATTACGACGAGAGCACCGGTCAGTACTTGGGCACTAGCGACGGCTTTGAAAGCCCGTTGGAGCCCGGCGTTTACCTGATTCCGGCCTATGCCACTGATCTTGAGTTGCCCAAGCTCAATAACGAGTTTGAACGAATGTTCGTAGAGGGCAAGGTGCTTGTATTCGCAGACGGCGCATGGACCTTGGTTGATGCGTAGCGCCTACCTGATCGCAGCCGCTGGCTTGTTGGCCGTTGGTGCTTGGGTCATGTACCGCAAGCAGCAAGAAACCGTTGATCTGGACGAAGGCGGCAGCGATTGGGAAAGCGACACATGGACGGACGTGGAAAGCGCGTCCAACACCGTCACGCAAGGCGCGGCGGAAGTCATTGATAGCCTGACGGGGGGCAGCTTGAAACTATCCAACATGAGCCGCGTCACAGCGGCAGACGTAGCGCACCCCAACGTGCGCGCCTTGCTTCGCGTTATTCGGCGCGGGGAGGGCACAGCGGACGAGGCGGGATATCGCCGGATTTTTGGCGGCCAGCTCTTTGAGGGCTTCGCTGATCATCCGCGCATCAAAGTCACCAAAGGCCGCTACACCAGCACGGCTGCAGGCGCTTATCAGTTCCTGAGCAGCACATGGGACGAAACAGCCCGAATCATGGGCCTGCGCGGCTTTTCGCCAGCGAATCAAGACTTAGGCGCAGTGGGCCGCATTGCAGCCCGAAACGCGCTTGAAGACATCAAGGCAGGCCGCTTTGAAGTGGCTGTTAAAAAAATCGCATGGGAATGGGCCAGCATGCCCGGCAGTCCCTACGGTCAACCCGTCATCAGCATGGACACGGCGCGGGCCGTCTACGTCGAAGCTGGCGGCAGCAGCTACTAAGGGGCAGGCATGGCAGTCAAAAAAGATGAATTGCTGGTGCTGGGCCTTGCAGGCGTGGCGGTTTACATGATCGTCAAAAGCCAAGGCATCAACATCGGCGGCGCGGTCAAAAAGGCCGTCAGCGCAGCGGGCACCGGCGCAGGTTTGACCGGCGTCGGCAAAACGCCTGCCACCAACTATTACTCGCCTTGGTTCAACTTCAATGGCGCAAGCATCGGCTATGGCCTGTTTGATGGCGCGTTGGATAGCTTGGGCTTCGGCGCCGATAACGTCACTGTGGGCGGCAGCAAGGGCACCG
The DNA here is from genome assembly GCF_019355935.1 of Comamonas sp. Y33R10-2. NCBI lineage: Bacteria > Pseudomonadati > Pseudomonadota > Betaproteobacteria > Burkholderiales > Comamonadaceae > Comamonas > Comamonas sp. Y33R10-2. Next base: position 1,589,025 of record NZ_CP079925.1, read on the forward strand.
GCACCGGCTTGGGCCTGTCGCGGGATAACTCCGGCTTGGGCATGACTTACGGCGGCGTGGAAAGCAACGGCTACAGCCTGTGGGGCGGCGGCGCGTCGGGGAGCTGGTAAGCCATGAAAAGCCAGCACCTGTACCTCATTGCGGGCAGCGTCGTTGCGGCGGCGCTGGTATGGGCCGTAACGCGGGCCAGCAACACCAGTGCCAGCAACGCGGGCCAGTACATCGGCGGGGCCGTGGTGGACTTGGCAGACGGCGTGATTGGCGGGACTGTGGTGGGCGTGGGCGAGATTTTCGGCATCCCTGCCACCAACATGACCAAGTGTGAGAGAGCAAAAGCAGAGGGCCGGACTTGGGACGCGTCTTTCGACTGCCCGGCCGGGGATTTCATCAAATATCTGTGGGACTAAAGGGGGGAGCTATGGGCAAGATTTGGAATCGTTTACGTGAGCCGTCCACATGGGCGGGTTTGTCTGCGCTGGGCATCTTGTTCGGCGTGCCAGAAGCCGCAGTGGGTGCCGTGGGCCAGATCGTGGGCGGCGTGGCCGCTTTGGGTGCAATCGTGCTGGCCGAGCGCAAATGACGGGTGATGAGCTGCGCCCGCTGCTGGCAATTGTGGGGCCAGCCTTAGCCGTCTATGCAGGCATACGGGCTGATCTGGCCCGGCTGCATGCCAAGGTGGACAAGGCTCATAGCCGTATTGATGACTTAACCAAGGGGAAAAGCAATGGCAAAGAAACGCAGCACGCCCAAGCGTGACAGCAAGGGCCGCTTTAAGAAGCGCAAATGAAGGTGCCAGGATTCATACCGGGGCCAGTAGTGCTGGCCCGAGAGGCACTGATTGTGATGGGTGGGGCCATCATCGCTGCGGCAGTCATTGGGCAAGTGCCTGCGCTGCGCGACTGGATTAAGCGCCAGTGGGCCGGGGTTCCTAATCCACTGGGGCCGGGTTCATAAAAACGCTGATTTCAGCCAATTTGGAAGATGGGGCCGTTCGCGGCCCCATTTTTTTGCGCTGAAAGCTCTTGTTCTATTGTCAACATTTGCTTGACAAGTCGGGCGTTATCGCGCTTGGCCGCTTGCCAACATGCAAAGTATCTTGATGCCTGATTGGCGGCGGTGGTTTCAATGGTGCTGATGCCCCAAACGGACTCCCAAAACAAGGCCAGGTGGATAGGTCTGGGAGCCTGTCCTTGCTTTCGATATTTGCGCAGCGTTGCTGGTGCAATATTTAGCAGCCGAGCCTTTTGCTCGAAGGAGCCGGGCACGTTGTCCAGCACGTAGTTGAAATGTGGCAGATGGGCGGGGTATGGTGCTCTGAACATGTCTAAATATTAGCAATGCATCAAGCTGTAACATGCGTCCGGCAAGGGGATGCTGCTATCTTATTAGTAGTGTATGTGATTAAACATAATATACATCGTATCTAGTAGATATTCTGCGATCGCCGAACCACTAGGGCGAATTTTTGCTTTTGTATCGAGCAGCTTTTCCTAGATAGCTAACAGCCTCACGGAATTGCGTTTCTTGAACTCTATGGGAGACAGGCCATCCTCAAACGAATGCCTGAGGATGGGGTTGTAGAACATTTCGACGTAGTTGAAGAGATCGCTGTGCGCTTCTTGCTTCGTCGAAAAGATTTTTATTCGAATGCGCTCCCGTTTCAACAACTGGAAGAAGCTTTCGGCAACTGCATTGTCGTGACAGTTTCCGCGCCTGCTCATGCTGGGCTGCAAATTATGGTTGGCCAAGAACTTTTTCCATTCATGGCTTGTAAATGGGCAGCCTTAGTCGGAATGCACAGTCACGGTATTACGTGGTCTTCTGCACCAGAGCGCTATATTCAATACATCTAATGGCAACTGTGTATCGATGAGGCTACCCGTTGACTACCCCAGCAATTAGCACGAGAACAGGTCAATCACCGTCGCCAGATACAACCAACCCTCATCGGTTTGGATGTAGGTGGTGTAGATCAGCCACTCGGTGCCTGCTGCAGGTCTCGTCTCGCCCAAGTCACGCATGCCCAGCGTTAACTTGCGATAGCCATACACGCCACCGCTTTCTAGCCACGCTTGCTTGATTAAACCCAACAGACGCTGCTCATCGCGGCCCTGCCATCCACGCGTAGTAACCACTGGGTGCAATTGCAGCATACGGCACATGCGCACAACGCTGTAAATCACTTGGTGGTTGGCAATGAAGGCGTACTTCAGTAGCACTGGCGAGCGAAGTACGCCGCCGCTTTTTTAGGATGTCAGGCTGCTCAGCAACACGTTTCAGTTCTGCCTTGATGCGGCTTAACTCTTCGCTTTGACTCACTTGCTCTGAAGGCATTTGCTGGAGTCGAATCCATTTGTACAGACTATGCGTCTTGCTCCTAAACGGCGTGAGACGCCGGCTACGCTGTGGCCGTGTTCCAAGATTTGCTTGACCGCTTCAATCCTGAGTTCTTCTGGCTAGCGTTGTGCGTTCATATGGACCTCTATTTGAACGGAAATAGGAGGCTGCGAACTCTCTACAAAACTCTGGTCGATTAACAAAGAAAAACAGTGGGTCTATGTAAGGGTTACATCAAAAAATCACTGATTTCAGTGATAGACAGCTCAAGGGGTATTGAATAAAGTGGATACAAATATCAACAGATATTCACCATTCAGTCCTCAGGCCATACCGATGTGAGCGATCGCCATCGCGGTTGTATGCGCCCCTTCCCAGCACACCACCCAAAGAATTTATGTATTTTCGTTTAAGCCCTATTGCGGCAGCCGTTGCATCGGCATTTTTATTGTCAACCACCGCATGGGCCGCTGGCGGTGCTCCGGGCACATCGAGCTTTATTCATTCTGCGACAGATGCTGTGAACCAGGGAACGGAAGGCAATGACGGCCTCGATCCAGAAGGTGGCAAGGGTAAAGATATTGCCAACAAATTGTATCTAAACCCCATGGGGACCACCATTCTCACCGGGCCTGCTGGTGGGGGCGGTGGCGGCGGTGGCGGCGGTGGTGGTGGTGGTGGCCTTGGAGGCGGCGTTGCCTTCGGCGGTCTCAGCAGCGGCGGTGCCGGCGGATACTCCTCATCCTCCTCCACTGGCGACGCCACAGCCTCGGGTGGTGCGGGCGGTGCTGTCAGTGACAACTCCGTCACCCTCACCAATGTCACCCTGACCGGCGCTGTCGGTGGCGCGGGCGGGAGTCCTGCTTATGGTGGTGGTGGTGGTGGTGGCCTTGGAGGCGGCGTTGCCTTCGGCGGTCTCAGCACCGGCGGTGCCGGCGGAAACTCCTCATCCTCCTCCACTGGCGACGCCACAGCCTCGGGTGGTGCAGGCGGTGCTGTCAGTGACAACACCGTCACCCTCACCAACGTCACCCTGACCGGCGCTGTCGGTGGCGCGGGCGGGAGTCCTGCTTATGGTGGTGGTGGTGGTGGTGGCCTTGGCGGCGGCTCGGTCTTCGGCGGTCTCAGCAGCGGCGCTGCCGGCGGAGCTACCGACTCCTCCACTGGCGACACCACAGCCTCGGGTGGTGCGGGCGGTGCAGTCAGTGCCAACACCGTCACGCTCACCAACGTCACCCTGAGCGGTGCTGAAGGTGGCGCGGGCGGGAGTGCTACTTATGTTGGTGGTGGTGGTGGTGGTGGCCTTGGAGGCGGCTCGGTCTTCGGTGGCCTCAGCAGCGGCGCTACCGGCGGATTAGCCACCTCCACGGGCGACGCCACAGCCTCGGGTGGTGCAGGCGGTGCTGTCAGTGCCAACACCGTCACCCTCACCAACGTCACCCTGACCGGCGCTGCCGGTGGCGCGGGCGGGAGTGCTACTTTTGGTAGTGGTGGTGGTGGCCTTGGCGGCGGCTCGGTTTTCGGTGGCCTCAGCAGTGGCGCTGCCGGCAAATATGCCGGATCCACCACCGCCTCCTCCTCCACGGCCTCGGGTGGTGCGGGCGGTGCAGTCAGTACCAACACCGTCGCGCTCACCAACGTCACCCTGAGCGGTGCTGAAGGTGGCTCGGGCGGGCTTACTGTTCTTGGTGGTGGTGGTGGTGGTGGTGGCCTTGGAGGCGGCTCGGTCTTCGGCGGTCTCAGCAGCGGCGCTGCCGGCGGATACGCCTCCTCCACCGGCGACGCCACAGCCTCGGGTGGTGCGGGCGGTGCTGTCAGTGCCAACACCGTCAACCTCACCAACGTCACCCTGACCGGCGCTGCCGGTGGCGCGGGCGGGAGTGCTTCTTTTGGTAGTGGTGGTGGTGGCCTTGGCGGCGGCTCGGTCTTCGGTGGCCTCAGCAGCGGCGCTGCCGGCGGAGTAGCCTCCTCCCTCTCCACTGGCGACGCCACAGCCTCGGGTGGTGCAGGTGGTGCTGTCAGTGCCAACACCGTCAACCTCACCAACGTCACCCTGACCGGCGCTGCCGGTGGCGCGGGCGGGAGTGCTTCTGGTGGTGGTGGTGGTGGCCTTGGCGGCGGCTCGGTCTTCGGCGGCCTCAGCAGTGGCGGTGCCGGAGGAGGAGCCACCTCCTTCTCCGGCACCGCCACGGCCCCTGGTGGCGCAGGTGGCGATGTCAGTGCCAACACGGTCCGTATTGCGGGGACATCGTTGATTCCGGGCAATGTCTATGGGGGCTACAGCCAGGGTGGTCAAAAAGGCAATGCAGGTACTGACGGCTTGGGCAGCTTGGTGCAAAACAACACTGTCACGCTGGTGGGCACGCATATCACCATTGGCGGTTCGGTCTACGGCGGCTATAGCGTGGATGGTGCGGGCCTGGTGAACCACAGCCGCGCCTTCCGCGGCAACACCTTGAACCTTCTTGGCTACCGGGGCGCTGTGACCGGCATCTACAACTTCGAGAACTACCACTGGCTGCTGCCCAAGGATGTGGTCAACCGCGATACGCTGGTCACCATCACGGGCAGCGACAAAGTCAACCTCACGGCCACCCAGCACAGCGTTGCCATGGAGAACGATGGCAACCGCCTTAACGTGGGCGATACGGTGACGCTGATCAACAAAGCCACAGGCACACCCACGCTGAACACCGCCAAGGTCAATCAAGGCCATTTCATCACCTATGACGCCAGCTTGGCGGTGACGGGCGATGCCTTGGTCCTCACGATGGATGGCAAGACCGATACCACTCCCACTCCCACTCCCACTCCCACTCCCACTCCAGCGGGTCGCCTCAACCCGACCTCCAAGGCATTTTTGGAAGGTCGTGCCGCCGGTGCGGCAGCGGTCAACCAGGGCGCAGACATGGTCAGCGACCAGGCCATCAACGCCGCACGCCTGAGTCTGGGCGCCGGAGGAGCGGGCGCATTCTTGGCTAGCGATGCCGGCTCCAGCCGCTACCACTCCGGCTCACATGTGGATGTGCGTGGCGTCAGCCTGGCCTGGGGCCTGGCCAAGGGCTTGACCCTGGCCGACCGCAGTGCGTTGATGCTGGGCGCTTTTGTGGAGCATGGCCAGGGCAAGTTCGACAGCTACAACCACTTTGCCAGCGCAGGCGTGGTGCGTGGCCATGGCGACTCCAGCTACACCGGCCTGGGCCTGATGGCCCATGTGGCGGTGGCCGGCACGGGGGCTGATACGGATGCCGGGGGGCACGCCATTGCCACCCCGGAGCTCAGCGCCCCCAGTGGCCTGTACCTGAATGCCGCATTGCGCGGCGGCCGTGCCAAGACCAGTTTTGACAGCAACGACCTGACCGATGCCGAGGGCGTGCGCGGCGCCTACTCCAGTCGCTCGACCTATTACGGCGCCATGGCCGGGGCGGGCTATGTCTGGCGCTTGGGCGTCCAGCAGTCGCTGGATGTCTATGGCCGCTACAGCTGGGGCAAGACGGGCGCGGACAAAGTGGCCATTGGCAACGATGTGCTGGAGCTGGGGGCATCGCTGAGTTCGCGCATGCGCCTGGGCGCACGCTGGCACTACGCCTACACCCCCCGCATCACCCCCTATGTTGGTCTGGCCTGGGAGCGAGAGTTCCAAGGCGGTGCCCCGGGCAGCGCCTATGACATGGCGATCGAGCAGCCCTCGCTGCGCGGCAACACCGGTGTGTTGGAGCTGGGTGTGGCCATGCACCCACTGTCTACCAGCCAGGCCCTGACCCTGGCCGTGGGACTGCAAGGCTATATGGGCAAGCGCGAAGGCGTCGCCGGCTCGCTCAAGCTGCGTTATGTGTTCTAAAGACACTGCCCACCTGCCTTCGGCCTGTACCTAGGGTCGAGCGCAGCGGCTAACTGCCGCAACGCCCACAGCGGCCCCCGGTGCGGGATGCATCTGGGGCTTTTTTCATTGAAATTACGCCCCAAACCGTACCACGCCCGCACATTGGCCAACTGATTGACCACAGCACGCAGTGACCGCGTACAGTTATTTAAGGAGCGACGCCTGACCTCCCCGCCCCACGCACGGCACCTGCCCCTTGGTGACGCCGATCTGATACCCCACAAGGCACCTTGCGGTCAGCTTTGTCATAGCGGCCTTGACATTCCCTCTCTATATAGAACATGCCCAGGCGGTAACCGTCTCGGCCCTGCAATGGCCCGCCCTGAGTTTTCATGTACTTGCGCCAAGCATGCCACTGATCGCCGCATCGCTGCGCCGCCAGCAATATGTGAATGACGGTATCTGACCCAGCCCGGACATGCCCACAACTCGCGCCACACCGTGACGCTGAGCTGTCCTATGGGTTGGAATTGCCAAATGCACTAGGCAGTGTCCCAAGCTTAGACGCGCGGGCTCGGCTTGAATTCCACGTCACGCAGCAAGTTCGCTACCAATTTCTGCTGCGGTGTCTCATAGTCCAAATGCCCATCCGGCACATGCACATCGTCAATGTTTTTTGCTATTTAGCCCGTGGCCCCGCCTGCTTCCATCAATATGGTTTTGCTGCGGTGTTTGTCGGCGCCGGGGTCGTCCCCGCAGTCTTTGAGCCACCGTTTGCGCATGGATTCGACGTGCTGCGGATCGCACCACAACAGCATGTGCCAATGCGGGCACCCATCATGGTTCGGCTCGGCCACGTGGAAGCCCATCACCTTGACCTTATCGCGGCTCCACTTGTTGCACAGCTTTTGCCAGGTCGCCAGCAACCAAGCTTGCCCAGTATCGGTCAGCGATCCATCGGGCCAAGCCACTAAATGCACTTTCCATCCTCTTTACCCCTCAACGCAAGGTACGTCGATTAATCGATCTACGTGTGGCAGCAAGGTTGCTTCGACGTGATGCAAGTTGTGTTGCAGCTGATTCTTGCGGTACAGCTGAGCTAGCCAGTCTTTGCTGAGCATCGAGCAAGCTTTTAAGGTCAGCTGCACGCTCTTGCGCCAGTGCAGCGCTGTTTTGGGTGCTTTGCAGCTGTGTGTGCAGGTTTAGGATTTCTTGCTCAGATTGTTCAAAGCGGTTTTGCAGCTCGATATATCTCGCCTCAGCCTTGCGTTCCTGTTCTTGCTGCATTTTGCGGGCTGCTGTCAGCTCCTGACGTGCGCGATCTACTTCGTTGAGCATGTGGCGTTCGTTACCTGCATATTGCTCAGCCATGCGTTGTCGCTCTGCAGCTGCGGATTGGATTTCTTCGCTGTGTTTTTGCTGCTGCAAATCACGTTGGCGCACAGCGCTGCTCAGCTCTTCACGAGACTCTTCTAAGCGTTGATCACGCTCTTGCAGTTGCTGCTGCATTTCATCCAATCGACGTGCCAAGTCTTGAGCGTGGTTTTGCGCTGCCTGCAAGGCTTGATTCATGGCCTCTTTTTGAGCCTGCATGGTGGCTTCACGCTGAACCAGTTGCTCTTGCTGCGCCACAAACTCTTGCTCTTGCGCTTTCAATGCATCTTCACGCTGGGCTAAAGCAACAGAGGCGGATTTTTTCGCCTCTTCCTGGGCGCTATCCCACAAATCCTGCGCAAGCCGTTGAACAGGGTCTGGCACGGACTTCAGCACTGATGGGTCTTGCTCACCTGCTACACCTAGCCTGTGCCCCAGCGTTGCAAACCACGTCTCCAGCATAGGACTCACGGTATTAGGAGAGCCGCGACCAATGTGCTGACGAACGCGCTCAATGGTTGGACGCAGGCCTTGGGCAATCAAAGCGTCAGCTGCAGCCCAAACATCGGACTCTTGCACACCGCGCGACGTAGTTTTAGTTGTATTCATATCAATAAGCAATTTAACTCACGATAAGTGATTGTTATCGTGATCTATTTATAATTTACGTAATACACAATACATGTCATGTATTAAATATTACGTATGAAATTTTCATACAGATGAAAACGTACATTACAGCTATTTAATGCCATCAATGCAGCATCAGTGGCTGTTTTAGTTTGTTCATGGGCAAATTTTTCCAAATCCCTCAGCATTTCAGTTTGACGAAGCATGTCCATCTCATGCATAAGCCAAAAACTGAAGATGCAACTATTTATGAGCAATGTGAGCCCGCAGCAGCGGCAAGCTCTCCTTGATAGAGGTTCTCGCGACGAAAATACCAATATGGACTCCAGCAAGCGCTCCCCTTTCTCTACCCCTGTGCCTTTTCACTCTGAAGGTCTGTCTACGCCTGGCGCACTGACATCACCGCTGACATCCAAGGCGCATCAAGCTATCAAAGAGTTGCTGCATGAAGGGGAATCGGCCAACACACGCAGCAGCTATCAAAGCGCTATGCGTTACTGGGCTGCTTGGTATCTGCTGCGTCTGGATCAACCCATGCAGTTGCCGCTGACAGTCGCCTGTGTGCTGCAGTTCATCATTGACCATGCTCAGCGACAGACCGGCGCGGGCCTTATCAGTGAGATGCCTGTCGAGATTGATGACGCGTTAGTCGCGGCAGGCTACAAGGCCAAAAAAGGACCACTTTCACACAACACCCTGGTGCATCGCATGGCAGTGATGTCTAAGGCGCACCAAGTTCATTCCATGCTCAACCCTTGTCAGGACGGTGCAGTCAAAGAATTGATGTCGCGCACGCGCAAGGCCTATGCGCGTCGCGGAGATTTGCCGCAAAAAAAAGAGGCGTTGACACGCAATCTGCTGGAAGAGTTACTGTCCACCTGCGATGAAAGCCTGCGCGGACAGCGTGACCGCGCCCTGCTCTTGTTCGCCTGGGCCAGCGGCGGGCGCCGCCGCTCTGAAGTGGCTGCCGCTGATATGCGTTATTTGCGGGCCATTGGGGAGCACGAGTTTATCTACACGCTAGCCCACAGCAAGACCAATCAAAGCGGCTCAGACGCACCTGAAAACCACAAGCCTGTGACGGGCCGCTCAGCCGCGGCATTGAAGGCATGGCTATATGCCGCGCAAATTGTGGAAGGACCGATTTTTCGCCGCATTCGAAAAGGCGGGCATGTGGCCGAGCCACTGACGCCCGCCGCGGTTCGCAATATCGTCAAGCAGCGCTGTGAGTTAGCAGGCGTAGAAGGCGATTTTTCGGCGCATTCATTGCGCTCTGGCTTTGTGACGGAAGCCGGAAGACGCAACCTTTCCTTGCCTGACACCATGGCCCTGACTGGCCATCACAGTGTTGCCACTGTGCTTGGTTACTTCCGTGCCGATACCGCTTTGAGCAATCCGGCAGCACGCATGATGGATGAGGATTGAGCGATACGCCCGTGCACCTGCCAGTGTGCAAATGAATGGCTTTACCAAAGCCATAAGCGACAAAATAGTCTGATTGATAAATCCTGAATATGCCCATTGAAGTGGCGGCTCAAGCGGGTTGATGGCCGCCGCAACCGCCAATTGCAGGGGAGGAATTTCTAGATTGCAGTCAGCGGGTTGGTACCGGCCCGCTGCCCACACAGGCATGTCCGCATCTGTGCAAGCAGCACTAAGAGCCGCTAAGTCAACCCAGCAAACTACAGGTTTGCTTTTGAGACGAGGCGCGAAGCCGCAGGCAGTACATTCCGTACGACAAGGCGAAGTAACGACGTATCAAGGGTGGTGTTAGCGGCTCTAAACCCTAGCTGGCATGCGCTGGCTGGGTCGCAGGCAATACAGCGGTTACCTTGATTTCAAACTGAAAACCATACAGCCAGGTGACTCCGACGCCAGTGAGCGCTGGGTATGGGGCTGGACCCCAGTAGTCAGGCAGCACTTTCCACAGCGTATCCAGGTGTTTTTCTGGGTCCACCAAGTACAGAGTCACATCGACCACATCGCTAAAGCTGCAGCCGCCTGCTGCCAACACTGCGTTCAGTTGCTCAAAGGCTAGGCGCATCTGTTGTTCAATATCTGGCTCCGGGCTGCCGTCTTCACGGCTGCCGACTTGCCCCGAGACAAAGAGCAAGCCATTGGCGCGTACGGCAGCCGAATAGCGGTTTTTTTCATACAAGGCCTGTCGGCCTGGGGGAAAGACAGCATCACGTACGGTCATGGTTCACACTTTCTGAAAGATTTGGGTGCATAAGCTCGCTGGGGGCCATTCGCAATGACATGTACGCTGGGGCACGGTGGCGCCTGCGGTTGAGGTTGCGGTGGCGGCGACTTCGATCTCGCGCAGCTTGCGTGCGCTGGCATGGAGGGCTTGTGCAATCATCATTTGGCTAAAAATTGGAATAGTTGAAGGATAAAACAGCTGAAATCTTCAAGCTAGACGGTAAATTGCCACAACATTTTCCCGAATACGGGACAATCTTTAGCATGCAAGCCGATTTAAACGACACCTTAATTTTTGCCCGCGTGGTGAAAGATGGCAGTTTTACGGCGGCCGGAAAATCGCTGCGGCTGCCCAAAACCACGGTCAGCCGCAAGGTGCAAGAGCTCGAAGAGCGGCTGGGCATCAAGCTACTGCACCGCACCACGCGCAAAAATACACTGACCGAAGCGGGAGCTGTTTTCTATGAGCACGCACAGCGAGTGGCGCAAGAACTCAAAGACGCGCATACCGCCGTGGCACAGTTCACAAGCGGGCCCAAAGGGCACTTGCGTGTCAGTGCCCCCCACTCTTTTGCGATTACGTGGATTACACCGCTGCTATCCGCCTTTTACGCACGCTACCCCGAAGTACGCATTGAGCTGCTCTTAGGCAATGAGCCATTGGATGTGCTGAGCAAGGAAATTGATGTGGCGCTGCGCCTTGGTAGCCTGCCCAACTCTGGCTTGGTGGCGCGCAGGCTAGCCACTTTTCGGATGCAGATTTATGGCAGTGTGGATTACCTCGCCCGCCATGGTGAGCCGCAGCACCCTGATGAGCTGGTGCATCACCGCGCCTTGGTATTGCCGCTGGCACGCACCGACAAACACTACGCCTGGCGGCTGCGCCGCAGCGAACAGGCGCTACAGCCCTACCCCGTTAGCCCAGTGCTGGAGGCCAGCGACCCCGAGGCCTTGTACGCGCCCTTGCTCGACGGGATGGGGCTGCTGCAAATCATGAGCATCAATATGGAGCGGCATGTGGCGACGGGTGCTGTACGCCCGGTGTTGACCAACTGGATCGGGCCGGAGGTAGAGTTCAACGCTGTGTTTCCCCGAGGCCATGGTCGCTCTCCCAAGGTGCGGGTGTTTCTCGACTTTCTGGTGGAGCGCCTGAATTTTGCCCACGCCGCAACGGGTCTGGCTGAGAGCAACGAGCGCGCCACCCGCCCACTTTAGGCAGATGCCGACTCTTGACTAGGCTAGGCTGCAATGGCTTGCACCGCCATACCGCTTATGGACGGCGCAAACAAAGGCAGCCTAGCGTGGTGCAATCAATCGTTTCCCGTTACAGGGCGCCGATAAGGTAGCTTCGAAATCTACGCTTTAACTTAACGCAGCAATCACATCTGCAGGAGCTTGCACCAACTCAATCAGCACGCCCTCGCCTGCAATGGGAAACTCGTCGTTGCTCTTGGGGTGCAAAAAGGTGATGTCGTAACCCGCCGCGCCTTTGCGAATGCCACCGGGGGCAAAGCGCACGCCGTTAGCGCTTAGCCATTCCACGGCCTTGGGCAGGTCGTCAATCCACAAGCCAATGTGGTTGAGCGGCGTGGCATGCACGGCCGGCTTTTTCTCGATGTCCATGGGCTGCATGATGTCCACTTCCACCTTAAATGCGCCTTTGCCCATGGCCAGAATATCTTCATCCACGTTCTCGCGCTCGCTTTGGAAGGTGCCGGTCTGCTCCAGCCCCAGCATGTCGACCCACAACTTTTTCATGCGGCCCTTGTCGGTGCCGCCGATGGCGACTTGTTGAATGCCCAGAACCTTGAAAGGACGATTGCTCATAGTTTGCTCCTAAATAAATAGCTATAAGTCCAATAAATGCTAGGACTACAGCCGGTTTTTATGAAATTTCAAAAATCAATTTCACATCTCGCCCAGTAGCCAACTGCTGCCCATGGCGAAATACTCGCGCAGCCACGCGTTAAAGCGCGTGGCTAAAGGCGTTGGGGCTGCGACGGGGTAGACCTGCAGCAAATCCTGCTGCGCCGCCACTCGCATGGAGCGCATTAAGTGAAAGTCGCTGCTGACCATGGCCATGGGCGCGTCAGCAGAAATTCCGCGCTCTGCCAGCATGGGCCGGCTGAGTTTGAGATTCAGCTCCGTGCTGGTGCTGAGTTTTTCCAGCACCAGTCGATCTGGCGCAATGCCGTGGCGCTGCTGCAGGTAGCGGGCCATGACTTCGGCTTCAGACTCGTCCTCGCCCCAGTCCACACCGCCGCACACGGCAATCAACGCTGAGGGTTGCAACTTTGCCAACTCAGCAGTCGTATCCAGGCGCGCCGCCAGTATGGGGCGGGGTTGTCCGTTTTGTGTGCCGCTGCCCAGCACCACAATCGATTGCACGGGCGGCACTTGCTTGGGCTCTAATCCCAGACTGAAAAGCTGGCTCCAAAACCAAAATAGGCTCAGCAGCCAAATGGCAAAAACTGACCAGCCCAGCGCCCACAGGCGCGCATGCATAGGTTTGGCTCCACGCCAGCCTTGCACGGCCTGCCATTTCCAGCAAAGCAGCCAAGCCGCCACGCCGATGGCGGCAGGCAGCACTACGCCGATATGATAGTGGCCCATGACCATCAACACGCCAGCATTGATCAGCAGCGAAGCTGCAGCCGCACCCAAGCAGACTCGGGTGAGTTTGCTTGCGGCAGAGGTTTTTGCTTCTGATTTCATAGCTGCATGTCTATTGAATACGTGAACTTGATGGCAATTTGACTTAAATTTCACATCAAACCTGTAGAAAAGCCCGCAGAGCTTGAGCCATGCGGGCTTTGTACTTCAGAGCCTAACTGCCTGCGCATTCAGCCATGTCAGCGCGGGCAGCAGGCTCTGAAAGCAAAGCATCATTCAAATTCCAGAATGATGTCGTCCACCGCAAGCGAGTCGCCCTTGGTGGCGCTGATCTTGCCAACCACGCCGTCTTGCGCCGCGAACAAAATGTTTTCCATCTTCATGGCTTCGATCACGGCCAGCTTTTCGCCGGCTTGCACCTTCTGGCCGGGCTGGACTGCCACGTCGACCAGCAAGCCGGGCATGGGTGAAAGCAGGAACTTGGACAGATCAGGCGGAGCCTTGTAAGGCATTAGCTTGTGCATCTGAGCACCCTTGGGCGAGAGCACCAGCACATCAACTTGTGTGCCGTCATGTACGACGCGCAGTGCCAGCGGGTTCTTGCCAGTGCCGCGCTCGATTTGGCAGGTGAAATCCTTGCCATTGCAAACGCCGCGCACGACCAAATCACGAATGTCTGCATTGCTGCGGAAGTCGTAAGTCTTGCCGTTGACGACGACCTTGCACACGCGCGCGTCTGCATCGAAGTCTGTGACCTCACCGTTCACATACTGGTTATTGCCTTCGGCTCCCAGCACGGCAGCGGTGTACTTCTCGCCCACTTGCAGCTGGTGGCCTTGCATTTGACCGGAGATGGTCGATGCACGGGCGCGGTAGCGGCGGTTGCGGAACAGGGCCAAAGCGACCAAGAAGTCTGGATCGGCGTGGGGCACGTCTTCGGCGTGGAAGCCGTTGGCGTAGTGCTGAGCGATGAAGCCAGTATTGAACTTGCCCGAGACAAAATCTGGGTGGGCCAGCAACGCTGCTTGGAATGGAATGTTGGAGCTGATGCCGCGAATCGCAAAGCCGTTTAGGGCTTCGCGCGCCTTGGCAATCGCGTCGTTGCGGTCCTTGCCGTGCACGATGAGCTTGGCGATCATCGAGTCGTAGTACATGGGGATCTCACCGCCGTCGTACACGCCGGTATCCACACGCACGCCGCCCAGGTGCTCGGTATCCGCTTGCCACATGGTTTGCTCTGGCGGCTGAAAGCGCACCAGACGACCTGTCGATGGCAAGAAGTTGCGGAACGGGTCTTCGGCGTTAATACGGCACTCAATGGCCCAGCCGTCGCGCTTCACATCGGCTTGTGTGAAAGCCAGCTTTTCGCCAGCAGCCACGCGAATCATCTGCTCGACCAAGTCAATGCCGGTGATGCACTCGGTCACAGGGTGCTCCACCTGCAAACGCGTGTTCATTTCCAAGAAGTAGAAATCTTGGTCTTTGCCAACTACGAATTCCACCGTGCCGGCAGATTGGTACTGCACGGCCTTGGCCAGTTGCACGGCCTGCTCGCCCATGGCTTTGCGGGTTGCATCGCTGATGAAGGGGCTTGGCGCCTCTTCAATCACCTTTTGGTGACGGCGCTGAATGGAGCATTCGCGCTCATTGAGATACAGCACGTTGCCGTGGCTGTCGCCCAGAATCTGGATTTCGATGTGGCGTGGTTGCTCGACAAACTTTTCAATAAAGATGCGGTCGTCGCCAAAGCTGTTGCGCGCTTCGTTTTGGCAAGATGCAAAACCTTCAAAGGCTTCCTTGTCGTTAAACGCCACGCGCAGGCCCTTGCCGCCACCGCCCGCTGATGCCTTGATCATCACAGGGTAGCCAATGCCCTTGGCGATTTCCACTGCTTGCTCGGGGCCAGCGATGGCATCGTTGTAGCCGGGGATGGTATTGACCTTGGCTTCATTAGCCAGCTTCTTAGAAGCGATCTTGTCGCCCATGGCCGCGATGGAGTGCGACTTGGGGCCGATAAAGGCAATGCCCTCTTCTTCGCAACGCTTGGCAAAGCCTTCGTTTTCGCTCAAGAAACCATAGCCGGGGTGCACAGCCTGTGCGCCGGTCGCCTTGCAGGCTTCAATGATCTTGTCACCGAGCAAATAAGACTCGCGGCTGGGCGCAGGGCCTAAGCGCACAGCCTCGTCGGCCAGCTTGACGTGACGGGCATCCTTGTCGGCGTCCGAGTAAACGGCCACGGTCTGGATGCCCATCTTGCGGGCGGTAGCAATCACGCGGCAAGCAATTTCACCGCGGTTAGCAATCAGGATCTTGGTAAACATGATGTGGTGATCTCCTGTTTCTTGTTCTTATTAGAGGGGGATGTTCCCGTGCTTGCGCCATGGGTTGTCCAGCTGCTTGTTCTTGAGCATCTCCAGCGAGCGGCAGATGCGCTTGCGCGTTTCGTGCGGCAGGATGACATCGTCGATAAAGCCACGCGCACCGGCCACAAAGGGGTTGGCAAAACGGGCCTTGTACTCGGCTTCGCGGGCGGCGAGCTTTTCGGGGTCGTTCTTGTCTTCACGGAAGATGATCTCCACCGCGCCCTTAGCGCCCATCACGGCGATTTCAGCATGTGGCCACGCCAGATTCACGTCACCGCGTAGGTGCTTGGAAGCCATCACGTCGTATGCACCGCCGTAGGCCTTGCGGGTAATGACGGTGATTTTCGGCACAGTGGCTTCAGCGTATGCGTACAGCAGCTTAGCGCCATGCTTGATGATGCCGCCGTACTCTTGCGAGGTACCGGGCATGAAGCCGGGCACGTCCACAAAAGTCACCACGGGGATGTTGAACGCATCGCAAAAGCGCACAAAACGCGCGGCCTTGATAGAGGACTTGATATCCAAGCAACCGGCCAGCACCAAAGGCTGGTTGGCCACGATGCCCACGGTCTGGCCAGCCATGCGAGCAAAACCAATCAAGATGTTCTTGGCGTACTCGGGCTGCAGCTCGAAGAAGTCGCCGTCATCAACCGTCTTGGCGATCAGCTCCTTCATGTCGTATGGCTTGTTGGCGTTTTCAGGCACCAGCGTATCGAGCGACATTTCGGCGCGATTTACCGGGTCGTTACTGGGGCGAACCGGTGCCTTTTCCTTGTTGTTCAAAGGCAGGTAGTTGTAGAGGCGACGCAGCATCATCAGTGCTTCAACATCGTTCTCAAAAGCCATATCGGCCACACCGCTCTTGGTGGTGTGAGTAATGGCACCGCCCAGCTCTTCAGCCGTGACTTCTTCGTGGGTCACAGTCTTCACGACTTCGGGACCGGTCACGAACATATAGCTCGAGTCCTTGACCATGAAGATGAAGTCGGTCATTGCAGGCGAGTACACCGCGCCGCCGGCCGATGGGCCCATGATCATGGAGATCTGAGGCACCACGCCCGAAGCCAGCACGTTCTTTTGGAACACGTCGGCATAACCACCCAGAGAGGCCACGCCTTCTTGAATACGCGCACCACCCGAATCGTTCAGGCCGATCACAGGAGCACCGACCTTCATGGCCTGGTCCATCACCTTGCAGATTTTTTCTGCATGGGTTTCAGACAGCGCGCCGCCAAACACAGTGAAGTCTTGGCTGAAGACAAATACCAGACGGCCGTTGATCATGCCGTAGCCGGTGACCACGCCGTCGCCGGGGATCTTGGTGTCTTCCATGCCAAAGTCCGTGCAGCGATGCTCCACGAACATGTCCCACTCTTCAAACGTGCCGTCGTCCAGCAGCAGCTCAATGCGTTCGCGCGCCGTGAGCTTGCCCTTTTTGTGTTGCGCATCGATGCGCTTTTGTCCCCCACCCAGCCGAGCGAGTTCTCGCTTGGCTTCCAGCTGCTTCAGGATATCGTCTTGCATGCTTGTCCTCTAACGTGATTTGGGTTGCTTGTCTCGCAAGTTGTGCTGCGATGCTATGGTAATTAGAGCTACTAGCGCCTACTGCATTTGGGCTAGAAGCAGGTTTCTTGCTGCGGTACTGGCCGCAATACGGCCGGCTGTCACATCGTCTTGAAGGACGGGGAGCATGGCTTTGACTTGCGGGTGCTGGCGAAACGCCTGCTTGAGTCCCGCGTCAATACGCTCCCACATCCAGGCCAGCGATTGCTTTTCGCGGCGCAGTTGCAGGCGGCCGTTGGTGGTTTGCATGTCTCTGAAACTGCTGACTGCAGCCCAGAAGTCATCCACCCCGTTGCCCAGCAAAGCGCTGATCTGAATCACACGCGGCTGCCAGAGCGCGCCATGCGTGGCGTGGTCCGGGTTGCCATGCATGCCCAGCAGGCGCAGGCTGGATGTAATCTGGGCCTGCGCACGGGTAGCGGCGTTTTTGTCGATGTCGGCCTTGTTGATGACCACGAGGTCAGCCAGTTCCATCACGCCCTTTTTGATAGCCTGCAAATCGTCGCCCGCATTAGGCAACTGCAGCACGCAGAACATATCGGTCATGCCATGTACGGCAATCTCGCTTTGGCCCACGCCCACGGTCTCGACGATGACCACGTCATAGCCTGCTGCTTCGCAGACCAGCATGGCTTCACGCGTTTTTTCAGCCACGCCGCCCAGCGTGCCACTGCTGGGGCTTGGGCGAATATAGGCTTCCAAGCGCATGGACAGGTGCTCCATGCGGGTCTTGTCACCCAAAATAGAGCCGCCCGAGACGGAGGACGATGGATCAATCGCCAGCACCGCAACGCGCAGGCCCTTGCCAATCAGGTGCAGACCCAGCGCTTCAATAAAGGTCGATTTACCAACCCCCGGCACGCCGCTGATGCCAAGGCGAAATGCCTTGCCCGTGTGCGGCAGCAGGGCCGTGAGCAAGGCATCGGCTTGCTCACGGTGGTCAGCGCGGGAAGATTCCAGCAGCGTAATGGCCTTGGCCATGGAGCGGCGCTGCACGGCAGCGTTGCCGTGCAGGATGCCGTCTTGCATTTGCTCAGGTGTCACTTCTGGTTCGCCTTTGCTATCAATGCACCGTGGCTTAAATGCCGTTGGCCTTTTTGATTTGCTCCAGCACATCCTTGGCGCTGGCGGGGATAGGAGTGCCGGGGCCATACACGCCCTTGACGCCTGCGCTGTACAGGAACTCATAGTCTTGTGCTGGCACGACACCACCCACGAAGACGATGATGTCGTCAGCGCCCTGTGCCTTGAGCTCAGCAATGATGGCGGGCACCAAAGTCTTGTGACCCGCAGCCAGTGTGGAGACACCCACAGCGTGCACATCGTTTTCAATGGCTTGGCGAGCACACTCTTCGGGAGTCTGGAACAGCGGGCCCATGTCCACGTCGTAGCCCAGATCGGCAAAAGCCGTGGCAACGACCTTGGCGCCACGGTCGTGACCGTCTTGGCCCAGCTTGGCGACCATCACGCGGGGGCGACGGCCAAGCGTTTCAGCCGCTGCGGCAATTTCTTCCTTGAGCTTGTCCCAACCTTCAGCAGAGTCGTAAGCGGCAGCGTACACACCCGTCACCTTTTGTGTATCAGCCCGGTGGCGGCCAAAGGCCTTTTCCATCGCGTCGGAGACTTCGCCCACCGTGGCGCGCAGACGCACGGCCTTGATGGCCAGATCCAGCAAGTTTCCTTCGCCGGATTCAGCTGCAGAAGTGATAGCTGCAAGCGCTTGTTCCACGGCTGCTGTATCGCGTTTTGCCTTGATGCTGTTGAGGCGTGCAATCTGGCTGTCACGGACCTTGACGTTGTCCACGTCCAAAATTTCGATGGGGTCTTCCTTGGCAAGCTTGTACTTGTTGACGCCAACGATGACTTCCTTGCCGGAGTCGATACGGGCCTGCTTTTCAGCGGCAGCGGCTTCAATCTTGAGCTTGGCCCAGCCGGAGTCCACCGCAGCGGTCATGCCGCCCATGGCGTCGACTTCTTCGATGATCTTCCAGGCGGCATCGGCCATGTCCTGGGTCAGCTTTTCCATCATGTAGGAACCGGCCCAAGGGTCGATCACATTAGTGATGTGGGTTTCTTCCTGAATGATCAGCTGCGTGTTGCGGGCAATACGGGCCGAGAATTCAGTAGGCAGTGCAATGGCTTCGTCCAGCGCATTGGTGTGCAGAGACTGGGTGCCGCCAAACACGGCGGCCATGGCTTCGATGGTGGTGCGCACCACGTTGTTGTACGGATCTTGCTCGGTCAAGCTCCAGCCAGAAGTCTGGCAGTGCGTGCGCAGCATCAGGCTCTTGGGGTTCTTGGCGCCGGTTTCCTTCATGATGCGGCACCACAGCAGACGGGCGGCGCGCATTTTGGCGATCTCCAGATAGAAGTTCATGCCAATCGCCCAGAAGAAGGACAGGCGGCCCGCGAAAGCGTCCACATCCATGCCCTTGTCGATGGCAGTCTTCACGTACTCTTTGCCGTCGGCCAGTGTAAAGGCCAGCTCCAGCGCCTGATTGGCACCGGCTTCTTGCATGTGGTAGCCCGAAATCGAGATCGAGTTGAACTTGGGCATGTTCGCGCTCGTGTACTCGATGATGTCGCCAATGATCTTCATCGATGGCTTGGGCGGGTAGATATAGGTGTTGCGCACCATGAACTCTTTCAGAATGTCGTTCTGAATCGTTCCTGCCAACTGATCTTGGCTCACGCCCTGCTCTTCAGCAGCCACCACGTAACCGGCCAGCACGGGCAGCACCGCGCCATTCATGGTCATGGAGACCGAGACCTTGTCCAGCGGAATCTGGTCAAACAAGATCTTCATGTCTTCGACCGAGTCAATGGCCACACCGGCCTTGCCCACATCGCCCGTCACGCGGGGATGGTCAGAGTCGTAGCCGCGGTGTGTGGCCAAATCGAATGCGACGGAAACGCCTTGGCCGCCGGCAGCCAGCGCCTTACGGTAGAAGGCGTTGGATTCTTCAGCGGTAGAGAAACCGGCGTACTGGCGAATGGTCCAAGGGCGACCTGCATACATGGTTGCTTGTGGGCCACGAATATAGGGGGGAAAACCGGGCAGCGTGTTGGTGTGCTGAAGGTCTGCGGTGTCTTCAGCCGTGTACAGGGGCTTGACGGTAATGCCGTCAGGCGTGACCCAGTTCAGGTTGTTGATATCACCACCGGGTGACACCTTGTTGGCAGCCTTTGCCCAGGCTTGCATGTCTGCAGGTGCAAATTCTTGTTGGCCCTGTGTATTGTTCTCTTGGCTCATGTTGTCTCTCTATCTCTCGTACGCGGTGCGTGCAGTGAAGTGTGAAATGGCGGCGAACTACTTGTTTGCCCTTAGTGTACATGATTCATAATTATGAATTCAAAATTTCTAATTGCATATAATGAGCGGTAATGACATCCAAAATGCTTACACCCCTCGCGCTATATGAACAGGTCGCTGAACAGCTACGCCAACGCATTTTTCGGCAAGAGCTCGAACCTGGCGTATGGATTGATGAGCTAAAGATTGCCGAAGAATTCGGCATCAGCCGCACTCCTATGCGTGAAGCATTAAAGGTTCTGGCCACTGAAGGGCTAGTTACCATGAAGCTGCGCCGTGGTGCTTATGTCACCGAGGTGTCGCGAAAAGATATTTCGGACGTCTATCACCTGCTGAGCCTGCTCGAAGCCGATGCCGCTTCAGAAGTTGCGGGCAAGGCCAGTGATGAAGAGTTGCAACGCTTAAAGCAAATCCACGATGAACTAAAGCAGCAAACTGCCAACTCAGATCGCTTCTTTGCGCTCAACGAGAGTTTTCACATGGAGATTCTGGAAATTGCCAATAACCGCTGGCGCATCCAGTTGGTGGCAGACCTGCGCAAGGTTATGAAGCTCAACCGCCACAAGTCGCTTTTCAAACAAGGCCGCATTGAGGACTCACTGGCCGAGCATGACGCCATCATGCAAGCCCTGCTAGAGCGTCAGCCGCATATCGCAATGAATGCAGTCAAGCAGCACTTTAGAAATGGGCTGGAAGCAGCGGTTTAGAGCACTTAGCTTCATAAGACTGAGCCGTCATTCGTCAACAATCGTCTTTGTAAGTCTTTTTGAAGTCTCTTAAAGATTCTTCCTACAAATAAAGTAAATCGGATTACTTTATTTGTGTCATCCTTAGCGCAGTAACGGAATGTGCTTTCATTCTTTAGGATGACTACTACTCATGTTAGAGAATTTTTTTTGGAGTTCATCTCCAGGAGTCCAGCTACAGCACGGTGAGCACGATCCTTTCTTGGTTCTGCTGTCACTCGCTGTTTGCTGGATTGCTTCCTCTCAGGCTCTTCGCCATGCGGCTTTTGCGCGTCTAGCCACTAAACCCCAACTGCGCTGCTGGTCTATTGCTGGCGGTTCGCTGGCGCTGGGTATAGGGATCTGGGCCATGCACTTTATTGGCATGCTGGCTTACTCCCTGCATGAGACTGTGCAATATGACCTGCTGCGCACGGTTATTTCAATCCTTCCAGGCATAGCGGCTTCAGCTGTTGCCCTCACCTTGTTATCTCGCAATGAGATCAGCCCCAAACAATTAATGATTGGCGGCCTGATTGTTGGCGTTGGTATTGCCACCATGCATTACAGCGGTATGGCAGCCATGCGCATGTCGTCGCCGCATAAGTACTCACCTTTTTGGTTTGCGGTTTCACTCATTGTTGGCGTGGCTTTAGCGACTTTGGCGCTTTGGGTACGTTTTGGACTCAACCGCTCCAGCATCAAGCACGACACACTGCGCAAAACACTGGCAGCGCTCATCATGGGCGGCGCGATTGCAGGCATGCACTATATTGCCATGCTGGCGCTGCGAGTCACCGCTGATCACAGCAGTCACGGCATCGCAGCCAGCAATGACAAGCTTATTCTTGCCCTGACCATCGCTTTGATTACGCTCGCCATCGGCGGCCTGATTGCCCAAGCCAACGGCTTGATCCACTACCGTACTCGCTGGCAAAAAGTCGATATGAATGAGGCCCGCTTGAGTGCCTTAGTCAATATGGCTGCCGACGGCATTATCTGCATAGACAATCGCGGCCTAGTGACCGACTACAACCCGGCGGCTGAAGCCATTTTTGGCTGGACTGCAGAAGAAGTGCTTGGCCAGAACGTGAAGATGCTCATGCCTTCGGCATTGTCCGGTCAGCACGATCATTATCTTGACCGCCATGAGACAGGTCAGCGCAATGCACAGCCGCCCCTGAAAAACAAAATTTCTGAAGTACTGGGGCAAAACAAGCAAGGCGCTCTAGTGCCACTTCGCCTCGCATTAAGTCAAGCCGAAGCACGCGGCCAGCGCATCTACGTGGGCTTGCTGACAGATTTAACCGATCGCAAAAAAACCGAGCACCAGCTGCATATTGCCGCTACTGTTTTTGATCATTCTTATGAAGGCATGGTGGTGCTTGACGCCAACCGTAAAGTGGTCGATATCAACCCAGCTTTTGAGCGCATGAGCGGTTTGAGCCGAAAAATTGCGAAGAATAAAGAATTTATCAGTTTGTTTATTCACGACGATGAAGATTCTCGCTGGCATGAAATTTGGACTCAAATAGGCCGCAACGGCCATTGGCAAGGTGCTTGCACCATGCGCCATGACGCGCATACCCACCAAATTTCCTTAACCGCCGTGCGAGACGAGCAGCAGCGCCTGCACCACTACATTGCCGTTTGTTATCAGCGCATTGATATTCCACTAACCGTTTCGATCTGAATTAGCCAGAATTGGCTTGATTCAAAACTTGGACCGTTTGTTTCATTTTTAATCGGCCGCTATCATTCACGAAGCAGCAACTGGCCTGTTTTATGAAGGTTAAGCGTATGGATCATCAAAGTGCGAACGATGTACTAGGCCTGAAAGCTCTGAGCGAGAACTTGAAGATTGCGCAAGCTCAAACTTTGCCAGAGCTTTTAGCCATCCGGGTTCGCACTACTCCACTCGGCGAGGCCTACCGCGAGTTCGATGAAGCTAGCAACAACTGGAAAAGCCTAAGCTGGGCAGATACTGCAGAGCGTGTTGCCCGCTGGAGCCGAGCACTTTGCGCATCCAATCTGCCGCAAGGTGCACGCGTTGCCATCTTGCTGCCCAATGGTTTTGATGCCATGTCGATTGATCAGGCATGCCTGCGCTGCGGCTATGTGCCTGTCCCACTGCACGCCATCGATAACGCCGGAAGCATTGCTTACATTCTGGCCGACTCTGGCGCATCGCTGCTGGTTGTGGCCGAAGCCAGAGCCTGGGATCGCATCTGTGCCACAGGCCAATATTTGCCTGCGCTCCAAATAGTCATCCATGCAAAGCAAACCAAGCAAGATGAGGCATCAAACAGGCGCCCCGCAGAGATTGCGGAAGGCTCGCAAGACGCAGTCAAAGCCCTTTACGCCAAGCCGATGATTGTTCTGAGCGCTTGGCTACAAGCAGGGGACAAAAGCGTTACGGAGCTCCCTGCTGCGCCACTAAAAACCGATCTCGCTGGCATTGTCTACACCTCAGGCACCACTGGCAAACCCAAGGGAGTGATGCTCACGCATGACAATGTGGTCAGCGATGTGCATGCAGTGATGCAGCGCGTCATCGCCTTACAGGAAGATGTTTTTCTCTCCTTTTTGCCACTTTCGCATACGTTTGAAAGAACCACCGGCTACTACTTGGCCGTCGCGACAGGTTCTTGCGTGGCATACGCACGCTCGGTTGCCCTTCTTTCTCAGGACTTGAAAAGTATCCGGCCGACCGTATTGATCTCCGTACCTCGCATCTACGAGCGCGTCTTTGCCAAGGTGCAAGAAACATTGGCACTGAGCCCGAATAAGCACAAGCTGTTTGATGCGGCTGTTAACAAAGGCTGGCTCAGTTTCTGCGCCAAGCAGGGCATTCCCATTTCAAAACCGCAAACTGCAGAGCAAAGCAATGGCGGCTGGGCCGATTTAGTGCCTGCATGGCTTTTGCGAAAGCTTGTAGCTCAGCCCTTGCTTGCCCAATTTGGTGGTCGCTTGCGAATCGCCGTCAGCGGCGGTGCCCCGCTCTCCCCCACCATTGCACGCGCCTTTTTAGGTCTTGGCCTGCCAATGGTGCAAGGCTATGGAATGACAGAAACAGCGCCTGTTGTCAGCGCCAATGGACTCGATGACAACTGGCCAGATACGGTGGGGAAGTCCTTGCCCGGTATCAACGTGCGTATTGGCGATGATCAAGAGTTGCAAATTTCAGGACCTATCGTCATGCGCGGCTACTGGAACCGTCCTGCAGATACGGCGAAGACATTCACCGCTGATGGCTGGCTGAAAACCGGAGATCAAGCAGCTTTAGAAAATGGTCGTATCCGAATCAAAGGCCGCATCAAGGAGATCATCGTCACCTCAACGGGTGAGAAAGTTCCGCCCAATGATGTGGAGCAAGCCATCATGGTCGACCCGCTGTTTGAGCAAGTCTTTGTCGTTGGCGAAAACCAGCCTTTCATTGCCTGCGTTGCCGTAGTCAATGCGGTGGAATGGGAGGTCATGGCCAAAAGTCTGGGCTTGAATCCAGACGAAAAATCCAGTCTTGAGCACTCTGCATCGAAGCGCGAGGCCTTGGCTCGCATCGAAAAGCAAACACGTAGCTTTGCTAAATATGCAGTGCCCAGAGCCATTTGCCTTGTCAAAGACTCATGGAACATTGATAACGGTTTGATGACCCCTACCCTCAAGCTCAAGCGTAAGAACTTGATGGCGTTCTACGAAAAAGATATTGCCCTGATGTACGGAGTCCAACCAGATAGCTGGAAGACAAAGGACTGATTTACCGCGCTCTCTGTTTAAAAGAGAGCTTTTAAAATTCATGTAAGTTACATTAGATATGTTCCTACGTGATGTTTAGGATGGAAAAATACAGCCACTTCCTTCATACATGCCTAATGGCTTTCAATCGCCTGCGCATATGACACAGACGGAATCACTAAAATATCGCCATTCCAAAACGAAGATGGGCAGTTTCACCTCGCTCCTCGTCAAACGTTTTATCGATCTGCCCTCAGCTAGTCCGTACTGCTCGGATCTTTCCCAGCCCCCATGACCGATACACAACAACACTCCATCTGGCGCATGTCCGTTGCGCCAATGATGGATTGGACCGATAGACATTGCCGTTACTTTCATCGCCTGCTCAGCCAGCACACCCTGCTCTACACCGAGATGGTGACGACAGGAGCCTTGGTGCATGGAGATGTGGCACGTCATCTGCGCTTTTCAGCTGAAGAACACCCTGTAGCGCTGCAATTAGGTGGCTCAGAGCCAGTAGATCTGGCGCACAGCGCGCGTTTAGGCGAGCAATGGGGCTACAAAGAGATCAACCTTAACTGCGGCTGCCCTAGCGAGCGGGTGCAGCGCGGCGTGTTTGGCGCTTGCTTGATGAATGAAGCATCTTTGGTAGCGGATTGCGTTAAGGCCATGGCCGATGTGGTGTCGGTCCCCGTCACCGTCAAACACCGCATTGGTATCGACAAAGTTGAAAGCTACGACTTTGTTCGCGATTTTGTGGGCATTGTGGCTGATGCTGGCTGCAATGTGTTTGTGGTTCATGCCCGTAATGCCTGGCTCAAAGGCTTGTCGCCCAAGGAAAACCGCGAGGTTCCGCCGCTGCGCTATGAAATCGTGGCCCAACTCAAGCGCGACTTCCCTCATCTAACCATTGCTGTCAATGGCGGCATCAAAACTGACGAGGTGGTGCAGCAGCAGCTTGAGCTGGTTGACGGCGTGATGGTGGGGCGCGAGGCCTATCACAACCCCTGGTGGATGGCTTCTTGGGATGCTCTTTACTATCAAGATGAGAGCAAAGAGCGAACGCGTGAGGCTGTTGAAGAGCAGATGGTGCTTTATATGGAGCGTGAAGCACGCGAGCATGGCACGAACTGGTATTCCATTGCCCGTCACATGCTGGGGCTTCGCAACAGCCTAGCCGGTGCTCGCCGCTGGCGTCAGGTGTGGAGCGATCACCGCCTGAAAACTCTGCCCGCACATGAGGTGATGAAGATTGCCCGAACCAAGTCCGGCGAAGCCGACTGAGGCGCGATAACTCCCCTAAAAAAGTTGACACTGTCAGCTTTTTTCTTTTGTGCAAGTGACCGCAAAGACCTCGTTGCGCTTTGCCATCAGATTACTAAAGAGAGGGAAACTGGCTATTTCGTCCAGCTCAAGCTACTGATATATTGCACTGCAACATAACCTGTGGAAGTGCCTCTCATGCTCTATCAGATTTACGAAATGCAACGCTCAATGGTCGAGCCATTTGCTGACTTTGCCCAAGCCGCTTCCAAGTTCTATAACAACCCCCATTCGGCCTTTAGCAAGGTTCCGCTGGCCCAGCGCATGGCCGCAGGCTTCAATCTTGTTTATCGCTTGGGTAAGGACTATGAAAAACCTGAGTTCGACCTGCGCAATGTCGAAGTAGACGGTGTCGATGTCACCATCCGCGAGCGTGTAGAGATTGATAAGCCGTTTTGTGAGCTGCGCCGCTTCAAGCGCTTTTCAGACGACCCCAAAACGCTGGACGCCATGCTCAGCCAGCCCGTGGTGCTGATCGTCGCTCCTCTGTCTGGCCATTACGCAACGTTGCTGCGCGATACCGTGCAAAGCATGTTGGGAGGCCATAAGGTCTACATCACCGACTGGAAGAACGCCCGCACCGTGCCACTGTCCGAAGGTGAGTTTCACCTCGACGACTACGTGAACTACGTGCAAGAGTTCATTCGCTACCTGCAAGGCCGCTACGGTCAGTGCCATGTGGTCAGCGTGTGCCAGCCCACCGTGCCCGTGCTGGCCGCGGTATCGCTGATGGCCAGCCGCGGCGAGAGCACACCTTTGTCCATGACCATGATGGGCGGCCCCATTGATGCCCGCCGCTCGCCTACCGCCGTGAACAATCTTGCGGAGACCCGCAGCTACGATTGGTTTAAGAGCAACGTTATTTACGAAGTGCCGAAAAACTATCCCGGTGCAGGCCGCCGTGTGTATCCCGGCTTTTTGCAGTATTCGGGCTTTGTGGCGATGAACCCTGACCGCCATGCCAACAGCCATTACGACTACTTCAAGGACTTGATCAAGGGCGATGAGGCCAGCGCTGAGCATCACCGCAAGTTCTACGACGAGTACAACGCCGTGCTGGACATGGATGCGGACTACTACTTGGAAACCATTGCGACCGTCTTCCAAGAGTACAAACTTGTGAACGGCACTTGGAATGTGAAAAACGAGCAAGGCGAGCTTGAGTTGGTGCGCCCCCAAGACATCAAAACTACTGCCTTGCTGACCGTAGAAGGCGAGCTTGACGATATCTCCGGCTCTGGCCAGACCCGCGCAGCACATGACCTGTGCTCCAGCATCCCCGAAAACGCACAAAAGCATATTGAAGTGCAAGGCGCTGGCCACTACGGCATCTTCAGCGGCAGCCGCTGGCGCAAGACTGTGTACCCACAGGTGCGCGACTTCATCCTTTCTCACCAGCCAGCAGCCGCAACAGCCGCCAGCGCTGCAGGTCATGTCAGCAGCGCAAGCGACGATGCACCCGTGGCAGAAAGCTTGATCGACGACGAGCACGCCAAGCAGCCAAAAACAGGTCAAAATAGCGCCCCCGCCCCGCATAAGCGCAACAACCATCGCGCCAGGGGCTAAAGGCTTACCAGACCAGCATGAACGCATCACCGTCCGCAGCCTCTTCGCTTCAAGCACTGGCTGCGAACATTGATGCAGCCCTGCCCCAGACCCAATGCACGCGCTGCGGATACCCCGATTGCGCGTCCTATGCCGGGGCCATTGCCAGCAGAGAAGCCCCCATCAATCAATGCCCGCCGGGCGGGCAAGAAGGCGTGCGCCGTCTGGCGCTCATTACCGGCCAGCCTGAGTCACCTTTGAGCGCCGAGCACGGCATAGACGCTCCGCGCGCCTTGGCCGTCATTGACGAGGCTTGGTGCATTGGTTGCACGCTGTGCATCAAGGCCTGCCCTACCGATGCCATTTTGGGCGCCAACAAGCGCATGCACACCGTCATTGCCGATCACTGCACCGGCTGCGAGTTGTGCATTCCAGTCTGCCCTGTGGACTGTATTGAACTCATCAATGCCAGTGGTGATGCCACGGGCTGGAATGCTTGGAGCCCCGCACAGGCTGACCATGCCCGCAGCCGCTACAGCGACCATGTACAGCGCACAGGCCGCAAAGCCAATGCGCCGGTACGCACCACAGCATTGTCAGCCGCCACAGAAATGCCCGCTGAAGCCACCACCGAGGCAACGCTTGACACCCCGCAGCTAGCAGTGCCAGCCAGCGATAAAAAAGCGACGATTGCCGCCATCTTGGCCAAAGCCAAAGCCCAACGCGCCGGGCTTTGATCTTTATGAATGAAACAGCCTTCTTGTCCACATAAATAATGGACTAGATGCTATCTATTTGTGAGTATGAAAAGCGTCAAAAGCCTAGCGAGCAAGCTCTATCTTTTGGACGCTCTTTTATCGCCTTAACCTGACTCTTTGCCGATTCACTAGTGTTTTCTCCATCACTTTCGTCGAAAAACACAAAACACAACGGCGAAAAATGGAAAACAAAGCACTTATCTGCGCTATTTTCATCTGTGCAAATAGCTCCAGCCCATAATGTGCATCTATGAACCCCCTGCTCTCGCGCCTCCAGCCTTATCCGTTTGAACGCCTTCGTCAGCTGTTTGCCTCTGTACAGCCGCCAGCAGGTGTGCGTCCCATCAGTCTCGGCATTGGCGAGCCGCGCCACGCCACGCCGCCTTTTATCGAGCAAGCCCTAAGTAGCGAACTCCAAGGACTGTCGGTTTACCCCGCTACCGCCGGTATGCCCGTGCTGCGCGAGGCCTGCGCAAAGTGGGCCAACCAGCGCTACGGCCTTGAGCTTGATGCCGCCACGCAGATCATTCCCGTCAATGGCTCGCGTGAAGCGCTGTTTGCCTTCACTCAAGTGGTGGTGGACAACACCAAAGCTGGTGCGCGCGTCATTTGCCCCAACCCCTTCTACCAAATCTACGAAGGCGCGACGCTGCTCGCTGGTGCAACGCCTTACTACGCAGCCAGCGACGCAGCACGCAACTTTGCCGTAAACTGGGATGCAGTGCCCGAGGATGTGTGGCAGAACACGCAGATGATTTTTGTGTGCTCGCCCGGCAACCCCACAGGCGCGGTGATGCCCTTGTCAGAATGGGAAAAGCTCTTTGCCCTGTCCGACAAGCATGGCTTTGTGATTGCCAGCGACGAGTGCTATAGCGAGATCTACTTCCAAGAAGAAGCGCCCTTGGGCGGACTGGAAGCCGCTAAAAAGCTGGGCCGTCATGATTTTAAGAACTTGGTGATGTTCACCAGCCTGTCCAAGCGCAGCAATGTGCCCGGCCTGCGCAGCGGCTTTGTGGCGGGCGATGCTACCCTGCTCAAGTCCTTCTTGCTCTACCGTACCTACCACGGCGGCGCGATGAGCCCTGTGGTGCAAACCGCATCAGTGGCCGCTTGGAACGATGAGGCCCATGTCCAAGAAAACCGCCGCCTGTACCGCGAGAAGTTTGCACAGGTTACGCCCGTGCTCGCCAAAGTCATGGATGTGAAGCTGCCCGATGCCAGCTTCTACCTGTGGGCCGGCATTCCTGCAGAGTTAGGCATGGATGATGCGCAATTCGCCAAGGAGCTGTACATTCATACAGGCGTCACGGTTTTGCCAGGTAGCTACTTGGCCCGAGAGGCTCAAGGCTTTAACCCCGGCGCCAACCGCATTCGCATGGCGCTGGTGGCAGAAACGGCAGAATGTCTGGAAGCGGCGCAGCGCATCGCCCAGTTCATCGCAAGCCGTACGCACTGATTGACCCTCATAAAGGGTTGTAACAGACCCTTTATGGCTAAACGATTTACCTTAACTTTCGATTGAAATATCGAGCTTTAACTGAAAACATCATGACCCAACAACTGCAATCCATCATTGACGCCGCCTGGGAAAACCGTTCAGAGATCTCTGCCAAGTCCGCTCCTAAGGAAGTGGCTGAAGCAGTTCAGCATGCTTTGAACGAACTCAATAACGGTACGCTGCGCGTGGCGACCCGTGAAGGCGTGGGTCAGTGGACTGTGCACCAGTGGCTGAAAAAGGCCGTGCTGCTGTCCTTCCGACTGAACGACAACAAGCTGATCCAATCGGGTGACCTGAACTTCTTTGACAAGGTCCCCACCAAGTACGAAGGTATGAGCGAAGCCGAAATCGCCGCCACCGGCGTGCGCGTGGTGCCGCCTGCTGTGGCCCGCCGCGGCTCTTTCATCGCCCCTGGCGCCATCCTGATGCCTTCCTACGTGAACATCGGTGCCTACGTGGACTCCGGCACCATGGTGGACACTTGGGCCACCGTGGGCTCCTGCGCCCAAGTGGGCAAGAACGTTCACCTGTCGGGTGGCGTGGGCCTGGGCGGCGTGCTCGAACCCCTGCAAGCCAACCCCACCATCATTGAAGACAACTGCTTCATCGGTGCCCGCTCCGAAGTGGTCGAAGGCGTGATCGTGGAAGAAAACTCCGTCATCTCCATGGGCGTGTACATCGGCCAGTCCACCCCCATCTTCAATCGCGAAACCGGTGAAACCACCTTCGGCCGCGTGCCCGCTGGCTCCGTGGTGGTGTCGGGCAACCTGCCCAAGAAGACCAAGGACGGCAAGGACTACTCCATGTATGCCGCCATCATCGTCAAGACCGTGGATGCCAAGACCCGCTCCACAACCAGCTTGAACGACCTGCTGCGCGATTAATTTCGCCGCACCTTTAAGGTGTGTCACAAAAAGCCTGCCCGCTTGCAAAGCGCGCAGGCTTTTTTCATGCCTGAGGCCATAGCGCAGGCCGGCTCAAGCCCGCCTAGCCTCACAAGGCGCTAACATGCACAAACCGAGAGGCCGCGTACAGTTTGTGTGCCAGCAATGAGAAAACAAGGGATGAGAGAAAAATGAGCACTATGGAAAAAATTCTGCGTCTGATGGCTGAGAAAAAAGCCTCCGACGTCTTTCTTTCAGCCCGTGCACCGGCACTAATCAAGATCAATGGCGTAAGCGTTCCTATTAACAACCAGGAGCTGCCAGTCGATGCCCCTTTGGCATTACTTGCCGAAGTTGTCTCCCCTGAAGCTATTAAAGAGCTCACAGAAACGGGCGAGTTGAACACCGCGATCCCAATTACCGGCTTGGGGCGCTTTCGTATCAGCGCTATGCGCCAGCGCGGCAGCTATGCCGTTGTAATTCGCTTTATTGCACAGCAAATTCCCAACCGCAACTCCCTTTGCCTGCCTCCCATCGTCAGTGATTTGATTATGGAAAAGCGCGGTCTGGTGCTCATTGTTGGCGCCACTGGCTCAGGCAAAAGCACCACGCTGGCCAGCATGATTGAAGAGCGCAATGAAACGCTTACCGGCCACATCCTGACGGTGGAAGACCCCATCGAATTTCAGTTTCGCAACAAAAAATCCATCGTCAACCAGCGTGAAGTCGGCACGGACACCGCCACCTTGGGCACGGCGCTCAAAAATGCGCTGCGCCAAGCGCCTGATGTGATTTTGATTGGCGAAATTCGCGACCGCGAGACCATGTCTGCCGCACTGGCTTACGCCCAGTCCGGTCACCTGTGTCTGGCCACGCTTCACGCCAACAACAGCTATCACGCACTCAACCGTATCTTGTCCTTCTTCCCTGAAGAAATACGACCCAGCATGCTCGGTGAGTTGGCTGCCGCGCTCAAGGCCGTCATTTCTCAGCGCTTGGTACGCACTGTCAAACATACGCGCGTGCCGGCGGTCGAGGTCATGCTCAACACCAAGCTGATCAGCGACATGATTCAAAAGGGTGATTTTGGCGGTGTCAAGGAATCCATGGAGAAATCCATGGCCGAAGGCTCACAAACCTTTGAAGAAGCGCTGGCCGACCTAGTGCGCAGTGGCACAATCGAGCGCAACGAAGCGCTGACTTATGCCGACTCGCCCACCAATCTGATGTGGCGCATGGATAATGACACCCACCGCGGTCCCACCAGCAACATCGTTATCGCCGATGTGATGCTGACCGACGAAGACGAAGAACCGTCCTTCACAGAAATCACCCTCGATGTCAAAAATGGCTGAGCCAGAGCTGCACTTGAAATCCAAGACAGCGTAGCGCCAGCCGTTTTGCCATTGTTTTAGTTTGAAGCCCAACCCCCATGTCCCGGACCCTGCAACTGACCGAGCAGCTCATCAGCCTGCCTTCTGTCACTCCTGAAGATGCTGGCTGCCTTGAGCTGCTGAGCGCTGCCCTCAAACCCATGGGCTTTGCCTGTGAGCGCCTCGATAGCGGCCCCGCCGACTTTCGCGTGCAAAACCTCTGGGCAAAACTGACTCCAGTCCAGTCCACATCTGCACAGAACGCTATTAGTTCTGACAGGGCTGTGCTGGTCTTCGCAGGTCACACGGATGTGGTGCCGCCCGGCCCGCTCAAAGAATGGACCAGCCCTCCGTTTGTGCCCATGCACCGCAATGGCCACTTGTATGGCCGTGGCGCCAGCGACATGAAAACGTCCATCGCCGCCTTTGTGGTGGCGCTGGAGGAATTTTTGCAAGCCACGCCCCAGCCCGCTTTCGACATCGCTCTCTTGCTCACCAGTGATGAAGAAGGCCCTTCTATCGACGGCACCAAGGTCGTTGTTGAAGAACTGCGCAAGCGCGGCGAGCGTCTGGACTGGTGCATTGTGGGCGAGCCCACCTCCGTCAAGCGCACCGGCGACATGATCAAAAACGGCCGCCGCGGCACCATGAGCGGCAAGCTCACCGTCAATGGCGTGCAAGGCCATATTGCCTACCCACAACTGGCCCGCAACCCCATTCATGAAGCCCTGCCCGCGCTGGCCGAGTTAGCTGCCACCGTCTGGGACCGTGGCAATGACTTCTTTCAGCCCACCAGCTGGCAAATCAGCAATATCCACGGCGGCACAGGCGCGAGCAATGTGATCCCCGGCCATGTGGTGATTGACTTCAACTTCCGCTTTTGCACCGAGTCCAGCGCGGACTCCCTGCAGCAGCGTGTGCACGAGGTGCTGGAGCGCCACGGCGTTGAGTACTCCCTGGTCTGGACCATTGGCGGCCAGCCCTTTTTGACCACGCCCGGCACCTTGGTGCAGGCAGTACAAGCCGCCATCAAGGATGAAACCGGTCTGGATACCGAGCTATCGACCACCGGCGGCACCAGCGACGGCCGCTTCATCGCGCAGATCTGCGCGCAGGTCATTGAGATGGGCCCGCCCAACGCCAGCATCCACAAAATCGACGAATGCATTGCGCTGGCCGATATCGAGCCACTCAAGAACATTTACCGCAAGACGCTGGAGCAACTCCAGCGCCAGCAAACCTCTGTATAAGAACGCCGCATGAACGCAAGCACCCCTCACACCATCACCGGCAACACCATCGCCGAGCTGATTGCCAGCGGCGCGCAGGCGCTGACTGCGGCTGGCGTGGCCTTTGGTCACGGCACAGCCACGGCTGAAGACGAAGCCGCTTGGCTGGTTCTCTGGAAGCTGGCCCTGCCGCTAGACAGCGAACTCACGCCCGGCGCGCCAGAATCTGTGGCAAATCAGGCTGTAGTCCAAGAACAGCAAGCACAAGTAGCTACGCTTTTTGAAGAGCGTATCCGCACGCGCAAACCTGCCGCCTACCTTACCAATGAGGCTTGGCTGGTGGGCGTGCCCTTTTACATTGACGAGCGCTCCATCGTCCCGCGCAGTTTTATTGCTGAGTTTTTGGCTGATGGCAGCATTGACGACTGGCTGAGTGACAAAACTCAGCAGGTACTGGATTTATGTACAGGCAACGGATCTTTGGCCTGTTTGGCCGCCATGGCATACCCGGATGTGCATGTCACCGGCGCTGACATTTCTGCCGACGCGCTGGCCGTGGCCCGCATCAACGTAGACAAGCACGGCCTGCAAGAGCGCGTGACGCTGCTGGAAAGCAACGGCATGAGCGCAGTGCCCGGCACTTGGGACTTGGTACTGTGCAACCCGCCTTACGTCAACTCTGACAGCATGGGCAAACTGCCAGCGGAATATCTGGCCGAGCCAGAGCTAGCCTTGGCTGGCGGCGCGGATGGCATGGACTTTATTCGCCAACTCCTCAAAGACCTGCCCTCACGCCTGAACAAGGATGGTGTGGTGATTTTGGAGATCGGCAACGAAAGGCCGTATTTTGAAACGGCCTTCCCGGACCTACCCGTCTTCTGGCTCGACACCAGCTCGGGCGACGAGCAAGTGCTGCTGCTGACCGAAGAATCCCTGCGCCACTGGAGCAACGGCGACACGGCGGCGCTAACGCTTTAACGCACAGCGCTTTCGAAGCGATTTCACAGAGCGCGATCAATGCCAATGCGGGCGACATGTTGAGACAATTGGTGAAACAAGCGCCCGCATTTTTTAAGGCTTCTCTACGTCACTTCGCCCCATATACCGGGCAAAGCGCTCATACCCCGGCCCATGCATGGGCTGGCGTGTCTCCCAGGGCCAGCCGCCGAACTGCGTCCGCTGAAAATCGCGTTTGGCCTGGTGCAACTCTTCAATGGTGTTGGTCACGTAGACAGTCGATCGCACCACGGGCTCATTCAAAGGCACGCCTTGCAGCAGCATCAGGCGCACCGTGTGGGCACTGCGATTGGCCAGCGGCAAAGCGGCCTGCGCCAGCACCCGCACGCGCTTATTGCCTCCCACGTCCTGCCCATCCACCAGTAAACCGATACCTGTATAGACATACAAGGTGCGCTGTGTCTGCGCCAATTGCGCAGCAGGCAAGGTCTGACGGGCACCGGGCTCCAGCGTGATCATCCAGATGGCGACCTCCGAGCGGGGATCCGCCGCCCAGGTGTCGAGCGTGGGAACGATGGGTTGAATCGACACTGGTGCGAAACCGTCGGCACTTTGCTCCGGCTCCTGTGGCTGATAGGTCCCGGCGATGATCTTCACATCCGCCCCGCCATGTTGGTAATGCGGAATGTGCGCATCCCACATCATTTTGTATTCGGGGTGCACCATTTTCTTGCGACCCGGCATGTTCAGCCAGACCTGAAACAGCTCGAACTCATTGGGCTGATCCTGACTCAGCAGCGGAAACATCTCGGCATGCTGAATACCGCCACCGGCCGTCATCCATTGCACATCACCGGGACCGTAGCGGCCGCTATTGCCCAGTGAGTCGGCATGATCCACATAGCCTTTTTGCAAAATAGAGACCGTCTCCATTCCCCGGTGTGGGTGATTGGGAAAGCCCGGCATCCCGTCAGCCCCCGAATACAAGCTATAGCCATCAGGGTTGCCAAAATCACTGCCAGCAGGATGGCCCACACGATGACTCTCAGGCACCGCGTAGTGCTCATCCCCGGCGGGGTAGTGCTCCACATGGTGGGCGCAGACCAGAAAAGGGTCTATGCCCACCCACGGCTGGGTCAGTTCTATGCATTCGAGAATGGGATTGTCTTGAATGGGATCCATCATGATGAGAGCTCTCTGAAAGGAGTGGACACCACCGGATGTTCAAGGCTTGGGCACATCCGGTTTGGGCTTCTCGAGACGCCCATCCGGGTGTTGTGCAAACCGTCCCTCGGTGCCATGGGTGTGTTTGTAGGTGGGCCAGGGCCAGCCGCCAAACTGCGTACGCTGGTAGTCGTGCAGGGCCTGCATCACTTCCTGCTGCGTGTTCATCACAATCGGTCCTTGGGCCACCACAGGCTCGCCAATGGGCTTGCCTTGTAGCAGCAGCACTTCAATAACCTCCGTGCCTTCGTTGGCCAGCGGTGCAGGATGAGCCGCCTGCACCTCCACCATCACACGCTGGTTGAAGCGGTGGCCATCCACCGTCAACGTACTCCCTGTGGTCAGGTACAGCGCGCGGCGCGACTGCCCCACCGCTGCGGGCAACACCAGCCGGGCACCGGGCTCCAGGCGGATGATCCAGATCGCCACATCGGCTCCAGGCTCACTGGCCCAGGAGTTTTGCGGGGGTGGCAGGGCCTTGACCAGCTTTTGACCGCCTGCAGCCGCCATATCCACAGGGGCATAGTCGCCGGCGATGACCTCCACCTCGCTCTTGTGTCCCTGGGCATCGGTCTGCACCACCATGGGGATCTCATTGGCCCAGAACATGGTGAACTCGGGCGGTGCCATCTTGCTTTTGGCAGGCAAGTTCAGCCAGATCTGAAAAAGGTCCAGCGGGTTGTCCTTGTCCTCATGCACCATGGGAAACATCTCACCATGCTGCACACCGCTGCCAGTCGTGAGCCACTGCACATCGCCTTCGCCATAGCGGGCGGTGGCCCCCAGGGAGTCGGCATGGTCCACCAGCCCTTTGCGCACGATGGTCACGGTCTCAAAGCCACGGTGCGGGTGGGCGGGAAAGCCGGGTACCTGATCACCGTGGTACATGCTGAAGCCATCCTTGCCGCTGAAGTCCATACCGATCTCCCGGCCCTGCAGCAACTGGGCATCAGGTCCTAGCTGGCCGTTGCCACGGGGATAGTGATCCTGGTGATAAGCACCAAAGATAAAGGGATCGATGCCTGGCAGGCGACGCTCCAGCGCCTGGGCACTGAGGATGATCGTGGGGTTGTCGTGTGACACAAAACCTCCTTGGAGTCTTTCAACTCGTCAAACATGCACATTCAGCATACCGAGCGCTTAGGAGCCGTGCATTACTCCCCGTATCGCGCCTCATTCAGCACGTCTTATTTTCAGAACGTCAGCACCGTTTTACCCCGGCTGTGACCTTCCAAAATGTTGGTAAACGCCTCCCTTGCATCGGCAAATGGATAGGCCTTGCTTACCACCCAGCTGAAGCGACCGTCCGCCACACCATCCACCACATGCTGCAAATTGGCCGGATTGCGTTGTACCCAGACCGCCTTGATGAGTGGCGATGACAGCTTTCGACCTGCAATCGTGCCCATGAAGCCACCAGGCACAACCGTTGCCAGAGAGGCCTGCGTGGCATCTTCGTTCCCGGCCATATCGATGGAGGCATCAAAGGGCTGTGGATGCACGGCCTTGAGCCGCTCTACAAGCCCTTCACCATAGACCACAGCGGTCGCTCCCAGAGAACGCACATACTCTTGGTTACCTGCGGACGCCGTCGCTACCACGTTAATGCCGCGCTCCTTGGCCAGCTGTACCGTGATCGAGCCAACGCCCCCCGAAGCGCCGTGCACCAGCAGTGAACGTACATCCCCGATTTCATCAAGGATGGTCATAGCCGTCTGGGCCACACCCGCCAGAGAGCCTGCGACTTCCCAGGACATGGAGGCTGGCTTGGCAAGCAGGTTGCCCACTGGCACATCAATCACGGACGCATGGGTGAACGCGCCGCCTGATCCCAGTACCGCACTGCCCAGCGACCAGGGGCTAGCGCCAGTAGCGGCAGGCGCATTGATTTCCACAATCTCACCCGCAAACTCGGTACCAAAGGTCTGTGGCGTGGAGGCATGGCGAAACTCGCCCGTCATGCGTCTGGCATCAATAGGGTTGATGCCCGCGGCGTGCAACTTGATGCGTGCCATGCCGACGGACAGTGGCGGCAATTCCACGTTGGCGAACTCGAGAACCTCGGCCTGCCCGTAGGTCTTGGCGATCATTACTGTGCTTTGCATGAAGTCTCCAATCAATGCGTGAAATACGCGGTGGTTAGTGGGGATGACCAACGTGCGGAAGCGATGCATCAATTCCTGAACCATCCATGACTTGCATACTACGCAGTGCAAAAGCCTAAAAATGCGCCACAATTGATCGTCACTATTCCATTTTTGATACAAGTAACCCGGTGCTACCACCCGTGTTCAAGCCTATTAGCACCGGCCAGCGCATACCTGTACTTGACTGTCATCCACCGAGAGGCTGAATATTTGCCATGGTTGATCTCCATAGCCTGAAGATTTTTCTCGACGTGGTGAACGCTGGCGGCTACACCGCCGCCCATCGCAAGACGGGGCAATCCCGCGCCACGCTCAGCCGCCATATCTCAGAGCTGGAGGCCGCTCTGGGTGCACGCCTGATCGAGCGCAGCACCCGCAGTTTCAAACTGACCGAGCAGGGCCATATTCTTCATGAGCGCAGCCAAGACATCTTTGCGCAGGTGGATGATGCCGTGGCGCTGGTGGAAAATCTGCAGCGTGAGCCCAGTGGCATCGTACGTGCCGCCATTCCCCCTCACTGATGCACCTACATCTGGGCAATGAGATCCTGCGCTACATGCAAACCTACACCCAGGTACGTGTTGAGCTGGAAGTCTCCAACCGCCCCGTGGACATTCAAAACGAAGATGTGGACTTTGTGATTCGTGCCCGCGCGCAGATGGACTACCCCCAGCATTTCGTGCCTGTGGTGCTAGGGCGCATGAAGCTGTGTCTGGTCGCCCACCCCTCATGGGCCAGCGCCTTGCAACCCAATCTGCGAGAAACCCTGGAACATGTGCCCACCATCGCCTGGAAGACCAGCGGTGCCCTGCCCTCCTGGCAACTCATTGCGCAAGATGGCATGCCGGTGGATGTGCAAATTCGCCCGCGCCTCATGGTCAATGACCTAACCACCTTGCGTGACGCCGCGCTACAAGGCATAGGCATTGCCATGATTCCCGAGGTCTATGTCCGTGAGGATGTAGATCAGGGCCGCTTGATGGATATTGCCCTCGACCTCAAGCCCCCCACCAGCATCATCCATGCTGTCCACTTGGGCCGCCGCGGCATGCGACCCGCTGTACGACATCTGCTGGACTGGCTCAAGGAAGTGACCCAGCATCTGCGAAATACGCAGTGATTCAACGCTAGTCCCGCGCTCAAGCAAACCGGCACCCTACAAACCACTGACCTTGTGTTTAGATCACCATTCTTGACGTTAAATCGGCCCAGCATGAAACAGAAAGTCGTGATGCACCTTTGGCCGAGGGAAGAAGAAGCTAGAAGCTCACTTAGTACGACATCACTCGTGTCGCCAGTCTGCAAATCGGAGTACGGATCAGCCCTTCCACACGGGGCGGCAGCAGCATGGGCTTAAGAAGCATGCGCACCGCCAGATCGGCTGGCAGGCTTCGGCTAATTAGCTCATAAATGCGCTGTGCCATGCCTTCAAAGGTGGTGGCGCTCCCTTTAAAGTAGCGTCCTTTGTGGCCCCATACATGGCGCAGTGCAATTTCCGTATCACTTTCCCGCAATTCCTTCAGGCGGCGATAAAGAGCCTTGGCAATGCGGGCGCGGCCCACCGGAGATTCGTTCTGCATTTCCTTGAAAAACTTCAGAAAATGCTTGAAGTGGTTCACCTCATCATTGCGAATATTGCCCAGCAACTGACTCAGTACTGGCTCATCACTCAGCTCCCGCAGCGTGTGGTAGTAAGCGGTCGTACCCGTCTCCACCACACAGCGCGCCACCAACTCTAGCCGGGGGTCCGGGTCTAGCTCTTCCACGGTGCACAGCTGAGAATATTCGGCAAAAAAGCTGTCATAAGCCTGCTGCCAAGGGAATGCAGGCCACACCGCCTCTACATACGCTCTCAAGGCAGTGCCGTGCTGCAACTCTTCGCCCTCCCACTGCGCACTAAGCCAAGACGCAATTTCAGGCCATGCGGCGAAATGCTCGGCCAGATTTACGGCATAGGTATCCGAGCCTGTTTCGATGAAAGAGGCACTCGTCAGCAAGAAGAAAAGATCTTCATTACCTTGCACCGCCGCGCGATCAATGGCTGAGAAGTCAATGTCTTGCACTCGCCAATGGGGAGCAGTCTTTCCTTCAGTCTTTGATGGAGGTGTCAGCTGCTCTGACCGGCGAGGTGGCGGTGGATATGACAAGTTTGGCTGCATCAGGCGCTAGATCCAGATCTATTCCATAGCTGTAACGGATTAAAAGATACGCGATCTTGCGAGCACATTCACGCTTAATTTGTAAGATGTCGCCGACATTACTGCTAAATAAGCGCCTAAAGCCACTTCAACCGGCCACTTCAAGCCACTAATTTGCGCCGCTGCGCACAGCGCCTATCACGCCGGCCTATTCCACGGGGCCGCAGGCTGGCATCCAATCACTGGGATAATCACCGCCATTCATGATCAGCCTCAAGAACATCACGCTGCGCCGCGGCACCAAAGTCCTGCTCGACCAGGTTAGCACCACCATCAACCCGGGAGAATCCGTAGGCCTTGTCGGCCGCAACGGTGCGGGCAAGTCCAGTCTGTTTGCTCTGCTCAACCGCAGCATCAGCGAAGACGGTGGTGATTTTTTCATCCCCCCCAGTGGCGCATGGCCCAAGTGGCCCAGAACATGCCCGAGACGGACGACACCGCCACCCAGTTTGTACTGGATGGTGACACGCGTCTGGCCGAACTCAATGCCCAATTGGCTGCTGCAGAAGCATCTGAAGACGGCATGGAAATCGCCCAAGCCTATATCGACCTGGGCGATGCCGGTGCGCACGATGCAGAATCGCGCGCACAAGCGCTGATTCTGGGTCTAGGCTTCAAGGTGTCCGAGCTGACCCAGCCGGTCAACAGCTTCTCTGGCGGCTGGCGCATGCGCCTGCAACTGGCGCGCGCGCTGATGGCGCCTAGCGATTTGTTGCTGCTCGACGAGCCTACCAATCACTTGGACTTGGACGCTTTGGTGTGGCTGGAAGCTTGGCTCAAGCGCTACAGCGGAACGATGATCGTCATCAGCCATGACCGCGAGTTCTTAGACGCGATCACCAACGTCACCCTGCAAATTCAGGGCGGCCAAATCAACCGCTACGGCGGCAACTACTCGCGCTTTGAAGAGCTGCGCGCCCAGCAGCTTGAGCTGCAAGCCGCCAGCTTCTCCAAACAGCAAGAGAAGATGGCGCACTTGCAAAAGTTTATTGACCGCTTTAAGGCCAAGGCCAGCAAAGCCAAGCAGGCACAAAGCCGGGTCAAGCAGCTCGAACGCATGGAAAAGATCGGCCCTGTGCTGGCCGAAGCTGAATTCACCTTTGAATTCAAAGAGCCCGCAAGCTTGCCCAACCCAATGCTGGCCATCAACGATGCCTCCTTCGGCTATCAAGACGAAGACGGCAACAAGACCACCATTTTGCGCGGCGTTAACCGCTCGGTACTGGCCGGTCAGCGCATTGGCATTTTGGGCGCCAACGGTCAGGGTAAATCGACCTTGGTCAAAACCATTGCCCGCGAGATGAAGCAGCTCGAAGGTGAAGTCACCGAAGGCAAGGGCCTCAATATTGGTTACTTCGCTCAGCAAGAGCTGGACGTGCTGCGCCCTAGCGAAAACCCGCTGGAGCACATGGCCCGTTTGGCCCGCGATTTGGGCTCTGCCGCTCCTGCCGCCAGCCGCGAGCAAGATTTGCGCACTTGGCTTGGCACTTTCAACTTCAGCGGCGACATGGTCAAGCAAGCCGTGGGTAGCATGAGCGGTGGCGAAAAAGCCCGCTTGGTACTGGCCATGATCGTTTGGCAACGTCCCAACTTGCTGCTGCTTGACGAGCCAACCAATCACTTGGACTTGGCTACCCGCGAAGCGCTGGCCATGGCTATCAACGACTTTGATGGCACCGTCATGCTGGTATCTCACGACCGTTCGCTGCTGCGCTCGGTCTGCGAGGACTTCTGGATGGTCGGCCGCGGCGTGGTGGGCCCGTTCGACGGCACACTGGACGACTACCAGCGCTACCTGCTCGACGAATCCAAGCGCCTGCGCGAAGAAGCCAAGCAAGCAGAGAGCAAAGCCAGCAGCGCAAAGTCTGCCGAAGTTCAAACTCCAGCGGTTGCCGCCCAAGCGGTGCAGGCAGTGCCTGTAGTTGAATCGCCAAAAGCGCAAGCTCTTGCAACGTCGACTGCTCCTGTCGCAACCGCTGCTGGCGCAATGGCTGACCCCAAGGAAGCTCGCCGTCTAGCCGCCGCCACGCGCCAGCAACTGGCTGAGAAAACCAAGCCTTTCAAGAAGGAGTTGGAGCAAATTGATAAGAAGCTGCCCCAGCTCAACGCCCAGCGCAGCACACTTGAAGAAAAGCTGGCCACCTCTGGCATGGCAGCTGGCGACATCGTCGAAGCCGGCAAGCTGCTGAGCAATGTGAACGGAGAGATCGAGCAGCTAGAAGAGCGCTGGCTGGAACTGTCAGAGCAAATCGAAGCGCTGAGCACAGAAACCTGCTGATCGAGCTGCTAATTGACCTGCTAAAAAACCATCTGGTTTAAACAAAATAGCGCCCAGTCCATATTTTGTATGGACTGGGCGCTATTTTTTTGATAGTAAATCTAGCTCTCTCGCCTCACAACCTCTATCCATCCGCTAGCTCGTTGCATTTACTTGCGTGTTTCTTTCATATTCCTGTCAACCAGCACTCATGACAGCGCGTTGAACATGCAAAGGAGTGAACTGTAATGACCCACACTGTTAACGACACCGCCAAAGCACTGCCATCTCAGGCTGCCGCCGCAATGTCCTCAATGGCTTGGCCTTGGGATGAACGCGATCGCAAGCGTGCTCCCGCCTTTGCAGCGTGACTTCGGCCTCTCATAAAAAGATTTAAAAAATTTTCAAAAGCTGTCAACGAGCTGAATCTTTCAAGCGTTGTACAGGCATACAGGAGAAATTTCCCATGCAAGTCCTCAATATCATGAACATCTGGCCCGAAGACGAACGCGATCGCAAGCGTTAAGCGCTCTTTCGCAATACAGCGCGTACGAGCAATCTCGCGCTGACTATTGCAGCCAGCTGCCAAGGCAGTCGGCACTGACAGGCCACTGAAAAATCAAGCCTCACTGCCGATGTGCAAGCCAGCTCAAACTGGCAAACCCAACAAAACCCGCAAGATTCATTTCTGCGGGTTTTGTCATTTCTAGCTCTGTTTCACGACACCTGAGTCTTTTAGAGCTATGGCGCTTACAGCGCATAGATAGGCAGCTATTAAAAAAGGAGCCGAAGCTCCTTTTGTTCAATGCCTGAAAAGGCTTAGTGCATGTGCAGGCCACCGTTGACCGAGAAGTCAGCGCCGGTGGAGTAACCGCCTTCATCAGAAGCCAGCCACGAAATGATCGAGGCAATTTCAGAAGGTTCGCCCAAACGCTTGACCGGAACGCCGGAAACGATCTTCTCGAGCACATCGGAGCGAATGGCCTTGACCATGTCGGTGCCAATATAGCCAGGGCTGACCGTATTCACGGTCACACCCTTGGCGGCCAGCTCTTGCGCCAGCGCCATGCTGAAGCCATGCATACCGGCCTTAGCAGCCGAGTAGTTGGTCTGGCCGGCTTGGCCCTTGGCGCCATTGACCGAGCTAATGTTGATGATGCGACCCCAGCCTTTTTCCGCCATGTCCGCCACCACTTGCTTGGTCACGTTGAACATGGAGTTCAGGTTGGTTTCAATGACGTGCTTCCAGTCGTCTGGAGTCATCTTGATGAACATGCGGTCGCGTGTGATGCCTGCGTTATTCACCAGCACATCAATGCTTCCATGCTCAGCCTTGGTCTTTTCAAAGGCTTCAACGGTGGAGTCCCAGTCCCCTACGTTGCCGACCGACGCATAGAACGTGTAACCCAATTGCGCTTGCTCTTTCAACCACTTTTCGTGGTCGCGCGATGGGCCGCAGCCTGCGATGACCTTGAAACCATCTTTATGCAAACGCTGGCAAATTGCGGTCCCAATGCCGCCCATGCCCCCCGTGACGTACGCTACTTTCTGTGCCATCTATGTCTCCTATCAATGGTAATTTCACGATAACGTTATCAGCAATAAGATTTTGTATTTTTACTTATCACTGAGGACGCACTACTCCATGCATTTCACGCTTGAACTTCAAAAATCCCGGAGCGCGAAATGCCTTGTCCTTACTCGCCCTTGCCAGCATATTGCACCTTGAACTTCTCTAGCGGAAGTCTCGAGATGGTTTCATACGGGCTGCTCAAACAGCGCTAGTTTCAAAAAAACGGGCGCTGCCTGCACAAACTTACTGCCTCAATTTCAACAGGCTTCAAGAGCCATAGCGACTCCCATACCGCCGCCAATACACAAACCTGCCAGCCCCTTTTTGGCACCGCTGCGCTGCATTTCGTGCAGCAGGGTTACCAAAATACGGCAACCAGACGCGCCGATGGGGTGGCCAATGGCAATAGCTCCGCCGTTGACGTTGACCTTGGCAGTATCAATACGCAGCTCATTGTTCACAGCGCAGGCCTGCGCGGCGAATGCTTCATTGAGTTCGAACAAATCCACATCGCCCGCCTTCCAGCCTGCACGATCGAGTGCCTTACGGGCCGCATAGATGGGACCCAGACCCATGACTTCAGGAGCCAAGCCGCTGGTGGCGTACGAGACAATCTTGGCCAGTGGCTTCAGGCCCAAAGCCTTGGCCTTAGCAGCAGACATCACCACCACGGCAGCTGCGCCATCGTTGAGGCCTGATGCATTGCCAGCCGTGACCGAGCCAGCCTTATCAAACGCAGGGCGCAGGCCAGCCAGTGCTTCAGCATTGGTCTTGCGGTTGATGTATTCGTCAGCCTCAAAAACGACAGGGTCGCCCTTGCGCTGGGGAATCGCCACGGGAACGATTTCGTCCT
The DNA here is from genome assembly GCF_019355935.1 of Comamonas sp. Y33R10-2. Taxonomy (NCBI): domain Bacteria; kingdom Pseudomonadati; phylum Pseudomonadota; class Betaproteobacteria; order Burkholderiales; family Comamonadaceae; genus Comamonas; species Comamonas sp. Y33R10-2. The sequence goes on from NZ_CP079925.1 coordinate 1,633,522, forward strand.
TGAACTTGCCTGCATCCTGCGCCGCCGTTGCTTTTTGCTGGCTGGCCAGCGCCAGCGCATCTTGCTGCTCACGGGTGATGCTCTTTTCCCTGGCCACGTTTTCGGCAGTAATGCCCATGTGGTACTGTTTGTAGGCGTCCCACAGGCCATCCACGATCATGGTGTCGACCATCTTCCAGTCACCCATGCGCTGACCGTCGCGCGAGCCGGGAACTGCGTGGGGTGACAAGCTCATGTTTTCTTGGCCACCGGCCACCACGATTTCGCTGTCACCCGTCGCCACCGCCTGCGCGGCCAGCATCACAGCCTTCAGGCCAGAGCCACACACGGCATTGATCGTCAGAGCCGGGGTTTCCTTGGCAATACCAGCTGCCATCATGGCTTGACGCGCCGGGTTCTGGCCCACACCCGCGGTGAGCACCTGACCCATGATGACTTCACCGACTTGATCCTTGCCCACCTTGGCACGGGCCAAAGCTTCAGCAATCACTGTTGCGCCCAACTGGGTTGCAGGGATCTTTGCCAAAGAGCCGCCAAACTTGCCCACCGCCGTACGAACGGCGGAAACGATAACGATGTCTTCCATTGCTGACGAACCTTTCTAGGTTTCTTACACAAGAGTGATACACGTGGGACGCAGCTTGTTCATCGTGCCCCCACGACTTGCCTTCTATCGCGGCACATCTTGATGCTGCACCGCAATATAAAAATTATTGTGCCTCAGACTTTGCTCAGAACATAGCGGCCAGGTGCAGCCTCTATGACTGGGTAAACCTTGGCGCGACCATAAGTTTTGGGAGCCGCTACCTGTTTGCCACCATGGCTGCCTAGCCAAGCACTCCAGTCACTCCACCAGCTCCCCGGGTACTCGGTCGCCTCTTTAACCCAGCTGTCAAAGCTGGCTGGAAATTCGCCGTCGTCACGCAACCAATGGCTGCGCTTATTCTTGGCAGGTGGATTGATGACCCCGGCAATATGACCCGATGCCCCCATCACAAAGCGCAGCTCGCCACCGAGGACTTGAGACGAAGCATAGGCCGAGCTCACTGGCACGATATGGTCCTCACGCGAGCCATAGATGTAGACGGGCACTGAGACTTTGCTGATATCCACCTTCTCGCCACACACCGTCAGTGCGCCGGGCTTGACCAAGCTGTTTTCCAAGTAAAGGTTGCGCAGATACCAGGCGTAAAACGGGCCGGGCAGATTGGTCGAGTCACTGTTCCAGTACAGCAAGTCGAAGGGCGGCGGTGTCTCGCCCTTGAGGTAGTTGCCCACCACGTAGTTCCAGACCAGATCATTGGGGCGCAAAAAGCTGAAGGTTGAAGCCATGTCTTGGCCCTTCATCAGTCCGCCCTTGCCCATTTGCATCTCGCGCAGCTTGACCATGTTTTCGTCGATAAAGATATCGAGAATGCCGGTGTCACTAAAGTCGAGCAGCGTCGTCAACAGCGTCATGCTGGCTACGGGGAACGGCGCGGCCTCAGTTTTAGCGGTGGTCTTACTAGCTGTCTTGCCCGCAGCGCTGGCACTACTACGGCTACGGCTACGACTAGGCTTGGCTGCAGGCTGACCATGCTCACGGGTATGGCGTGCAGTCAGCACCGCCATGGCCGTGGTCAGCATGGTGCCGCCCACGCAAAAGCCCAGCACATTGATTTGCGGCGCAGTGCAAATGTCCTGCACCGTGCTGATGGCTTTGATCACGCCGTTTTCAATGTAATCGTCCCACGTCGCGCCGCTCAGACTTTCATCGGGGTTGCGCCAGCTCACCACGAAGGTGTGCTGGCCTTGGCTGACGGCATAGCGAATGACCGAGTTCTCAGGCTGCAGATCCAGAATGTAGAACTTGTTGATGCAAGGCGGCACCATCAAAAATGGCTTTTCGTACACCTTGGTCGTCAGCGGCTTGTATTCAATGAGCTGGAACAGCTCATTCTCAAACACAACCGCGCCTTCGGTCGTGGCCACGTTCTGGCCCACGGTGAACAGGCTTTCATCTGTCATGGAGACATGGCCTTGCTTCATATCAGCCAGCAAGTTGGAGATGCCCTGCGCCAGACTCTCACCCTTGGTCTCGACAATCTTGTTCAGTGCATCCGCATTCAGCGCCAAAAAATTGCTGGGCGCCATTGCAGCCACCCACTGCTCTACCCCAAAGCGCACGCGGCTGCGGGTTTTTTCGTCGCCCTTCACCGCTTCAGCCATGCCAGTGAGCATGCGACTGCCTAGCAGATAGTTGGCAGCAGCCATGGCCGCTATGGGGTTGGCACTCCACTCAGGCTTAGCAAAGCGCTTGTCTTTGGCAAGCATGGCTTCAATCGCCTGCGCATTGCTTAAAGACTGAAAAGCTTTGACGTATTCCTGCTGCAAGTCTTGCAGCTTGGTGGTATCAAACTGAACGCTCTGAGCCGTCACGTCGGCAATGCCGGCAGTGCCTGCCATTTGCGGCATGGCGGATTTCATGGCTTCCAGCAGCCCAGCCCATGATTGGGGCACCTCACCCAAACCGGGCATGTTACCCAAGCCTGCAGGCGCAGTTGCTTGAAATTGCTGCAGTGTCTGCAGGCTTTTACCCCATTGCTCCTGCCAAAATTGTTGAATAGATTGGCCTGCTTGGCCCCAGCTCGGGTCAAAATTCATGCTACATCCTCATCAAGGCAAGCGACCAAGGATCTCAGGGTCAAGGGGCGCTTGCGGAATCTGCAATACGGCTCACACGGCGAAATTGTCACCGATATGTCCGTCAGAACGGATGAGTAGTTTTGGCATTGCACCGACATGCAGCCGTTTTGATACACCCTTGACACACGCCAACCACGCATTCGTTTGAAGACGGATGCTTTATCGGAGCTCCATGTACCTGATTGCCATCGCCTGGATGTACGTCGTCGTGATGATGACAATTGCCGAGGCTGCCAGCCCCGGCGGCACAGTTTTAGGCGCGTTTTTTACCTTCTTGCTTTATGGATTGCTGCCGCTTTCCATCTTGCTTTATATCTTGGGGACCCCGGGCCGCAAGCGCCGCATCAAAGCTCAACAAGAGCAGGAAGCACTCGCTGCAACGCAGCCAGCAGCGAGTGACAAGCTTGCTAGCTCAAACCCTCAATCAAGCATCGCGCCAGATGCTGGCGGCCAGCCTTCCGCTACTTCCCAAACGGGCAGCATCACGCCGGTGCGAGAAAAAACGTGATGCATTAGTGACCGTGCACCATGGCTCGCTGCCATCGTTGCCAAAGATTGCAGAGATGCCCAATGCAGCAAGCCTTTGGCGCGCAAGTTGCGGCAAATTGGCCAAATATTTGGTATTAGGTAACGACGTAGGTACAAAATATTGCGCCGCTGATGGGTCATGCGCCACAAAAATGTCGCGCACCTCGGCTCCCACCTCAAAAGACTCAGGCCCTATGCAAGGCCCCAGCCATGCCTGCGTGTGAGCCGCAATCTGAATTACTTCTTTTTTGATAGCAGGCAGTGCAGATGTTGATTGAACTTGCTGGCAAAAAGACTCAAAAAGACTTTCAAGCACACCACTGAGCAACGGACCATCAGCCACAACTCTTGATGGCGGCATACCCGCCAGCCCCCGCCAGCCCGCATGGGCTGCACCCACCACCAACCCCGAATCATGGGCTAGCAGCACCGGCAGGCAGTCCGCTACCATGATGGTGCAGACCACGCCGGCATCGGCCGTCACGCAAGCGTCAAAGCTTGCCCCATTAGAGCGGGAGATGTTGTCTGCATCCAGCGCCAGCACATCGACACCATGCACCTGTTGCAAGAAAGCAGTGCAAGCGCCAGCGGTCTGCGACTGAATGGCGGCGCTGAACAACTCGCGGTTGCGGCGTACATGTTCAGGCTTGTCATTGACATGGTCGCCCAAGTTCATGCTGCCCCAAGGCTTTTCGCTAACACCGCCCTCGCGAGAAGTACAAACAGCGTGGACGCCAGCAATAGCGGGCCAGTCAGGTGTCAGCCATGAAGCAGGCCATTTCGGCTGGTCATTCATTGCTCACTCCGCATCAGGGCATGCAGAAGGATGAGCCTGCTGAAAAGCAGCAAGCCCATTGCAGCGCTCCACCACGCCCATCACGCGAGGCAGGCCATCCAAGTTCACGTTAAAACGCTGGGCGTTATAGATTTGCGGAATCAGGCAACACTCGGCCAGCGTTGGCGTATCGCCCCAGCAAAACTGAGAGGCAGGCAGGCCAGCAGCCCCGCGCTCGCCATCAAGCAGCGTCAGTTGGCGCTCTACCGCCTCCAAGCCTGAGCGCACCCAGTGCACATACCAGTTGTTTTTGGCCTCATCGCTTACGCCCATCTGGCGCACCAGATACTTCAGCACGCGCAAGTTGTTCAAAGGGTGGATCTCACAAGCCACCATCTGCGCCAACGCCCGTACGCGAGCACGATCCAAGGCATTGCTCGGCAGCAGCGGCGTTTGGGCATGGGTCTCATCGAGATATTCGATGATAGCCATGGACTGCGTGAGCCACTGCCCCTCATCCGTGATCAGCGATGGCACCAGCGCATCACCTACATGGGCCGCATAGGCGGGCGCTTTTTGGTCACCCCGCACCAGATGCACAGGCACGGATTCATAGGGCAGCCCCTTGAGTTGCAGTGCAATGCGCACGCGATACGAGGCGGATGAGCGAAAGTAGGTATGCAGCTTCATGATCTGTGCAGCATAGCGCGAGCCACCGCCTCGAATGCCCTGAAAAAGGCAGCATACGTAAAAGCCGCATTCGCCGCTGCGCTTGCAGCGGCTGTGGCGTGGCACACTGTTTGCCACATCAAACCATGCTGATTTCAGCGCGTTTTCCTGTAAGAGGACTTCATGAGTTACGTGTTCACTCCCCCTGCCGTGGCCAGCCTTCCTGTTGTGGGCTGTAACGAGCGCTTTCCCATTCACCGCATCTATTGCGTGGGCCGCAACTACGAAGATCACGCCAAAGAAATGGGCTTTACGGGTCGCGAGCCGCCTTTCTTCTTCATGAAGCCTGCCGATGCAGTCGTGGCCGTTGATGCAAACAGCACTACCCAGTTAGCCTACCCCACGCTGACACAAAACCTGCACCATGAGATTGAACTGGTAGTTGCCATTGGCAAGGCCGGTAAAAACATCAAGGCTGCAGATGCGCTGCAATACATCTATGGATATGCCGTTGGTCTGGACATGACACGCCGCGACCTTCAAAACGAGATGAAAAAGCTGGGCCGCCCCTGGTGCATTGGCAAGGCGTTTGAACAATCAGCCCCCATCGGCGCAATCACCCCTGCCGACCAAGCCGGCGACATCACCAATGCCGAAATTTCTTTGCAGGTCAACGGCGCTGACCGCCAGCGCAGCCATATCCACAAGCTGATCTGGAACATTGCCGAAACTATCGAGCACCTGTCCGCCGCTTGGGAGCTGCAACCCGGCGACCTCATCATGACCGGCACCCCTGAAGGCGTAGCCGCCGTAGTCAAGGGGGATGTACTGGAAGGCACGGTCACCGGCCTGTCCCCGATCAAGCTACAAATCGCCTGAATAGCCTGAGCATGCACGTGATTGCATGAGCATCTAGCTCGTACTGCACGCCAAGAGAGTCAAAGGGAGTCACGCCGAGTCATCGGTTTGACTCCCTTTTTTATAGCTGGTTGTGCCTGATACACCTGCACCAACGGCCTGATTTGCTTATAGTTGCTGCATGATTTTTCGCAACCCCATCAAGTTTTGCCGCAACTGCGGCGCCGCAGTCACTTACCGAGTTCCTGACGATGGGGACACCCGCGAACGCGCGGTTTGCCCGGCTTGCCACACCATCCACTACGAAAATCCTCTTAACGTCGTAGGCACCCTACCCGTCATGGATGACGGGCGAATTTTGCTATGCAAGCGCAATATCGAGCCCCGCTTGGGCAAGTGGACGCTGCCAGCCGGCTTTATGGAACTGGCCGAAACCACCGCCGGTGGCGCCCAGCGCGAAACCGATGAAGAAGCCGGTGCCGATATTGAGATGGGCAAGCTGTTTTCCATCATCAACGTGCCCCAAGTCGGGCAAGTGCATTTCTTTTATTTGGCACGCCTTAAAAGCGATCAGTTCTACCCCGGCCCTGAAACCATCGAAGCCCAGTTGTTTACAGAGGCCGACATTCCGTGGGATGAGATTGCCTTTAGAACCGTCAAAGTCACGCTCGAGCGCTTTTTTGCCGACCGCAAGGCGGATGCCCTAAAACAGCCGTTAGTTCACTCTATTGATCTAGCCTAAGAGCGGCTAACACCACCCATGATACGTCGTGGCTTCGCCTTGTCGTACTTTTCGTACTGCCTGCGGCTTCGAGCCTCGTCTCAAACGCAAACCTGCGGTTTGCTGGGTTGTGTTAGTGCCTCCAAACATGCTCATCAACAGCAAGCAGCGTGAGTGAATTACTTCAGCTCAGAGCATGAGTTCATAAAACCTCATGCTCTGTCTTGGGACAACTATGGCATTTGTCTTACATGAAATTCACTTTTACAAGCCAAAAATTACGAATGCATACAAATTGCATAAAACTTAAGTTTTGATCTTAATACGTTGAAAACTCATGGCCCGCCACTGGGGCTTATTGAGAAAGTTAGGGATAGTTTTGGTGATTCATCGATACGAGCTATGTGAGATATCTCGGTCTTTGGATTTTTGGCGCTTAATTCAGTTTTCCTATGAAAAGCCTTACTCCTTCGTTAACCGTCAAACCATAAAAATTGAGGCGTTATGAAGGCATCTGCAAGCCCGACACTGAAGTCTCACCATCACGTTCATCCCATCTGGATATTTGCGCTTTTAGTGGTTATTTTGACGCTCAGCGCCAGCAGCAGCCTTTACCTGCTTTCTGCGGTGCGCGGTTTCGTCAACGGTGAAAGTCTTTGGTCCAAAGCCCAAAAAGACGCCATTTATTCACTCTCGCGCTATGCCGACGAAGGCAATCCCACAGATCTTGCGAACTACGAAGCCGCCTTGCTCGTGCCTCGCGGTGACACTCTTGCACGCAACGCTTTATATGGCGCTCCGCTGCGCTTGGACCTTGCACGCCAAGGCATGGAGCAAGGAAAAAATCATCCCGACGATATCAATAGCCTGATCTGGCTGCTGCGCACCTTTCGCTACTTTGACTGGGTGAAAGAGCCCGTCGCTTACTGGAGCATGGGCGACCAGTATTTAGACCAGCTCGATGTACTGGCGGCTGAAATAAAGCAGAGCTACGAAGTCGCTAGCGTGAACCCCAAAATCATCGCCACCTGGAAGCGTGAGATTGATCTCATCAACCAAGGCGTCAGCGCCCTCACCCGCGCTTTCAGCGACTCTCTGGGTCAAAGCTCGCGCGCCATTGTGAGAGTACTGCTGGCACTCAACAGCAGTCTGGCGCTTTTATTGATTGGCCTATGGAGTTGGAATACCTGGCGCCTTGTCCAGTTGCGCGAGCAAATGCAAATCACCCTCAATACTGAAAAAGAGCGTGCTGAGACCACCTTGGCCGCACTCGGTGATGCGGTCATCACCACCGATCAAGCTGGCTTGGTCAATTACATCAACCCCGTTGGCATTGGCTTGCTGGGCCTGCAAAAACAAAGCTACATCGGCAGACCGATCAAGCTGGTGCTGCAGTTCTACAGCACAGACTCATCGTTCAATAGCGCGTCGCTGCTGGGCCAGTTAATGAACGAAGCCACGGTCATGCGCGACGAGCAAACGCATTGGGTTCGCCGCACCGATCACAGCATCGTGCCAGTCAAGGTACTGGGCTCCACCATGCAGCGCGAAGGCGTTACATCAGGAGCCGTCTTCGTGCTGCGCGACGTATCGCGCGAGCAGCAATACATGGATCAGCTGTCATGGAACTCTCGACATGACACTCTGACGGGTCTGGAAAACCGCGGCGAGTTTGAGCGCCGGCTGCAAAAACTGCTGACTCAAGGTCTGCATCAGGTCAAGCCTTGCGCCCTGCTCTATATCGACCTTGACCAATTCAAGCTCATCAATGAAACCAGCAGCCACTCCGCAGGCGACGAAATGCTGTGCGAAGTCTCGCGCATGCTGCAACACAATCTGCGTGAAACGGATTGCCTAGCCCGTATGGGCGGCGATGAGTTTGCGGTACTGCTAGAAAACTGCCCTCCATCCAACGTCTCCACCATTGCAGAAAAACTTCGACTCGCTGCACAGCAACTCCAAACCTACTGGGGCGAGAAAACCCTGCGCACTGGTTTTTCGATTGGTGTAGTCCACATCCCGGGTGATTCGACCAACGCCTCGGATCTGCTGCGCATGGCCGACATGGCCTGCTACCAAGCCAAGGAACGCGGGCGTAACAAAGTCTTCTTCTACACGGCTGAAGACGGCATGCTCAATCGCTACGTCAGTGAGATGGAATGGGCCACCCGCATTCGCAGCGCTCTCGATGAAGATCGCTTTTGCCTGTACGCGCAGCACATTGCGCCGCTGCAAACCAGCAAGCAAAGCAACCAACGCAAAGGCATGCACTTTGAAGTACTGCTGCGCCTACGCGACGAGAGTGGGCAAATTTTGGCGCCCGGAACCTTTATCCCTGCAGCAGAGCGCTACGGCCTCATGCCTGCGCTAGATCGCTGGGTCATCTCCAAGGCTTTGCAAACACTCTCTGAACAACCGGGCTACGCCAAGCTAATTGATACCTGCTCCATCAACCTCTCTGGCGCCAGTCTGGACGACGATGGCCTGCTGGAATTTGTCAAATCTCAAATGCTGGAGCACGACATTTCACCCGATATGTTGTGCTTTGAAATTACCGAAACCAGCGCCATTGGCAACCTCAGCAACGCCACCCGCTTGATCCAAGCTCTGCGCGCCATGGGCTGCCGCTTTGCACTTGATGATTTTGGTGTGGGCATGTCATCGCTCACCTACCTCAAACAACTGCCCGTCGACTACCTCAAAATCGATGGCGGCTTTGTGCGCGACATGCTCCAAGACAAGGGCGATCACGCCATGGTGGAAATGATCAACCGCATAGGCCAGACACTGGGCAAGAAAACCGTGGCCGAGTTCGTCGAAAGCCGTGAAATTGCCGAGGAACTCATGAGCATGGGTGTGGACTATGTCCAAGGCTATGCCATTGCCCGCCCCAAGCCTATGACGGCTGAATACTTTGCACCCACGCAAGAAAACCAGCTTCCGCAGTGGTGCGCCTCGCTGGCTTTGGGCTGATTTTGAGTAAGACTGGCTAATGTCTCTGTTGAGAATTGATTGCTGATTCCGGTCTTACTTGAGCACCCATTCCACGATATGTAGACAGGCCTTTGAAATTAAATTGTCGCGCTAGCGGTACATCTTGGACGACAGCAAACGCCCTAAAGTCGAATTTGAAAGCAGCGGCAATCCAGTGGAGTGAAGCGTTCTGAACGCTTTGTATAGCTAACCACTGATAATGACGCTATGTATTTTCCTCAAGTTGACTCGGTTTTCAGGAGCATTGCGACCTCTCTAAAATCATCGGCACACGCTATCGCTCCAGTTAGCTCTGTGGGCTTCGATGTAATTGCATGGATGTCTTTGGCTTGCTACCTGTTGTTTGCTGTTGTCGCCATTAACTACGCACTCAAACCTTGGGCAGAAAAACTGATGCTGGCTTGCATCGTTGGAGGAACTGCCGCGTCGCTGACACTTCATTTATCCATGCTTAGCACTCCTTCCTACGTCGGGGAAGGGCCACTATGGAAATTTGTCTCCCTGTCCCAGTACCTTCCATGGGCTGTCTTCAGCCTGAGCTGCCTGTACTTGCTCTACCGGATTGGCGCGCGATTACTGAAAAGCCGTAGTTGAATCGACCATCGTTTCGTGGAATCTGAAATTTAGTGAGTAGCTCGCTGAATTTTCGTGGAGGCCTGACTGCTCAACGCGGTCGGCGGCAAAAGACCCGAAGCAGACAGCCACTAACGCCAAGGTTAGCCGGCGTCGGAGCAAGAAGCGCGGAGGGCTCCAACACTGGCCATGAAAATGGCGAAGCCATGGCCAGTGTTGGCGTCCGCGTTGAACCGCAAGTTAGAAAATCGGCATGCATGACAATATTTATCCTGCTAGTCTCTTTAGAATATTTACTTGCAGTGCATCTGATTCGCTCTCTAATTTGAATGATTTATAACCCGCCTTGTGCAACTTGCTTTTTAGAAGACCAAAAACCTTCTTCCCGTAACGATAACGACTGGGCGAAGCATTGTAGATTGCAGTAATCTTTTCAATTTCCGAGGCGTAGCCATTACCAGCCGGGCGTCGTCGTTGAAAAGCATGGTCTATGAATCTGCCAATCGAGTCAGCCTTCGCCTCATCAGTTGCTTCGCTGATTGCAGTCTTTACTATATTTGAATCCGCCGTTGGGCACAAATTCATAATATGCTCAACTGAGATGAAGTGACTTTCAATATCAGTTCCTGTTGTGTAGAAGAAGTTAAGTCCGGCGTTGTTGATTTTCTTCTTAAGTTCAAATATTTCATCGTCGCTCAAATAGTCTCTGTCGCGGTGTAGTATAACGACAATTTCCGAGTTCCTTGCTTTTAGGTATTTTCCAAGAATTATCGCCCCCTTGACTTGATCTTTTCCGTCGTAAGAGAATATTTCCATATCAGATGGGTTAAACCCATTGGCGGATAGCAATGTCTTTAGATTGGCGTTCTTGGAGTCTTCAGTGATGATGCAGTATTTTTTATTGGGTGGGATCTTTGAGATCTCCTGCTCCAGATTTTGTATTGTTTTTTGAGCTTCGTTAACCTTCTCAAGGTATGGGGTTATCAGTGGGAGAAGTCCCATTTGTTCGTGTAACTCACTGTCGCCTTGCTCATCAATTAACTTTGTCGTTGTGCACTCATGAGTATCCTTCTTGATATAGTACTTCCTTGTGTCTGTGTTGTCGGTAGATTTGAGAGCATAAAACGCAGGTGAATGAGTTGTAACAAGGATTTGTATGTCGGACGCGTAGTTTTGGATTGTTTCCGCGAGCTCAAATGCATACCTAAGTTCAAGATTGTTTTCCGGCTCCTCAAAACCCCATATTGTGTCTGGCTTCACGTATCCTGGAATAGAGATGTTCTTTTCCTGTTCGGCCATATATTTTAAAATGACGGGGATATGTCTGACCTTTATTCCGTCGCCGCGTTGTTTGAGATGGTATGTGTTTTGACCAATCTTCGCTCCGAAATCTAGATTTGAAAACAGCTGCTTAAAATCTGATGGAACTTGAATGGTGCTTGGTATGCCTATTTGATTGAACAGCTCCTTGGTTATGCGGCCAGTTACCTTTTGGATTCCGGATATGAAACCCTGTCCTTGGGTTGCCATGAGCGTGCCATGCGCTTCGTTAAGAACGTCATGCAATTCGCCCATTAAGATGTTGAAGTAGTCTCTACCTTTGATCGCCGGAACATATCTATATTTTAGTTTATCGAGCCACTTATATATGTTGTCGCTTGAGGTGAGGCTTTGGCTTGAGTGAATGTAGATTCGATTTTCAATTATTGATCCGTCCATTTTCCAGCGCTTTGTCCATTTAACCGTGTTGGCGTTCTTGAATCGTCCTTTCGGTGGCTCAATGGTTAATGAGATTTTAATTTCTCTTCGGCTTCCAGTTCCGGAATTGGCGTGGTAGCAATAATCCTCGTTGAATCTGAATCCTTGGTCTATGTCTGTTTGATTGTTGAAGAAGAGATTTAAAGCGCGAAGTATATTAGATTTGCCGTTGTCATTTTGGCCAACAAGAATATTCAAATCTGATAGCTCTATTGATTTTCCAGTGCTCTTGATTGATCGGAAGTTCTTTATTTCGATCGATTTAATTATTTGCATAAATTTGACACAGCTCACGCTGGTTAAGTTTCTAACTTGATTTAGACGACAAGCGAAAAAGGCTTATCGCTCTTGTAAAAATTAATCTATCTGAAATTTTCAGAGTGAGCAATTACAAGCAAACTTCTTAGGCAAACCTAAATATTTCGAGATTGCAACTGGTCAAGACTGGTCGAAGGCCAATGTCGAAATTATTGTCTGCTTCTGGCCGTTAACAGAAGTAGCTGATTGCCCAAATTGAGTGGTGAGGTTTCCAGATGAAGCCAGTCTTCGTTACGCTCCTCCAGATACAAAAACAGCCAGCAATGCTGGCTGTTTTTGTTCGAATGCATGTTGTCTTGCGCGCTTGAGTACGCATTAGGCTACGCACTCAGAGCGCCGAAAAAACATTCTCCAGAGCCTTTTAAGGCTCTAGTCCTTATGCCTAGATGACAAGCTGCTACTATTTTTGCAGCAACCCCCAGTCAAACTGAGGGCTGATGCCAATAAAACTAGCGTGGCTTGCGAGAGGCCTGCGCAGCAGGCTTGCCCGACTTCACCACTGGCTTGGACGATGCCTTAAAAGCTGGCTTCGCCTTAGATGTGGCTTTGCCAGTCACACCCGCACGCGGGGGCAGGCCCGTGTGTTGGCTCAGCATCTTGCCCGGCTGGGGCGCTGAGGTACGGAAGCGCACATCACCCTTAGGCTCTTGCGACTCTTCCACAGTGCGGCGGCGCACTGCCACGGCCTTGCCATCCTTGTTGGTGGTGTAGCCCACGCCAGCGGTGCTGCCGGTGCTATTTTTCTTGCGAGCGCTTTGATAGCTGCCGTCCACCAAAGGCTGGAAGGTCGGAATCAAATGCTGCTTGCCGTTACCAATTAGGTCGGCGCGCCCCATGTGCTTGAGCGCTTCACGCAGCACAGGCCAGTTGTTTGGGTCGTGGTAGCGCAAAAAGGCTTTGTGCAGACGACGGCGCTTGTCACCGCGCACGATGTCTACGCGCTCTTCAGCCTCGTCACGCATCTCGCGGCGCACCTTGGTGAGCGTGTTGCGGCCAGAGTGGTACATGGCCGTGGCCGTGGCCATGGGGCTGGGGTAGAAGGTTTGCACCTGATCGGCGCGGAAACCATTCTTTTTCAGCCAAATCGCCAGATTCATCATGTCTTCATCGCTGGTGCCGGGGTGGGCGGCGATGAAGTAAGGAATCAGAAACTGCTTTTTACCGGCCTCTTCACTAAACTTTTCAAACAGCTGTTTGAACTTGTCATAGCTGCCAATGCCCGGCTTCATCATCTTGTTGAGCGGGCCCGCTTCGGTGTGCTCAGGCGCAATCTTCAGGTAGCCGCCCACGTGGTGCTGCACCAGCTCCTTGACGTATTCTGGCGACTTGACGGCCAAATCATAACGCAGGCCAGAGCCAATCAAGATCTTCTTGATGCCGGGCAGCTTGCGCGCACGGCGGTAGATCTTGATGAGCGGAGCGTGGTCGGTGTGCAGGTTCGGGCAAATGCCGGGGAACACGCAGCTTGGCTTGCGGCAGTGCTTTTCAATTTCAGGACTCTTGCAACCCAAGCGGTACATATTGGCCGTGGGGCCGCCCAAGTCAGAAATGGTGCCGGTAAAGCCCTTGACCTTGTCGCGAATTTCTTCGAGCTCATGGATGATGGAATCTTCAGAGCGGCTTTGAATAATGCGGCCTTCATGCTCAGTAATCGAGCAGAAGGTGCAGCCGCCAAAGCAGCCGCGCATGATGTTCACCGAGGTGCGAATCATCTCCCACGCAGGGATTTTGGTTGTGCCGTCGTGGCTGCCATTTTCATCGGCATAGCTGGGGTGTGGGCTGCGGGCGTACGGCAGGCCAAACACCCAGTCCATCTCAGCGGTTGTCAGCGGGATGGGGGGCGGGTTCATCCAGACATCGCGGGCCGTGGTGCCTTCACCGTGGGCTTGCACCAAAGCGCGGGCATTACCGGGGTTGGTTTCGAGGTGCAGTACGCGGTTAGCGTGGGCGTACAAAATCGGGTCGCTCTTGACCTCTTCGTAGCTGGGCAAGCGCAGCACGGTGCGCTCGCGCGGGGGCAGCTTGGACTTGCTGCGCAGCGAGAGGTTAGGTACAAACTGAATCGGCTGCACATTGGCCACCGATGCGCCGCCGGCCTTGTTTTGACCGCTCGCGCATGTCGGGCCCATGGCCTCGGCTTGACCTTGGGCTTGTCCCTGAGCTTTCTCGCCGTCTTCCTTCGAGCAGCTTTGGCCTTGTGCCTCAGCCTGCTCGCTGGTGGTCATATAGGGGTTGATGTGAACTTCAACGTCGCCCAGCTCATCAACGGTGGTCGAATCAACTTCGAACCAACCCTCTTCAGAGGCGCGGCGGAAAAACGTGGTGCCGCGCACATCAGTAATTTGCTCAATTGGCTCACGCGCAGCAATGCGGTGGGCGACTTCAACCAGCGCACGCTCGGCGTTGCCGTACAGCAAGATGTCGCACTTGCTATCCACCACGATGGACCGACGAACCTTGTCGCTCCAGTAGTCATAGTGGGCGATTCGGCGCAGCGAGCCTTCGATGCCGCCCAGCACAATGGGCACATCTTTATAGGCTTCGCGGCAGCGCTGGCTGTAGACGATGGCTGCGCGGTCGGGGCGCTTGCCGCCTACGTCGCCGGGGGTGTAGGCATCGTCAGAGCGAATTTTGCGATCAGCCGTATAGCGGTTGATCATCGAGTCCATATTGCCCGACGTCACGCCCCAGAACAGATTGGGCTTACCCAAGGTCTTAAAGGCTGCAGCGCTATTCCAGTCCGGCTGGGCGATGATGCCCACGCGAAAGCCTTGGGCTTCGAGCACACGGCCGATAACGGCCATGCCAAAGCTGGGGTGGTCCACATAGGCGTCGCCCGTCACCAAGATGATGTCGCAACTGTCCCAACCGAGCTGCTCCATCTCCGCGCGGGTGGTGGGCAAGAATTTAGCCACACCGAATCGCTTGGCCCAGTACGGTTTGTAGCTGGTCAGCGGCTTGGCGTCGCGTTGGAAGAAGGAAACATCAACCGGGGCGTTCATGTGAATGAGCTTTATGCGGCCTGATGGCCTGTGCGGGGAAAGAACCGGGCAGTGTACGTTTACGGCCCTCTCCTTGCACGAGCAAGGTCTTGCAAAACCATGGTGCGAACTCTGAAATTTGTAGCAGCTAGTCCTTGATAAATATAGAGCAAAGAGCTAATCACCTCTTTTTTTGATTCCAGATGCGCTTCATTTGAGCGGCTGATTAGCGTGTAGTTTTTTGAAGCCAAAACCTTTATTAGATGTTTTGGTTATAAAAATCCAAGAATATATTCTTTTATAGAATTAAAGAGTTTTTTTAAACTGGCTTTCGCTGCATAAAAACACCTGAGGAGAGCCATTCATGTCTGCCGTTCTTGCCCACGCCGCCACCCAAGCACAGACCTTGCGCCCAGCGCCAGCGACCACTGAGCCACAGCGCTTTGAAATTCGCCCCGCACCCGGCGCGGCAGGCGATCTGGGTGCCGAGGTAATCGGCCTAGACCTATCCAAGCCTTTAACCGATGCTGATTTTGACCGCCTGCAGCAAGCCCACTGGAAGCACCATGTGCTGGTCTTTCGCGATCAGCGCATCACGCCTGCCCAGCAAATCGAATTCAGCCGCCGCTGGGGGCCGCTGCAAATTCATGTGCTGCGCCAGTTTCAACTAGCCGGTCACCCAGAGATTTTGCAAGTCTCCAATATCCGTGATGCCCAAGGCAATCCTGAAGGTTTGGGCGATGCGGGCCAGCTCTGGCACTCTGACCTGTCTTACAAAGAAGTGCCCAGCCTGGGCAGCTTGCTGCATGCCCAAGAGCTGCCCAGCGAAGGCGGCGACACCTTGTTTGCCGACCAGCACGCGGCCTACGACAGCCTGCCCCAAGCACTGAAAACCCAGTTGCACGGCCTGCAAGCTGAGCACAGCTATTTGCTGCATTACGAAAAGCTGCGCGAGAAAAGCCCTTGGCGCCCAGCGCTGACGCAGACTCAGGTTGACGAGGTCAAGCCCGCCGTTCACCCCGTCGTTCACACCCACCCCGGCAATGGCCAGAAAGCGCTTTTTGTCAGCGAGCATTTCACCGGCCGCATCGTCGGCCTGCCCGAGGACGAAAGCCGCGACCTGCTCGCCCAGTTGTTTGCCCACGCCGTGCAGCCGCAGTTTGTGTACCGCCACCAGTGGCAGCCGCATGACATGGTGTTCTGGGACAACCGCTCTGTTCAGCACTTGGCAGCCGGCACGCCCGAGCATCTGCGCCGCAAGCTCTACCGCACCACGGTGGAAGGCAGCAAGCCGGTCGCTTAACGCGTCGCTTAAAACGTCGTTTAACGCATCGATTAACACGTCGATTCGCGGTTAGTTCGGGCGCCCCACCTTCAGCACTACTCAATTCATAGCAGCTACCGCATATCACGCGGTGGCTTGGGGCGGCTTTGCCTCAAAAAAAGATCAAAGGATTTGCACATGTCATTCAAACCACAACGCCGCAGCACATTGGCAGCCATTGCCACCGCCAGCGCTTTGCTCATTACAGGACTGGCCTCCACCCAAGCCCAAGCCAAAGAAGGCGAGCTGCGCATTGCCCAGCAGTTCGGCATCGTTTACCTGCTACTGAACGTGGCGCAAGAGCAAAAGCTGATTGAAAAGCACGGCAAGGCGCGCGGCGTGGATATCAAGGTGCAGTTTTTGCAACTGTCCGGCGGCTCTGCCGTCAATGATGCGCTGCTGTCTGGCAATGTCGATATTGCAGGCGCTGGCGTTGGCCCGCTGTTCACGCTGTGGGATCGCACCAAGGGCAAGCAAAACGTCAAGGGCGTGGCATCGCTGGGCAACTTCCCCTATCTGCTGGTGAGCAACAACCCCGCCGTCAAAACCATTGCGGACTTTACGGAGAAAGACCGCATCGCCCTGCCCGCCGTTGGCGCCTCCGTGCAGTCGCGCATTTTGCAGCTCGCTTCTGCCAAGCAGTGGGGCGATGCGCAGTTCAACAAGCTCGACAAACTGCAAGTGGCCCTGCCCCACCCGGAAGCGGCGGCAGCCATCATCAAGGGCGGCACCGAGATCAACGCCCACTTTGCCAGCCCACCCTTTCAAGAGCAGGAACTCGCTGGCAACCCCAAATCCCATGTGGTGCTGAACTCGTATGACGTGCAAGGCGGCCCGGCTGCGGCCACCGTGCTGTATGCCACCGAGAAGTTCAAGAACAACAGCCCCAAAACCTACCGCGCGTTTTTAGATGCGCTGCATGAAGCCGCCCAGTTTGCCCAGGCCAACCCTGAGCAAGCAGCTGACATTTACCTCAAAGTCAGCGGCGGCAAGCAAGACCGCAAGCTGGTGCTGGATGTCATTCGCAACCCCCAAGTGCAATTCACCGTGCAGCCGCAGCGCACTTTGGCACTGGGCCAGTTTTTGCACCGCGTGGGTGCCCTCAAAAACAACCCAGCCCAGTTGGGCGACTACTTCTTTGACGACCCGCGTGTGGCCGGCGGCAACTAAAGACAGCTAGCACGCAAAGATCACACCATGCCCCGCTTGCTCACCCCCTTTGTAGCTTTGCTCAAAAACCTGTTCCAGCCACAAACGCCTGCACTGGCGGGGACTGCGCACTGGAATCCGGCTTCGGCAACGCCATCGCCATCGCCTACCCCTGCGACTTTAGACTTGCAAAAAATCTATAAAAACCAGCCTCCAGCCGCCATAGATAATGGACATGGTGCTATCAATGTAGAAAGTAATCATCAAACTCATGCTGCGCCTGCCGCCCAGCCGCTGGTGCAAATTCAAGACGTAAGCCTCATCTACCGCACCGCCCAGCAGCAAGTGCAGGCGACCTACCGCGTCAATCTCGATGTGCACGAGGGCGATCGGTTTGTGCTGCTTGGCGCATCGGGCTGCGGCAAAAGCAGCTTACTCAAAGCTGTGGGTGGATTTTTAACGCCCAGCGAAGGGCAAATCCTGCTCGACGGCCAGCCCATTACAGGCCCCGGCCCAGATAGAGTCGTCGTCTTTCAGGAGTTTGACCAACTGCCGCCGTGGAAGACCGTGCGTGAAAACGTCATCTTCCCGCTGGTAGCTTCGGGCCAGCTCAACCGCTCCCAAGCGGGCCAAAGAGCGGACGCCATGATTGCCAAGGTCGGGCTGGCAAAGTTTGCCAACGCCCACCCGCATCAACTGTCTGGTGGCATGAAGCAGCGCGTAGCCATTGCCCGGGCGCTGGCCATGCAACCACGCGTGCTGCTGATGGATGAGCCCTTTGCCGCGCTAGACGCCCTTACCCGCCGCCGCATGCAAGAAGAGCTGCTGGCACTGTGGCAAGAGCTGCGCTTTACGCTGATCTTTGTCACCCACTCGATTGAAGAGGCCTTGGTTGTGGGCAACCGCATCGCCATCCTCTCGCCCCACCCGGGCCGCGTGCGCGCCGAGGTCAACAGCCACCAGTTTGACCTATCAAGCCAAGGCAGTGCGGACTTTCAGGCCACAGCCCAGCGCATTCACCAGCTGTTGTTTGACGAGCCCGTCGCCCCTAACAGTATGACTAACAGCCCCACAGCCGCTGACGCGAACAAAGCGAACGCAGCAACCGCAGCGAGCGCCAATGTCACTGCCACCAGCGCCGCCGAAAGCCATTGATGACACAGCCCACCTTGCAATCTCCTTTGCAACCGCCTTTGCAACCACCTGTACGCGCTGAATATGTGCGTGAGCTCACCGCCCCCGGTGCACTGGCCGCCGCCCAGCCCCTGAGCCTGCCCCAGCGCCTGTGGCAGCAAGCCGGCCTGCGCCGCGCTGTCATTCTTGCGGTGCTGGCTCTGGCTTGGGAGCTGCTGGCCCGCTGGCAAGACAACGACTTGCTGCTGCCCACCTTTCTGCAGACCATGAGTGCGGTTGCAGAAGGCGTCAGCAGCGGCGAGCTGCTGGCCAAGGCTGGCATCTCGCTGGCCATCTTGGTGCAAGGCTATTTGCTGGGCATTGTGGGCGCACTAGTGCTGACCACACTGGCCGTCTGCACCCAGTTTGGCCGCGACTTGCTCACCACGCTCACCAGCATGTTCAACCCCCTGCCCGCCATCGCCCTGCTGCCACTGGCACTGCTGTGGTTTGGCTTGGGTCAGGGCAGCCTCTTGTTTGTGCTGGTGCACTCCGTGCTGTGGCCGCTGTCGCTTAACACCTATGCCGGTTTTCAGTCCGTGCCTGAAACCCTGCGCATGGCAGGGCGCAACTATGGCCTAAGCGGTGTGCGTTATGTGCTGCAAATCCTGATTCCCGCTGCACTCCCTGCTATTCTTTCAGGACTCAAAATTGCATGGGCATTTGCCTGGCGCACCCTGATTGCGGCCGAGTTAGTCTTTGGCGCATCGTCGGGCAAAGGCGGTTTGGGCTGGTACATCTTCCAAAACCGCAACGAGCTGTACACAGACAAAGTGTTTGCCGGCCTGCTAACCGTCATCGCCATTGGCTTGCTGGTGGAGACTTTGGGCTTTCATACGCTGGAGCGGCTGACGGTGCGTAAGTGGGGGGTGCAGCGCTCTTGAGCTTCGTGAGCTGCATAAGCCGCCACAAGCACGCAAGTGCTTGTGGTTGAGTGATTGTGCTAAGTGCTTAGAGTTGAATGCTACAAATCGCGCTGCGCCGCAGCAATTAGCTCGCCAAACTGCTGGGCGTCGCCCAACTGGTTCGCCGCTAGCAGCGCCAGCTTGACCAGCAATAGTTCAGATTTTTCAGCGCCCACGGCATCAATCGCGGTGGCCAGTTGGTCGTAGACGGTTTCAAGGCCTGCGATATCCAGAGTGCTTGTTGTGTTGTTCATGGTGATCTTCCTCAGGCCAGCAGCGCGGCTTTGAATGCGGATTGCAGTTGATGGGCATCCAGCGCCATCCAGCGCGCGCAGACATGTTGGTCGGGGCGCAGCAAGTAAGCCGCGCCATTGGCCAGTACGCCGTAGCGGTTTCGGCAGCGGCCTTCGCTGTCATTGAGCACCAGATCAGCCCCTTGAACAGAACTTTGAACCTCGCTCACACTCTGGTCAGTCACCGCAATCAGTCGCACATTGATGCCGCGAGCTTTAACGCTATCGACCACGGCGCGCAGCTCAGGCGGGATGGCTTGCGCTGCAGTGAAGTACAGCAAATCAAAGCCGCCGCCTAAGTGGTCGAGCAAATAGCTATCGGCCGCAAAGCGCACATTGACGGGCGGCGCGCCGTGGGCGGGGCCGGCCTTAAAGAGCAAATTGTCGTCACCCACGCTGTTGAGCGGCGAGTGAGCGTACTCATGCGGGCGCGAGGTGCGCCAGTGGTAGAGCGGGCCGACAAAGGGCTGCGTCAAAGACAGGGACAGCACGGCATCGCGCACCAATCTGAAGCCCCGCGTGGGCGGCGCCATAAAGCGGGTGCTCTTGCCCGCCTCTTCGACAATTTCCCGTGCGGCGCCCACACGCTCGCTGCTATAGCTTTCAAGCAGCTTGGGGCTGGCCGCGCCCTTGGCAACCAGCGCCAGCCGCCATCCCAGCGCCTGCGCATCTTGAAAGCCGGTGTTCGCGCCGCGCACGCCGAAGATGGGCAGCATGTGGGCCGCATCGCCCGCAAAGATCACACGGCCATGCACATAGTTGGGCAAAGTCAAGGCGCGGGCGGAATAGACCGAGCTCCAGTCCATCTCCCACGGCGTGCCACCAAAGCCGATCATCTCTAGTTGAGCATCAATACGCGCCTTCAGTGATTCGGGCTTGAGTGCATCTTCGGGATCTTCACCCGCTGGCAACTGGTAGTCCACCCGCCAAATACCATGCGGCTCGCGGTGCATGAGGATGGTGTTGCCGGGGTTCCATGTGGGATCGAAAAACGCGAGACGCTCGGTTGGCAGCGGCAGGTCGATGCGGATATCAGCAATCACAAAGCGGCCTTCGTAAGACGCGCCTTCCATTTGCAGCTTCATGGCCGAGCGGATGCCCGAACGTGCGCCGTCACAAGCCACCAGCCAATCCGCCTGCAACTGGTATGCGCCTTCTGGCGTATCGACTTCGACGAAGGCCTTCTCGCCTTTTTGCTCCACTTTGTTGACGCGGTTTCCCCAACGCAGCTCGATAAGCGGGTTGGCTTCTACGGCTTCGACCAGATATTCCTCCAGAAACTGCTGCTGCAGATTGATCATGGGGAAGAAGCGATCGTCATCGGCGCGGGCGTTTTCCATGCGGTACACCCGCTGGCCCCGGTAAATGCTGTTGCCAAAGCACCAAGGCAAGCCAGTCTCTGTGACGCGGTGGGCCACGCCTACTTGCTGCAAAATTTCCATGGAGCGGCGCGTAAACACAATGGCGCGACTGCCCTCGGAGACTTGCAACTCCGACTCCAGCACCACGCAGCGCTGGCCGTGGCGGGCCATTTCAAGCGCCGTGGTCAAGCCCACAGGGCCGGTGCCGACGATAACGACTGGGTGGCTTTGCTCACCGGGGTGCTGGGATGCCAGCCAAGGCTGATGAACTTGGTATTCGTAGTAGATGGAGTGGCGGGGCTCGGCGTATGGCTGGTGCATTTTGTTATGTCTCCGGGTGCTTATTTGCTGCCCAGTGTAGAAAAGCACCAGCCTGCACATGTCACCAAATGAGGACATGAATGACTAAAGGCCAGCTCCTGCCTCAATTTCAAACCAAACTTGCCTCAAGTCATTACGGCATAAGGACTAGCAGCTATCAAAATTGCGAATCCACCGCTTGCGCAGGCTCCATCAGCAATGCAAACAGCTCTCGCTGGCCTTGCACCCCCAGCTTGGCGCAGATCCGCTTCACATAGGTGCGGGCACTGCTGACGGCGATGCCCAGCCGCTGAGCCAGTGCATCTGCATCCAAGCCCTGTGCC
The DNA here is from genome assembly GCF_019355935.1 of Comamonas sp. Y33R10-2. Taxonomy (NCBI): domain Bacteria; kingdom Pseudomonadati; phylum Pseudomonadota; class Betaproteobacteria; order Burkholderiales; family Comamonadaceae; genus Comamonas; species Comamonas sp. Y33R10-2. The sequence continues at coordinate 1,655,231 of NZ_CP079925.1, forward strand.
AGCGCCCGCACCACATCAAGGTCACGCGGCGTGAGCTGCTCAAAACGGCGCGCCAGACGGGCCAGCACCAAGTCCACCAAGTCGCCCTGCAAGGTCTGGCCCGCGTAATGCAGGCGCATGGCTTGCATGAGCAGCGGGGCAAACGCCTCAATCAGCGCAATGGCCTCGTCATCAAAGCGGCCGTGCTCCTCGCCCCGGTACAGATTGACGGACAGCCAGCGCGCATTTTCTTGCAGCATCAATACCGACAGCCGCTCCGCAATTTGCGGCTGGGTGTAGCAGACATGGCGGTACTCGGGGTGCTGCACATCTTGCGGCCCCTGCCGGTGCAGCCACACGCGGGGCTTGGCATGCGGGTCTTTGAGCAGCCGCGCAAGCTCGGCCTTCATCACGCGTTGCGAGCCATCTAGAGGGTAAAAGCGTTCGCTGTAATCTTGCGAAATCATGGGAAGCGCACCTGTACGCGCCCTGTCGCCCAAGCCCACCACACGAGGCCGCGCCATGCCTTGGAAGGCGAAAATAGTGCACTGCGCAAGCGGCACCTGCCTGCCCAGCAGCTGCAAAATTTGCTCTGCAATGGCATCACTGCTGCCCAGCGTGGCGCTGCTTCGCCCGACTTTCTCCATCAGCGCCGTCACATCCGCCAACGATACGGCAAGCACGCTTGTCTGCGCAGCGGCAGGCAGAAGCATCCAGTGCGAAGGGTCAGAAAACGGTGTGATCGAGGCAGTCATGGGCCAGTCAATTGTGCAGTGAATGCGGCAATCAAAAACATACGCTGATTTTGAACGCTCAAACCTTCACACCGACCCGCATCAGCACACGGCAGATGCAAAAAACCGGCTGCTCTTACTGAGTCAGCCGGTTTTTTGAAGATTCGTTCAGTGACCTACCACTCGCCAACGTTGCGTATGCGTTGTAGCAAGTCCCATTCATCTTCGGGGGGCGTAAGTTGCATGGACTGTACCTCCATCAACTCCTGCGCCAAAGGCGGCGGGGAGAAATGTTCTCGTCCAAAAGTGTGTTCGCTCAGGGTCTGTGGCTGGGGAATGTTCATGACCGCCTCCTTTGCAAGTAGCTTAATCATGGCTGCTTTTTCTGCCTGTAGGAACCGGATTAACGCCACTGTCGAGCAAATCCCACACCCCGCGTCATCACGTCATGGATCTGACACAAATGAAGTGTCCAACAGGATTCGGCACACCGCCTGCAGCCTCCCTCTTTGCGGTTATGCTGCCGCTCGCTATGCCTCAGACTCTTCGCGCCGCTGTCTCCAGTGAACTCATCATTAAGAAAAGCCGTTTTATCGGCTGTGTGCAACCGATGACGGACCGGGCCAGCGCGCAGGCCGTTGTCGATGCGCTGTGGCGCCAGCACCCGAGCGCCGCCCATATTTGCTGGGCCTTGCTAGCCGGCGGGCAATCTGCAGCGGTAGATGATGGCGAGCCAAGCGGCACCGCAGGCCGCCCCATGCTGGATGTGCTGCGCCACCAAGACCTGGAGGGCGTACTGGCAACCGTGGTGCGCTACTTTGGCGGCGTCAAACTGGGCGCGGGCGGGCTGGTGCGCGCCTATACCGATGCAGTGGCGCAAGCGCTCTTGCAAGCCGAAAAAGCCACTATTGAGCGCATGCAAATCTTGCAATGCACAGCCCCTTATCCGCTAGAAGGGCTGATTCGCCGCATGGTGGATGCGGCGGGCGCCGAGCTGCTGCAGGTCGATCACGGCAGCCTGGTCACCTTCAAGCTGCAGATGCCGCAATCGGCTGCCCAAGCCTTTGTTAGCACCCTTAACGAAAGCGGCCAAGGCCGCATTGGGTGGATCAAGCCAGATGAGCTGGCTGGGTGACGGACTGAATCACCAAAAGAAAAACCCGCTGAAAGCGGGTTGAGTGGTCAGCAGTTGCCCTTTTTAGCTTGACCGGGTGGGCAGCCATGAGGGTGAGGCTTTTTATAGCCATCACCGTAGTAGCCACCGCGGTCGTGATACACCGCGCAGCCACTCAATATGAAGACGGCAGCAGCCAGTACGAACATGGATTTCATGAGGACTCCTTTTTGAGCAGCTAATTCAAGGCGCTCAAGTCTATAAAAAACATGGCTGAAAAATTGTTAACGAATTTTTCATGCCCATCCCAGTGGTTTCTCAGTTCGGCAGAGCTGCCGGATCTACCGCCGGCTGCAAATGCAGCAGCGTGAAGTAGAGCGTCACATCCCCTTGCTGATCAATAAACGTGCCCACGGCGCGTTGCAGTCGGGCCGCAATGCACAGACATTCCAGCGCCTCAGGGCGGCCACCGGGAATGCGGGCTGTGGTCAGCAGTGACAAATGGTTTTCACGGCCAAAGTCGTGCACCACCTCCAACGCCTCGCCATGTTGCTTGGGAATGGCTTCATTAGCCCAGCTCCATACAAAGCTGCCTTCTTGCTCGCTGCTTGTGCCCACCAGACAGACTGTGGCAATCACCTTATGCAGCGGCCCATCCAGCTCCAGCAGGGCGCGGCCCAAATCCCAGTGGTACTTTGGATTAGCTTGCAGGCCAAACTGCTGGGGCCATTGGGCATTGCGGGCCTGCATCATTTCAACGGCCTCGCGGCTCCAAGCCGCCCAGTCGGTGGCCTGCTTTGCTGATGGTTTTTTTTGTTCGCTCATCGCTTATCCCTTGCTTTCAATGGGCAGCATTGTCAGCCAAGTGCGCCCACTGCAAAGCCAGCCTCTGCGCTTATTTCACAAGTGCCAGCATGTCCTTGAAGGCTGGATCTTCGCAAGTACGCAGCCACTCAAACAACACCATTTCGGTGGTCACCAGTTCAGCGCCAGCACCTGCCAAGCGGTCAAACGCGGCATCACGGTTACGCTCAGTACGCGAGCTGCTTGCGTCAGTGACGACCCAAACGTCAAACTCTTCTTCCAACAATTCCAGCGCGGTTTGCAGCAAGCAGACATGGGTTTCGCAACCAGCAATCACCACCATGTTGCGCTCTGGCGCTTGCTCTTGGGGCTTTTGCAAATGCTTGGGCAAGCTGCGAGCATTGCCGCCCTGTGGCTTGGCAGGAGGACGCAGCCATTCGCCCAGGCCCTCTGCCACGGCGCTGAAATACATTTTCTCAAGCGTCTTTTTGCACAGGGATTTGAGCTCCGCATCATTGGTACCCAGACGCGAAGGGTTCTGCTCCGTACCCCAAACCGGCACATCCATCAGTTGAGCCATCTTGGCCAACTTGACGGCGTTGGACAGCACTTGCTGACCTTCATGGATAACGGGCATGAGCTTGTCCTGGTAGTCCACCAGAACCAGTTGCGACTCAGAAGCTTCTAACAACATGGCAAATCTTTCTTGAATTAGGCAACTCGATTCAAAGAGCAAAGCCTTTCAATCGAGATGCAGGTCGCTGGCGCTATATAGCCACGGCCACCTGCAACAATGAATGCCCTATTGTCGCCGCAAGACGCGGCCAAGGCTTCAAACAGGCTAAGAGCCGCTAGCGCCACTTTAAAAAGCAGTTGCCAAATAACTCCATGCACTTGTGGACGAGTCAAAACAGGGAAAACACCAGCAATCAGCGCTTCAAATTTGAGAGCATTCAAAGCAATAAGCTCATATGAAAATCTCATAAAACAGCGCATCAACTGCGAAATATCAAAAACCCTAACTGAAAATTGGAAATAGCAGGTTTCATCCTACAAATTAACGTGTTACCCTCGATCCCCATGTCCAAATGGCTTATTGCACTTCTATTTGTTGGCGTCACCAGCGCGCAAGCCGCACCCAGTGAACAGCGTGACGACGACATGACCCAGTTGCTTGTCAACCGAGGTCTCATCACCCAGTTACGTGAAGCTCGCCACACCGTGGCCGAGAAGACGACTGACTTCGTGCGTGAAGCTCGCCAAAACGTGGCCGAAAAAACCTCCGACTTGGTGGTGACGGCCATGGGCTTCCTTGGCGTGCCTTACCGCCTTGGCGGCACTACCGCTGAAACCGGCTTTGATTGCAGCGGTTTTGTGCGTGCCATCTACGCCCAGACCATGGGCAAGATGCTGCCGCGCGTCTCTGCTGAGCAAGCGCAAGCGACTCAAAAAATCGACCGCAGCGACCTCAAGCCCGGGGACTTGGTGTTTTTCAACACCATGCGCCGCACCTTTAGCCATGTCGGCATTTATGTGGGTGACGGCCAGTTCATCCACGCGCCACGCACGGGTGCCAGTGTTCGCGTAGAAAGCATGCAAACCTCATACTGGGCTCGCCGCTTTGACGGCGCCCGCCGCGTTGAAGGTGCCGATGCATCGGCCACGACAGCAGCGGCATACACCGCCACGTCGCCCATGCAGCCTTGAATTTTCAAAGCGCACTCAAAAAAGCCTGCTTTATGCAGGCTTTTTTACTTTGTCAACGATGCTTACCAAGCATAGCCCCTAGGTATTGACCCATAAAAACCGTGAAAAAATTCAAGCCATGTGGACGTGACAGCATCGTCTGACAAAAGCCCTCAACGCATCCGCGTAGAGTGAACCTTATTGAAACCAACTCAAGGAGCTAAGCATGGAAATTATCGGCACCATCATCGTGGGTCTTATCGTGGGTCTCATCGCCCGAGCCATCAAGCCCGGAAATGACAGCATGGGCTGGATCATGACCATCTTGCTAGGTATCGTGGGCGCGTTTGTGGCCACTTATCTCGGCTCAGCCATGGGTTGGTATCAACAAGGTCAAGCCGCCGGCTGGATTGCCTCTGTCGTTGGCGCCGTGATTCTTTTGTTTATTTATGGCTTGGTGACCAAGAAGTCCTAATAAGCGCCTGCCTAGCTAACTGGGCTAAACAGCCTAGTTCAGCAAAGCGCTTTCATCAGCGACTCAGTCTCTCCTTACGGAGAAGATTGAGTCGCTGATTTCATATATAAACTCGTCACAAAATTCATCGCCGCGCGCGATCAAGAGCGGCTTTAAAGCAAAAAGGCCGCTGCACTCTTTACCGCCAAGTCAGCGCTTGTGTACCTCTTGATCCGGGGTCTTGTTCACCCGCATCATGCTGAACACGCCTGCTAGCGCAGCAAAGCCGCCAGCAATGGCCAATGCCAAGACTTCAGCATTGCCGCCGTGGCCGCCAGAGATGGCAAAAATCGTGGCCAACACCACAGCTCCTAACGTCTGCCCCGTCATTCGGGCAGAACTGAGCATACCGCCCGCCGCGCCGCTACGCGATAAGGGCGCTGAGCTTACGATGGTGTGATTATTGGGCGACTGGTATAAGGCAAATCCACTGCCCGCCAGCAACATGCGCCAGACCATATCCGCGATTGACACATCTGCCGGCATGGCTGCCAGCAGCCACAGGCCAGTTGCAAACATCGCCATGCCAATGCCGCCGAGCAAACCATCGGGATACTTGCCAATCAAGCGGCCAGCCACAGGGGCTGTCAGCATGGTGGCAATCGGCCAAACGGTCATCAGCATTCCTGCCTCAAAGGGCGAAAGGCCGCGAGCTTCCAGTAGCAAAAATGGCAGCGCTAAATACGCCAGCATCTGTGCGCAAAAAGCCGCAATCGAGCCGCACATAGACAACCTGAACACAGGAATACGCAGCAAGTCCACAGGGAAAAGAGGCGCACTTTGATGCCGCTGACGGCGTAAATAGACAAAGCCCACGGCAACCCCCGCACCCAACAGCCACCAGCCAGAGGGCATGAATGAGCTGCCCGGCGCAGCCTCTTTGCCCATACCCACACCCAGTTGTTCAGCCCCCAAAAAGAGCAAACTAAACATCAAAATATTGAGCAGCACATCAAGCAAGGCCATCGACTCAATTTTGCTGCTCACAGGTGGGTTCACAGGCAAGGCCTTGCGCCCCATCCACAGCGTCAGCAGACCTAGCGGCACATTGATGGCAAATAGCCAGGGCCAGCTTGCCACCGACAAGATCGCCGCTGCCACCACTGGGCCAGCCATAGAAGAGGTCGCCACGACTAAGGAGTTAAGCGCCATGCCGCGCCCCAGCATGGCTCGCGGATACGTCAGGCGAACCAAGGCGGCGTTCACGCTCATCACACCCGCTGCACCCATGCCTTGAAAGACGCGCGCAGCAATCAGGGTGCTCAAGGAGTTGGCCAGTGTTGCAGCCACGGAGGCGATCACAAAAACCACCATACCCATCAGATAGACGCGTCGGTAGCCCATGCGCTCGCCCAAGGCGGCAAGAGGCAACAGCAACACCAGCCCAGCCAACTGGTAGGCATTGACCACCCAAAGCGTAAGCGCTGAGCTGGCCTGCAAATCTCGCGCTATCACAGGCAAGGCTAGGTTGACGATGCTGCTGTCTAACACCGCCAAGGTCAGGCCCAAAATAATCACCGCCATGGCGCGGCCACGCGCTCCATCGGGAAGGCCGTCGTACGGCGTGCAGGCCTTGTTACCCCCAGCGCCAGTGCCATCGCTATGGCTACCGCTACTGCTGACTTTTAGCTCCTGATCATGCATGGGCGAGGGCTGCAGCCTTCTTACCCAGTGTCACCCAGGCCAGTGCCACTCCTACCAACGCGCCAATGGCCATACCGATCACCATGGGCAAAGGCTTGCCGTTAGAAAAATGTCCCACGATTTGCATGGCAGCCGCGCCGCAAAGCATTTGCAGCGTACCCAGCAAGGCCGATGCTGTACCCGCAATCTTGCCGTGCGCCTCCAGCGCCAGCACCGAGGTGGTAGGAATAACCAAACCCATAAAAGCACTAGCAATAAAGTACAGCGCGATGAGCACGATCAACTGCTCGCCGCCCATCAAGTAATACGCCAGCAAAGTCAGCATGGTCACGCCCGATGCAGAAGCCGCTGCCTTGACCACATTGACCAGCCCAAAGCGTTGCCCCAGTCGCCCTGTCAGCTGCGCCGCACCAATAAAGGCGATAGAGTTCAGCGCAAAGGCCATGCTGTACTCGGTCGCCGACAAGCCGTAGTAATTGATCAACACAAAGGGCGAGCCCGCCAAATAGACAAAAAAACCGGCCATGGCGCAGCCGCCAATCAGTACTAAGCCCATGTAATGCGCGTCGCGCAGCAGCGTCAGATACGCCTTTAAAGCGCCGATTAAGCTGCTGTCCAGACGCGCAGCGGGTGTGCGAGTTTCTTCAACGCCGCGCCAAGTGGCAACAAGACCCAGCAAAGCAGCAACGGCCACCACCCAAAACACTGCGCGCCAGCCAGCCACGGCAATCACGCCGCTGCCCACCAAGGGGGCCAAAATGGGCGAGACGCTGAACACCAGCATCAACAAAGACATCATGCGAGCCGCGGCGTGGCCCGTGTGCAGATCACGCACCACGGCACGCGGGATGGCCATGCAAGCAGCAGCGCCCAAGCCCTGCACAAAACGAAATGCGACCAGCATCTCAATATTGGGCGCCAGCGCGCAGCCCACGCTAGCTGCGGCAAACACTATCAAACCAAAGTACAGCGGCGGCTTGCGGCCCACCATGTCGGAGACTGGGCCGTACAGCAGCTGCCCCACGCCAATAGAGAGAAAGAAAGCGGTCAGACTGGCTTGCACCGCGCCCACATCAGCGCCCAAGCTGCTGCCAATTTGCGGCAGCGCGGGCAAATACATATCGATGGCGAACGGGCCAATGGCCGATAACAGGCCCAAAACCAAGACCAGACGCAGGGAAACAGAAGCTTGCATAGGGGCGCAATTGTCCTAGCATCTGGATTTGCGTGCTGAACTTGCGCTAAAGCCTGAGCCAAAACCTGAGTGGAAGTAAAAGTGGATGCAAGAGTGGATGAAATAGCGATGCTTTCACACACATCATTGAGCGAATGCCTGCGGCTGAACCTGCGCACAATAAAACCCTCCTTCACCTCATGCTGTCGCCGTGCTCTCAACTGCTCTATCTTGTCAGCGCTCTTATCAGCGACCTTCTCTTCATCGGCTGATGCTGCTTAGCCTTCTGAGCAGCATCAGCACCGCAGCCCTTGCACAAAACGCTGCGACCGCACCAGCATCCCCTGCTCTTCACCCCCCTGCTTTTCAGATAGCTGCCGACGGCAAATTCGTCATCGACACCCGTGCAAAGCTGGCGTGGCCGCGCTGCGCCGAAGGCATGGACTGGAATGGCAAGACTTGCAGCGGCAGTGCTGAGGTTTTTAACTACAAACAAGCCCAGACCTATGCCGCCGAGCGCAGCAAGGCAGAAAACCAGCGCTGGCGACTGCCCCGGGTCAACGAACTGAAACGGCTGCTAGACCGCAGCAGCAAACCTCAAGGTTTAAACCCAGAATTATTCCCCGCCGCACCCCGCGATTGGCACTGGACGAGCACAGCCTCAGTGAACTCCGCGCGCATCAACCAATACAACTACAGCCAAGTGGATAAATCCAACACCCTCTCGAGCCTCTCAGCCCAGCAGGCCTGGGCGGTGAACACAGAAACACTAGAGGCAACACCCGACATGGGCAAAGGTAATGCTTTGCTCTTAAGGCTGGTGCGCCCGGCAACCGAGCTTGAACTCAAACCTGTGCCATGAAAAAAGCCTTGTCGCTTTGACAAGGCTTTTTGTGTTTAGAGCCGCTAACACAACCCAGCAAACCGCAGGTTTGCGTTTGAGACGAGGCGCAAAGCCGCAGGCAGTACAAAAGGTACGACAAGGCGAAACAACGACGTATCAAGGGTGGTGTTAGCGGCTCTTAGCCGCTTTCAAACACCCCGTATCAAGCACCACGCAGTGCCGCCTTAAGGCTCACGCCTAATTCCGGCTTGTGGGCAAACGGGTCCGTGGGGTTACGCCCCTGCACCACATCTTCCATGCGTACCTGCACCGAACTCAAGGCCTGCGGGTGGCTGTAGATATAAAACTGCCCCGTGGCGACGGCATCAAACACCTTCTGCGCCACCTCAGCGGCCGTGACCTTGCCCGAGCCCACCGCCTTATCCGTCATAGCCTGCCCTATTTTCTGGCTCGCCGTCAGCGCCTGCGCCTCTAAACCCTGCGGGCGATTGCGCTCACTGTGCCCTATGCCTGTGGGTACAAAAAATGGGCACAGCAAGCTGGCACTGATTTGATCCGACACCAGCGCCAAATCTTGGTAGAGCGTTTCCGTCAGCGCCACCACCGCATGTTTGCTGACGTTGTAGATGCCCATATTAGGAGGTGCCAGCAGACCCGCCATGCTGGCGGTGTTGACGATATGGCCTTCGTAGGCGGGGTCGGCCTTGGCCGCCTCCAGCATCATGGGCGTAAACAAGCGCACGCCATGAATCACGCCCCAAACGTTGACGCCCAGCACCCATTGCCAGTCAGCCACGGAGTTTTCCCAGACCAGACCGCCCGCCCCCACACCCGCGTTGTTGAACACAAAGTTCGGTGCGCCAAACTGGGCCTTGACCTCGGCAGCCAGCGCCTGCATCTGCGCCGCATCCGACACATCGACCTTGCGTGCCAACACCTTGACGCCTGCAGCCTTGAATTCGGCCTCGGCCTTGTCAAGCGCCTCCTGCTGCACATCGACCAGCACCAGATTCATGCCCTTGCTGGCGCCAATGCGCGCGCACTCCAGCCCGAAGCCAGAGCCAGCACCCGTCAGAACCGCCGTCTTTCCCTTGAAATTCGTGATCATTCTTGTCTCCGAATATTTTTATGTGAGCAGCGCCTGAAACTGGCGCGCTCCAGGTCAGCGATGCCAAGCAAGAGCCGCCTCGCGGCGAAGGCATCGTCCCCCTTCCCTAGCGCACAGCGCGTAGAGAAGCGCATAAAGAAAGGGGAAGGCGTGGAACCGCCTAGGTGTAACGCCTCAGGGGGTTAGATCAACTTCACCAGTTGCTTGCCAAAGTTCTTGCCCTTGAGCAAGCCCAGAAATGCGCCGGGCGCAGCCGCCAGACCCTGGGCAATCGTCTCGCGCGGCTTGAGCTTGCCAGCGGCAACCAAACCACCCAACTCGGTTAACGCCTCGGCCCAGACCTCCATATGCTCGCTGACGATAAAGCCTTCTAGCTTGATGCGGTTGACCAGCAGCAGGGCCGGGTTGGTCAGCGGCAAGGGCTGGCCGTCGTAGCCCGCAATCATTCCGCATAGGGCCACACGCGCAAAAGCGTTGGTGCGCAGCAGCACAGCATCGAAGATATAGCCGCCTACGTTTTCAAAATAGCCGTCAATGCCGTTCGGGCAGGCATCTTTCAAGGCTTTGGCCATGGTCTTGGCGTCCGGGTGCTCGCGGTAGTCGATACAGGCGTCAAAACCCAGCTCTTGCACGGCATAACGACATTTTTCAACCCCGCCTGCAATCCCCACCACGCGGCAGCCGCGTGCTTTGGCCAGTGCTGTAAAGGCACTGCCCACGGCGCCGGTCGCGGCGCTAACCACCATGGTCTCGCCCGCCTTGGGATTGATGATTTTGACCAAGCCATACCAAGCCGTCACACCGGGCATGCCCACGGCGCCCAGATAGTAAGAGAGAGGCACATGGGTGGTATCGACCTTGCGCAGCGCACCGGGAATATTTGGGTTAACCAGCGAATACTCCTGCCAGCCGCCCATGCCCACCACCTTATCGCCCACCTGAAACTTGGGATGGCGGCTTTGCACAATCTCGCCCACCGTGCCGCCTTGCATCACCTCGCCCAGCGCCTGCGGCTGGGCATAGCTTTTGGAGTCATTCATGCGGCCACGCATATAGGGGTCAAGGCTCATAAAGTGATGGCGCACCAGCACTTCGCCCTCACCCGCCTCTGGCAGCGGGGACTGCACCAGCTTGAAATTGCTCTCTACCGCTTCGCCCTGTGGGCGGTTATCCAGAAGAATTTGCTGATTGACCGTCATGATCTGTCTCCTTAATGAATTTCCGTCTGAACTTCAATTTTTATAGCTACCAGTGCTTGATATTCATAACACTGGAAGATCATTTCATCGCAAGCCAAGATAGATCAGACACTAGCTGCTCTTTAAACAAGAGCATAAGGAGCAGTTGCCCGCCCCTTAATCAGTGGCCTGAGGGTGCAAGCTGCCATCTTCTTTGACCTTGCGCTTCATATATTTAAAAGTGCCCGTGGCCTGTACGCATAGCCGCCCTTCTTGGTCATAAACACGACTTTCGGTAAACGCCATAGAGCCTGTGCGGTGCAATAACTGCCCCTTGCCCACCAGCGGTCCGTTGGCCGCCTGCATAAAAGAAGTCTTCATCTCAATGGTCAGAGCACCTTGCTCAAAGTCCACGCTGCGTGCCGCCATCGCCATGGTCACATCCATCAGCGTCATCAAAGCGCCGCCATGAACAATCGCAAAAGAATTCAAATGCTCAGCGCGCGGTGCGTAGTGCAGCTCTGACTCGCCGCTTTCCGCTTTCACGAGGACAAAGCCCAACTCATGCACAAAAGGAATATCAGGACCGAATGACAACACCGCAAGACCTCTCAGAAAAGTGAAGCGCCGCCAGCACAGGTAACTGACGGCAGCAAAGCCGTCAATGTAAGCGCGCCGCAGTCACTCAATCGGCAGCGTGGCACAAAAACACGGCTTCACTGGCTGTGCGCTTTAGCTAGCCGCCGACCAGCGCGCTCACACCGCCATCCACCGCCATCCACTGACCGGTGATGTGCTTGCCCGCATCGCTGGCGTACAGAAGCGTCAGGCCCTTTAAATCTTCATCGTCGCCCAGACGGCGCAGCGGCGCATGGGACTTCATCTCATCCTCGCCCAGCGTCTCGATCAAGATGGCAGCCATCTTGGTTTTGAAAAAGCCCGGGCAGATTGCGTTGACGGTGATGCCATGCTCGCCCCACTCACCCGCCAGCGCGCGGGTGAAGTTAATCACCGCTCCCTTGGAGGTGTTGTAGGCAATCGTTTTCATGCCCGAAGGGTTGCCGCCCAGCCCGGCAATCGACGCCAAATTGATGATGCGACCACTCTTGCGCTCCAGCATGGACAGGCGGGCAATGCGCTGGCTGAGCAAAAAGTAGCCGCGCACATTCAGGTTCATCACCTTGTCCCATGCAGACGTGGGGTGGTCCTCCGCAGGCGAGCCCCAACTGGCGCCCGCGTTGTTAATCAAAATGTCTACATGGCCCAGGCGCTTGACTGCCTCATTGGCCAGCCGGTCAATATCCGCTTCATCAGAGCAGTCCGCCGCAATCCAGTCCGCCTCAATACCTGCTGCCTTGAGTTCAGCCGCAGCCTCTTGCAAATCCTTGGCCTTGCGCGACGTCAGCAGGACCTTGGCCCCCGCCTCGCCCAGCGCATGCGCCATTTGCAGACCCAAGCCCCGCGAGCCACCGGTCACCAAAGCCGTCTTGCCAGAGAGATCGAAAAGTTGCTGCACCGTTCTTGTCATTGCCATGTCTCCTGCTTGTTATCAAGAATCAAAAACTACGCCCTATGTTCGCTGTGCGCCAGCATGGGTGACTCCATAGATTGTGCGGGGGCCAACGCGCTGGCTTGTCGCCTGCGTGTCGGTGCTGTCCCGCAAGTGGCAGCCTGCAAGCTAGGCAGCGAAAAGTGATCGGGTTCCACCCCAAGCACCGCCCTCAATCTCCAGCATCTGCAGCTTGGTGACCGCGCCCTGCCCGCCTGAAAAGCCGCCCGTCTTGCCACCCGCCGCCAGCACCCGGTGGCAAGGAACAATCGGCGCAAACGGATTAGCCCCCAGCGCCTGCCCCACGGCCCGCGCAGCCCCGGGCCTGCCCAAAGCATTCGCGATTTCGCCATACGTTGCGGTCTGACCCGGCTTGATCGCACGGGTCATGGCATAGACCCGCGCATGAAATTCAGGCACGGCAAATTCATCCAACTCAATCCACTCCAGCGCAGGTAAAAGCTTGCTGTCATGGGCGAGATCCGCCGCGCTAGTTTGATAGTCATGGCGCATATCGCCCAAGATACCCAACGCCGCATTGGCAGCAGAGACATCAGCCCAGTTTTTGTCGAACCCGGCATTGCTTCCCGCCAGCAAAACCTGCACGTCCGCCATAGCCTGCCGTGCAAATGCAGGTAACTCAGCTACAGCAGTCAGCGCCCCATAAGCGGCAGGCCCGAGCTGAGGCTGCAAGGCATGGCGTTTGTGCAGGCCTAGCAACATGCGCTCACGCGTTTCAGCGCCAGTCGCTTCTGGCAGTTGCACCGCGCAAATGGCGCGCTCATTCCAGGCCATACCGCACACGCCAATGCGCGTCACAAACAAGGCATGAGCAGAGAACGGCAACGGTGCAGCTTGATTCATAGTGGCTCAGTCTACGCGCTAGCCACTGAGCATCGAACACTTGTCGTTTTGCAAAATTTCTTTGACACCTGTATACAACAACAGTTGTTTTCTGTATATTTAAACAGTCATAACACAGTGGATATATGGACATGCAAGAAGCCCATTTCACCGTCGCCCTCTGCGACTACCCAGAGCTGCCAGAAGACAAGCGCCAACAAGCCGAAGCGCGCTATGCCCGCGTGCTGGCACGCCAGCTCGGTGGGGAAGATCAAGTCAGTGAGGCACTTTCTCTGGTGCAAGGGCTGGAAGACATGCCGCCCGAAGAAATCACCGAAGAAGCCAAGCTCACCTTCAGCCGCTGGATGAAGGCCGCACGCGCCGCCGCAGAAGCGGGCCTGCAAGGCATTGGCGGCACAGAGACCTGCTTTTTTGATGTGCGGCGGGTTTATCACTAATGAACTACTGATCTGCCATCGATCTGCGCCTGTGCATCTTTGACGCGCTGACCCATTTGGCAGATCGCCCAGCATCGCGCCTGAGCCATTCGTCAGGGGCATCTTCAAAGCCGCTCACGCAGCCCTACTGACGCACCTACACTTGCGGCTTGTTTTATCGCGGACCTGATTTCCCCCATGCAAGCCCTGTTAGATGCCATTGCCCAAATGCCTTTCTGCACCGATGCCCAGCGCGTCTTTCACGGTCGAGGCGGGCTTTATCCGGGCTGCGAACAAATCTCTCTGGATGCCTTTCCGCCCGTCATCTTGCTGACCAGCTTTGCGCCAATGGATGAAGCGCAGCTAAGCGTCATTGGGCTGGCACTGGAGCAACGCTGGCAACAAATTGCCCCAGCCGAGCAGCCCTTGGTCTGGGCCTTTCAAACCCGCGAAAGCGGTGGCCGGGTTGAAACACGCATCATGGCCGGCGAGCTGCCCGAGCCCCATGTGGTGACCGAGAGCGCTGCCAAATACCTCATCCATATCGCACGCGGGCAAAACCACGGCCTGTTCCTAGACATGGCCGCCGGCCGCGACTGGGTGCGTCAGCAAGTTCTGGCCCACGCCCGGCCCGAGCGCATGAAGGTGCTCAACCTCTTTGCCTATACCTGCGCCTTCTCCGTCGTCGCCAAACTCGCTGGCGCCGGGCAAGTGCTCAACATGGACATGAGCAAAAGCGCACTGGCCACAGGCCAGCACAACCACCAAATCAACGGCGTCAAGGCCGGGGCCAGCTTTGCCGCCCACGACATCTTCAGCAGCTGGGGCAAGATCAATCGCAGCGGCCCTTACGACCTCATCATCGCGGACCCGCCCAGCTACCAAAAAGGCAGCTTTATCGCCACCAAAGACTACGCTCGCCTGATGCGCCGCCTGCCCGACCTGCTGGTGCCAGAAGGCCAAGTGCTGCTGTGCCTGAATGCCCCCGAGCTAGGCACAGACTTTCTGCGCGAGCAGATGAGCGAGATTGCGGCTGAGCTGAAGTTTGTGGAACGTCTGGCCAACCCGCCCGTATTTGCCGATGTGAATGAGGAATGCAGCCTGAAAGTGCTGGTGTATCGCGCACCGGGACTTGACGCAGCTGCGGCTTAAAAATTTGTCCCGCGCCTAATTTTTGTGGCTGCTTGGCTGTATCGTAGGGCAAAAAAGATAGCTATTAGTGAAGGATGCATAAGCACTAGAGGCTGATTTAGCTTGTTTTTTCCCCATGCTTGATTAACGGACAGAAGCCGGGTTTCGCCCCGGCAGGCAACCTACTTTCTGCTGCCAGAAAGTAGGCAAAGAGCTGCACCCCTACTACCCACGACCCTCCGGCTACGCCTGCGGGCAACCTGCGCCGTCAAGCTCTTGGGGCTGTGCGGCCCAACTCACTGCGTGCTGGCGCACTCCGTTCAAACAAACGGCCGCAAGTCAGATGACGATGCAGTTGCACTCTGCGGTGCAACTGCCAGCCCCAAGAACTTGCCGTCACAGGCGTGGGCACAAGGGGCCAAGATACCGAATGCGAGATAGCTTCTTTATCAAATTGATAGCAGCCACCCATTTCAGGGCCTTGACTAGAGGCTTATTTCGTCACAAATCAGGCATGCCGTCCGCTCCTGGCTTCCACCCCCGTGTGTCTGCGCCTGCAGCAGGCTAGACCAAAAGCTCACCACCCTCCCCAAAGAAGGCTCTCTGCTGGGCGGCAATTGCCGCATGTAAGCCTTTGGCAGCCTGCGCGGTGTAAATGCGCAGCTCATCACGCTGGCGCTGCTGGCTTAGTCGCAGGTGGAATTCAATTGGAAAAGCAATTGAGTTGCGGCGAAATGGACTGCCTACTCGAAGCGGTGGCGGTAAACATGCTGGCAGGTATCACCGGTTCATCCTCCGGCGGCCTCAGCATTGCACTACAGACGCTGGGCGCGGACTACAAGACCAACCAAGGCCCCGTCATATTGCAATCGGCGTTTTGATAGAAACGCGTAACGCTTCGGCATTTCTCCGGCACATGCGGGCATATGCGGGCACAGCCATGCCTTACAAAGCAGCGTTCCTACTGCTTTTTATATGAAAATATGACTCTGATGCTTGCACTACAAGCACAAGCAGCTATCAAAACTGATACCCCTTAGCCTGGCAGCAGCCACCACACTGCGCCTGCGGCCGTCACCAGCCACATCGCACCCAATGCCACTTTGATCGACCTCGGCTGAGCACGCAGTTTCTTGACGTACAGCCACGCACACAGCGCCAAGGCCGCAAAAGCGATGCTGGGCGCATAAAACAAAATGACGGCAAAGCCCTCGATCCCTGAAGATTGCCCGTCAGCCTCCCAACTCAACACCCATGCCAGTGGCAGACTGCTGCAGAGCGCCATCGCTAAAGCAGACAGCGCATAGGCAAAACCCAGCCACCGGGCATGGCTGCGAGAGGGGGTAGCGAAAGGTTTTGTCATCGCCCGCAAGCCTACCTTGATTTCGCCGCCCTCCAAGGCATGCCGCCAGCATGCTGCGTGCAGCGCTATCAATTGCACGATCAACTCCACCGCCGCACGGATGGCAAACCCACGCTGCGTTTTTGCGAAGCAAATTGCCAACTTCGCATCGATGCAATGCATTGATTCATTTAAGAAAAATGGATTTTTTCCGCAAACATTGCCAAGCTCCATGCGAACCATGAATGTGCAGCTTTCAGCATCCAAATGGACTGCAGTGCATGTTCAGCTGGAACAGCCTGCTCACATTTCTAAACCAATCCTTGCGCAAACTGCCACGTTTTGAGCTGGCTAGGCCGTACTGCAGGCAACGCTGCCGCAGGACAGCGTTGCTTCGTGCTCTGACTTGCCGCCGTTTGTCTGAGCGAAGCGGCAAAGCCGCGCAGTGAGTTGGGCGGCATCGCAGTCTGAATTGCGTGACGCAGGTTTGCCCGAAGCGAAGTGAAACGTAGCGTAGGGACGCAGACAGTAGGGGCGTGTTCTTTTGCCTTCTTTGCTTGCACGAGCAAGAAAACCTGCAAAGCAGGTTTCGCTAAAAGAAGGTCGCCTGCCGGGGCGAGACCCGGCCTCTGTCGCTGGCGACGATATATCACTGAAAAATATAAAAAATTCGACTTTAGCCTTTATGTTGAAAGGACTAGAAGCTATCAAATTTGATAATTATTTCATTCTTATGAAAACAACAAAATATTTATCCGACTTGATTTTTAAACAAATTGTTTCAGAAAAAGGCACGTTGCTTTTAGACTCAAAGTAGGAGATATCTTGCAAAGCGCTTGAAACAATATGGCCAAATTTTTAAATACGTCAGCGACCAATTACTTCCTTGAAGAACTGATCAAAACCGCCAAAGACAGGCTGGTGCTCATCAGCCCCTTTCTCAAGCTCAATGACCGCATCAGGGAACTGCTGGAAGACAAAAACCGCCTGAAGATTGATGTGCGCATCGTCTACGGTAAAAGCGAGCTGCAACCGCAGGAGATTGAATGGCTCAAGGCGCAAAGCTATATCCGCACCAGCTTTTGCAAAAACCTGCATGCCAAGTGCTACCTGAATGAAGAAAACGCCATCGTCACCAGCTTGAACCTGTACGAGTTCAGCCAGATCAATAACAACGAAATGGGCATTCTCATCCGCCGCGATGACGATGCTGAACTCTACAAAGACACTTACGAAGAAGCCCAACGCATCATTCGCATCAGCGATGAAGTGCGCATCAGCATGGAACGGGTCAGCACCTCAGAGGCTGAATCTGCCCCCGCCAGTGATAGCGCAGAAAGCGACGATGCAGAAGCGAGCAGCAACGGCACGCAAAAACTCTCCACGTCCAAGATCGCAGCAAAACACGGCATGAAAACTGCGGAGTGGCTGGCCAAGGCTGTAGAAGCCAAATTGCTGACGGCAGAAGGTGATCGACATTACCTCACACCTGCGGCCAAGCAAGCGGGGATTGAGTTTGTGGCTAAGTCGAGGTTTGGACCTTATTTTTTGTGGCCGATCGATTTTAATTACTGAATATTTAAAATATGAAATCTCTAAGAATAGAAAATCTAAAAGGCTTAAAGGACACTGGATCAATAATAATTAATCCAATCACTTTATTAATAGGACAAAATAGTTATGGAAAAAGCAGCTTACTGAGAAGCTTCCCCCTATTCAAACAAAGTTCTGATTCAAAAATAATGGGAACAGTTTTATGGTCTGGCAAATATGTTGACTATGGAAGTTTTATCGAATCTTTAAATAAAGATGCTCGAAATGAAAATGACAACGAGATACGATTCACGTTTGAAATTGAAACTCCAAGCGGCCTACTAAGATCAAACCAAGATGCCAAAGGATTAATAACCATTAAAATAAATCTTCATGGTAATGAGTATGAAGAAGAAAGCTATACCACAGTTATTTATGAAATATATAACAACATAATTAAATTTAAATTTGATTCAGCATCAAATATTAAAGAGTTAATAATTAACAATCAAGACTATACTAAAATAACTTTAGACAATTATAAAACATTCAAAGCGTACACGATACTCCCATTTTTATTTAAATATAGCGACAAGCCATTAAATAATAGCAATAGCGCTTACTTCAACACGCTTGAAAAATATGTCCACCACAGGACATCAAACAATACTATAAGAAGAATTATTAATGACATCCCATTTTCAAGCGATGAAAATATCAAAAGATATTTAACGAACAAAAATTTAGTTGGAGAATACGCTGCACCTAGACTCAAAAATTTAAAATCAACCGACAAAGATTTTCAAATTATTAAAAATGAAATTATTTTTCTTAATTTAAGAAAAATTACCGAAACAATATCTGAGAACTTAACCTCTTATTTCGTCTACTCGAAATACATAACACCACTTAGAGCAGCTGCCGATCGCTATTATCGAATAAAAAATATTTCAATTGATGAATTGGACCCAAATGGTAGCAATCTAGCGATGTTTCTATACTCAAAAAAACCAGCTGAGATAGAATCAATAAATAATTGGCTAGAAGAATCTGTCGGTTTTAAAATTGCTATATCTCCATACCAAGGACATGTATCAATTCATATACATGATGAAACTTATCAAGAAAAAATTAATATTGCAGACACTGGCTTTGGAATATCTCAAATATTACCAATCCTTATTGAAATATGGCAATTAACTCATAATAAAATTAGACGCCCATCTATATTCTCCAAAAGTACCATCGTTGTTATTGAACAGCCCGAGCTTCATCTTCACCCAAGAATGCAATACAAAGTTGGAGTATTATTTTGCAAAGCAATTCGCTTAGCGAAATTAAATGATATTGATTTAAAACTCATACTAGAAACTCACAGCAAAGAAATTGTAGACTCTATCGGAAAATCAATCGAAGATGAGACTATCGATCACAATGAAGTTGGGATTTATATAGTTGATAAAAAGCAAAATCCAAATGTAATTAAGTCGAAATTTGATAGTGATGGATATCTAGTTAATTGGCCTTATGGTTTTTTTAATGGATCTTAAATGCTATTTTATATTTCCTATAAATTTGCCAATGCACTTTCAACTTGTTCAGACTGCCAAGATGTTCTATCCCAACTGATTGACTCAAGAAAATCTGGAACTCATTTGATTTATGCAAACAAAAAATCCAGTAATTTAATATTAAATTTCCTGAGTGCAAATAATAAAAGACATTACGAGCTATTTAATAATATTAGTAAATTATTCATAGAAAAAAAATCACTCATAAGAAAGCTCGAAAAATTTATTTATCTAACTGACAATTCAAATAATATAATCAAATCATTAAGTAGGATACTTATAATTCCAGCTTCTATAGCTAATAATTCTCAAATAACCTACCCCACTTTATTTCTTGGAGAAAACATTAATGACTGTAATTTCTATGCTTTAAAAATAGCAAAAAACTACAAAAAGACCATCTCTCCTGAATTACATAACTTATCTATAAATTCGCGAAGATTCGAAGGAGGTGGAGGTAGTTGCACTCATGTTCCATATGGAAGATATAAGAGCAATAAGATTGATCTTTGTCTTTGCATAGCCGATTCAGACAGAAGCTACCCTTCAGCAAATCTTGGCAATACAGCGAACCTCATTCTTGCACAAGATAAATTATATGAAAACCAATTATGTGATTTTCATATAATTGATTTCTACAGTGCAGAAAATCTTATACCAATTGAAATAACTTTAAAAATCAATACTGAAGGAAAAAGTCAACAGCAATTAGATTTACTTGATGAATATAAAAAAATAAGGTCTATTAATGAATGGCGGTATTTGCCAATGAAAAAAGGCTTTAATTGTCAAGAAATTCGCGAGTCAAAAGCAACAAGTACTTTTTGGAAACGTAATTTATCTCGAACAGGAGTTAATTTAAATTGCTGCTTAGACGAAGAATGTCAGAATGTAATTCTGCCGAGCGTCAGTGATAAGACATTAATTAAGTCAATTTCAGTCCCCGGTTCTGATTGGGAATATTATTTAAATTCAGAAAAAAATAAAAGCATTATGAAATCTTACGAAAAATTAACAAACACGATTATCAGTTGGCTTTGTGCAGGAAGTCCAATCAGAACATAATCAATTATCAATTTCTCATTTACAATATCTATACTTAACACTCGATATAAAATTATTTGCATGAAAAAGGCATTCAAAAGACTGCCTTTTTTGAATGAGTTCAGATACTTGATTGCTTAACACTGGCGATAATCCCGTGCAAGAGTCATGCACCACTTCCACCGCCATGCCAATGGATTCCCTAAGCGTTAGCTGGGGATGAATGATCTTGCCAATTCATCAGCACACCAACCGCCCCCACTCACTCCGCCGAATCCGCCTCAGCCTCCGGAAACAAAAACCGCAGCGCATCAGTGGCCATGCGGTCGCCCATACCCAGCATGCGGGCCATGAACTGCACCTGATCGAGGCAGATATCCAGCGTACATAGTCGGCCCAAGCGATGAGCGCCTGCTCGCTTAAGTTGCCGCGCCCGTCCAGATCAGCACGCTGGAAACTATTGCCAAGTCTTCAAACAGGATGAAATATTAGTCAAAACAGCCTGTAGCGGAGGTAACTCATAGGCAAGCAGCTATTAAAAATGAAATTCGCTACTGCTGCCAAGCCTTCAACTCGCTAGGCCGCAAGCCATAGCGGGCCAGCACGCCTTCGTGCAAGCGGCGCAGCTCATCCAAGATCAGCGCTTTGACTTCTGCGCGCTGTTCGGGTGGAACAATGGCTTGTATCGCTTGCTCAACTAGCGCAACCCCATCAGCTTGGGGCTGTTTGACTACGGCTTTTACGGTGTCTTTGATGAGGGTGCGGTACGTCAGCCGCAATGGATCAGGTTCGGCCAAGGTTTGGCGAATGGCTGTGTATTCCTGCGTGCTGCGCTCATAGGCCCAGATAAACAGGTCGCGCAGCATCTCCACCCGGCCCATTTCATAGATACCGAGCATGGCTTGGGCATAGGTGTCGGCAGGCACATCCACAAAGGTCAACGGGCACAGGTTGGCGCGAAACAGCGGCGCATTGGCCGCCAAGCGTGAGACGCGTTTGTTGATATCCGCAAACGGCTGCAGGTACGGCATATGCACCATCATGAAAAACGCCTGCTCGAACGGGTCTTGTATCTGGTTGACCTTGCCCAAAATCACGTTGAGCAACTCATCGAGCACTTGAGGCGTACTAATGGGGCGGTACACGCTGCCTGTAATGTCTACGGCGTGCTGGCGCACCCGGCCTTCGTCGGCAGGGTTGGGCAGCAAGTTTTCGGCCAGCGCGGCGTGCAGGTTCATGAGCAGGTAGCGGCTCCACAGCGGCTCGCCGGGCTGCAAGGTGCTGGCACTGTCCACCAGCAACTCAATGGCGGCTTTATGGTTCAAGATCATCTGCGTCTCGATACGGGCCTTCCCCTGCGCGGCCGTGCCCTCTTCAATCAGATGGCGGGTATCAAGGCGCGAGTAGGTATTGCCCTCCATTTGGCTGGAGGCCCAAGACAGGTCTATCAGCAGCCGGTTGAGCACAGCTCGGCTGTAAGTGCCCGCAGGCGCGGCTGCATCGGGGGTGCGCCCCATGGCGTGGAGCTGGCGGCGCACGGTCTCTGGCAGGTAAAAGCGGTGGTTGGGCTGGTAGCCCTCCAGCAAGTCGCGCTGATAGCCCACGGGTTTGCGCAGCGTCAGCGGCTGCTGGATGTAGTCGCGCACCTCTTGGGCATCAGGGGCAAGCTTCAAATGCGCTACGCCCTTGGCACTATGCAAGGTTTCTGCCGCCATAGCGGGCACCGCCACGGACTGCACCGGCGGCTTGACGCGATAACGGCGCCCTCGCCCTTCCCCCAAGGACACGATGTACCCATCCGTCACCCATTGCGCCAACCAACGCTGCATGGTGCGACGCGATAGCTGTGGCAATTGCGCCAATAATTGCGCCACAGATACCCCCAATGCGCCTGCATCTCCTATTTTTTGAAGCAGAGACGCCTCATCAGCACTCAGGTTTGCGGTATATGGCGTGATTTCTATGGACATGATGGCGCAATTATGCAGCAGTCATGGCGCAATTAAAATAAATGCGCCATATTGCAAAATAATTGCGCCATTTAGCCGTTCCATCAGACAACAAAAAGGCAGCCCGGAGGCTGCCTATGCTGTTAGCAAGCGTAGAAAACTTACTTGCGTACGGGTGGCACGTCCGTGCAAGAGCCGTGCGCCACTTCTGCCGCCATGCCGATGGACTCGCCAAGGGTCGGGTGGGGGTGGATGGTCTTGCCGATATCGACAGTGTCCGCGCCCATTTCAATGGCCAGAGCAATCTCGCCAATCATGTCCCCAGCGTGCGTGCCGACCATGCCGCCGCCCAAGATACGGCCGTGGCCGTGGGCCTCGGGTCTGTCATCAAATAGCAGCTTGGTAAAGCCTTCGTCGCGGCCGTTGGCAATGGCGCGGCCAGATGCGGCCCAAGGGAACAGGCCCTTCTTGACCTTGATGCCTTGCGCCTTGGCTTGGTCTTCGGTCAGGCCGACCCAAGCGACTTCAGGGTCGGTGTAGGCCACGCTTGGAATTACGCGGGCGTTGAAGGCGGCAGCTGCCAGCTCCTTATTGCCTTGCAATTCACCGGCGATGACTTCAGCGGCCACATGCGCTTCGTGCACGGCCTTGTGCGCCAGCATGGGCTGACCCACCACATCGCCAATGGCGAAGATGTTGGGCACGTTGGTGCGCATCTGAATGTCCACGTCGATAAAGCCGCGGTCAGTCACAGCCACGCCGGCTTTTTCGGCGCTGATCTTCTTGCCATTGGGCGTGCGGCCCACGGCTTGCAAGACCAGATCGTAGGTTTGCGGCTCAGGCACGGTGACGCCATCTTTGGCGGGCGCGAACGAGACCTTGATGCCTTCGGGCGTTGCTTCAGCACCCACGGTCTTGGTGTTGACCATGATGTTGTCAAAGCGCGGCGCGTTCATCTTTTGCCAGACCTTGACCAAGTCGCGGTCAGCGCCTTGCATCAGGCCGTCCATCATTTCCACCACGTCAAGGCGTGCGCCCAGCGTGCTGTAAACGGTACCCATTTCCAGACCAATGATGCCGCCGCCCAGAATCAGCATGCGCTTGGGCACATTTTTGAGGTCCAGCGCGCCGGTTGAATCCACCACGCGGGGGTCCTTGGGCATGAAGGGCAGATGCACGGCTTGCGAGCCCGCAGCAATGATGGCGTTCTTGAACTGAACGACCTTTTTGCTGCCGGTCTTGTCTTGGCCTTCACCCGTGGTTTCTTCCACTTCAAGGTGGTTGGCAGAGACAAAATTGCCGTAGCCACGCACGATGGTGACCTTGCGCATCTTGGCCATCTGGCCCAGACCGCCGGTCAGCTTGCTGATGACTTTTTCTTTGTGGCCGCGCAGTTGGTCGATGTTGACCTCAGGAGCAGCAAACTTGATGCCAGCCACTTCCAGGTGTTTGACTTCGTCCATCACGGCAGCCACGTGCAGCAGCGCCTTGGAGGGGATGCAACCCACGTTCAGGCACACGCCGCCCAGCGTCTTGTAACGCTCAACCAGAATGACTTTCAGGCCCAGATCGGCAGCGCGGAAGGCTGCGGAGTAGCCGCCGGGGCCACCGCCGATGACGACGACGTCGCAGTCCATGTCCACGGTGCCGGCAAAGTTGCTGGCCACGGGGGCAGGAGCAGCAGCCACTGGAGCTGCCACAGGTGCGAGAGCGGCTGCGGCGGGCGCTGCGGCAGGAGCGGCTGCACCGGCAGTGGCTTCCAGCGAGATGATGACGGAGCCTTCGGCAACCTTGTCACCGACCTTGACCAGAATGGCCTTGACCACGCCAGCGTGGCTGGAAGGGATCTCCATGGAGGCTTTGTCAGACTCCACGGTCAACAGCGATTGGTCCACGGCCACGGTGTCACCGGGCTGAACCAGCAGTTCGATCACGCCAACTTCGGCGAAGTCGCCAATGTTAGGTACCTTGATATCGATGAGGCTCATATGCGCTCCTATCTTGGTTTTTGTCTCGGTACGGCCTGAGGTCTTGTCGCTCGGGCCGCTGAAAACGGTTTATCTGGTCGGTGAAGCTGGTGTCTAAAACAGGACTTCAGCTCCAGTCAAAGGTCTGCACAACGGTGCGGCTTTGCGGCTCATAGAACAGCAATATTTCGCAGTCGTGGGCGGTGAACTCGTTGGCGTAGGTGCTGGCAATGAATACAAAAGGTGCACCGGTTTCCGGGTGGATGGGGTGAATGCCATCGCCTGTGCCGATGTCGCTGAGCAGCGCATCGGTCACATTGCTCCAGTTGCCGCCCCAGGAGGGGCCGCCCAGCACACCCAGCAGATAACGCCCACTGGTCGAGTCATAGCAGTCCGTGCCCGGTTCATACAAAGGCAGCTTGGCCACTTCAGCCGCATCATCCCAAGGTTTGGCAGGGTTCCAGCCGTTGGCTTGAAAGTCTTGCTTGGCTTGGTTGTAGATGGCGTGCTGGGTGGCGTAATGCAGCTCCATCACGTCGCGCCACGAGTATTTAGCCTCGTGATGCAGCGCAAACGGCGGCTCTGCGCCCAGCTTGACCAGCTCGCGGTGCTCAGTGCGCACCTCGCGCCAGTCCAGCGACTTTTCCGTCCAGTCGGCACGCTCGGGTTGCTCCAGCATGAAGTAGCGCCAGTCGCCCAGCAGCTCGTACTTGCCTTCGGCGTTCAGCTGAAAAGCCAGCCAGTTGGGTTTGAGCAAAGTGGTGTCAAACGCCCCTGCGCTCCACTCGCCCACCACACCCTCTGCAGGTTCACAGGGGGCTACAAGGTGTATCGGCCCGCTCCAGGCATCGTCAAGCATGGCAAGGTCGATCGTCACCAGCGGCAGAAAATGCCGCGCGTACTTCTCGACCGGTTCGGCAAACACATCGGCCACCGCCGGGAAAGGCGTAAGACCGGGTATGACACCGCGTACATGCTCGATGGGATGCTGTCTCAGGTTCTTCATCTCAAGGGCAAAAGTGGGTTGAAGGAAGGACTGCTACTCAAAAACCATAGCTACTAGCCCAGATACTCTCTAGGCTACAAGCCGATTTCATTCAAAACCGGCCTGTATTCAGCGTGAATCTCGCCTTACAGCAGAATGCGACGGTAGTCGGCCAGCACAGCGCCCAGGTAGGCGTTGAAGCGGGCAGCAGCAGCGCCATCGATCACGCGGTGGTCGTAGCTCAGGCTCAGCGGCAGCATCAGGCGCGGCTGGAAGGCCTTGCCGTCCCACACGGGCTGAATGCTGCCCTTGGACAGACCCAGAATTGCTACTTCAGGTGCATTCACGATAGGCGTGAAGTCCGTGCCACCAATGCCGCCCAGCGACGAGATGGAGAAGCAGCCGCCTTGCATGTCGGCCGCACCCAGTTTGCCGTCGCGGGCCTTCTTGGCCAGCTCGCCCATTTCCTGGCTGATCTGCATGATGCCCTTCTTGTCGGCATCCTTGAGCACCGGAACGACCAGGCCGTTCGGAGTGTCAGCGGCAAAACCGATGTTGAAGTACTTCTTGTAGACCAATGTGTCGCCGTCGAGCGATGCATTGAACTCTGGGAACTTCTTCAAAGCCGAGACCACGGCCTTGATGACGAAGGCCAGCATGGTGACCTTCACATCGCTCTTGGCCTTGGCGCTTTCAGCATTGGTGCTGACGCGGAAGGCTTCCAGCTCAGTGATGTCGGCCAAGTCGTTGTTGGTGACATGGGGGATCACCACCCAGTTGCGGTGCAGGTTGGCGCCCGAGATCTTTTTGATGCGGGACAGCTCTTTGCGCTCGACCTCACCGAACTTGGCGAAATCAACCTTGGGCCATGCCAGCACCTCCAGACCGCCGACGTTGCCGCCAGACGACTTGGCAGGCGCTGCGGCTTGCTGCGCCAACGTTTGCACCGCACCGGCCATCACCGACTTGGTGAAGGCTTGAATGTCATCAGCCGTGATACGGCCCTTGTTGCCCGAGCCCTTGACTTCAGCCAAAGGCACGCCCAACTCACGAGCGAACTTACGCACGGAAGGCGATGCGTGAGGCAGCTGACCCGAAGGCGCAACCGTGGGGTTGTGCGCTGGAGCAGCCGATGGTGCGGGGGCAGCAACGGGAGCGGCGGCTTGCACTGGCGCTGCTACAGGAGCAGCAGCTTGAGCGACTGGAGCGGTGGCCTCAGCCTGTGCTGATGCCGGTGCAGTAGCTGCAGCGCCTTGCACAGTGATTTGACCAACCACATCACCGATGTTGACGGTGTCGCCAACCTTGATAGTCAGCGCCGTGATGGTGCCGGCCGATGGCGATGGAATCTCCATCGAAGCCTTGTCGGACTCCACGGTGAACAGCGATTGCTCAACTGTCACGGTGTCGCCCACCTTGATCAGCATTTCAATCACAGCCACGTCCTTGAAGTCACCGATATCGGGAATCTTCAGGTCCACGGTGGTGGATGCAGCAGGTGCAGCAGCGACCGGTGCCTCAACCGGTGCTTGTGCCACAGGAGCGGCGGCAACGGGTGCCGGCGCGGCAGCAGCCACAGGCGCCTCAGCAGCCGCTGCTGGGGCAGGAGCCGCGTCAGCGGTTTCCAGCACCACGATCACGGAGCCTTCTTTGACCTTGTCGCCCAAAGCGACCTTGATCTCTTTGATCACGCCAGCGTGGCTGGAAGGGATCTCCATGGAGGCCTTGTCGGACTCCACGGTCAACAGGGACTGCTCGACCTTGATGGTGTCACCCACCTTGACCAGCACTTCGATCACGCCAACTTCTGAGAAGTCGCCGATGTCGGGGACTTTGATGTCTATTGATGCCATGTTCAGTGTCTCCCGTTCTTACGCGTGCAGCGGGTTGATCTTGTCGGTGTTGATACCGTACTTATGGATCGCTTCGGCCACCGTTGTCGCCTTGATCTTGCCTTCATCAGCCAAGCCGCGCAGTGCAGCCAAGACGATGTAGTGACGGTTGATTTCGAAGTGCTCGCGCAGCTTGGCGCGGAAGTCGGAGCGACCAAAACCGTCGGTGCCCAGCACCTTGTAAGTGCGGCCCTTGGGCATGTAAGGACGAATCTGCTCGGCGTAAGCCTTCATGTAGTCGGTCGAAGCCACGACTGGGCCGGGGTGAGCCGCCAGTTGCTGCGCCACGAAAGGCGTCTTGGCCGCTTCCAGCGGGTGCAGCATGTTGAAGCGATCAACTTCCTGACCTTCGCGGGTCAGTTCGTTAAACGATGGGCAGCTCCAGACGTCGGCAGCAATGCCCCAGTCTTTTTCCAGCAGCTCTTGTGCGAAGAACGATTCGCGCAGGATGGTGCCCGAGCCCAGCAGTTGAACGCGCAGACCGCTCGCTGGCACCTTTTGGCCGGGCTTGACCATGTACATGCCCTTGAGAATTTGCTCCTCCGTGCCTTCGGTCAGACCGGGCATGGGGTAGTTTTCATTCAGCAGGGTGATGTAGTAGAAGATGTTTTCCTGGTTCTGCACCATGCGGCGCAGACCGTCTTGCATGATCACGGCCACTTCGTGAGCGAAGGTGGGGTCGTATGTCACGCAGTTAGGAATGGTGTTGGCCAGAATGTGGCTGTGACCATCTTCGTGCTGCAGGCCTTCGCCGTTGAGCGTAGTACGGCCCGATGTGCCGCCCAGCAGGAAGCCGCGCGCTTGCAGGTCGCCCGCTGCCCAAGCCAAGTCGCCAATGCGCTGGAAGCCGAACATTGAGTAATACACATAGAACGGGATCATGACCCGGTTGCTATGGCTGTAGCTGGTGGCCGCAGCGATCCAGCTGGACATGCCGCCGGCTTCGTTAATGCCTTCTTGCAGAATCTGGCCGGCCTTGTCTTCGCGGTAGTACATGACCTGGTCCTTGTCGACCGGGGTGTACTGCTGACCGTGGGGGTTGTAGATACCGACTTGGCGGAACAGGCCTTCCATACCAAAGGTACGGGCTTCGTCCACCAAAATAGGCACGACGCGGGGGCCGATGTTCTTGTCACGCAGCAGCTGCGTCAAGAAACGCACATAGGCCTGAGTCGTGGAGATTTCACGGCCTTCAGGGGTGGGCTCCAAAATCGCCTTGAACGTGTCCAGCGCAGGCGCAGTGAACTGCTCGTCAGCTTGCTGGCGACGGTGCGGCAGGTAGCCACCCAGAGCCTTGCGGCGCTCGTGCAGGTACTTCATCTCCGGCGTGTCGTCGGCCGGCTTGTAGAAGGGGATGTCCGCGATCTGGCTGTCTGGAATTGGGATGTTGAAACGGTCGCGGAAGGCCTTGATGTCCTCGTCGCTCAGCTTCTTGGTCTGGTGAACGTTGTTCTTGCCTTCACCGATCTTGCCCATGCCAAAGCCCTTGACGGTCTTGACCAGCAGCACGGTAGGCTGACCCTTGGTGCTGTTAGCTGCGGCAAACGCAGCGTAGACCTTTTGCGAGTCATGGCCGCCGCGGCGCAGGTTCCAGATTTCGTCGTCGGACATGTGCTCGACCATCTTCAACGCGCGAGGATCGCGGCCGAAGAAGTTCTTGCGCACAAAGGCACCATCGTTGGCCTTCATGGCCTGATAGTCACCGTCGTTGCACTCCATCATGATTTTCTTGAGAACGCCGTCCTTGTCCTTGGACAGCAGCTCGTCCCAGCCCTTGCCCCAGATCAGCTTGATGACGTTCCAGCCGGAGCCGCGGAATTCACCTTCCAGCTCTTGAATGATCTTGCCGTTGCCACGCACCGGGCCATCCAGACGCTGCAAGTTGCAGTTGATGACGAAGACTAGGTTATCGAGGTTTTCGCGTGCGGCCAGACCGATCGCGCCCAGCGATTCCACTTCGTCCATTTCACCGTCACCGCAAAACACCCAGACCTTGCGGTTTTCAGTGTTGGCAATGCCACGGGCGTGCAGGTACTTCAGGAAACGTGCCTGGTAGATGGCCATCAATGGGCCAAGGCCCATGGACACGGTTGGGAACTGCCAAAAATCGGGCATCAGCTTGGGATGCGGATAGCTGGACAGACCCTTGCCGTCCACTTCTTGACGGAAGTTCAGCAGTTGGTCTTCAGTAATACGGCCTTCAAGGTATGCGCGGGCATAGATGCCGGGCGAGACGTGACCTTGGATGTACAGGCAGTCACCACCGTGGTTTTCGTTTTCTGCGTGCCAGAAATGGTTGAAGCCGGCAGCAAACATATTGGCCAGCGAGGCGAAGGAGCCAATGTGGCCACCCAAGTCACCGCCTTCAGGCGGGTGAATACGGTTGGCCTTAACGACCATGGCCATGGCGTTCCAGCGCATGTAGGCACGTAGGCGGCCTTCAATTTCGAGGTTGCCGGGGCACTTCTCTTCTTGGCTGGATTCAATGGTGTTGACGTAGCCCGTGGTT
Organism: Comamonas sp. Y33R10-2; assembly: GCF_019355935.1. Classification (NCBI taxonomy): domain Bacteria; kingdom Pseudomonadati; phylum Pseudomonadota; class Betaproteobacteria; order Burkholderiales; family Comamonadaceae; genus Comamonas; species Comamonas sp. Y33R10-2. The sequence continues at coordinate 1,684,762 of NZ_CP079925.1, forward strand.
GCCGAAAAAGGCATGTCCACGCTGCTTTGACGAGCGTGCTCGAGCAAGTCTTCAATCAGCTTGTGGGCGTAGTCTGCGCCTTCACGGTCGATCACGGCCGAGAGGGCATCCATCCACTCGCGGGATTCTTGTTGGTCCAGGCCAGCGGGCAAGCCAGCGCCTTTGGGATCAGTCTGAGCTGTCATTGTGAGTGTCTCCTTGGACAAGGGGTAGCTTTACGCCCAATCAGTGAGTCTTCTATCAAGCCTGCAAGGGTCAAACCTCGCTCGCTGACTTAAGAGCACTGCACCATTGGGCGCACCACGAATTAAACCGATTCACTGTGTCGATCGACGCAGAGTTTCGCACATTTTTTTTGAATTTCAAATTATGCTTTTTGATTTCATAATATGAAAAAATGCTGCGTATGCACACAGATCGACGTCTCTAGAACCTGTTTTTTACGCGACAAAAATACTCGCAAGTTTCGCTGGGTCTCTCCCCTACACTCATCACATGCAAACAAGCAATCAAGAGCTAGAAAAAAAAGAAGAGGACAGCGTCCCATCCATTGTCATTGCAGCCCCTGTGCGTTGGTGGCGCAGTTGGTGGCGCAGCCTGTCGCCTACCCGGCAAGACCGTTATGCGGCTTTAGCGCCTTTGGCATCGGTGCTGATGTTCATGGCAGCCATCATTGCCTCATTCTGGTATTTGCGCACGGAAGAAGTAGACCGCGAGCATGAAGTGCTGCGCCGCGACGTGGAATATGCCCAGCAGCGCGTGCGCCTGCGCCTTTTAGAGCGCCAAGAACAACTCATGCGCATGGCCCGGGACATTGGCGCTCGCGATATGCGCAAGGCCGACTTTGATGCCCGCAGCGAAGCGCTGATCAACCAATTCCCGGAGTTGCAATCCATCACCTGGGTCAACGATAAGCGCCAGATTTTGCACAGCGAATCTGCGCCCACGGTGAGCACGGACCAGTTACGCGTCGTGGGTGAGACGCTGCACCAGCGTGAAACACTGCAGGCCTACGGCCATGCCCGTGAAATTTTGCAGCCCATTTATATGCAGGAAAGCGCCGCGCAAGGGGAGCTTCCGCCCTTGCTGCAACTGCATGTCCCTATCAGCCATAACAGCCGTTATCAAGGTGAGCTGCTGGCCGAATTTTCGCTAGACAGCTTGCTGCGCTACGGCACGCCCACAGAAGTCTTGGCGCGCTACGCCATCACCATGCTGGACGAGCGAAAGCATGTACTGGCGGGCACGCCGCTATCGCCACGTAAAACACCCACAGAGCTGCTGCACTGGCGTGCGCTTGCCAATGAATATGCGGTTCCTGTCGCACCTGTGGGCCCCAGCTTGATGCTGCGCGCGCAGGCCTATCACACCTCTTCAGGCATGGTGGGCAATGGCTTGTTCTGGCTGGTGGGCACCTTAAGCGCCATGACGTCTTGGTTGCTGCTGGCCACATGGCGCCACACGCGCCGCCGCCAGCGTGCGCAGGAAGCTCTGGTGGCAGAGACCAACTTCCGCCGCGCGATGGAGAATTCAGTGCTCACCGGTATGCGCGCGCTGGATTTGCAAGGCCGCATCACCTACGTGAACGCCGCTTTTTGCCAAATGACAGGCTGGAGCGAGCAAGAGCTGGTCGGCCAACTGCCCCCCTACCCTTACTGGCCAGACAACGATTACGACAACCTTCACTCGAAGTTGCGCGAAGAGCTGTCGGGAAAAACCATCGTCGGAGGCTTTCAAGTCAGGGTTAAGCGCAAGAGCGGCAGTTTGTTTGATGCCCGCCTGTATGTCTCTCCACTGATTGATGCGCATGGCCAGCACAAGGGCTGGATGTCTTCGATGACAGACATTACCGAGCCCAATCGCATCCGCGAGCAGCTATCTGCATCGTATGAGCGCTTTACCATTGTGCTGGAAGCACTTGATGCTTCTGTTTCTGTAGCACCCTTGGGCAGTGCCGAGCTACTGTTTGCCAACAAGCTTTACCGCCAGTGGTTTGGCTCGCACACAGAAGGCCACCTGCAACTGGTTGCTCAAGCGGGCAAGCTGCCCGTACGCAACCAGCCCGCCGAGGGCGAAGATGGCCTGATGGGACTGCCCACCGGCACCATCACCAGCGCCCGCAGTGAGAATGCGGAGATTTTTGTGCCCAGCCTTGGCAAATGGCTGGAAGTGCGCTCGCGCTACCTGAGTTGGGTAGACGGCCGCTTGGCCCAGATGGTCATTGCCACAGACATCACCCAGCGGCGTAATGCTGAAGACCAAGCGGCCCAGCAAGCCGAAAAAGCCCAGAGCGCCAGCCGCCTCATCACCATGGGCGAGATGGCTTCGAGCGTAGCCCACGAGTTGAACCAGCCGCTCACTGCCATTAGCAACTACAGCTCAGGCATGCTGACGCGCCTTGAAAGCGGCACGCTCACGCCTGAGCAGATGAAGTTTGCGCTGGAAAAAACCGCCCATCAGGCCCAGCGCGCAGGGCAAATCATTCAGCGTATTCGCTCTTTTGTGAAAAAAAGCGAGCCCAACCGTATGCTGGCTCAGGTCTCCGAAATGGTCAGCGAAGCGCTGGAATTGGTGGGTATTGAGCTGCGCCGGCGCAATGTGCAGCTCACCTCGCATATCGCAGAGCGCATGCCGCCGCTGCTGGTCGATGCGATTTTGATCGAGCAAGTGCTCATCAATTTGATGAAAAACAGTGCGGAGTCGATTGATATGTCCGGCCGCCCACTGGGCCAGCGCAATGTGGAGCTACGTGTTCGCCCTCAGTTGTTTGAGACCCAGCAAGGCATCGAATTCATCGTCGAAGACACTGGCAAGGGCCTGCCGCCCGAAGTGCTTGAACGCTTGTTCGAAGCCTTCTTCTCCACCAAGAGCGAAGGCATGGGCATTGGCCTGAATTTATGCCGCTCGATTGTCGAATCGCACCATGGGCGCATGCACGCTGAGAACCTCTACAATGGTTCTGAGGTCATTGGCTGCCGATTCACATTCTGGCTACCATTGGCACCGGGGGTGGAGACGACAACACTCACCACGACAAGCGAACCCATAAAGAGGACGATTGCATGAGTTTGATACCCAAAAAAGGCACTGTTTACGTAGTTGATGACGACGAAGCGGTCCGTGATTCCCTGCAGTGGCTGCTGGAAGGCAAGGATTACCGAGTGCGCTGCTTTGACTCCGCCGAGACCTTTTTGTCGCGCTATGACCCGCGCGAAGTGGCCTGTTTAATCGTAGACATTCGCATGGGCGGCATGAGCGGCCTGGAGCTGCAAGACCGACTGATCGAGCGCAAGTCTCCCCTGCCCATCGTCTTCATCACCGGCCACGGCGATGTTCCTATGGCAGTGGACACCATGAAAAAGGGCGCACTGGACTTTATCCAAAAGCCGTTCAATGAGCCCGAGCTGCTTGGCTTGGTCGAACGCATGCTCGATCGCGCTCGCGAAGCCTTTACCGGCCACCAGCAAGCCGCTAGCCGCGATGCGCTGCTGGCCAAGCTGACTGGCCGTGAAGCACAGGTGCTGGAGCGTATCGTCGCCGGCCGCTTGAACAAGCAAATTGCGGACGACTTGGGCATTTCCATCAAGACTGTGGAAGCGCACCGCGCCAACATCATGGAAAAGCTCAACGCCAACACCGTGGCCGATCTGCTCAAAATCGCTCTGGGCCAAGGCCAAACCAGCGCGGCGGCTAAGGCTGCAGCTGCTGCAGCAGCGGCTGCCATCAATTAAGTGCGCCAAGTGCCGCCTGCGAAACTGCAGGCTACTTCAATCGCGAGATAATCCTAGGAGCACTGGCCGGGCACCTCCGCTTTAGCCAACTCCTATTCTGATAGCTGCTAGTGCTTGTAAATCAAGGGCTAGCAGCATTTTTTATTGGTAATCCAGCAATGACAGCCCAAATCATCGACGGCAAGCTTCTCTCCGAACAACTGCGCAAGGAAGTCGCCACCCGCGCCGCCGCGCTCAAAACCAAGGGTGTGACGCCCGGTCTGGCAGTCGTTTTGGTGGGAGATAACCAAGCCTCTCAGGTCTATGTGCGCAACAAGGTCAAGGCCTGCGAAGACGTGGGCTTTCACTCGGTGCTGGAAAAGTACGACGCATCCATGACCGAAGCCGAGTTGTTGGCCCGCGTGGAAGCGCTCAACAACGACCCCAGCATTCACGGCATTCTGGTCCAGTTGCCCCTGCCCAAGCACATTGACGACCACAAGGTCATTGAAACCATCTCGCCTGCCAAGGATGTGGACGGCTTTCACGTTGCCAGTGCCGGCGCGCTGATGGTGGGCGAAGTCGGCTTCAAGGCCTGCACACCCTACGGCTGCATGAAGATGCTGGAATCGATTGGCATGAAGGACCTGCGTGGTAAGCACGCCGTGGTCATCGGCCGCTCCAACATCGTGGGCAAACCTATGGCCATGATGCTGCTGGCCGCCAACGCCACCGTCACTGTCACGCACAGCGGCACCGCCGATCTGGCCGCCATGACCCGCCAAGCCGATGTGATCGTCGCCGCCGTGGGCAAGGTGGACGTATTGACTGCCGATATGGTCAAGCCCGGCGCTGTGGTGATTGACGTGGGCATGAACCGCAATGCCGAAGGCAAGCTGTGCGGCGACGTGGATTTCAACGGCGTCAAGGAAGTTGCTGGTTTCATTACGCCTGTGCCCGGTGGTGTGGGCCCCATGACGATTACTATGCTGCTGGTCAACACTATGGAATCGGCTGAGCGCGTGGCGCTCTGACTCCCCCTGAGCGGCTTTGCCGCTTCCCCCTCTCTCGCTTCGCGGGAGGGGGACGACAACTCGGTGCGGGGCGGCCCTTCCTCGTTGTCTCTGGCCTAAATGCCGTTAGCGCGCTACTGACCACAGCCTGACGCTATGACTGCCATAGCAAATATTGCCGTTGCAGCACTTGATTTTCACGACCTTGCCGGCACCTAATACAGCATGAGCAATCCACTCCTCGAATCCTCCTCCCTGCCCCTGTTTGACCGCATTCAACCTGCGGATGTGGCACCCGCCATCGACATCTTGCTAGCTCGCGCCAGCGAGGCACTGGAGACTGTTGTTGCGCCAGACTTTCCTGCTAAGTGGGAAGCTATCTCTGCCGTGCTGGATGTGGCTAGCGAAAAGTTTGGCACGGCATGGTCAGCCGTCAACCACCTCAACAGCGTGGCCGACACCCCTGAGTTGCGCGCCGCCTATAACGAAGCCCTGCCCAAGGTCACCGAGTTCTGGACTGATCTGGGTGCCGATGAACGCCTGTACGCCAAGTACAAAGCCATTGACCCTGCAAGCTTGAACAAAGAGCAGCGCGCGGCTTGGGATCATTCCATTCGCGGCTTTGTGCTGTCGGGGGCTGAGCTGCAAGGCGCAGCTAAAGAGCGCTTTGCCGCCATTCAAGCCCGCTCTGCCGAACTGACGCAAAAATTCAGCGAAAACGCGCTGGATGCCACTGACGCTTTTTCCTATTACGCCACGGCCGATGAGCTCGATGGCGTGCCTGCAGACGTCATCTCAGCCGCTAAAGCAGCGGCTGAGGCCGATGGCAAAGAAGGCTACAAGCTCACGCTGAAGATGCCCAGCTACCTGCCCGTGATGCAGTTTGCCAAGAGCAGCGCCCTGCGCGAGAAGCTTTACCGTGCCTATGTGACCCGCGCTTCCGATCAAGCCGAAGGCGATGGCAAACGCTTTGACAATACCGCTGTCATGCAAGAGATTCTGGCCCTGCGCCTGGAAGAATCTCAGCTGCTGGGCTACCAAAACTTCGGTGAAGTTTCCGTCGTCACCAAAATGGCTGACTCCCCCAAGCAAGTAATCGATTTTCTGCGTGACCTAGGCCAACGCGCCCGCCCCTACGCCGAAAAAGACGTGGCCGACCTGCGCGCTTTTGCCAAAGCAGAGTTGAACCTTGACCAGCCCCAGCCTTGGGACTGGGCCTTTATCGGCGAAAAGCTCAAAGAAGCGCGCTACTCGTTTAGCGAGCAAGAGCTCAAGCAATACTTCCCGGCGCCCAAAGTGCTGGCGGGTCTGTTCAAGATTGTCGAGACACTGTTTGAAGTCTCGATTCGCCGCGATGAAGCCGCTGTGTGGAACCCCTCGGTAGAGTTCTACCGCATCGAGCGCAGCACGCCCCAAGGCCCAGAGCTGGTGGGCCAGTTCTACCTAGACCCACAAGCGCGCAAAGGCAAGCGCGGCGGGGCGTGGATGGACGATGTGCGCACCCGCTGGTTGCGCCCCGACACCCACCAGCTGCAAACCCCGGTCGCCCATCTGGTGTGCAACTTTGCCAGCGGTGTCGACGGCAAACCGGCCCTTCTCACGCATGACGACGTCATTACCCTGTTCCACGAAACAGGCCACGGCCTGCATCACATGCTCACGCAAGTGAACGAGCGCGATGTCTCCGGCATCAGCGGTGTGGAGTGGGATGCGGTGGAGTTACCCAGCCAGTTCATGGAAAACTTCTGCTGGGAATGGGATGTGCTCAAGCACATGACGGCCCACGTAGATACTGGCGAGGCCCTGCCCCGCGCGCTGTACGACAAGATGATTGCGGCCAAGAACTTCCAGTCCGGCATGCAAACCCTGCGTCAGATCGAGTTCTCGCTGTTCGACATGCTGCTGCACACGGATCACAACCCTGCAGACGACCTTATGCCGCTACTGGCTAAAGTCCGAGCAGAGGTGGCCGTGCTGCCATCACCCACCTACAGCCGCACGCCTCACACCTTCAGCCATATCTTTGCTGGTGGCTATGCGGCAGGCTATTACAGCTACAAGTGGGCTGAAGTGCTTAGCGCTGATGCTTACGCCGCATTTGAAGAAACTGCACTGGCCGATGGCTCGCCCAACCCAGAAACCGGCCGCAAATACCGCGAGTCGATTCTGGAAGCCGGTGGCAGCCGCCCCGCTATGGAGTCGTTCAAAGCCTTCCGCGGCCGCGAGCCTCAAATTGATGCGCTACTGCGTCATCAAGGCATGAGCCAAGCCGCTTAATTATTGGCACCTACAAAAAAGCGTCTCATTGAGACGCTTTTTTACGCTCGACGCTGACATAAGCTGACTTAAACCTCACGTCTGTCCTTCAGACCGTGCGCTCTTGCAATGCGTTTAGCGCCTGTGCAGGCTATGCTCTGTTAACTGCGCTTACACCTTTTGACGACAATCGGTTTAAGACAATCATTTTTTAGTCATTTTTCAGGACTTAGATGACGCGTCCCTTTATTAAAAACACAGCCCTGCTGCCCGCCCTCTTTCTTGCGTCCTGCGCTGCCATGGTCAGTGGCGCCAGCCATGCTCAAAACTTGTATCGCTCCGTAGGCCCTGATGGCCGCGTCACCTACTCCGACCGGGTGAACACCAGCGCAAATGCAAACCCAAGCACTAACGCCAAGGCCAGTGCAGAAACAGCAGGCAATGCAGAAAGCAGTTCCGCGGCTAACGCACAACTGCCCTTTGAGCTGCGCCAGACTGCCAACCGCTACCCTGTCACGATCTACACCGGCAAGGACTGTATGCCTTGCGACGAAGCACGCAGCTTTTTGCAAAACCGCGGCATTCCTTACAGCGAACGCACGATTGAAAGCAGCAGCGATGTGGCCGCGCTCAAAAAGCTCAGCGCTCAAGAAAACCTGCCTTTTGCCACCATTGGCAACCAGCATCTCAAAGGCTTTGGCCCGGAGAACTGGAGCCAGTACTTGAATGCCGCAGGCTACCCCACGCAGTCCCTACTGCCTAAGACCTATAAAGCGGCAGCGGCCAAGCCGTTGACGGCTCCTGCGCCCACTGCTTCACCTGCGCAAAAAGCCGCAGAAGCTCAGGCCCAGCGTGAACCTATCACCCCTGCTCCTGGAGCGCCCACACAAAACAACCCTGCAGGTCTGCGTTTCTAAAAAATGGCACGAGGCCCGCACTGAAACTGACCCTGTTTTGTAGTGCTTCGCTCCTACATCAAATGGCCTTTTGTCGCTGCGCCTCGTACTAGCGTTGCTCGAAGACGCCAACGGCAGGAGCTATTTGAAAAGGCAATAGGTGCAGCCAAGATTGCGGCCATAACTTCCAAGCAGCCTGCATGAAGCGCCGTTCAATGCCAGCGGTCAAAGCATCCCAAACATCGAAGCGTGATTGACCGCCTGCGCTCGCGATCTCACCTGAAGTTTTCGGTAAATGTTTTTCACATGCGTATTCACGGTCAAGGCGCTGATGTCTAACCTTTTGCCAATTTGGGCGCTGGTGAAGCCAGAGGCGACCATACGTAAAACATCTTTTTCACGATCCGACAATCGCTCGGCAATTTTGGGTTTCTCACCCAAGTGGCCGCGCAATTCAGAAATTTTATTGTCAAAGCTTTTGATCAGTCGTTTGGTGACATGGGGTGCAATAGCCGCCCCCCCATTGGCAACTTGCAAGACCGCCTGCGCGGAGTTGCCGAACCATGAATGCTTTACCAAGTAGCCTGAGGCACCAAACTCCAGCGCTTTAATGACATTTTCATCCTCATCCATAGAGGTAATCACAATGCTTTGGCTCATTGGTCTGTGCTGTTGAAGGTAGCTCAGCAGTTGAATTCCAGAACCATCGGCCAGATGAATGTCCAGCAGCAGCACATCAAAATCAAGGCAGCGACACAAGCGCTTGCCGTCTTTGACGCCCTGCGCTTTGCCGACGATTTGAATGCGCTCATCTTGCGACAACTCGTGTTGAAGCACATTCAAAAAATGCATGTCGGCATCAATGATCGCCACACGAACAGGGCTGGTACGTTGCCCCACCAAAAATGCTGGCCAGATCGTCGGAGGATTCTGGAAGACATCAAATACCGCATCTTTTGTTACAGCAGAAGTATCACGATTACTTGCATCTGCAACAAAGCTTGCTCCTGATTTTAATAAGTTCATAAGCCACTACTCCTCAACACAAGGGAGAACAACTGCAAACAATAGTCACGTGCTAATGAACATTATTAGATGGATAGGGAAAATAAATAACAAATTACAACTCTTGCAGAATTTACAACTAGCAACTACCTCCGGAAAAAGATTGCAATGTTGCATTTTTTAACGCCCCATCAAAGGCATTGCTAGCGCATTTCAAGGGTTCTCGATTGCTGCCGAAAGGGTAGTGCTTGCAAGTGATATCGAAGATGGAACTTCAGCCGGAAACTGGAATTGAGCGATCACCCACAAGCTGCATCAACAGCACTTGCGACAGGTGTCCCGCTTTGTCTCTGGCCATGGGGGCCAAAGGTGATTTCTAACTTCCTGGGGAGCTTCATCATGAAATCGATTGCAATCTTTGCTCTGAGTCTTGTAGCTACAGCCGCAATGGCGGGCGGTCATTCTTCGAATGTTTCGTCAATCACCATCAGCGGCACCTCGAGCCAAACCGCCAGCATCAACGGCGGCATGGTCAACAACGCCGCGCAGTCTAAGGCCTATGCCAATCAGAACATTGCCTCCAATAAAGGCAATATTGATATCTCAGGCACGTCGACACAAACCTCAAACCTCGAAAACGCCAAAGTTTTCAATGATGCAAAGTCTGCTGGTGATGTCGCCGTGCAAAACTTGGCCTCCAACGTTGGCGACGTGAGCATTGATCGGAGCTTTCATGTCAAGGGCAACTCCACACAAACAGCTAACGTTGTAGGTTCCACCCTCAAAAACGAGGCAAATAGCACGGGCGCGGGCTGCTCAGGCCCAGATTGCAAGGATGCTGCATTGGCCTACCAGAATGCGGCCAGCAATATGGGTGACATCAGCATCAGTGGCACTAGTAGCCAGTATGTTGGCATTACCGGTGCAAACACCACGGTATCCAACCTTGCCAAGGGTGCGAATACGGTTGCTATTCAAAACATGTCCTCCAACTACGGCAAGGTCGACATCACCGGCAATTCGACACAGAACACCTATATCGCCAATGGTGCATATGTAGCGAATTTGGCCAACGGTACGCTGGCACATGCAATTCAGAACATTGCGTCCAACGACTCCTGCGAGCCACCACCCGTGGCCTGCGTAGGTCCAGCTTGCGGCCCATACTCTTCACACGCTTCTCGCTGAGCCCACTACTCAGCCAGCCCTTGAGGTTCAACCCGCAAGGGGTTGGCTGAGATGCATCCGGACGCCTGAAACGCATCTAAAGCCTATTGATGCGCTTTCAGACGTACCGCGAGCCCACCCGCTAGAGACTGGAGGCTTGTCATGACTTATTTCATTTGCAGCACTTGCACCATGCTGGCCTTGTTCGTCGTCAGCCATAGCGTATGGGCAGCTCCTGGTGAAGACCCTGTCGCGATTACCGGGCGCGTGACTTATCTCCAGCTACCCACAGCGCCGGCCTCACGCTCAACCAGCGTGCAATACATGCAAATCATGCCAGACGATGCAGCCGCAAAAGTCAGTCGATATACCGCCAAGGCTTACAGCAGCAACTTGGGCAATATCAAAACAGAAAAAGATGTTGTTCAGTCTGTGCAGACCAATGGCACTCGAACTAACTGCTATCAATCGATAGGTAGTGTCTCAGCGCCCCGCGGTGTCGGGAACAACGAACAGGTCGTTGTTTTGCGCGGGGACGTGATCAACATCTGCAATTGAAATAACGGATCAAAAAAGGCGCCAGCCACTGCACCGATTGATGCAGCCTGAAGTTGCGCCATGCCATGCATCAATCATTCAAGGGGTCATCATGAAACTCACGATAGTGGAAACGGTGGCGTCAAAAAAGGCAGCGTCCAGACACATGGGCGGTTTGGCAAAGGCCGGGCATTGGCTCTGCCTGAGCGCTGTGCTACTGAGCACTGGCTGCGGCCAGTTAGATGCACGCCGCCATACCGATGCCCATGAAATGGCCACCATCATGAACCGGCCCGTGGCGCGGCCCGTGCGCTCTATTTCAAGCTTTTCTGAGTCTCTTAGCTGCATGGATCACATGCTGCGTGCGGCTGAGCTACCCACCACACTGATCAGCAGCAAGCAGTTCCCCGACTTCTCGGGCAAGGTACCCGTGGCCGTCAAAGACATGGTGGTGACATCGCTCTCTCAGATGTCCCACCTCAGCAATGCCTTTCGATACGTGGACTACGAGGTGGATATTGCGCGCCAAGACACGGTGCAAAACCTCACCACCATTTTGCTCAACAACAACCAGATGCAGCTGCAGCGCCCCGCGCTTTATGTATCTGGAGCCATTGCGTTTGTGGACCAAAACGTGGCTAGCTTGCGCAATACAGCAGGCATATCTGGCGAGCGCGTTGATTTGGGCTACAGCAAAAGCAATACAGCCACGGTGGTTGCACTCGAGGCGCACTTGGGCGACTTTCGCACCCGCACCATCATTCCAGGGCTTGATTCGGCCAATGAAGTCGTCATCGGTGGTGCCGGTGATGGTGTCGATCTCGCGGGGCGTATTGGCACCTATGGCGTACGTTTTAACGTGGGCCGCGACTATGCCATGGGCACGGGCGGCGCTTTACGCACTTTGGTAGATTTGGCCATGATCGAATTGGTCGGCAAATGGGCCCGCGTGCCCTACTGGCAATGCCTGATGCTGGATCAAACCAACCCACACTTTCAGCGCCAAATGCGTGATTGGTTTGACGCCAGTGGATCAGACGGGCAGTTAAAGCTGGTGCGTTCATCGCTTATCAGCCGAGGCTATCTGGGCGCAGACCAAGCCAGTCTTAGCGCCAACGCCCCAGTGCTACGTGAAGCCCTTGCCCGCTTCCAAGCCGATCGCGGAGTCACCGTCAGTGGCGTTATCAACTTCCCGACCTATGAGGCGGCACTGCGTAACTTTGTCGGTCTCAATCCGGATGGCTCACTCACCCGTATTGGCTGGAGTAATGATGCAGTGGGGCCTGCCACTGTCGCGCAGACCCCAAGCTGGGCTATCAATTTGCAAGTTGAAAACCCACAGCCCGCAGGTTTACGCCCCGCGTTTAGCGAGGGCGAGCAAATCTTCCTGTCGGCAACCGTCACCAAAGCGTCGCACCTTTATTGCTACTACGTCGATACCGCAGGCGCTGTGACGAGACTGCTGCCCAATGCGCTGCAATCGAGCACCTTGGTGTCCGCTGAGCAAGCCGTGCGCATTCCAGACTGGATGAGTGCCAACCCCGGCTTTATTCTGGACGCTGGCAAGCCCGGTAACGAAGGGGTGATCTGCATCGCCACAGATACCGATGTCATGCCGAGCCTGCCAACCCAGATGCAAGGGCCTGCGCTGACGGTGATGAAAGATGTGCGCGGTACACAAGGCGTGCTGGATCAATTCCGCCAGGTGCTGGACGCTGGCAGACTCACCACGCAGACCATCCAATGGAGCGTGACGGCACGCAATGCACCCGCCGCATCAGCAGCAGCCACTCCGGCCACCGAGCAAGGTGGCAAATAAGATGGCCCGCCCAACGCAGCAGCAAAGCGCACCGCATCGCAAAGTTCTGCACATAAGGCGACTCGCCCTTGTCCAGAGCCTAGGCTTTCTACTGCTTTGTTGCGCATTTGCAGGCGGGGTTCCCCATGCCCGCACTCGGTCTGCGCAAGCAGCCCAGTGGGGCATCTCCACCCCCCAGCCAGCACCTCTTGAGAGTAGGCCATTAAACACGCCCGCCATCACACCTCTTGCGCCGGATACGCAACGCATTGAGGAGCCGCCCCCACCCTCTGCAGCCCCTGACATCACTGCTGCACCCGTGGCATCTTCAACGCCACTCATCGTGCGTGACAGTGGCAGCAAGGCATTGCAGCGTGAGTTGGAGCAACTACAAAAAGCCGCTAGCCCCCGCAGCGGCTATGGCAGCACCACAGCAGCGGCGCAGGCCGCATGGCAACTGGGGCTGATTTATTTGCATGGCGCGGGTGTGCGCATCGATCTGCCTCAGGCTCAACTGTGGTTTGAGCGCGCTGCCAAGCAAGGGCGCGAGCCTTGGGCCTATGCCGGTCTGGCTTGGTGCGCCATTGATGGTTGCGGCGCGCCAGCCAACCCAGGCGAGGCAGCCAAAGCGATTTCTCGGCTGCGCGCCACATACCCCGCTCGCGCCGATTTTCTGGCATGGCTGCAGGCCAGTCGCCTCAAGCCCATTCAAGTCAGCACACCGGCCAACACCGCAAACCCCATATCGGTTCACAGACTGACGGGGTCTGAGCGGCAATTGCTGGAACGTGCCGCGGCCGCTGGCGACACGCAAGCCAATATCGAGCTAGGCATTCAGGCCTTTGCCAGCAGGCAAATGCCGCTGGCTGAAAATTACTTGCGCCGCGCCGCCTCGCGCTCCGTAGTCGCTGCAAACAACCTGACCGCGGTTCGTCGGCTCGAAAAAAATGGCCTAAATGCGGCCAACTCCTTTGCTGCCCCCTCCTCTGCGGCCCCAGAAGGTTCAGCCCAAGCTGCGCTCAACATGGCCCGCATGTACCACCTAGGGCAAGGCGTGCCAGCCAATTACGCCGAAGCGCTGCGCTTTTACCGCTTGGCCGAGCAACGCGGCAGCAAGGAGGCGCACAAAATGATTGAGCTGATTTTTTCAAGGCCCTTGCAAGGCGCCGGGCTGGGCGGCGGTCTTGACCCCGCCTGGATGCAGCAACTTGCCAGAGCCGACCTGAGCCAGACGACACCCGTAATTACAACGGGCAGCACCACCGCACAGTTGCAGCGTGAGCCGTCGCCACTTTTTGACCTACTGGCCCAACCGTGGCAAAGGCGGCTGCTGCAAATCACTCAGTGAGCTAAGTGTTCGCAGTGATAAAAAGCATACTAAATTGATTAGTTCGGGCGCTTTTCAAACGCGTATTTTTCAGTATCCACCTCACCCTGGCCTTGCACCGCATAACGGTCACCCACCACAGCTTCAGGTTTGAAGATGTCGCTGAGCTCGGCCAAGATTTCAGCGCTGAGCTTGACGCTGCCGCCGCGCACGTCTTCACGTAGGTGGTCCACGCTGGTAGTGCCGGGCAGCGCAATGATGTGATCGCCTTGCGCCAGCACCCAAGCAATGGCCAGCTCAGCCAAGGTGCAACCCGCTTTTTCAGCCACGGCCTGCATGGGACTGAGCAAGCGCAGGTTTTGCGCATAGGCTTCGCCCGCAAAGCGCGGCATGGTGGCGCGGATGTCGCCCTTCACCAAGTTATCCACCTGCTGGAGCTTGCCGCTCAAAAATGCGCGGCCCATGGGGCTGAAGGCCACGTAGGCAATACCCAGTTCCTTACAAGCGGCCAGCGTGCCCAGCTCGGCATTGCGCGACCACAGTGAATATTCGCTTTGCAGGGCGGCAATGGGGTGCTCTTTGTGCGCGCGGCGCAGGGCATCAACGCCCACTTCCGACAGGCACAACTCGCGAATCTTGCCTTCTTCTTTTAGCCGTGCCATCTCGCCGACTGACTCTTCGATGGGTACGTTTTTGTCCCAGCGGTGCAAGTAGTACAGGTCCATCACGTCCGTGCCCAAACGCTGCAAGCTGTCTTCACAATTTTGGCGCAGGGTTTTGGGGCGACCGTCGATCACGCGGCGCACCACACCATCTTCACCACGCACACCGGCCATGCCGCCTTTGCTGGCCAAGGTGATGTGGTTGCGGTGGGGCTTGAGCACGGGGCCGACCAGTGATTCGCTAGCGCCAAAGCCATACAGTGCTGCGGTGTCGAACATCGTCACGCCCGCATCAATCGCAGCGTGCAGCACCGCGTGAGATTGTTCGGTGGACACGGGGCTTCCGTAGGCGTGGCAGAAGTTCATGCAGCCCAGCGCAACGTTGGCGACGCTAAAAGGGCCTAAAGGACGGTTTTGCACGAGGGCTCCTCAAAATCAAAAAATCTAAGCATTTATAGCCGGTAGTCCATACAAATCATGGACTAGCAGCTATCAATTTCAAAATAAAAACAACAAAGGCCGGAGCAAGCGCCGGCCTTTGTCTGCATCAATCACCAGAACTTATTCTGCGTTCAGTTGCTGCTCCAGATCATGCAGAACCTTGTAGCAGTTATAGACTTGCTGAACGCTGGAGTTAGGCTCGCGGCCTTCGCGGATGGCGGCGAAGAATTCGCGGTCTTGCAGCTCAATGCCGTTCATGGACACATCCACCTTGGACACGTCAATTTGTTCTTCCTTGCCGGTGTAAAGATCGTCGTAACGGGCCAGATAAGTGCCGGTATCGCCGATGTAGCGGAAGAAAGTACCCAGAGGGCCATCGTTGTTGAACGACAGGCTCAAAGTACAGATAGCACCGTTGGCGGCCTTGAGCTGAATGCTCATGTCCATGGCAATACCCAGATCCTTGTGGATCGGGCCTTGCACGGCGTTGGCCTTGACGATGGGGCTGCCAGCTTGATAGGCGAACAGATCCACGGTGTGGGCAGCGTGGTGCCACAGCAGGTGATCGGTCCAGCTACGGGCCTGGCCCAGCGCATTCATGTTGGTGCGGCGGAAGAAGTAGGTTTGCACATCCATTTGCTGAATGTTGAACTCGCCCGCTTCAATCTTTTGGTGCACGTACTGGTGGCTGGGGTTGAAGCGGCGGGTGTGGCCCACCATAGCAACCAGACCGGTTTGCTTTTGCAGCTCGGCCACTTCCTGCGCATCCTTTAAGGCATCGGCCAGAGGGATTTCAACTTGCACATGCTTGCCGGCCTTTAAGCACTGAATGCTTTGGGCTGCGTGCATTTGCGTGGGGGTGCACAAAATGACGGCATCGACTTCAGGCAGCGCCAGCGCATCAGCCAAATCGGTGCAGACATGCTTGATGCCGTACTTATCAGCCACTTCCTGGGTTTGCTCCAGGCGGCGACCGATCAGGGAGACGACTTCAACGCCGTCGATATTCTTGATGCCATCCAGGTGCTTGATGCCAAAGGCGCCAGCGCCAGCCAAGGCGACTTTAATGGTCTTGCTCATTATTGGTTCTCCAAGATTACGTGGCCAACGGCCGTATTCGATGCGGGCACATGGTAGAAGCGATGCGCCACCTTAGGCACAGGTGCTGGGCCATCAATATCAGACATTGCGCCGCGTGCGATCAGCCACATCACCAGCTCAATGCCTTCAGAGCCGGCTTCACGCACGTAGTCGATATGAGGCATTTTGGCCAAGCCGTGCGGGTTCTCGATCAGCAGGTCCAGAAACTTGTTGTCCCATTCCTTGTTGATCAGACCGGCGCGCGCGCCTTGCAACTGGTGGCTCATGCCGCCTGTGCCCCAGATATGGACGTTGATGTCCTCGTCGTAGCTCTCAATGGCTTTGCGAATGGCGCGGCCGATGTTAAAGCAGCGCTGACCCGACGGCACGGGGTACTGCACCACGTTCACCGCAAACGGGATCACCGGGCAAGGCCATGAACCGGTCTTGGGGTCTTGCTCGCCGCACATCAGCGACAAAGGCACCGTCAGGCCGTGATCCACGTCCATCTTGTTGACGATGGTCAGGTCAAAGTCTTGCTGAATAACAGACTGCGCAATGTGCGAAGCCAGATCAGGGTGACCTTGCACCTTGGGCACAGGGCGTGGGCCCCAGCCTTCATCAGCGGGCTCGTATTCAGCGGCCGTGCCAATCGCGAAGGTGGGAATCATGTCCAAGCTGAACGCCGTAGCGTGGTCGTTGTAGACCAAGAAAATCACGTCGGGCTTGTTGTCCTTCATCCACTGACGGGAGAAGTCATAACCCTTGAACAGGGGCTGCCAGTAGGCTTCTTGGGTCTTACCCATGTCCATCGCCGCGCCAATGGCGGGAACGTGCGAGGTAAAGACCGATGCGGTAATACGGGCCATGACTTAGTTACCTTCCTTATTCGTGTTGCCAGCAGCGCCCGCTGCACCTTGCGGCTGACGATGCGCTTGTGCATCGCCGTCTTCGCCCACATACCGATTGCCTTCAGCCGAACGACCACCACCGACCATCATGGCGCGGTACTCGTCTTCGGTCATGCCGGTCATAGAGCCCGCCATTTGCTGGAAGCTCTTGCCGTCGGTCGAGCCGATCTTGGCCAGAAAATAAATATTGCCGCCCGTGCGCATGCACCAGTTCAGATCGCGCGCCAGCACGGCTTGCTTTTGCTCTTCCGTCATCGCCCACTCATCCAAGTAGGCGCGCTCATTGGCGCGAAAACGGTCACGGTTGTCGGCCTTCATCAGCGACATGCAAAACTGGTTGAGCCAGTAACCACGGCGCGATTGCTCGGCATCAAAAATGATGGTGCCGGGCACATCAAGATAAGGTTTTTCTAATGCCATAAAACTTTCCTCTCAAACCTTGTCACAAGCAGGTCGCCCTGCCCTTAAAACTGGCGCAATCCAAACCAAAGACACCGAGGAAGCGCCGCCGCGCACCGAGGGTGTCGTCCCCATCCCGATGCAACGCATCGAGAGAGGGGGAAGGCGCAAAACGCCTCAGGAGGTGCTTCAGACTTCTTCTGGCCAGTACAGGCGCATAGGGTTGTCCACCAGCAGCTTTTGCTGCAGCTCAGCCGTAGGCGCAATGTGGGGGATAAAGTCCACCAGCAGGCCGTCGTCAGGCATGTGATCCTTGAGATTCGGATGCGGCCAATCGGTTCCCCACAGCACACGGTCAGGGAATTCTTCCACCACGCGGCGCGCAAATGGCACAACGTCTTGATAGGCGTTTTGCTCGCCATCCAGCGCCTTGGGGCCGGTCACTGACAAGCGCTCAGGGCAAGACACCTTGCTCCACACATTTTGGTGCTCGCGCATGAATTTCAGGAATAGAGCGAACTCTTCGCTATCCACACCCTTTTCCACGTTGGGGCGACCCATATGGTCCACCACCACGGTGGTGGGCAGTGCAGTGAAGAAGTCCCACAGCTCAGGCAAGTCCACCGCTTCAAAGTAAATCACCACATGCCAGCCCAGCTTGTTGATGCGGGCGGCGATTTCCATCAGCTCGTCCTTGGGCGTGAAGTCCACCAGACGCTTGACGAAGTTAAAACGCACGCCGCGCACGCCGGCGTCGTGCAGCTCTTGCAGTTCCGCATCGCTAATCGAGCGCTTGACCGTGGCCACACCACGGGCCATGCCGCCCGAGGCCTTGCAGGCATCGACCATGGCTCGGTTGTCTGCACCGTGGCATGTGGCTTGCACCACCACGTTGCGGGCAAAACCCAGATGGTCACGCAATGCAAACAGCTGCGCCTTGCTGGCGTCGCAAGGGGTGTACTTGCGCTCGGGAGCGAAGGGAAATTCTTCACCGGGGCCGAACACGTGGCAGTGCGCATCAACAGCACCTGCAGGCAGCTTGAATTGGGGCTTGGTGGGGTTGGCGTACCAGTCCATCCAGCCGGGGGTCTTTGTGAAAGTGCTCATAGCGAATGCGAAATGCAAAGTGCGGAATGCGATTGCGAAAGTGCAGCGGTGCACAAGGCACCGCAATACGTCAAAACGGCTTAATCCAGTGAGATATTGGCCTTGCGAATGACTTCGGCAAAGCGCTGGGTTTCAGCCTTTACGGTCGCCTTGAATTGTTCAGGCGTAGTGGGGAAAGGCTCATAGCCAAAGGTCTTGAACTTTTCAGCAAAGTCCTTGTCCTTGAGCACTTCTGCCAAGTCTTTACGGATTTTGTCCGTGGTGGCATCCGACAGGTTAGGCGGGACAGCGATCACATTCCAGCCTGTGACTTCAAAGTCGCTAGGGCCACCGGATTCAGCAACCGTGGGAATGTCCGGAAAATCAGCCGAGCGCTTGGGAGCGGTAAACGCCAGCAAGCGCAGCTTACCCGCGCGGTACAACGGACCCGCTGTACCAGCGCTGCCCAAGGCAAAGTCAATATCACCGGTAGACACCGAGGTGTAGAGCTGCGTGGTTTCCTTGAAAATCACATGCTCCATCTGCGTGCCGGTCACGCCTTCGAGCAGCTCAGAGCCCAAATGCACAGGGTTGCCCACGGACCAAGAGCCGTAGTTCAGCTTACCGGGGCTGGCCTTGGCATCTGCAATGATTTGGCCCACGGTTTTGTACTTGCTGTTGGTGGCAACCGTGAAGAAGAAGTGCGTTTTAAACAGCGGCAAAGCGATCTTGAAATCCTTTTGCGCGTCGTAAGGCAGCTTCTTGAACAAGGTCGGGTAAGCGGCCAAGTGGACGTTATCGAGCACCAGCAAGTCCGTGCCGTCTTTGGCGCCGCGCTTCCAAGCTTCAATGGCGATGAAGCCATTACCACCGGGGCGGTTTTCCACCGTCACAGGCTGCCCCCACAGGCGCGACAGCTTTTCAGCCGTTACGCGGGCCACACCGTCAGGGCCACCACCGACCGGGAAGGGGGTAATGATGCGCACCGGCTTGGTGGGAAAGCTTTGTGCCTGCGCCTGCGCAGAAAAACTGCCAGCCGCAGCTGCATAAGCCAAGGTCAAAACGGCACGACGCATTGTAAATTTCATAGTTGTCTCCTCCTGCCAAAAAAACCGTTGAATGAATGAAGCGTTCAATAAACGAAGCGTTGATTTAATCGATGTAGCGCAATCCAGCGGCCGCCAAGGGCTCGCGCATCTTGTACATATCCAGACCCAAAATGCCCGAGGCCAGTTTGTCACGCTTCTCGCCTTCAAAGCTTTCACGCTTTTGAGCCGCGACCAGCACCTCGGCAGCGCGAGCGGCAGGCACGCAGACCACGCCGTCGTCGTCAGCCACGATCACATCACCGGGGGTGACGAGCATGCCGGCGCAGACGATAGGAATGTTGACCGAGCCCAGCGTCGCCTTGATGGTGCCCTTGGAAGAGATGGCTTTGCTCCACACGGGGAAGTCCATCTCTTGCAGGGTCTTCACATCACGCACACCGGCATCAATGATCAAAGCGCGCGCACCGCGGGCTTGGAAGCTGGTGGCCAGCAGGTCACCAAAATAACCATCGGTGCATTCAGCAGTCACTGCAGCGACGACGATGTCGCCGGGCTGAATTTGCTCAGCCGCCACGTGCATCATCCAGTTGTCGCCGGGCTGCAGCAGCACGGTGATGGCCGTGCCAGAGACTTGCTTGCCCGCGAAGATGGGGCGCATATAGGGCTTGAGCAAGCCGACGCGGCCCATGGCTTCGTGCACGGTGGCGGAGCCCAGAGCGGCCAGGCCATCGGCAGCAGCGCGATCTGCGCGCTGGATATTGCGGTAAACGACGCCGAGTTCGTACATGAGATACCTCTTTGCTTAGACGTGATTGAATCAAAAAAGAGAGCTACTAGTCCTTGCTTTGCATCAATTTCGAAATGATTGAAGGCTTAAAGCAATGAACTACTAAGACTAGCTGCTCCTCTTTTTATAAATTACAGGCCCTTGGCCTTGAGTGCCGAATCCAGACGCGAGAACACGCGGCGGGCATTGCCTTCGTACACGGCGTGCTTTTCTTCAGCCGTGAGGTTCTGCGTCGCTTCGATGTAACGCTTGGTGTCGTCGTAGTAGAAGCCGGTTTGCGGGTCGATACCACGCACGGCGCCAATCATTTCGCTGGCGAACAGAATGTTCTTGGTCGGAATCACTTCGGTCAGCAAGTTGATGCCGGGCTGGTGATAGACGCAGGTGTCAAAGAAGATGTTGTTGAGCAGATGCTCTTCAAGCAGCGGCTTTTTCATCTCTTGCGCCAGACCACGGAAACGGCCCCAGTGGTAAGGCACTGCACCGCCGCCATGGGGGATCAGGAACTTCAGTGTGGGGAAGTCCTTGAAGATATCGCTCGTCAGGCATTGCATGAAGGCGGTGGTGTCCGCATTCAGGTAGTGCGAGCCGGTGGTGTGAAAGCAGCTGTTGCAGCTGGTGGACACGTGAATCATCGCGGGGATGTCGTACTCCACCATCTTTTCGTAGATGGGGTACCAGCTCTTGTCGGACAGCGGAGGCGAAGTCCAGTGGCCGCCCGATGGATCGGGGTTGAGGTTGATACCAACGTTGCCGTACTGCTCAACGCACTTGACCAGCTCGGGGATGCAAGTCGCTGGGTCTACGCCGGGCGACTGAGGCAGCATGGCTGCAGGAATGAAGTAGTCGGGGAACAGCTCGCTGACGCGAAAGCACAGCTCGTTGCAGATAGCGGCCCAAGTGCTGGACGTCTGAAAGTCACCAATGTGGTGAGCCATGAACGAAGCGCGGGGGCTGAAGATAGTCAGGTCCGAGCCGCGTTCTTTCATCAGCTTGAGCTGATTGGTCTCAATCGTTTCGCGAATTTCGTCATCGCTGATCTTCAGCGAAGAAGCCGACGGAGCCTGGCTCGGGTCCTTGAGGCCCGCAATCTGCAGATCACGCCAAGCGCCTAACGCGGCGGGGGCTGTGGTGTAGTGACCGTGTACGTCAATAATCATCTTGAAGCTCCGTCAAAAGTAATATTTGTTGATCAAAATTTAGTGCCCGCCACCCAAGCCGGCGAGCGACTTTGGTGCGCCACCGGCATAGCGGTTCTTCACCAGCAAAGCCAAAGCAGCAATCACGCCGGGGATAGCGACCACGATGAAAACCATAGGCAGCTCTACATGGCGACGTGCCAGCTCTGCCACCAAGAAAGAACCTGCGATACCGCCAAAGCGGCCAATGCCCAGCATCCAAGACACACCGCTGGCGCGGCATTCTGTGGGGTAGTACTCAGCCGCCAAGGCTTGCATGGACGACTGCGCGGCATTCATCAGCAAACCAGCCACGAACACTGCCGCCACCAGCGAACCCACGCTGCCGCCCAGCACCTGACCGATAAAGGCCACGCCCAAGCTGGTCAAAAAGTAGCCTACCGCAATGATCAGATTGGCATTCCAGCGATCCATCAGCAGTCCCACAAAAATCGCGCCCACACCACCGAGCTGGAACAGCGCTGCAATCACCGCCGCTTGGCCCGCAGGCACGCCCGCTTCTTTGAACAGCACAGGCATCCAGTTGACGAGGCCATACACAATGACCAAGCCCATGAAGTACGTCACCCACAGCGACAGCGTGCCCACCAGATACTTTTGCGAGAACACTAGGCGCAGACCCTGAGGGCCTTGCTTTGCTTCAGCCGCGCGCTGGGCGTTATCGTCCAGCACAAAACGCGTGGCGTTGCGGGTGCTGGCAGAAATACGGGCCATCACCTTGCGCACGCGGTCTGCCGAGTAGCCTTTGAGCACCATGAAGCGCACCGATTCGGGCAGCATCACGATCATGATGACGGCCAAGATCAAGGGAATCACGCCGCCCACAATCAGCAGGCTGCGCCAGCCGAAATGCGGAATCATCCACGCAGCAATAAAGCCGCCCATGGCCGAGCCAATGGGAAAGCCGCAGAACATGCAGTTGGTGATGAAAGAGCGCTTTTTGTCTGGGCAGTACTCGTTCATCAGCGTGATGGCGTTGGGCATTGCAGCGCCCAAACCCAAACCGGTGATAAAGCGCCAGATGGTCAAGCCCTCAAGACTATGCACCAGACCGGAAACAATGGACGCACCGCCCATCACCACGGCAGCAATGATGAGCACGGTTTTGCGGCCAATCCGATCAGCCAGTGGGCCGGCGGACAAGGCACCAAACGCTAAGCCAAACAAGGCCGCGCTGAGCACAGGCCCGAGGTGGGATTTATCAATACCCCATTCGCTTAACAGCGATGGCGCAATAAAGCCGATGGCTGCGGTATCAAAGCCATCGAGTAAAACGATCAAAAAGCACAGGGCGAAAATCACCCATTGAAAGCCCGAAAAAGGGCTCTCGTTGAGCACGGTTTGTACGTTCACGACACCAGATTCAGTGCTCTGGTCAGTATTCTGTGTAGTTGATTGCGAAGTCATATCAGTTATCTCAGTTGCCTCTCTTTGTCGCCTCTATCTCCTGTCCGCGGCTGGCGCCAAAGCCTTAAAGGCTCCTGTACGTCGTCACGAAGGGCTTTGACTGCCCTTTTGCTAGATCAGGCAGCGCCAAGGTCTAAGCCAGGCTGCTGCCCTCATCAATTTCTTCAATTCTTTAGTTCACAGGGTCCATGCCTTGGCGGCGCTTGGCCTCGGCCGCTTCAGGCGAAGCCATAAAGGCCAGCAGTCGCTGCACAGCATCGGCGTTGGCAGAGCCAGTCACCACTGCTGCAGAAAAAACGGTATCAATCGCAATCGCCTCTGGCAGTGAGCCCACGATCTGAATGCCCGCCACATGAATCAACTCGCTAAGCTGCTGAAAGCCCAGCGCCACCTCACCGGAGGCAACCAGCGAGCCCACCGGCACGCCTGGGCGAGCCTGAACAATGCGCGGCTTGATTTCATCGGCAATGCCCCAGCGCTCAAACAGCTTTTGCAGCGCAACGCCGCTAGGGCCGGTTGAATAACCAATGGTGGGGGCTGTCAGCACAGCGGCGCGCACGCCCTCTTCTGTGCTGATATCGGGCAGTTGCGCGCCAGCGTGTACTGCCACGGCGGTGCTTGAAAGAACCAGATCCACCTTGCTGCCTGAAATCACTCGGCCAGCGGCCTGCAACTTATCGATGGCACCTGATGCCAGAAACACCACGTCAAAAGCTTCATCGCCGCTTTGCACGCGCTGTGCCGCATCCACACCGCCCACAGATTCGATCTCTACCTGCTCGCCGCCTTGCGCTGCCCAAGCGGCACACAGATCTGCCAGCACTTGGCGTGTGGCCATGGACGAAATGCCGTTGAGAGGTGCGCTCATGCTGATGTCTCCTAAGGGGTCGTGCATGCCCTGCCTATCAGTCAAGCCAAGGCAGCCAACATGCCATCAAAATCAATCTGTCTATTGTCGGCACGCTTGCCTACACCCACCAGAGTGACACCCCGCTAGCAGCTATGCTATTTTCATATAGCAAAGTGCTTGCTTATTCCATGAATAGATAACTATAAAAAACGCGAAAAACCATTAAAGGCAAAAGGCTTATTGCTATTAATTAAATAGCAATAAGCCTTTTCAGATGCGCATAAGCAACAGAAAAATTAGTGGTTAACCCCTAACTCAGCCGTAAGCCTGTGCAAGCGTCTTAGTCATCATGGCGTCCGTGGCCTCGACCATGACCGCGTCCTCGATCATCATCATCGCGGCGGTCCCAATCACGACGCTCGTGGCGATCATGGCGACGCTCCTCACGCTGCCAATGGCGATCATCGCGGCGCTCATGCTTCCAGTCTCGCCCGTGATGATGCTTAGGCCCCTTGTCACGCCAGCGCGATGGAGCGTCTCGCAAGAAATACACAGGGCGACCGCAGGCCTGATACCGGCTGCAATGCCGACGCCAGTCACGCGCGTGGCCCGGCGGCACCCACATATACATAGGCTCTACCTGCGGCCCTCTTGAGCCTTGAGCACCCCACATCGGCTGGGCATACACCAGCGGCGGCGGCGCGGCATTGCCAATATTGATTTGGCCATACACGCCCGGAGCCAACTGCCCAGAGATGGTGCTGCTGATATAGGCCTGAGCCTGAGCAGCACCGGCTGCGCAAACCAGCAAAAAGGCCGCCACGCCGCGAGTCAAAGAAAGGCGCTTAAACATATGTCTCCCCAATAAATACAAATTGCCGTGGGCAAGCAAAATCGCGCCTAGATTCAAAAACGCTTCTAACATCAACGCACGAGACCTTGGTTTGGCTGACCGATCACGACCCTTTGACGTAATCAGTCAGTCAATGGGCCATTTTTGGCGCAAAGCAAATCGCATTGGCAATGAATTTGCAATGAGAGTGCATCCATCTCGCGATCAAAAAAAACCTCTCACCCCACTCGTTTTTTCGCGGCCGATAATAGAGCTCTGCCGTGCGATTATCAAAGTCGTGTCAGGGCCTGCACTAGCACTAGCGCGACCCTAGCGCCACCCCATCGCGCTGCCACCTCCATCCAACCCAGCACTATTGCTGCTGCAAGTCGAATTTTTACTACCATGAACGCCACCACCTCTCAAAACACTACCCCACCCGCATCTCCGCGCCTGACTTCGCTCTCCCACGGCGGTGGCTGTGGCTGCAAGATTGCGCCCGGTGTTCTGGCAGAGTTGCTGGCCAAAAGCAATGTGCCCAAGCAGTTCTTCCCGGATCTATTGGTCGGCACAGAAACCGCTGATGACGCTGCCGTCTACAAGATCAATGACGAGCAAGCCATTGTGGCAACGACGGATTTTTTCATGCCCATCGTTGATGACCCCTATGACTTTGGCCGCATTGCTGCGACAAATGCGCTGTCGGACATTTATGCCATGGGCGGCACGCCGTTGATGGCGCTGGCGATTGTGGGCATGCCAATTAATGTGCTGCCCCACGATGTGATTGCCAAGATTTTGGAAGGCGGCGAATCGGTGTGTCGCGATGCAGGCATTCCTTTGGCCGGCGGTCACTCGATCGACTCGGTCGAGCCTATCTACGGCTTGGTAGGTATCGGCATCGTCAACCCCAAGCAAATGAAGCGCAACGCCGATGCCAAAGCCGGCGATGTACTGATTTTGGGCAAGCCCTTGGGTGTTGGCATTCTGTCTGCCGCGCTCAAAAAGAATCTACTGGGCGAAGATGGCTACCGCGCTATGGTGGGCGCGACCACACAGCTCAACCGCCCCGGCGCTGAACTCTCCAAGCTGGACGGCGTGCACGCGCTCACCGATGTGACCGGTTTTGGTCTGCTCGGTCATGGCCTGGAGCTTGCGCGCGGCGCCCAGCTCAGCGCGCACATTGACAGCAGCAAGCTGCCTGTCTTGCCCGGCGTTCAGGCTTTAGCTGAGCAAGGCGTGATCACCGGCGCATCGGGCCGCAACTGGGCCTCGTATGGTGAACATATTCATCTGTCATCAGCCGTCAATAGTGCCCAGCAAGCTCTGCTGACCGACCCTCAAACGTCGGGTGGCCTGCTGGTTTCATGCTCACCTGAATCCGTTGAACAAGTATTGAAAGTTTTTGCCGACGGCGGCTTTGCCGATGCGGCAGTGATCGGCCGCATGGAGGCTGGAGAAGCCAAGGTCTTCGTCGCCTAAGGCGTGTTTACTTCGTCATGACAAGCCACTATTGAAAGAGCGACAACCGTGGCTTGCTCTGTCATGAAGGCTCATTTCACTCGTCATTGAGTTCAATGAGCCTTCACTAGGTTTACCGCTTCTGGCGCCACCGTACTCACCTTCAAAAACGCACTCACACCCAAACCAACACCCCATGCTTTTTATTCTGCTCAAACTTGTTCACCTTTTGGCCGTCATCATCTGGGTGGGCGGTATGTTTTTTGCGCATTTCTTTTTACGCCCCTCACTTCAAACTCTGCAGCCACCTGAGCGCGTAGTGCTAATGCATGGCGTACTCCAGCGTTTTTTCACTTGGGTACTGGCACTCATCGTGGTCGTACTCGCATCGGGCATAGGCATGATTGGCAGCGTTCACGCCATGGCCGCCAAGGCCGGTGCGCAGTTCAATATGCCGGCCTCTTGGGTCGTGATGAGCATCTTGGGCGTGGTGATGATGGCCGTGTTTGGCCATATCCGCTTTGCCCTGTTCAAGCGCCTTGATGCTGCCGTTCAAGCCAAAGACTGGCCCGCAGGCGGCAAGGCACTCGACAGCATTCGCAAGTGGGTGTCCCTGAACCTCGCTATTGGCCTCGTGATTGTGGTGGTGCTGCGCGTGCCGCTGTAACCCTCAACGCACTCTAGCGCCCAGCCCTGTATGGCTGGGCTTTTTTTTGCCTGTGCAGCGCATTTCAAGCAGTTTTTCCGTACCACCGTATATGCATCAAGCACATACCGCTCTTATTTGAGTAGCAAGGACAACATCGCAAGTTAAAGCATTGCTGACATTTTTAAATGTTTGATCAATAATTGCCAAATCAATCATTGATTAGACAATTAATAGTGCCCCAACTGCCAAACACACCCGAACGCATCATCGACCCACTAGACGAGTCAAGTGCCTTCTACCAATCAGGGGCTTACACACCTGACCAAAGCATTGGTTTTTTAATGCGTCGGGTACTCGGATCCATCCTGCAGCAAGCCGATGCACAGCTGGCCGAGCATGGCCTGACCTATGTGCAATGGCTGCCCCTGTACAAGCTGCTAATGGACGCGAATACCAACAGCAGCGACTTAGCCAAGGCGCTAGGTATGGACCCCGCATCGGTCACCCGCGCACTTGACCGCATTGAAGCCAAAGGCCTGCTGCGCCGCGAACGCTCCAGCAGCGACCGGCGTGTCGTGCACCTGGCGTTGACTCAAGAAGGCAAACGCGTCGCCACGCACGTACCCAAAGTACTCACTCAGGTGCTCAACGGGCATCTGAGCGGTTTTAGCCACAGCGAATGCACGCTGATGCTGTCCATGCTCCAGCGCATGCTGAGCAATGGCGATGCATTGCGCGAGGCCATGACCCAAGCCCCAATAAACATTCACGAATAAAGCCCACACCCAGCTCGAAAATCAGGGCAGCCTGATTCGATGATTCCCCCTCCCCGCCCTATTTCAATAAAAACCACTGGCACTTTCCCATGACCTTACTTACTCAACGCAAGACCTATGCCCTCGCTGTATTGGTCACCGCAATGGCTTTGGCAGGCTGCGCCTCTCAAGGCCCGGCCCACACACCGCTCGCCAAGTTGGCTGCGGCAGATATTGGCCTTGCGGACAACAACCCAGTTACTGCAGCAGACGCTAGTGCGCTCAGCTCCGTCCAATGGTGGTCTGGGCTGGGCGACGCGCAGTTAAACCAACTCATCGACCAAGCGCTCACCGGCAGCCCCAGCCTTGCCGCCAGCAACGCCCGCTTTGACAAGGCTGCAGCGCTGGCCACCGCTAGCAGCACCGTCAGTGACATTCGCGGCACCTTGGGTGTAGACGCCACCCGCCAGCGCTACACCGCCAACGGAATGATCCCCGCGCCCATTGCTGGCAATATCTACAACAGCGGCAACGTGCAGGCTGGCCTGTCCTGGACACCTGATTTTTTTGGCAAGCACTCCGCTGAGCTGCAATTGGCACTGGGGCAGGCCCGCGCGGCCAAAGCAGACTCCGCCGCTGCCGCCAACCAACTGGCTGCGCAAGTGGCGCGCAGTTACATCGCACTGGCACGACTCATTGCCCAAAAAGAAGTGGCTGAGCGCACGCTGGGCCAGCGCCAGTCACTTTTAAATTTGAGCGTGCAGCGCACCCAAGCGGGGTTAGACAGCCAAGTTGAGCTGACACAGGCCCAAGCTGGCATGCCCGATGCCAGCACACAAATTGAAATGCTCAACGAGCAAATCACGCTAACGCGCCGCACCCTTGCCGTGCTGTGCGCGCAAGCCCCTGATGCGCAAAATGCGCTCTCGCCCCAACTGGCTGGCCTGCGCCTTCAAGCCGTGCCCCAAGTGCTGGGCGCTGACCTGCTGGGCCGCCGCCCCGATGTGGTGGCCGCGCGCTGGCGTGTGGAGGCTGCCACACAAGGCATTAATGCAGCCAAGGCCGACTTCTACCCCGATGTGAATTTGAGCGCTTTTGTGGGCCTGAACGCGCTGGGGTTTGATCGCCTGTTTCAAGCTAGCTCACGCCAGATGGGCATCACACCGGCGCTGCGCCTGCCCATTTTTGATGGCAAACGCCTGCGCGCGCAGTTGCGCGGCAAGCAAGCTGATTTGGACACCGCCATTGCTCAGTACAACGGTGCGGTGCTGGATGCGGTCAAGCAGGCCGGGGACTCGATTGCCTCTGTGCAGTCACTGCAGCGCCAGCAATCGCTGCAAACCGAATCGCTTTCTAAAGCCGAACGCGCCTATGACTTTGCCGTGCAGCGTTACCGCGCAGGTCTGGGCAACCAAATCACGGTGCTGAACACCGAAACCCAACTTATCACCCAGCGCCGCCTCACCGTGGACCTGCGCGCCCGCGAGCTAGACACCCGCGTGGCGCTAGCCGCAGCACTGGGCGGCGGCTGGATCGACGAGACCTCAAACCTAGCTATTCAGAACCACTAAGCACCCTCTTCATTTCTGGGCACAGCAGCAAAAAACTGCGCCCTGGCCGCAAAACCACTCATACAGATAACAAAGCGCCCATCATCATGACTGACAACCAAGCACCCAAGGCTGCACTAGCTCCCACTCCGGCTTCCACTCCCGCCTCCGCATCACCTACCGCCAACCCCACTGCTCGCCGCAAAGGCCTGACCATCGTCGCCGCCGCCGTGGCCGTCGGTGCCATCGCCTGGGGCGGCTGGCACTGGATGGTGGCCCGCAACTACCAAACCACAGACAACGCCTATGTCGCGGGCAATGTGGTGCAAATCACGCCCCAAGTGGGCGGCACTGTCATCAGCATTGATGCCGACGATACCGACTATGTCAAAGCCGGTCAGCTACTGGTACAGCTCGATCCTGCCGACTATTTGGTGCAGCTGGCGCAGGCTGAATCTCAACTGGCCCAGACTGCGCGCCAAACCCGCACCCTCTACGCCAACAACGCCCCGCTGGCCGCACAAGTCGCCCAGCGCGAAGCTGACTTGCTGCGCCTAAAAACCGATGCAGCCAAGGCCAGCGACGATGTAGAGCGCCGCCGCCCCCTAACCGCCACAGGCGCTGTCGGCAAGGAAGAGTTTGATCACGCCAAAGCTATCGCCACAGGCGCCAGCAACGCCGTAGCCGCTGCCGATGCAGCCGTGCGCGCCGCCAAGGCCCAGCTAACCGCCGCAGAAGCCCAAACCAAGGGCACGACAGCCGAAGATTCCCCCGCCGTGATGGCCGCAGCCGCCAAGGTACGCGAGGCTTATTTGTCGCTGCAGCGCACACGCCTGATCTCCCCGGTAGATGGCTATGTTGCCAAACGCGGCGTACAACTGGGCCAGCGCGTGGCTGCGGGCTCGCCCATGATGACGGTGGTTGATTTACACAAGCTCTGGGTAGACGCCAATTTCAAGGAAAGCCAGTTGGCCGACCTGCGCATAGGCCAAAAGGTGGAGTTAACCGCCGACGTCTATGGCGACAAAACCACCTATGAAGGCTCTGTCGTAGGCTTGGGCGCTGGCACTGGCGCCGCTTTTTCTTTACTGCCCGCACAAAACGCTACCGGCAACTGGATCAAGGTGGTTCAGCGCGTGCCTGTGCGCATCAGCTTAGAGCCCGCAGCCCTTCAACAACACCCGCTGCGCGTAGGTTTGTCTATGGAGGCCAAGGTCCACATCAGCAACAAAGACGGTCTCACTTTGGCCAATGCTCCCCGCACAACGCCTGTGGCACAGACCACTGTGTATGACGGCACGCTGGCGCAGGCCGAAGACCGCATTCAGCACATTATTGCGGGCGACAAGCTGCCAGCGCTGACATCGCTCAGCAGCGCGGCCGTCGCACAAACAAAGCAGCCAGCAGCCCAATAAGACGCGGAAATCAGCCATGACTTCCCCGTCTTCCCCATCTACAGCCTCTTCCGCTTCAGCCGAAGGCAGCAGCAAAGCGCCGCCGCTGCCTCCCATGGCCATGCCCGCCATTCCGCCACTCAAAGGCGCTCCGCTGGTTTTGGGTACGCTGGCCCTGTCGTTGGCTACCTTTATGAATGTGCTGGACTCCTCCATCGCCAACGTGGCCATTCCGGCCATTGCAGGCGATGTGGGCGTGAGTCCCAGCCAAGGCACTTGGGTCATCACCAGCTTTGGCGTGGCCAACGCCATCTCCGTGCCGCTAACGGGCTGGCTCACCCAGCGCTTTGGCGCCGTGCGCCTGTTCACCATGAGCGTGCTGCTGTTCGTGCTCACCTCTTGGCTGTGTGGCTTTGCACACTCGCTAGAGATGCTGGTGTTCTTTCGCGTGCTGCAAGGCTTGGTAGCGGGGCCGATGATTCCTCTTTCGCAAACCCTGCTTTTAGCCAGCTACCCACCGGCCATGGCGGGGGTGGCGCTATCACTTTGGGGGGTCACCACGCTGGTGGCCCCTGTGGTGGGCCCACTTTTGGGCGGCTGGATTACGGACAATATCTCTTGGCCGTGGATCTTCTACATCAACGTGCCCGTGGGCCTGCTCTCAGCCGTCATGACTTGGAGCTTGTACCGCAGCCGCGAGACGCCTACACGCAAGCTTCCCATCGACACCGTAGGCCTGAGCCTGCTGGTGCTCTGGGTCGCGGCGCTGCAGATGATGCTGGACAAGGGCAAGGAGCTGGACTGGTTTGCCTCCACAGAAATCATTGTCTTTGCCGTCATTGCCGTCGTCGCCTTTGCCGTGTTTGTGGTTTGGGAGCTGACCGACGCCCACCCGGTGGTGGACCTGCGCCTGTTCAAGCTGCGTAACTTTGCGGCGGGGTCGATTTCGCTGTCGATTGCCTATGGCCTGTTCTTTGGCAACGTGGTGCTGCTGCCGCTGTGGCTACAGCAATGGATGGGTTACACCTCCACCGCAGCCGGCCTGGCACTGGCTCCCGTGGGGATACTGGCGATTTTGTTGACGCCCATCGTGGGCCGAAAAGTCTCCGTCTGGGACCCGCGCAAGATGGCCACCATTGCCTTTATGGTTTTTGCGCTGGTGCTGTGGATGCGCTCGCAATTCACCGTTGAGACGGACTTTGCCCACATCCTCATTCCCACGCTGATTCAGGGCGGGGCCATGGCCTTCTTCTTTATTCCGCTAACCACCATCACCCTCAGCGGGCTGACGCCGGACCGCATTCCGGCAGCTGCTGGCCTATCCAACTTTGTGCGCATTACGGCGGGTGCTATGGGCACCTCCATTGCCACCACGCTTTGGGAAAACCGGGCCGCCATGCACCACGCTCACCTGACTGAGCTATTGGTTCAAGGTCAGGGCACGTTTGCCGTCACCGTCAAAAATCTGCAGGCAGCGGGCATGAGCACCGAGCAAGCTTATGCGCAGATCAACCGGCTGATTGACCAGCAAGCCTTCACCCGCGCGGCGGACGATATCTTTCTGGCATCGTCCTTTTTGTTCCTGAGCTTGATCGCCCTGATCTGGTTCACCAAGCGCCCTGCTGCACAGGCCGGCGGCGCAGCAGATGCCGCCGCTGGCGCGCACTAGGGTCTGTTGAGATTTGCTCGGAGTCGCGAAGGATGCAGGCCGGTTGCCAATCTAGGCGTGCGACGCAGTGCGGGTGCTATCCCGCACAAGGCGCGCAACGACGAGTGGCGGCCGGCCTGCCTCCTTCCCTTCGGGTTGCCGCGGTAAGGGGCTGCCTGCGGCGTTGCCCACCTTTGCAAGGCATGAGCCTTGCTGCAGGCGTGCGCCTTGCATCCAACCCCTTGCCACCGCAACGCGATCTTCGATCAATTCTCAACAGACCCTAATCAACGCAGTCAGAACTTCAAGCAAAAAGAGCTGCCAGTGCTTTATTGATAAGCACTGGCAGCTCTTTTTTTGAGAGTAAACAAGTTCTTTTTGGAACTTGGGCAAAAATACGCTCATGACTATTGCAACGTTCTCCCGCCCTGCGGCCCTGCGCGCCCTCACCATCACCAGCGCTCTCGCAGCCTTGATGCTGGGTGCCTGCACCACTACAGCACCAGGCAAGCCCAGCCATACGCAGAGCGTGGAGACCACTGTGAGCCAGCCCTCATGGCCGCAATGGACAGGCACAGAATGCGCTCCTCTGAGCCAACTGGATCAACAGCCCCAGCTGCGCCGCCACACAAGACCGGCCATCCAATCCAAATGGTTCCCTGATGGGCTCACAACCAAGGTTACCTTCTTGCTTGAAGTCACCCATGAGGGCAAGCTGGGCCGCGTTACCTGGCAACCAGCCGATACCGACCCGCGAATCGTGAACGCCATCCAGAAATCGCTGGCGCGCTGGAAGTTCAAGCCCGGTATGCGCGATGGTCAGCCCGTCACCTCCTGCTTCGAGCAGCCTTATGAGTTGATCTTTCCGCCCATCAATACGCCGCAGGCAGTGATGCCTTAGCTGCTTGCAAGCTTGCCTCAAGGCATGAGCATTGCCGCGATTGGCGCACCACACCCCGAGCTAACGTAAACCCTAGACCCCGAAAAATTCTTCAAGGCGATACAGGGACTTCCACTAGAATCGCCACCGTCAGGAGAGAGTGCCTACAGCTTCACGCTGCAACGCACCGCCGAAGGCGCAGGCACCCCACCCGGTGCCCAAACGCTCAGGCAAAAGGACTGACGACCGCTGCTGCGCTCAATGCCGGCAGCGTTCCTTGCTGGAGAGAGATGCCGCACTACGTCATTACGCTAGGCGATGGCATCCACCGAAGGAGCAAACCGCCCAACTTCACTGCGGCGGTGAATCTCTCAGGTAAAGCGGACAGCAGGGCAAGCTCGCTAGGCATGGCATCGCCATGCATGGCCACTCATTTTGGTTTTATGACCGGAGCGCTTGCCTGTGACTATTGCCGCTACTACTTCGAACACCGCTTCCGATACCGCTTCCGATATTTCTTCGGGCCTGCGCACCACGTCACTGTTCGCCCTGCACCAGAAACTGGGCGCCCGCATGGTGCCCTTTGCCGGCTACTTCATGCCCGTGCAGTACCCACAGGGCTTGATGGCCGAGCATCTTCACACCCGCAAGGCCGCAGGCCTGTTCGATGTCTCGCACATGGGCCAGTTGCTGCTGCGCGGTCCCGATGGTGCGGCAGCGCTTGAATCGCTAATGCCTGTTGACGTCATGGGCCTTGGTCTGCACAAGCAGCGCTACGGCCTGCTGCTCAACGAGCAAGGCGGCATTCTGGACGATCTGATGTTCGTCAACCGTGGCGATGACTTGTTCCTCATCGTCAACGGCGCCTGCAAGGCCGAAGACATTGCGCATATTCAAAAGCATATTGGCAGCCGCTGTGAAGTCGTGCCCCTGCCCGAGCACGGCTTGCTGGCACTGCAAGGCCCGCAAGCCGTCACCGCTTTGGCGCGTCTGATTCCCAGTGTGACGTCGCTAGTCTTTATGACTGGCAACCACTTCGACTGGCAAGGCCACGTGCTCTACATCACGCGCAGTGGCTATACGGGTGAAGACGGTTTTGAAATTTCCGTGCCCGGCAAAGCCGCCGAAGCGCTGGCCCAAGCTCTGCTGGCCCAGCCCGAAGTCGCCGCTATCGGGCTAGGCGCACGTAACTCGCTGCGCCTTGAAGCAGGCCTGTGCTTGTATGGCAACGATATCGACACCACCACTACGCCGGTAGAAGCCACTTTGAACTGGGCCATGCAAAAGGTGCGCCGCCCCGGTGGCGAGCGCGAAGGCGGCTTCATCGGTTCAAGCACGGTGCTTGCGCAGCTACAAAATCCGCAGCAGCTCAACCGCAAGCGTGTGGGACTGGTGGCCTTAGAGCGCATCCCCGTGCGTGAGCCAGCCGAATTGCAAAACGCGACCGGCCAAAAAATTGGCCACATCACCAGCGGCCTGCTTAGCCCCACCTTAAATCAGCCTGTAGCGCTGGCCTATGTGCAGCCCGACTATGCAGCGGTAGACACCGAAGTTTTCGCCATCGTGCGCGGCAAGCAAGTTCCTATGAAGGTCGCGGCCACCCCCTTTGTGCCAACGAATTACTACCGCGGCTAAGCAATCTACGCAGAACAACCCGCTAAGGCTCAGAGCGCCACCAAACGCCGCTAAAGTGCGCGCTGGACCTTTCTCAAAAAATTCGATTCAACTGAATCCACCATCTGGAGCCCTTCCATGAGCATCAAATTTTCCAAAGAACACGAATGGATCAACATCGCTGACACCAATGCCGCCATCGTCGGCATCACCGTCCACGCACAAGACGCGCTGGGCGATGTGGTGTTTGTGGACCTGCCCGAAGTTGGCGCAACCTTCAACGCAGGCGATGTTGCTGGCGTGGTCGAGTCCGTCAAGGCCGCCGCTGACGTCTACATGCCCGTGACCGGCGAAATCGTTGAAGTCAACGAAGAACTGCGCAACGACCCATCGCTGGCTAACAGCGACCCGCTGAACACTGGCTGGTTCTTCAAGGTCAAGCTCAGCAACGTGAGCGAGTTAGATGGTCTGATGGAAGAGACCGCTTACAACGACTTCGCCAAAGACAATTAATTGGCACACGGCCTTTGCATCAGCGAAGGCCGTTTTTTTATGGCAAACGCCCGCAGCCTCTTACCCGTGCAAGCCGGCGCCTGCCAGTCACAGCTTTAGAGAATAGGTCCCTCCCATGCTGATGTCGCCCCCCGTCGCTTCGCTCGAATCTCTGGAAAATGCCAGCGAGTTCATCCCCCGCCATATCGGCCCTGATACAGACGAGCAGCAAAAAATGCTGGCCGTCATCGGCAAGCCCACGCTAGACGCTCTGATTCGCGACGTGGTGCCCGCCTCCATCGCCCGGCCCAAGCCGATGGACTTGCCCGCGCCAGTGACAGAAGCGGCTGCGCTGGCTGAGCTAAAAGCCATTGCTAGCAAGAACCAAGTACTCAAAAGCTTTATTGGTCAGGGCTACTACGGCACGCATACGCCGGGAGTCATCCTGCGCAACATCTTGGAAAATCCCGCCTGGTACACGGCCTACACGCCGTATCAGGCCGAAATCTCGCAAGGCCGTATGGAGGCACTGGTCAACTTCCAGACCATGGTGACCGACCTCACCGGCATGCCGATTGCCAATGCCTCGATGCTGGACGAAGCAACGGCCGCTGCCGAGGCCATGACACTGGCCAAACGCTCGGTCAAGTCCAAAAGCAACCGCATCGTGCTGGCGGGCGATCTGCACCCGCAAACCATTGAAGTCATCCAGACCCGCGCAACGCCCATTGGCATTGAAGTGGTCGTGGCTAATAGCAAAGAAGAGTGGGAAGCCGCGCTGGCGGGCGACCTGTTCGCAGCAGTCATCCAGTACCCCGCATCCAGTGGCTGGATTGTGGACTGGAAGGCCGATGTGGATGCCATCCACGCCAAGCAAGCCGCTGCGATTGTGGCCACCGATCTGCTGGCCCTAACCCTGCTGACGCCGCCCGGCGAATGGGGTGCCGACATTGTGGTGGGCAACAGCCAGCGCTTTGGCATGCCCATGGGCGCAGGTGGCCCGCACGCCGCCTTCATGGCCTGCCGTGACGAGTACAAGCGCTCACTGCCCGGGCGTCTGGTGGGAGTCAGCGTCGATGTGCATGGCAAGCCTGCCTACCGCCTGGCGCTGCAAACCCGCGAGCAGCATATTCGCCGCGAAAAGGCCACATCGAATATCTGTACGGCGCAGGTGCTGCCCGCAGTGATTGCCAGCATGTACGCCGTCTACCACGGCCCTCAAGGCCTCAAGCGCATCGCCCAGCGCGTGGCACGTTTCACCGCCATTCTGAGCCGTGGTCTGGCGCAACTGGGATTCAGCGCTCACCACCATGACACGGCATTCGATATGCTGAGCCTGCACACCAAGGGCGCTACGAATTCCATAGCTGCTCACGCTGTATCCAAGGGCGTTAACCTGCGAAAAGCCTTTGATGAATATCTGTGCATCAGTCTGGACGAAACCACGACCCGCGCCGATGTGGAGCTGATCTGGAGCATCTTCGCCAAAGACGGACAAGCCCTGCCGACTATTGAAGCGATGGACGAAGGCGCGCCTTCGCTGATTCCCGAGGCACTGCAACGCCAGTCTGCCTATCTGACCCACCCGGTCTTTAACACTCACCATTCCGAAACTGCCATGCTGCGCTACATCCGCAGCCTGAGCGATAAAGATTTGGCACTGGACCGCAGCATGATCCCGCTGGGCAGCTGCACCATGAAGCTGAACGCCACCAGCGAGATGATCCCCATCACCTGGCCAGAGTTTGCCAACATCCACCCGTTCGCCCCGGCCAGCCAGTTGCAAGGCTATGCTGAACTGGATGAGCTGCTGCGCGGCTGGCTATGCCAGGCCACCGGCTACGCCGGCATCAGCCTGCAGCCCAATGCAGGCTCGCAAGGTGAATACGCAGGGCTTTTGGCCATCAAGGCCTTCCACGAATCCAAAGGTGAAGCGCATCGCAATATCTGCCTGATCCCCAGCAGCGCCCACGGGACCAACCCTGCCAGCGCGCAAATGGTGGGCCTGCAAGTCGTGGTCACCAAGTGTGACGACAACGGCAACGTGGACATGGACGACCTGAAGGCCAAGTGCGAACAGCACAGCGCCAATTTGGCCTGCATCATGATCACCTACCCCAGCACGCATGGCGTGTTCGAAACTCAGGTAAAAGAGCTGTGCCAGCTGGTACACAGCCATGGCGGCCGCGTGTATGTGGACGGCGCCAATATGAATGCACTGGTCGGCCTTGCCGCGCCCGGCGAGTTTGGCGGCGACGTGAGCCACCTGAACCTGCACAAAACCTTCTGCATTCCCCACGGCGGTGGCGGCCCCGGCGTGGGCCCTGTTTGCGTGGTGCAAGACCTAGCTCCCTTCCTGCCCGGCCATGCCACGGGTGGAGATACTCGCAAAGTAGGAGCAGTCAGCGCAGCCCCCTTGGGCAATGCAGCCGTTCTACCCATCAGCTGGATGTATATCCGCATGATGGGCGAGCCGGGCCTCAAACTCGCGACCGAAACCGCCATCTTGAACGCCAACTACATCAGCGCGCGCCTGCAAGCGCACTTCCCCACGCTGTATGCAGGCGAACACGGCCATGTGGCCCACGAGTGCATTCTGG
This sequence comes from Comamonas sp. Y33R10-2, assembly GCF_019355935.1. Lineage (NCBI taxonomy): Bacteria > Pseudomonadati > Pseudomonadota > Betaproteobacteria > Burkholderiales > Comamonadaceae > Comamonas > Comamonas sp. Y33R10-2. The sequence continues at coordinate 1,722,217 of NZ_CP079925.1, forward strand.
ATCTTCGTCACTTCAAGGAGAGCTGCGGCGTGATGGCCGAGGACGTCGCCAAGCGTTTGATTGACTATGGCTTTCACGCGCCAACGCTGTCCTTCCCCGTGCCCAACACGCTGATGGTGGAACCGACTGAGAGCGAAAACCTGTACGAGCTGGACCGCTTTATCGACGCCATGATCGCCATCCGCGCCGAAATTTCCGAGATCGAAGCAGGCAAGCTGCCGCAGGACGACAACCCGCTCAAAAACGCACCGCACACCGCCGAAGTGCTGCTGACCACCGAGTGGAACCATAGCTACAGCCGCGAGACTGCCGCCTATCCCATGCCCGCCCTGCGCCGCGCCAAGTACTGGAGCCCCGTGGGCCGCGTGGACAACGTCTACGGCGACCGCAACCTGTTCTGCAGCTGCGTGCCGATGGGCGAATTCGAGAACTGATGACGCAGGTGCGTTGAATTGGTCGCTGCCATGAATGGCCCTCAGCCCATCGCGATACGGCTGATGGGCCATTTTTCATTCAAACATCATGGATATGACTGACCTACTAGCTCTCGCAAAGTATCTGAAGCTGGAACCTGCAGCGCATATGCAGACGTTGAACCCGGCCTTGAGTTGCGTTACCCCCAAATTCCGCCTGAATATCTGGACTTTCTGCAGCGCTTTGTGAAGCTAAAGACACCCGACGAAACCACATGGTTCAACAGCACGCAGGACTTCAATGGAGACACTCTCACATCCGAATTTGCGTGGAATGAATTTGAGCTTCTGTCACTGGAGGCCCTAGCCGGTGATACACCAAGCCAGTCAATGATTCGAGACTTCTGGAATGCACACCTCCCCATCGTTCTGTCCGTCAGGCATAGCTATGCCTACTTTGCGATTGGCGTAGCAGATCACAACTGAGGGCAAGTTTTCTATGGGGAAGAGCCGGAATATGAAGAAACTGTGTGCATTGCGAACAGTTTTCCCCAGTGGATACAGGCACTGACACAAGGACGGCTTGAAGAAAAATATGCCGCATTGTTGAGTCCCGCCCCCCAGGAAACACATGAATAAGCCACCCTTGATCTCCATCGACTTTCAATCCATCGGTCAATTTGACAAGGAGTCTGCTTTTTTTGAGCCCGCCAGCCAGACCTTGCTGACGTATTGGACGGACGCAAACAAAGTCTATTGGCGCGCCAATGAGGTTGCCGCAGATCTGGCCAGTTTTGTGTGCCTGAGCAAGATTTTTGCCAAAGACAGCCGGCATTGCTTCTTGCATCACCGCAAACTCCAAAAAACCGACGTAGCAACATTTACCGCGCTCAACGACTGCTACGCCAAAGACAAACAATCTGTTTGGACCGTGGGCGGAAGCCATGTTTTCCATTTGCAAAAAACAATCAAAGGTGCAGATCCCAAAAGTTGGCGGTTTATAGATCTGGACAACGGCTTCTCGCGCGATGAGCGATCCATCTTTCGTCTGGAAAAGCGCTGGGCCGAGGCAGACGTGGACAGTTTCCGCCTGGAGATGCTGGCGCTGGACGACCTGCCACCCATTGCATACCCAAGGGATAAAGGCAGCTTTTCCTCATATCTGGTCAGCGAGCCACGCTTCAACAAGTCAAGGATGAAGCCTGCGGCAACTGACTGCCACTTCATACAGGACATGCGCAATCCGGCCTCTAGGTATGTTGCAGATTGCATCAAGCGCTTACACTGCCGGTGTTTTATGACCCCTGCGGGTCTGCAGCCCCATTGAGTCCTATGAGCAGCCCCAGTCAAGCGCCCCCAAACTCCACCGACGCATCAAGCGATCTGCCCCTGCACGCCTTGCTGGCACCTACAGCAGCTGCACCCGTCATGGTCACCGAGATACGACCCATCGTCCCCGATGACGATGATCCTTTGCATGCACTGGTGGCAGAACTGCGCAACTACCAACACGAGTTGGAGTTGCAAAACGAGGTGCTCAACTACAGCCAGGCGGTTGCGGAAAGTGCCTCGGAACGCTTTGAAACGCTGTTTGCCAGCATTCCCCTGCCTCTCTTGGTGGTGGATGAATACGACTTGGTCGTCCAAGCCAATGCAATGGCACACCGGGCGTTTCAGCCCACAGAAAAAGACCGGCTGCTGGTGAATTTCAAGCCTTTTGTGCACGCCAAAGATGCTCAACGCGTGCAGCAGGCCTTCGCGCAGGCGAAAACCGCAGGTCGCGCGGATGTGCATGAAGTTGTTTTCCAGATCACCGAAAGCTATGCCCTCTGCGGTGACTTGCATGTGGCTGGCGTTGTCGTGCCCCAGCAAAGCGGCCCGCCCACTTGGCAGTATCTGTGCGCTGTAGTGAACCAAGGCCCACTGCTGGCCGAACGCAAAACCCTGCAAGAGCGCAACCAGCAACTACACACTAGCGAGCGGCGGCTGGAGTCAGTCATCAACTCCTCGCTGGACGCGATCATCTGTGTCGATCAGCGCCAGCGCATCACCGTTTTCAATCCCACGGCGGCCGCCCTTTTCTTGTGCTCTCCGCAAGATGCGCTGGGCAGCCCGCTAGAGCGATTTCTTCCTGACTCCTCTCGCGCCCTCGCCTTTGCCTCGCTGACTACGCAGGCCGTGCTGGGCGAAATGACAGGCATGACCATGAGCGGGCGAGAGATTCCAGTTGAGATCAGCGTCTCCTTTGAGCACCACAGCAGCGGCGACACCACCACCACCATTTTCGCCCGCGACCTGACAAGCCGCAAACGCTCTGAAGCCCAGCGCAGCGCACTAGAGACGCAATTGCGCGAATCGCACAAGATGCAGGCCGTAGGTACTATGGCTGGCGGCATTGCCCACGACTTCAATAACATCGTGGGCGCCATTTTGGGCAATGTAGAGCTAGCTAAGGCTGATAACGCGGGCAACCCCGCAGCCATGGAAAGCCTGCGCGAGATTGAAAAAGCCGGGCGCCGCGCCCGTGATCTGGTGCGCCAGATTCTGACCTTTAGCCGAAACGACCTGCCCGAACGCCGTCCCGTGCAGGTGCAAGAAATTATGTCCGACACGGCCCGCCTGCTGCGCGTTAGCTTGCCGCCCTTCATCGGATTGCAGCTGCTTGAGGTCGACAATCTGCCCCCTTTGATGGCCGACCCCACCCAAGTGGAGCAGGCCTTGTTCAATCTCTGCAACAACGCCATGCAGGCTATTGGTAGCCAACGCGGTCTCATCCAGATGCAGGCCATGCGCATTACTCCAGACAGCTACCAATGTGAGCGCTTGGGCCTGCCAGTGGCCCAATACCTAGCCTTCATCGTGCAAGACTCTGGCCCCGGCATGGATGCTGTGACCCAGCGGCGCATCTTCGAGCCGTTTTTCACCACCAAGCCCGTGGGCCAAGGTACAGGCCTGGGTTTGGCCGTGGTACACGGCGTGATGCGCACGCATGGCGGCGCTGTTGATGTGCAAAGTGAACTGGGCAAAGGCAGCTGCTTTACGCTGTATTTCCCTTTGAGCGATACGCCTGCTGACTATGTCGAGCCCCTTGCGTCCAGCGCTTCAAAAGCCGTGACACTACAAGTCGACTCCCCCGAGCCACATACCTCGCGCCATGTGATGTATGTGGATGACGATCAGGCGCTGGTCTTTCTCTTTAAACGCCTGCTGCGTCGCCGGGGCTACCAAGTCTCGGGCTTTATCGATCCGCACGAGGCCATACAAGCCTTGCAGGCCGCGCCTTATGAGTACGATTTGATCGTCACCGACTACAACATGCCCGGCTTCAGCGGGGTGGACTTACTTAAGCAAGCATTGCAAATCAACCCGAACCTGCCGATTGCACTGGCATCGGGCTATGTCACGGCAGAAATTGAGCAAGCTGCGATTGCGGCTGGCGCCAAAGCTCTGATCCACAAACCCAATGATGTGCAAGATTTTTGCGTGACGGTGCATGAGCTGCTGAACCCTTGAGTTTTTTGATGACCTTGATGAGTGAGTTGAACTGTGTCTATGAAGACGAGCACCTGCTGGTGCTCAACAAACCTTCGGGCTTGCTCTGCGTGCCCGGACGCGGCCCGGACAAGCAAGACTGCCTGAGCCTGCGCGCGCTGCAGCACTATGGCAATGCGCTGGTAGTGCACAGGCTAGACCAAGCCACATCCGGCTTAGTCGTTATGGCCCGCAGCTTAAGCGTGCAGCGCCAGCTCAGTCAGGCTTTTGCTGAGCGCCAAGTCAACAAACGCTATATGGCCGTGGTGGCTGGCACGCTGCAGGCAGACCCCAAAACCGCCGCAGAAGATGGCTGGCAACTCATCGACCTGCCCATTGCCGCTGACTGGGAACGCCGCCCACTGCGCGTCATCAATCATGAAACTGGCAAAAGCAGCCAGACGCTTTGGAAAGTTATGGAACACATCACCCACCAAGGTATGCACTGCACCCGCGTGCAGCTAAGCCCGGTGACCGGCCGCACCCATCAACTGCGCGTGCATATGGCCGCCACGGGTCATGCCATTTTGGGTGATGCGCTTTACGCCAGCGGGAATGTCCTAGCAGGCAGCCCACGCCTTTTGCTACAAGCCACCGATTTGGAGTTCACACACCCCGTCTCAGGCGAGGTAGTGCTGCATCAATGCACCCATGATTTTTAAAGCGCATCAAAAATAAACTCAGCTCAAACAATTTAACGTTGCCGCGCTGCAACATTGATAGCAGGTTTAAAGGTCTTTTTTCGCCTCTATTGGGTTGATGGGTGGCGCAAAGATCTGCGCAGTTATGCATTTCATGCCTAAATGAATGCTATCCCATAGCCCTTATAGGTGGGCTGCTATGCAGTGCATAGCAAAAACGGTTCAGCTGCACCACCCCCTGCATACCCTGTTGCCTTCAGCAACCACTCGATTAATCTGGACTTCTTTGCGCAAGCTGCATCTGCAGATTTGCGTTTTACGAATATTCCGATTCGAAGGAAGTCCTCATGAGCACTCCGTTCCGCTTGCAAGCCATTGTTGCAGCCTTGGGTCTGGCTAGCGCCGCTTTGGTATCTACCGCCGCAAACGCCCAAATCAAGATCGCCTTGGTCATCCCCACCACAGGCCCTGTGACCCAATACGGCGACATGGTCAAAGAAGGCGCGACCACTGCTGTTGAAATGGCCAACGCCGCCGGCGGCATTGGTGGCAAGAAGATTGAACTGGTGCCCGTGGATGACGCATGTGAACCCAAGCAAGGCCCTGTCGCCGCCAACCGCGTAGTGAACAGCAAGATTGGCTATGTGGTCGGACCCGTCTGCTCGGGTGCATCCATTGCCGCCGCCCCCATCTACAACAACGAAGGCGTGGTGGTGGTAACTCCATCTGCAACATCGCCTGCGCTGACGGATGGCAAAAACTACCACTTCATCTTCCGGACCATCGGCCGTGATGACCAGCAAGGCCCAGCCGCTGCCAAGTTCATCGCTGAAAAAATCAAGCCTAAGAAGGTTGCCGTGCTGCACGACAAGCAGTCTTACGGCCAAGGTATTGCCGCCTCTGTTCGCGCTGACCTGCAAAAAGCCAATATTCCAGTCGCGCTGTTTGAAGGCGTCAATGCTGGTGACAGCGACTACTCCGCCGTCATCACCAAGCTCAAGGGCGCGGGCGTGGACTTTGTCTACTACGGCGGCTACCACCCCGAAATGGGCCTGCTGCTGCGCCAAGCTGCTGAGCAAGGCCTGAAGGTCAAGATGATGGGCCCTGAAGGTGTGGGCAACCCTGAAGTCAACGCCATTGCCGGCCCGGCCGTCGAAGGCATGCTGGTCACCCTGCCCGCAGACTTCTCTGCCAACCCCAAGAATGCAGCCGTAGTGAAGGCTTTTGCTGACAAAAAGCGCAATGCTTCGGGCGCCTTCCAGCTGACATCGTTCGCAGCAACTCAGGCTATTTTGGCCGGCATTAAGGCTGCGGGTGACAAACCTGCCAAGGTAGCTGACTGGCTGCACAAGTCGACTGTGGACACGGTGCTCGGCCCCGTCTCTTGGAACAAGCAAGGCGATTTGAACGCTTTCGACTTCCAAGTGTTCCAGTGGCACAAGGACGGCAGCAAGTCGCTGGCCAAGTAAATCCACCGCTTTTTCCGAAGTTGCATGGTTTAGGCCATGCCTTCGGATACTTGCAATCTGGCCCTCGGGCCTTTTCCTGTTTCAAGGGTGGCGTTACATGTCAGACTTTCTCCCTCAGCTGATACAACAGCTTTTCAACGGGCTCTCACTCGGAGCCATTTACGCTTTGATCGCCATTGGCTACACCATGGTCTACGGCATCATCGGCATGATCAATTTCGCCCACGGTGACATCTACATGCTCGGGGCCTATATCGGCCTCGTTACGCTTTCGGCAGTGGGCACGCAAAGCGGCCTGCCTATCTGGGCCATCATCGGCCTGATGCTGGTGGTCTCGGTCTTCGTCACCGGTGTCTATGGCCTGGTGGTCGAACAAGTCGCGTACAAGCCGGTTCGACAAAGCCCACGCCTTGTGGCGCTGATCTCGGCCATCGGCATGTCCATCTTTTTGCAAAACTGGGTGGCTTTGGGCCAAGGCGCACGCGACATGGCTGTGCCTTCGCTGCTGCCGGGTGCCGTCAACTTCCACATGGGTGATTTCGAGGTCTTCATCCCCTACACCCGCATACTCATCGTTGCCGTGACCGTGGTGCTGATGATTGCCCTGACCCTGTACATCAAGCATTCCCGCATGGGTCGTGCCTCGCGCGCCTGCGCCCAAGACATGCACATGGCCAACTTGCTGGGCATTGATACCAACAAAGTCATCTCCTTCACCTTTGTTCTGGGTGCCGTGCTGGCCGCTGTGGGCGGCGTATTGATTGCGCTGGCTGTGGGCAAACTCAACCCCTACATCGGCTTTTTGGCCGGCATCAAGGCCTTTACGGCAGCGGTGCTGGGCGGTATTGGCTCGATTCCCGGTGCCATGCTCGGCGGCGTGATTTTGGGAGTGGCAGAGACTTTTGCCGCAGCCTATATCTCGTCAGAGTACAAAGACATCGTGGCTTTTGGCCTGCTGGTCACCATCTTGATGTTCCGCCCCTCAGGCCTCTTGGGCAAACCTGAAGTGGAGAAAGTCTGATGAAGTACAGCTTTTCCGCCTCCTTTCGCGATGCACTGATTGCCACGGTGATGACGGCCATTGTCGTCACCCCCGTCTTCAGCCTGCATCTAGAACGCGCCGGCATGCGCACCCAGATCGCCCCTGACTGGCGCTGGACGATTTGGGCCTGCGTCATTGTCTTCATCGGTCAAATGCTCAAGCCGCTGCTCACCGGCAAGATGCCCAAGGTCAACCTGCCGCCACTGCCGCAAATGAAGTCGGGCACCCGCAATGTCGTCATCTTCGTGGTGCTGATGATGGCCGCTTCCTGGCCCTTCTTCGCCGGCCGCAATGCGGTAGACATTGCCACACTGGCCATGATTTACGTGATGCTGGGCTTGGGCCTGAACGTGGTCGTGGGCTTTGCCGGTCTGCTGGACTTGGGCTTTGTGGGTTTTTACGCCGTGGGCGCCTACACCTACGCCCTGCTCTTTCACTGGGCTGGCTGGTCATTCTGGGAGGCACTGCCACTGGCCGGTGCAGCTGCAGCGCTGTTTGGCTTTGTGCTGGGCTTTCCGGTACTGCGCCTACGCGGTGACTATCTGGCCATTGTGACGCTGGGTTTTGGTGAAATCATCCGCTTGTTGCTGGTCAACCTGACCAGCATCACTGGGGGCCCAGACGGTATCTCCAGCATCCCCAAGCCCACGATTTTTGGCCTGCCCATTACACGCACCCCAGCCACCGAAGGTGGAACCACCTTTCACCAATTCTTTGGCTTGGAGTTCAACTCCATGCACATGGTGATTGCGCTGTACCTGATGGCGCTACTGCTGGCCATGGTGACGCTGTTTATCAGCAATCGCCTAATCCGCATGCCCATTGGCCGCTCTTGGGAAGCCCTGCGCGAAGACGAAATCGCCTGCCGCTCGCTGGGCATGAACCCCATGAAGATCAAGCTCTCAGCCTTCACGCTGGGTGCCATGTTTGCAGGCTTGGGCGGCGCTTTCTTTGCCGCGCGCCAAGGCATCGTCAGCCCCGAGTCCTTTACCTTCATCGAATCTGCACTGATTTTGGCCATCGTGGTGCTGGGCGGTATGGGCTCGCAACTGGGCGTCATCATCGCCGCCATCATCTTGACCGTGCTGCCCGAGCTCGCCCGCGAATTCTCTGAATACCGCATGCTGATTTTTGGTCTGGTCATGATTTTGATGATGGTCTGGCGCCCGCAAGGTCTGCTTCCTATGAAGCGCCATCATGTGGAGGTGAAACCATGAACCTGCACTTGATCGCTATCATTTCAATAACTACAAATACAGCTAGGACAACGACATGAGCGAGTATTTGCTAGAAGTCAAAGACCTGTGCATGCGCTTTGGCGGCCTGCTGGCGGTAGACCATGTGGGCTTTAACGTGCGCCCGCAAGAAGTCTTTGCCATCATCGGCCCTAACGGCGCAGGCAAGACCACGGTGTTTAACTGCATCAGCGGTTTCTACCAGCCCTCAGAGGGCTCCGTCATCTTGAACGGGCAAAGCATTGCCGGACAAAGCAGCCACCAGGTGGCAAACCACGGCGTGGTTCGCACCTTCCAAAACGTGCGCTTATTCAAAAGCATGACAGCTCTTGAAAACCTGCTGGTCGCGCAGCACCGCACGGGCCGGGTCAACCTGATCAGCGGCCTGTTCAACACACCCGCTTATCGCCGCGCGGAAGAGGAAAAGGTCGAAAACGCCTTGCAATGGCTGGACGTCATGGGCCTGCGCCAATTTGCCAACCGCGAAGCAGGCAACCTGGCCTATGGTCACCAGCGCCGCCTGGAGATTGCGCGCTGCATGATTACCAAGCCCCGCGTGCTGATGCTCGATGAGCCCGCCGCCGGTCTGAACCCGCAAGAGAAAAAAGACCTGCAGCAACTCATTGACCAGCTGCGCAAGCAATACGGCGTGGCCGTGCTGCTGATTGAGCACGATATGGGCTTGGTCATGGGCGTGTCTGAGCGCATTTTGGTCATGGAATACGGCAAGCCCATCGCCATGGGCCTGCCGGAAGCCATTCGCAATGATGAACGGGTCATCAAGGCCTATTTGGGAGAGGCTTGATGAGTCAGCCTATGTTGCAACTGGAGCAGGTCTCCACCCACTACGGCGCCATCTGCGCAGTCAACCAAGTGAGCTTGCATGTCAATCAAGGCGAGATCGTTACCTTGATTGGCAGTAACGGCGCGGGTAAAACCTCGCTGCTAATGACCTTGTGCGGCAACCCACGAGCCAGCAGTGGACGCATTATGTTTGAGGGCGAGGACATCACCCAGATGTCTACCCATCACATCATGCGGCGCGGCATTGCCATCTCTCCTGAAGGCCGGCGCGTCTTCAAAGACCTGACGGTGACAGAGAACCTGCAAATGGGCGCTTTTTTTCTGAACAAGAGCGAAATCGCCGAGGGCATTGAGCATGTCTTCAAGCTCTTTCCCCGTTTGCAAGAACGCGCCACGCAGCGCTCGGGCACCATGTCCGGCGGCGAGCAGCAGATGCTGGCCATTGGCCGTGCGCTGATGAGCAAGCCTCGCCTGCTGCTGCTCGATGAGCCCACGCTGGGCCTGGCCCCGCTGATCATTGCGCAGATCTTCGAGATCATTCAGACCATTCGCGCTGCGGGCGTGACGGTGTTCCTTGTCGAGCAAAACGCCAACCGCGCCTTGCAAATTGCCGATCGCGGCTATGTGTTGGAAACCGGCAAGGTGGTGCTCGAAGATACCGGAGCCAACCTGCTGAGCAACGACGATGTGCGCAAGGCTTACTTAGGCCATTGATCAAAGCACTTATTTGAAGTGTTCCAACCAAGCCCCGGCTGATTTCAATCTGCCGGGGCTTGTCTATTTCTGCTGTGAATCACCCGTAAGATGACTTGAATGAACAAGCATCTGACAATTTTGACGGGCGGCTCCCGCGGCATGGGCCTAGCAATGGGGCAGCAACTTCTGGCTCAAGGCTATCACGTCTTAAGCATTGCTCGCAACAGCAGTTCTGCGCTACAGTCCAGCGCCAGCAAGCCTGAGCAGCTATTGCAATGGGAGCAAGACCTAGCCCAAAGCGCGGCAGCTGCGCAGCGCCTAAGCGCTTGGCTGGCTACGCTCAAAAGTAGTGGCTGGGCCAGCATTACCTTGATCAATAACGCGGGTGTGATTCCGCAAATTGCAGCGCTGTCCCAAGTCTCAGCCGCTGACATGATCAACGCCCTGCGCGTGGGCCTTGAAGCACCTATGGCACTAACCAGCGCTTTTCTGGCCGCCACACAAAGCTGGAGCATCCCGCGCAAAGTGCTCAACATTTCCTCAGGCCTTGGCCGCCGCGCCATGGCATCACAAGCTGCGTACTGCACCACCAAGGCAGGCATGGACCAGTTCAGCAGCTGCGTCGCGCTTGAAGAAGCTGCCAAGCCCAATGGAGCACGTATTGTGTCGTTAGCGCCGGGCGTGATTGATACTGACATGCAGGTGCAACTGCGCAGCGCAGCGGCTACCGACTTTCCTGATGTGGCGCGCTTTGCAGGCCTGCATACCAATGGGCAATTGACCTCTACAAACGATGCGGCCGCCCGCGTTCTGGCATGGCTTGATCGCGCCGATTTTGGCGAGCAAGTCATTGCCGATGTGCGTCAGCCCTGAGTATTGGACTCAATAAAAGCATAGCTACTAGTGCTTTATTAGCGTGCTATTTTCGATGTAAGTCCTTGCAAGCCGCTTCAAGCTCTTTCAAGCCCATTGCGCATGGCAGAATGTTTCGACTGTGTCAAACAGCAATCCGCGCCCGTGGGCCACAACGGCAGCGACACCTGATCGGTACGCTGCCTCCGTGCTAGTACAAGCAGCAACCCTGCCGTGCAGCGCGCGCGAATAACAGCCTGCCATGCCTGTACTGCATGGCAAGCCTTTGCGGTAAAGATAAATACCCATTGATGGCGGAACCACCCTCCCCGATCATCGAAAAGCCCACCTTCCGTGACGCTGTTTTCTGGCTTATCCGCCAAGAACATCAGCAGTGACTGCGCCGCCCTTTTTTGCCGCGTAGCGCTCCCCCCATAGTCTCTGGAGTTTTCTTTTTCATGTTTCGCCAAATCCTCATCAGCACAGCCTTCATCGCAAGCACAGGCTTGAGCTTTTCTGCCGCTGCACAAGACCTCGCCAAAGACTATCCGAACAAACCGGTTCGCATGATCGTTCCCTTCCCTCCAGGCGGCGGCACCGATATCTTGTCCCGCGTGATTGCCAGCAAGCTCACTGAAGTTAGCAAATGGAGCATCGTGCCTGATAACCGCGCCGGTGCGGGCGGCACCATGGGCATTAGCGAAGCCGTCAAATCTGCCCCCACGGGCTACGACATGGTCATGGGCCAAAAAGACAATGTGGTTTTAGGCCCCTATTTGTACAAAAGTCTGCTTTGGAACCCCACACGCGATCTGACGCCTGTAGCCCACGTGGCTTACACCCCCATCGTGATTGCCACAGCAGCCAACTCGCCCTACAAAACGCTGGCCGATGTGATTGCTGCTGCTAAGAAGAATCCTTCAAAGATCACTTACGGGTCACCGGGCAACGGCACCAGCATTCACTTATCCGCCGTGATGCTGGAAAAAGCCGCAGGCATTCAACTCACGCATGTGCCTTACAAAGGCTCCAGCCCTGCCATGATGGATGCACTGTCTGGCAATGTGGACCTGCTGGTGTCTTCCGTGCCCTCGGCCATCGCCCAAATCAAGGCCGGCAAGATGCGCGCCATAGCCGTAACATCCGCCGCCCGCTCCAGCTCGTTGCCTGACACGCCGACTCTGGCCGAATCTGGCCTCAAAGGCTTTAATGTGAGCACCTGGTACGGCATCTTCATGCCTCGCAACACGCCCACGCCCATCGTGAACAAGGTCAACGCTGAAGTGAACAAGCTGTTGGCCATGCCTGAAGTCAAGGAAGCTATCTTGACCCAAGGCGCTGAGCCTAAGGCCATGAGCGTGCAGGCGTTCAACGACTTCTTCCAAGCTGACTTCAAGGCCAACAAGGCCATTGTTGAGGCTTCAGGCGCTAGTATTCAGTAACCCCCTGAGCGGCTTTGCCGCTTCCCCCAAGGGGGACGACATCCTAGCTGCGGGGCGGCCCTTGCTTGATGTCTCTGGTTTTGGGGCATGCCTTTTTTTATGCCTCGCCCTGAAATGCAAAAGACCTCCGAAGAGGCCTTTTGTTTAATGTGGGCTGCTTTTATTCACGCACAACCAAGACGGGGATCTTGACCGCACCCAGCACGCGCTGGGTGACGCTACCCAGCATCAGCTTTTCCAGTCCTCGGCGGCCTTGCGAGCCCATCACGATCAGGTCTGCACCTACGCTGACCATGGTGCTCACAATCCCTTCGTGCACCCCATGCGCCTCGCTCACCAAGGTAGTCACGCTCTGGCCCTCTTCTTGCATGATGGCTTTAACGAGATTGAGCGCTGTATCTGCTTCCGCCGTGGCGGCACTCAGGTATTGCGACTGGCCATAGGCAAAGTCTGCGCCCACGCCGGTGAAGGGATAAGGATCCACTACATAGACCGCCGTGACCGAACTGCCAAACACCTTGGCAAGTTCTGCCGCCTTGCGCGCGGCTAAGAGGGACGGCTTGGAGCCATCGACCGGAACCAAAATATGATTGAACATGGACATATAGGACTCCTTTTCAATTGAGGACGGTTGATGCAACAAAGCATTTGCACAATGTCACTTGCGCCAATTAGAGCCGCTTGCACGACCGAGAAAATGCCCCAGTTAACGCCAATAAATCAAGGTTTGCGTTTGTGACTATGCGCTAAATTGCAAGCAGCACAAAAGTACGATAAGGCAAAGCAACGACGCATTAAGGGTTGGGTTAGCGACTCTTAAGATCTCTACTGTGCCTTCATCATGCCTGAGCGTATTGCGCTAAATCAACCGCAAAATTTCGCCTATAAATTAGCGCCCTGAAAGTTTCCACGTCGATAGGTCAGCACTAACGTGTCCCGCACACCGCCGGGCTCAGTTGGCTGAATAGGCGTGGTTTCATGAATCATGCGCGCATCGTCGAGCAGCATCACAGACCAAGGCTCAGTCAGCGTAAAGCGCTGTCCGCTTGGACCTGCGGCTTCGAACACGCGGGTCTCACCGCCCTTTACGCCTTGGCGATTGACCAGCAAAACCGCCACCAAGTCCACGCCATCACGGTGTGCGCCTTCAGGCGTGGGGCGGCCAATGCCGTCTGTGGTGTCGATGCGAAACTGATGCGCTTCCACAAACCAACGCTGCGGCAAGTCATTGGCGCAGAAAACTTGATCAGACAACTGCCCCAAAGCATTAATCATCTTTAGCCAAGCTGGGTTTTGCACAGTTGCATCCAGCATGGGATCAAACAAGCGCTGCATGCCACCGTGCAAAGCGTTGTACTCCACAGGCTGCCAGTGGGCGCGGTGCGGCACTTGCTGCACGGCACTGCCCTCGCTCACAAAGCAGGAGTGGCGACGGCGGCGGTAACGGCCACCGTCTTTCAAAAAAGCATCAGGCGGCAGACCCTGCCAGTCCGCATCTATCACGTGCAAATCACTCACATTAAGCCCCATCCACTGGGCAAAGACCTCTGGCTGCAGCACTGCATAGCCACTGGTACGTAAAGACTGAGCCGCCTTAGCCGCTGCCGTGTAGGGAGGGGAAAATATGATGTGCGTCATAAGGTGGGCAAGCTTACTCCTCACGGCCGTGCTCGGCGGCGATACCACATCAAAATTTACGCAAGGCAGCAGTCCACAAATTGCATGAATGAAAAACTGCCTGCATCGCTCTTAGCAATGCAGGCATTTTAAGACTACGACCCGTAATGACACGGGCAATTAGAGCAGCTAACACAACCCAGTAAACCGAAGGTTTACGTTTGAGACAAGGCGCGAAGCCGCAGGCAGTACATGAGTACGACAAGGCAAAGCAACGACCTATCAAGGGTGGTGTTAGCGGCTCTTAATCCACAGGCTTACACCAATGGCAGGCCTACATAGTTTTCAGCCAGCGATGTAGAACCCGCTTCAGAGTTCACGATGTAGTCAAGCTCGGCTTCTTGCATCTTGGTATTGAACTCGCCCGCTTCTGGGAAGTTGTGCAGCATGGAAGTCATCCACCACGAAAAGCGTTCAGCCTTCCAGACGCGGCGCAGCGCCTTCTCAGAATAAAGGTCGATACCGGCTTCTGAATTGTCCTTGTAATACTCCACAAAGGCTTGCGACAAATAGCCTACGTCGGATGCTGCCAAGTTCAGACCTTTAGCGCCCGTAGGCGGCACGATGTGCGCTGCATCACCCGCCAGGAACATACGTCCAAAGCGCATGGGCTCAGTGACAAAGCTGCGCAGGGGGGCAATGCTCTTTTCCAGCGAAGGGCCAGTTACCAAATTGGCGCGGGCTTCGGGGTCGAGACGCTTTTTGAGCTCTTCCCAGAAGGCCTCATCGCTCCAGTCTTCGACCTTGTCGGTCAAAGGCACTTGCAGATAGTAGCGGCTGCGGGTGGCGCTGCGCTGGCTGCACAGAGCAAAGCCACGCTCGGTATTGGCATAGATCAACTCGTGCGAGACGGGAGGCGTATCCGACAGCAGGCCCAGCCAGCCAAACGGATAGACCTTCTCAAACGTCTTGATCTTGTCTTGCGGTGCGCTTGCGCGGCAAATACCGTGAAAACCGTCACAGCCGGCGATGAAGTCACATTCGATCTCGTGTACCTGACCATCCTTTTCGTAGCGAACCTTGGGCTTGGCGCTCTCGAAATCAATGGGTTGTACATTGTTGGCCTCATAAACCGTGGTCAGACCTTCTGCGGCGCGCACGTCCATCAGATCACGCGTGACTTCGGTCTGGCCATACACCATGACGCGCTTACCACCCGTCAGGTCATGCAGGTTGATGCGGTGACGCTTTCCCTTGAACAGCAGCTCAATACCATCATGCGGCAAGCCTTCCTCGTTCATTCGTTCGTCTGCACCTGCTTGCTTGAGCAAATCCACCGTCACCTGCTCAAGCACCCCTGCACGGATACGGCCCAGCACATAGTCAGCACTGCGTTGCTCGATGATGATGTTGTCGATGCCAGCCTTGTACAGCAATTGACCCAGCAAAAGTCCTGAAGGACCGGCTCCGATGATGGCGACTTGTGTACGCACGATATATGTCTCCTTGTGATAGCTCAGAAAAGGCGTGAATCAGTGCCTTCTGTGCGGCACCAATGTCTCAGTCACAAGATTACGTTTTGTGTTGAATCAAACCCAAGAGAAGATGCCCTGAATTGCGCGACAATCGCACAAATTGAGCGATCACCGCACAAAACAATTACCAAAGCTTCCGAATGAATGAGCACGACGCCCCCACCATTGCCCCCGCAGACTTCATTGCCGGGCTGGCCAAAGGTCTGGCCGTTTTGGAAAGTTTTGATACCGAGCGCCAGCGCCTCAATGCCACCATGGCCGCGGATCGCGCTGGCATCACCCGAGCCGCAGCCCGGCGCCACCTGCTGACGCTAGCCTATCTCGGCTATCTGGAAACCGATGGCAGCTATTACTGGCTCGCTCCCAAGGTACTAGGTCTGTCGGGCAGCTATCTGGCATCGGCACGCTTGCCTCGCGTGGTCCAGCCTGTGCTGCACCAGTTGGCTGCGCAAACAGGACTTTCCTACTCCTGCGTCGTGCGCGAAGGAAGGGAAGTCGTCATCGTCGCACGAAGTACCGTGCACGAAAAAGGCGAGCGGCTCATGGCCCATGGCCTGCATCTGGGTACTCGCCTTCCCGCACACGCAACTTCCACAGGCCGCGTTTTGCTCGCTTCACTCAGCGCAGCAGAGCTGGAGCAATGGCTGGAAGGCTTCACGCTCCCAAGGCTTACATCCCATACGCTGACGGACGCTGTCGCCCTCAAGGCGGTACTGGATCAAGTGCGCCGCCAAGATTTCTGCGTGGCTCTGGAAGAGCACGAACTCGCCATTCAGGCCATTGCCGTACCGCTGCGCAATATGCAAGGGCGCACCGTCGCTGCGCTTAATGTGGTGACATCTGCTAGGCGAATGCAGCCAGATGTCATGCAGCAAGCGCTGCTGCCATTGCTGCAGGAAGCGGCTAGAACATTGCGCCCTCTTATGTGATTCATTCACCTGCCAAGGTGCAAGGACATCTACGACTCGAAGAGTAGGTCATTTTAACGTTCAATTGGCAGCCATAGGACAGCATTTCGCCGATCTGAACGATCAATATGACCAGTAATGAGAACTGCATTGAATCACCATGCAGATCGGACCTGCCGGACACTATATTAAGGCTCGCTGATCGATGACAGCGCTCAGCGCCAAGCCCCTCCTCGGGCTGATATTGCCCCATGGGCTAAACCACGGCCTCTAGTTTGAAAGCTTGTCTTCTGCATCCATCGTGCGTTCAACGCCGGTGACAGCAAGACTTCTCTGCTCTGCCCCTGTCATGCCCGACGGCTGAACAATCCGGCGAAAGATATCGACTTGCTCCAAAACCAAGATCGGCTTGACATCGCCGACTCTGGTCGTGAATGCATGCCCTGCCAAGACTCTCCCTCACCCTTGCTTATTGTGTCTCGATGAAGTTATTGAATAAAACAGTGCTTGCAGCTTCCATTTCCATACTCGCATCTTGCGGGGGTGGCGGCGGAGGCAGTGAAAGCGGAAGCTCTATCGAAAAGACAGACTCCCTCAATGTGGTTGACAACAGCACCGGCAGTGGTCACACCACAAGTAACAGCCCCTCCTCGGAGAATCCTTCCTCAGCCGGCTCATTACCAGCAGGCAACGCCGCAGGAGGCAGCACTTCAGGCTTGGGCGTCCCCGCAAGCAGCTCATCGATCAACATCCCGCGCACCTATCCGGATGCGCAGAGAAACCAAATCTTCGACATCATCAACACTTACAGAGTTTCCTGTGGATTTAGCCCTGTAAAACAATCACTGCTGCTGGACAAAGCTGGACAAGGCCATGCCAACTACTTGCGTGTCAATGCAGGGGGCGGGCACTATCAAAATCCTAGTAAACAGGATTTCACGGGTGCCAGCCCTTCCAATCGCATTGATGCAGCAGGCTATCGTTTCTCCAGTTCAGGTGAAATCGTTGCGACTGGCAGCTCCTGGTTCCAAGGCGCAGACAATAGCAACTGGCTCAATTCAAGATTGGTGGGCTCTGCCGGCAGTTTTTTGATCAAGAGCCTGTTCACAACCGTCTACCATCTCTCATCGGCAGTCGGGGACTGGCAAGACGTGGGGGTTGGTTTTTCTCAGGCCCTGAGCCCCGATTTAACTACCACCCCAACGTCCTACACCTCATTTTCGGCAACCGCTATCAACTTTGCGAACCCCGCCTCAGCGTCGGCTAGCTTGGCTAGCTCTCAAGTTCTAAGCTTCCCCTGCAACGGCCTGACAGGCATCATGCCCATTTTTGGCCCCGAAAGTCCCAGCCCCTATCCCAAGCGTGACTTCATTAATTCCCCCATGGGAACCCCTATCCTCCTGAAGTCGCCAAAGGGAGCTCCCATTGCTATTGCTTCTGCGCAAGTCTATGCCTTGGCAGACAAAGTGCCCTTGAAACTGGAGATCATGGTCGCCAACAACGACCCCCACTCCTTAGTAAGCACCAACGAGGCTTTCATCATTCCAGATCAGCCACTCAAGGCGAATACGCAGTATCAGGTCAATATTCAAGGTACAACTGGATCCACGCCATTCACCAAGAAATTCAGCTTTCAAACGGGTAGCTAAAGTGCTTGGGAGCGGCGCTTACACGCCGCTTTCCACCGCACATATCTGAAGGCTCAGTCGCCGCAGCAACTCAGCCGTGCGGCGTATCAGTGGGGTAGACTTTTTCTTGGCTGACTGCACCACACACAGCGTGCTCACAATATGCGGTGATTTGATTGGCACCTCTACCAGCGATGCATCCCTTGAATGACTGTGCATGGCACTGTCCGTCAGGGCTGCATAGCCGTAGCCTCCACGCACCAGATCCAGAATGGCGGGCACGCTGGAGACTTCCCACACGACATTAAGCTTGACCTGTGAGAGCGTGGCCTGCGCCTCCATCAGCTTGCGAAAAATCTGCCCATGCTGCGGCATGATGAGTGGAAACTCTTCCAAATGTGCAAACGGAATACTGGTGCGACCAGCTAGCGCGCTGGCTGGGCCAATCAGGCACAAACGCTCTTCCAACACTGGCGTGACTTCAATTTGCGGATGTGGCTCAGGCGTATAAACCAGCCCCAAATCCATGCGTCCCGAGGTCAGCCACTCGGAAATATTCATCGAAAAACCTTCGACCACAGCCAGCCGTGCCTTGGGCATTTCACGGCTAAATATGTCGATCAAAGGCAAAGTCAATCGCCTTGCCAAACTTGGTGGCAAGCCCACAGTGATTCGGCCCACGGGTTCATCGCGCTGGCTGCTCAAATCCTCCTTGGCCAACGCCACACGCTGCATGATGGCGTTGCCATGCTCTAGCAGCCGCCTACCGGCATCCGTCAGCGTGACACCGCGGCCTGTACGAATCAGCAAAGTTTCGCGCAGCTCAGTCTCAAGCGCCCGCACCTGGCGGCTCAATGCTGGCTGAGCGGTATCCAGCAGCACTGCTGCTTTGCTGAAGCTGCCCACCTCTGCAACTCGTACAAAGCTCTCTATTTGCTGCAAATTCATGTCATTAATTTTTAAAACAAGCTATGCTATTTTGCTATACCTGCTAGCGTTCACTGGGTTTTAGCAAATGAAATCTCAGTGACACAATGTAATCAACTGGGCATAAATACATCAAAATAACAGCCTAGAAAATTAAAAATACGTGACAAAAAACACGTAGCTCATCGTAGACAGTCCTTCCAGGGAGACAAAATGACTCAATCGCTCAACATGAGCCGTCGCCAAGCCGCATTTGCGCTCGGCTCCATTGCCGCAGCCGTGGCATCCCCAAGCTTTGCCCAAACAGGCAAATGGCCTACCAAACCTTCACGCATCATCAACCCCTTCCCTGTGGGCGGCGGACCTGACGGACTGTCCCGCCTTGTCGCCGACAAGCTGGGGCGCGCCTGGGGTCAACCTGTGGTGGTGGAAAACCGGCCTGGCGGCAACGGCTTCATTGCTATTAGCGAATTCAAACGTGGTGCTACAGACGGCACAGACATGATTCAGCTGGACAATGTCCACATCGCCGCTTACCCCCATCTGTTCAAGAAGCTGCCTTACGACTTGAACAAAGACTTCGACATTCTGCTGCCCCTGTTCCGCAATTACTTCTTTGTTTGCGTTCCCGTCAACAGCCCCTACAAGACCATTGGCGACCTGATTGCAGATGCCAAGGCCAACCCCGGTAAGCTGAACTACGGTTCTTGGTCTGTAGGCAATCCCGTGCATCTGGGCTCGGCCCTGCTGGAAAACCAGACCGGCACAAAGATGGAACACGTGATCTACAAGGAAACTAGCCAGCTATATCAAGGCGTTGCCAATGGTGAGTTGACCTTTGCACTGGGCTCTCTAGGCACCGCAGGTCCTCTGGTGCGCGGTAACAAGCTACGCTTCCTGGCGGTGGCAGGCCCCAGCCGTATTGCCGGTTTTGAAAACGTGCCTACTGTGTCCGAATCGGGTGGCCCTAAGGATTACGCAGTCATCGGCTGGAACGCTCTGGCTGTACGCCCCGGCACACCAGCAACTGTGGTCGAAAAGATCCGCGCCGATGTGCGTCAGGCATTGACTGGTCAAGACGTCAAAGACAAGTTCACTGCGTTCGGTTATGAGGCATTCAACCCCACACCCGCTGAATTCAAGACCTTCATGGCCGCTGAAAGCAAGCGCTTCGGTGATGTGATTAAAAAGGCAGGCTTGGCTCTGGATTAATTCCAAGCTAGCGGCTCAAAAAAGCATATTTAGCCGTTCACGATAAAGAAAACGCCCGGTACCAGCCGGGCGTTTTGCATTGCGTTTAGAACTTTGAATATTAGTGCTTTGGATTACTGATCACGCGACTCCAGTGCACGGTTAATCCCCAAAGCTGCCAAGGTGCACAGCGCACCCGACAACAGATAGATAGCCAGCGCCACCAGGCCAAACCTAGCCGACACTCCCAAAGCCACCAGCGGCGCAAACGCAGCTCCAACCAGCCAAGCCATATCCGTAGTCAGCGCAGCGCCTGTGTAGCGGTAACGTGAGGAAAAGTTGGAAGTCACGGTGCCTGAAGCCTGACCGTAAGACAGACCTAGCAAAATAAAGCCCACAATGATGAACACATTGTTGCCCGTGGTTCCGTTGCCCAACAGCCAAGGCGCCAAGAAGCTAAAAATACCAATCAAGCAAGCCATAGCGCCCAGCGTGTTACGGCGCCCCACCCGGTCTGCCAGCCAGCCTGAAACCATGATGGCAACACCGGCCAGCAACGCGCCGATGATCTGCACCACCAACACTGAGACTACTGACTGATCAGAGTACATCGTGATCCAAGACAGAGGAAACACCGTGACCAAGTGGAATAAGGCAAAGCTGGCCAGCGCAGCAAAAGCGCCAATCATCACATTGCGACCCTCATTCTTCACAAGCTGTGTCACGCCGATAGGCTCCAACTCGCGCTCTTGCAGCAGCTGTGTATAGGATTGCCCCACAACCAAGCGCAGGCGAGCGAAGAGCGCAACGACGTTAATAGCAAAAGCCACGCAAAACGGGTAGCGCCAGCCGTAGCTCATAAACTCATCAGCGGTCAAGCTGGTGTACAGGTACGCAAACAGTGCCGCGGCAATGACAAAGCCTAATGGCGCGCCCAACTGCCCAATCATTGAATACCAGCCACGTTTATTTTGCGGTGCAGACATGGCCAGCAGCGAAGGCAAACCATCCCAAGTTCCGCCTAGTGCCAAGCCTTGACCAATGCGCAACACAACCAGCGCCCAAACAGCCTTCATACCCACATCTGCATAGCTGGGCAAAAACGTCATACTCACTGTGCACACACCGAGCAGCAGCAGCGCAAGTGTCAGCTTGGTAGCGCGACCCCAGCGGCGTTGCACAGCCATAGACAATGCAGTCCCTATAGGGCGGGCAACAAAAGCCAGTGAAAAAATGGCAAATGCAGCCAAAGTGCCATCAAGCTTGGACAGATAGGGAAATAGCAGTGTTGGAAACACCAGCACGCAGGCGATGCCGAACACAAAAAAATCAAAATACTCTGAAGATCGTCCAATGATGACGCCCACCGCAATTTCACCGGGGCTCACATCTTCATCGGTATCCGCGTAGGCCAGGGTTTCCGAGTTCTCATAGTCTTGCTGAGTAAGACCAATGGACGGGTTCATGCTTGTCATAGAGTGCGTTCTCCTTGTCTTACTTTTCTGTCCCGAGGACATCTTCCGTTCTACGCTCAAGAATGTGCAGCTGCAATAGAGCTTTTGCCATCAACACTGTCAGCCAGGCGACACCAAAACAGCGCCTTGAGGTCCGATTTAACAATTACAAGCCCTCTTTGGCGATCTTTTTCAGACAGAGAAATATCCGCTAACTTATTGTCACGCTGAGGATTTTCAAAACCGCTACATTGACCTTGGACAAAATGTCCAATAGACAAATGACACTCAGGTATTACATTTGCGTAGATCCAGTAATCCGCGTTTACACCTAAGCGCGACTTTGTCACGCCGAAAGCAATGTTAAATATCAAGGAAACCCGCGGGCCCATGTGGCTCGCAGCGGCTGCTTTGACTGCAACCCTCGCCGGTTGCAGCAAGCTTGTCGTGCTTAACCCAGCTGGCGATGTTGCCAAGCAACAAGGCGATCTGGTCATTACGGCCACCTTGCTGATGCTCCTCATCATCGTCCCCGTCATCTTTTTGACGCTGTTGTTTGCCTGGAAATACCGCCAGTCCAACAAAGAAGCTGAATACGACCCTGAATGGCACCACTCCACTGCGCTGGAATTGGTGATCTGGACCGTTCCGCTGCTTATCATCATTGCTTTGGGCGCCATCACTTGGATCAGCACCCATAAGCTCGATCCCTACCGCCCTCTGGACCGCATTTCCGCAACCAAGGCTCTTGACCCCAATGTCAAGCCTTTGGAAATTCAAGTCGTGTCTCTGGACTGGAAATGGCTGTTCTTCTATCCAGAACAAGGCATTGCCACAGTGAACGAAGTGGCTGCGCCAGTAGACCGCCCAGTCATCTTCAAACTGACCTCCAGCCACACGATGAACGCGTTCTATGTGCCTGATTTTGCCGGCATGATCTACACCATGCCCGGAATGCAGACTGAACTTAACGGCGTGATCAACAAGCCTGGCGTGTATGGCGGTAAGTCGTCTCACTACAGCGGTGCAGGTTTTGCTGGCATGACGTTCAAAATGCACGGTCTGGAAAACGATCAGTTTGACCAGTGGATTGCCAAGGCCAAGACTGAAGGCAAGGCGCTGACTCGCGATACTTACCTTGACTTGGTCAAGCCAAGCGAGCGCAACCCTGTCGAGCGTTTCTCCACCGTTGATGAAGGCCTGTACAACAAGGTCCTCAACCGCTGTGTTGAAGACGGCAAGATGTGCATGAACGAGATGATGGCCAAAGATGCTGCAGGCGGCCACGCACACGGCAAAACCTCCAGCGTCAATCTGCCCTTGGATGTATGCACAACCAAGGATGCTGATCGCGTTGTAGCCCTGCTCGACGAAGTTGCAGCCTCCGGAGCTGTCGCACAGCAATAAGTAGCTTACGGAGCGGCTGAGCCAAGGCCTAGCCGCTCCAATACGACAAAAGTGACTCAACATGTCTGAAACAACAACCCCAGCCTCGCACTGGCTGCTGGGCCGCATCACATGGGATCAGATTCCCATGACGCATGAGCCCATCGTGCTCATGACCTTCATTGCCGTGGTGCTCGGTGGCCTCGTCATGATGGCCGGCCTGACCAAGTTCAAACTCTGGGCTCCGCTCTGGAACGACTGGTTCACCTCGATTGACCACAAGAAGATCGGCATCATGTACATGATCCTCGGTCTGGTCATGTTCGTGCGTGGCTTTGCCGACGCTGCAATGATGCGCCTGCAACAGGCTATGGCCTTTGGCGACAATCTCGGCTACTTGCCCCCTCACCACTACGACCAGATCTTCACAGCCCACGGCGTGATCATGATCTTCTTCGTAGCGATGCCTTTCGTGACCGGCCTGATGAACTACCTGGTTCCTCTGCAGATCGGCGCACGTGACGTGTCCTTCCCGTTCCTGAATAACTTCAGCTTCTGGATGACCACTGGCGGCGCAGTGCTGGTGATGATCTCCCTGTTCTTGGGCGAGTTCTCTACCTCTGGCTGGCTGGCTCTGTCCAATCTGGGGCACCAAAGCGGAAGTACAGGTCTTGACTACTACATCTGGGGCCTGCAGGTCGCCGGTGTCGGCACCACGCTTTCAGGTATCAACCTGATCGTGACCATCATCAAGATGCGCGCTCCTGGTATGAACCTGATGAAGATGCCTATCTTCACTTGGACAGCCCTGTGCACCAACGCCCTGATCGTGGCTTCGTTCCCTGTTCTGACTGCAGCTCTGCTGCTGATGACTTTGGACCGCTACATGGGCACGCACTTCTTCTCGAACGACTTCGGTGGCAACCCGATGTTGTACGTGAACTTGATCTGGATCTGGGGCCACCCTGAGGTCTACATCCTGATCCTGCCTTGCTTCGGTATCTTCTCCGAAATTGTGTCGACATTCAGCCGCAAGCGCTTGTTTGGTTACACCTCGATGGTTTACGCCACCGTCTGTATCACCATCTTGTCGTACGTGGTCTGGTTGCACCACTTCTTCACCATGGGCTCAGGCGCCAGCGTGAATACCTTCTTCGGTATCACCACGATGATTATCTCGATCCCCACGGGCGCGAAGATCTTCAACTGGCTGTTCACCATGTACAAGGGTCGCATCAACTTCACAGTGCCTATGCTGTGGACGGTGGGCTTCATGGTCACCTTCGCCATCGGCGGTATGACTGGCGTTTTGCTGGCCGTTCCTCCAGCAGACTTTGTGCTGCACAACTCGTTGTTCCTGATCGCTCACTTCCACAACGTGATCATTGGTGGCGTGGTGTTTGCCGTGTTCGCCGGTATCAACTTCTGGTTCCCCAAGGCTTTTGGCTTCAAGCTCAACGAGTTCTGGGGCAAGGCTTCGTTCTGGTTCTGGCTGGTCGGCTTCTGGGTTGCTTTCACTCCCTTGTACATCTTGGGTCTGATGGGCGTGACTCGTCGTGCCAACCATTTTGAAGATCCTTCGCTGCAAATCTGGTTCGTGATCGCCGCCTTGGGCGCTGGTCTGGTCGCTATCGGTATCGCTTGCTTCTTCATTCAGATTGGCGTTTCCGTCTGGAAGCGTGACGAGCTGCGCGACGAAACGGGTGACCCATGGGAAGGCCGCACTCTGGAATGGGCCACTTCTTCGCCTCCTCCCCAGTACAACTTTGCCTTCACCCCCGTGGTACATGACATCGATGCCTGGCACGACATGAAGAAGCACGGCTACCTGCGCAAGCTGAGCGGCTACGAGCCCATCCACATGCCTGCCAACACTGGCTCGGGCGTGGTGATTGCAGCCCTGTCCACCGTTTTGGGCTTTGCTCTGATCTGGCACATGTGGCCCCTGACCATCGCATCGTTCATCGCGACCGTGCTGGCCTCGATCATCCATACCTTCAACTACAAGCGTGACTACTACATCCCCGCAGCCGAAGTGGCCGCGACGGAAGAAGCACGTACTAAGCAGCTTGCAGCAGCCCATGTCTAATTCGCATACACACGCAGGCGGCACTGCCGCCATGGCGAAGCGCGAGTACCACCTCGCGCACGAGCCCCATCCAGAAAACGGCACATCGCTGGGCTTCTGGCTCTACTTGATGAGCGACTGCTTGATCTTTGCAGCGCTGTTCGCCACTTACGGCGTACTAGGCCGCGCCTATGCAGGCGGGCCTTCTGGCAAGGAACTGTTTGACCTGAGCTTGGTGGCCATCAATACGGCCTTCCTGCTGATGTCATCCATCACCTTCGGCTTTGCAATGCTGCAAAAGCAAAAGAAGAACGTCAACGGCACGCTGCTGTGGCTGGGCATCACTGGCCTGCTGGGCGCAGCCTTCTTGGCGGTAGAAATCTATGAGTTCTATCACCTGATTCACCAAGGTGCTACGCCTCAGACTAGCGCCTTCCTGTCCTCCTTCTTCACGCTCGTGGGCACCCACGGTATCCACGTGACCTTTGGTCTGATCTGGCTCATCACCTTGATGATTCAAATCAAAAAGCACGGCCTGATCAATGAGAACGTGCGCCGTATCAACTGCCTGTCCATGTTCTGGCACTTCTTGGACGTGGTCTGGATTGGCGTGTTCACCTTTGTATATCTGATGGGGGTGCTGTAAATGAGCGCACACGATATCCACGCTGGTCACGACGACCACCACGATCACGATGACCTGCATGTCTCCATGGGCGACTATGTAAAGGGCTTCATCTTGGCCGTCATCTTGACAGCCATCCCCTTCTACTTGGTCATGAATGGCGTCATCACCGACCGCACTACCGCCGTGGCTGTGCTGGGTTTGTTCGCCATTGCTCAGGTGCTGGTACACATGGTGTACTTCTTGCACATGAACGGCAAAATCCAAGGTGGCTGGACCATGTTGTCGACTATCTTCACGGTCATCTTCTTGGCGATTGCCATTTCAGGCACCTTATGGGTCATGTTCCACATGAACGCCCACATGATGCCCGGCCATGACATGCCAGCCGCTGCAAGCCATGCAGATCATGCTGGTCACACGGCCCCTGCCACAGTCACCCCTTGACTGACACCATGAAGAACCAGAGCGCTGCGCGTCAGCGCTCTCCCTTCACCAAGGCGATGCTCGCAATAGTGGGCATCGCCTTGTTTTTAGGGTTTATGGCACTGGGCACTTGGCAGGTGAAGCGACTCATCTGGAAGACTCAATTGATTGAACGCGTGGACCTGCGCGTGCACAGCACCCCCGTGGCAGCGCCTGATCAAAGCCAGTGGTCCCAGATCAATGCTGCCAACTACGAGTACCTGCCAGTGCAAGCTCAGGGCATTTGGCTGGACAAGCAAAGCGTGCTGGCCAAGGCGCTGACTGAGGCCGGAGCAGGTTTTTGGCTGCTTACTCCATTGCAGCGCGCTGACGGCTCGCAGATTTTGGTCAACCGAGGCTTCACTCCTGAAAAGCTACGCAGCACTTGGCTCAAGCAAATCAGCGAAGCAGGGCCTTCGACCGAAGTGGTGACCGTTACCGGACTGCTGCGCATGAGCGAGACTGGTGGCGGATTTTTGCGCGAGAACGATGCCGCTAACGGTTTGTGGTTCTCCCGCGATGTCGCTGCCATCGCTCAGGCCCAAGGTCTTAGCCAAGCGGCGCCCTACTTCATCGACTTGGGCGTTCCTGCCAGCAACCCTGCACATGTCAAAGCCAGCGACAACAACAGCGCCAGCAACGACACGCTGCGCCCAGGCATGACGGTGATTCAGTTCTCCAACAGCCACCTGGTCTATGCCTTTACTTGGTATGGACTTGCAGCTATGGTTTTAGGAGCATTCTGGCTGGTGCGGAAGCACGAAAAAGCTGCAAAAAATAGCTAAGCCTCGCCTCTTTTCAAAACGCCCTTCGGGGCGTTTTTTATTGCCCAAACTCACTGCACATATACATCAGCAAGACATAGCCCCAATCACCCGTCAAAGAATTCACTCAGTGACAATTGCGCGGTGAACCCAATTTCCGACTCCCTATTTCGCGTTCAGCGCCTGACCCAGCGGCAAAACATGCAACTGCTGATTCAGCTGCGCTGGATCGCCGTGATAGGCCAAGTCGTCACCATTTCGTTAGTGCACTATGGCTTTAAGATCACCCTGCCCTTGCTACCCATGGCCTTGGTGCTGGCCGCACTGGTAGCGACGAACCTTGCTTATATCTACTGGAGTCAAGGGCTGCACAGACCTGTCACCTCGCGCAGCGTCTTCTACGCTTTGCTGGCCGATGTTCTAGCCCTCACCATTCAGCTTTATCTCAGCGGCGGCGCTAGCAACCCCTTTATCTACCTTTACTTGCTGCAAGGCATTTTGAGTGCAGTGCTGCTGCAGTCCCACTTCACATGGGCGGTGGTGGCAGCATCTTTTGTGGGCATTACAGGGCTGACCCTCTTTCACCAACCGCTGCACGTGCAGTTTGCCTCTCATGAGGGGCTGCCCAGCCTCTACATCGTGGGGGTACTCATCAGCTTTGCACTAACCAGCATCCTGACCATCGTTTTTTTGACGCGTGTTGTGGAAAACATGCGCCGCCGAGATAGCCGCATCTCCAATATGCGACAGCGGGCCAGCGAGGAAGAGCATATCCTTCGCCTAGGCCTTCTGGCCACCGGCGCAGCCCATGAGTTAGGCACCCCCATGGCCACCATGTCCGTCATTTTGGGCGACTGGCAGCACATGCCAGCACTGATGAAAGATGAAGACCTGCGCGAAGATTTGCAGGAAATGCAGCGCCAGCTTCTGCGCTGCAAATCCATCGTCTCTGGCGTGCTGCTGTCCGCCGGAGAAACACGCGCTGAAGGCACGAAGAGCACCACATTTGTCAACTTTGTCGAAGGCGTCGTCAGTCACTGGCAAAGCCACAACAGCTTGCAGCACTTTGCTTTACGCAATGAAGGCGTCACAAACTTCGCCATGCTCTCAGATACTGCACTCCAGCAAATGATATGTAATTTGCTGGACAATGCGCTCGAAGCCTCTGCCGACTGGGTAGAACTGAGCCTCTCCAATAATCAGGATCAGGTGCGCATTCAGGTTCGCGACCGCGGAGCCGGATTTGATGCAGCCGTGTTGTCACAACTAGGCCAATGCCACATCTCTACAAAGCAAGAACGTCCGGGCCGCGGCTTGGGCTTATTCCTTGTCACCAACGTAGCGCGTGCCTTGGGTGGCCGAGTTCAGGTCACAAATCTCCCCCTCCATCAAGGTGGTGGCGCATTGGTTGAAGTTTGCCTTCCCCAATCCGCCCTCGCCATTTAAAGCTTTGTTGTCTGCATGGATGAAGACCGATTACTGCTGCTGGTTGAAGACGATGCAGCTTTTGCACGCACCCTCAAGCGCTCTTTTGAGCGCCGGGGCTATCGCGTGCTGCACGCAGCCAGCGGCGAAGAAGCGCAGGAGTTGCTGACTGGAAACCTGCCCCAGTATGCCGTCATGGACTTAAAACTGGCAGGCAATGCCTCGGGCCTGAACTGCGTACAAATGCTGCACCAGCTCAATCCCGAAGCGCTCATCGTCGTCCTCACCGGCTACGCCAGCATTGCCACTGCCGTGGAAGCCGTGAAACTCGGCGCCTGCCACTACCTGGCCAAACCCTCCAACACCGACGACATAGAAGCCGCTTTTGGCCGTGTCGAAGGCCGCACCGACGTGGAGGTCAGCAACCAAACCACTTCGATCAAAACCCTCGAGTGGGAACATATTCACGAGACGCTGGCTGAGTCAGGGTTCAACATCTCTGAAGCGGCTAGGCGCCTAGGCATGCATCGCCGAACGCTGGCGCGCAAACTGGAAAAGCGGCAGGTCAAATAAATCTTCCGGCAAAGGCAGATAATTATTTTGATAGCAGCTAGTCATTTATTCAATTAAACCTCAGCTACCATTACCTCTGAAAACAAGAAATTACTGGGACTGACTGCTATCAATAAAATTGATCAAAAAGAAAAAGCCGACAGCTTTAACACTGTCGGCTTTTGCTTTTAGCAGGACTTATTGAGCGACTGCGGGCTCAGATGCCGTCTCATCCTTGGGCAACTCGGTAATGGTGAGTTTGACGTCACCCTTGCCTTCGTTGGCCGCTTCATCCCACTCAACTTCCAGACGGCCGCCATGGGTCAGGCGACCGAACAGCAGCTCATCAGCCAAAGAGCGGCGGATAGTGTCCTGAATCAGGCGCTGCATAGGACGCGCGCCCATCAGCGGATCAAAGCCCTTCTTAGCCAAGTGCTTGCGCAGCTCGTCGCTGAAGGTTACCTCCACCTTCTTCTCAGCCAGCTGCTGCTCCAGTTGCAGCAAGAACTTGTCCACCACGCGCAAAATGATCTGCTCGTCCAGCGCCTTGAAGCTGACAGTGGAGTCCAGACGGTTGCGGAACTCAGGTGTGAACAGGCGCTTGATATCGGCCATCTCATCACCGGCTTCACGCGCATTGGTAAAGCCAATGCTGGCCTTGTTCATGGTCTCGGCACCTGCATTCGTAGTCATGATGATGATCACGTTGCGGAAGTCGGCCTTACGTCCGTTGTTGTCCGTCAGCGTACCGTGGTCCATGACCTGCAGCAGCACGTTGAAGATGTCCGGGTGGGCCTTCTCGATTTCGTCGAGCAGCAGCACAGAGTGCGGCTTCTTGGTGACGGCTTCAGTCAGCAGACCACCCTGGTCAAAGCCCACGTAGCCGGGAGGCGCACCAATCAGGCGCGACACCGCATGGCGCTCCATGTACTCCGACATATCAAAGCGGATCAAGTCCACGCCCAAGATGTAGGCCAGCTGTTTGGCGGCTTCTGTCTTGCCGACGCCCGTGGGGCCGGAGAACAGGAAGGAGCCAATCGGCTTATCAGGCTTGCCCAGACCCGAGCGCGCCATCTTGACGGCGGACGCCAACACTTCCAGCGCCTTGTCTTGACCGAAGACCACGCTCTTCAAGTCACGCTCCAGTGTTTGCAGCTTGCTGCGGTCGTCATTGCTGACGTTGGCTGGCGGAATGCGCGCAATCTTGGCCACGATAGCTTCGATCTCAGCTTTACCAATGATTTCCTTGCGCTTGTCCTCAGGGGCAATGCGCTGGGCGGCACCGGCTTCGTCGATCACGTCAATGGCCTTGTCGGGCAGGTGACGGTCGTTGATGTACTTGGCCGACAGCTCAGCCGCAGCCTGCAGAGCTTCCGCTGCGTATTGAATGCTGTGGTGCTCTTCAAAGCGCGACTTCAAGCCCTTCAAGATGTCCACGGTCTCTTGCACCGTCGGCTCAACCACGTCTACCTTCTGGAAACGGCGCGACAGAGCCGCGTCTTTTTCAAAAATGCCGCGGTATTCTGTGAACGTCGTCGCGCCAATGCAGCGCAGCTGACCGCTGGATAGGGCAGGCTTCAAGAGGTTGGATGCATCCAGCGTGCCGCCCGAAGCCGCACCAGCGCCGATCAGCGTGTGGATTTCGTCGATGAACAAAATCGCATAGGGCTTGTCCTTGAGCGACTTGAGAACGCCCTTGAGGCGCTGCTCGAAGTCACCGCGGTACTTGGTGCCGGCCAGCAGCGCGCCCATGTCCAGCGAGTAAACCACGCCGTCCTTGAGCACATCAGGCACCGTGCCTTCGGTGATGCGCCATGCCAGGCCTTCCGCAATCGCGGTCTTGCCCACGCCCGCTTCACCCACCAGAAGCGGGTTGTTTTTGCGGCGGCGGCAGAGAATCTGAATCGTGCGCTCGACTTCGTATTCGCGCCCGATCAACGGATCAATCTTGCCTTCCTTAGCGGCCACGTTCAAGTTGAGCGTGAACTGCTCCAGCGGCGAGGCTTTTTCACTGCGCTCACCGCCACCGCCCTCTTCGCCCTCCGAAGGAGAATCGGCCTTGGCAGGCTCGGGCGGTTCACCCTTTTTGATACCGTGAGCGATGAAATTCACTACATCAAGGCGGGTCACGCCTTGCTGGTGCAAGTAGTACACGGCGT
Source organism: Comamonas sp. Y33R10-2 (assembly GCF_019355935.1). Classification (NCBI taxonomy): domain Bacteria; kingdom Pseudomonadati; phylum Pseudomonadota; class Betaproteobacteria; order Burkholderiales; family Comamonadaceae; genus Comamonas; species Comamonas sp. Y33R10-2. Next base: position 1,753,046 of record NZ_CP079925.1, read on the forward strand.
GCGAATCTTTTTCGCCAAAGATGGCCACGAGCACATTCGCGCCCGTCACCTCTTTTTTGCCATTGCCTGTGGACTGCACATGCATGATGGCGCGCTGAATCACGCGCTGGAATCCCAGCGTGGGCTGCGTGTCCACCTCGTCGGTGCCATCCACCTGCGGCGTGTTGTCCTTGATGAAGTTAGACAACGATGAGCGCAGGTCGTCAATATTGGCCGCGCATGCGCGCAGCACTTCGGCTGCACTGGGGTTGTCTAGCAAGGCGAGCAGCAAATGCTCCACGGTAATGAACTCGTGGCGCTGCTGGCGTGCCTCGACAAACGCCATGTGCAAGCTGACTTCCAGTTCTTGAGCGATCATGTGCGACTCCTTTGGGCTTGCTTGGGTTGACTCAATGCTAAGTAATCTGAGGGCGATCTGCGCTTATTCAACAGGTTCAAACGTGGCTTGTAGTGGATGGCCAGATTTGTGCGCCGCTTGCAGGACTTGCTCGACCTTGGTCGCAGCTACATCTTGACTGAAGACGCCACAGATACCGCGGCCATCCAGATGAATTTTGAGCATGATTTGTGTGGCGGATTCGCGGTCTTTGTTGAAAAGCTCCTGCAGAACGGCAATCACAAACTCCATCGGTGTGAAGTCATCGTTGAGCATCACCACTTGGTACATGCTAGGCGGCTGAAGCTTTTGACGGCGGCGTTCCAGCACCAAAGCGTCACCACCGTCAGGCGTTCGGATCGCTGGCGAGATCGGGGGAATTGTTGGGGGTTGGGTAGCCATGAAATCCATTCTAGCGAGCCATCGCAATGTTTTTGCGCTGGCATATGCATAGCATTGTTAGGGATTTCAAGCAGATTAAAAGTAAAACAAGGAAAACAGCATGAAATCCTTGGGAATCCCGCATTGATTAAGCAGTGAGCGCTATCAAAAAATCAGGCCGCTGCTGGTTACTTCATCCGGCAGCGGCTATAGACTTTTTACTTATAAATCACCTTGACCTGGCCCGCACCCACCGAGCCATACCAAGCGGCCAGCGCCGCATCTGATGGATAAAAGCGGCTGCTCTCGCCCAACTCCAGCTCACAGCTAGCTGCGCCGCGCTCGTCCTTGCAAACCATGTCAAGCCGCACCTTCACACCATGGGTGACGTTGCCACTCTCGGTTTCTTCCACCTTTGCGGGGAATTGGCGCAGCAGACCCGGCACATCAGGCATGTTTTCACCCACGCTCACTTGCAAATAGCGGGCGTAGCGGCAGCGCGCATCGGACAGCGTCCACATTTGCTGGACCTTCATGCGCAGGCCGCCGCTAAAGCGATCAGGCTGCAAACGGCCTGAGACGACGACAAATTCGTCTTCTTTGAGCACATCCACGCAAGCCGCCATGGTTTTTTCATCCACCGACGCTTCAATCGCCATCGATTTATCGTCGATGCTGAAAATGCTGAGCTTGCCGCGCTGGCCGTTAATGGTGCGCAGGCCACTGATGATGCCGGCCATGGTTTGCGCCTCGCGGCTATCGCGCATCTCGGCAATAGGGGTGCGTACAAAGCGGCGCACCTCGGCCTCAACCTCGTCAAACAGATGACCCGTGAGATAAAAGCCGATGGCGGTTTTCTCCAGCGTCAGCTTTTCCTTCACGCCCCAGGGCAGTACATCGGCCATGGGGGGCTCTGCCGTGCTGGAGCCGACGGCATCGGCGCCCATCATGTCGAACAAACCGCCTTGGTCGGCATTGGCGATGGATTTGGCCGCAAAGCCCATGGCCGTATCGAGCGTCGCCATGAGCGATGCGCGGTTTAGGTCGATGGAGTCAAAAGCCCCGCCCTTGATCAGCGCTTCAACGGTGCGCTTGTTGAGCTTGCTGCGCTCCACGCGCAAGCAGAAGTCGAACAGGCTTTTGAATGGGCCACTTTCTTGGCCATTAGGACCTGCACCCACGCCATTGCGCGCAGCCACTATCGCTTCGATAGCAGCTTGTCCAGTGCCTTTAATGGCTCCGAGCCCATAACGTATCACTTTATCGGTCACCGGCTCAAAGCGGTGCACGCCGCGGTTCACGTCGGGCATCTCAAAAGTGATGCCCATGCGCAGCGCGTCTTCGTACAGCACCTTGAGCTTGTCAGTGTTGTCCATTTCTACGGTCATATTGCCGCAGTAGAACTCAGCCGTGTAATGCACCTTGAGCCAGCCGGTGTGATAGGCCAGCAGGGAGTAAGCGGCGGCGTGCGACTTGTTAAAGCCATAGCCCGCGAACTTTTCCATCAAGTCGAAAACTTCGTCGGCCTTGGTCTCATTGAGTCCGTTCTTGGCCGCACCTTCGCGGAACAAGGCGCGGTGCTTGGCCATTTCTTCGAGCTTTTTCTTGCCCATGGCTCGGCGCAGCAAGTCAGCGCCGCCCAATGAGTAGCCGCCCAGTACCTGAGCGGTCTGCATCACCTGCTCTTGGTAAACCATGATGCCGTAGGTCTCGGCCAGCACCTTTTCAACCATGGGGTGCGGGTACTCCACCACTTCCTGCCCGTGTTTGCGGGCAATAAAGCTGGGAATCAGGTCCATAGGGCCGGGGCGATACAGAGCGTTCAGCGCAATCAGGTCTTCCAGACGCGAAGGCTTGGCTTCCTTGAGCATCTGCTGCATGCCGCGCGATTCAAACTGGAACACGGCTTCGGTTTTGCCATCTGAGAACAGTTTGTAAGTCGGGTAGTCATCGAGAGGAATGTTCTCAAACTGGAAATTTTCCTGACCCTTGTGGCGCTTCATGATGAATTCGCGCGCAATCTCCAGAATGGTCAGCGTGGCCAAGCCCAAAAAGTCGAACTTGACCAGACCCACCAGTTCCACGTCATCCTTGTCAAACATGGCCACGGCCGAGGTACTGCCGGGCTGCTGGTACAACGGGCAAAAATCTGCCAAGCGACCCGGCGCAATCACCACACCACCGGCGTGCATGCCGATGTTGCGGCACATGCCTTCCAAGCTTTGCGCCATCTCGATGAGGGTCTTGACGTCTTCCTCACGCTCAATGCGCTCAGCCAAAATGGGCTCGGCCTCAATCGCATAGGTGTACTTATCGCCTTCCTTTTTAGGGTTGGGCGGGTACTTCAGCGTGACGTTCAAACCGGGCTTGTTCGGGATCAGCTTGGAGATGCCGTCGCAGAACATATAGCTCATGTCCAGTACACGACCCACGTCTCGAATCGAAGCGCGCGCAGCCATGGTGCCGAAAGTAGCAATCTGGCTGACCGCATTGCGCCCGTATTTGTCCTTCACATAGTCGATGACACGGTCACGATTTTGCTGACAAAAGTCGATGTCAAAGTCAGGCATGGAAACGCGTTCTGGGTTCAGAAAGCGCTCAAACAGCAAGTTGTATTCCAGTGGGTCAAGGTCAGTGATCTTGAGTACGTAGGCCACCAACGAGCCCGCGCCCGAGCCGCGACCCGGCCCCACGGGGCAACCATTTTGCTTGGCCCATTTAATAAAGTCGCCCACGATCAGGAAGTAACCGGGAAAACCCATCTTCATGATGGTGCCCAGCTCAAACTCCAATCGCTCTACATAGCGAGGGCGTTCGGCATCGCGCTTAACGGGGTCGCGGTAAAGGTGGACCAGGCGCTCTTCCAGGCCTTCAAACGACTCTTGGCGGAAGAACTCATCCATGGTCATGCCATCAGGCACTGGGAAGTTGGGCAGCTGCGGGTTGCCCAGATCCAGTGTCAGGCTACAGCGGCGGGCAATTTCAAGCGTGTTTTCAATGGCGCTAGGAATGTCGGCAAACAGGGCCTGCATCTCGGCTGCGGTCTTGAAATGCTGCTGGCGCGTGAACTTGCGCACGCGCTTGGCGTTACCCAGAATTTCGCCTTCGGAAATACATACCCGAGCCTCATGCGACTCATAGTCGTCGGGCTTGGGAAACTGAATCGGGTGGGTAGCCACCACGGGCAAGTTCAAGCGGCTGGCCAGCTTCACCGCTGCCAGCAGATGCGATTCATCATCAACGCGGCCTGCACGCTGAATTTCCATGTAGAAACGGTGGGGGAACATGGTGGCCAGGCGCTGCGCAATCTCCGCCGCACCCTTTTCATCACCACGGGTCAGGGCAATGCCTACGGGGCCCGCCTGTGCTCCGGCCAGCACGATCAGGCCTTCGCCTAGCTCTTGCAGCCATTCCCACTTGTGCTGAGCTTGATCGCGCACCACACCGCGCGTCCAGCCACGGGACAGCAACTCCGCCAGGTTGTGATAACCCTGCTTGCTTTGCACCAGCACGATGATGCGAGAGGCTGGCGAGTCGCCCAGACCTTCCAGCACAATCTCGGCCCCCAACACGGGCTTGACGCCCTTGGCGCGGCCTTCGCGGTAGAACTTGATGCCGCCAAACAGGTTGTTGAAGTCAGTGATGGCCATTGCCACCTGCCCATCTTCAGCAGCGGCCTTGATCATGGCATTGATGCGGGTGGTTCCGTCGACTACGGAAAATTCGGTGTGCAGGCGCAAATGGACAAACATGGTCGCTATTGTAGAAAGAGCGCGGCATCCCTGCGGGCGCAATGCCTCTGTTACTACGCTCGCTTTCGCCAATGCATCCGAAAGACGCGAGGAACTCACTACAGCAGCACGACTGCCCCTTACAATGCTTCGATCCTTTTTCGGGAGGCTCAAAGTCTGGTGGTGTATGGTGTGGTGCTTTAGCCCAGCCGCATCAACAGCCGGGTCTACCTTCAAACTACCGCTAATGATCGTCAGAAAACTGTCCACCATGCCGCGTATTTCACTGACTCTTGTCCCTGCCGTGTTAATCGCCGCAGCCCTCGCGGGATGCTCCAGCACCAAGGATGACCCGACGGCCAAGTGGACTCCCGAACGTATCTATACAGAAGCACGTGACGAGTCTTCCTCGGGAGCCTTTGATAAGGCTGTGCCACTGTTTGAAAAGCTCGAAGGCCGTGCCGCTGGCACGCCTTTGGCTCAGCAGGCTCAGCTGGAAAAGGCTTACGCCCAGTTCAAGGCCGGCGATAAAGTGCAGGCTCTGGCCACTTTGGACCGCTTTACCAAACTGCACCCCGCAAGCCCGGCGATGGACTATGCGCTGTACCTCAAGGGCCTCGTCAATTTCAACGATAACTTGGGCATGTTTGGCTGGCTGACCCGCCAAGACCTGTCTGAGCGCGACCAAAAAGCTGCCAAGGACTCGTTCGAGTCTTTCCGCGAACTGGTTACACGCTTTCCTGACTCGAAGTATGCAGAAGACAGCCGCCAGCGCATGCAGTACATCGTGAACTCACTGGCTCAGTACGAAGTTCACGTGGCCAATTACTACTACAGCCGCGGCGCTTATGTGGCAGCCATTGCCCGCGCACAAACCGCTGTGCGTGACTACCAGAACGTGCCAGCAGTGCGCGAAGCCATGGCGATCCTCGTCAAGTCCTATGACGCATTGGGCATGACCCAGCTGCGCGACGATGCCAAGCGTGTTCTAGAAACCAGCTACGGCACTGCCGCCGCGCCCACCCAAGAGAAAAAAGCTTCTTGGTGGAAGCTCTGGTAATCAAACTCGCATCACTGCGGTGAAGCTCCCACAAAAAAGGATACGTACTGCGTATCCTTTTTTGTTGAGATCAAGCATTCGATTCCATAGAACCTTCGCCACGCTGTGCAGCCAACTGACTGAGGGTTTCTTCAAATTCAGGCTGACTACCCAGCACTCGCATGGGCGGCAGCGCCGCCATGAGCTGGGCGCCATAGCCCATGCTGATCAAACGACTATCGCAAATCACCAGCACACCTCGATCAGATTCACTGCGAATCAAGCGCCCCGCCCCTTGCTTTAGCGCCAAGGCGGCCTCGGGGATCATGTAGTCGTAAAAAGCGGTTCGCCCCACACTTTCCAGCTGCCGCGAGCGGGCTTCAACCAGCGGGTCATCCGGCGGGGGAAATGGCAGTTTGTCGATCACCACCAGTTGCAGCACATCGCCGGGTAAATCTACGCCTTCCCAGAAAGTGGCTGAAGCCACAAGAATCGCGCCCCGCTGCTGCGTCAAGTGGCTGACACCTGCAGCCATAAAACGCTCAATCAGCGCCAGTTTCGGCGCCTCACCCTGCACCAGAACATCGAGATCAGCAAACAAGCCCAAAGAGGAGCGCAGCGATTCGCTGATCGCGTGCAAGGCCTTGAGCGTTGTCGTCAATACCAGCGTACGCCCGCCAATGCGCTGGGCCGCATCCAGCACCAACTGCGCCACTTGCGGGCTGTGTTGGGCACTGCCCGCCGCAGCAAAAGGCTGGGGCACATAGACGCCGGCCTGATGGTGATAGTCAAACGGGCTTTCTACCTGCAGCACTTTCGCACCATGCAAACCACAGGATTCGGTAAACCAGCTCAAGCGTTCGTCATGCCCCAGCGTGGCTGAGGTAAAAATCCATGTCTTGTCAGCACGAGCATTGGACTCTTTGCTCTCATTATTGACACTCCCATCCAGAGTGCGCTGTAGCAAGCGCTGCTGCATGATGCGGGCAATCGACAGTGGCGACTCCAGCATGCGCAGGTGCTGCGCGCCCACCTCCAACCAGCGCACGCACTCATCATCGGCAGGCGCCGCAAACCGGGCCAACCTTGCCAGCAGTTCAGCACCGCGCTCATATAGGCGCTGCAAATCGGCCGCCGTATCCGCCAATACCGCCAAGGACTTCAGCAGCGCCCGCAGGCTTTGCCCCAGCCGCACCAGCGCCGCGCGCCACGCGAGGCCATCTAAGCCCTGCGGCGTAATGCCTTGCCAAGGCAGGCGGCCACCCACCGGGGGCTTGCCTGCTTGCAAGCGCAGCTCGCGCATGGCTTGCTCTAGGGTGGTGCACAGCACCAGCCAATCGGCCATGCCCCGCGCATGTTCTTGCGTCAGCCTCAAAGCATCGCGGGCATAGCCCACCAACTGCTGGCTAGAAAGAGTTTCGCCCGCAAACTGCACGCCAATATCGTTGAGTTGATGGGCCTCATCCACCACCACCACGCCCGTATTGGGCAACAGGTTGGCCACGCCGCTATCGCGCACGTCCAGATCTGCAAAAAGCAGGTGGTGATTGACCACCACAACATCCGCCTGCAGCGCATGCTGGCGGGCCACATTGACGTGGCAGGCCTGCCAGTGGGGGCAATCAGAGCCCAGGCAATTGTCTTTGGTCGAGGTGACCAGAGCGATAACCGGCGAGCGTTCATCCAGCGCCTGCATTTCTGCCATATCGCCCGTGCGAGTGACTCTGGCCCAACGCTCTACATCGGCCACTGCACGCAGCACCTGCGGGTCCTGCGGCGCTGTGCGGCCTTGGCGCACGCGTTCAAGCCGCTCAATACACAAATATGACGCACGCCCTTTGAGCCGCGCCATGCGTAGCGGTAAACCTAAGCCGTGCACCAACCTTGGCAAATCACGTGCAAACAACTGGTCTTGCAAGGCCTTGGTGGCAGTGGAAACCAGCACACGCTGACCACTGAGCAGTGCCGGAACCATATAGGCATAGGTTTTGCCTACACCCGTGCCCGCTTCAACCACCAGCACATCAGCCTCTTCAATCGCCTGCGCCACAGCCAACGCCATGCGCGTCTGGCCCGAGCGCGGCAAAAATGCAGGCTCGGCTTGAGACAATGCGCCGTCCACAGCAAATACATGCGCAACAGCGTCCTGCAATTGAGTCAAATCCGTTCCACCTTTAGAAAAATCACCTCAAGATAAGCACACACAAGCTGACAAAGAAGCGCCGTCAACCTCTCTGCGCCAGATAAGATGTAACGCGGCGTTAAGAAAAGCCACTCCAGTCCTCTACCTCACTCATGTCATCTAACTACCGCATCCAAGCCGCAACGGGTATTCATCGTGGCGACAGGGAATATCAGCAAGACCAAGTTTTGCTGATGGCCCACCCCTACTCTGAATCTTGCATTCTTGGTGTAGTAGCTGACGGTATGGGGGGTCGCAGCGGTGGGCGCAAAGCTTCTGACCAAGTCATGCTCACTTCGCGCCAACTATTTGAGCGCTTTGAGCCCGGCAAAGAAGATTGCACCCAGATGCTTCGCTCCATTGTGCAGGAAGCGCACATGGTCATCCGCCTCACCGCCATCTCCTCAGAGCAAGAGCCGCACAGCACCGTCGCCGCCTTTGTATTGCTGCCAGATGGCGGCTGCCACCTCATGCACTCGGGCGATTCGCGGCTTTATCACTTTCGGGGCGAACATCTTATCCACCGCTCGCTGGATCACTCTTACGTACAGGCCTTAGTTGACCGCGGCGAACTTACTGAGGAAGAGGCCAGCTATCATCCTCAATCCAATATTTTGCTGGGGTGTCTTGGCTCAGAAAATGAGCCACCCATGGTTCACCATCACATCAAAAAACTGCTGCCCGGCGATACGCTGATGGCTTGTTCTGACGGTGTCTGGCACTACTTCAACAAACAAGAGCTAGCCACCGTGCTCAATGGACTCTCACCCCGGGAGGCTTCGGGATTTTTGATCGAAAAAGCCCGCCAGCGCGCCACGGGCAGCGGCGACAACCTTTCACTCGCTATTTTGAAGCTATCGGCCATTGCTAATTAGCTAGCTAATTGAGCCAAGGCGCTTTAGATACATGCATTAGCAGCAATGCTTTTAATAGCAAAATCTATCAATAACTAAACCGTTCAACTTAACCAGATGCTTGATGAGGTTTAGGAGCATAGCAACGATCTTCTAGCTATCGCCGCAGAGGTAGCAAACACGCTTTAAGGAGCTGGTGCAGGCAGCGGCGCTGCGGTCTGGCCGCGCTCCTTGGCTTGCTGCAACGAACGAGCCTTGCGCTCAGCAGCCTCTTTTAGCTTGGCCTCACGCTCAGCTCTGGCCTTGGCTTCACGCTCTGCCCTGCCCTGATCGGCCTTTGCACGGCTTAGCTCATGACTGCGCTGATACTCGGCCTGCTTGCTGGCGCGCTGCTGGGCCTCACTATGGCGCAGCGCCTGAGCCGCTTGCTCATCAACAGCAGGCTTAGCGCCCACACCTGTGGGTGTGGGCTGACGCTTGTCTGCCCCCTCGCGCTTTTGCGACTTCATGGGGACCGCTGATTTCTCGGCCTTTTTTTCTTCAATGCTTTGCAACCTAGCCGCTGCTGCTTGTCTGCGCTCGAGCTCGTTGATTTGCAACTCACGCGCACGCAGCGGGGCATCTTTTATGCGGGCTTGCTCACGCGCATCAGCAAGGCAGCTTTCAACCGAAAACTTTTGGTAGCAAAGCTTGTCGTCAGCAACGCGCTGCTGCTCGATGACGACTCGCTTGCTCACGATTTCTGCGCGCTCAGCAGCGATTTCTTTGTGCAACTGTTCTCGCTGCTCTTGCTGGCGCTCTGCTGCGGTCTTTGGCGTCAACAGGGCTTCACCTTGCACCTGAGGCATCTGCGCATTGGCAGGCGCACAAAACATCCAGACCGCAGCGACTGGGGCAAGTGCCAAAGTAGCAAAGCGGCGAATGATTGGCAAGGCAAAGTGAGTAGACATCTTCATCAACTTAAGGCTTAAGGGACAGGCAAGTATCTTAAAGCGATTAGTAAACACTGGGCTGCAAGGCTTGACAGCTCTGCTTGGCACATCAGGTCAAGCGGGTGTCCACAACGCGACGCTCCAGCGCCAGATACTCCTTAGAGCGCATCTCATTCAAACGCGAGACAGTGCGCGGGAACTCATGGGATAGCGGACCTTCTGTATAAATTTTCTCAGGAGCCACAGCAGCCGACATGATGAGCTTGACATGGCGGTCATACAGCACGTCCACCAGCAGCGTAAAACGCCGCGCAGCCGATGCCATATTCACATGCAACTCCGGCACATCAGACAGCAAGACGGTATGGAACTGCGTGGCAATTTCAAGGTAGTCGTTTTGCGAACGCGGGCCGCCGCACAGCTCACGGAAATCAAACCAGACCACACCACCCGCACGGCGCTTGGCCGCAATCTTGCGGGTCTCGATCTGCATCACGGGTTCTTCGTCATGCACTTCGGCCAGACGGTTAAAGGTATCCGTCATGGCCGCATCGGCCTCAGCACCTAGCGGGCAGTGGAAGAGCTTGGCGTCTTCCAAGGTGCGGCGGCGGTAGTCAGTGCCGTTGTCTACGTTCACCACTTCCATACGCTCTTTAATCAGCGCAATCGCGGGCAAGATACGGTCACGGTGCAGACCGTCGGGATATAGACCGTCAGGCATGAAGTTGGAAGTGGTGACAAAGCCCACGCCATTGGCAAACAAGGACTCCAGCAGCTTGTAGAGAATCATGGCGTCGGTGATATCGGCGACGTGAAACTCGTCAAAACAGATCAGTTTGTACTTCTTGGAGATCTTGGCACCCAGCGCGCTCAGCGGGTCCTGCGTGCCTTGCATCAGGTGCATCTCGCGGTGCACCTCGCGCATGAATTCGTGAAAGTGCAGACGCACCTTGCGCTTGATGGGCACGGCGTTGAAAAAGCATTCCATCAAAAAACTTTTGCCGCGCCCTACCCCCCCGTACATGTAAACGCCTTTGGGCAAGTCGGGGTGGTTGATCAGTTTTTTGAGCGCGTTGGAGCGCTTGCCTTTATAGGCCGTCCATTCATCAGCGCAGCGCTGCAGCGCTTCGACGGCACGCAATTGCGCAGGATCGCTTTTGAAACCCTTGGCGGCCAGCTCTGCCTCATAGGCCTGTTTTACATTCACCGTCTTGTCTCCAGATTTCAGATGCTCAAAAAACAATAGCTGCTAGTGCTTATAGATTAAGCGCTAGCAGCCATTTTTATCTAAATTTTAAAGAAACTCAGCTTGCGCGCGGGTACTTCACAGCCATGTCAAAAACCTGCGCGCAAGACTGATGAAACTTTAGAAATTCAAAGTGCGCTTATCTACAGCCAGAGCGGCTTCCTTGGTAGATTCAGACAGCGATGGGTGTGCGTGGCAGATGCGGGCGATGTCTTCGCTCGATGCCTTGAACTCCATGGCCACCACGGCTTCAGAGATCAGCTCGGACACCATGGGGCCGACCATGTGGACGCCCAAGATTTCATCGGTCTCAGCATCGGCCAGGAACTTCACCATGCCGGTCGTATCGCCCAGCGCACGTGCGCGGCCGTTCGCCAGGAATGGGAATGTGCCGGCCTTGTACTTAACGCCATCAGCCTTGAGCTGCTGCTCGGTGCGGCCCACCCATGCCACTTCAGGGCTGGTGTAGATCACGGAAGGCAGAGTTGCGAAGTTCACATGACCATGCTGGCCCGCGATGCGCTCGGCCACGGCCACAGCTTCTTCTTCAGCCTTGTGTGCCAGCATAGGGCCACGCACCACGTCGCCCACCGCCCACACGCCGGGCAAGTTGGTCTTGCACAGGTCGTCCACCACGATGGCGCCGCGCTCGTCCAGAGCCAGGCCCACGGCTTCAGCGTTCAGGCCGATGGTGTTGGCGGTACGGCCAATAGAGACAATCAACTTGTCCACTTCCAGCGACTGGGCTTCGCCCTTGGCGTTGGTATAAGCAACAGACACGCCCTTCTTGCCAGCCTTGACTTCGCCGATCTTCACGCCCAGCTCGATCTTCAGACCTTGCTTGTCGAAAGCCTTCTTGGCTTCCTTGGCGATTTGCTCGTCCACCACAGGCAGGAACTTGTCCATGCCTTCGAGCACGGTCACTTCCGTGCCCAGACGACGCCAGACCGAACCCATTTCCAGACCGATCACGCCAGCGCCGATCAGTGCCAGCTTCTTAGGCATGTTGTTCAGGCTCAAAGCGCCGTCGTTGGACAGCACGTTTTCTTCATCAAAAGGCAGTCCGGGCAGTGCACGGGCATTGGAGCCAGTTGCCACAATGATTTGCTTGCCGGTGATGACTTCTTCTTCCTTGCCAGCCACCTTGATTTCATAGCCGCCTTCAGCAGCCTTCACAAAGGAGCCTCGGCCGTGGAAAAACGTAACCTTGTTTTTCTTCAGCAGGTACAGAATGCCGTCGTTGTTTTGCTTCACGATCGCTTCCTTGCGGGCGATCATCTTGGCCACATCCATCTCCACCTTGCCAGTCGAGATGCCGTGGTCAGCAAAGTGCAGCTCGGCATGTTCGAAATGCTCGGAAGACTGCAGCAGCGCCTTGGAGGGGATGCAACCCACGTTGGTGCAGGTACCGCCAGGAGCAGCGCCGCCCGCAGCGTTCTTCCACTCGTCGATACAGGCGACGTTGAAACCCAGTTGTGCAGCACGGATCGCTGCGATGTAGCCGCCAGGGCCTGCGCCGATCACGACGACGTCAAATTGCTTGCTCATGATTGAAATCTTTACTCTGTTTAACTGCAAAAAAGCCCACCGCTTTTGGTGGTGGGCCTTATCGAATTGAGACCTGCGAAAAATTACAGATCAAACAGCAGACGGGATGGATCTTCCAGCGCGTCCTTCATGGCGACCAGGCTCAGCACAGCTTCGCGGCCGTCGATGATGCGGTGGTCATAAGACAGTGCCAGATAGTTCATGGGGCGAATCACGATCTGACCGTTTTCGACCACAGCACGGTCCTTGGTTGCGTGCACGCCCAGAATGGCGGACTGAGGTGGGTTGATGATGGGGGTAGACATCATCGAGCCGAAGGTGCCGCCATTGGAGATGGAGAAAGTACCGCCAGTCATGTCTTCAATGCCCAGCTTGCCTTCCTTGGCCTTTTGACCGAATTCAGCAATCTTCTTTTCGATGTCGGCGAAGCTCATCTGATCTGCATTGCGCAGGATGGGCACCACCAGACCGCGAGGAGAGCTCACAGCGATACCGATGTCGAAGTAACCGTGATAGATGATGTCGTTGCCGTCCACCGAAGCGTTCACCGCAGGGAACTTCTTCAAAGCGTGCACAGCCGCCTTGACGAAGAAGGACATGAAGCCCAGCTTCACACCGTGTTCCTTGGTGAAGGAGTCCTGGAACTTCTTGCGCATGTCCATCACAGGAGCCATGTTCACTTCATTGAACGTGGTCAGGATGGCGTTGGTGGCTTGCGACTGCAGCAGACGCTCAGCAATACGGGCACGCAGACGTGTCATAGGCACGCGCTGCTCTGGGCGCTCGCCCAAAATAGCGGGAGCAGCAGCCACTTGAGCCACGGGAGCTGCAGCAGGAGCGGCTGCGCCAGTCTTGACTGCGTTCAGCGCATCACCCTTGGTCACGCGGCCGTCTTTGCCGGAACCAGCCACATTCGCTGTGGACAGATTGTTGTCGGCCAAAATCTTGGCAGCAGCAGGCATCGCCACACCGCTCTTGTCGGCAGCAGGAGCTGCAGCAGCCACGGGGGCAGCAGCAGGAGCCGAAACGGCGGGAGCGGCAGCAGGAGCGCCAGCCACAGCTGCGGAGTCGATCTTAGCGATCAGCTGCTCAGCGATCACGGTTGCGCCGTCGCCTTGCAGGATTTCAGTGATCACGCCAGCCGAAGGAGCAGGCACTTCGAGCACGACCTTGTCGGTTTCGATTTCGATCAGGATTTCGTCCACAGCCACTGCCTCGCCAACCTTTTTTTTCCAGGTCAGCATGGTTGCTTCAGCGATGGATTCGGACAACTGGGGGACTTTGACTTCAACGATAGCCATTTTATTTCTTTCCAAAAGTGTTTTGTCTGATACGAACAAACGTAGAGAAGCGGTTTGACTGCCTTATTTGGTCAGAACAAAACCCTTGAGTTTGGCGAATGCGCCTTCCACCAGTGCCTTTTGTTGCTCTTGGTGCAGATGCGAGTAACCCACAGCAGGCGAAGCGGACGCAGCGCGACCGGAGTAGCCCAGCTTTTGGCCTTCACGCATGTTTTCGTGAATATTGTGCTGAATGAAGAACCAAGCACCTTGGTTCTGTGGCTCATCCTGGCACCACACGATGTCAGTCGCGTTGGAGTACTTCTTCACTTCGGCAGCGAATGCCTTGTGCGGGAAGGGGTAGACCTGTTCGACGCGGATGATAGCCACGTCATCAATTTCTTTCTCCGTACGCTTCTTGACCAGATCGTAATACACCTTGCCCGAGCAAGCGACGATGCGCTTGACCTTGGCAGCGTTCTTGACGATGGCCTCGTTCTGCTCAGGAATCACGGTCTGGAAGCCACCAGAGGTGAACTCGGACAGAGGCGAAGTTGCGTCCTTGTTACGCAGCAGCGACTTGGGAGTCATGATGATCAGTGGCTTGCGCAGGTTGCGCACCATCTGACGACGCAGCACGTGGAAGATCTGGCTGGCCGTTGTAGGCTGCACGATCTGCATGTTAGCGTCAGCAGCCAGCTGCATGAAGCGTTCCAGACGGGCTGAGCTGTGCTCAGGGCCTTGGCCTTCATAGCCGTGTGGCAGCATCAGAGTCAGGCCGTTGACACGACCCCACTTGACTTCACCGGAGGCGATGAACTGGTCGATCACAACTTGAGCGCCGTTGGCGAAGTCGCCGAACTGGGCTTCCCACACCACCAGGGTGTTGGGGTCGTTCGATGCGTAGCCGTATTCAAAGCCCAGCACTGCCTCTTCAGACAAGATGGAGTCGATCACGACGAACGGGGCTTGGTTGTCAGCCACGTTTTGCAGAGGGATGTAGGTGCCCTCGTCCCACTTTTCACGCTTTTGATCGTGAACCACAGCGTGGCGGTGGGTAAAGGTGCCGCGACCAGAGTCTTCACCCGACAGACGCACGGGGAAGCCCGAAGCAGCCAACGAGCCGAAAGCCATGGTTTCGCCCATGCCCCAGTCAATGTTCACATCGCCACGGCCCATGGCTGCGCGATCGTCATACACCTTCTTGACCAGCGCGTGAGGGTTCACGCTGGCTGGCAGGGTAGTGATTCTCTCGGCCAGACGCTTCCACTCAGCCAAAGGAATGGCGGTGTCGCCAGCGTCAGTCCAAGTCTTGCCAACGAATGGGCTCCAGTCCACTGCGTACTTGCTCTTGAAGTTGGTCAGCACCACATCTTGTGTGTGACGACCTGCATCCATCGCAGCTCGGTAGGCCTTGACCATGTCGTCGCCCAGCGTTTCGCCCAAGCCTTGAGTGGCCAGCTTGTCTGCGTACAGCTTGCGCGTGCCGGGGTGGGCAGCGATCTTTTTGTACATCAGAGGCTGTGTCAGCGCAGGAGTGTCTTGCTCGTTGTGACCCAGCTTGCGGAAGCAGACGATATCAACAACGATGTCCTTGGAGAACTCCATGCGGAAGTCCATCGCCAGCTTCATAGCCAGACACACGGCTTCAGGATCATCACCGTTGACGTGCAGAACAGGCGACTCAACCATCTTCACGATGTCCGTGCAATACGTGGTCGAACGGAGGTCACGGGGGTCAGAGGTGGTGAAACCGATCTGGTTGTTAATGATGATGTGAACCGTACCGCCTGTGGTGTAGCCACGGGTTTCGGAAAGAGCCAGAGTTTCTTGGTTCACGCCCTGACCGGCAAAAGCGGCATCACCGTGCACCAGCACAGGCAGCACTTGCTTGCCTTGAGGGTCATCGCGACGATCCATACGCGAACGCACCGAGCCTTCAACCACGGGGTTGACGATTTCTAGGTGAGAAGGGTTAAACGCCAGCGACAGGTGAACGGGGCCGCCCTTGGCAGACACGTCAGAACTGAAGCCTTGGTGATACTTCACGTCACCAGCAGGCAGGTCTTCAGGCGCTGTGTGATCGAACTCAGCGAACAAGTCCTTAGGCATTTTGCCCAAGGTGTTCACCAGCACGTTCAAGCGACCGCGGTGAGCCATACCGATCACAACTTCTTGTACGCCCAAGGCGCTAGCCGTGTTGATTAGCTCATCCATCGCAGCAATGAAGGACTCGCCGCCTTCCAGCGAGAAGCGCTTCTGACCCACATACTTGGTGTGCAGGTAGCGCTCTAGGCCTTCAGCAGCGGTCAAGCGATCCAGAATGCGCTTCTTTTCGTCTGCATTAAAGACGGGCTTGGAGCGAATGGACTCCAAGCGCTGCTGCCACCAGCGTTTTTGGTTTTGATCGGTGGCATACATGTACTCAGCACCCAAAGTGCCGCAGTACGTTTCGCGCAGAGCATTGACCAGCTCGCGCAAAGTCATAGTGTCTTTGCCGAAGAAGGTGTTGCTGGTGTTGAATACCACTTCTTGGTCGGCATCGGTGAAGCCGTAGAACGACAGCTCCAGCTCAGGAATTTCGGGGCGCTCGGTGCGCTTCAGAGGATCCAGATCAGCCCAGCGCTGGCCCACATTGCGGTAAGCAGCAATCAGCTGCTGCACTGCTGTGCGTTTGCGACCCAACTCGGAGTCTGCGCCAGAAGCCACAACCACCTTGGTGCCGCCTTGCTTTGCACGTTCGGCAAAAGCATTGATCACTGGCAGGTGAGGGATATCCTTGTTGTCCGTACCATCGACGGCTGGCACATGCTGCAGAGCATCGAAATACTCGCGCCATGAATCGGGGACGCTATTGGGATTAGCCAAATAGCTTTCGTACATCTCTTCGACATAAGGCGCATTGCCGCCGAAAAGATAAGTATTGCCTTCATAGGCTTGATAGATCGATGATTGATCACTCATATTGCGCTGACCTCCGCTCTCCTGAAGAAAGCATTAGCTGGTTTGTAGAACCTTCCGCGACACGGCTGTACCGATTGGCGGATGCGACTGTGGCATGGGAAGGGCCTGAAGTTGCGGGAGTCATTGTGCCACCGTTCAAAGCTTGAGTCTTATAAAAGACATGCTGTTTACACACCGAGTACTCGCTTACATTGCGTGAATCTCAAAAACTTGGATTCGTATGCCACTTCTGCCCCTTCACAAACGTGCATTTATTCTTCTTTTGATAGCAGTCACTCTTGGTTTCGGCTTGGTTTTACAAGAATATGTCGTTGCCATCTTCTGGGGTGTTGTATTTGCCATCGTCTTTGCTCCTTTGCACCGCAAGCTGCTGGTGCGCATGCCTCAAAAACCCACGCTAGCAGCTCTTGCGACCCTGCTAATTAGTCTGGTAATGGTGATTCTTCCACTGACCTTGATCAGTCTTTCGCTCATCAAGGAAACCGCCGCTATTTATGAACGCATCAACAGCGGCAACCTGTCAGCAGGCAGCTATGTAGAACAAATTTTCAACGCCATGCCCTCTTGGATGACGCCGTGGATGGAGAAGCTGCACCTAGGCACGCTGAGTGAAATTCAGACCAAGCTCTCCAATGTCGCCTTGGAAGCGAGCAAGCTTGCCGCAAGCAAGGCCGTAGGCTTGGGACAGAACACGCTAGGCTTTGTGGTGGGCTTTGGCGTGATGCTGTACCTCATCTTCTTTTTGCTGCGAGACGGCAAAGCATTGGTCGCCCGCATCTGGGCCGCCACCCCTTTAGCGCACGACCATAAACGAGAGCTTGCTATCAAATTCATCACAGTCATTCGCGCCACCGTTAAAGGCAATTTGGCTGTGGCTGCGGCTCAAGGCGCTCTCGGTGGTTTGATTTTCTGGATTCTCGGCATCCAAGGCGCCGTGCTATGGGCCGTGGTCATGGCTTTTCTATCTTTGCTGCCCGCTGTAGGAGCTGGCCTGGTCTGGGGCCCTGTTGCGATTTACTTCTTCGCCACTGGCGACGCCACCAAGGGTGTTGTTTTAGCCGCTTACGGAATTTTGGTGATCGGCTTGGTAGACAACGTTCTGCGCCCCTTACTGGTTGGCAAGGACACCAAAATGCCGGACTATGTGGTGCTGATCTCCACCCTGGGCGGCATGGCCTTGTTTGGGCTTTCGGGCTTTGTCCTCGGCCCCGCTATTGCAGCATTGTTCATGGCTGCGTGGGAATTATTTACCACCATGCAAGAACAAGAAGAGAAACAACTGCGTGATGAACTCGCTCGAAAAAGCATTATTCAAACCAATGCCTTCATTCCAAATGAATTGCAAAACGAATCAAATTCGACGATTAATGAAATTTCAGAAAATACTGAAAACTCAAACAACAACAAGCAGAATAAGTCATAGCTATTCAATATAGGTCTGATTGAAAAAAACAAAAACGAATTTAAACAATCAAAGACGCTCAGAACCACTCAACTTTTAAGGGTTAGCGACTGCTATCAAAAAAGGAACAAGTCGTAAAATCTGTTTTCACATAAGCGTTCAACCGAAAAGGTACCCCACAATGGTCCAATTCTCCAGACGCCAGTTCATGAAAGTGACTGGTTCGACTCTGGCGGGTTCGAGCTTGGCTCTGATGGGTTTCTCCCCCACAGCTGCTCTTGCTGAGGTGCGACAGTACAAACTGTCAGCCACCACCGTAACTCGCCAGACCTGCACCTACTGCTCAGTAGGCTGCGGAATTTTGATGTACTCCTTGGGTGATGGCGTTAAGAACGCCCATCTGTCAGTACTGCACGTGGAAGGCGACCCGGATCACCCGGTCAATCGCGGCACACTGTGCCCCAAGGGTGCTTCGCTGCTGGACTTCGTTCACAGCCCCAACCGCCTCAAGTATCCAGAGTACCGCGCTCCCGGCTCGACCGAATGGAAGCGCATCTCCTGGGATGATGCTCTGAGCCGTGTTGCCAAGCTCCTCAAGGACGACCGCGACGCCAACTTCATTGAAAAAAATGAAAAAGGCCAGACGGTTAACCGTTGGCTCACCACTGGCATGCTGGCCGCTTCGGCCTCCAGCAACGAAGCCGGTTACGTCACACACAAAGTAGCCCGTTCATGGGGCATGCTGGCGCTCGATAACCAAGCACGTGTCTGACACGGCCCGACGGTGGCAGGTCTTGCCCCGACGTTTGGCCGTGGAGCCATGACCAATCACTGGGTTGACATCAAAAATGCTGATGTGATCCTGGTAATGGGTGGTAACGCAGCAGAAGCTCATCCTTGTGGTTTTAAGTGGGTCACCGAAGCTAAAGAGCACAACAAGGCTCACTTCATGGTGGTGGATCCGCGTTTCAACCGCTCCGCATCGGTCGCCGATTTCTACGCCCCTATCCGTTCGGGCTCGGACATCGTGTTCCTGGGCGGCATCATTAATTACTTGTTGACCAACGACAAGATTCACCACGAATACGTTAAGAACTACACAGACTTCTCGTACATCGTGCGCGAAGACTTTGCGTTCGACGAAGGTATCTTCTCTGGCTACAACCCCGAGACTCGCACTTACGACAAATCGTCGTGGGATTACGAGCTGGGTGAAGACGGCTTTGTGAAGACTGACCCCTCGCTGCAGCACCCCCGCAGTGTGTACCAGTGGCTCAAGCGCCACTACGCAGGCTACACCCCTGAAAAGGTGGAAAGCATCTGCGGCACACCCAAGGAAAAGTTCCTGCATGTGGCCGAAAAGTTTGCTTCGACTGCTCAAGCAGGTCGTGTCGCAACCATCATGTACGCCCTGGGCTGGACACAGCACACCACCGGCGCACAGATGCTGCGTACGGGCGCCATGATCCAGTTGCTTTGCGGCAATATCGGTCTTGCTGGCGGCGGCATGAACGCGCTGCGTGGCCACTCCAACATCCAAGGTCTGACTGACCTGGGCATTCTGTCTGCTTCGCTTCCCGGGTACCTGACGCTTCCAAATGAAGCGGAGCAAGAGTACAGCAAGTTCATCGACTCACGCACACCTAAGCTGATGCGCCCCGGTCAGATGAACTACTGGTCGAACACGCCCAAGTTCCACGTCAGCCTGATGAAGGCTTGGTACGGCCCTGCAGCGACTGCTGAAAACAACTGGGCTTATGACTATTTGCCTAAGTTGGACAAGCAGTACGACATGCTGCAAGTTGCCGACCTGATGGTGCAAGGCAAGGTCAATGGCTACATTGCCCAAGGCTTTAACCCATTGGCATCGCTGGCCAACTCGAACAATGTTCGCAAGGGGCTGAGCAATCTGAAGTTCCTGGTGATCATGGATCCTCTGGTCACTGAAACCTCCGAGTTCTGGAAGAACCACGGCGAGTTCAATGATGTGGACTCCGCATCCATCCAGACCGAAGTGTTCCGCCTGCCCACCACCTGCTTCGCTGAAGAAGATGGCGCAGTCGTGAGCTCTTCACGCGTGCTGCAGTGGCACTGGAAGGCTGCAGAGCCACCAGGAGAGGCCAAGACCGACATCGCAATCATGTCGGGCCTGCACCTGCGTCTGAAGAAGATGTACGAGGCCGATGGCGGCAAGTTCCCTGACCCCATCAAGAACCTGTGGTGGCCTTACGCCCAGCCTGCACACCCATCCTCGGAAGAAATCGCCAAGGAATACAACGGTCGTGCGCTGGCAGACGTCAAGGACGCTAACGGCAACGTTATCCGCAAGGCTGGCGAGCAGTTGGGTGGTTTTGGTGAACTGCGCGATGACGGCTCCACCGTCGGCGGCTGCTGGGTTTGGACTGGTTGCTGGACTTCGTCGGGCAACCAAATGGCCCGCCGCGACAACAGCGACCCTTCTGGCATAGGCAACACGCTGAACTGGGCTTGGGCATGGCCGGCTAACCGCCGCGTGCTGTACAACCGTGCCTCTGCTGACCGTCAAGGTAAGCCGTTCGATCCAAAGCGCGTCCTTGTTAAGTGGGATGGCGCTAAGTGGGTTGGCCCGGATGTACCAGACGTTGGTGTGACTTTGGACCCCGAAGTCATCAACCCGTTCATCATGAACCCCGAAGGTGTGGCTCGCTTCTTCGCTCGCAAGGGCTTGAACGAAGGTCCATTCCCAACGCACTACGAAGCGTTTGATAACCCATTGGGCTACAACCCGATGTACCCAGAAAACAAGCTGGCCGTTATCAACCCCGCAGCGCGTATCTTGGAATCGACTAAGGGCACAGCAGGCGATCCTAAGGAATATCCACATGTGGGTACGACTTACCGCTTGACCGAGCACTTCCACTACTGGACCAAGCACGTTCAGCTGAACAACATTGTTCAGCCTGAGCAGTTTGTGGAAATTGGTGAATCGCTGGCCAAGGAGTTGGGTATCGAGACCGGCCAAAAGGTCAAAGTTTCTTCTGCACGTGGATTCATCAAGGCGGCTGCCGTGGTGACTAAGCGCCTCAAAGAGATGAAGATCGACGGCAAGACAATCCATCACGTGGGTGTACCTATCCACTGGGGCTTCTCGACGACAGGTCGTAAGGGCTATCTGGCCAACAACCTGACCGCATCGATTGGCGATGGCAACAGCAACACACCTGAGTCCAAGACCTTCCTGGTCAAGGTCGAAAAGGCATAAGGAGTAGCTGATGTCTTCAACCATGTCTCTTGATATCAAGCGCCGCTCGGCGACCACAACTCCTGCGCCAAGCCAACGCGAAGCGTATAGCGGTGAAGTCGCCAAGCTGATCGACGTCTCCAAATGCATTGGCTGCAAAGCTTGCCAAACCGCATGTATGGAGTGGAACGACCTGCGCGACGAAGTCGGCACTTTGGCTGCTGGCGTTTATGACAACCCGACCGACCTCACGGCCGATTCGTGGACTGTCATGCGCTTTACCGAGTACGAAAACGAAGCTACAGGCAATCTGGAGTGGCTGATCCGCAAGGACGGCTGCATGCACTGCGAAGACCCAGGCTGCTTGAAGGCTTGCCCTTCGCCTGGCGCTATCGTCCAATATGCCAATGGCATCGTGGACTTCCAGCAAGACCAGTGCGTGGGCTGCGGCTACTGCGTGACCGGCTGTCCGTTCAACATTCCACGCATCTCCAAGAAGGACAACAAGGCGTACAAGTGCACCTTGTGTTCGGACCGCGTGGCTGTTGGCCAGGAACCTGCCTGCGTCAAGACCTGCCCTACAGGCGCTATCCAGTTCGGCACTAAAGATGCCATGAAGGAACAAGCGTCTCGTCGTGTCGTGGACCTGAAGGAACGCGGCTACGAAAAGGCTGGCCTGTACGACCCAGCAGGTGTGGGCGGCACACACGTGATGTATGTTCTGCATCACGCGGACAAGCCTTCGCTGTACAAGGGCCTGCCGGACGATCCGTCCATCAGCCCCATGGTCGCGCTGTGGAAGGGTGTTGCCAAGCCTCTGGCTTTGGCCGCACTCGGCGCAGCCGCCGTTGGTAGCTTCTTCCACTACATCACCAAGGGCCCTATGGAAGTGCCTGAGGAGCTGGAAGAGGAAGAAAACCGTGCAGCCAAGCGTGAGGAGGATCGCACATGAGCACCCGTAAATCTCGTGACATCGTCCGTTACACCGCCGGTGAGCGCATCAACCACTGGGTAGTAGCTATCAGCTTTGTGCTGCTGGCTCTGTCCGGTCTGGCGTTCTTCCACCCCTCGTTCTTCTTTATGACGAACTTGTTCGGTGGTGGTCCTTGGACCCGTATCTTGCACCCCTACATCGGCGTCGTAATGGCCGTCGGCTTTGTCTTGATGTTCTTCCGCTTCTGGCAGCTGAACATCATCAAACAACGCGATGTGGAATGGCTCAAGAACGTCGGCGCGCTGGTCAATGGTGACCATGACAAAATGCCACCCGTTGAGAAATACAACGGCGGCCAGAAGGTTCTCTTTTGGTTGTTGGTGGCGTGCATGCTTGGCCTGACGGTCACTGGTGTGCTGATGTGGCGCTCTTGGTGGAACCTCCCCGTGACCGTTGTTCGCATCGGCTCTTTGGTGCATGCCATCAGCGCGTTTGGCCTGATCGGTCTGATCATTGCGCATATTTATGCCGCGATCTGGACCAAGGGCACCATCCGCGCCATGACTCGCGGAACTGTGACTCGTGCTTGGGCACGTTACCACCACCCCTTGTGGTTCAACAAGGTCACCGGAAAAGACAAGTAATTGCCTTAGTCGGTTTCAGGCCTTGCGCCTGAATGAAGCCGCCGACCTCCATCATGGTGGTCGGCGGCCATTTACTTTTTGGGAATGAATATGCAACGCATCCTGCAACCCGGTGAAATTGAAGCACTGGATCACACCAGCTTTCCCCGTATCTTGCTGCCTCAAGTTAGTAGCTTGTTCGCTGAACGCGCTGCACGCCTGCGCCAACTGGCCGATGGCAATCCCATTGCCGACTACCTACTGTTCGTCGCGCAAATCATGGACGCACAGCACAAAGCTGTTGCCGGCCTAGAAGTTACTGCCCCTGATGCAGAGCTCATCGCCCGCGCACAGGCGCACTCCATGCCTTTGCTGCCCGCTGTCGACACCATCGACGCCGTTTGGCAAACCGTGCTGGACAATATGCTCGACACGCTGCAAGGCAGCGAAGGCCTGCCCGCGCCGCTGCAGCCCCTGCTCCAAGAGCTGCGCGCCCTGGCCCCTGAAGCACGTGCCGACATCGCTAAAAAGCTGCTGCAAAAAGAAGTTGCCGCCCGCCACGTAGGCATGGCCCCCTTCATCATGGCAGCGCTGCAAGTCACCTTTGCCAAGCGCTCAGCCAACCTCAGCCCCCGCGACGTCCCTTACACCGACCCCGCCAGCATTTGCCCCATCTGCGCAAGCGAGCCTGTGGCCAGCGTGGTGCGCATCGGCGGCAAGATGGCAGGTCACCGCTACGCACATTGCGGCACCTGCGCCTGCGAATGGCATACCGTGCGCGTCAAGTGCACACACTGCGAATCCACCAAGGGCATCCACTACCAGGGCCTTGAAGGTGCTGGCGAAGAAGTGCTGGCCGAAACCTGCGATGAATGCGGCTGCTACCGCAAAATCGTGAATCAAGAAAAAAATCCCATGGTCGACCCTCTGGCCGACGATTTGGCCAGCCTTATGCTGGACTTGCTGATGAGCGAGACCGAGTTCCAGCGCGCCAGCCCCAACCCCTTGCTGTTTGTGGCTGTTGCCGAAGAGCAAAACGGCGAGCTGAACAGCGAACTGGTTGACCCAGCCGCGTAAATCAAACGTAAGCCACGCATAAGCCGACACGAGCCGGAAAAAGGCTTACTAAGGCAAACCGCCACCATAATGAAGGCGGCAGGTGTAAAACCTGCCGCCTTTTTCATTTCTAAGATTCAGAACCCCTGTCCATGAGCTCTACCGCAGCGACCTTCACCGAAATTTCGCATCCATCACAGCTGCCCGCCGTGGACAAGGTCTTGCTCACCGCTGAGATGCAGTCCCTGCGCGAGGCTTATGGGCTGCAGGCATGCACCAAGGCCGCACGTGACGTACTGACGCAGTTGCGCCAGCAACTGCTGGGCTCAGCCGATCAACCCGGCCAAGCCGTGCAGGCCAGCCTAGCCAGCATTGTGCAAAGCGCCCAGCGCCAGTTGCAAGAGCGCTTTGCACCCCGCCTGCAACCCGTCATCAACCTCACTGGCACAGTGCTGCACACCAATTTGGGCCGCGCCCTGCTGCCCCAAGCGGCTATTGATGCGGTGGTGCAAGCCATGAGCGCGCCTGCCAACCTTGAATACGACCTTCAAAGCGGCGGCCGTGGTGACCGCGATGACTTGGTTGAATCGCTGATCTGCGAGTTGACCGGCGCAGAAGCTGCAACCGTCGTCAACAACAATGCCGCCGCCGTGCTGCTGGTGCTGTCCACCATGGCCATGGGCAAAGAGGTCATCGTCTCGCGCGGCGAGTTGGTGGAGATTGGCGGCGCCTTCCGCATCCCTGACGTGATGACCCGCGCGGGTGCCAAGCTGATCGAGGTCGGCACCACCAACCGCACGCACGAGAAAGACTATGCAGGCGCCATCAGCGAGCAAACCGGCGCGCTGATGAAGGTGCATTGCAGCAACTACGCCATCACTGGCTTTACCAAAGCCGTAAGCGACGCCGATGTAGCGCGCATTGCGCACGAGCACCAACTGCCCATGATCGTCGACCTGGGCAGCGGCACTCTGATCGATATGCGTGACTGGGGCCTGCCCTATGAAGTCACAGTGCGTGAAACAGTCGAATCCGGCGCCGACATCGTTACTTTCAGCGGCGACAAGCTGCTGGGCGGCCCGCAGGCCGGCATCATCGTGGGCAAAAAAGAGCTGATTGCGCAGATCAAAAAAAACCCTCTCAAGCGTGCCCTGCGAGTAGGCAAAATCACGCTGGCCGCGCTAGAGCCCACGCTGCGCCTATACCTCAACCCCGAAAAATTGGCCGAGGAACTGACCACGCTGCGCCTGTTCACCCGCAAAGCGGCCGATATGCAGGCCCAAGCCGAGCAGTTGCAGCCTTTGCTTCAGCAAGCCTTGGGCCAAGGCTTTGTGGTGGAGACCGCTGCCATGAACAGCCAAATTGGCAGCGGCGCCCTACCCATTGAAAACCTGCCCAGCTTTGGGCTGAAAATTTACCCTGTCAGCGGCAAGCAGGCCGGTCGTCAGCTCACCCAACTCGAAGCGCGCTTTCGCACCCTGCCGCGCCCCGTCATTGGCCGCCTGCATGACGATGCTTTCTGGCTAGACCTGCGCTGCCTTGAAAGCGCTGCACAAGCCTTGTTTATCGAACAGCTTGCGCAACTAGGCTAACAACCTCCTATGCCTACCTAGGCCTGCCAGCCCACGCACACTTGATACAAAAATGCCTTGCAGTGCTTGATACATAAGCACTAGCAGCTATCAAAATAAGACTAGCACCCATGATTATCGGAACCGCAGGCCATATCGACCACGGCAAGACCACCCTAGTTCGCGCGCTTACCGGCGTAGAGACTGATCGCCTTAAGGAAGAGAAAGCCCGCGGCATTTCCATCGAACTGGGCTATGCCTACAGCCCGCTGCCCAACGGTGATGTTCTGGGCATCATCGACGTGCCCGGCCACGAAAAATTCGTGCATACCATGGCTGCAGGGGCCGTGGGCATTGACCATGCCCTACTCGTCGTCGCCGCCGATGACGGCGTGATGCCGCAAACCATAGAGCACCTAGAAATACTGCAACTACTGGGCGTCAAGCGCGGCACCGTCGCGCTGACCAAGGCCGACCGTGTACTGCCCGAGCGCCTGGCCGATGTGCGCCGCGAAATTAACGCCATCCTTTCGGTCACAGCGCTAGCAGACAGCCCCATCTTTGAGACCAACGCCGCACAAGCCGATAACGCAGGCGTACAAGCCCTGCGCGAGCATTTGCATGTGCAGGCCCAAATGATGACTGCCCGCCCACAAGGCGGCCTGTTCAGACTGGCTGTTGATCGCGCTTTTACCCTGCCCGGCCAAGGCACCGTGGTCACCGGCACCGTCTTCAACGGCCAAGTCAAAGTGGGCGACACCTTGGTGCACTCGGCCAGCGGCCAAGCCGTGCGAGTGCGCAGCATTCATGCCCAAAACCAAAGCAGTGATGTGGGAGTGGCCGGCCAACGCTGCGCACTGAACATCGCAGGTCTTGCCAAAGAAGATATCGAGCGCGGCGACTGGATCATGGATGCGCACCTGCTGCAAGCCACAGATCGCATGGACATCCATCTGCACCTGCTCAGCGAAGCCCCAGCGCTTGCGCAGTGGACGGCCGTACATGCACACCTTGGCACCAAACGCACCACCGGCCATATTGCCTTGCTGCAAGACACAGCGATTGAGCCAGGTACCGAGACCCGAGTGCAACTGGTACTGGATGCACCCGTGCTCACCCTCCCCGGCGACCGACTCATTTTGCGCAATGCCCAAGCCAGCCGCACCATTGCAGGCGGCATGGTGCTTGACCCCTACGCCCCCGCCCGCAAGCGCCGCAGCCCCGAGCGCATGGCATATCTTGACGCGCTAGAGCAGCTCATCACGCGCCAAGATTTTTCGGCACTGATTGCACAAGCACCGCATGGCATCGCCCGCTCGCAACTCATGCGCTTAAGCGGCCATGCGCTAAGCGACAACGGTATCAGCCACACCATTCAATTGCCCACCGCTAACGGCGATGCACTGCTCATCGGTGAGCAACGCTGGCAGCAGTTGCAAGCGCAGGTATTCGAAAGCCTGAGTCGCTTTCACGAAAAGTCGCCAGATGAGCCCGGCGTTAACGCCGCCCGTCTGCGCCGCATGGCTTTGCCCGGCCTGCAACATGCCAGTTACGACGCGCTCTATCAAGGGCTGATCGATTCCCTGCTGATGCAAAAACAACTCAGCAGCACTGGGGCATGGCTGCACCTGCCGCAGCACAGCGTCCAGCTTAGCAGTGCCGAGCAGACGCTGGCCGAAAAACTTCTGCCCGCCATCACCGAAGCCCGCTTCGATCCACCTTGGGTGCGCGATTTGGCCAGCGACCACAGCGCAGGCGAAGAAGTCGTACGCCAATTGCTCAAAAAGCTCTCGCGTCAAGGCTTGGTGTTTCAGGTGGTCAAAGACTTGTTTTATGCGCCAGAGCGTATGGATGAATTGGCAGCCTTGAGTGCTGAGATTGCCGCCCAAAATCCCAACAGCGAGATCGAAGCCCGCGCCTTTCGCGATGCCACGGGCCTAGGCCGCAAACGCGCCATTCAGATTCTTGAGTTCTTCGACCGCATAGGCTATACCCGCCGCGTGCGTGATGCCCACCTGCTGCGCCCCGATGTGCAATGGAAAAGCTCTGTGCTTTGAACTTAATACTCCTCAGACCTGTAGTCCATACGGTACTTCGGGTGCTTGCTATCAAATTAGCAAAAATTAAACGCTCTTGAGAACGAGGCTATCTCAACAATTGGCGCAATCACCACCCAATTGCTCGCTACAATCACTCTTCTATCTTCTACAAGAGTTGCACGTACAATTTTTGTGTAAAAGGAAGGCAATCGTGCCCGGTGGTGCGGCCGGGCTTCAAACCCGGTGAGGGGTGTCAGTCACTCCTGGGTTGGTTCGACTCCAGCTGTCTTCCGCCAGAATTTCAAAGCCTTGGTTACTAAAACCAAGGCTTTTTTATTGCCTAAGTGATACAGCTTGGTGATACATCCAAGTGACTCATTCATGAGCAATGACCGGGCGACTAGGCTCACGGGATTCGCTTCAACGCCACTAATCAGTGGCTGCAGTACCAAGTTTTTACCTGTCTTTGAGATGTTCCGTAAGCAGCGGGTGTTGCTCGAATTCACTCTCAACTGCCTCATGAACTGAGTGGCGTACAAGCGACTCCAACTCATCACGCAGATGCAGCACGAGCGAGCGAGTTTGCGCCTCCACAACCTGCTCAATCGCTGCTTTAAGTCGCTGCTCCAGCACCAAGTCAATACGCTGCATTAGGCGGTTGACCAATTGCTCTTCAGAGATACTTGCCGCAAATGCAGTCGGTATCTCTGAATCAGGTGAGGCTGTCAATTGAGATGGCTTAGGCGTACCCGCTGCTTCTACTTCGTCAAGCTCACCGTTTACATCCACCTCATTGGCCGGCAAATCCGGAACTTCAATCAGTGCAGCAGCTTGATTGCTAGCAGGCTCTACTTCTGCACTCTGCGCAAATGGCTGCTGAGGTGGCAATGACTCGGGTAACGGCGGTAGCTCATGCGGAATAGATGCAGCTTGACCGCGCACATAAAGACCGTCTGCCAACCACGGGGAGTGAAACGAAGCTCTCGGCTTGGGTGCGGTACTTTCATGCGACTCTGGCTGGGTCAGCACACGGGCCACTTGGTTTATTGACTCCTCCAGCGCAGAGCTGCTCTCACTGTGTTCACCAGCATGGGCGGAGGAGTCATCTGCTGCTTCTGGAGCAGCAGCCGGGGCAACCTCTTCAGTTAGCGTAGGAATGAAACGAGGAGGAGTCTTGGATGATGAATTCATGGTTTAACCCTTGAGATTCAGATCATGTCGAACAATAGCAAAACCGCGCGCTTCGTAGTCGCGCCAGCGCGTACGTGCCTCTTGGCGGTCCATTTCGTCACTTGAAGAAACAATTTCCACCACGCGCTCAAAGCGCTCAAAACCTTCTGGGATCTGCGGCGTTAGATTCACAAGCACATTGTGGTGTGGCAAGTCTTGCAGCTGCGCTGCTAGCACGATAGGAGACACCGCGAGCAACTCTCCCCCATCTGCCGCAGTGGCATGGGCGAGAAAGTCTGTCGAAGACACACTCCAAAGCCTCGCTGAAAGCCGAGTCAACACAGCTTCATCGCCAACGACAACCAAACGCGCGCCATGACGCAAGGCCTTGCGTGCAAATCGGCACACATAGCCCAGCTTGTCTGGCGCATTGAAATGAAAGGCAATTTCTGTCACATCACTTGCAGCTGGCGGTAGCTTGTTTCCAAGCCACGCCAGCCGACTTCCTTTAAGCCGATGCCTTGGCTGTAGTGCGACGCGAAGCCGCTGGTTTGACTGGGCTCTTTCGGGCTGCTGAACGAGCTGCCGTGGTGGTCTTGACAGACTTAACTACCTTGACCACTTTGACTGCCTTTGCAGGAGACTTCGCCTGAGCCAGCAAGTATTGCAGCAGCAAGCCCACGGGACGACCGGTCGCGCCCTTGGCCGCGCCGCTCTTCCAAGCGGTACCCGCGATATCCAAGTGTGCCCAAGGAATGTCGCCGACAAACTTTTGCAAGAATTTAGCGGCTGTCACCGCACCGCCAGCACGACCGGCCACATTGCCCATGTCGGCAAAATTGCTCTTGAGACCGTCCGCGTACTCGTCGTCCAGCGGCATGCGCCAGCAAGGGTCCAGCGCCGCATCACCCGCGCTTTGCAGCGAGGCAGCCAGCTCGTCATTGGTAGAGAACAGACCACTGCGCAGGCCGCCCAAAGCGATCACGCAAGCACCGGTGAGCGTGGCCATATCAACGAGGGCGGTGGGCTTAAAACGTGCAGCGTAATGCAGTGCATCGCACAACACCAAACGGCCTTCAGCGTCCGTGTTCAAAATTTCAATGGTCTGGCCACTCATGCTGGTAACCACATCACCGGGCTTGACGGCAGCGCCATCGGGCATGTTTTCGCAAGCGGGGATCAAACCCACCACATTGATGGCAGGCTGCAGCTTAGCCAAAGACTGGAACACACCAAGCACGCTGGCTGCGCCGCCCATGTCGTACTTCATCTCATCCATCTCAGCGGCAGGCTTAATCGAGATACCGCCGGTATCAAAAGTAATGCCCTTGCCCACCAGCACAATCGGCGCATCGGTCTTAGCCGCGCCGTTGTAGTGCAGCTCAATCAAGCGCAGCGGCTCACGCGAGCCTTGAGCTACGGCCATGAAAGCACCCATACCCAACTTTGCCACTTCGGCCGGGCCATGAATCTTGCACGTCATGCGCGCTGCCTTGGCAATGCTCTTGGCGGCATTGGCCAGCATCGTGGGGGTGGAATAGTTAGCGGGGCGGTTAGCCCATTCACGCGCCACAGCCACACCTTCTTGCTGCGCCACGGCGGTCTCAAAAGCGGCGCTCAAAGCAGCGTTTTTCGAAGTAACACCCAGCACTACTTTGGTCAGAGTAATCGGCTTGGCTTTCGATTTGGTATGGGTATACAGGTAAGTCGCATCAGCCAAGGCCTGCACGGCAGCAGCTGCGACTTGCGCGCTGGCCTCAAAAGCTAGACTGACCACCGCCTTGGCAACACCCTCGGACTTGAGCGCTACAGCGCAGCCAGCCAAAGCGTTGCGCACTTCTTTTGCCGTGCCTGCGCCCACGCCCAGCAGCACGACTCGGCGAGCAGCAATTGCGGGCACTTGGTACAAAGCCAATTGTTTGCCGCAAGACAGGGCAAAATCACCCTGTTTGATTGCATGAGCTGCCATGGCGCCCAATGCATCGCTACCCAAGGCAGCCTGCGCGGAAACCAGCACCAGCAGCAGATCACATTTTTCGCGTGCCGCGGCTGCTGCGGTCAGAGCCTTCAGTTCAAAGTTCATAATCGGTGTTTTCCTTTTAGCCAATGTTATTCGATTCATCCATACGCAAAGAGCTAGCGCGCAGCTTTGGTGCTACAGCTGTGGTTCTCATCACTGTGGTGATGACCATGATGCTGATTCGCACCCTGGGCCAAGCTTATAAGGGCAGTGTCAGCCCTTCCGACGTGATGCTGGTCATGGGCTTCACCGTGCTCGGGCAACTGCCCACTATTTTGGGCCTGAGCCTATTTGTCGCCATTGTGGGGTCCCTGTCGCGCATGTACCGCGACAGTGAGATGGTCATCTGGTTCGCCGCTGGTCAAGGCCTCGCCAGCCTGCTGCGCCCCTTGCTGCGTTTTGCCTGGCCCGTGATTTTGATCACCGCCGTGTTGGCGCTTGGCGTTTTGCCTTGGTCTTATCAGCAAATTGAGCAAATCAAAACCCAGTTTCAGCAGCGCAGCGATTTGGACCGTATCGCTCCCGGCGAGTTTCAAGAATCCGCTGGCGGCACACGCGTGTTCTTTGTAGACAAAGACTCCCCATCCGATATGGCGGCCAGCAACGTCTTTGTGGTCTCACGCGACCCCGGCAAAGAATCTGTCACATCTGCCAAGGGTGCGCACATTGCCACCATCAATGGCCAGCGTATGGTGGTTTTGGAAAATGGACAGCGCATGGAAACGCGCACCGATGACGGCACGACTCGCATCACCGACTTCAAGGAATACGGCGTTAAGGTCGATAACGACAGTCCCGTAGCCATGCAAGAGATGGCGGCGCGCAGCATGCCTACCAAAGAACTCATTGGTCGAGATGAACCCATTGCCCGCTCCGTGCTGGCATGGCGGTTGGGCCTGCCCTTTGCCGCACTGAACTTTGTCATTTTGGGTCTCGCCATCTCTAGCGTGAACCCTCGCGCAGGCAACAGCTCCAGCTTGATGATCGCCCTGTTTGCCTTCATCGTTTACTACAACCTTATGACACTAGGCGAGAGCTGGGTCAGCGCCAACAAAATTGGCATGTGGGGCATTTTGGGACTGCTGCACGGCAGTATTTTGGTCTGCAGTGTTCTTGTCTTACTGGCACGCCACTTACGTTGGTCACCCCGCGATCTGCTGCGCCGCAGCCATGCCAGCCAGGAGTCGGCACGATGAAAGTTCTTCGCAATCTGATTTACCGCGAAGTCATTCAAGCGGTGCTCTACGTTACGCTCGCATTCCTTGCGCTGTTCTTCTTCTTTGACTTGGTCGATGAGATGCGCTGGGTCGGCAGTGGCGGCTACACCACCACGCTCGCCCTACTGTTTGTGGCCTTGGCCATTCCCGGCCACCTCTATGAGCTCATGCCCATTGCTGTGCTGATTGGCGCTATTTTTGTGATGGCGAAGTTTGCGCAAAGCTCTGAGTTCACCATCATGCGCACCAGTGGCATGGGCCCTTGGCTTGCGCTGCGCACGCTGCTGGTTCTTGGCATGGGCTTTGTAGTGCTTACCGTCGCTGTGGGTGACTACATCGCACCTGCGGCTGAAAGTGTGAGCCAAAAGCTGCGCGTCATCGGCAAAGGCCAAATTTCTCGCGGCGCAACCGGTGCTTGGCTCAAAGAAAAACAGGGTCAGAACTCGGTTGCGATTAATGTCGGCGCGATTCAAAAGCCGGGCGAATTTGTGAACGTGCGCATCTTTGAGTTTGATGCCAATGGCCGCATCGCAGCGCAATTTAATGCCAAGTCTGCGCAAGTGGATGAGGAAAACGATCAATGGAAGCTGCAAGACGTGCAGTCCACCCAAGTCACGCAAAACGGTGACATTACCAAGATGGACCGCAGCAGTAAAGACAGCATGAACTGGCCCACCAAGGTCACGGCATCCATGGTTTCTGGCGCCCTGCTCAAGCCTGATCGCATGACGACGATTGCGCTGTTCCAGTTCGTTCAACACTTGCAAGACAACGGCCAAGCCGCGCAAAAGTACGAAATTGAGTTCTGGCGCAAGGTCTTTTACCCGCTTAGCTGCTTGGTGATGGTGGTGCTCGCCCTGCCCTTTGCCTATCTGCACTTCCGCTCTGGGGGCATCACCGCCTATGTGTTTGGCGGCGTGATGGCAGGTATCAGCTTCTTCTTGCTCAACAACGTTTTTGGCTACATTGGCACGTTGCAATCGTGGTGGCCTTGGCTGGCTGCTGCAGCGCCGGGCATGCTTTACACAGCCCTTTCGCTTTCTGCCTTTGGCTGGTTGGTCCTCAGACGTTAAGCAATGTCAAACACTCATAGCACTCAGCCCACCCGGGCCGGCATGATCTTGCTGGCCCATGGATCAAGAGACCCCCTGTGGCGCCAACCAATTGAGGCTGTGCTGCTCGCCGTGCAAGCCAGCCAGCCCAAGCTGCCCTGTGCCTGCGCTTATCTTGAGGCCTGCGCGCCCGATCTGCCCACTGCAGCCAATGCGCTGATTGAGCAAGGTGTTAACCAGTTAACGGTGATGCCCCTGTTTCTCGGTACCGGTAAACATGCGCGTGAAGACATTCCGCGCTTGTTGGGCGAATTGCGCCTGCAGCACCCAGCTTGCCGCTTCGATCTACAAACTGCGGCAGGCGAGAACTCCAGAGTGACTGCGCTTCTTGCCCAAATTGCCATTGAAGCAATTGAGTGAGTAGATGAGCAGGCAAACGCCGAGTTGACGACAGCACTGGCTCAAACATATCAAATCAAGCTAAAAAATAGGTTCTTTAGATATTTGAAGCATAATGAGGCAAGCTCTTAGTCCATGCACTCATGAACCTGCATCAATTTCGCTTCGTTCAAGAAGCCGCTCGCCGCAACCTCAACCTCACCGAAGCTGCCAAGGCTTTGCACACCTCTCAGCCAGGCGTCTCCAAAGCCATTATTGAGCTAGAGGAAGAGTTGGGCATCGACATCTTTGCTCGACACGGCAAGCGCCTCAAGCGCATTACCGAGCCCGGCCAAGAAGTTCTCAAAAGCATCGAACTCATCATGCGCGAAGTGGGCAACCTCAAGCGCATCGGCGAGCAGTACAGCGCGCAAGACAGCGGCACGCTCAGCATTGCCACCACCCACACACAAGCCCGCTATGTGCTGCCGCCAGCCGTGGCGCGTTTGCGTGAGATGTACCCCAAGGTCACCATCAGCTTGCATCAGGCCACGCCCGCTGAAGTAGCGCGCATGGTGATCGATGAAGTCGCTGAAATTGGCATGGCCACCGAGTCGCTGGCCGACTACCCAGAACTGGTCACCTTGCCTTGCTATGAATGGCAGCATGTGCTGGTCTTCCCCACAGGTCACCCGCTGGCGCAAAAAGAGCGCATCACGCTGGAAGATATTGCACAAGAAGCACTGATTACCTACCACCCCTCCTTTACCGGTCGCGGCAAGGTAGATCAGGCATTTGCCATGCGCCGCCTGCACCCGCACATCGTGCTGGAGGCGATTGATGCCGACGTGATCAAGACCTATGTGCGCCTAGGCTTGGGTATCGGCATCGTGGCTGAAATGGCAATGCGCGATGACCCGTTCAACGACCTCGTCGTGCGTCCGGTCGGACATCTGTTTGGCACCAGCGTTGCCCGCGTAGCTATCAAGCGCGGCGCTTATTTGCGTAACTTTGTCTACAAGTTTGCCGAGCTGCTCAGCGACCGCCTCTCGCGCGACCTCATCATCCGCGCCATGAATGGCAGCGTGGACGACTTCGGACTGTAATTTCCCCCGCCGGGGCCATGCCCCGAGCCTGCACTGCAAGACTATCGTGACTCCCACTTTCCCCAGCAAACTGCCCAATGTGGGCACCACCATTTTCTCCGTCATGTCGGCGCTGGCCGCTGAGCACAAGGCCGTCAACCTCGGTCAAGGCTTTCCGGATTTTGGCTGCGACCCCAAGCTGTTAGACGCCGTCAACAATGCCATGCGCGCCGGCCACAACCAGTACCCGCCCATGACCGGCTGGCCTGCGCTGCGCGAAGCAGTCGCTTCTAAAATCGAAGCACTGCACGCACACCGCTACGACGCTGCCAGCGAAATCACCATTACCGCCGGCGCTACCCAAGCCATTTTGACCATCATCCTGGCCACCGTGCATGCAGGCGATGAAGTCATCGTGCTCGACCCCTGCTACGACAGCTATGTGCCCAATATTGAAACTGCAGGCGGCATCCCTGTGCGCGTGGCTCTCACGCCCGGCAGCTTTCGCCCTGACTTTGCAAAAATCGCAGCAGCCATCACGCCGCGCACGCGCCTTTTAATCATCAACAGCCCGCACAACCCCAGTGCCACCATCTGGACTGATGCGGAAATGCGCCAACTCGAAGCGCTGCTCGCCCCCACCAATGTGCTTCTCATCAGCGACGAAGTGTATGAGCACATGGTCTACGACGGCGCCCAGCACCTGAGCAGCGCCCGCTACCCCGGCCTTGCCGAACGCGCCTTTATCGTCTCGAGCTTTGGCAAAACTTTTCACGTGACAGGCTGGAAGGTCGGCACCGTCGCCGCGCCCGCCGCGCTAACGGCTGAATTTCGCAAGCTGCACCAGTTCAACGTGTTCACCGTCAACACGCCCATGCAGGCGGGTCTGGCGCAGTACATGCAAGACCCCGCGCCTTACCTGAACCTCTCCGCTTTTTACCAAGCCAAACGCGATCTGTTCTTGAGCGGTTTGCAAGGCTCGCGCCTGAAGCTGCTGCCCACGGCTGGCACCTACTTTTTGTGCGCTGATATTTCTTCAGTCTCTGAGCTCAATGAGGCCGAGTTTTGCCAATGGCTAGTCAAAGAAATTGGAGTGGCAGCCATTCCTATGTCAGCGTTCTACGGAGATGGTTTCGATCAGCGTGTGGTGCGTTTTTGCTTCGCCAAAAAGGATGACACCTTGGTTGAAGCGGCCTCCAGACTGCGCAAGCTGTAAACAGCATCACTTCAAAAAAAGGAGCACCTACCGTGCTCCTTTTTTCATTTCCAGCTTATTTTTATGCTGCAACCAATATTGAGCGGGGACTAGCAGCTATCGAATTTGAATATTCTTTCAAATCATCTAGCTTCAGCGCACCTCAAAATACCAATCAATCTCAAAGATTGCTGACAGGCCTCACAAGAAGCTTCAGACTGCGAATTGCAGCCTCTGAAACAGGCCCTAAAATCATTCCGCTTACGTAAACGTCAACTCAATACTCAGGCAGGATCTTTAATGTATCCGTCAAGATATGAAGACGCGATTACAGCAGCGCTGTCATGGCGCGCACGCTGCCCAAAGTAGAACAAAGGACTGGCCCTGAAGACGCCAGTGCATAGACAACCTTTCAAGGAAACCGTAACGATGACCTATACCGCCCCCATCAAAGACATGTTGTTCAACATGGAGCATTTAGCCGAAATCGAGCAAGTCGCTCAGCTACCCGGCTTTGAAGATGCAGGACTGGAAACGGCTCAAGCGGTTTTAGAAGAATGCGCCAAACTCTGCGAAACGGTTGTCGCCCCCTTGAATGTGGAGGGCGACATGAACCCCTCATCCTTCAAAGATGGCAAGGTCACCACCACACCCGGTTTTGCCGATGCCTTCAAGCAATACGCCGAAGGCGGCTGGCAAGGTCTGCAACACCCTGGCGATTTTGGCGGCCAAGGCCTGCCCAAGACGATTGGCGCAGCCTGCATCGAAATGCTCAACAGCGCCAACCTGAGCTTTGCCCTGTGCCCGCTGCTGACCGATGGCGCGATTGAAGCCCTGCTGACGGCTGGCAGCGACGAGCTAAAGGCGACCTACCTTGAAAAGCTGGTGACCGGCGAGTGGACTGGCACCATGAACCTGACTGAGCCTCAGGCCGGCTCCGATCTGGCGCTTGTGCGCACCAAGGCCGATCCGCAAGGTGACGGCAGCTACAAGGTGTTTGGCACCAAGATCTTTATCACCTATGGCGAGCACGACATGGCGGACAACATCGTCCACCTAGTGCTGGCCCGTGTGGCAGGTGCGCCTGAAGGCGTCAAGGGCATCAGTCTGTTTGTAGTGCCTAAATTTTTGGTCAACAAAGATAGCTCATTGGGACAGCGCAACGATGTGCACTGCGTCAGCATCGAGCACAAAATGGGCATCAAGGCATCGCCCACGACCGTGCTGCAGTTTGGCGACGGCACAGCGGCAAGCATTGCAGACAGCGCAGGAGCCGGCGCTGTGGGCTATCTGGTCGGTGAAGAAAACCGCGGCCTCGAATACATGTTCATCATGATGAATGCGGCCCGCTACGCTGTGGGCGTGCAAGGTCTGGCCGTCGCCGAGCGCGCCTACCAGCATGCCGTGGCATACGCTAAAGATCGCGTACAAAGCCGCCCTGTGGATGGATCCGTCAAAGCCAGCACCACCATCATTCACCACCCCGACGTGCGCCGCATGCTGATGACCATGCGCGCCTTCAACGAAGGCTGCCGCGCCATGGCCACCACAGCCGCTGCCGCTTACGATGCGTCTCACCACCACCCCGATGCAGCGGTGCGTGCGGCCAACGCCACCTTCTATGAATTCATGGTGCCGCTGGTCAAGGGCTATAGCACCGAGATGAGTCTGGAAGTGACCAGCTTGGGCGTGCAAGTGCACGGTGGCATGGGCTTTATCGAAGAAACTGGCG
This sequence comes from Comamonas sp. Y33R10-2, assembly GCF_019355935.1. Classification (NCBI taxonomy): domain Bacteria; kingdom Pseudomonadati; phylum Pseudomonadota; class Betaproteobacteria; order Burkholderiales; family Comamonadaceae; genus Comamonas; species Comamonas sp. Y33R10-2. The sequence goes on from NZ_CP079925.1 coordinate 1,790,273, forward strand.
CTGCCCAGTACTACCGCGACGCCAAGATCTTGACTATTTACGAAGGCACAACCGCCATTCAGGCCAACGATCTGGTAGGCCGCAAAACCGCCCGTGATGGCGGCGAAACGGCCAAAGCCATCGCTGCCCAGATTGAAAAAACCGAAGTTGAACTCATCGCCAGTGACAGTGCCGTAGCCAAAACGGTTGCCAAACATCTGGCGCAAGCCAGCCAAGCCTTTGTGCAAGTGGTTGAGTTCATCGCAGCTCATGCCAAGACTGATCCCAATGCCGTTTATGCAGGCAGCGTGCCCTACTTGATGCTGACAGGCAATCTGGTGGCCGGCTGGCAACTGGGCCGCTCAGTTCTAGTCGCAGAGCAGCAGCTGAAAAACGGCCAAGACGCCGCCTTTATGCAAGCCAAACTGGCCACTGCGCAATTCTATGCAGAGCACATCCTGACGCGTGTGCCCGGCCAAGCAGATTCTGTGATCAATGGCGCTGCCAGCGTCATGGCGCTGCCTTTGGACATGTTCTAAACTTACTTAGAACGACTCTTAAAGCCGTTCACAAAGGCAGTACAAGGGCTGTTACAAGGCAACTGCCCACAAAAAGCCCCTGAGTGACTTAGCATCACTCAGGGGCTTTTTATTTTCACGGCAACTACTCCTGCGCTCTGGGCCTCAGCCCTGCCGCCTTGCGGATCGGCTCCAGCAGCTCACTCAAACCGTTATGGTCCAGCTCCTGCATCAAGGCCAGCAACTGCCCAATTTCACCTTTGGGAAAGCCCTCTCGGGCAAACCAATTGAGGTAATTGCCCGGCAAGTCGGCAATCAGGCGGCCTTTGTATTTGCCATAGGGCATTTGCACGCGCACTAGGCGCTCAAGCGTTTCGGGGGTCATGAGAGATGAGGCAATTCAAAAAATGCAAGAATTTGAATAAAAAACGACGTTCTTATAACCAAATAAGAAAAATGTCCTTCCAGCTTTGGTGCGCCGCACTAGACTATGCACCTAACTTCACCGCGGCCGGTATAAGGCCAAGGGATTTTTTGCAACTTGCCGAAGAAGGTCTGACCCCATGTTGAAGAAAGCTCTCTCTGCTATCGCTATTGCCACTCTGGCGCTGTCGGCCCAAGCCGAAGTTCTGAAAGTGGCGGCAACGGCCGTGCCACACGCCGAAATCCTGAACTTTATCAAGCCCGCCTTGAAGGCTCAGGGCATTGATCTCGAAATCAAGGAGTTCAGCGACTACGTTCAGCCCAATGCAGCCGTGGAAGACAAGCAACTGGACGCCAACTTCTTCCAGCACCAGCCTTACCTGGACAGCTATAACAAGGATCGCAAGACCTCGCTGGTCGCCGTGCCCAATGGCAAGGTACATGTGGAGCCCTTCGGCGCTTACTCCAGCAAGATCAAAAACATTAAGGATCTGAAGAATGGCGCAACCATCGCCATCCCTAATGACCCATCCAACGGCGGCCGCGCCCTGATTTTGCTGGCAAAGCAAGGTCTGATCGAGCTCAAGGACCCCAAAAGCCTGACGCCCACCGCGCTGGAAATTACCAAGAACCCCAAGAAGCTGAAGTTCAAGGAACTGGAAGCCCCTCTGCTGCCCCGCGCACTGGCTGACGTGGATCTGGCTTTGATCAACACCAATTACGCCATTGAAGCAAAGTTGAATCCCACCAAGGACGCTTTGTTCATCGAAGGTGCTGATTCGCCCTACACCAACATCGTTGCGGCCCGCAAGGATCGCGCAGGCGGTGCAGACATTGCCAAGTTGATGGGCGCCCTGCACTCCGCAGAGACCAAGAAGTTCATCATCGAAAAATACAAGGGTGCTGTCGTTCCCGCGTTCTAATTGAACGACACATTTCAACAAAAGCGCTGCATTTGCAGCGCTTTTTGCTTTTGATTGCAGACTACAGAATCGCCATTGTGAATCGTTTTTCTGAGCGAACCTGCCCACAGACGGTGGCTAAAGCATAGCTGCGCCTGGGTTAGGACAACTCTGCCCAGAACGTTGCTTCATGCAACCGCGCCGTGATTTATTAAAAAAACCTCAGTTCGTAGGCGCTGGAACCGAATACACCAAAGTCGGCGACTCGCCATCCTCATTAATTCTTTCCATCTTCACCCCAAAGCCCCATAAGCGGGCCACATGCTTGAGCACTTCCTGCGTATCCTCAGCCAGCGGCCTGCCTTTGTAGGCAATATGGCGCAGCGTCAAGCAGCGGTCACCGCGCAAGTTCACATTCCAGACCTGAATATTAGGCTCGCGGGTACCCAAATCGTATTGCTGCGACAACAGCTGACGCAACTGGCGGTAACCGTCTTCATCATGAATAGCGCTGACCAAAACTTCTCGCTCATCAGGGTCATCGTGCAGGGCAAACATCCGCATCTCGCGCATCAAATGAGGGCTGAGATACTGGCCCACAAAGCTCTCATCCTTGAAGTTGCGCATGGCATGGTGCAGCGCCGGCAACCAAGGCGTTCCCGCTAAATCGGGGAACCAGCGGCGGTCTTCTTCGGTCGGGTTTTCACAAATACGCCGAATGTCGCGGTACATGGCAAAGCCTAGGGCATAGGGGTTGATGCCGCTAAAAGCTCGGTGCCCAGCAGGGGGCTGGTAGATCACATTGGTATGCGATGACAGCCACTCAAGCATCACGCCATCGGTGAGCCAACCCTCGTCATACAAGGTATTGAGCAAAGTGTAGTGCCAGAAGGTGGCCCAGCCCTCGTTCATCACCTGCGTCTGGCGCTGCGGGTAAAAATACTGAGAGATCTTGCGCACAATGCGCAAAATCTCCCGCTGCCAAGGCTCTAACAACGGCGCATTCTTTTCGATGAAATAAAGAATGTTTTCCTCTGGCTCTTTGGGAAAGCGCTCTCGGCCATGAGTGACATGGTCCTTATCCTTGCGCGCAGGCAAGGTGCTCCACAGCACGTTGACCTGCTGCTGCACATAAGCCTCGCGCTCCTCACGTTCGGTACGTTCTTGGGCCAGGCTTTTATTGGAGGGGCGGCAATACCTATCCACCCCGAAGTTGGACAGCGCGTGGCAAGAGTCCAGCAACTGCTCCACCGCATCCACCCCGTAGCGCTCCTCACACTGACTGATGTAGTCACGGGCATAGACCAAGTAGTCAATGATGCTGCCCGCATCGGACCACATGCGAAACAGATAGTTGTTTTTGAAAAAACTGTTGTGCCCATAGGCCGCATGCGCAATCACCAGCGCCTGCATGGCCGTGCTGTTTTCCTCCATCAAATAGCTGATGCAAGGGTTGGCGTTGATGACAATCTCATAAGCGAGCCCCATATTGCCGCGGCGATAACGGCGTTCTGTGGCCAAAAATTCTTTGCCATAGCTCCAGTGACGGTAGTTCACAGGCATGCCCACGCTGGAGTAAGCATCCATCATCTGCTCGGCCGTGATGATCTCTAACTGATTGGGGTAAGTATCCAAGCCGTAGCGCTGCGCCGCCGCCGCAATCGCCGCGTGGTATTGCTCGATCAGTTCAAACGTCCAGTCACTCGGGTCAGGCAAAGGGCTAGCTGGGCGCTGCGTCGCCATCAATGGCACTTGCGGCACATCGCGCGGGCGCTCGCCCTGAGTCGATTGAGTCCACACTTTGCGGCTGGCACTAGGGTCCAGCACGGGGTAGAGAGTGAGGTTCATACCGAGACCCCATCTTTCTTAAAGAGATCACGAAACACCGGATAAATTTCGCTGGCATCCGCTACCTTGCGCATGGCGAAATGCGGGAACAGTGGCAGCAAGCGGCTGTATTCCGCCCAAAGACTTTGCTCTTCCTTCACCACCTGCAGGTAAGCAAAGTAACGTACCAACGGCAATATTTGGTCAGCCAAAATACCGCGGCAGTTGCCGCCGTCATCGCTGAAGTTATCGCCATCACTGGCCTGCGCCACGTAAATATTCCAGTCATTTACCGGGTAGCGTGCGCTGATGATTTGATCGAGCAGCACCAAGGCACTACTCACTACAGTGCCGCCGCTTTCGGTGGAGTGAAAAAACTCTTCTTCACTCACCTCAGCCGCCTTGGTGTGGTGGCGGATAAAGACGATTTCAATCTTCTCGTAATGCCGCGTAAGAAATAGGTAGAGCAAAATGAAAAAGCGCTTAGACAACTCCTTGCGCTCTTGGTCCATAGAGCCAGACACATCCATCACGCAAAACATGACCGCCTGACTATTGGGCACAGGCACTTTGGTGCGATTGCGAAACCGCAGATCCAACTGCTCCAAAAAAGGCACTTTATTGACACGCGCGCGCAACTCGTCAATCCGCTGCTGCAACTCAAGCACGGTGTCGCTGCTGCTATCGCCTTGCTCAAGCAAGGCGTCCAGCTCTGCCTCAAGCGCTTTCAATTCACGTTGGGGAGCTTTGGTCAAAGCAATGCGCCGCCCCAATGCACCGCGCATGGTACGCACCAAAGCCAGGTTACTTGGCGTGCCATCATGGCTGTAACCCGCGCGGCGTGACTTGTATTGCAGCGTATTACCTATGTGGTTGCGCAGCAGGCGCGGTAAGGCTAAGTCTTCAAAAAAGAGCTCCATAAACTCTTCCTTGCTCAATGTGAAGGTGAAGTCATCCTGACCTTCGCCACTATCACTTGCCTGCGAGCCTGAGCCGCCCTCACCGCTGGGCGGACGCGCAATTCGGTCGCCTCGCACATGCTCACTGTTACCCGGTAACACCACATCGCGCACACCGCCTTGGCCGTGGTGAAAAACAGGCTCCTGAATATCCTTTTTAGGGATGGTGATGTTTTCTGCCTGATCGATATGGCGAATGTCACGCGAGGACACAGCCTTGCGCACCGCCTCTGCGATTTGCTTCTTAAAACGACGCACAAACCGCTCGCGATTACCGACAGATTTGTTCTTGCCTGCGAGCCTGCGGTCGATGATATGCAATGCCATCTGTGCTCCCATGTATTGGGGCTGAACACAACCCTTTTACCAGCGACCGTGATGCAGCAGGCATCGGCGTGTCGCCAACCCCTGCTCCACCAGCACAGTCACCCTTTCTAACTGCTCTTGCGCACGCGCAGGTACCACTCGCACAGCAAGCGAACCTGCTTGGGCGTGTAGCCCTTGGCCTCCATACGGGTGACAAAGTCTTCGTGCTTACGCGCATCTTCGGCGCTGGCCTTGGCGTTGAAGCTGATGACGGGGAGCAACTCCTCGGTGTTGGAGAACATTTTTTTCTCTATCACCACCCGAAGCTTTTCGTAGCTGGTCCAGCTCGGGTTTTTGCCCTGATTGTTAGCACGCGCGCGCAGCACAAAATTCACGATCTCGTTGCGAAAATCTTTGGGGTTGGCGATGCCTGCAGGCTTTTCCACCTTCTCTAACTCAGCGTTAAGGGCATTGCGGTCAAACACTTCGCCCGTGTCGGTATCACGGTACTCGCTGTCCTGAATCCAGTAGTCAGCGTAAGTCACATAGCGGTCAAAAATGTTCTGGCCGTACTCGCTATAGCTCTCTAGGTAAGCGGTCTGAATTTCTTTGCCAATGAACTCGGCATAGCGCTGTGACAAAAATTCTTTGATAAAGCCAACGTACTTGGTCTCCAGCTCTGCAGGAAACTGCTCGCGCTCAATTTGCCGCTCCAGCACATACATCAGGTGCACCGGGTTGGCCGCGACTTCGGTGCTGTCGTAGTTAAAGACCTTAGCCAAAATCTTGAAAGCAAACCGGGTGGAGATGCCCTCCATACCTTCATCCACGCCGGCGTAATCACGGTATTCTTGAAAGCTCTTGGCCCGCGGGTCGGTGTCTTTGAGGCTATCGCCGTCATATACCTGCATCTTGCTAAAGATACTGGAGTTTTCAGGTTCTTTCAGGCGCGTAAGCACAGAGAACTGGGCCATCATCTTGAGCGTGCCGGGCGCACATGCCGCTTGGGCAAGCGACGACTCCCGAATGAGCTTTTCATAGATGCGAACCTCTTCGCTCACACGCAGGCAATAAGGCACTTTGACGATATAGATACGGTCAAGAAAAGCCTCGTTGTTTTTGTTGTTCCGAAACGCCTTCCATTCGCTTTCGTTGCTGTGCGCCAGCACCACGCCATCAAACGGAATTGCGCCAAATCCTTCTGTTCCTTTGTAGTTACCTTCCTGCGTGGCGGTCAGCAACGGGTGCAGCACCTTGATGGGCGCCTTGAACATTTCTACAAACTCAAGCAATCCCTGATTGGCCAAGCACAGGCCACCGGAATAACTATAGGCATCGGTATCGTCTTGCGAGAAATTTTCAAGCTTGCGAATATCCACCTTACCCACCAAGCTGGAGATATCTTGATTATTCTCATCGCCCGGTTCTGTCTTGGCAATGCCAATCTGTTTAAGGATATTGGGGTAGCGTTTAACCACTCGGAACTGGCGAATATCACCGCCAAATTCTTCCAGCCGCTTCACCGCCCAAGGCGAGAGCACATGCTGCAAACTGCGCCTAGGAATGCCGAACTCTTCTTCCAACACCGGGCCGTCTTCCGTAATGTCAAAAAGGCCTAGCGGTGACTCATTCACCGGCGAGCCTTTGAGCGCATAAAACGGTGCTTTTTGCATCAGATATTTGAGGCGCTCAGCAATCGAGCTTTTACCGCCGCCCACCGGCCCGAGCAAATACAGAATTTGCTTGCGCTCTTCGAGCCCCTGAGCTGCATGTCGAAAGAAACTCACCACCTGCTCGATGGCGTCTTCCATTCCATAAAACTCAGAGAACGCGGGGTAGCGGCGAATCACCTTGTTGGCAAACAAACGCGAGAGCACTGGGTCGTTGCGGGTGTCCACCATCTCGGCCTCACCAATCACCGTCAACATGCGTTGAGCGGCGCTCGCATAGGCCATTGGGTCACGCTGGCACAGGGCTAGATACTCATCCAGAGACATTTCTTCTTCACGCATGCGGACATAGCGTGCTGCGGAATTACTGATGACATCCATATGATCTCCCGTGGCGGCACCAGAGCTCAAATAAGTGCCGCAAAGTTGCTGGACATTTCTTACCGTGTGATCTCGTTGTAGCACCTTGCTACTAATTTGAATAGACCGAAACTCCTACAAATTAAAAGCGCCCGCGCCAGCGACCAGTACAAATTGAGCAACTCAAAAAGGGATAAAAAAATACTTTAAAAAGTCTGCCGATCACGGCATTTTTTGTACCTATCTGTGCGCCGCATCACATATTTTTGATGTTTCAAAGTCTTGAAGATGCATTCGCCCGCACCACTTTCACAGCCCATAAAAAAACGCTGCCGAAGCAGCGCTTTGTGTTTTCACGACGAGAAAAAGTGAGCGTTGAGCGTTTAAATCAAGGGTTTTTGACTACGAAAAATGCATGAAACCCTTGAGTTGTAAAGCACTTACAGCACCTTATTTCATAGCGCGCACCATTAAACGCTGCAAAGCCATTGCTCAACATCAAGCAGCGGCAGAAGACTCAGGCTTTGCCGCTTTGCTCGAAGGACGTGAAATTGCACTACCCATGGCTGCTGCCATGATGCAGGCGATGGCAGCCCATTGCATGAGCGTCAAATTCTCACTAAGAAGCATCATGCCCATGAAAGCGGCAATGGCTGGCTCCGTAGCAAGTGCAATGCCAAAAGTCGCAGGCGGCAAGCGGCGCAAAGCCATCATCTCAAGCGTATAGGGCAAAGCGCTTGAGATAGCCGCCACCATGATGCCGAACAACAAGATGGATGGAGTGAGCAACTTCGCACCCGCCTCAGCCACACCAAACGGCACAACAACAAATGCCGCACACAACAAGCCCAGCGATACTGCCTGCCCGCTGGGAATATTGCCCAAACGCCTGCCCAGCACGATATACAAGGCCCAGCAAATCGCCGCGCCCACTGCACATGCAATACCCACAGGGGAAAGCTGCAAGCTCGCGGCATTGGCACCAAAAGGCAAGATCAGCGCCAGCCCCACAATGGCCAGCGCCAGCCAGACGAAATCAACCGCCCGGCGCGAGTAATAAATAGCGACAGCCAGCGGCCCAGAAAATTCAATGGCCACGGCAATGCCAAAGGGAATGTCGCGCAGCGCCATATAGAACATGAGATTCATGCCCCCCAAGGCCACGCCAAAAGACAACAAAGCCAAGGCTTGCTGGCGGTTCAACGACCAGCGCCATGGCCGCCAAATGCACACCAGCATCAACGCGGCAAACCCCACGCGCAGCGCTGATGTGCCCTGCGCTCCCACCAATGGAAACAACTGCTTTGCCAGCGACGTACCCACCCCAAGAGCCGTGACCGAGCCTAACACGGCCAGCACGGGCCACCAATGATTCCAGCTATTTTTTGACATAGGAGCGTACGATATTGCATAACACCCGTGAAATTTGCTCATTTTTCAGGTTGTTTGCGCAAGATTCGCTCTCTTCATCCTCCGCACCTCTCACGCCATGCCCGCTGCCGACCTCGACTCTTTTGACCGCGCCATCCTTGCTCTGCTTCAGCAAGACAACCTCATGCCCCAGCGCATGATTGCCGAGCAAATTAGCCTTTCTGCACCCGCCGTGCAGCGGCGCATCAAACGCCTGCAAGAAACGGGCGTCATTGCGGCCAATGCGGCGGTGCTGGACCCCGTGAAGCTAGGCCGCACGCTGACCGCCATCATCACCGTGCAACTGGTCAATGACAGGCCAGACCTGTCTCGCGACTTCAGGGCACGCATTGCCCATGAAGTCGCCGTTCAGCAATGCTTTTACGTCACAGGTGAGACCGACTACATCCTCACCGTGACTGCAACGGACATGGATGACTACCAAGCTATTTGCAAGCGCTTGTTTGAAGGCGACGAAAACATTCGCCGCTTCAGCACCTCGATTGCGTTAGAGCGCATTAAGACGGGGCTGCAGCTGCCTTTGTAAATGAACGGCTGAAGTGGCTGCGCAACAGCGCCTAAGTAGAAACTAGCGCGACATGAAACAAAGTGCAACAATCATCGCAAGCCTCGTATCCTACGAGCAATCAACCTGAAAGCCCACGCCCAAGGAGAAGTGATGAAGATCTCTACCGCAGCATCGCCAGACATGGCTGTTTTGGTTGCAGACCGCACCGTAGATAAGTACGCCAAGGATTACTTCCCCCGACGCGAACAGGTGACGATTTCCTTTCGCGGGGATATTGCTGAAAAACACAACTACGACAAGATTCGCCCCCTGTCTGAAGCGCAGCGCCACGACCCTAGTACGGTGTTGATTGAAGGCCTGAGCCAGAAAAAAGGCACGACAGCGATGTACCGCATTGAGTGCAATAACTGGAACCTGATTGAAGCCGTCGCTCTGTGGGAGCAACCGGCTTAAAGTTTGAAGCAGCTAGGCCGAAAATAAGACCTCAAACCTCCATCGCCATCGCGCTGCTGCCGACCCACCACGCAAGGCCGAGCATCATCAAGGCCGTCATGCCATCCATGATGCGCCAGGCCTTGGGCTGCTCAAACAAATGCTTCATGCGACGGCCCGCAAAAGCAAGCAGCACAAACCAGCTCAAGCTGGCGCAAGCCGCGCCCAGCACATAAGACCAGCGGTTCACACCTTCTTGGCGCGCGCCTATGGAGCCAGCAAGCAGCACCGTATCCAGATACACATGTGGGTTGAGCAAGGTCAGCGCAACCAAGACGGCCAGTACATTTCTCAGGCGGCGAGACTCAGGATTGGCAGATTGGCTGTGCAAGTCCACATCCGGCGCGGCGTACATGCGCCACAGCGCAAACAGGCCGTAGGCCAGCAAAAAGGCAGCGCCGCCCAGCGTGAGGTAACGCGCAAGCTCGGGGTAGCTTTGCAGCATTTGAGACATACCTGCTACCCCGACAACCACCAGCAGCACATCGCTAGTCACACACCAAGCCACGCAGGCGCGCACATGCTCTCCCCTCACGGCCTGGCGCAAGACATAGAGATTTTGCGCCCCGATGGAGATGATGAGCGAAGCCAAAACGGTGAAGCCGACCAGCCAAGAAGATGAAAAATTACCGGTAAACATGGCATGAATTATCGGTAACGCAGCATCTTAAGTAAAATTACATTTACTCAATCAAATTAAGAAACTCTAATGTTTGATTACGCCGGACTAGAAGCACTGTCAGCCGTGGTGCGCGAAGGCAGCTTTGAGCGGGCCGCTCACAAACTGCATGTCTCACCCTCGGCCGTTTCCCAGCGCATCAAACTCCTGGAAGAGCGCGTGGGCCAAGCCTTGGTGCTGCGCGGCCAGCCTTGCACGGGCACTGATGCGGGCCGGCGCTTGTGCTTACATGTGGAGCAAGTGGCCTTGCTGGAAAACGATTTGCGCCGCAAAAACCCAGCGCTCATTCCAGAAGGTCAAGCCACCCTGCCCTCGATCAAGTTGGCCGTGAATGCGGACTCGCTGTCGACTTGGTTTATGCAAGCCATGGCTGCTTTTACGCAAAACGGCAACGAGTTGCTGGAGATCAGCATTGACGACCAAGACCACACAGCCAAGCGTTTGAAGGAAGGTGAAGTCATGGCCGTAGTGACGGCAACGGCCACGCCCATCACCGGCTGCAATACCTGGCCGCTGGGCCGCATGCGCTACATCGCAGTAGCTAGCTCGGGCTTTATTCAAGAGCATTTGCCCAACGGCATCACCGCGCAGGAAATCGCCCGCACACCTGTGATGTGCTACGACCGCAAAGACAGCTTGCAAGACCAGTGGCTACAAAGCTTGGGCGTAGATGGGCGGCGCAACAGCGATCGCCACTTTTTGCCATCCAACCAAGGCTATACGCGGGCCTGTCAGCTGGGGATGGGCTGGGGCATGCACCCCGAGGCATTGATTGCGCCCCAACTCGCCGATGGCAGCCTGATTGAATTACTACCCGGCCATGACCTCTACATTCCCATGTACTGGTGCCATACGCGCAGCGCCCAACACAGTCTGCAACGTCTCACAGACTGCGTTATTGAAGCGGCAGCGAGTTGTCTGGAGCCGACGATGGCCGGCAGAAGCCCTAGAGAACAGTCTTAGAGACTTGCATTTATGGATCAACGCTGCAGGCTTTGTTTACTTCAAACCCGGCGTTGCATCACCAGTCACCTGCCGAGCAGCTGCCTTGGCTTGGGTGAGCATGTGAAAGTCCAAAATACGGGTGGCCATAATGGTTTCCCAAAGAAAGCACAGCAGCGCCATCACAAAAGCCAACACCCCCAGCAAAAAGCTCACAACGGCATAGCTGTGACCGTTGACGCCATAGGCCTGGCCCACAAACATCAAAACAATGGTCAGCCCAATACACATGCCGCACAGAGTCAGCAGTGCAATCGATACATTGGCCAGCCGGCCGCGCTCGCGCAGGTAGTGCAACTCAGTGAGGCTGCGGGCAATGAGTTCATGATCAGTGGCTGTACGCAGGTTCTCTTCAAGCTTGCGGGCGCGATCAATGATGCGGGCGAGTCGCCCCGCGACAGAGCCAATCATGCCGGCCACCGCCGTCAAAAAAAATACCGGCGCAACCGCCAGTTGAATGCTGTGGGTGACCGTCTGCGCGTCGATGGACCAGATGCTCATGGCGTCCTCAAAATCAGGGCATCAATAAAAGCTTGATGCAACTATTTTCCACGCTAACAGCGCATGCAATCAGGATTTTTATGCAATAAATCAGGCAACTTATATTGCATCAAAATTCATAGCTAGAAGTCTAGCAATTACCTTGACTCAAAGGCAATTTGACATAAAAAAAGGCCAGATTATTCATCTGGCCTTTTTGTTCAAGCACTGGCGTCTCAATAGTGCGGCGGCAACTCGTCACGCAGGTTGTGTGACGGGCCCGCACCGCCTTCAGGCGCTTGGCGTTTGAGTTCACGCACCTCGTTAATCAGTGCGTCCATTTGCTGCTGCTGACGATAGATCGTCATATTGAGTTGCTCCAGCAAATCCTCGGTATAGCTGGCTTTGATTTCCAGCTCCATGATTCGATCTTGCAAAACGTCTTGTGTATCACTCATATCTGCTTAAGCCTTCAGCGCCTTGGCAAGGCGTGCAACGCCTTCCCGAATCTTGTCCTCGTCGGCCGTGGCAAACGAGAGGCGGAAAGTCGCGTTATCTTCGTTCTGCGCATAAAACGGTGCACCGGGCACAAAGGCCACGCCTTCGGCAATCGCCTTCTTGGCCAGCACAGCCGCATCGGCCAACTGACCCCGCGCACCGGTCAGTCGCACCCACATAAACAGGCCGCCCGCAGGCTGCACAAACTCCACCGCATCGCCAAGCTGCTCACGCAGCAAATCGCCCATGGCCTTGGCACGCTTGGCATAAACCTCGCGCACATGGGCCAGCGTTTTGGGCATCACACCGCTTTTCAGATATTGAGCAGCAGTGGCTTGGGCAAAGGTGCTGGTGTGTGCGTCGCTAAACTGCTTGCACATCACGGCGCGCGCCAGCAACTCTGGCTGGGCAATCACCCAGCCAATGCGAAGGCCGGGGCTGAGCACCTTGGAGAGAGAGCCGCAATGCGCCAGCCACTCACGGCTGCCGGGCACTTCGCGGCTTAGCGACAGCAGGCTGGCGGGAGGTGCCTCATCAAAGTACAGATCGCCATAGGGGTCGTCTTCCACCACCAAGGTTTGGTATTTGACGGCCAACTCCAGCACTTTTTTACGACGCTCCAAGTTCAGCATGGCACCGCTGGGGTTGCCAAAAGTGGGAATCAAATAAACCAGCTTGGGCTTGTGCTCGGCGATTAGCGCTTCGAGTTCATCGGTCTTCACGCCATGCTCATCTACAGGCGCTGAAATGACTTGCGCGCCATACAGGCGAAAGCACTGAATGGTGGCCAAAAAGGTCGGGCCTTCGACGATGACTTTGTCACCCTCATCGAGCATGGTCTTGCCCAGCAAGTCCAGCGCCTGCTGACTGCCGGTGGTGACGATGAGCTGCTCAGCTGCCACATCGGGCACGCCCTTGCTGGCCATGAAGGTCGAGAGTTGCTCGCGCAGCGGCAGATAGCCCTCAGTTGCGCCGTACTGCAGTGCCGCGCCAGCCTCTTCTTGCAAAGCCTTGGCCGAGGCAGCGCTGATGCCAGCGACGTCAAACATGGCGCTGTCCGGAAAGCCCCCAGCAAAACTGATGATGCCCGGCTTGCCAAGCAGCTTGAACAGTTCACGGATCGCAGAGGTTTCTACGTTATCGAGTCGTTTAGCGAATTGCATATGGTTTTTTGGTTGAAGCGCTACAGAAATCACGTCGCTGTTGAAGCGGCATGCATCTATTGTGGCGTGAGCAATAGCCCACTAGAGGAAATTCATATTTTTGTAGGACACATTCTCACTAACTCGTAATCAAACTCCTACCAGAAACCACAAATTGATAGTAAATGTTAATTAAATGTAGTCCAAACTCTGTAAGTTTGAATTGGACAGTTTCTGTCATAGCAAGGAATATCAACCTACAGATTCATGGGCAGTTGGTTCAGGGGATGCTGAATTGGCTTTTTAGGTAGCGAGGATATATGCGAAACATTAATTTCAAGGGTGACTCCCAAACTGAAGCGATTGCAGCTAAAAACACATTGAAGCTGCGCACTTTGTGCAGCATCGCATTAATCGCAAGCCTTTCTGCATGCTCGAGCAGCGGCTCTTTACGCAGTGATTTAGGTCCCAACGGCTCTGGTGGCGGTGGAATTGCAGCTGGAGGCATTGGAGCTGGCGGCGGCGGTAATACCGGCGGAACAATAGGTGGTTCTACAGGCGGTTCCACAGGCGGCTCACCAGGTAACAACAATAACGACGCATCAACGCCACCCATTGCAGGCAACCCCAATCCTAATCCCGGCACAGGCCCTAACCCTGGCACAGGCCCTACGCCAGTGCCTCCCAATAACTCAAGCGGCGTGATTACGGATGCCAACGCCCTTGTCGTTTCTGTACTCGGAGCAGCAACCAATGGCACACCTTTAAGCGGCATTGCTCAACCTGCTGGCGGCATTCTCGGCAACGTCAGCAATGCAGTTGCCAGCGTGGGCAATGGCGTGACTACGGGACTAAGCCAAATCGGCACCTCCTCCAACCCAGTAGGCACTACGTTGCAAGGCGTTGCACCCGCAGTTGGGGCCTTGGGCGCATCGGTCAGCGCTATTGGCCAAACCGTAAGCGCTTTAGATAAGCCCCAGCTGAGCATTGTGGGCGATGTCGCCGGCCTTGCCGGAGGCACTGTGCAGACCCTTGGCGCAACCCTCTCTGGTGCGCAAGCCGCAGTGGCTCAGTTGAGCAATAGCCAACTAGTCTCTGGCCTGACCACACAAGTGAGTCAAGTGGTAAACCCTGTCGTGGGTACTGTTCTCGGCACAACCCAAAATTTGCTGCAAACCACCGGACTTGACCAGCCCGTCAACAACCTTCTTGGAACTGTAGGCGGCGTACTCAATCACGTCGGTAACGGAGTGACCGGGACAGGAGCGCCCATCATCGCCCCCCTTGGAGCTGTCGTTTCTGGTGTCGGCCAAACCGTAGCAGGCTTGGGCGGCGCCCTTACGGGATCAGGAATGCAAAGCTTGAACCAGGGACTGCAGGGCGGCGTCATTGGCGGGCTCACAGGTGGTGCCGCGGGTGCGGGCGGTACACCGGGCGGCGCCGGCGGATCAATCGGTTCTGGCAATCTTGTCGGCGGCGTACTGGGTACGGTCACAGGCATTACGGGCGGTGTCACAGGTGGCATTCTCGGCGGTCAAGGCGGCATCAGTAATGGCCTTGGCGGAAATTTGGTCGGCGGCGTGCTGAACACGGCTGGCGGCTTAGTCGGCGGCATTACCGAAGGTATCGGTGGCGTTGGCGGTGCAGGCGGCATCGGAAATGGCCCTGGCGGAAATTTGGTCGGCGGGGTTCTGAACACGGCTGGCGGCTTAGTCGGCGGCGTCACCGGAGCTATCGGTGGCGTTGGCGGTGCAGGCGGCATCGGGAATGGCGCTGGCGGAAATTTGGTCGGCAGCGTTCTGAACACGGCTGGCGGCTTAGTTGGCGGCGTCACCGCAGGCATTGGCGGTGTAGCAGGCGGCAGCAATACCGGTGGCTCGACAGCTCCTGTCGGTAATTTGGTTGGCGGTGTTTTAGGTGCGGTGACAGGTGTCGTAGGAGGCTTGGTCGGCGGTGTCGGCGCAATCACTTCTGGCGCGACCGCGGGTGGAGGCACGGGCAACACGGCTGTGAGCGGCGGCGCTACGATTAATGGCTCCGGCTCTTTGCTGGGCGGTTTGCTTGGCGGCGGTTTGGGGATTGGTATCGGTGGCGGAGCTGTCTCCAGCAGCAAGTAAGCTGCTCATTCAATAAAAGCGCCCTAGGCGCTTTTACATTTCACAAGCCCGATGGAGTTCTGCTCATCGGGCTTTCTTCATTAGAGTTTGATGTGGCTCAGTTTAGATTTTGGGCCGCTAACACAACCCAGCAAACCACAGGTTTGCGTTTGAGACGAGGCGCGAAGCCGCAGGCAGTACATGCCGTACGACAAGGCGAAGTAACGAGTATCAAGGGAGTGTTCGCGGCCCCTATTCAAATCTCGAATGAGACATTCTCTTACTGCACTGACTCCACCCGTGGCTCAGAGACAATGCCGCCATTCAAGTCATGGGCGGATCGACCCAGAGCCGTGACCATCAACGCGCCGATGATGGAAACCAGCCAAAAGGCAAAAAACGCCGCCGTATAAATGGCACTGCGCGACCATTCCAGCGACGAGCCCAGCCACTGCACATTCTGCGGATCGACAAAGGCAAACACCACCAGCTCCATGATGGCAGCCATCAAAAATGCGGGCCAAACAATCCATATCCAGCGTCGAGTTTGCATAGCGAATCTCCTTGAACTGTGGGTCTGATCCTATTTTGCACAGGTGTGGCGGCGTTAGGGGCTGCTTTGCGGGCTTGCACCAAGGCGGGAAACCCGCGATGACTATAGTTTTAAGAGCACTTAGTCCATTCACTGGCTTAACTTCAAGCCTATTTTCCCTTGAAAGCAAGAAAAAAAAAGGACTTAACGCTCACATCTTTAAGCACTATGAGCGGCTAACACAACTTAGCAAATCGAAGATTTACGATTGAGACGAGGCGCGAAGCCGCAGGCAATACAAGCGTACGACAAGGCGAAGCAACGACGTATCAAAGGATGTGTTTGCGGCTCTAACAACAAAGGCCGCAAAGCGGCCTTAAGTGCAAAAGCTCCAACACGACTTCAGCGGTCAGTCGGGTGATCCTTAGCAGGTGTCGCCGCATGGTTGCGGCCGGTAACCGCTGGGGCCAGACTTTTTTCGCCATCAGACAGGCGCTGATTGATTTCCAGACCATGGCGGTAGTAGTCTGGGTCGATCACGGGGTCAGGCTTGCTCATGGCGATATAGCCCGTTACCAAACCTGCAATCACAACGACAAAAGGGCCGGAAAGAACGAGCCAAACATGGCCAAACTTCCACCAAGGCTTGCCGTCTTCGGGGTGGATGATTTTGAGCGGCTGAGAAGCTTTTGTGGGTGCTGCCGACATGATGAAACCTTTTATTCAATGATGCTGCAGAGCATTCCAAATACGGATTGAATGCTCTGCATTTTAGTTAACGCGGAACGAGGAAGACCGTTTTCTCAGACACCTTGCCTGAGCCAACGCTGACCGCATCCACATTAAAGTGAACTGGGTGCGAGCCTGCATCTGCCGAGCCGTAGGGAATTTGCAGCCGCACGGCAATACCGCGCGTCTCAGCCGGGCCGACGACCACTTCTTGCTCAGATGCGACTTGCAGCTGATCCAAGCCCACAGCGCTGATGCGGTAGTGCTGCTCAGACTCTGTGGCGTTCATGATCTGCAGGCGGTAAACGTTCTCCAGCTTGCCACCAGCCACAATGCGCGAGAGCGCCCCGCGGTCGCGAATGATGTCCACCTTCAGCGGCTCGCGCATGACCAGACTCGCAATCATGGCGATGCTGAGCGCCACCAGCACGGCGGAGTAAATCAGCACCCGTGGACGGAAGATGCGGCGAATAACCTGTGCATGCTTCCACGCTTTGGTGATGGCGTTTTGCGTAGTCAGGCGAATCAGGCCACGCGGGTACTCCATCTTGTCCATCACGGTGTTGCAAGCATCAATGCACAGGCCGCAGCCAATGCATTCGTACTGCAAGCCTTTTCGGATGTCGATACCTACGGGGCAAACCTGCACGCACAAGCTGCAATCAATACAGTCGCCCAAGCCCTGACTTTGGTAATCCACGCCTTTTTTGCGCGGCCCGCGACCTTCACCGCGACCGGTGTCGTAGCTGACGACCATGGTGTCGTTATCAAACATGGCACTTTGAAAGCGCGCATAGGGGCACATGTATTTGCAGACCTGCTCGCGCATATAGCCTGCATTGCCGTAGGTGGCAAAAGCGTAGAACAGCACCCAGAAAATTTGCCAGCCCCCTTGCAGAGCAAACAACTGCGTGGCCAACTCACGAATGGGGACAAAGTAGCCGACGAAGGTAAAACCCGTCCACAGCGCCACCGCCAGCCAGAGAAACTGCTTGAGCGACTTTTTCCAGACTTTCTCAAACGTCCAGCCGTTTTTATCAAGGCGCATGCGCGCGCTGCGCTCGCCTTCCACCTTGCTTTCAATCCAGACAAAGATCTCGGTGTAAACCGTCTGCGGGCAAGAAAAGCCGCACCACAGCCGCCCTGCCACCGCCGTAAACAAGAACAGCGCCAGCGCCGAGATGATCAATAGGCCCGTCAAATAGATAAAGTCCTGCGGGTACAGAACCAGACCAAAAATATAAAAGCGCCGCGCTTCCAGATCGAACAGCAGCATCTGGCGCTCGCCCCATTGCAACCAGGGCATGCCATAGAAGAACAGCTGGGTCAAAACCACCATCGCCCAGCGCCAGCGCGCAAACAGGCCCGTGATGGAGCGCGAGTAAACCTTTTGCTCCGACACAAACATCGGAACTTTGCTGTGCCCCTCATCAGGCTCGGCAGTCGCAATCGGGATGATCTTGCGAGCATTCCCTTTGTCGGATTGCATGGAAATTCCTTAATACATCAGAAGCGTTGGAAAGCTAGCCTCTAAAAAACGGAGCAAAAAACAAAGGTGCAAAAGAGATGCGCAAAAAAGAGAGGCGCATTAAGCGCCGCTCTTTCTAGTGACTTACTTTTGCGCTGTCCCGTCTTGACGCGACAGATTCCACACATAAGAAGCCAGCACCGAGATTTGTGTATCGGTCAGCTTGTCCTTTTGCGCAGGCATTTCGCTGTGCTTGCCCTTGTTGACGATGTTGACGATGGCCGCTTCACCCCAGCCATGCAGCCAGATGTCGTCCGCCAAATTGGGCGCGCCCATCGCAGTGTTACCCTTGCCGTCCATACCGTGGCAAGCCGCACAAGAGACAAACTTGGACTTGCCCAGAGATGCCTTCACAGCATCGTGCGGACTGCCCGACAAACTCAGCACGTAGTGCGCCACATTGCGTACATCTTCGCCCGTACCGACTGCCGCCGCCATAGGAGGCATCACGCCAATACGACCATTAACAATGGTTTGTTTGATGTTTTCAGGCGTTCCGCCATGCAGCCAGTCGCTATCGGCCAAGTTGGGGAAGCCCTTGCTGCCGCGAGCATCGGAGCCGTGGCACTGCGCGCAGTTGTTCATAAACAGACGCTCGCCGATGGCCATGGCTTGGGGATCCTTGGCCATTTCTTCGGTGGGCATGCTGGTGAACTTGGCGTACATGGGCTCTAAGTCGGTCTTGGCCTTGGCCATTTCACGCTCATAGGCACCGTTTTGGCTCCAGTCCAGCTTGCCATTAAAGGCACCCAAACCGGGGTACGCGACCAAATAGCCCAAGCTAAAAACGATGGTGATCACAAACAAACCAATCCACCATTTGGGCATGGGGTTGTTGAGTTCACGCAGGTCTTCGTCCCAGACATGGCCTGTGGTGTTGTCGCCTGTGGGGTCCACCTTTTTACGGGCGACCACAAACAGCAGCACCAAGCAGCCAACGATGCCGATCAGCGTGATCGCCGCGACATAGACCGACCAAAAATTATTTACGAAATCGCTCATGGGATGTTCTCGTTATGGTGGTCCGGCTCAATCTTCCTGCAGGAAGGGCAACTGAGCTGCTTCGTCAAAACGGGCCTGATTGCGGCGGGCATACGCCCACCACCAAATGCCCAGGAAGCAGGCCATCGATGCCAGCGTGGCAACAATGCGCATGGTGGTGATATCCATTTGCAGCTCCTTGTTCTCTTATTTGACGGCGCGGCCCAGAACCTGCAGATAGGAGATCACTGCCTCCATCTCGGTCTTGCCCTTGACGTCAGCCTGCGAAGCGGCGATTTCTTCATCGCTGTAAGGCACGCCCACTTTGCGCAAAGCGCTCATGCGCTGGGCCACCACGGTGTCATCGACCTTACTGGTCTCAAGCCACGGATAGGCAGGCATGTTGGACTCAGGCACCACATCACGCGGGTTGTTCAGGTGAATGCGATGCCATTCATCGCTGTACTTGCCGCCCACGCGGTGCAAGTCAGGGCCGGTGCGCTTGGAGCCCCACTGGAAGGGGTGGTCGTACACAAACTCACCCGCCACCGAGTAGTGGCCGTAGCGCATGGTCTCAGCGCGGAAGGGGCGAATCATCTGCGAGTGGCAGTTGTAGCAACCTTCACGCAGATACACATCGCGGCCCATCAGCTGCAAGGGGGTGTAGGGCTTCAAACCGGCCACCGCTTCTGTGGTGGACTTTTGAAAGAACAGCGGAACAATTTCCACCATACCGCCCACCAGCAGCACGCACAGCGTCAACACAATCAACAAGAAGTTGTTGGTCTCGATCTTTTCGTGCGAGAAGCCTTTTGAAGCCTCTGCTGCCTTAGGGGCCGCGTTAGGAGTTGCGTTATTTTTTTCAGACATTGCTTGTTACTCCTCAATGCTTAGGCATGGGCCATCAAGGCTGGCACAGCCACCTTCACGGGACGACCGGCCACGGCAGTCTTCCAAGTGTTCCAAGCCATGACCAGCATGCCGCCCAGATACAGCAGGCCACCGGTGGCGCGAATCACATAGAAGGGATAGGTCGCCTTCACGCTTTCGACAAAGGTGTAGGTCAGCGTTCCATCGGGGTTGATGGCGCGCCACATCAGGCCTTGCATCACACCGGCAATCCACATGGCGGCGATGTACAGCACGATGCCGACAGTGGCCATCCAGAAGTGCAGCTCAATAGCGGGCACGGAGTGCATTTTTTCGCGGCCAAACAGGCGGGGGATCAGGTAGTAGAGCGAACCCATGGTGATCAGACCCACCCAGCCCAAAGCGCCGGAGTGAACGTGACCCACTGTCCAGTCGGTGTAGTGGCTCAGCGCATTGACGGTCTTGATGGCCATCATCGGGCCTTCAAACGTGGACATGCCGTAGAAAGACAGCGACACGATCAAGAAGCGCAAGATAGGATCGTCGCGCAGTTTGTGCCATGCACCCGACAGCGTCATGATGCCGTTGATCATGCCGCCCCAGCTGGGAGCGAGAAGAATCAGCGAGAACACCATGCCCACGGATTGCGTCCAGTCAGGCAGCGCGGTGTAGTGCAGGTGGTGAGGGCCGGCCCACATATACGTGAAGATCAGCGCCCAGAAGTGAACGATCGACAGGCGGTACGAATACACGGGGCGACCGGCTTGCTTGGGGATGAAGTAATACATCATGCCCAAGAAGCCAGCGGTCAAGAAAAAGCCTACCGCGTTATGGCCGTACCACCACTGAATCATCGCGTCTTGCACACCTGCGTAGGCCGAGTAGCTCTTCATCCAGCCTGCAGGAATGGAGATGTTATTCACCACATGCAGCAAAGCCACCGCCAAAATAAAGGCGGCGAAGAACCAGTTGGCCACATAAATGTGGCGCACTTTGCGGATGCCGATGGTGCCGAAAAACACAATGGCGTAAGACACCCAAGTCACGGTGATCAGCAGATCAATCGGCCACTCCAGCTCGGCATATTCCTTGCCTTGCGTGTAGCCCAGCGGCAAGCTGATAGCCGCCGCCACAATGACCAATTGCCAGCCCCAAAAGGTAAGGCTGGCCAGCTTGGGCATAAATAGTTTGGTCTGGCAGGTGCGCTGCACCACGTAGTAGCTGGTCGCAAACAGCGCCGAGCCGCCAAAGGCAAAAATCACGGCATTGGTATGCAGCGGGCGCAGACGCCCGTAGCTCAGCCACGGAATGCCGAAGTTGAGTTCAGGCCAAGCCAGCTGGGCGGCGATAAAAACGCCCACAGCCATACCCACCACCCCCCAAACCACCGCCATGATAGAGAACTGCCTTACGACCGTATCGTCGTAATAGACAGCCTTGTTATTTGTTGCTTCCATCGGGCACCTCTTAGATTTCTACAGAGTGTTTATCAGTTACACATTGGCCGCGTTGAGCCAAATCAATCGTCACGAAGAATCCGCTCAGCTTCTTGCTCCACGCTCTCAAACTGACCTCGGTACACCGCCCACCACAAGGCGGCCACGATGGCCATGACCAGCACCACCGACAGCGGAATCAACACATACAAAATATCCATCACAACCCTCCTTGGGCGAGCGGAGCAGTCGCAGCCAAAGGTTGGGCAACCGTCAGCGCGTCAGATTGAATTGGCAAGGTCGCCGGGGAAATACTTCGCGCCAGCCGCGCTGCGTTAGCTACCACCAGCAACGAGCTCAGCGCCATGCCAAGTCCGGCCAGCCAAGCCGGCATCCAGCCCATCAGTGCCAAAGGGATGGAGACAGCGTTGTAAGCCGCAGCCCAGCCCAAGTTCTGCCGCACCACAGACAAGGTCTTGCGCGCCAGCAGCAGGCTTTGCAGCACCAGCTCCAAGCTTTCGCCCAGCACCACAAAATCCGCTTTCGACTGCGCGAGCGGCACCGCTTTGCCAAAGGCAAAAGAGACATGGGCTCCAGCCAAGACTGGGCCGTCATTCAAGCCGTCCCCCACCATGGCTACCTTGTGGCCAGCGGCCTGCGCCGCCTGCATAGCGGCCAGCTTGTCTTGTGGCTTGCAGTCGCCACGGGCTTGCTCAATACCTAGCTTGGCCGCCACGGTTGCCACCGCAGCAGAACGGTCGCCTGACAGCAGCAACACGTTCACGCCTTGCTGCTTGAGATCCGCAATTACCTGCACCGCCTCGGGGCGCACATCTTCACTCAAGTGGAACTGGGCCAAAGCCACCCAGCGCCCTTGCGACTCTCCAGCTTGTATTTCTTCGGCCAGCAAGACGCTTTGACCTAACTCATGCGGGGCCAACTCGGCCACTTGCACATGGGCAGCAGAACCTAAACGCAGATGGCGACGCTGCCCAGCGACCACACGGGCCTGAACCCACACATCCAGCCCACTACCCGCGACTTCCTGCACAGAGTCGAGCAACCAATCGCTCACTGGCAACTGCGCTGCCACTGCGGCCTGCGCCAGCGCTTTCGATGCCGGGTGCATAGACTGGCGCGCCAGCAAAGCGGCAAGGCTCAGGGCGTCGTCTGTGCTCTGCCCTACAGCAGGCATTAGGGCGCGCAGCACCAAGCCATCGCGGGTCAAGGTGCCGGTCTTATCAAACACCAGCGTGTCCACCGCAGCCAATGCCTCAAGCCCTTGCAGGTTGCGCACCAGCACGCCGCTGCGCGCCAAGGTGCCAGCGGCTGTCAGCATGGCCACGGGTGTCGCCAAAGACAGGGCGCAAGGGCAAGTCACGATGAGTACGGCCACCGCCACCATCAACGCCTTGCCAGGATCGGTAGGCCACCACCACACGGCAGCGGCCAGCGCAGCCAACAGCACCACAATTAAAAAGGGGCGCGCTACCTTGTCGGCCAACTGGGCCAAGGTGGGCTTTTGCAGCGATGCGCTTTCCATCAAACTGACGATTTGCGCAAAGCGGGTGCCCTCGCCTACGCTGTCCACGCGCACATCGACGACGCTATCTAAGTTATAGCTACCTGTCGTTACTGCATCGCCAGTAGAGCGCAAAACCGCTGTGGATTCACCTGTCAGCAGCGCCTCATCCGCATAGGTGGTGCCGCGCACGATGTGGCCGTCAGCGGGAAAGGCCTCACCCGCCAGCACCCGCACCACATCGCCCACGCGCAGGCGGCGTATGGCAACACGTTCAAACTCGCCCGCTTCGGTTTGGCGCAGCACAGAATCAGGCAGGCGGTTCATCACCGCCTCAAGCGCGCCAGCCGTGCGGTCGCGCAGGCGCAGCTCCAGCCAGCGGCCCGTGAGCAAGAAGAAAACGAACATGGTCAACGAGTCAAAAAAGACTTCTTGACCGAAAGGCCCAGCCGGGTCAAACGTGCCCAGCGTGCTGATGACGAAAGTGATGAACATGCCCAAAGCCACGGGCAAATCCATGCTCACGCGGCGCTGGCTGATGTCTTTGAGCGCGCTTTTAAAAAACGGGCCGCAGCAAAACACAATCACCGGCAAAGAAAGCACCCATGACGCCCAGCGCAGCAGCCTCTCCATCTCCAGCGACAAATCGCCGGGAATAGCCGTGTACGCAGGCCATGCATACATCATCACCTGCATCATGCATAGGCCCGCCACCAGCCAGCGCCACAGTGCGCGGCGTGTTTCAGCCTGCCGCAACTCACGCGCAAACGCATCGCGGGCTGGAAGTGCGTGATAGCCCGCACGCGATATCGCCTCCATCCACTGAGATGGAAGCACATGAGCGCTATGCCACTGAACACGAGCCCGGCGCGTTGCGGCGCTGACTTCAGCGGCCTTAACGCCAGGCACGGCTTTGAGCGCATCCTCAATCGTCAGCGCGCACGCAGCGCAGTGCATACCCTCAAGCACCACAAAAGAGTCCCAATCCTGGGACTCGGTCGCGTCTTCGAGAGCTAAAGCCTTGGAGCCTTGGCGAGCACCTTCAATAACAGGGCGGCCAAATGAGCGCCACTCTTGCGGATCATCCAACAGGTGCGTCAGCACCGGTGGCGAATGCAAAAAACCAGTCTCAGCAAGCATTTGCGGGGCCTCACTGGACTGGAAATTTGGGGATATGGACATGTATCAAGAGTAACCAAGCGAGATCATATAGACCTTGACATGCATCAACTCCCAGTTGCCCAATCTATCTATGCTTGTTTTCACAAGGCCCGCTAAACCAAAGGAGAACGCTATGTACAACCGTATTTTGATCGCCACCGATGGATCCGAACTCTCTGAAAAAGCAGTTCAGTCCGGGCTGGACCTTGCCGCACTGTGCGCCGCAAAGGTCATTGTGCTCAAGGTCGTCTCGCACTACCCGCGCAGCTACCTAGAAGGCAGCGACCTGCTGGACCACAAAGAAGCCAAGCGCATCGAAGATCAATGGACTGCGCAAGCACAGGGCCTGCTCGACGGCGTGAAAGACTTGGGCCACCAGCGCAAAGTTGCCGTGACCACTCACATCACTCACTCCGATTTAGTGGCGGAATCGATTGTGGAGGCAGCAAAAAAATTCGAGTGCGATCTGATCGTCATGGCATCGCACGGCCGCAAGGGCCTGCAGCGCCTGCTGCTGGGCAGTGAAACTCAGCATGTTCTGACGCACTCGCACGTGCCTGTTCTCGTGCTGCGTTAAGTTGCAAAAATTGGCGTGATAACGCTCACAAAATAAAAGCAGCTTGTGCGCAAGCTGCTTTTATTTTTAGGCTATTGCTAGCTGAAATGCTGCAAAATCAAGCACAGCTAGCTCACTTTTCAGGAGTTAAGCCAAAGGGGCAAGCTCCTGCAAAGAATTCAGTCTTGAATCGCAAAGCCAACGCGTGGCACGCCGCTGGGAGGAGGCGACTGAACCGCCCTCCCCCGACTTGCGCTCATGCCATCATCGATCAGGAAAAATCGTTCTGATACTGATCGCGCAACAGATTTTTTTGCACCTTGCCCATGGCATTGCGCGGCAGGCTTTTCACAACGTAGCAGCGCTTGGGCACCTTGAAATTGGCCAGTTGCGCTTTGAGTGCATCCAGAATTTTCTGCCCATCAACCTGCGCGCCTTTACGGGGCACGATGACGGCGATGCCGACCTCACCGAAATCCGGGTGCGGCACACCGATGAGCGCACTCTCATCCACACCCGCTAAGTCGTTGATGAAAGCTTCAACTTCAGCCGGATAGACGTTGTAGCCGCCCGAGATGATCAAGTCCTTGCTGCGCCCCACGATGCTGAAATAGCCGCGCGCATCTTGCATGCCTACGTCGCCGGTTTTAAACCAGCCATCGGCAGTGAACTCTTCGGCCGTCTTCTCAGGCATGCGCCAGTAGCCAGCAAAGACATTGGGGCCTTGCACTTCAATATTGCCAATTTCACCCGCCGCCAGCGGTTGGCCATCATCACCATGCACCCGCACACCCACGCCTGGCAACGCAAAACCAACCGTGCCACCACGGCGCTCGCCCTCGTTGCCGTAACGGGCATCGGGCTTGCAGGGGTTGGATGTGAGCATGGCGGTTTCGCTCATGCCATAACGCTCTAGCACGCTGTGGCCGGTGCGCGTTTTCCAAGCTCTGAAGGTCTCAATCAGCATGGGGGCCGAGCCAGAGATAAACAGCCGCATGTGGGCTGCCATATCGCGGTCCAGCCTGGCATCGGCCAGCATGCGCACATAGAGCGTGGGCACGCCCATAAAAACCGTGGCATCTTTGAAGCGGGCCATCACCGCTTCGGGCTCAAACTTGGCAAACCAAATCATGGGGCTGCCGCTGAGCAGCGCGCCATGAATAGCCACAAACAGGCCGTGTACGTGAAAAATGGGCAAGGCGTGAATCAGCACATCACCGGCCTGCCAATCCCAGTACACCTTGAGAACAGCGGCGTTGCTGAGCAAATTACCGTGACTGAGCATCGCGCCCTTGCTGCGCCCTGTAGTGCCGCTGGTGTAGAGAATGGCGGCCAAGTCATCACTTTTGCGGGCCAAGACTTGATGCGCATCGCTGTGGTGGGCAGCGCGATCTAGCAAGGTGCCTGTGCGGTCTGCGCCCAGCGTATAGACATGGCCCACGCCGTTGTTAAACGCCAGTTTGGACACCCAACCAAAGCAGCCCGGCGCGCACACCACCACCGCAGGCTCGGCGTTGCCAATAAAGTACTCCATCTCAGCACTTTGATAGGCAGTGTTGAGCGGCAAAAACACATGGCCTGAGCGCAGCGTGGCCAGGTAAAGCATCATGGCTTCCACCGATTTTTCCACCTGCACCGCGATACGACTGCCTTCTGGCAGCTTGAGCGAGGCCAGCAAATTGGCCATGCGCGCACTGCCATGCTCCAAATCAGCCCAGCTGTAATACAAACTTTGGCCGCCGGGCTCAATAGCCTCTACCGCCGTGGTTTGAAGGTCTGCAGGAAACGCTGCGCGCAGTGCGCTGTAAAGATTGGCTTGATGCATGTCGGTCAACGTGATTCATTCAAACTCAAAAACGTGAGCAGGTGCCGAGCTATCCGCTGAGCTTCAATTGCATCGTTCACCCGCTCCTGCAGCATACGTTCCCAGCCAGTGCTATGGCTGAAATAAGCTTCGTATTGCTAATCCAGCTTAGCAGCGCCGCGCTCACCACAAAACTCGTCCTGTGAGGACTTGGCGTTAAAACTGCGGTGAGTTTGCGTCGAGATTTGACAAGTAGCCATAGATTTCTTTAGATCCAGAGCGACAGCCCGGCCATTTATAGAGAAAGAAATCTCGCTTTGCTGTTTTTTTGGAAACTGCAGCTACTTCTTTTGCGCTGAAAAAGTGCTTGTTTGACGGGTGTGCTCGTAGAACCTTCCGTACTTCTTCCGTACTACGCACAAAAGTGTTTGCTTGAACGCCGTTTTTTTGAACGGTTTTCATACTTTTTTCATACTGCACAAACAAAAAAGCCCGCTTGTTAGCGGGCATTTTTGTTTGCAAGCTCTGGTTTAGCTTGCGATATTTGGTAGGCGCGATTGGACTCGAACCAACGACCCCCACCATGTCAAGGTGGTGCTCTAACCAGCTGAGCTACGCGCCTGTTTCGTTGATGAAGCAATTGTAGCACGGGTTTTCACTCATTTTTTGAGAGCGCAAACTTTCTCGCTACATACTGAAATTAGCGACGTCTGGCCGACCGGACTCCGGAGACGTTTGCCACGATGCTCAACACTTTGTTCAAGCGTCCAGAGTCAGCGACTTCCACTGTGAATGTCATCCAGGCCGTACCCTTCACTGACTGGGTTTGCACACCAATCACATTGGTCTTCTCGCGCGCAAACACATCTGAGATGTCGCGCAGCAAGCCTTGGCGGTCAGCTGCCTCAACAGCAACATCGACTGGGTAGACCGGGCCACCCTTGTCTACATTCTTGGGCTGACCCCAATCCACCTCGATAACTCGCTCAGGGCTCTTGGCAGCCATCTCGCGGAAGTTGCTGCAATCGCAGCGGTGCACGCTCACGCCCTTGCCTCGAGTCACAAAGCCGCTAATGTCATCAGGGGGCGCAGGCTTGCAGCATTTGGCTAGTTGCGTCATAAGGGAGTCAACGCCAACAACCAAAACGCCGCCACGCGATGAGTCATGTCCTCGCGCTTTACGCACTGGGGTGAACGTGTCTTCCTCAGGCACTTCTTCACTAGGGCGAAGTACGGCCTCAATGTTGCGAAGCGAGTACTCGTCTTTACCCACCACTTCAAACAGGGCGTCTGCAGATTTGAAACCAAGCAAGCCCGCCAGATCTTCAAGCTTGACGGCCGTCTTGCCTTCGCGTTGCAGCAGCTTTTCCACCGACTCACGGCCACGCGATACTGTTTCATGAGTCGCTTGAGCATTAAACCAAGCGCGCACCTTGGCCTTGGCTCGGTGACTCACTAGATAACCGAGGTCTGCATTGAGCCAGTCACGCGAGGGGCGGTCTTCCTTGGCTGTATTGATTTCAACGGTCTGACCACTCTCAAGCGCTGTGTTCAGCGGCACCATCGCGCCATCCACTCTGGCACCGCGGCAGCGATGGCCCAGACTCGAGTGGACCGAATAGGCAAAATCGACAGGCGTGGCGCCTTGCGGCAGCTCGATCACAGCCGCATCGGGGGTCAGCACATAGATACGGTCTTCAAACAAGCCGCGCTGCGCTGAGCCCGTCAAATCACTCCCCCACGCCAGCAACTGGCGTAGCACAGCAATCTTGGCGTCGTACTCACTAGAGGCGGAAACACCGGCATAGCCCTTGGTGCCCGCTTCTTTATAAGCCCAGTGCGCGGCCACGCCATGCTCGGCGTGATCGTGCATGGCTTGAGTGCGAATCTGAATCTCAATCGTGCGGCCTGCCTCATCGCGCACCACGGTGTGCAGCGATTGATAACCATTGGGCTTGGGTTTGGCGATGTAGTCGTCAAACTCTTTTTCCAACGGCTTAAATTGCTCATGCACCCAAGATAGTGCGGCGTAGCAGTCTTTAACCGTAGGCACGATGACGCGCATGGCCCGCAAATCAAAAAGCTGATCAAAACTCAGCGACTTGCCACGCATTTTTTTAACGATGCTGTAGATATGTTTGGGGCGCCCTTGAACCGAGGCACTAATGCTGTGCGCACGCAAATCCGACTCAAGCCGGCTGCGCATCTGCTCCATATAGATTTCGCGCTCGACCCGCTTCTCATCGAGTAAACGGGCAATCTGGCGATAGGTATCAGGCTCCAGAAAGCGAAAAGACAGGTCTTCTAGCTCCCACTTGATCTGCCAAATACCCAAACGATTCGCCAGTGGTGCAAAAACATAAAGCGCCTCACGCGCAATGCTGGGCGAAACAACAGCTTTTTCAGCTGCGTAATAGCGCAGCGTCTGCAGGCGTGATGCAAGGCGCAGCAGCACCACACGCAAGTCACGCGAAAAACCCAGCAGCATCTTGCGCACGTTCTCAGTCTGCGTGGCGACTCCATCCACATGCTGACTACTTAATTCAGCATCTCGCGCCTGCTGCTGCACGCGGATGAGCTTGACGGTTTCCACCGCCAACGTGGCAAAGTTGTCGCCAAATGCCTTAGCAATGACTTCTTGCGGCTTGTTCAGGTGCGCGCTGGCATACACCAGATAAATGGCCGCTTGCATGGTTTCGGAGCCACCAATTTTTTTCAAAATGGCAGCCACTGCATCTGCGTGAGCCAGGGTATTTTCCCCTGTCTCCATGACCTCACCGGCGATCAACGGCTCAGCAAACGCGCGTGCGCGCTCTAAGGCATGAGCCTGCTCCGGCAACATCTCCGAAGTCGCCATGATCAGGTGTGGCGTCGGCTCCGTAATCTTTGGTGCTGCGTCAGAGACTTGTAGTACGTTATCGCTGGTCTTCATTCAGCTTCCTCTTGGGCTTGCTGCGCAAGACTAAGTCTTGCAGGCAAGCCCTTCTCCCCTTGTAAAAACTTTCGTATCAACGCCACCTGCCCCGGCGCGACCAGTGTTGGAGCATGGCCAACACCTTCTAGTTCCGTGCAATACGCTTTAGGGCCGCGCTCAGACATGGCCTGAGCTGTACTGGCCGAGAGCAAATCAGAATCTGCCCCCCGAATAAGTAAAACTTGAGCCTGAATTTGGTCATACAACTGCCAGAGCATGGCCTCGCCAGCCTGCGCGGTCTCGCGTGTCATGAGCACCATGGGGGCCGAGATTTGCGGGTCGTAATGCAGCACCACGCCGCCTTGCGGATCGGGCTTGACCATGGCCTGCGAGAGTGTGCTCCACTGCGCATCGGTATGCGGACCAAACCCGTCAGAAATCACGCGCATGGCGGCAGCAGCGCTCTCAAAGTTGGGAAACTGCAAGCTTTTACCAACATAAGAAGCAATGCGCTCCAGCGAGGCCCACTCAATCACCGGGCCCACATCGTTGAGCACCATGCGCCTCACAGGCACCGGTAGCGGCAAACCGGGTTGGCCGGCAATACCCATGCCAATCAGCCCGCCCATGCTCGTGCCTACCCAGTCCAAGGTTTCAATCGGTGCTTGTGCATGCAGTTGGGCAAGCAGCGCCAGCATGTCAGCGGCGTACATGGGAACTTGATAGGCCATGGGCTCGGCCAGCCAATCGCTCTCGCCTCGGCCCACTACATCTGGGCAGATCACACGGGCAAAGCGACTTAACTGCTTGGCCAGCACATCAAAATCACGCCCCTGACGGGAGAGGCCATGCACACAAACAATGACATGTGGATGGGCGGCATTACCGGTGTTGTTCCACTCCCAGTACGCCATGCGATGCATGCCCGCGGGCGAAGCCGCCACGTCCTGGATGCGCTGGGCACTAGCCCAAGCGGGAGCCACTGCAGAGGCTCCGGGGCACGATACGTAATTCAGCGTAGGTTGATTCATGGGGTGCGCATTTTGAAAGCCGGGGCCGATAATGGCTGCCGTCCCATCGTAATTCATTCGGAGACCTTGTATGTCCATGTTGAAAGGTAAAACCGCTCTCGTCACTGGATCGACCAGCGGAATCGGCCTCGGTATCGCAGTCGCTCTGGCTCGTCAAGGCGCCAATATTGTTCTTAATGGCTTTGGCGATGTAGAAGCCCCGCGCGCTCAGGTGTTGGAGGCCGGCAAGGCCGCAGGCATCAAAGTCGGCTATCACGGCGCTGATATGAGTAAAGCAGCTGAAATTGAAGCCATGATGAAATACGCAGCCGCAGAGTTTGGCCGCGTCGATATTTTGGTCAACAACGCTGGCATTCAGCATGTGGCCAAGATTGAGGACTTCCCGGTTGAGAAGTGGGATGCCATCATGGCCATCAACCTCAGCAGCACCTTTCACACCACACGCCTGGCTCTGCCCGCCATGCAGCAAGCCAACTGGGGCCGCATCATCAATGTTGCCTCGGTACACGGGTTGGTTGGCTCCGCTGAAAAGTCTGCTTATGTCGCCGCCAAGCACGGGGTTGTGGGCCTGACGAAGGTAACCGCACTGGAAAACGCGACCACAGGCATCACGTGCAACGCCATCTGCCCCGGCTGGGTGCTGACACCGCTGGTGCAAAAGCAAGTCGACGCCAAGGCTAGCGCACAAGGCATTAGCAACGAAGAAGCAACCAAAAAATTGCTGGGCGAAAAAGAGCCCTCACAGCAATTCACCACGCCAGAAGAGCTGGGCGAGTTGGCCATTTTCTTCTGCTCCGCAGCTGCCAACAACGTACGCGGTGTGGCTTGGAATATGGATGGCGGCTGGACTGCGCAGTAAAAACTGCAACAAGCTCGCCAGTAAGTAGATTTAAATTTATAGCAGTAACTACTCTATTTAATTGGACTTGAGCACTTTTATTGGCTAAAAGTAAAAAAGGAGCGAGAGATATCGCTCCTTTTTTATACCCAATCAGCAATTCAAGCTGTGGTCATTTCACTGCATCTGAATCGAGCCACCAACGCTTACCGTCACCTCGGCACGATCGGCCTCGACCGCAAGTGGGGCTGCATCGCTCATGCTGGCTTTGGCCATGCCCATCATGCGCGGGCGCGGCATGGGCCTAACGGTGCCGCCGCTGCCGTTCACACTCACTTCGCGCAGGCTATAGCCGGCAAAGCCAAAGCTTTTTGAGATAGCGGTTGCGCGCTGGCGGAAGTTCTCAATCGCCTTGGATTGGGCTTCACCCTCCACTTTTTCGCGCGCTTCACGCGAAAGGCCAAAGCCCATATTGGCCAACGTCATGTCCTGCACCTTGGCCGCCGCCTGAGTGATGCGCACAAAGTCACGGCCCTGCAACACAATTTCTGCCTGACCTTGCCAGCCTTCTACCTTGCCGCTGCTGCCATAGCGCGGAGAGATAGAAAAATTGCCGGTACTCAACTCCATTTCGCCATTTTTGGCATCGGCGCGCAGTGTACTCATCGCGGCCTCCACCACTTTTTGCAACTGGGACTGCACAGTCGCCGCATCGCGCCCATCTTTGGTGGCCGACAAAGTAGCCGTCATCCAATCCTGACGCACCTCTACCGTACCCTGCGCAGACAGTTGCACCACATTGGCCGTGCGCTGTGCGCCAGCTCCAGCGTTCTGCGCCCACACATTGCCCCCCGCAAAAGCGGCTGTCAGCAGCAAGGCGCTCGAAGCCAATCGAGCCGAAAACAATGGTTTTGAGATCTCAGTCATACGGTTCACCCTTGGAAATAAATCAATCCATGCAGATACACATGAAATGTGCCACACACCCAAATTGGGATTTTTACAGCCTGTCAGCAATCGGTGCGACTTCTTGTACGAGAATCACCAATTGAAAACAAAAATAGAACAGTTACTGATACATAGTTCGAAAAAGATCTATAAAGTTCAATATGAAACATTTATTGTTCTATTTTAAAAAGCAACATTCGTAACAACTGGCAAAAGTTGCTCGCTTTTCACTGGATTTTTTTCGTCAAGCGATAACAATGCGACTGTTACAAATAAATCACCAAGGAAGATCATGGCAACGACAAACAACCGCACTGACAAAATCCTCGTGGTGGATGACGATGCCCGTATCCGCGACTTGCTGCGCCGCTACCTGACGCAAGAAGGCTTCGAGGTCATGATTGCGGAAGACGGCAAAGCGTTAAACCGCATCTTGCTGCGCGAAACGGTTGATTTGATCGTGCTGGATTTGATGATGCCCGGCGAAGATGGCTTATCGATTTGCCGCCGCCTGCGCGCAGCCAACGACCGCACGCCCATCATCATGCTGACCGCCAAGGGCGAAGATGTGGACCGCATCGTGGGCCTGGAAGTGGGCGCTGACGACTATCTGGGCAAGCCCTTCAACCCGCGTGAGCTGCTGGCCCGCATCCACGCCGTTCTGCGCCGCCGCCCTCCGCAAGAAGCGCCCGGCGCTCCATCTGGCGATAACGAAGTGGCCACCTTTGGCCCTTTCACCTTCGATTTGGGCACTCGCGTGCTGCAAAAGAACGGCGAAGAGCTGCCACTCACAACCGGCGAATTCGCCATGCTCAAAGCACTGGTACGCCATCCACGCCAGCCGCTGTCGCGTGAAAAGCTCGCTCTTTTAGCCCGTGGCCGCGAGTTTGAGCCGTTTGACCGCAGTTTGGACGTGCAAGTCTCTCGCCTGCGCAAGCTGATCGAAGAAGATGCGGCCGCACCGCGCTATATTCAGACCGTGTGGGGCGTGGGCTATGTGTTCGTACCCGATGGCTCTAACTAATTAGCTCCAACCGGCACACACTGCTTCATGCCCAATAAGCCGCCACATGGCGGCTTATTGCATTGAGGGCCGCACTTAGCGCCCTGCAAAAGCCTGCTTGGGTCAATATCTGAAACAAGATCAGCGCTTTTTCGACAACCCGTAACCCTTGCCCCGCCAATT
The DNA here is from genome assembly GCF_019355935.1 of Comamonas sp. Y33R10-2. Lineage (NCBI taxonomy): Bacteria > Pseudomonadati > Pseudomonadota > Betaproteobacteria > Burkholderiales > Comamonadaceae > Comamonas > Comamonas sp. Y33R10-2. The sequence continues at coordinate 1,823,581 of NZ_CP079925.1, forward strand.
ACGCGTACGCTTGGACTCAGTTTATTTTTTCAGCTTTGCTGCCCATGAGCGCTTTCAACGACACGCCACCCGATGCCACCAGCCCTGTACCGCTAGAGTACGAGCGGCGCACCACGGCGCGTTCCCCAGTAGGCCTGAATCTTTTTTGGCGCACTTTTTGCCTGCTGGCTTTGCTGCTCGTGGGCAGTATTTTGGCCTGGCTGCAAACGCTCAGAGCCCTAGACTTTGAGCCGCGCACGCTGCAAACAGCCAAACAAGTCGCCTCCATGGTGACTCTGAGCCGTGCGGCGCTGGAGCACTCTGACGCGATCAATCGCGTCTCGCTCATCAAAACCATGGCCGACAAAGAAGGCGTGCGCATTTTGCCGCGCGAGCCCGGCGACAATTTTGAGCTGCTCGAGCAAAACTCCTTGGGCCAAAAGCTTACTGATGAACTGTCGACTCGCTTGGGCTACGGCACTGTAGTGGCTCGCAGCGTCAACGGCGAGCAGGGATTGTGGGTAGGTTTCACCATCAACGGTGACCGCAACTGGATGCTGATGGACCAGTCACGCTTTACCCCCGCCAGCGGGCAGACATGGCTGATTTGGCTGATCACTGCCGCCATGCTTTCGCTAACTGGTGCGGCTGCCATTGCACGATTGATCAATCGCCCTCTCAAGCAACTGTCGTATGCAGCCAACCGTGTGCGAGAAGGTGACTTTGACGCAAGCCAGCTCGATGAAGAGGCCGTGACCAGCGAAATCCGCGAGGTCAATATCGGCTTTAACCGCATGGCCAAGAAACTGGCCAAGTTGGAGCAAGACCGCGCTGTAATGCTGGCGGGCATCTCCCACGACCTGCGCACACCACTTGCGCGCCTGCGCCTTGAGACTGAAATGAGCGTAGACGACGATGTGGCTCGCGAGCACATGGTGGCTGACATCGTGCAGCTAGACGCCACCATCGACAAGTTTTTGGATTACGCACGACCGGACCACCGCGTCATGCTCAGCCCCGTGGATCTCCATGCCGTGGTTGCCTCCTGCGTTTACGCCGTGCAGGACCACCGCGAACTGCAAATCACCATGAACGTGCCAGAAGACCTTTACGTCATGGCTGACGAGGTGGAGCTGGCGCGCGTGATCTCCAACCTGTTTGAAAACGCCCGCCGCTACGGCAAATCACCCTCTACAGATACCACCGAGGTTGATGTGATCGCTAAAGAAACCGAAAAGTGGGTAATCATCCGCATTCGTGACCACGGCAAGGGTGTTCCCCCCGAGCAATTAAGCAGACTGACGCAACCTTTCTTTAGAGGTGACACCGCCCGCACTGCCGCGGCTGGCGCAGGGCTGGGCCTTTCCATCGTCGATAAAACAGTGCTGCGCATGGGTGGTATGTTTGCCCTGTCCAACTCCTCCACAGGCGGGCTGGTCGCCCACTTGCAGCTAATGCGCGCCATGGGTGTCACCGCAGGGGGCGCACCGGAGCAGCGTTTGCAGCGCCCTCAGGTCAAGCGCAACCTGCCCCGCGATAAGTAGGGCGAACGACGGCTTCTCAAGTTGAGCTTGTTGGCTCTGATGGGGCAGCGCTAACCCTTCAGAGCCTTGACCACTAGGCGAAGTCTTCAAGCCTTATAGAGCAAGACCACCGCACGCGCTTCCATCGCTTGCTTCAGGCCTACCGGGCCCATCTTCTCTGCCGTCTTGGCCTTTACGTTGACTTGCTCCACATCCAGCGCCAGCACGTCGGCAATGCGCTGGCGCATGGCTTCAATATACGGCGCCAGCTTGGGCGCTTGAGCAATGATGGTGCTGTCGATATTTCCCACCTCAAAACCTTTGGCGCGCACGCGGCGCATGGCTTCGGCTAGCAGCACGGCGGAGTCTGCGCCTTTGAACTGGGCATCAGTATCTGAAAAATGGCGACCAATATCGCCCAGCGCAGCCGCACCAAACAGGGCGTCGGTAATCGCGTGCAGCAGCACGTCGGCATCCGAATGCCCCAGCAAACCCATTGTGTGCGGCACCTCCACACCGCCCAAAATCAACTTACGGCCTTCGACAAGTGCATGCACATCCCAGCCTTCACCAATACGAAAATTCATATTAAATCCTTGTCTAGTCCTTTTAAATTAAGGACTTATAGCTATCAATTTGATAATTATTTAATAAGAGTTAGAGCGATTCTTAACGAGCAGAGCGGCGCTGCATCAACACCGCCTCAGCCAAAGCAAAGTCATCCGGATAAGTCACTTTAAAGTTCTGCGCACCGCCGGGCACCAGCAGCGGTGCATGGCCTGCAAACTCCATGGCACTGGCTTCATCCGTGACCGCATCGCCCGCGGCCTTCAATGCAGACAACAACGCGCCGATGCGGAACATTTGCGGCGTCTGCGCCAGCCATTTATCGCTACGATCCACGGTCTGCGCAACGCGAGCAGAGCCCTGATCTGAAGATTGCTGCTTTAAGGTATCAGGCAACTTCAGGGCCAACAGGCCGCCCACGGCATCGGGCAGGCAAGCATTCATCAGCGCATTAACCTGCGCAGCCGTCACCAAACAGCGGGCAGCATCATGTACCAGCGCCCAGTCCTCTGGGCTTGCGCCCATGCGCAGCAGCTCTTGCAAACCATTAGTCACCGTCTCTGCGCGGGTTGCTCCGCCATGGGGAGCCACCGTCAAACGGCTTTCAAGCTCGCGGCCCTGCCAAAAATGATCCGCAGGCGAGGTCACTACCAACACCTTGTGCATGCGTTCGACTTGCAGCATGGCCGCCAATGTGTGCATGACCATAGGCTGACCCGCCACGCTCTGGTATTGCTTAGGCAGCTCCGGCGCAAGCGCATCCGCCGCAATGGCGCGCAAGCCCACTCCCGCGCAGGGAATCAACGCCCAGCAGCGCGGTACGGCAGCGTGCTCGCTCAGAAGTGAAGTCACTGAAGCAGCGCCTGTGTATGCACCTGTATTAGTCCTTGTGTTTGCGCTTGTATTGGCGTTTGCCTTTGCATCCGGCATGGACTCAGGCGAAATAAAGCTATCTGTCATGCGCTGTATTTTAAAATTACGGTTTAGCCCGAAAGCGGCTTGTTCAATTATTGAGCCGAAGCTTTCGGCTTGCATCACAAAGAGTTGTCCCCATTTTGAGTGAATGCGTCGCCAAACATCAGCGCTGTGCTGACTGGCCTATGAGTCCAGCCTCTAAGTTCATCCTTAAGGGCCAGACTCAACCGCGCTTGATCTGTCCCCGTTTTAATGCAGGCAGCCAGCCCAACGGCGCGGCTGCCCCCGCTCGTCTGTGAAAAACCATGCAACTGCCCAAGCTCACTCCTGGTAAACGCTTTCACCTGCCCCGCCCCACTGGCAGCGCCGATGCGCTGCTGCTGGCCAAGCTCGGCGAGCGTGAGAAGGCCGATGGCCGCGTCACCGCCATCATCACGGCCGATGCTGCGGACGCGCAGCGCTTGATGGAGGAGATGGCCTTTTTCGCACCCGAGCTGCGCTGCGCCCTTTTCCCCGACTGGGAAACCCTCCCCTACGACAGCTTCTCGCCCCATCAAGACCTGATCAGCGAGCGCTTGGCCGCCCTGTGGCGCATTAACCAGCGTGACAAGGAGCAAGGCGCCGATGTGGTCATCGTGCCTGCCACTACAGCGCTGTACCGGCTCGCTCCGCCCTCTTTTTTGGCCGGCTACACCTTTGAATTCAAAAGCGGGCAAAAGCTCGATGAAGCCAAGCTCAAAGCCCAACTCACGCTGGCCGGCTACCAGCATGTGTCGCAAGTGGTCAGCCACGGCGAATATGCTGTGCGCGGCGGCTTGATTGACCTATTCCCCATGGGCTCCTTGGTGCCCTACCGTGTCGATTTGTTTGATAACGAAATCGACTCCATCCGCACATTTGACCCAGACAGCCAGCGCAGCCTCTACCCAGTGCCTGAGGTGCGCCTGCTGCCCGGGCGCGAGTTCCCTATGGATGAGGAGGCCCGCGCCAAGTTCCGCAGCCGCTGGCGCGAGATGCTCGAAGGCGACCCCACCCGCAGCCGTATCTACAAAGATATGGGACAGGGCATTGCCACCGCCGGTATTGAGTACTACCTGCCACTGTTTTTTGACGAAACCGCGACTGTTTTTGATTACTTGGGTGACGAAGCGAACGTGGTTTTGCATGGTGATCTAGAACCTGCTTTCCAGCGCTTTTGGCAAGACACCAAGGACCGCTACCGCTTGGTGCAGGGCGACCCAGACCACCCTGCCCTGCCGCCAGAATCACTGTTCCTGACTTCAGAGCAGTTCTATACCCGCAGCAAAGAGCACGCACAACTAGCCCTGCGAGCCGGCACCGAAGACGTGGCTGACAGCGCCATTTTTCAGAAGCTGGAAGACCTGTCTGTGGTGCGCGGCGCTGAAGACCCGCTGGCTAAGCTGCAAAAACATATAGCAGCAAGTTCAACCCGTACCTTGCTTTTGGCCGAATCAGACGGTAGGCGCGAAAGCCTGCTGGATTTTTTCCGTGCCTCAGGCGTCAACCCTCCTGTGTTCGATTCGCTGGCGGAATTCCTAGCCGACAACACCGAAAAAATCGGCATCGCCACCTCAGCCCTGATGACGGGCTTTGCATGGGTGGCGGAAGGTTTGGACTTTGTCACCGAGACTGAGCTGTTCGCCACCAGCCCCACCGGGCGCCGCCGCCGCAGGCAAGAGCAGGTCAGCGATGTAGAAGCGCTGATTAAAGACTTGTCAGAGCTAAAGGTGGGTGACCCCATCGTTCACTCCGACCACGGCATTGGCCGCTACCGTGGCCTGATCAATATGGACATGGGCCAGAAAAACCCTGACGGCACGCCCGCGCTGCAAGAGTTTTTGCATCTGGAATACGCCGCCAGCGCCGTGCTTTATGTGCCTGTCAGCCAGTTGCACTACATCAGCCGCTACACCGGCGTATCGCCTGATGATGCGCCCCTGCACAAACTAGGCGGCGCGCAATGGGAAAAAGCCAAGCGCAAGGCCGCCGAGCAGGTGCGCGACTCGGCTGCCGAGCTGCTCAACATTTACGCCCGCCGCGCAGCACGTGTGGGCCATGCTTTCCGCTTCCCTACGGCTGATTACGAGCAGTTTGTGGCCGACTTTGGCTTTGATGAGACGCCCGACCAGAACGCAGCCATTCATGCCGTGATTCAAGACATGATTTCGCCCCAGCCTATGGACCGCTTGGTTTGTGGCGATGTGGGCTTTGGCAAGACCGAGGTTGCGCTGCGTGCCGCGTTTGTTGCGGCCATGGGCGGCAAGCAGGTGGCGCTGCTGGCCCCCACCACGCTGCTGGCCGAGCAGCATTACCAGACGCTGGTCGATCGCTTCTCCAAATGGCCCATCAAGGTGGCCGAGGTTTCGCGTTTCCGTTCTGGCAAAGAGATTACCGCCGCCATCAAGGGCATTGCCGACGGCACGGTGGACATTGTGGTCGGCACGCACAAGCTATTGAGCGAATCGACCCAGTTCAAGAACTTGGGCCTGCTCATCATCGACGAGGAACACCGATTTGGCGTGCGCCATAAAGAGGCCATGAAGGCCATGCGCGCCGAAGTCGACATCTTGACGCTGACCGCCACCCCCATTCCCCGCACCATGGGCATGGCGCTGGAAGGCTTGAGGGATTTATCGGTGATTGCGACCGCCCCACAACGACGTCTTGCTATCAAAACCTTTGTGCGCAACGAAGGCACGGGCGTGATTCGCGAAGCGGTGCTGCGTGAATTGAAGCGCGGCGGGCAGGTTTATTTTCTGCACAACGAAGTCGAAACCATCGAAAACCGCAAGCAAAAACTCGAAGAAATCTTGCCCGAAGCGCGCATCGCCGTGGCCCACGGCCAGATGCCCGAGCGCGAGTTGGAAAAAGTCATGCGCGACTTTGTGGCACAGCGCTACAACATCTTGCTGTGCTCGACCATCATCGAAACCGGTATCGACGTTCCATCAGCCAACACCATCCTTATCAGCCGCGCTGACAAGTTTGGTCTTGCCCAGCTGCACCAGCTGCGCGGCCGTGTGGGCCGCAGCCACCATCAGGCCTATGCCTATTTGATGGTGCCGGACATGGACAGCCTGACCAAACACGCCCAGCAGCGGCTGGAAGCGATTCAGCAAATGGAAGAGCTGGGCAGCGGCTTTTACTTGGCCATGCACGACTTGGAAATTCGCGGCGCAGGTGAGGTACTGGGCGAGAACCAAAGCGGCAATATGCTCGAAGTGGGCTTTCAGCTCTATAACGAAATGCTGTCCGAGGCCGTGCGCAGCCTCAAGGCGGGCAAAGAGCCTGACCTGCTCTCGCCCCTGTCCGCATCGACGGACATCAATCTGCACGCCCCCGCCCTGCTGCCCAACGATTACTGCGGCGATGTGCACCTGCGCCTGTCGTTCTACAAAAAGCTGGCCACCGCCAAGACGGCCGATCAGATCGACACCTTGCTGGAAGAAATCGTGGATCGCTTTGGCAAGCTACCTGCGCAGGCTCAGACCCTCATCGACGTGCACCGCCTGCGTGTACTGTCTGCGCCCTATGGCGTCATCAAGGTCGATGCGGCGCCCGGCGTGATCAACATCACTTTCAAACCCCAGCCGCCGATTGATCCGATGAACATCATTCAATTGATTCAAAAGAACAAGCACATCAAGTTGGCGGGCAACGAAAAGCTGCGCATCGAAAAAGAGTTGGAGAACCCCAAGGACCGGGCGCAAATGGTGCGCGATGTGCTTCGCAGTCTGGGCCAGCCGCTCAAAACTGAAACCGAGGTGCACGCTTAAGCTTTGTGTCTATATGAAGGGGCCTGTTTTCACGAGCAAAACGCCCCACCCCTTCATCGACCAACTAAACTGCGTTGTGCGGCCGCGCTGGACAATGGCATCAGCTGCTTGCACAACTAGTGAAAGCCGCAGACATTCAGCCGCAGCAAGCCCGCGCATCAGCGCGATAATGGCAGCCATATCCGGCCAGAGCGGCAAAGCGCCGTGCTGGCCTCTATTTCTGCCCCACCTGCATTCGCATATACACGCAATGACTGACGCTACAGAATTCGCTCCCGGCCTGATGATTCGCGGCATTACCGCACCGCAAAAGCTCAGCGACTACAAGCTCATCGCTTTTGACATGGACTCGACGCTGATCACCATCGAGTGCATTGACGAAATTGCTGACGCCACAGGCAAGAAGGAAGAAGTCGCCGCCATCACCGAAGCCACCATGCGCGGCGAAATTACCGACTTCAAAGACAGCCTGCGCCAGCGCGTAGGCAAGCTGGTCGGCGTGACTGATGCCGACATGGCCCGTGTTTTGCAGGAGCGCCTCAAGCTCTCGGCCGGTGCTGAGACCTTGGTCAAAGCCGCCAAGGCTGCTGGCTTGAAGGTGCTGCTGGTCTCCGGCGGCTTTACCTACTTTGCCGAACATGTGCGCGGCTTGCTCAATATCGACTTTGTGCGCGCCAATGTGCTGGAGTCTAAAGACGGTGTGCTGACCGGTGGCTTGGTCGAGCAAGCCTGGGGCGATATTTGCGACGGCGCTGAAAAACGCCGCACGCTGCTAGAAGTAGCCTCACTCATCGGAATTGACGCCAGCCAGTGCATTGCCGTGGGCGATGGCAGCAATGACATCCCCATGATGCAGGCAGCAGGCCTGTCCGTGGCTTACCACGCCAAGCCCCGCGTTCGCAACGAGGCCAAGGTTGCCATCAACGAAGGCGGACTCGATCGCCTGCTGGAAGTTCTCAAGTAATCCAGCCTGACGCTCATTACCTAAAAGCCGCCGCAATACCTGCTGCGGCTTTTTGCTTGCCCACTTCATTGAGGCGACTGGGTGATGCACGGCTTTGCTAAAGTGTTCTACACCCAAGCTCCTCAACCCAAAGGTAAGCCAATGAGTAAACCCAAAATCGCCGTCATCGTCGGCAGCCTCAGCAAGCAATCGATTAACCGCAAGCTCGGCGAAGGGCTCGCCAAGCTCATGCAAGATCAAGCTGAATTCGAATTTATCGATATCGGCCACCTGCCGCTTTACAACCGCGACTTTGACAACATGCCTGACTTCAAGCCCTTTGAAGACATCAAGCCCCAAATTCGCGGCTGCCAAGGCGTGCTGTTTATCACCCCTGAGTACAACCGCTCCATTCCCTCTGCACTCAAAAATGTGCTGGATGGTTTGAGCCGCCCCTATGGGAAGAGCGTTTGGGCAGGCATTCCCGCAGCCGTCATTGGCAGCTCGCCCGGTGGCGCCGCATCTGCCATGGCCCAGCAGCACTTGCGCAATGTGCTGGTGTCTCTAGACATGCCCACCATGGCCCAGCCCGAAGGTTTTGTACGCTGGTCTGACACCCTGCTTGACGCAGACGGCAATATCGGCGCTGCCAGCCATGATTTTTTGAGCAAATTCATGAGCAAATTTCTGGCCTGGGTCCAACTCAACTCCAAGAAATAATTACTTCAATTCATTGAATTGATAGCAAGCCTTGTAGTCTCTGCGGTGACTACAAGGCTTTTTTATGTTTATTTTTCTATAAATAACGACAGGAACTTTTCTGCTCTCAGACTATTCCTACAATAGTCACGCAGCCGTATACACATCACAACAGCAGGCTGCCAAGGTCTGAGACCTGTCTTTTTACGGACAGTTTGTTCTCAAGGCCTTGAAATCTCCCCTTTAGCTACCAAATACCATAGCAAGCAGGCCACATGAGACAAGCGTCTCGAGGCATGCTGGTGGGCTATCGCCTTTGTGCGACAGGCTGCCATCTATGACAACCATGAATGGAAAACACTCTGTGAAGACTTCGTACCGTGCTGCCGCCTCCGTGATCGCTATCGCTATTGCAGCGCTGTCTGTGCCTTCGCTGGCACAAGCCAAGCGCATGAACAGCAGCAAATCCGTGCGTCCTGCCAGCATTGGCAGCAAGGCTCCTGCTCAGCCCGCACCCGTGGCACCTAAGGCAGCAGCACCTGCTGCTCCAGCACCCGCAGCAGCTGCTCCTGCCGCTGCTCCAGCTGCCGCTGCTGCACCTACTCGTGGCTCCGGCATGATGGGCACTATGGCTGGTGCTGCTGTCGGCGCTATTGCCGGCTCCATGGCTGGTAACGCTTTGGCTGGCGCCATGGGTGGCGACAAGGAAGCCGAAGCCAAGAAGGCTAAGGAAGAAGAGGCCCGCAAGGCCGAAGCAGAAGCCGCTGACCTGCAAAAGAAGCTCAACGAAGCCCAAGCCAAGGCTGAAGCCGCTCGCGCTGCAGCCAAGTAATCAGCCCTATCTGCTGATTTATCAGCTGACAAAAAAGGACGCGCAAATAGCGCGTCCTTTTTTATGTGCCTTTGACAGCCGCTAACGCAAACCTTCGGTTTGCTCGGTGGTGTTAGCCGCTCTTAACCAGCAGGCAATTCACCTTGGCGCATACGATGTGCAATCTTTTCCAGAACTGCCGGTAAGTCTGCAATCGTCCTCGCAACGTAATGTGAGCCCGCTTTTTTAAGCTTGGCCTCAGCTGCTGCAACTTTTGCCTCGACATCTGCAGCATTCGCGTTCAAATATTCCTCTTTGCTGTAGCCAACCTCGTTACCAGACAGGCTCAAGCCGATTGTCCACATGCCAGCGTTAAGCCCTTCTTCAATGCCTGGCACGGTGTCATCGACCTTCACGCAGGCACGTACATCACTAATCCCCAGTGCCAGCACATTCGCTAAAGCCATATAAGGCCCAGGACGCCCTCCGGCGGTGAGTTCATCGCCTGCGACTACATGGTCAGGGGCGATGCCCGCTTGAGCGGCTTGAGGCAGCAACTGATTGAGCACTTGCCGGGGGTAGCCAGAGCAAGAACCCACTTTCAAACCATTGGCACGCAACCACTCAAGCACCTGTACTGCACCATCAATGGGTGCGGAGAATTCACCCACTTTGGCAATTTGCATGGGCATGAAACGCGCATAGATCGCGTCTACATCCGCATGATTTGGGGCTTGACCAAACGTGCTGCTCCACTGCGCAGCAATATTGGGCTCTTGCAGTAGTTGATCAATATGATCCCACTTTGAAAGGCCCATTGGGCCTCGTGCTTGCTCAAGAGTGACATTGATGCCAAACGTGGCAAAAGCTTCAACAAATATCTGCGTAGGAGCTAGTGAACCAAAGTCAACCAGTGTCCCGGCCCAATCAAAGATGACGGCCTGCAGAGGGGATAAATCAACAGTCTGGTTGTCGAGCGTTTGAATCTCAGCGGAAGTGATGGCGTTCATGGACTTTTCTTCAAAAAATTTCTAGATGCAATGACTATCAAACGGTAGCTAAGCTACGGATAAAGTTGCGCCCTCGTGGGCCATTGGCTGCCTTGTTGACCATCGCTTCCCATGCCTGAGCCTCTACGCCGTAATGCGCGGGATCTGTTGCAACACCGAGCTTTTGCAAGAAGTTGCACAGGCACGCTTGCGCAATGGCTGGCTCCGTCGTGTCGAAGATGGACAACAGTGCGGTATCTACCTGCGCGTCACTGCCTAGTGCCATCTCTAGAATTAACGGCAAGCTAAATGAGCAAGCGATACCGTGAGGCACGCCGTGTTGCAGCGTGATGTCGTAAGAAAGTGAATGCGCTAACGCTGTCTTGGTGTTGGAGAATGCCAATCCGGCAAGCAAAGCTGCTTGCGCCATATCACGGCGCAGTTGCACATTAGCCAGATCGCACATCAAAGCAGGTAAGGTGGCCATCACTTGGCGAGCGGCTTGCACTGCCAGCGACATGGAAACTGGATTGCGGTTGACGTTCCAGATCGACTCCAAAGCATGAGACAGTGCATCCAAGCCAGAGGCCAAAGTCGCGCCAGCGGGCAAGCTGCTCATCAAGCCTGCATCAATGATGGCGGCCTGCGGCCAAGTGCATGCTTGATGCAGCGAATGCTTGCGGCCACCCGCTTGGTCCCAAATGGTGGCCCAAGGCGTGACTTCACTGCCTGTGCCTGCAGTTGTCGGAATCGCGATCAAGGCCTTGTGTGCTGTGGTTTCGCTGGTGGCGGGTAGTTGGCCACCCTGCTCAAGAACCTCCAGCAATTCTTCAAACTTGCCGTTGGGTGTAGCGCACAGCAATGCCTTGGCAGAGTCAATGGCGCTACCACCACCTAAAGCAAGGATGACTGGCACATCAGCGTATTCACGTTGCACCTGCTCATACAGAGGACCTAACCATTGGACATCTGGGTTCGGAGCAATGGTATCGATCACACCTTGCAACTGCTCACCCACTAACTGCTGAACACGCTCCACCAAGCCAAGTCCGCGAGCCTCAGGAAACGTCACCAGAATGCAACTGCGCCCTCCAAGCAATGCAGGTAATTTTTCCAAACTGTTGACGCCTACAGTGACGTTGACAGGGTTGTGATAATTCCACACGGCAAAATTCTTTCCAAATATTGAGGATGCAGTTAGCCCTGCGCATAGAGATTGACAGCGCAAAAGCTAATGTTTAAAGGGGTTAAGAGCGGTGCACTGATAGCGCACCAGTAGTTAAATCAGTGGCGTGCGCCTTGCTGAATGCGGTTGCGCAGCCAGTTGGAGACCATGTCTGCAGCAATCACCATCACCGTGATGACGATGATGCAGGTCGCCGTTTCTTGATAGCGGAACAGCTTGAGGCTGCTGACTAACTCAAAGCCCAAGCCGCCAGCACCTACCATGCCAAGCACAGTGGCCGATCGCAGGTTTACCTCGAAGCGGTAGAGCACCACAGCAATCCAAGCGGTAATAACTTGGGGTACGACACCAAAAGCGATGATTTGAAGCTGGCTGGCACCAGCACTTCGCAGTGCTTGCAGTGGGCCATCGTCAATTTCCTCAATCGCTTCTGCAAAGAACTTGCCCAGCATGCCCATACCGTGCAGCGCCAGAGCTAACACCCCCGGAAACGGGCCCAGACCTACGGCAGATACAAACACCAGAGCCAAGATCAGTTCATTGATACTGCGCACCACGTTCATGAATTGGCGAGTCACCCTGCGAAGCCAGTGCCAGCTGTGTAGATTGCTCGCCGCAATCAATGACAGCGGCAATGCGAGCAATACACTCAGCAAGGTTCCCCAGATGGCAATCTGAATGGTCTCCATCGCAGGGGCCCACAAACGCGGCAAGATGCTCCAGTCAGGAGGCACTGACCGGGACAAAAAGTCGCCAATCTGTGGCATTCCACCTGCCAATTCGCTCCAGCTCATCTGCGCGCCACCTGCGCTCCAGTGCAATAGCCAAGCAATACCCAACGCCAAGGCGGCATAGCTGAGCCAACTACCCGTCGTTTCAGGGCGGCCTGCTGTCCAAACCCAACGGTCATGTGCTTTATGCAAATTTGGGCTTCCCATCACAAGACCCTCTCGCAAGAGGCAACAGTGTGCGCCGCATTTGCTGCTACAGGCATCCAGATTCCTGGACTGTAGATCTGAGAAGCAGGAGCAGCTTGCTGCTCGCAATGAGATCTGGGTTCAGCATCAGGTGTGTGATAAATCGCATCCAATGCAGATGCATCCAGCGCAGCCGGTACGTCGTTGAAGACCATGCGTCCCTGCGCCAGCCCCACAACACGATCACCGAACTCTTTGGCGTAATCGACTTGGTGCAAATTGCAAACCACAGCAATGCCCATTTCTCTTGTGGCGTCCCTCAGGTACTGCAGCACGCTGCGGGCAGTCTTTGGGTCCAAGCTTGCCACTGGCTCATCAGCCAAGATCACATTGGGCTGTTGCGCCAGCGCACGGGCAATGCCTACGCGCTGCATTTGCCCACCCGATAAAGCTTCAGTGCGTTCATCGGCTTTATGGATCAAGCCTACGCGCTCTAAACACTCGTTAGCCAGCACGATATCGCTTTGCTTAAACATCTGCATCATGGAAGCAAACGTTCCAACCTGCCCCAAGCGGCCAGTCAAAACGTTCTTGCGCACCGACAGACGCTGCACAAGGTTGTGGTGTTGGAAAACCATCGCAACATGGCGAGCCAATTCACGGCGTGAGTGCTTTTGCATCAAGTCAATTCCACCGACTTGCAGCGTTCCGCTGTCGGCTTGATTGAGACCATTCATACAACGCAGCAGCGTGGACTTACCAGCGCCAGACAGCCCCAGCATCACCACAAACTCGCCAGCTTTCACATCCAAGTCGATGCCATGCAACACATGGTTGCTGCCGTAGCTTTTGCGCAAGTTACGAATCGTGATCATTTCATTTTCCCTAAATCCAAATTCAGGGCCTTGGCTGTATCACGCACCACGTTATAGGCCGCATCGTTAGTTGCTGCAAAGCCATTGAGCACGCCACGGTCGCCCCATGGCAGCCCTTTAATTTCTGCGAGTGCTGCGGCTACTTTTTTCTTGGCCTCGGCATCCAAGCCTTTGCGCCAAGCCATGGGCGATTCAGGGATGGGCTGAGAGGTCCAGATCACCTGAAAGTCTTCTGCCTTCACATGCCCCTTGGCCACTGCCGTCTGAAAAATGGGGCTTGCTACTGCTGCCGCATCGACCTTGCCATGCGCCACAGCCATGATGCTGGCATCGTGTGATCCAGAGAAAATTACGCGGGAGAAGTATTTATCAGCATCAATGCCGTCGCCCTTCAATCCCGCTTTAGGAAACAAGTGACCGGATGCTGAACTGGGGTCTACGAAAGCAAAGGTCTTGCCTTGCAACTGCGCCACACTCGTGGGGCCGTTTTCTTTTTTACTGATGATGATGCTCTGATAGGAGCTCTGACCTGATTTTTTAGAAACAGGAATCGCGAATGCTTCGGCATTGGCCATTTGCGCTGCAAGCACATAGGAAAAAGGGCCAAAGTAAGCCACATCAATCTTGCCCGAGCGCATCGCTTCAATGACCCCGTTGTAATCGTTAGCTACAAAGGGCTTGACCTTCAGTCCCGTCTTTTGCTCCAGCTGCTCCATTACTTGCTGGCTTGCACGCATCATGGCCTGAGCGTCTTCCGATGGAATCAAGCCCACCCGCAATTCGCCGCTTTGCGCCCAAGCCGCATTAGTAGCTGCACCCGTAGAGGCCAGCATCAATGATGCGATGGATGTTTGTAGCCACACTTTGCGATTCATCTTCATTGGAAGTCATCCTTTGCATTTACATCGTTCACAACACTGCATGTGTTGCGATGGGTTGAATGCTAGGCAAGACATATGACTGTCATGTGAAAGTTTCAAAATATGTTTGAACACTTTCTATAGATGAAACATTGAGATAAGACATCCATGAGCACTGCCCGGTATCGCGCATTTATTGCGGTCGCTAAACATGGCAGCCTCAGTGCTGCAGCCCGCGCTTTGGGGGTGAGTCAGCCCACCATTTCTAGCCAAATCACTACGTTAGAGCGACAGAGCAAAATTGAGCTTTTTTACCGTCAGGGCTACCGCATGTCGCTGACTGGCGCTGGTCAAAAGTTACTTGCTATTGCTGAAAAACTAGTTGCCATCGAATCTGAAGCGGATTTTTTCCTTCGCGATTCAGGCAAGCTCAATCAAGGCGAGCTGAAGATTGGTGCTGTCGGTCCATTTCATGTCATTGAGATGGTTGCCTCGTACCGTGCATGTCATCCCAACATGCAGTTATCGATCCGCATGGGAAATTCTCAGCAAGTACTGCACGACTTAGAGCACTACGTCACGGATGTCGCTGTACTGGCAGGTCTGTACGAACGTCCTGAATTTGAAGCGCGTGAGTACGCACGCCACGCAATCATCTTATTCGTCAACAAAAATCATGCTTTCGCACAACGCCGTCAGATAGATATCCAAGATCTCAATGGCCAGTGTCTGTTATTGCGTGAGCAGGGATCCACCACCCGTGCAGCTATAGAAAAAATACTCAGTGAGGCAGGCGTCAAGCCTCAACTTGGCTTAGAAATCGGTAGCCGTGAAGCAATCAGAGAAGCGGTCATTCGAGGACTCGGTATTGGAGCTGTATCCGAAGCCGAGTTCATCGCAGATCCAAACTTAACGCCTGTTCGCATTGCTGGCGACCCTGCCCACACCACTACTTACGTGTATTGCATGAAAGAGCGCAGTGATAGCTTACTGGTCCAATCATTTATGAAGTCATTTTAGGAATGGCTATTGGAGTTCACCCGCTATTTGGTCAAGCGTCAGCTATAAATCTCAAGCCGAAACTAGCCCTTGGTGGTACGCCAGACCCGTGGTCAAGCAAGTCCAGCCAGCAGCTGACAAGCTCGAGTGTTGCGCTGTAAGCAACAGATCTCGCGAGATTTGAATTGATCTATGCTGCGCGATTTTTTCCAAGCGGCACAGCTCCTGCCCCAGGCAGCTCAATCGAAAGGCCACCCTCCATCGCTTGTATTTATTAAAAAGCGCAGCATACGACAATGCGTTAAATTTGTAGATATTTCAATATTTTCTGAAATTACTCAATACAAAACTCTGTGGTCATTTTTGCATTGCACAACAAAAATGACCAACTGGTAAAATTCATATACAAGAGTTGAATGAGCCATTCAACCTTCGCCCCCCCTTTGGTCGGGCTTGTTGTCTTTTCAAGGTGTATTTATGTCTTCAACACAAACTGACAAACCCTCTACGGGTTTGCTGCCACGCATCTTCGGCGTGGTTCTGGTGCTGGTGGGCTTGGCGCTGGCAGCAGGCGGTATTCGCCTGGTCACGCTGGGCGGTTCCTGGTACTACCTCATTGCCGGTCTGCTGACCATCGTCTCGGGGGCCTTGCTGTGCAAGCGCAATGCCAACGGCGGTCTGCTGTATCTGGTGGTCGTGATTGGCACGGCCATCTGGGCGCTGGCCGAAGTCGGCACATCGTTCTGGGGCCTGGTGCCTCGCCTGGCTCCTGTGCTGGTGCTTGGCGTCTTGGCTGCCCTGTGCACACGCGCCCTGTCGAACAAGAAAAACAAGGTCGCCCTGCCCGCTGCTGCAGTGCAAGCGGTGGTCATACTGGCTGGTGCAGCGTCCATCATGACACCCCACGGCACGGTAGAAAACACCGCCAAGCTGGGCGAAACACCGGTGCGCGACGTCAAGACACTGACAGATGCCAAGAGCACTGACAACCAGTGGCTGCAATATGGGCGCGACAATGACAGCGGCCGTTTTGCGCCCATGGACCAGATCAACAAGGACAACGTCAGCCAGCTGGAAGTGGCCTGGAAGTTCCGCACCGGCTCCAAGACGGGCAAGAACTACGAAGACCAAAACACCCCCATCCAGGTGGGTGATAGCCTCTACATTTGCACGCCAGAAAACCGCGTGATGGCGCTGAATGCCGAAACCGGTGAAAAGCGCTGGGAGTGGAACCCCAACGTCAAGGAAGCCACCTTCTGGAACCGCTGCCGCGGCGTGGGCTACTACGAAATGCCCCAGGAGATGAAGTCGGCGGATGGCAAGTGTGATGCCCGCATCATCACCACGACCAAGGATGCCCGCCTGTGGGCGTTGGATGCCAAGACCGGTGAGGTCTGCTCGAACTTTGGAAAGAACGGCTCGACCGACCTGTCCGAAGGCCTGGGCTCGTACGAAGAGCATTTCTACATGCCCACTTCGCAGCCTTTTGTCGTGGGCAACCGCGTCATCGTGGGCGGTTGGGTGTGGGACAGCCAGCGCACGGAAGAGCCTTCGGGCGTGATCCGCGCTTATGACCTGAAGACCGGCGCCATCGACTGGGCCTGGGATCTGGGCAACCCCAACACCACCAAGCTGCCACCCGAAGGCGAGACCTACACCAAGGGCACGCCCAACTGGTGGTCGTCCGGCGCGTTTGACGCCAAGCTCAACCTGATCTACCTGCCTTTGGGCAATGGCACACCCGACTTCTGGGGCGGTCACCGCAGCAAGGAAACCGACGCGCACAGCAGCGCCATGGTGGCCCTGCACGCAGACACCGGCAAGCTGGCCTGGAAGTACCAGACCGTGCACAACGACACCTGGGACTACGACATCGGCTCGCCCCCCACCTTGGTCGACCTGCCCGATGGCAAGGGCGGCGAAACCCCTGCGCTGGTGATTGCCACCAAGACGCACCAGTTGTTCATGCTGGACCGCCGCGACGGCAAGCCCGTGGCCCAAGTCGAAGATCGTCCCGTCTCGCAAGAGATGCTGGAAGGCGATCGCGTCTCGCCCACACAGCCGTTCTCGGTGGGCATGCCCCAACTGGCCACCAACAAGCTGGAAGAAAAAGACATGTGGGGCGCCACCATGTTTGATCAGCTTTACTGCCGCATCAAGTTCAAGCAACTGCGCAACGACGGCATGTTTACCAAGTTGACCGACAAGCCTTCGCTGATCTGGCCCGGCTACTACGGCGGTTTTAACTGGGGTGGCATGGCCGTGGACAAGCAGCGCAACCTGCTGATTGTCAACGACATGCACATGCCGCAAATCGGCTGGTTGATGCCACAGGACAAGTTCGAAGAAGCCAAGGCCATTGCCAAGACCATGGGCAAGGGCGCAGGCGTGCCACAGCAAAAGGGCACACCGTATGTGGCCATCCGTGGCCCCTTCAACTCGCCACTCGACATCCCTTGCCACGCGCCTTCCTGGGGTAATTTGACTGCTATCGACCTGACCACCAAGAAGATCGCCTGGCAAGTGCCTATGGGCACGGTGGAAGACAGCGTCCTGAAGGGCGTGCGTGCTTCGCTGCCTGTGCCGCTGGGCATGCCTTCGCTGTCCGGCCCCATTGCCACCGCTGGCAACCTGATCTTCCATGTGGGCACGCAGGACTACTACATTCGCGCCTATGACACGCTCACCGGCAAGGAAGTGTGGAAGAACCGTCTGCCCGTAGGTGCACAAGCCACGCCCATGACCTATCTGTCGCCCGAGTCCGGTCGCCAGTTCGTGGTCACTGTCGCCGGTGGTGCCCGCATGACCGACGACCGCGGTGACTACATCATTGCTTACGCACTGCCAAAGCAGAAGTAAGTCATTTAGAAGCTTCCATTCATTGACTGAGCGCTGATAAAAAACCCTGCAGGGCGCAAGCCAGGCAGGGTTTTTTATCCAAACTAAATACTTACTTCGCTTGTGACGTTTTGTAGTGCCCAAAAATGGAATTGATCTGCGCCTGAGATAATTCAGCCGCAGAGCAACCAGGCCTGACGGGCGCTTGCAGGGAATCACTGGCCAGATAAAGCCAGAACGGTGACCCCGTCAGCATGGCCGCTGTAGCTGGCAAGATTCCTTGCAGCTCTCCTTCATCGATTGCCCGTTGGTATAGCGCTTCAAGATGCACATGCCACGGTGCAAAGATCTTGTCGTAATAAAACTCACCCAGCACTGGAAAACGCTTGGTCTCACCCAGCATCAGCCGGGCCAGATCGGCGCGTACCGAATGATGAAAACGCTCCATAGGTGGCAATACCAAGCGCGAGATATAGGTGTGCATGCTCTCACCGGGGTGGCGTGGCAAGTTTTGGGTCGACAGGGCAGATTCGCTAAATGTCACCTCCAGAGCACCCAGCAGCAGTTCTTCCTTGGAAGCAAAGTACAAGTACAGCGTGCCCTTTGCCAGATTCGCCCGTTTGGCAATTTTGTCCATCGTGGCACGGGTAATGCCCACTTCCATGAACTCAGTAATTGCAGCCGTGACGATCTCGCTGCGAGTCAGTTCAGTTTTCTGGAAGCTGGGACCGCGCACACGGCGTGGGTTGGGTTGATCGGTACGTTGAGAAATGGGCATCACAGGAACACAGATAAATATGCAGACTGCTTATACAGAAAAAAGTCATCAACTCTGGGTCACAACCATTGCAGAGCAACAAGCCTGACTTGGTTACTTAGAGCCGCTAACACCACCCAGCAAACCAAAGGTTTGCGGTCGAGACGAGGCGTGAAGCCGCAGGCAGTACAGAAGTACGACAAGGCGAAACAACGACTTATCGAGGGTGGTGTTAGCGGCTCTTAGAGATTAAACAACGACCTCCCGATTACACACAGCTTGATCCTTATTTAACAGACAAGCTCATGCTTGTTTTATGCATCTTATGAATCGTCATTTCATTCCATTGGTCATCCTTCCAGCTATTGCAATGCCGGCATTGGCTCAGACTGAAGCAACACTGGAGACGGTGGAAGTGCGCTCCGCCGCCGGCAGCCCCAGCCTGCAGGCCCTGCCGGCCTCGGCCACGGTGCTCGATGGAGACACTCTGCGTGACCGCCAGATGCAGGTGAACCTTTCGGAGAGTCTGGACCGCGTGCCCGGCCTGCAGATCAAGAACCGCCAGAACTACGCGCAAGATTTGCAGCTATCCATTCGTGGTTACGGCGCGCGCTCCACCTTCGGCCTACGCGGCGTGCGCCTGTATGTCGATGGTATTCCTGCAACCATGCCGGATGGTCAGGGCTCGCTGTCGCATATCGATATCGGCAGTCTGGAACGCGTGGAAGTGCTGCGTGGCCCGTACTCGGCGCTGTATGGCAACTCCGCCGGCGGTGTGGTCAGCATGTACACAGAAACTCCGGAGGGGGCCCCCACCGTGGAAGGCGGCTTCTCGTTGGGTAGCAATGGCCAAAAGCGCATCTCTGCCAAAGCCAGCGGCCAGACCGCGCAGGGCCTGAGCTATGTGCTCAGCGCCAGCCGTTTCCTCACCGATGGCTACCGCGACCACAGTGCAGCGGACCGCAATATTGCGAACGCCAAACTCAGCACCGCCATTGGCGACAATGCCCGCCTGACCGTGGTGGCCAACGCCATGGAGTCCAGCGCGCAAGACCCGCAGGGTCTGACGTGGAACCAATATCAAGCCAACTCACGCCGCTCGTCTATGGATCAAGACAACGGTGATGCCCCCGTCGCTGAGCGATTCAATACCCGCAAGTCGCTCAAGCAGACCCAGATTGGCGTTACTTATGAGCATCAACTCAATGCCACCCACAGCATGACATTGATGGCATACGCCGGCCATCGCTCTATGGAGCAGTATCAATCCATCCCTTTGAAAAATAGCTCTGGCTACGCCATTCAAGAGAATGCAAAGCACGCAGGCGGAGTGATCGATATGTCCCGCGAGTATGCCGGTGTCGATGCTCGTTGGACGGGGAAATTCAACGATGCACCCGTACCCGTCACTGTGACGGCAGGACTGGCAATGGACTACGTACAAGAAGACCGCAAGGGCTACAAAAATTACACTGGCAACGTGGATTCGCCAACAGCCGTTGGCGTTAAAGGCAATCTAAGCCGAGACGAAAAAAACACCATCACCAATGTCGACCCCTATGTGCAAGCCACCTGGCAGCTAGCACCACGCTGGACGCTGGACACTGGCTTGCGCTATAGCCGGGTAAAGTTTGAGATTGACGACCGCTTCATCCGTTCGGGCAACCCCGATGACTCTGACAGCATCAGCCAGCACAAAGCCCTGCCGGAGGTATCGCTAGCCCACCAACTAAGCCCTGACCAAACGCTGTACGCCAGCATGGGCCGCGGCTTTGAAACCCCCACTCTGGCCGAGATGTCCTACCGCAATAACGGAAGCGGCATGAACACTGCGCTGCAGCCCAGCGTCAGCACCCAGTACGAAGTAGGTTACCGAGAACGTCTGAACGGCCCGGTCAAAGGCAGCTGGAGTGCGGCAGTCTTCCGCTCGGACACCAGCGACGAGATCGTCAGCGATCTGAGCGCTGGCGGACGCACCACCTACCGCAATGCTGGCAACACCCGCCGTCAAGGCATGGAACTGCAAGGTGATCTGCGCCTGACGCCCCAACTGCAACTGCAAGCCGCTTACACCTATCTGGACGCCAGCTTCCGCCAGGCATCGGGCAATGCCACTAGCGGCAACCTGCTACCCGGTCTGGCCAAGCAGCACCTGTGGCTGGGACTGGACTACCGCATCACGCAGGAATGGAAGGTTGGCATCTCAGCCGAACACATGGGCAAGGTGTTTGTGAACGACGCCAACAGCGAAGCAGCTCCTAGCTACACCGTGGCAGCAGCCAGCTTGGGCTACCGCAAGGTCATGGGCCCCTGGACACTGCGCGCTTTTGCCCGTGTCAACAACCTGTTTGACAAGCAGCACGTGGGCTCGGTCATCGTCAACGATGGCAACGGCCGCTTCTACGAAGGCGCACCCGGCCGCAACTGGAGCACCGGCATGAACCTGATGTACAGCTTCTGATTGCCTCTGAATTGCGGTCGAGCCCGATCTGATTCATCCAGCCTAATCTACACATCTAGCTATACATAAAACGCTAGATGTGTAGATCGCACTGGAGGGGTTTGGACCAAAAACCTTAGAAGCTATTGTTTTTATTGAAAACCGATTTCAAAGCAAACAACAAGAGACGTCAAAAAACTCAAAGCAACACAATATCGTATTGCTCTTGAGCCATCGCTGTTTCTGCCTGCAAAGAAATCGGTTTGGCGATGAAGTCCGAAAGACTGGCAAGATGCTGGCTTTCTTCGTCGAGGAACATTTCCACCACCTTAGGAGACGCCACTACGCGAAACTCTCGGGGGTTGAACTGACGGGCTTCACGCAGAATTTCGCGCAGAACTTCATAGCAAACACTACGCGCAGTCTTCACATCGCCCTTGCCTGAGCAAGCAGAGCATGGTTCACACAACATATGCGCCAGCGACTCACGCGTGCGCTTACGTGTCATCTCTAGCAGGCCCAATTGCGAGAAGCTGCCCGCCATGGTCTTGACGCGATCACGCCCTAATTGGCGACGGAATTCGGACAAGACCTCGGCCTGATGATCTTCGCGCACCATGTCGATAAAGTCCACGATGATGATGCCGCCCAAGTTGCGCAGTCGCAACTGACGGGCAATAGCGTGGGCTGCCTCAAGATTGGTCTTGAAGATGGTTTCATCAAAATTGCGCGCTCCGACATAGCCACCAGTGTTCACGTCGATGGTGGTCAGCGCCTCGGTCTGATCGACGATGAGATAACCGCCAGACTTTAGATCGACACGACGACCCAGCGCCCGGGCAATTTCCTCGTCGATGGAGTAAAGGTCAAAAATGGGCCGCTCGCCCTTGTACAGTGCCAGCTTGGGCACCGCTGCTGGCATGTATTCTTGGCCAAAACTTTTGAGCAACGCAAACTGCTCTGTGGAGTCAATGCGAATACTTTGCGTGCCCTCACCCACCAAATCCCGCAGCACGCGCTGTAGCAGGTTCAGGTCTTGGTGCAGCACCGACATGACAGGCAGCTTTTGCGCCGAGTCTTTAATGCGCGCCCATGTCTTGCGCAAGTAGCGAATATCGTCGGCCAGTTCAGCCTCGCTAGATTCTTCACCGTTAGTGCGCAAAATAAAACCGCCGCCACCGCCCGTCGCCTTGGTGCCCACCAACTCTTGCAAGCGCGCACGCAGTGCATCACGCTCGTTTTGCGGTATTTTTTGGGAAATGCCAATATGGTCATCCTGCGGCAAAAATACCAGCAAACGGCCAGCGATGCTGATTTGCGTGGACAGGCGTGCGCCCTTGGTTCCAATCGGGTCCTTGATGACCTGAACCAAGAGGGATTGGCCTTCAAACACCTGTTTTTCAATCGGTACTTGGGATTGGTCCTTGCGCGCAAACATCGGTGCTTCACCACCATCTTGGCGCTGCCACACATCGGCCACGTGCAAAAAGGCTGCACGTTCAAGGCCGATATCGATAAACGCCGACTGCATGCCAGGCAGCACGCGTGAGACCTTGCCCAAGTAGATGTTGCCGACGAGACCGCGCTCTAGGGGGCGCTCCATGTGCAACTCTTGCACGGCGCCGTTTTCGATAATCGCTACACGTGTTTCTTGCGGCGACCAGTTGATCAAAATATCTTGCTGCATTGACTCTTGTTCTTTCTTTATCGGTCTAGCCGTTTGCGTTGCCCAGTGTGTGGCGCGCGCACCTTGGGCGCAAGACTGTGAACCTGCTTTACTAAAGCAGCATTGAAGTTCAGAGCGCCCAGCCTAGTTGACGAAGTAACCCGGCTGTCTCAAAGACCGGCAGCCCCATGATGGCCGAGTAACTGCCGCGAATTTCTGCAATATGCGCCGCCGCCATACCCTGAATGCCGTAGGCACCAGCTTTGCCCATGGGCTCGCCAGTCGCCACATAGGCATCAATTTGCGCATCCGTCATAGGCGCAAAACGCACGGTAGAAACAGACAGCGCCTGCAAACGTTGTGCGCCACTTTGCACGGCGATGGCGGTCAGCACTTCATGCTCAGCGCCGCTAAGTAAGCGCAAGATGCGGCGCGCATCGTCCGCATCAACGGGCTTGCCCAGAATTTGCGGACCCAAAGCGACAGTCGTGTCAGAACACAAAATTGGCGCATCAGGCAGGCCACGGCGAGCATGGCGAGCCACCGCTGCATCGAGCTTGCCAGCGGTCACGCGTTGCACATAGTCGTGCGGGTTTTCACCGGGCAGCTCAGCCTCTATAGCCTCGGCATCTTCGGCAATATCACCTACGGCGTTGGGAAGTAAAAGCTCATGCCCCACACCCAACTGCTCTAGGAGCTGGCGACGACGAGGACTTTGAGATGCGAGATAAATGTAAGAGGCCATGACTTTGATTAAAAAAGGCCTCAAGCGCCCATAAATCAAGCGCATAAGGCTATCAAAATCATAGTATCACGCGCTGCATATATTTGCACACAGCGCACCACAAGCGTCATAACTAAGCGTAATGACTTACGGCGCTTGCAGCGGTGATTACTCGCGGTGGTAAGGGTGACCGGCGTTCACCGACCAAGCACGGTATAGCTGCTCAATCAGCAGCACGCGCACCATGGCATGCGGCAAGGTCAGGTCAGACAAACGAATGCGTTCATGCGCAAGAGCGCGAAACTCAGGGTCTAAGCCATCGGGGCCGCCGATGATCAAAGCCACGTCATCACTTTCAAGCTGCCACCCCTGCAGACGCTGAGCCAGCGCTTTGGTGGTCAGATTAGTGCCGCGTTCATCGAGCACCACGATGCGGGTGCCACGCGGAATCGCTGCCTCGATACGCTTGCGCTCCGCCGCGTACAAGGTCTCAAGTGTCTTGGAGCCGCGAGGCTCTGTTTTGACGGCTTTAAGTTCAACCTTGAGTTCAGGCGGAAAGCGCTTAGCGTAATCGTCGTAGGCCGTCTGCGCCCAGTCGGGCACATGCAGGCCTACGGCCACAATCGTCAGCTTCATCAGGCCTTGGCGCGGGGAGCACGCTTTGCTGCAGGCTTGGCAGCCACTTCAGCCTTGGCAGTGCGCGGAACGCTTGGCTTGACAACCACGGTCTTGACTGGCTTCGCTGCAACCTTCTTGGCCGCTGGCTTTTTTGCAGCAGGCTTGGCACCGGCAGCAGTCTTGGTAGCAGCCTTAGTTGCAGGCTTTTTAGCTGCGGCCTTCTTGGCAGCAGGCTTCTTCTTCTCGACCACGGTGTTTTCAGCAGCGGCCTTGTCCACAGCCTGCTTAGCAGCCAGTTTCTTGGCAGCCAGCTCAGCGGGCTTTGGCTTAGCGGCACCCAGCTTCAAGCGCACAGGTGTTGCGCCCCAGATTTCTTCCAGACGGTAGTACTGGCGAATCACGGGCTGCATGATGTGGCAAACGATAGAGCCGCAGTCAACAATGATCCACTCACCGTTTTGCTCGCCTTCTTGGCGGGGCACGGGAAAGCCGGCATCCTTGACGGCTTCACGCACGCTGGAGGCCAGAGCCTTGGTCTGACGATTGGATGTGCCCGAGGCAATGATCACGCGCTCGAACAATGGCGACAGCGCTTCAGTGTTGAACACTTGAATGTCGTGGGCCTTAACGTCTTCGAGGCCGTCAACAATGGCGCGCTGGAGTTTGGTGACGTCGCGCTTAGCTGCGGAATCCGATTGTGTGGAGGTGGTCATCAGGCGATGGAATCAGTAAAGATGGGATCAATATAGCGTGTGCCGCGCCACACCCGTATTAGGGCTGGGTTGACGTAAGCATCCAGACTCGTAAGGCCTGCACTCACCACGCAATGGAAAATGGTGATGCGCTAATTAACTAGTGCGCATCCAGCTTTGGAAATTATAGTTTTCTATAGAGTTCCTTGCTGACAGGGCTTTTGCACCGCTCACAAGGAACTGAGGCTTGTTACAGCCAGTCGCGGCGAATCAAGTACTTTTCTAGCAACTCTCGCTCAGGGGAGCCCGCTGCATCTTCACGCTGATAGCTCCAGTCCGCATGGGGCGGCATAGACAGCAAGATAGATTCGGTTCGACCACCGGACTGCAGGCCAAAGTGGGTTCCGCGGTCCCAAACTAAGTTGAACTCAACATAGCGGCCACGGCGGTAGCGCTGAAAGTCTACCTGCTGCTGAGTGTACGCGGCATTTTGGCGACGCTGCACGATAGGCAAATATGACTTTAAAAAGGCATCACCCACAGAGCGCAACATGGCAAAGCTTTGATGCTGACCCAGTTCGCTGAAGTCATCAAAAAAGATGCCGCCAATGCCGCGCTGCTCGCTTCGGTGCTTGAGAAAGAAGTACTCGTCGCACCAAGTCTTAAAGCGCGGATACAGCGCATCACCAAACGGCGCCAACGCATCGCGGCAGGTTTGGTGAAAATGCACTGCGTCTTCTTCAAAACCGTAAACCGGCGTCAAATCCATGCCGCCACCAAACCAGCAGGTCTTGGGTTGGCCGGGGTGGCCCGCCGAGATCATGCGCACATTCATGTGCACCGTGGGCACCATGGGGTTGCGCGGGTGAAACACCAGCGACACGCCCATGGCTTCAAACGGCGCACCCGCCAATTCAGGCCGGTGCTGCGTCGCCGAAGGCGGCAGTTGCGGGCCACTCACATGCGAGAAACCGCAGCCTGCGCGCTCAAAGACGCGCCCGCCTTCCATGATCTTGGTGATGCCGTTGCCCTGCAGCTTCTCGCCCGGCTCTTTATGCCAGGCATCAGCCAGAAAACGAGCGCCGCCCTCACCTTCGATCGCTTCCAGCGCCTCGGTGATACGGACCTGCAGACCCATCAGGTACTCGCGCACCTCGGTCACCTCGGGCGCGGGCAGATGGTCAGATACGGAAGATGAGGATGGCTGCGTCATCAGTCGGCCTTCTTGATAGCGCGAAAGCCAATATCGCGGCGGTACTGGGCGCCATCGAAATGGATGCCACGGGCCACGTCATAGACCTTTTGCTGGGCTTGCTTGACGCTGTCAGCCAGCACAGTCACGCACAACACGCGGCCACCACTGGTGACGGGCTGGCCGTCATCGCCCAGCTGGGTGCCTGCGTGGAAGACCATGGCGTCATCTGCCGCTGCGGGCAGGCCGGTGATGACATCGCCCTTGCGAGGCGCTTCAGGGTAGCCAGCAGCTGCCATGACCACGCCCAATGCAGTGCGACGGTCCCATTGCAGCTCAAACTGGTCGAGCTTGCCGTCGCAGGCGGCCAGCACCACGTCCACCAGATCGCTCTTGAGGCGCATCATGATGGGCTGAGTTTCTGGGTCACCCATGCGGCAGTTAAATTCCAGCGTCTTGAGCTGACCAGCCTTGTCAATCATCAGGCCCGCGTACAGGAAGCCGGTGTAAGTCACGCCGTCTTTTTCCATGCCGCGAATGGTGGGCAGAATGATTTCGCGCATGGCGCGGTGGTGCACATCCGCCGTCACAACAGGCGCGGGCGAGTAAGCGCCCATACCGCCGGTGTTGGGGCCTTCGTCACCGTCTTTGAGGCGCTTGTGGTCTTGGCTGGTGGCCAGCGCCAGCACGTTTTTGCCGTCGCACAGCACGATGAAGGATGCTTCTTCGCCGTCGAGGAATTCCTCAATGACAACACGCGGCACAGCCTTCCCATCCGCGCCTTCGTTGTGGGTCACACCGTACTTGTTGTCCACCAGCATGAAGTCAACTGCGTCATGCGCTTCTTGCAGCGACATGGCAACCACCACACCCTTGCCAGCGGCCAGACCGTCAGCCTTGATGACGATGGGCGCACCCAGACGTTCCACATAGGCGTGGGCCGCAACGGCGTCGGTAAAGGTTTCATATTGCGCAGTCGGAATACTGTGGCGCGCCATGAAATCTTTGGAGAAAGCCTTGGACGACTCCAGCTGAGCGGCTTGCTTAGTCGGGCCAAAGACCTTCAGACCATGGGCGCGGAACTCATCGACCACGCCAGCGGCCAGAGGGGCTTCGGGGCCCACCACGGTCACGCCGATTTTTTCAGCTTGCGCCCATTCGCGCAGAGCCTGCACATCGGTGATGTTCAGGTTCTCCAGCTTGCCACCCGCCAAGGCGGTGCCGCCATTACCGGGAGCCACATACACCTTGGTCGCTTTGGGCGATTCGGCCAATTTCCACGCTAGTGCGTGCTCACGGCCACCGCCGCCAATCACAAGAATTTTCATAAGTCTGCGTTGTGGTAGACGTCTTGAACGTCATCCAGGTCTTCGATCATGTCCAGCAGCTTTTGCATACGAGCTGCGTCGTCGCCTTCAAGAGCGATTGTATTTTCTGGGCGCATGGTCACTTCAGCCATATCCGGCGTCAAGCCAGCAGCTTGAAGTGCGTCACGCACTGCTTCAAAGTCAGCCGGGGCTGTCAGCACTTCCATGCCGCCTTCGTCATCGGTGATGACGTCTTCGGCACCCGCTTCTAGCGCAGCGTTCATGACTTTTTCTTCGTCCGTACCGGGGGCAAACATCAGCAGCCCCACATGTTTGAACTGAAAAGCCACTGAGCCTTCCGTGCCCATGTTGCCACCGTATTTGCTAAAAGCATGGCGCACATCAGCAACGGTACGCACGCGATTGTCCGTCATTGTGTCCACGATGATGGCTGCGCCGCCAATTCCGTAGCCTTCGTATCGAATTTCTTCGTACGTCACCCCATCGAGATTGCCTGTGGCCTTATCAATATTACGTTTGATATTGTCGGCCGGCATATTGGCCGCCTTGGCCTTGTCCACGGCCAGACGCAGACGCGGGTTGGCCGCCAGATCAGCACCACCTTGGCGGGCTGCCACCATGATTTCACGAATGATGCGGGTCCAGATACGGCCGCGTTTTTCATCCTGGCGACCCTTGCGGTGCTGGATGTTGGCCCATTTGCTGTGTCCTGCCACGGGAGTCCTTTAATATTTGATTTAACCTAGCAGGTGAGATTTTACTTTTGACTGTAAGCCCCCTAAAGGAAAACCGAATGGCTTCACCCCTTTTGATTGCCCAGCACTCTGCCACAGAATGCGCTCTGCTGCCCGCACTGGCCAATCGACATGGCCTGATAACGGGTGCTACTGGCACTGGCAAGACCGTCACCCTGCAAAAAATGGCGGAGAGCTTTTCACAGATTGGCGTGCCAGTCTTCATGGCCGACATCAAAGGGGACTTGAGCGGCATCAGTCAAAGCGGAAAAATTGAAGGCAAGCTTGCCGCTTCCCTCAAAGAGCGCGGCATTACGCTGCCCCAGCCCTTGGCCTGCCCCACCACGCTGTGGGATGTGTTTGGCGAGCAAGGCCACCCCGTGCGCGCCACCATCTCAGACATGGGGCCGCTGCTGATTGGCCGCATGTTGAACCTGAACGACACGCAAATGGGCGTGCTCAACATCGTCTTCAAGATTGCCGACGACAACGGCATGCTGCTGCTAGACCTCAAAGACCTGCGCGCCATGCTCAATTTTGTGGGCGAGAACAGCAAGCAGTTCACAACCCAGTACGGCAACATCAGCTCAGCCAGCGTGGGCGCTATCCAGCGCGGCCTGCTGACCATTGAAAGCCAGGGCGGCGACCAATTCTTTGGCGAGCCCATGCTCGACATCAATGATTTGATGCAGACCGACGCCAACGGCATGGGCATCGTCAACGTGCTGGCCGCTGACAAGCTAATGAACGCGCCGCGCCTCTACTCGACGTTCTTGCTCTGGCTCTTGTCTGAGCTATTTGAACAACTGCCCGAAATTGGTGACCCCGAAAAGCCCAAGCTTGTCTTCTTCTTTGACGAAGCGCACTTGCTGTTCAACGACGCGCCCAAGGTGCTGATTGAACGCATTGAGTTGGTCGTGCGTCTGGTGCGATCCAAGGGTGTGGGCGTGTATTTCGTCACCCAAAATCCGCTGGATGTGCCTGACACCGTGCTGGGCCAGCTGGGCAACCGAGTGCAGCACGCCTTGCGCGCCTTCACCCCGCGTGACCAAAAGGCCGTGCAGTCGGCCGCATCCACCATGCGCCCCAACCCCGGCTTGGACGTGGCCACCGCCATTACCGAGCTGGCCGTGGGCGAGGCGCTGATCAGCTTCCTCGATGAAAAAGGCCGCCCCAGCGTAACCGAGCGCGTGTTTGTGGTGCCGCCCGGCAGCCAGCTAGGCCCCATCTCTACCGAGCAGCGCAAGGCTTTGATTGACGGATCACTGGTCGCCGGCGTTTATGAAAAGCTGGTTGACCGCGAATCCGCCTTCGAGATGCTGCGTGACCGCACAGCCAGTGCCACACCCGCCAAGCCCGGCGATTCGCCTGTGGCAGCCGGTGCGGCTAGTGCTGCAGGTGAAGCCTCACAAGGCAGCGCTACGGACTCCATGATGAGTGGCCTCAAAGAAATGCTGTTTGGCCGCACCGGCCCGCGCGGCGCTCAGCATGACGGTCTGGTGCAAACCATGGCCAAGTCCACCATGCGTACCATGGGCAATAACTTGGGCAAAGAGATTTTGCGCGGCGTACTTGGCGGAATTTTGGGCGGCAAAAAACGCTAATTTTTATAGCAATACCTCTATACAAGGCCTGCACTGCAGGCCTTTTTCATGGGTAAACCTACTTTTTACACACACTCACCCACACAACCCGAGCAGCGCCATCTGCCACGCTGCACAGCCTGCGCGGTGATGCTGTTTTTAGAGATTTAAGAGTCATCCGAGCGAAATTTGCCTGCACCACTTTTTGAATCTTGGGCGCTGTTTGCCGATACATCTCAAGCAGACCATCCGGTCAGCCAATCTGCGCCTGCTTAGTGCCTGCGCGGCAGTTATCTATTTATTCAGTACAAGAGTTCGGCGAATGCAATTCAATCAATGGCGTGTCTCCACCAAGCTGTGGTGCACCCTCGGCGGCCTGCTGGCCATGATGCTTTCAGTGTCCTTGTGGACTCAGCACAATGCCTCGCAAACCATGCATGCAGGCCTGCAGACACAGGCAGATTACAACCACCGCATCGTCTTAGCCCAGCAGTGGAAAGGGGCCACTGAAACCACCGGCGAGCGCGTGCTCACCAGCAACATGACTACAGATGACGCACTGACCGCCCTGATGGACGCGCGTGTCAAAGCAGGCGTTGCCGTCAACGGTCAGCTCCAAGCCCAGGTCGTCAAGCTCGCCCAAAGCGATGCCGACAAGCAGGCGCTGGCCACCATCGCCAGCGCCCGTACTGATGTGCTGGCCCTGAACAAACAGGCCCGCGAAATCAAGAACGGCGGGGACATTGACGTCATGCGCAGCTTTATTGAGCAAAAGTATCTGGGCGCCATCGGCCATTACGTGGGCTCGCTAGATGCCTTCGTCAAACTGCAAGAGCAGCAACGCGATGAGTCCAATGCTCTGACTGAAAAAGCTCAGCAACGTGCAACTTGGCTGGCACGCAGCCTGCAAGGGCTGATGCTGCTGGCGGGTCTGGGTTTGGCTTTTGTGCTGACTCGATCGATCACTCAGCCCTTGGCCGAAGCCGTACAACTAACCAACGCCATCGCCCAAGGCGACCTCACGGTCAGCGCCAATCACCAGCGACAAGACGAATTTGGCCAACTGCTTAGCGCCGTGTCCACCATGGCAGAGCGCCTGCGCGCGCTGGTCAGCGATGTGCGTGACAGCGTGCACTCCATCTCCACCGCCTCGTCAGAGATTGCTAGCGGCAACCATGACCTGTCCGCCAGAACCGAGCAAACCGCCGCCAATCTGGAAGAAACTGCTGCCAGCATGGAGCAGCTCACCGCCACCGTAGCGCAAGCGGCCGATACCTCACAGCAGGCCAACCAGCTCGCCAGCAATGCCGCGCAAGCTGCCGAGCACGGCGGCTCGGTCGTCAAGTCGGTGGTGGTCAGCATGGGCCGCATTAACGACAGCGCCCACCGCATCTCCAACATCATCGGCGTCATCGACTCCATCGCCTTTCAGACCAACATCCTGGCCTTGAATGCCGCTGTGGAGGCCGCTCGCGCCGGTGAGCAGGGCCGTGGCTTTGCCGTCGTCGCCAGCGAAGTACGCGCTTTGGCCCATCGCAGCGCCGATGCAGCCAAAGAAATCAAAGCCTTGATTGCCACCTCGGTCGATGCCGTCAACGCCGGCACAGAGCAAGTCTCTCAGGCAGGCTTGGTGATGGAGAACATTGTGAGCAGCGTGCAAAAAGTCTCTCACATGATTGGCGAGATCAGCGCATCGTCTACCGAGCAGCGCGACGGCATTAATCAAGTCAATCAGGCTGTGACGCACTTGGATCAAATGACCCAGCAAAATGCCGCGCTTGTCGAGGAATCGACCGCTGCAGCCGTCTCCCTGCACGACCAAGCCCAGCGCCTGACAGGCATGGTGGCGGTATTCAAGGTGGGCGAATCGGCAGCGTCCTATGACTACGCCAACCCAGCGATGCGCGCTCTTCGCTGATAGTGCCTAAGCCCCGGTGACGGCTACTGGGGCTAGCACTGGTACTAGGGCGCAGCCCTACTTGGGTGCAGCGAAGGCTACACCGTCACCCATGTGACTTTTTCTGCAACCAAGGCAAGCCAGTATGCGGGCATGACTGATGCCACCTCTCACCCAAGCCACCACAGCAGCAGCCCTTCACCCAAGGGCTTGACCTGCTTTAAGCTGGAGCAAAACGAGCACATCGCCCATCTGGTGCTCAACCGAGCCGATGCCTTCAACACCCTGAGCCCCCAGTTCTGGCAAGAGCTGGATACCGTGCTGGACGCCGTGCACCGCAGCGGCTCGGCGCGGGCCTTAGTCATTAGCAGCACGGGTAAGCATTTTTGCGCGGGCATGGCGCTGGAGACTTTTGCCGACCCCAACTTTGCCCCCAACGACCGCACACCCGAGGGCCGCGCCGCCATTATCGATACGCTGGCGCAGCTGCAAGCCACTTTCAACAAAATTGAAGCCCTGCGCATGCCTGTCATCTGCGCCATTCAGGGCGCTTGCGTGGGCGGCGGGCTGGATCTGGTCGCCACAGCCTGCATACGCTACGCCAGCCGCGAGGCGTTTTTCTGCGTGCAAGAAATCAATATCGGCATGACGGCCGATCTGGGCAGCCTGCAGCGCCTTCCCAAGCTCATGCCACTGGGTATCGTCAAAGAGCTGGCCTACACCGGCCGACGCTTAAGCGCGCAAGAGGCCGCCAGCCACGGCTTGCTCAATGCCGTCTATGACACGCCAGAAGCAACACTGACTGCCGCGCTGGCCTGTGCCCGCGAGATTGCGGCCAAGCCACCCGTCGCCATTTGGGGCAGCAAGCAAGTCATCAACTACGCCCGCGACCACAGCGTGCATGACTCATTGCAACAAATGGGCTGGGTGCAAAGCGGCATCTGGAGCAACCGCCACGTGATGGAAGCCGTGAGCGCCATGCAAGCCAAGCGCAATGGCGACTTTGCGCCACTGGAGCCGCTTAAAGCCTTTGCGCCCGCAGCACCGCAGTGCCGTAGAGCGCAAAAACTGATCAATTATTCAAAACTAATAGCTGCAAGTCCTTTTATTGAAAGGACTTCATGGCATTTTTAATCATATTCAATCCCTCGCACTGGCGCAGCAAACACCCACCCCAACTATGCCAAGACGGGTCATGCCCCGCTATCATGAAATCAGTCACCAACCCTGCCTGAATCGCCATGAACACCACACCCGCCCTGCTTCCTACCTATGACGACGTAGTAGCTGCTGCCAAGCGGCTGCAAGGCGTGGCCCACCGCACGCCGGTGCTGACCAGCCGCACCATGGATGAGGAACTGGGCGCACGCCTGTACTTCAAGTGCGAGAACCTGCAGCGCATTGGCGCTTTCAAATTTCGCGGCGCCTATAACGCTCTGGCCCAGTTCACGCCTGAGCAGCGCAAGGGCGGCGCACTGGCCTTTTCATCTGGCAACCACGCCCAAGCCATCGCCCACGCCGCGCAGTTGCTGGACATGCCCGCCCTCATCGTCATGCCTGAGGATGCCCCAGCCTCAAAAATGGCAGCCACCCGTGGCTATGGCGCGCAAGTCGTGACCTACAACCGTTTTACCGAAGACCGCGAAGCCATTTCCAGCCGCCTTGCCGCTGAGCGCGGCATGACCCTCATCCCACCCTACAACCACCCCAATGTGATTGCCGGGCAAGGCACAGCCGTCAAAGAACTGCTGGAGGAAGTGCCTGATCTGGACTATTTATTCCTCTGCCTGGGCGGCGGCGGCCTGCTCTCGGGCAGCTTGCTGGCGGCCAATGCCTTGGCCCCGCAATGCAAGGTGATAGGGGTCGAACCCGAAGCGGGCAACGATGTGCAGCAATCGCTGCGCGCCGGCCACATCGTGAAAATTGAGACACCCCGCACCATTGCCGATGGCGCGCAGACCCAAGCGCCCGGCAGTATCACGTTTGCCATCATCAAGCAGCGCGTCAGCGAGGTCTTGACTGTCACAGACGAGCAACTCGTCAGTGCCATGCGCTTTTACGCAGAACGCATGAAAATCGTGGTAGAGCCCACAGGAGCACTCTCACTGGCTGCCGCCATCAATGGCGATCTACCGCTGCAAGGCAAGCGCGTAGGCATCGTGATCAGTGGCGGTAATGTGGATTTAGAGCGCTTTTCTCACCTGCTATCGAGCTGAGCGCGAAAATAGCGGGTGTTGCGCTTTTGCGGCGCACTGCTTAAAACCTTCCAATACAGGTGATGGCCTCGCCACAAGCGATGGCTACGCCCTACTCAACCAAGACCAAGAACATGAGCACTCTGCATTTAATCGACCATCCTCTGGTTCAACACAAGCTGACGCTGATGCGCCGCAAGGAAGCCAGCACCAACAGCTTTCGCCGCATGTTGGGCGAGCTGTCCACGCTGATGGCCTACGAGATCACCCGCGACTTCCCCCTGCAAGATCTGGAAATCGAGACCCCCATGGAAAAGATGACCGGCAGGGTCATCGACGGCAAGAAGCTGGCTCTAGTCTCCATCTTGCGCGCGGGTAATGGCTTTCTGGACGGCATGCTCAACGTGGTGCCCGGCGCCCGCATTGGCCACATCGGCCTGTTCCGCGATCCAGAGACGCTCAAGCCCGTCGAGTACTACTACAAGATGCCCGAGAACATGCAAGAGCGTGATGTGATCGTGGTGGACCCCATGCTGGCCACCGGCAACTCCGCCGTCGCCGCCGTGCAGCAGCTCAAGGACAAGAGCGCCCCCAAGTCCATCAAGTTCATGTGCTTGCTGGCCGCCCCTGAAGGCGTGAAAACCATGCAAGACGCCCACCCCGATGTGGACATCTACACAGCAGCGGTAGACCGTGAGCTGGACAGCCACGGCTACATCCTGCCCGGTCTGGGTGATGCAGGCGACCGCATCTTCGGCACCAAGTAAGCACAAGTCTGAGTTCCTTAGCCTCGACGGCTTAGCGCACTCAGAAAAAAGCCCCTTGGCCTGCGTCAGGGGCTTTTTTTATACCTAAAACCGACTCTAGCGCTTATCCATCAAGCACTTAAAGCGATCAAAATCATAAGATTTTCAGCCACTCAACCAAAGCATCAATCTCCTGCGCGTTCAAGTTAAGCGACTTGATATGCGGCGATTTAGGCGGCACAAAAGAATCTTGCTCAGGATCGCCCCCAACGGCACCCATGCCCACGTTATACAGACGCAGCAAGCCCGGCAGATTGCCAAACTGGCCGTTGTGCATCCAAGGACCCGCCTGACTCACACCACGCAGGCTGGGCACGCGGAACTTACCCAGATCGGCCTTGTCGCGCGTGACTTCAAATCGGCCCAAATCCTGATTGCGACGACCATAGGATGACAAGCCCAGATCATGGAATTCGTTATCCGTGAGCAAGGCACCGCTGTGGCAGTTCATGCAGCGGGCCTTGGTGCGAAACAGATGCAGGCCCAGCAATTGCTGGTCGTTGAGCACCGAAGTTTCCCCCGCAATCACAGCATCGACCTTGGTGGTAGGCGGGCGAATGGTGCGCACAAAGGTCGAGATGGCGGTCACCATCTGATCGGCGGTCAGCTTGTCGCGCCCCCAGACCTCTCGGGAGAGCTTGCGATAGTGAGGTTGAGAGTTCACATGCGCCACCGCTGCCGCCAGCGTGTTGTTCATCTCAAAAGTATTGGTGATGGAGCCTTTGGCCTGCTCCTCCAGCGATGCGGCGCGCCCATCCCAGAACAAATGGCTGGCAAACGGTGCGGCAAACAAGGTCTGAGCGCGGCGGCGGCCCATGAGCTTGTCTTCGCCCACGGCCTGCGCACGGCCATCGGTAAAGGACTTTCCGGCCTGATGGCAGCTTGCGCAGGAGACACCGCCCTTGCGCGACAGGCCTGCATCAAAGAACAAAGCCGTGCCCAGCTCCAACTTGGCAAGGGCCTTGGCATCTGCGGCTAGCTGCACGACGGGAACGGGGGACATTTCCTTCCAGTTCTTGCCCGCATCGACCACAGGCAGCGGCCACTGCGTGGGCTGACCTTGGTAGCGCGCCTTCAGGCAAGCCTCATCCCAGCCATCGGCCTTGCCGCATTCAAAGGCGCGGTTGTCCACGGGCAGCAGCAGTCGCCCCAAGGCGGTGTCCGGGTCTCGTCCCTGCACCAGCTTGGTCGTGGCGTTGGTTTCGATGGTGGTGTTTTGCGCCATGGCGCTAGGCAGGAACAGCGCCAGCGCCGTCACCACTAGGGTGAATCGCAGCGGCTGCACAAGCCTATTAGCTAGACGGGATGTCATTAAAGTCATTCAAAAAAAAGATAGCGCAATGCCTAGGTATTACAAGGACACTGCGCCGATTTGGCCTAAATCAGAACTGGTAGCCCGCAGTGAGCCAAATTTCGCGCCCTGTCTGCCAGCGGGCATTGTTCACGTAGGCTCCGGCCATGGGCACCGCCAGAGGTACTCGCTTGTTGAGCACGTTAAGAATATCCAGGCTCAGCGTCACACCCTTGGCCCAATGCGGCTGATAGGTGACAGAGCTGTCCCAAGTCATATACGACGACAGTCGCTGGCTGTTGAAGTGGTCCACCCCTTTAGGGCTACCCGCAAAGCCAATACCCGTGCGGGCGCTGTTCCAGTTCAGGCGGTTGCCCCAGGTCACACCGGCCTGCGCCCAGCGGCCATTGATGGTCGCACTGAGTTTGCGCGGCACATGGAAACCGCTGGCGGGCTTGTCCTTGCGCAGCATCTGCACGCCGTTGACGACGATGAAGTCATCCGGTGCCTGCTCTTCCGACTCCCAGCCCAGCGTAGAGTCGTGGTTACGCACCACGTTTTGCCAGCTGAAGTCCACACGACCCGTCCAATGCGCGGCAGCCGCCTTCCAGGGGCGCAGCGTGCGCAGGCTGATCGTCGCGGTCTCCGCCTTGGCAGATGCACCGTTGGCGTAGTAGTAGCCTGCATCGGAAGATCCGTTTTGCGTCAGGCCATTGCGACTGGCCCGGCGCACATAGCTAAAGCCCGCCTCCAGATCCGACGAGAGTTGCTGGCTGGCGGTAAAGGCCCATTCGTCCGAATGTGGAGTTTTTACACCATCAAAGCTGTTGTATTCAATCTTCCCGGGCTTGTTGATTTCCACACCCTTTTGGATTTGCTGGCTAAACAATGCACTTTTGCCCTGCTTGAGCGCATAACCCAGCATGTCCTGCCCGTAATATCGCGACCAGCCCAGCCCCAGTTGCGTGCGGCCATTTCCCAGCACGTCCCAATCCAGCCGGGCGCGGGGGGACAGGTTGGTGTTCTTCAAAAAGTCGTCACGCTCCAGTCGTGCCGCCGCCGTCAGCGCCCAGTTGCCCAATTGCATGGTGTCCGAGACAAACAGGCCCATGCTGTTGTAGTCCACCCCTACAGAGCCGGCACCGTATCGGTTGCGGGTGGTGATCTTCTGCGTGCCATTGAGCTGCAGCGTCTGCACCAGGCTGTAGGCATCCTGATCGCGCACAAAGCTGGCATCGGTGCTTTGCAATTGCGCACCGGCATACACCTTGTGCTGCACGCTGCCCGTCTTAAACGCATCCCAGTCCATGCGCAGCTTGCCGGTGTACTGGCGCTGCTCCAGCGACTCCGTGCCGTAACCAATCGAGCTATAGCTAGACAAGCTCTTGTCCGCAAAGTTCTGAATCACGAAGGTGTTGGTATCAGACTCACGCGCCGAGTCCAACTGGTCCACGCCAAAAGTCGCGGTCAACTTGCCGCTGGCCAGTTGCTGGTTCAGATCAAAAGCCAGGCCCATGGCCTTCTGGCGGTTCACCCACGAGGTATTGCCATAGCCGTTGGCGACTTGATTTTCCTGGCGATCAGAGTACTTGAGCAGCAGACTGCTGGACGTGCCGCCACCCCAGTTGGTGTGCAGCTTGGCCATGAGGTTGTCCACCGTATCTTTCGAGTCCCGCATCTCCTGCGTGCTGTTCTTACCGTTGAGAATGGGGGCCGAAGGGTCCAGCACCCGGGCTTGACGCTGAATTTGCGACTCGCGGCGCGAGAGCGAAATCAGCGCCGTTGTATCTTCCGTCAAGCGGAAGTCGCCATTCATGCTGGTGAAGTGTTTTTTCCAGGCCGAAGAGTAGCCGGGTTCGCCATTGCGCCATTCCTCCTGGTCCAGATCAGGCACTTGCTGCTGGGTCAGGTTGGAGCTGTTGAAGCTGCGCTTGATAGATATTTTGTTGCTGCCGGTCGGCGTCTTGATACGCGCATCCACCACCCCGCCCTGAAACTTGCCAAATTCCACAGGCACGCGGCTGTCATAGACCTTGACCTGGTCCACCAGATCGGTGTCGACGTTGTAGGCTTGGGCAAAGCCCGGCACATTGCCCACCTGCGGAATACCCGCCTGCTTGGACTGCGGATTAATGGAATTGGTGCCGCTGATGCCATCAATCAGGTACTGGTTCTGAAACGGACTCTCTCCATGCACCGAAAACGACTCGGGAGCCAAAGAGCCTCGATTGCCGCTATTGCTCATACTCGGGTCCAGACGCACTGCTGGGTGGTTGCTGATGAGCGATGTCAAATCACGGTTGCCTTCCGGCGTGGCATCCATCTCGGTGCGGTCATAGACCCGGGCATCCGTACGCTCGCCCTGTACATGCACGGTGGGCATTTCTTTTTCTGGCACAGAGCTCAGTGTCACACCTTGCACCTCTTGCGCCATGGCAGAGGAGCCGATCAACGCCGTAACCGCACAAGCCAGAATGGAAGGTGTGAGCTGAGCAGAAAGAGATGGCCGAGCTGACGCTAGGCGGGTGCCACTGGCACGGTCGCGATCAAAAGAGGAAGGCATGAGTTAGAAGTGGTAACGTGAACTTCGAATGAACATCGAAGTGATAACGATTCTTATTCTAACAAAAACACTGCCTACTAGACATATAGGACACCACTTACATGTAAAGCTTTAGCGCCGAGTCAATGAGTTGCACTTCCGAATAGCTAACTTGAGATGATTTACTCCATTTGGGCGTGCTCAAACAGTGGCTGTGTGGTGTAGGCAAGTCTTGGGCGTGGATTTGCTCGTTTCAAACTGGAGTTTTGCGACAGCACCGATTTCAAGCAATCTGTAGGAAACCCCCTACACACACCAAAGCTAGAGGACGATAGGCTCGCAATACGTCTTCTGCAATCATTTGATACATGTGTTACAGCAGTCCTAATGATTGAACATGAACAAGGTCTATCGAAGTGTCTGGAACGAATCCCTTGGCTCCTGGGTGGCCGTATCTGAGTGTCAGTCCACTCAGGGCAAGTCCAGCAAGGCCGGGCTTGGTGCAAAAGTCGTCAGCGCTTCTCATGCATTGGGCAAGGGCTTGCTCAATGTATCGCTGGGCCTATCGCTAACGGTGGTTTCTCAAACCGCGCTGGCGGCATGCCCTCCAGACACTTCGGCTGGGGTGCAAGTTATAACGGGTGAGATTTGTACTGCAGCACTGCCGGTCTATAACGGAACGCTGAGTGCGTCTCAACCTAGCAGCGTACTGAACGTCGGCGCGACTACTGTGCAAGGATCCACAGGGGCGAACCTAAATCTGAGTGGCCTTTTTGGAGTAAGTCCTATACCTGCTCCGAATACAGCGCCTCCAGCCGTTCCGGGAATTAATGGTGATGGTGTATTCGCATTTAATGCAGGCACCATCAACCTGACAGGTGATACCTCTATTTTTCTGGATGGACCTAGAAGCACCGGTTTGAGGGTTGATAGCGGAGGAACAATTTCTTCAGCAGGAAAGCTTTTGATCTATGGTGCAAATATCCATAACAGTATGGCCGGCCCTGTAGTCGCTGGTGTGAATTCAAGCGTCCCGAGCAATCAAGGCATCATCAATCTGAAAGATGCTTCTATCTATTTGGCAAATGTGTCTGGCGTTTCTGCCCTTGGTGCGCGCGGCGGTGGTCTGATCAATGTCACGGGTAATACTTATGTCCGTGTGTTGGGTACAGATTCATTGACGCCGATTGATGCCCAATGGGGTGGCATGGTGCAACTGGGCCAGAACACACGGGTTGACTTTGCAGGCAATTCAACCAATGGAGGAGGTATTGTCGCGGAGTTCGTCAGTACTAACCCATCGACGATCAAGTTTG
The DNA here is from genome assembly GCF_019355935.1 of Comamonas sp. Y33R10-2. NCBI lineage: Bacteria > Pseudomonadati > Pseudomonadota > Betaproteobacteria > Burkholderiales > Comamonadaceae > Comamonas > Comamonas sp. Y33R10-2. The sequence goes on from NZ_CP079925.1 coordinate 1,863,260, forward strand.
GTCCCGGTGTGAGCAATGGACAGGTGACGGTGCGAACAGAAGGCTCTCCCGGGATTATTGTCGTTCAAGGCAACTTGATTGATTTTTCCGGGGGCAAGTTGGACGTACAGGTGGCTGTGCCGGTAATCAACTTAGCGGGAAAACTGCAAGGGACTGGAAACCCATCGAGCTTCGCCCTGCTTGCAAGTGGAACTTATAACGGGCGTGTCAGTACCCTTAAATATCGTGATGCAGATGTGCTCAGCAATGAAAACCATGCTATCTATGCCAATGCAGCTGGCTTGATTGAGTCCACAGGAGCCACCACGGCCAAGACGACTCGCCCGGGAGCGTATGCCATTGCTGTTCAAGGTTCAGCTAGCCTGATTAGCTTGAATGACGCTGCTGCAACCGCCGAGGGTGCAGGTGCAGGGGGCGTTTGGGCTGATGCGGGGAAAATGAAGATCGCCGGCAAGCTGGCGGTGAATTCCCAAGCTGGCACCGGAGCCGTTGTCACCAATGGCGGAACTATTGCCGTGCAAGGCGCATTGAGCATTGATGCAGCTGCCGGCTCAGGTGTGAGTGTGTCTGGCAATAGCTCTTCCTTTACGGCAGAGCAGGCGCAAAGTGGAGGGCACATCAACACGTCCGGTAGTGCCGTGGTGATGACCAGCGGCCAGGACATGAGGGTCAGCCTAAGCGGGCTGGACAGCATGACGACGAGCAGCAGCAGTGCGGCGTTGATCGATGTTATCGGTTCAGATAAGGCGACTCAAGGCTCAGTCATTACCCTGAACCGCTCGAGCGCCAATGCCGTTGGCTCGAACCTCCTGCTCAATGTTGCTTCAAGCCCGTCACTGGCTTTCAATGTCAGTGCCAGCCAACTCACGGGCAATGTCGTGGCCGACGCAACCTCTCCGGTGCAGATGGCACTCTCCAATGCCAGCACTTTAATGGGCGCTGTCAATGCACCGGCTCTGAACCTGGTTTTGAAAGACACCGCAAGCACCTGGCATGTTGCCACCAGCTCACTGCTGAACAAGTTGAACAACGCTGGCACCGTGGTGTTTGATGGCGCTGCCAGCGGCAACAATTCTGCGGACTATCGCACTGTGACGGTGAACAACTATGTGGGCAATAACGGCCTGCTGAAAATACGCACTTTTCAGCAAGAAAGTGGGTCAGCCAGCGACAAGCTGGTGATCAAGGATGGCGGCTCTGCCACTGGCAATACAACGGTGCAAGTTACCAATACCGGCGGTTTGGGCGCTCCCACCACCACCACGGGTGATGGCAAAGGTATTCAAGTCGTACAGGCGCTGGGCACTGCTGTCACCAATGCAGCTACTTTTGCGCTGCAGGGCGGAACCCTGATCGCAGGTGCTTATGAATATTCGTTGGACCGAAATGCGGATCAGAGCTGGTATTTGACCTCTGTCGACGCTCCTCCACCGCCTCCCTCCCCTGCCCCTGCCCCTGCCCCTGCTCCTGCTCCTGCCCCTGCTCCTGCCCCTGCCCCTGCCCCTGCTCCTGCTCCTGCTCCTGCTCCTGCTCCTGCTCCTGCTCCTGCTCCTGCTCCTGCTCCTGCTCCTGCTCCTGCACCAGCACCAGCACCAGCACCAAATCCTGCGCCTCCCAAAGATACCCTGAGCCCTACGGTGTCCTTGTACTCTACGGCTCCTAGCCTGATCCTGCTGCAAAACGCAGCAGTGATGGACAGTCTGCATGAGCGCATGGGCGGCAATGCCGATGGACCCACCGAGAAAACGCGAGCGGACGATGGCCGCTTATGGGTCCGTGTGATTGGCAATGGCGGTGACATCCGCCCCAAAGGCCAGGGCGTGCAAGGTGGTCTTGGAGCCCGTTTTGATTACCGTACCTATGCGCTGCAACTAGGCGTAGATGTGCTTCGCGAAGACGATGGACAGGGCCTACGCACAGCGGCTGGTTTGTATCTGGTTCAGGCCTATTCAAGCAGCGATGTGAAGCACTATGACGACCGCCAGGCCGGTAAAAATGCGCTCAACTCCACCAGTCTGGGGGCGTACTGGACCCGCTTCTTCCCACAGGGTACTTATCTCGATGTGGTGGGGCAGTACAGCTATCACTCACTGAAGTCCAGCTATCAGCACCAGAGCGTCGGCACGTTCAAAACCAAGGGCGATAGCGTGAGCCTCTCACTAGAGGGCGGCAAATCCTTTGAGCTGGAATCGGGCCTCAAGCTCGAACCACAACTGCAATTGCGCGTTCAGCGCGGCAGCTTGGATAGCGCCAACGATGGCGCCAGTGCCGTGAGTTTTGACAACCTCAAATCTCTGAGCACACGTGCTGGTCTGCGCCTGTCACGCCATTTCGAAAGCACCAACTTGTGGGGCCGTTTCGATGTAATTCATGAGTTTGAAGGGCGCAGCAACACCACGGTCAGTACCTTGCGCGGCGCTTACCCGTTGACAGTGGTGTCGAGCCTGAAGGGAACCTCAGTGGCACTGACTGGGGGCGTAGAGAGCAAAATTTCGACAAAGACGTCGCTTTATGCCTCAGGCCGCTATGAAAAGAGATTGACCGGCGGCGGCCACAGCGTGGCTGTGACCGCAGGCGTCAAATGGATCTGGTAAGCAGTCAATCCAAGCCAGTTTAAGCAATTTGGAAAAACAAAGTGCCCGCAAAATGCGGGCATTTTTTGTGACGAATCAAAAAGCGTCGAGCTTGGAGACCCACCTTAGACTTGAAAGTCAGGCTGTGCTTGCGTCTTGCTTGGGTAGCCATTGATCTCTCCAAATATGGCCTGCTATCAGGTCATTTTTAAAGAGAGATCTTGCTTAGCTAATTGTTCAGAATATAGAGAACTGCTCTCAGTCAACCAGACCGGCGAAGACGTGTTGCACGTCATCGTCGTTTTCCAGACCAGCCAAGAAGTCTTGCACTTCTTCTTGCTGCTCGGCAGACAGGCTAGACATGCTGACGGGGTTCTTGGCCTTGTAACCCAGCTTGACGGACAGAACCTTCACGCCATGCGATGGCAGGGTTTTGCTGACAGCGTCCAGATCGGCGATTTCGGTAATGAACAAAGTCACGCCTTCTTCGTCGCCTGCTTCAAAGTCCTGAGCACCCGCTTCAATGGCAGCCATTTCCACGTCAGCGCCGCTTTCGGCTTCGCCTTCGATCATGCCCACATGGTCAAAGTCCCATGCCACAGCGCTCATCTGACCCTTGCGGAAACACACGCGCATATTGGGCGCGGTACGGTTAGGGTTGTCGGTCAGGCATTCCACCATCACCGGCACGCGGTGAGGGGCGTAGCCCTCAAACAGCACGCTGGCGTAGTTCACTGCGTCAGCGCCAACGCCGGCGCCCTTTTTAATAGCGCGGTCCAGCGTGTCCTTGGGCATGGAAGCCTTGCGGGCCGCTTCAACCGCCATACGCAGGCGCGAATTGGCTGCGGGGTCACCGCCGCCCAGACGGGCTGCGACCATGATTTCTTTGACCAGCTTGCCAAACAGCTTGCCCTTGGCATCGGCGACCAGCGCCTTGCCCTTTGCTTTCCATTGCGCGCCCATGGGTGCGATTCCTTGTTGATTGGTGAGAGACCAGCGCGCGTTGCGCAGAGTCTTGAGAAAAACTTGAACCGCTGGTTATACACCCGCTGGCAGGCTCTGGTGGGCCATTGAAGCAGTTGTTGACATGGCCTAGTGCCCAAGTTCAGCCAATTTCAGCGCAGAAAGCCATGCCGACGCAAAAAGTGCAGATAGACCAGCACCGCACCCCAGAAGGCAAGCATCAGCAGCCAGATGACCACACTCCATACGTCATACACGCCATACCGACCCATGATTACCACCCCGGCGATCTGGCTGATCAGCGTGGTCAGCACATACAACCAACCCACGAGCACAGCGGCTTTGCTGCGCTGAAACAAAAGCCAGGCCATGGTCAAACTCAGCGCAGCGCCTAGCGCCATCCAGGCCTGCAAGCTCAGACCGTAACCCAGCGCTCCACCCGAAAAATCCATTTCCATCAGGCCCCAGGCTAGCATCAGGCCGGACCAAGCAAACAGCGCCATCAGCAGCACCAAACCTTTGCCCTGAGGCGCATTCCACAAAACGAGTCTTTCAGACATACAGGCCAATCAACGCACAAACATTCGACAGCGAAATAGATGAGATACACAAGAAGTGCAGAACCAACCTTACCAACCGCACCAACCCAACCAGCAAGCGCAGCCGAGCATAGCAGTGACTTTGTCATCGATGTGCGGCGGCATAGACGCAACCCGTGCCTGGCAAACGCATAATCAACGCCAATTCAGGACACCGATAGGTCTTTATGCTCAATGCCTTGTGGCTGGGTTTCTTTTTGGTAGCAGCTGTGGCCGCGCTAGCGCAGTGGCTCATCGGCGGTCAGGCCGATGTGTTTTCCGGCATGGTGCAAGCCCTGTTCTCCATGGCCAAGCTATCGGTCGAGGTGATGGTGCTGCTGTTTGGCACGCTCACGCTGTGGCTAGGCTTTTTGCGCATTGCTGAAAAGGCGGGCGTGGTCGAATGGCTGGCCAAGGTGTTGGGGCCGCTGTTTGCCAAATTGATGCCCGAAGTGCCGCGCGGCCACCCGGCGCTGGGCCTGATTACGCTGAACTTTGCTGCCAACGGACTGGGGCTGGATAACGCGGCTACGCCTATGGGCCTTAAAGCGATGCGATCGCTGCAGGAGCTGAACCCGCGCCCGGACAGTGCATCCAATGCGCAAATTCTGTTTCTGGTGCTCAACGCGTCATCGCTCACCTTGCTGCCCGTCACCATCTTCATGTACCGCATGCAGCAAGGTGCGCCAGACCCAACGCTGGTTTTTTTGCCCATCTTGCTGGCCACTTCCGCTTCGACTTTAGTGGGTTTGCTCAGCGTGGCTATCGTGCAGCGACTGCCCATCTTCAGCCCCGCGGTGCTGGCCTATTTGCTGCCTGTGGCGCTGGCGCTGGGTGCTTTTATGGCCTTTCTCACCACGCTGAGCGCGGCGGCGCTGGCCCAGCTTTCTTCGTTGATGGGCAACCTCACGCTGTTTGCCCTGATCGTGCTGTTTGTGGGGCTGGGCGCTTACCGCAAAGTCGCTGTGTACGACAGCTTTATCGAAGGCGCCAAAGAAGGCTTTGATGTGGCCAAAAGCCTGCTGCCCTACCTCGTGGCCATGCTTTGCGCCGTGGGCGTGTTTCGCGCATCAGGGGCGCTGGAATATGCACTGTCAGCCATTCGCTGGGTGGTAGATGCCGTGGGCATGGACGCCCGCTTTGTCGACGCCCTGCCCACTGCGCTGGTCAAACCGTTCTCGGGCAGTGCCGCCCGCGCCATGCTGATTGAGACCATGCAAAGCCAAGGCGTGGACAGCTTTGCCGCCCTAGCCGCCGCCACCATTCAAGGCAGCACAGAAACCACCTTTTACGTGCTGGCCGTGTACTTTGGCGCCGTAGGCATTCAACGCGCCCGCCACGCCGTGCCCTGCGCGCTGCTGGCCGAGTTGGCTGGCGTGGTCGCCGCCATTGTGGTTTGCTATCAATTTTTTGGTTAAAGCCTAACATTGACAAGCACTGCAAGCCGATTTGTGAATATTAAATTCAAAGATAAGCCGTATGAGCACAGAGCCCGCCCAACTGTTTCAGACCTCATGGCAGCGCTGCTGGGCACACCTCAATCTGACAGCGCCCGCTGATCTTCAGCAGTGCCTGCTGGCCGCTTATGCAGAGCCTCAGCGCCACTATCACACCCAGCAGCATCTGGCTGAATGCTTGGCGCACTTTGATGCCGCCGAGCAGCAAGCCCAGCACCCCGGCGAGGTAGCCATTGCGCTGTGGTTTCACGATGCCATCTACGACATCAAAGCCAAAGACAATGAACTGCGCAGCGCTGAATGGGCTGTACGAGTTCTCAAAAACTGCGGCGCGGCGCAAGAGGTCTGCCAGCGCGTACATGCCCTCATCATGGCGACCTGTCACACCGTCACGCCCGTTGAGCCCGACGCCAAACTGCTGGTCGACATAGACCTCGCCATCCTCGGCGCCAGCCCAGAGCGCTTTGCCGAGTACGACGAGCAAGTCGCCGCCGAATACTCATGGGTGCCGCGATGGGTCTATGCCTTTAAGCGCAAGCAAGTTCTCAAAAGCTTTTTGCAGCGCGACGCTATTTACACCACGCCCCACTTTCACCAACGGCTTGAGGCGCAGGCGCGGCGCAACTTAGGGCAGATCTAAGTCACTGCCGAAAACTGCAAGTCCCTTCACATCTCATCGATCACCGTGCTGGCCGCACCGCTTTGGGCTTGGGCCTTACCTTCATGCGCCTCAATGGCAAAGCGACCCCGGCAGTCGACATAAAAACTGGCTCCAAAGCGCCCCACGGGGAAGAACTCTTGCAGGCGCACGCGCCATTTTTCGGTGTCTACCAGCCCTTCGCGCACGGCCAGCCATTGCACCCTGCCAATAAAGACATAACGGCTTTGCGTCTCCAGCGTCTCATGCAGCACGCATTCAAAGGCCACCGGAGCCTCGGCAATACGCGGGGGTTTTACGCTTTGTGAGGGCGTAGCCGTCAGCCCCGTATACAGCAGCTCGCTTTGCTCTGGCGGCAGGCGGTCGCCACAACGGTGCATGGCAGCGGCCATGGCTTCATCGGTGATGTGAACCACAAATTCGCCCGTGCGCAAGATGTTGCTAGCTGTGTCTTTTTGCGCCGCATCTTGCACCTTGTTAATGCTGAGCATGACCACCGGCGGGTCCTCGCCCATCATGTTGAACATGCTAAAAGGCGCGGCGTTTACCGTGCCGTCAGGCCCCAGCGTGGTTACCAATGCAATCGGGCGCGGCACGATCAGGCTGGACATTAATTTGTAGCGGGCATAGGTATCGAGTTGAGAAAAATCGATCTCGGTCATGGCGGTCTCTTTTATAGCGGTTTCTATCAATCTCTAATTCAGATTTGATATGGATTCAATAGCAGTCAGTGGAATCAATTCATAGACTTGACGGCTATTTCTGCAATATTCATGCCCGCAAAAATCGAGCGTATTAACGTGTTTTTGCACCAGCGAATGCACTGTTTTCGAACCAACACGTAAGCAGCGCACCAACAAAGTGCAAACATCACAGCCATGCACTTTGTATACAACTTGGCATCGATCTTGCGCACTGGCTTGTCATCTTTATCGCGATTGACTCAACGAGGATTTCTCATGCGCAAACGACTTTTTCTGCAAGCTGCCGCAACCGCCATCGCTATGACATGGGGCAGCGCTCAGGCTGCAGAAACGCCGCTCAAATTTCAGCTGGACTGGCGCTTTGAAGGGCCCGCTGCCCTCTTCGTTCACCCCGAGCAAAAAGGCTACTTCAAGCAAGCGGGTCTGAACGTGAGTGTGGAAGCTGCCAGCGGCGCGGGCGCAATCCAGCGCGTGGCATCGGGCACGCATGATCTGGGCTTTGCCGACCTCGCCGCGCTGATGGAGTTTCACGCCAACAACCCCGACGCGCCTATCAAGCCCGTTGCCGTCATGGTGATCTACAACACCACGCCTGCTTCCGTCATGGCGCTCAAAAAATCCGGCATTACCAAGGCCAGCGACCTGACGGGTAAAAAGCTGGGCGCCCCTATTTTTGATGCGGGCCGCCGCACCTTCCCCATCTTTGCGCAAGCCAATGGCGTGGGTGATGTGCAGTGGAGCACCATGGACCCACAGCTGCGTGAAACCATGCTGGCGCGCGGTGACTTGGATGCGGTGACGGGCTACACCTTCACCAGCCTGCTCAACCTGGAAGCGCGGGGCGTCAAGCCCGAAGACGTGGTCGTGCTGCCTTACGCCACGCACGGCGTGCAACTCTACGGCAACGTCATCATTGCCAGCCCCAAGCTGTTAGCTGAAAAGCCCGAAGCTGTGCGCGCCTTCCTCAAGGCCTTTGCCAAGGGCGCCAAAGAAGCCATCGCCAGCCCTGAAGCCGCCATTGCATCGATGAAAGCCAAGGACGGACTGGTCAACACCCCGCTGGAAGTCAAACGCCTGAAGCTGACCATAGAGACCGCTATTGACAGCAAGGGAGCACGCGAGGAAGGCTTTGGCCAGCTGCGCACCGAGCGCCTGGGCAAAATGGCCGAGCAAGTGGCCAAGGCCTATGCCACCAAGAACCCTGTGCCCGTGAACGCTGTGTGGAATGGCAGCTTTTTGCCCAGTGCTGCAGAGCTGGATATCTTGCCCAAGCGCTGATAGCAAATCACGCAAAGAAAAGGCTGCTCCCGCATTAATCGGGAGCAGCCTTTTTTAACGGGCAAAACTAGGTCGATCAGACCTCAGGCACGATCCCATCGGCATAGTCATACAGCGCACCCAGGATTTCCTCGGCCCGCTCATCGGCGGTTTCGGACAGCGTGTCGATCATGGCGAACATTTGCTCAGCCGTGCGCGCTTTGCCTGCGCCTTCGATCAGGCAGGCGGCGCGGTGCTCCTCCCAGCGCTGCTGCTCGTCGGCGTTGAGCGTCATGGGGAAGTTACGCGCGCGGTAGCGCCAGACCAGCTCGCCCAAACGTGCGTCGTCAAAACCAGTTTTATCCAGCGCCAGCTCTTGCGGCGACAGGCGCTTGATGCGCTCTAAGCGGCGGCGGTCTTCATTGCCCACAAAACCGCCATACAGGTCTTGATCGGCATCCAGCGGCTCGCCCGCTTCGCGGGTGAACACGGCCTTCCACTGCGCGCTCATGTCAGGCAGGTCGCGGGCAATGGCGGCGTATTGCAGGGCTTGCTCCATGTCAACGCCCCACTTTTCAGCCATGGCGGGGCTAAGCGTCTTAAGACTACCCACCACCATCGGCGATTTGTTGACGTGAATACTCTTAATGGGCAGGCGCATCACGCCCTCTGGCAGATCCGCTTGGCGGGTAAACATGCGCAGGCGTAGCTCTTCGATGCTGATGCCCGCTAACTCACTGGGGTCTGCCGATAAATCCCAGCAGATGACTTCGTTCTTATTCGTTGGGTGCGTGGCCAGCGGCCACATCGCCGCAATACATCCGCGTGCGGGGCTGATCATGCCGGTCACATGCAAGAACGGGCGGGCATGCTCTTGCGTGGCGGGCAGGCCCATCTCGCGCAGTGCGCCCTCTTTTTTGTGCAAGCCAAAAGCAAAGTCAAACAAACGCGGCTGTTTGCTGCGGATGAGTTTGGCCAGCCCGATGGTGGCGCGCACATCGCTCAATGCATCGTGAGCCTGCTCATGCAGCAGGCCGTTGGCACGGGCCAAGTCTTCGAGCTTGAAGCTGGGGGTGCCGTCTTCCTTGGTCGGCCATTGGATGCCATCGGGGCGCAGCGCATAAACCATGCGCACGACATCGAGCAAATCCCAGCGGCCACAGCCGTTTTGCCATTCGCGGGCATAGGGCTCGGTGAGGTTGCGCCAGAACATGAAGCGTGTGACTTCATCGTCAAAGCGAATAGTGTTGTAGCCCACGCCCACGGTGCCGGGCTGGGCCAGTTGGGCCTCAATCAAGGCCGAAAATTCATGCTCAGGCACGCCCTCCTCCAGCGCGCGCTGGGGGGTAATGCCGGTGATGAGGCAGGCCTGCGGGTCGGGCAGGTAGTCATTGGCAGGCTGGCAGTACCACATGACGGGATCGCCAATCTCGTTGAGTTCCGCGTCCGTGCGTATGCCGGCAAACTGCGCCGGGCGGTCATAGCGCGGCTGGGCGCCAAAAGTTTCGTAGTCGTGCCAAAAGAAGGTATGAGCCATGGGGCGAAAGTATGCCTGTGAAGCAGTTACTCACAAGGAAAAGAGCTAAATCGGCCTTTAGCCATTGATATACATAGACTTATAGCTATGAAAAAAGGAGTTATTCTGACTCAAGCTAATACCATCGACATCAAGGTCTGCCCCACATCCGCCTCGACCTTAAAGTCCAGCAGCGCATCCGCGCGCGTCACGCCTCGGTTGATGGCGATGATGCTTTTGCCCTGCTCATGCGCAGCCTGTGCAAAACGGTAGCCCGAATACACCATCAGGGATGAGCCGGCAATCAGCACCGCATCGGCGCTAGCCACGGCATCCATGCAAGTCTGCACCCTCTGGCGAGGCACGGTTTCGCCAAAAAAGACCACATCGGGTTTGATCAGGCCCGCGCCGCAATGAGGACAACTGGGCACCACAAACTGGCTGAAGTCTTGATGCTCTAGGTCGGCATCGCCATCCGGCGCGGGTGCTGCGTAGAGCTGCGCCCATGCAGGGTTCAAGGCCAGCAATTGCACTTGCAAATCAGCCCGCGCAAAGCGGTGGCCGCAGTCGGTGCAAATGACTTGATCAATGCGACCATGCAAGTCAACGGTGTGCTTGCTGCCAGCGGCTTCATGCAAGCCGTCCACATTCTGGGTAATCAGCAATTCAAGCCGGCCTTGCTGCTCTAGCAGCGCCAGCGCTTTATGGGCCGCGCCAGGTTGGGCTTGGGCCATGACTCGCCAGCCCAACATAGATCGCGCCCAGTAGCGCTGGCGCACCAGCGCATCGCCCATAAAGGCTTGATAAGTCACAGGCTGCGGGCGCTTCCACTGCCCGTTTTGGTCGCGGTAGTCCGGAATACCCACTTCGGTGCTGCAGCCTGCACCGCCAATCACCAGAAGGCGCGGGTGGGCATGCGCCCAGTCTTGCAAGCGCCACAGCGCCAAGGGTTCAGCAATATGAGTCAAGTTTTTCTTACAACAACGGGGATAACAGGCGCGCAACAGAGCCAGACAGACGGCTGCGAAAGCCTTTTTCGCTGCGATAGACGACAGCCATGGACTGCTCTAGATCTTCCTCAAACTGTGCAGCCAGCGCTTGATTGAGTTCTGGCCCGTAACCAATCACACAGACTTCATAGTTCAAAAAGAAGCTGCGGTAGTCAAAATTGGCCGTGCCAATCATGCCCATGTATTCATCAACCACCAGTGTCTTGGAGTGCAGCATGCGGGCCTCGTATTCATAGACATGCACTCCGCAGCGAATCAGTTCATCAAAGTAAGAGCGCGCAGCGGCGGTCACAAAAGCAGAATCAGACTTTTTTGGCACCAAAATACGCACATTCACACCGCGCAGCGCAGCATTTGTGAGTGCGGCCAAGGCCCCCTCAGTGGGCACAAAGTAAGGCGTGGTCAGCCAAATGCGCTGCTGCGCTGCGTTGATGGTGGCGAGGTATGCGCGGTAGATGGCGTCGAGTTGGTCATCCGGGCCAGATGTGACCACTTGCATGGGAATGGGCCCATCTTCGCAATCAGGCAAAAAATCATCTAAATCATCGGGCAAGTGATAGGCGTCATTGCCACGGGTGTATGCCCAGTCTTCCAGAAATACCGTCTGCAGCCAGTTGACGACAGAGCCTTCGACCCGAATATGTACGTCGTGATAGGCATCAGCCCGAATGCGCTTGTTTTCTTCATCGGTCACGTTCACGCCGCCTGTAAAGCCGACTTTGCCATCGCAAATCAAAATCTTGCGGTGGGTGCGAAAGTTGACCACTGGCCGCAGCCGCCGTCCGATCTTGGAATCGTGAAAGCGCAGCACCTCAGCGCCGGCTTGCTGCAGCGGCTCAATAAACTTGCGCCCCAGTTTTTTAGAGCCCAAGGCATCGACCAAGAACCGCACTTGCACGCCTTCGCGGGCTTTGGCGATCAGTAGATCGCGCAGCGCCGTACCGGTCTCGTCGGGCTCATAGATGTAGTACTCCAGATGCACATGGTGGCGTGCGGCGCGCACGGCATCGGCAATGGCATCAAACGTGGCTGCGCCGCCCACCAGCAGGTTCATCGAGGTTGCAGTGCTGACCGGGAAGTCCGTCGTCATGCCTACCAGTCGAGCCACTTGCCGTAGGCGCTCTTGCTGCGCCGGTATGCGCGCGCGCAGCTTTTGCATGCTGGTACGCACCCGTGCGTGCTTGCGCGAGCGCAGCCGCTTGATGCGTTGGCGCTTCATGCGCTGCGGGCCAAAGTAGTAATAGACCAGCAAGCCCACCACGGGCAGCGCCGCCATAGACAAAAGCCAGCTCAGCGTAGCAACGGGCTGGCTGCGCTGCAGCAAGATCCAGACACCCACCACAACGACATACAGCGTCCAGATAGCAGACATCCAGAGCTTGACGTTTTCATGGCTGAGCTGGGCGGATATCCAGTCCAATTTCACACTCCTATGGGCAGATTGGCAGTTGAAGCACAGCCATGCTCGCACACTATGCTGGATTCATGTCTGCGAACGTCGTATTTTTAGCCCTACGGGTGCTTTAACACTGCTCAAAAAGCGTACATTCATACGCATGATTTCTGAACTCATCACCACCCTCGCCCAGACCCGTAAAGCCGCCCGCATCACTCAGGCCGACTTAGCCGAGCGCGCAGGCTTATCGCGCATGGCCGTGCAGCGCACTGAAACCGGCGATGTAGACCCGCGCTTTTCCACCCTGCAAGAAATGGCGCGCGTGCTGGGTATGGAGTTGATGGCGGTACCCAAGGGATTACATGGCCAAGTGCAGGCGCTGATTCAAGCGAGCACCAGTGAAGCAGCAGCTCCAGCGGATAAAACGGCCAGCAAAGAGTCTTGAAGGCTGGAATCAGCATCAAGCCTGCATTGAACTCAAGATCTTACGTATTGTTAATACCTCAAATGAGGGCGCTCAGCCACAATCAGTGGGTTTAACAACACCGCTCAAGGCTTGATATATGGCTATTCACAATTGGGATTACGCACCAGAAGCGTTGGAGGTCGAGGTCAGCGAGTTGCTTTTGGCCACAGCGGATCAAAGCGATGAACTGATTGACGAGAGCGTGCGTCAGGTCTTGCACGACCTGCGCCAGAACCTTTCGATGGATGTGATTTTTGTCTCAGAAATCCGCAATGGCCAGCGCATGTTTAAGCATGTGGACACGGCAGCAGGCAAAGAGCTAATTGCCACCGGCGGCGGTGGGCCTTTGGAAGAGTCGTTTTGCATGTACGTGTTGGATGGCCGCCTGCCTATGCTGGTCAACGACGTGGCCAAGCACCCCGCCTTCCCTTTGCTGCCCACCACACCGTTTCGCATAGGCGCGCACATCAGTACGCCCATCGTGCTGGCCAGTGGCAAGATCTACGGCACGCTTTGCTGCTTTAGCCAAACGGCCGATGAAAGCTTGACTGCCAAAGACCTCAATAAACTTGAATGCGTGGCTAAGATTGCAGCCAAACGCATCGATATCAGGCAGGCTCAAGATTTGCAGAAATAATTGCAAAAAAGAGAACTGCAGCAGCCACATAAAAAACAGCGGCAGGCGCATTAAAAAATAATGAGACAACCCTCCCCCTCGCCCACCGCCCCTTCACTTTCTGACTCTTCTTCTGACGATTCTTCATCCTTCGCGCTGAACGAGCGCCCCCGGCCTAGCAACCTTCGCGAGCTGTTCTGGTCCATGACCTTTCTGGCCCTGCAGGGTTTTGGCGGCGTGCTGGCCGTTGTGCAGCGTGAACTGGTTGAAAAGCGCCAATGGCTGAGCAACGAGGAATTCATGGAGGACTGGGCGGTGGCCCAGATCATGCCCGGCCCCAATGTGGTCAATCTGTCCATCATGCTGGGCGATCGCTACTTCGGCTGGCGCGGCGCGCTGGCAGGTCTGTGCGGCATGTTGCTCTTTCCGATGGTAGTAGTCATCAGCCTCACACTGGTCTACGCCCAGTTTGCAAGCCACCCAGCAGTTGCCGGTGCGCTGCGCGGCATGGGCGCTGTGGCCGCCGGCTTGGTCGCAGGCATGGGCCTTAAGCTAGCAGGTACGCTGCGCAAGCACCCATTGGGCAAATGGTATTGCGCGGGTCTGGCCATCGCCGCCTTTGTACTGGTGGCCGTAATGCGCTTGCCACTGGTCTGGGCCTTGGTTTTAGTGGGCGGCACAGGCTGCGTGCTGACGTACCGAAAGCTGACATGAGCGGCCTGACCATTCAGCTGACTACAACAGACTGGTTTCACCTGCTGGTCTATTTTTTAACGCTCTCCCTCATGGCCGTAGGCGGCGCAATTACGGCAGCCCCTGATATGCATCGCCACCTAGTCGATGGCAATCATTGGCTGACCGAGACACAGTTCACCAGCTCCATCGCTATCGCGCAGGCCGCACCCGGCCCGAACGTGCTGTTTATCGCCTTGCTAGGCTGGAATGTGGGTCTGAATGCTGGCGGCGGCAGCGGAGCAGCCGCATGGACTTTGGGTGCCTTGGGCGTTGCTGTATGTATGGTGGGCATTTTGCTGCCCAGCTCACTGCTGACTTGGCAGGCATCGCGCTGGGGGCAGCGCAACCGTGACAATCGCAGCGTGCGCGCCTTCAAGCAGGGTATGGCACCGCTGGTCATTGGTCTGCTACTGGCCACCGGCTGGCTGCTGGGCAGCGCCAGCGGTCAATGGCAACAAGACTGGAAGCTGTGGCTGCTCAGCCTAGTTTGTACGCTAATGGTCTGGCGCACACGCATTCATCTGCTATGGCTACTCGCAGCTGGCGCAGGGCTAGGAGCCTTGCATTGGGTATAAAAATTCAATGATTTATGTCTGAAGTGCTTATCTATCAAGCACTAGCAGCTATTAATTTGAGAATGAACCGTAAAAACCTGGCTCAGCGCAAGCAAGTGCTGGGCTTTGTAGCTGTCTCGCGATGCTTGAATCAAGCGCATGCAATAAAAGCGAACGCAACAAATGCTTAAAACAAGGGGAAATCCTTAAAAATCAAGCGCTAAGAGTGAAATATTAAGCGTCCACAATAGATGTGTCTCATTGCTTGATATTGCACAAGACCAGCACATGAATAAATCGGGATCACTATTCACACTTCAGCAAACCATGCAGTCCGCAGCATTGGCATGGGGGCTAGTTGATGTCCAGACGATGGGTTTGAGTTTTTGCAATCCAGCTTTGGAACGCCACCTAGAGCTTTGCCGCTTGCCCAGCCCTCTTAATCTACAGATTTTTGCTCATGCCAAGCAGGCAATTACCGAGTGCCTTGAGACAGGCAAAGAGGTCAGCACCGAATTACCCGAAAGCATCGGACACTGGCACTTCTCCCCCGTGCTTGCAGATGAGGGCATTGCTGCGGTGCAGTGTTATGTGCTGCAGCCCCGCACCCCGCTGCATCAGTCGCAGCTAGAGCTGGGCCTTGGCCATATCAACTACTTTGAAGTCTTTCTGGACCACCTGCCCTATCAGGTCTGGATTGCGACGCCACACGGCGAACTCACTTGGCTTAACCGCGCCCTGCATGAATACGCCTATGGGCAAGTTCTTCCATTGAATCTCAATGAAGGTATCTGGATCGATATCGTTCACCCCGACGATCTGGCCACCGTCAACACAGGCTTGTCACGCGCACTGATCACGGGCAAGTCCACGGGATACCGGCTGCGCATCAAGCACCATGATGGTGATTACCACTGGTTTTTTGCCTCGCTCTCTCCCGTTAAAAATGATGAGGGACAGGCGCTCTACTGGGTTGGTGCCAATCTCAGCATTGATGGTCTGAGGCAGTCTGAAAATCAGCTGCGCGATCAAATCACCACGCTCAACCACCAGCTCATGCTCAAGCAGCGGGCGCTGGAGCAATCCGAAACCCATCTGGCACAGGCGCAAAAGATGAGCATGGTCAACCAGCTCTCAGCCGGCGTCGTGCATGACATGAAGAACCTGCTCTTCATCAGCGGCCTGCACGCTGGCCTGCTGCAAAAGCAATTGGCCGAGCCCGAGCAGCGCGAGCATGTAGATGTCATTCTCAACACCCTTCAAAAAGCCGGCAGTCTGGCCTCGAATTTGACCGGCTTCAGCAGCCGCAAATCAATGCAGCTTGCCGCAGCCGATCCACGTGTGCTGGTTCGAGATCTGGAAACATTACTAAACAAGGCCGTGGGGCAGAACGCAAGCTTGCAACTACATATTGCCGCCAGCGTCTGGCCCATCAGCGTGGACAAGTTGTATTTTGAAAATTCATTGATCAACCTTTGCATTAACGCTCGCGATGCGACCGAAGCGCGCGGACAGATCACGTTGACAATGGAAAACATGCTGCTCAAACGTCCCAGCCATGTCGGTGAGCATGTCATGGTCAGCGTGACCGATAACGGCACTGGAATGAGCCAAGAGGTACTGGCCCGCATTTTTGACATGTTCTTCACCACCAAGCCCGAGGGCGAAGGTGCAGGCCTGGGCTTACCGATGGTGAAAAATTTCATGGATCAAGTTCACGGCTTGATTGAGGTCGAAAGCACCCCGGGTCTGGGCACTACCGTCAGCCTGTATTTCCCTCGTGCTGCGCCCCAGACTGCTTCACTGGACCAAAACAAGCACAGCGAAAAAGATGCTCCAGCAACGATCTTGCTCATAGAACCCGATCTGGATACACGCAACACAATAGCTAAGCAGCTATATGAACAGGGCTATGAGATCGTCACGGCCTACCAGCCTGAGGTGGCACTGCGCTACATCAGCAACGGCTTGAAGGTCAATCTCGTCATTGTTGCGAATCAAGTGCCCGGCCTGATGAGCATCACGCAAATGCAGGACCAGCTCAGCGCAAAGGCGCTTGCCATTCCAATCATCATTACCGGCGTTGAATCAGGCATGCGCTCTGAGAGCAAGGACAAGCTCCTTGGCGCCAGCGACTGCGTAACCATGAGCAACCCACTGAATGTGGACGAGCTGGCACACACCGTACAAAGCCTGCTGAATGCAGATCGCGCAGACTCTCAAGACTCTTCGTTTGACCAGTTGCCTGCATGAAATCAGGCGCTGGGAGATAAACGGATCAACTGGCAGGCCAAGCTAGCGACAGATAGCCTCAACCCTTGAGCCTTAACACTTAAGTCTCAATCGCCCGTAAAAAAGCGCCCCTGCGTTAGCAGAAGGCGCTTTGTGGCTCAGGCCTAAAGAGGCTAAGCGGCTATAGCTGCGTTAAAGCTTAGGGGTGCTGCTACCCACTGCAGCACCTGCGGCGATACGCTGGCGCAGGGCTTCATACAAACACACACCGCTGGCAACAGACACATTCAGGCTTTCAACCGCGCCCTGCATGGGGATGCTGATGAGCGCATCGCAGGTCTTACGGGTGAGCTGGCGCATACCGTCGCCTTCAGCGCCCAGCACCAAGGCAGTGGGCCCAGTCAGGTCTATTTGATAGAGATGCTTGTCCGCATCACCACTGGTGCCAATAATCCAAACGCCGCGGTCTTTCAATTCCTTGAGCGTGCGGGCCAGATTGGTCACCATGAAATAAGGCACGGTTTCAGCTGCGCCGCTGGCCACTTTAGCCACGGTCGCGTTAATGCCGGCAGCATGATCCTTTGGCGCGATCACGGCGTGCACGCCAGCGCCATCGGCCACGCGCAAGCAAGCGCCAAGGTTATGCGGATCAGTCACGCCGTCAAGCACCAGCAGCAAAGGCGACTTAACGCCTTCGGCTTCCAAGTCCTCTAGCAACTCGTTCAAGGTACGTGTGTCCTTGATTTCTTCCACGCGAGCCGCCACGCCTTGGTGACCGTGCGAGCCAGCCAGCTTGGCAAGACGCAGCGCATCGGCTTCGATCAGGCGAACTCCGGCCTCTTTGGCGCGATCCAGAAACTGGCGCATACGCGCATCACGGCGCGAGGACTCGAAATAAACTTCGACGATGGATTGGGGGGCGGTCTTCAGACGCACGCCGACGGCGTGAAAGCCGAAAAGAACTTTAGGGGACGACATAGGGCCGCATTATCCCGGCCTTTTCATCAGGCAGCGCGCGCAGGGCCATGCCTAGGCTGAGCACTGTGTTTTTTCAATCCAGCTACACTGCGCCACCAAAAGATACGGGTAGCTGTTAAGTGCAAGTCAGAGCAGAGTTTTTGATGAATGCAAGCCTTCGCACCAGGGTTGCATTAAAGCCCTGCACCAGCACATAAAGCCTTACCCGGCCTTCAAGACGGCTCCGAAATTGACCTCACCTTGCCCATGCTCGGTGGGTCAACTGCCTTGCTTTCCCACCTATTCCACCAAAAAGATTCAGCATGCTCAACGCTTTGCTCGATAAGCTTAATCGCACCAGCTTGGTGCTGCAGATTGTGATTGCCCTCGTTTTGGGCGGTCTCGTGGCCTGGCTCTTGCCGGCTGCGGCGCAGCCCGCATCTTTGCTGGGCACTTTGTTCATCTCAGCTCTGAAAGCTGTCGCACCTATTTTGGTGTTTTTGCTGGTGATTGCCGCCATTAGCAACCACCGTCCCGGCCAAGAAACCCAAATCAAGCCCGTCATTTGGCTGTATGTCATCGGCACATTGGCAGCCGCTTGCGTCGGTGTGGCAGCCAGCATGCTGTTCCCCTCAGTCATTCACTTTCGTGAAGCACCTGCTGCGCAAGGCGTGCCTGGTGAAATCAGCACGGTGTTGATGAACGTATTGAAAAGCGCGTTTGACAACCCCGTCAATGCCCTGCAGCAAGCCAACTACATTGGCATTCTGGCTTGGGCGATTGCTCTGGGCATCGCGCTGCGCCACGCCAATGACACCACGCGCACCCTGCTGGACGACTTGGGCAACGCCATCACCCGCGTCATTCAAGGTGTGATTCGCTTGGCTCCTTTCGGCATCTTCGGCCTAGTGGTGGCTACGTTTTCCGAAGGCGGTCTGGATGCGCTCAAAGACTATGCCCACCTGCTGGTCGTACTCGTCGGCTGCATGTTGTTTGTGGCGCTGGTGGTCAACCCCGTCATTGTCTGGACTCAAACCCGCCGCAACCCCTATCCGCTGGTGCTGACGTGCCTGCGCGAAAGCGCTGTGACTGCGTTCTTCACCCGTAGCTCGGCGGCCAACATCCCTGTCAATCTGGCGCTGGCTGAAAAGCTCAAGCTCGACAAAGACACCTACAGCATCTCCATCCCACTGGGCGCCACCATCAACATGGCCGGCGCGGCCATCACTATCAGCGTGTTGTCGCTGGCAGCGGCCAACACGTTAGGCATTGCGGTGGATATTCCGACCGCTTTGTTGTTATGCGTGCTGGCTTCTGTCTGCGCCTGCGGCGCCTCTGGCGTAGCCGGTGGCTCGCTGCTGCTGATTCCGCTGGCCTGCAGCCTGTTCGGTATCTCCAACGATGTGGCCATGCAAGTTGTGGGCGTGGGCTATGTGATCGGCGTAATTCAGGATTCGACCGAGACCGCCCTCAACTCATCGACCGACGTGCTATTCACTGCTGCAGCCTCCCGCGCTGCCCAGCGCAAGGCGGGCGAAGAAGTGCCAGCCATCTAATGCAAAATTGATAGCTGCATGTCCATGCAACATCTATAAAAAAGGCCTGTTTCATACAGGCCTTTTTTGTGAGAAAGATTGGAAGTTAAACAGCTTGCCCGGCTTCAATCGTGATGCTGCGATCACATTGAGCCGCGATCCCCCGGTCATGCGTGACCAAGATCAGCGTTGTGCCGCGCTCGCGGTTCAGTGCAAACATTAACTCCATGATGGTCTGGCCGGTGGCAAAGTCCAAACTGCCCGTGGGTTCATCGGCCAGTAGCACAGCAGGCTCCACCACAAAAGCACGCGCCAACGCCACGCGCTGCTGCTCGCCGCCAGACATGAGCTTGGGGTAGTGATTGAGACGCTGGCCCAGCCCCACCCGCTCCATCATCTGGGTCGCACGCGCTCTGGCGTCGCGCTGGCCGGCCAACTCCAGCGGCAGCATGACGTTTTCCAGTGCGGTGAGATTGCCCAGCAGCTGAAAGCTCTGGAAGACAAAACCCATCTTCTGCGCCCGCATAGCCGCACGGTCATCTTCGCTTAGAGCAAACAAGTCCTGCCCTTGCAGCCGAACCGTGCCACGACTGGGGGTATCCAGACCCGCCAGAATCGACAGCAAGGTACTTTTACCTGAGCCCGATGCGCCCACAATGGCAACGGTTTCACCCGCAGTGAAGCTCAGGTTGATATCCCGCAAAATATCCAGCACGCCGGTTGAGTCACTGACCGACTTAGATAGTTGCTCAACCGCAATCAAAGGAATGGCAAGAGTTTTGGACATGAATCAATTGGACAAAAAAAACACCATGGACGGTCGCACACACTTTGCTGTGCAGCGTCGTCACTGTATCGCTGTTGCACTGACGCTGGCAATTTCAGGGGCTTGCGGCGTTGCCGTCGCTCAACCTAAAGCAGCCGCCAAACCCGCGGTCTCTTTGAAGTCCGGTCCGGTACTGGTGCTTGGCGACTCGCTCAGCGCTGAATATGGCCTGACACGCGGCAAGGGCTGGGTGCAGTTGCTGCAGCAGCGCATGGATGCGGAAAAAATACAGCGCAAAGTCGTCAATTCCAGCATCAGCGGCGAAACCACCTCTGGCGGCAGGTCCCGACTGGCATCGCTGCTGAGCCAACATCAGCCAGCCGTGGTGATACTAGAGCTAGGTGGCAACGATGCGCTGCGTGGGCTAGCACTGCAAAGCACGCAAAGCAATCTAGAAGCGATGGTCAAAGCTTCCAAGGACTCAGGCGCGCAGGTACTGCTGGTGGGAATGCAAGTGCCGCCCAATTACGGGGCGACCTATACCGAGCAGTTTGCCAAGATGTTTGAAACGATTGCCAGCACGCAAAAGCTGCCACTGGTGCCGTTTTTGCTTGCCGGCTTTGGCGATGCGCCGGATGCCGCTCAGTGGTTTCAGTCAGACCGCATTCACCCCAACGCCAATGCCCAGCCTCAGATGCTGGACAACGTCTGGCCTAAACTCAAGCCGCTGCTGAAGTAAGAGAATCGGCTTTAATCACCGCCGCCAGAGCCACCACCATCCCCTCCACCGCCATCGCTGCTGCTATCCGAACTAGCTGAATCACTCAAATCGCTTGAACTATCCCCGCTGCCTGATCCATAGAGGTCGCTGTCGTTAAAAACAACGCCTGCGTCATCGCGGCTGCTCGATGAGCTCCAGCCATGCGACGAGTCTGAACTACGCGCTACTGAGTTAACTGGGGTCTGCGGTGTAAAGATTTTTTTCACCCAAGCAAAAAATTCCATGGCACCCTCCTGTTTCAATCCGACAACCAGCTCAGAACAGCCCACGCACGCACGAACACATGAACAATTGTAAAAACTAAAGCAGCAAGTCTTTGATTTAACTAGGTTCCACAGAAAAATTACCATGAACCCAGCCAATTCAATAGACTTATTGCTTCTATTTCAATAGCAATTTAAGCAAAGGCTTGGCTCAATGCTTGTGCCAAATCTGCCTGCAGGTCGCCGGCATCTTCCAGACCAATAGCAAAGCGCACGACCGTACCTGCCTTGATATGCGGTGTGGCTTGGTTACGCATTTCTGGCAGCTCATAAGGCACCACCAAGCTCACAGGGCCACCCCAGCTATAGCCAATCTTGAACAAACTCAGGCTGTCGCAAAAGCGGTCCACCGCAGCTTGGTCAAAGCGCTCATCGATTACCACACTGAACAAGCCTGCGGCCACACCATCGGCGTTGTGACCTTGAGCGCACAACTGCTTCCAATGCGCATGACCCGGAGCATCTGGCATGGCCGGGTGCAACACTTGAACTACGGCGCTTTGCGCTGCCAACCAATGCGCCAGCTGGCGTGCAGCACGGTCTTGAGCGTGGTAACGCAGGCCAATGCTGGGCAGGCTGCGCAGCACGGCTTCTGCATCATTGCCACTCACGCCCAGCCCCAGTCGCATATGCGCCAGCTTGATTCGCATGTGTAGCGACTGGCTCCGCGTAATGATGCTTCCCATCAGCACATCACCGCCGCCGCTAGGGTACTTGGTCAGCGCATGGGCAGTGATATCAACGCCCACACTGCCGTCGCCCAACAAATCAAAAGGCCGAAAAGCCAGACCCGCGCCCCAAGTGTTGTCCAGCACTGTGGTCACGCCTTTTTCGCGGCACAGTCGCACTTGATCGACCAAATTGGGGAACTCCATGGTGACCGAGCCCGGAGCCTCCAGCCACACTAACTTTGTCGCGGGCGTGATCTTGGCGGCCAGATCTTCCACGTTCATGGAGTCGTAATACTGGTGGGTGATGCCGAAATGGGCTAACTCGCCTTCGGTCAAGGTTTTGTTGGGGCCGTAGGCGTTATCAGGCACTAGCACTTCATCGCCTGTTTTCAGCAGCGCCAGCGAGACCGTGGCGATGGCCGCCAGTCCACTGGGAACCAACAAACATTGCAAGCCGCCTTCTAGAGAAGCCAGACGTTCTTCCAGCGTATACGTGGTGGGCGTGCCATGCAGACCATAGGTGTAGCTGCTCTTATCAAGCCAGCGACGATCACGCATGGCCTGCACATTCTCGAAGTACACGGTCGAAGCCTTGTGCACAGCAGGCTGCGGCGCATCAAAGTCCACGGGAGCACGGTACGGGTGGTGAATCAGATGGGTGGAGAGCTTTTGATCGGCTTGGGTCATAAAGCTATCTTAGCTGGCGTAGAGACGCGATAACGGCGAAAAAAAGCCAGAGGGCTTGCGCGCTCTGGCTTTATACGAGACGGTAGCTAAAGAGTATTAGCCAGCCTTCACGGTCAGATTGTTGTTGACCGAGGTCACGCCCTTTGTGGCCTTGGCGATATCGCCGGCCTGTGTCTTCACAGCTTGCGAAGGAACGGTGCCCGACAGAGTCACGGCGCCACCTTTGGTATCCACATTGATTTGCAGCGCGCTAATGTCAGGAGCCTTGATCAGGTCAGTCTTGACGGCAGCGGTGATGCCAGCATCGTCCAATGCAGCACCGGCTTTGTCAGCGCCTTCTTCGATCTTGTTGCCGGCATTCTCCACTGCATTGCTTGTAGCTTGGCCAGCTTTAGCCAGTGCATCAGCTGCAGAGTCACCTGCCTTAGCAGCACCGTCAGCCATCTTGTTGCCAGCGTTGTCAGTGGCTTGCTGAGTCTGGGAAATAGCGGAGTCCAGCTTCTGGCCCGCAGTTTTGTTGTCATCTGTCTTGCCGCAAGCAGCCAAACCGAAAGCTAAAGTGCTGATAGCCAGAACTTGAACGGTACGAGTAAAAATCATTGACATGTTTATTGCCCCCTTATTTCTGACATTAATTTGACTAGTAACTGTAACGACCCATCTTTCTCTTTCTAATACGAAAAACTCGTCCACGCTTGTAGGAAAAGTCCGATGCTGTTTATGGAGTTCAAGACTTGCAGACAACCCGTGCGCTACAGCTATAGTCTTTGTTTGCCTGCAAGCTGACACTCGTGCGGGAAGGTCAAAACGCCAAAAGCTATACTTTGTGCCTTTATGACAGCAGGACTTTCTGGTATGCGCTCGAATGCTTTTTTGCGCCCCTTGGTCTATTTGAGCCTGCTCGGCCTTGCCGCATGCGGCAGCAACCCGCCCTCTCCCAAAGCTGTGGCAGATGGGCCTGCAACCACCGCATCGGCACCCCCAATCAAGATCGGCCTGGCACTCGGCGGCGGCGCAGCCAAAGGCTTTGCCCACATTGGCGTCATCAAGATTTTGGAGGCCAACGGCCTCACCCCTGCGTTTGTCGCGGGCACTAGCGCAGGCAGCGTGGTGGGTGCCATGTACGCCAGCGGCATGAATGCGTTTGAGCTACAAGAAAAAGCCGTGGCGCTGGACGAAAGCAAGATTCGAGATCTGCAATTTTCCTCAGGCGGTCTGGTGTTGGGCCAGAAGCTGGAAGACTATGTGAATGAGCAAGTCAGCCGCAAGCCGATGGAACAGCTAGCTAAGCCTTTTGTGGCTATCTCTACACGCTTGGAAGACGGTGAGCGCACCGTGTTTACACGCGGCAATGTAGGTCAAGCCGTGCGCGCATCGAGCAGCGTGCCGGGCATGTTTCAGCCAGTCTCTATTGGCAAGTTTCACTACGTCGATGGTGGCATAGTCAGCCCCGTGCCGGTTGACGCTGCACGCAAGCTAGGTGCGGACATCGTGATTGCCGTGGACATCTCCAACAAGGCCAGCGGCAAGACACCCGGCAATATGCTGGGCGCGCTCAACCAGTCGATTGCCATCATGGGGCAAAAGCTGGGACAGGCCGAACTGGCACGTGCCGACATCATCATTCGCCCCAAGGTACTAGACATTGGCCCTGCTGATTTTGCCCAGCGCAGCCATGCCATTGTGGAAGGCGAAAAAGCCACCACCGCCCTGATGCCGCAAATCCGCGAACGCATCGCCTTGCTACGTGCGGAACGCGCCAAAGCCATGCAGACCGCGCAGCTCAAGGCGCAGGAAGTCAAGCATCAGGAATGCCTGAAACAGCGCTCCAGCCTGCAAAAGCTATCTGGCATGGTGGGCATGAGTGATGACTGCGAAAAGCCCTGAGCCAAGTCACCCATAAAAAAATCCCGCGCAATGCAGGATTTTTTTATTGGTGTGAGAGCTTTTTAAAAAGCTTCTTCTTCCATGTTCGCGCAGGTCATATCCCGCGTCTTGACGACCTGCAACCAAGCGCTGACACGCGGCAGCTCGTAGACAAAGAAAAAGCGCTGCGCCGCCATGCTGCCGCGGTGTGCGGCAATGGCCAGCGCGTCATCCTTGGCCAGCACGGCCAGCGCCACATCCAGCCAGATCCAGCCCAGCACCACATGGCCAAAGGCCTGCATGTACGGCACAGCATTGGCCAGCGCTTCCTGCGGGTTGTCGGTCGCCCAAGCCGCCTTGGTGGTGGACCCCACATCGGCCAGCGCGCGGGCCAGTTGGTTGGCATAGGTGCTTAGCTTTGCCTGCTGCTGCGCTTTTTGAATCGTGGCGTTGATGCGCGTGGCCAGCAACTGCAGGCCCTTGCCCCCCTCCATGATGACTTTGCGCCCCAGTAAATCCATGGCCTGAATGCCATGCGTGCCTTCGTGAATCATGTTCAGACGGTTGTCACGCCAGTACTGCTCGACCGCAAAGTCACGCGTATAGCCGTAGCCACCATGAATCTGAATGGCCAGAGAGTTGGCCTCTAGACAGAACTCGCTGGGCCAGCTTTTGGCGACGGGAGTCAGCACCTCCAGCAGCAGCCTGGCCTCTGCCACCTGTTCGCCCTCCCCCGTGTTCTGCTCATCCACCAGTTTTGCGCAGAGCAAGTTCAGCGCCAGCGCGCCTTCGCAGTAGGCTTTTTGCGCCAGCAGCATGCGCTTGACATCCGCGTGCTCAATGATGCGCGATTGCGGCTTACTGGCATCCTTGCCGCCACCACCAATCGGGCGACCTTGCGGGCGACTTTGCGCATATTCAAGACTGGCGTGATAGCCCGCCATGCCCAGCATGGATGCAGCCATGCCGATGGAGATACGCGCCTCGTTCATCATGTGAAACATGCATTTGAGGCCCTCGCCGGGCTTGCCAACCAGATAGCCAATCGCCCCGGACGCCCCGCGCACCGGGTACTTGCCTTCGCCAAAATTAAGCAGTGTATTGGTCGTGCCGCGCCAGCCCAGTTTGTGGTTCAGGCCGGCCAGCACCACATCATTGCGCTCGCCAGTCAACTGGCCCTGCGCATCAACCAGCTTCTTAGGCACGATGAACAGCGAAATGCCTTTGACGCCGGGTACAGGCTTGCCATCGGGGCCGGGAATCTTGGCCAGCACCAGATGCACGATGTTCTCGGTCAGCTCATGGTCTCCCGCGCTGATCCACATCTTGTTGCCCTTGAGGCGGTAGCGTGGACCCAGCTCTTCGTTTTCAAAATCATCGCCATCAGGCTCGGCGCGCGTGGCGACGTCGGACAGGGACGAGCCCGCCTGCGGCTCGGACAGCGCCATGGTTCCTGCCCAGCGGCCGTTGAACTCATTGGCGGCAAACACCGTTTTTTGCAGCTGCGTACCGTGCGCCATGATGGCGTTGGCGTTGCCGCTAGTCAGCATATTCGAGCCGATGCTGATCGACGCTGCGGCAAAAAAGCAATTAGCGGCGGACTCCACCACATAGGGCAGCTGCATACCGCCAATTTCATAGTCTTGCGCGGCGCTAAGCATGCCTGATTGGGCATAGGCTTCTCGGGCGTCATACGTGCACCGCGGCAAGATGACTTTTTCACCATCAAACTGCGGCTCCTGCTGGTCCACCGTTCGATTAAAGGGCGCGTACTTCTCGCGGGCAATGCGCTCACAGGTGTCCATCACGGCATCAAAGGTGTCGCGCGAATGATCCGCAAAACGGGGGCGGCGGCTCAAATCTTCGGCCTGCAGCCAGTCGTAGAGCAAGAAATCAATGGTGGAGCGCAGGCGCATATCAATATCCCATCAAAAACTACTGCAACGCTTTACCAGTAAGCGCTAGTAGCTATTACTTTTATCAACCAAAAGCAAATAAAAGGCCGCCCCCTTACGGATAGCGGCCTTAAGTCAGCAGGCTTACAGGACTTCAAACACGCCCGCTGCACCCATGCCTCCGCCAATGCACATAGTCACGCACACGCGCTTGGCGCCGCGTCGCTTGCCTTCAATCAGAGCGTGGCCCGTCAGACGCTGACCCGAGACGCCATAAGGGTGACCCACAGCAATCGCGCCGCCGTTGACGTTGAGCCTCTCGGGTGGAATGCCCAGCTTGTCGCGGCAGTAGATTACCTGCACGGCAAAGGCTTCGTTGAGTTCCCACAGGTCAATATCGTTGATGGACAAGCCCAGCTTTTTAAGCACCTTGGGGATGGCATAGATGGGGCCAATGCCCATCTCGTCAGGCTCGCAACCGGCCACAGCAAAGCCCAGAAAACGGCCCAGAGGCTTGAGCCCCTTGCGCGATGCATAGGCTTCGCTGACCACGGCGCAGGCGCCGGCGCCGTCAGAGAACTGGCTGGCGTTGCCTGCCGTAATTACCCCGCCCGGCAGCGCGCTGCGCAGGCCGCTGATGCCTTCCTTGGTCGTGCCGTCGCGAATGCCTTCATCCTGGCTGACAGTCACTTCCTTGGTGATCATGCCGCGCACCTTGTCGACCACGCCCATCACCGTCTTCATGGGAGCAATTTCGGCTTCAAACAAACCGGCGGCCTGCGCAGCGGCGGCTTTCTGCTGGCTGGATGCGCCGTACTCATCCTGCGCATCGCGGCTAATGTTGTAACGCTTGGCAACCTGCTCGGCCGTCTGCAGCATGCTCCAGTAAATCTCTGGCTTCATGGCGGTCAGCTCGGGGTCAAACGCCATGTGCGGGTTCAGATGGGGCTGCACACAGGAGATGCTCTCCAGACCACCGGCCACCAGCACATCGTTTTCGCCCGCGATGATGCGCTGGGCCGCCAGTGCGATTGACTGCAGACCTGAGGAGCAAAAACGGTTGATGGTCATGCCGGACGTCGTCACCGGCAGGCCTGCGCGCACGGCGATCAGGCGGGCAACGTTGGCGCCGGTCGTGCCTTCTGGCAGCGACATGCCCATGATTACGTCTTCCACTTCAGCGCTCTCAATGCCTGCACGCTCCACAGCAGCCTTGACCGCGTGGGCACCCAAGGTCGGGCCGTAAGTCATGTTGAACGAGCCCTTCCAGCTTTTGGCCAGCGGGGTACGGGCGGTAGAAACAATCACTGCGGATGTCATGTTCTGTCCTTTGATTCTGGGTATTGCTTGGAATCAAGCCTTTCACACAGACCAGCAAAAACGAAAAAATTTGCGTTTGAGACGAGGCGCTAAGCCGCAGGCAGTACAAAAGGTACGACAAGGCTTGGCAACGACGTATCAAGGGCTGTGTGAATGGCGCTTAGCTGAACTGTTTGCCTTCGGCGGCCAATCGGGCCAGCAATGGCGCAGGCTGCCAGAACTTGGCATCGTCATGGGGGTTCTGGGCAAAGCGGCCCATGGCTTGCATCACGTTGAACAAGCCCACTTCGCCGGCGTAATGCATGGGGCCACCTCGCCACAGCGGGAAGCCGTAGCCAGTCAGGTAGACCATGTCGATATCGCCGGACTTGCCTGCAATACCTTCTTCCAGAATATGCGCGCCCTCATTGACGAGCGCGAACACCAGTCGCTGCACAATTTCTTCGTCTGAAATCTTGCGCGGCGTAATTCCCAAGCTTTTGCGATGCTCGTCCACCATTTTTGTCACCACATCGGAGACCAGCGCATCGCGCTTGCCGGGCACGTAGTCATACCAGCCTGCGCCGGTCTTCTGACCAAAGCGACCCAACTCGCACAAGCGGTCTGCACTGGCGCTGTACTTCATGTCCGGCTTTTCTTGATAGCGGCGCTTGCGAATCGCCCAGCCAATGTCGTTACCGGCCAGATCGCCCATGCGAAACGGCCCCATGGCAAAGCCAAATTTTTCAACCGCTTTATCGATCTGCTGCGGCGATGCGCCTTCGTCCAGCAAAAAGCCCGCTTGGCGCGAATACTGCTCAATCATGCGGTTGCCGATAAAGCCGTCGCAGACGCCGGACACCACAGCCGTCTTCTTGATCTTCTTGCCCACCTTCATCACCGTGGCCAGCACATCCTTGGCCGTGGCCTTGCCGCGCACTACTTCGAGCAGCTTCATGACGTTGGCGGGGCTGAAAAAATGCATGCCCACCACGTCTTGCGGGCGCTTGGTGAAAGCGGCAATTTTGTCTACATCCAGCGTGGAGGTGTTGGAGGCCAGAATCGCTCCGGGCTTGGCCACCGCATCCAGCTGTTTGAACACAGTTTCTTTAACGCCTAACTCTTCAAACACGGCTTCGATGATCAGATCGCAGTCTTTGAGGTCTTCATAGGACAGCGTGGTGCTCAGCAGCGCCATGCGCTGGGCGTATTTATCTTCTTTCAGCTTGCCCTTTTTGACCTGTGCTTCGTAGTTCTTCTTGATGGTGGCGACGCCACGATCCAACGCTTCTTGCTTGGTCTCCAAAATTTTGACGGGCACACCTGCATTCAAGAAATTCATGGCGATGCCGCCGCCCATGGTGCCCGCACCAATCACGCCCACTGCCTTGATGTCTCGCACCGGAGTGTCAGAGGGTACATCGGCAATTTTTGACGCAGCGCGCTCGGCCATGAACAAATGGCGCAGCGAGCGGGACTCGGGCGTCATCATCAGTTGCATAAAGGCTTCGCTCTCAGCGGCCATGCCATCTTCAAACTTTTTGGTGGTGGCGTTCTTCACGGCCTCCAAGCAGCGCATGGGCGCTGGGAAGTTCTTGGACATGCCCTGCACCATGGTGGCGGCAAACTCAAAGTAAGCCTCTCCCTGCGGGTGCTTGCAAGGCAGGTCACGCACACGCGGCAGGGGGCGCACATCGGCCACTTCCAGTGCAAAGGCTTTGGCCTCGGCCATCAAGGTCTCAGTCGACGATGCCATCTTGTTGAATAGCTTCTGGCCGGGCTGCATGGCCAGCATATCGCTCATCACGGTCTCGCCGCTGACGATCATGTTCAGCGCGGGCTCAACACCTAAAGCGCGCGGTAGGCGTTGCGTGCCACCAGCGCCGGGCAGCAGACCCAGCTTCACCTCAGGCAACGCTACAGCCGTGCCTGGCGCTGCAATGCGGTAATGGCAGCCCAGCGACAGCTCAAGCCCACCGCCCATGCAAACTGAGTGGATAGCGGCAACCACCGGCTTTGGAGATTCATCAAACAGCTTGATCAGTGACAGCAAATGCGGCTCGCTGTAGGCCTCTTCCTTGCCAAACTCGGTAATGTCCGCGCCACCGGAGAAGGCCTTGCCCGCTCCGGTAATCACAATGGCTTTCACAGCCTCGTTGGCCAGTGCCTTCTGCAATCCCTCAACCACACTGCGGCGTGTGGACAAGCCCAGGCCATTGACTGGCGGGTTGTTCAAGGTAATGACGGCGATGGCTCCGTCCACTTTGTATTCAGCAGTCATGCTGTTGTCCCCTGTTCGATAAATATAAAAGAACGGTCGTGCGTTTTTATTGTCCGATTTTTGCTGCATTGCGCAACTGATGTTTGTCCTGAGCGAGACAGCCTCCTGATCCGCAATGACTGGCGCCTCCTCCCTTAGAGATGCCAAGCAAGAGCCGCCTCGCGGCGAGGGCATCGTCCCCTCCCGCAAAGCGAGAGAGGGGGGATCGGCAAAGCCGCTCAGGGGGTGTCTCGTGTCAAACCTCTAGCCACTCTTTGCGAATCTTCTCATTAGCTCGCAAGGTATCGGGTGTGCCATCAAACACGATGTGACCGTGCCCCATGACCAAAGCCCGGTCTGAGATATTCATGGCGATGGTTAGCTTTTGCTCAATCAGCAGTACAGACACACCCCGGTCCTTGATCTTCTTGAGGTACTCGCCCACCAGCTCCACAATCTTTGGCGCCAGCCCTTCAGTGGGCTCATCGATGATGATGAGGTCGGGGTCGCCCATCAGCGTGCGGCACAGGGTCAGCATCTGCTGCTCTCCGCCCGACATCACTCCCGCCTCCGTGTGCTGGCGCTCCTTCAGGCGCGGGAACATGGCATACATATCGTCAAAACCCCAGCGGCTACTCTTGCTTTGATGCTTTGATTTTTGGCCCAGCATCAGGTTTTGGTGCACCGTAAGGCTAGAAAACACATCCCGGCTTTCAGGCACATAGCCAATACCTAAGTGAGCGACCTCATAGGCTTTTTTGCCTTTCAGGTTCTTGCCCTTCCAGTTCAGAGCGCCTTCCCAATGCACCAAGCCCATGATGGCTTTTGCCGTGGTGGAGCGACCCGAGCCATTGCGCCCCAGCAATGCCACAATCTCGCCCGCATTGACCTCAAAATCCACGCCATGCAGCACATGGCTTTTGCCGTAATAGGCATGTAAGTCATTAATTTTCAACATCTCAATGCCCTCCCGCCTGTTGATCTGCCACGGAAGATCCGAGATAGGCTTCTTGAACGCGTGGGTTAGCGCGTACCGCTTCAGGCGTATCAAAGGCAATTACCTCGCCATAGACCACCACGGCAATTTTGTCCGCCAGCCCAAACACCACGCCCATGTCATGCTCTACTGTTAATAGCGTTTTTCCTTCCGTCACCTTCTTGATGAGCTGGATGAAATGAGCGGTTTCGCTATTGCTCATGCCGGCTGTAGGTTCATCGAGCAAGATAACGCTGGCGCCACCGCCGATGGTGATGCCAATCTCCAGCGCACGCTGCTCGGCATAGGTCAGGTTTACGGCCAGAGTGTCGCGCTTGCGGTGCAGGCCAATCATTTCCATCAGCTCATTGGCACGCGCATTGGCGTCATGCAAATTGGAGAGAAAACGCCAAAAGCTGTAGCGATAACCCAAGCTCCAGAGCACGCTGCAGCGCAGGTTTTCAAACACCGACAACTTGGGGAAAATGTTGGTGATCTGAAAGCTGCGCGACAAGCCCATGCGGTTGACCTCGAATGGCTTTTTGCCGTCAATGCGCTGGCCATGCAGCAATATGTCTCCGCTGCTGGGTTCAAAACGGCCGCTAATCAGATTAAACAGCGTGCTCTTGCCCGCACCATTCGGGCCAATGATGGCGATGCGCTCACCGGCGTTCACAGCCAAATTAGCGCCGCGAATGATTTCAGTCTTGCCAAAGTTCTTGCGCAGCTCTCGCAGTTCCAGCGCATAGGGCTTGCCTGCAGACTGACTTGCTTGCGCAGTCGTTTGTGAAGTTGGTTGATGAATGGCAATGCTGGACATGGCTCAACCCTCCCCTTTTTTAATGCTTTCTTCTATCGCTTCTTGCACCTGCCCCCAGCGGCGTGCCGTGATGCGCCGTGCGGTCTCCAACAAGCCCAGCCCCACCACAAAAACCACAATCGCCACAGCCCATGTCGCGGCAGCACTGGTGTCCAGCTGCGCCCCCATTAATGGCACCTTGGGGCCTTGCGCGGCGTTGAGTTGTATGTGATAGATCATCTCAACCAGCGAAGCCGCACCCACCAAGGTCATCACCGCTGCAAGCAATACGCCCAGATAAGGCTTTATCAAGCGCTTGAAATGCCCAAACTTGGCCACGCGCAAATTCATCATGATCAGGCTCGCCACACCGCCAGGCGCATACATCACCATGAGCAAAAAGACCAGGCCCAGATACAGCAGCCAGGCCTTGGTCAGCTCAGACAGCAGCACTGACGCCAGCACCAGCAGCACCGCGCCAATAATGGGGCCGAAGAAGAAGGTAGCGCCGCCCAAGAAGGTGAAGAGCAGATAGCCGCCGGAGCGCACCACGCTGACGCTATCCATAGCCGTGATAATCTCAAAATTGATAGCAGTCAACCCGCCCCCAATACCGGCGAAGAAGCCCGCAATGATGAAAGCGAAGTAGCGCACGCGCTGGGTGTTGTAGCCCACAAACTCCACGCGCTCGGGGTTGTCGCGCACGGCGTTGAGCATGCGCCCCAAGGGCGTGCCGGTGAAGGCGAACATGGCTGCCGTGCAGACAAAGCAGTAGGCCGCAATCAGGTAGTAAACCTGCAGGCCAGAACCAAAATCCAGCCCAAAGAACTTGCTGTAGACGCGGTCCGTGGTGATGCCACCCTCACCGCCAAAGAACTCGGGGAACATCAGTGCCATGGATGCCACTAGCTCCCCAAGCCCCATGGTGATCATGGCAAAGGTGGTGCCCGATTTTTTGGTGGTCACATAGCCAAACATGGCGGCAAAAAACACCCCACCCAGCCCGCCGATGATGGGAATCAACACCAGAGGAATCGGCCACTCGCCACCACTGGCCTTGTTGATGGCATGAATGGCAATGAAGGATCCCAAACCGGTATACACCGCATGACCAAAGCTCAGCATGCCGCCCTGCCCCAGCAAGATGTTGTATGACAAGCAGATGATGATGAGATAGCCCATCTGGCTGAGCATGGTCAGCGCCAGCGAGCTGGTGAAGATCATGGGAGCCACGATCAAGGCCAGCGCAAACAGGCTCCAGATCAGAATGCGGCCAATGTTCAGGGGTTTAAAGCGGTAATAGCGCTGATCATTGGCCTGTTTCTTCGCTTGATCCTTGGAATTTTCGACATCAGAATCATTCATGGAATTTTTCGCGTCATTTTTTGCTATCGATGACATGGCTCAATCTCCTCTTGTGCCCAATAGGCCCTTGGGGCGGAAGATGAGAATCAACACCAAAAACAGGTAGGGCAAGATGGGCGCGATTTGCGACACCGTCAGTCGCAGCACGGGCCAGCCAAAGGTGGCTTCATTGACCTGCTGCCCCATGGAAATAAACAGCCCCGCCAGCGACCAGTCCAGCGCCACGGCAAAGGTTTGCAGCACGCCAATCAGCAGCGAGGCGACAAAGGCACCGGCCAGCGATCCCATGCCACCCACAACTACCACCACAAAGATGATGGAACCCACAGATGCGGCCATGGCCGGCTCAGTCACGTAGGTGTTACCGCCCAGCACCCCCGCCAAGCCAGCCAGCGCGCAACCGCCGCCAAACACCATCATGAAAACGCGGGGCACGTTGTGACCCAACGCTTCAACCATGTCAGGGTTCTTGAGCGCGGCTTGAATCACCAAACCAATGCGCGTGCGAGTCAGCAGCAGCCAGACGGCCAGCAGCATCAGCAGCGCCACCAGCATCACAAACGAGCGCGACTTGGGGAACTGCGTGCCGTACAGCGTGAACAGCGGGCCTTGCAACGCAGGCGGCAGCGCATAAGGCACGGTGCCCCGGCCCCAGACCAGTTGCACCACTTCCAAAATCAAGTAAGACAGGCCAAAGGTGATGAGTAGCTCTGGCACATGGCCGTATTTGTGCACGCGGCGCAAGCAAAAACGCTCAAAAAGCGCACCCAGCCCGCCGACCAGCACAGGACAAATCAGCAGCGCAGGCCAAAAACCCACGATGCCGCTGAGCGTGTATGCAAAGTACGCGCCCAGCATGTAAAAACTGGCGTGGGCAAAGTTGAGCACGCCCATCATGCTGAAAATCAAAGTCAGGCCCGAGCTAAGCATGAAGAGCAGCAGCCCGTAACTCACGCCGTTGAGCATGGAGATGGTGAAAAATTCAGGCGTCATCAGCATGCCTTTTTCTCAAAATTCAACCATTGCATCGCTGTCTCCTTGCATTGTTTTGAGCCAATGACGCCAATCTATCGCCCTGCAGACTTTTGCCTTTGAGGGAAAGCCTTAGCAGCTATCACGCAGGCGACTTTGAGGCTCACTTTTCAGCGGTTGCCGACACTTGAGTGACAGATGAGGTGAAAAATGCTGCGACTTATGCAGTTTCATAGGCAGCTATATGTCCAGCCACATGTGCTGTAACTTAGGCAAACAACAAAAACAGTCGCCCAAAAACAGAGATGAAAAAGGGTGCCGCTTGGGCACCCTTGACTGCTCTACCTATCGAGCTTAAGAAGGTCGCTTCATCTCGCAGCTGGTGGGCGTGCTGGCCACATAGGGCTCGTAGTACTTCACAGGTACAAAGGTGTAGCCCGTGTTTTCAGAATCCGTGGGGTACTTACCACCCGCTTTTTCCCAGCGCGCGATATACAGGCCTTGCTGCAACTGGTGGTCGCTTTTGCGCATCTCAACATCACCGTTGTAGTTCTTGAACTTCATACCCTCCATGGTTGCGGCGATCTTGACGGGCTCCGTCGTCTTGGCCTTGGCAAAGGCCTGATCCAGCATCGTCAGCCCCGTGTATAGGCTGCCGGTATACATATCCTCATTGACCTTGGCCTTGAAGCCCTTGACGATTTTGTCCATCACCCCGGGCATGTTCAGGTGACCATAGCCCACCATATAAACCTTGCCCGCAGCTGCTGCGCCCATGGCTGTGGGTGCGCCCGTCGCAATGCCATAGTAGGTGTAGAACTTGACGTTGTTCAGCCCCGCATCATTGGCGGCTTTGATGAGCAGCGCCAAGTCAGAGCCCCAGTTGCCGGTAATCACCGTATCCGCACCCGACTGCTTGATCTTGGCCACATAGGGTGCAAAGTCTCGCACCTGCGCCAGTGGCGAGAAGTCATCGCCCACAACTTCCACATCAGGGCGCTTGCGCTTGAGCATCTCCTTGGCGTACTTGGATACCTGCTGACCATGGGCGTAGTTCTGGTTAATCAGGTAGACCTTTTTAACCTCGGGCACGTCCTTCATATACGTGGTCAGCGCTTCCATCTTCATCGAGGTATCGGCATCCAAACGGAAGTGCCAGTAGCTGCATTTGCTGTTGGTGAGGTCAGGGTCAACCGCGGCGTAGTTCAGGAAAATGACCTCTTTGCCCTTGTTGCGCGCATTGTGCTTTTCCAGCGCATCCATGATGGCCAGCGCCGGGCCTGAGCCATTGCCCTGAAACACATAGCGCACGCCTTGGTCCATAGCAGAGCGCAGCGCGGCCGTGGTCTCTTGTGGGCTCAGTTTGTTGTCAATACCAATGACTTCGAACTTCACCCCTGAAGTGTTGGATTTGTTGATCTCTTCGGCCACGTACTGCAGGCTTTTGAGCTGATTGGAGCCCAGCGCGGCCATCAGGCCTGAGAGTGGGTCAATCCAAGCGACCTTTACGGTCTCGCCTTTTTGCGCCATCGCACTGCCTGCGCACGCCAGGATCACCGATGCTGTCAAAGCCTTGTATGCAAACTTCATAGAGCGTCTCCATTGGTGTTTATGAGCAATGGGCAGACTAAGCGGCAAGCTCTCGGTTGCCGCTTGGGGGTTGCCCTAGCGCATATCACTTTGGCGACTTTGGAGCGATTGTGATGACCAGAGTCATCACAAACAAGCTGCATGCGCATACAAATAAAGCGCTACAAGCCTTTTTCTTTCAACAACATGGCAAAAACCAATAGTTATCGCGGCAGTTGGTTTTCCGTCAAAGGCAGGCCGTTGGCAGCCATCAGCACCTGCGGTTCAGCCAGGTCCTTGCCATCCAGCTTTGGGGCGACCTCATCCATGAAATTGTCAAAGCTCAGCTTTCGCGCCTTTACCTTTGCCAGCAGCTCTGCCACTTCAGGTATTTGATCAACACGCGCACCACCGATCAAAGCCAGACACAGATAGTTCAGCAGATCACGCGTCCCTGTGAGCCCATAACGGCGAGCAAAAACCAGTTGCTGGCGCACGAACCAATGCATGGCCAGCGGCGGCAGCTTGTCTCGCAGATGTACCTGATTCAGATTGACAAAATAAATCAGCAGATCGGGCACATTGCCCTGCACCAGCGCCTCGACTTGCGCGGCGCTGAGTTGCAGCGGCAACGGCAACGGCATGGACATCGAGGCGGAGAGTTCGGTAAAGTCACTGACCGCATATTCATGCAAGCGACCTGATCGGCTCCAGCACCACCAGCGCGCAATCGGGCCCAGCAAGGCGCGGCTTTGCGCGGATTTCAGCACGGGCTCGATACGGCTTTGGGTATCCAGATCTCTCTGCCCCAGCAGAACTGCCAGCACCGCAGGGTCCCAAAAAGCCAGATAACTGCTGTCCTTGTCCGGCATTTTCGGGTCCATAGCGCGGCGCAGGTGGGCTATCAGCACAGCCATCTCGCACTCGCTTGCCAGCAACGTCGCACAGGGGCTGGCCTGCACCACATCAAGCACAGCATTCAACAAATCTTGTTGCGGCTTCTTCAATGACTGACCGTGGCGCCCCAAGTGCACCAGCCAGGGACTGACCTTGCCCTCCTTGGTGCTGCGCGTGAATGCGAACAAGGCCTCTGCTCCGCTTTCAGGCACCAGCGCCAGCAAGTCCCGCTTCTGGGCAGCATCCAGCAGCAAATACAGCTGCAAAGGTTTGTCTGAGAATTTTCCAGAGGACTTGATCTGCGACCACCGCTGCGGCCAGGTCTGGCGCGCCGGCTTCATCTCATGCCAAGTTTGTACTTTGCTCATGACAGCTCCTTGTTCACAAAAGGAGAGCGCTGCTGGGCGCGACGCGCAAGGCATTCCATGCAAACCGTACGCGGCGCAACCACACTGCCAGCCTGAGCAGCAGCCTCGGATGTACAAGCTGCGGCAGGCCCAGCTATCGCACCCAGCCCACCGAGTAAACCGGCTCCAATAAGATGGCGGCGCAGCAGGCCCGAAACAGGCTCTTCACAGGATTCGCAAGAACAGGCAGGCGGCGGCTGAACACGGTGCATGGCAAGAGCCCAAAAACGAAACGGCCATCATCGCATGATGATAGCCGGGTTTTGTGGGGCTCTATGTCCCTGAAAATCAGCGAATAAGAGGCGGTTTAAGACGTAGGCAGCTTGTAGTCCTTGAGTTCCTCACGCAGGCGCGTCTTGAGCATCTTGCCTGTGGCACCAATCGGGATGGCTTGCACAAACACCACATCATCGGGAATTTGCCACTTGGCGCTCTTGCCCTCATAAAACTGCAGCAGCTCTTCACGTGTGACTTCGAAGCCCGGTTTTTTGACTACAGCAACAATCGGGCGCTCATCCCACTTAGGGTGCGGCATGCCAATGCAGGCGGCCATGGCAATGGCGGGGTGAGCCATTGCAATGTTTTCAATGTCAATGGAGCTAATCCACTCGCCGCCGGACTTGATCACATCCTTGCTGCGGTCGGTAATCTGCATATAGCCATCTGCATCAATCGTGGCCACGTCACCTGTTGGGAACCAGCCATCCACCAGGGGGCTGGCGCTACCTTTGTAATAGCTGTCCACAATCCACGGACCGCGCACGAGCAAGTCTCCATAACTCTTGCCATCCCAAGGCTGCTCGGCTCCAGCCTCGTTGACGATCTTCATATCCACACCAAAAATAGCGCGGCCCTGCTTTTGGCGAATCTTCATCTGCTCATCTTTGGGCAGCGCCAGATGCTTGTTTTTGAGCGTGGACAAGGTACCCAGCGGGCTCATCTCGGTCATGCCCCAAGCGTGCAAAACCTCCACGCCGTAGTCTTCTTGAAATGCCTCAATCATGGCTGGCGGGCAAGCCGATCCACCAATCACCGTGCGCTTGAGTTTGGAAAAGCGCAAGTCGCCCGGCTTCATATAACTGAGCAGCATCTGCCACACCGTGGGCACGCCAGCGGCAAAAGTCACACCCTGCGATTCAATCAACTCGTAAACCGATTTGCCATCCAGCGCCGGGCCGGGAAAGACCAGCTTGCAGCCCGTAAGCGCTGCAGAATATGGCAGCCCCCAGGCATTGACATGGAACATGGGTACGACCGGCAGCACCGAGTCGCGGGCCGACAAGCACATTACATCGGGCAGCGAGGCCGCATAAGCGTGCAAAACACTAGAGCGTTGGCTGTAGAGCACAGACTTGGGGTTGCCCGTGGTGCCACTGGTGTAGCACATGCTGGACGCCGTGTTCTCGTTCAACTGCGGCCAGTTGTATTGATCAGATTTACCTGCAATCCAAGTCTCGTAGCTCACCAGCCCTGCAATGCCACTGTCTGTGGGCAGCTTATCCGCATCGCACAGCACCACCCATTGTTTGACCTGCGGGCACTTGGCGTGCACGGCCACAATCAGGGGCAAAAAGCTCAAATCAAAACAAAGTGCTTTGTCCTCGGCGTGGTTCACAATCCACGCAATCTGCTCAGGGTGCAGGCGCGGATTGATGGTGTGCAGCACGCGACCTGAGCCGCTGACGCCAAAGTACATCTCCATATGGCGGTAACCGTTCCACGCCAGACTGGCCACCCGCTCACCCTGCGCCAAGCCAAGGCCGTCCAGCGCATTGGCCAACTGGCGCGCACGGCCCGCCATGTCTTTGTAGGTGTAGCTGTGGATGTCGCCCTCTACGCGGCGGGAGACAATTTCCCCGTCGCTATGGTTGCGGGCTGCAAACTCAAGCAGGGAAGAAATCAGCAGTGGCTGGTTTTGCATCAAACCCAACATTGGCGTGTCTCCTAAATAGCGTTGTAGTGATAGCAAATCATCCTATCGCGGGCTTTCTCGCCGTCATCAGCAGGACTGTCACCAATGCGTAACGTCAGCGACGTTTAGCTCTAAGGTCTCTATGAGGGATGCCAGCAGCCCTAGGGAAAAACCTAGGCAGTCGCGACCGAGCAAGCCCGTCGACAACCCTGCAAGCTCTGGCCTTGCTACGGCTCAAGCAAAATGACTGCATGAACGAATCCCTTGCCCCGCAATGGCGCAAGCTGGGCCACTTTGAAGCTTTAGGCCCGGCTTTTTTCACCTACCTCCAGCCCACGCCCGTACCAGCTGCGCACTGGATCGCCACCAGCGCCAGCACCGCTCAATGGATGGGGCTGAACCCCGAATGGCTGCAAACCAGCGATGCCCTGCAAATGCTCAGCGGCAATGCGGCAACTGACGGCCACAAGCCGCTGGCCAGCGTCTATAGCGGCCACCAGTTCGGCGTGTGGGCCGGCCAGCTGGGCGACGGCCGCGCCATCATGCTGGGCGAGACCGAACAAGGCTTTGAAGTCCAACTCAAAGGCGCAGGCCGCACGCCCTATTCACGCGGCGGTGATGGCCGTGCCGTGCTGCGCTCATCGATTCGAGAGTTTTTGTGCAGCGAGGCGATGGCGGCACTTGGCATTCCGACGACCCGAGCCTTGGCGCTAACGGGCTCGCCCTTGTCGGTAGCGCGCGAGACCATGGAAACTGCGGCCATCGTTACCCGCGTGGCTCCCAGTTTTGTGCGCTTTGGCCACTTCGAGCATTTCGCTGCCCGCGACATGAAGTCTGAGCTCAAAGCGCTGGCAGATATGGTCATCGACCAGCACTACCCTGAATGCCGCACAGCTGCGGCGCTTGAAGGCAATGCCTACGCCAACTTTTTACAGGCGGTGAGCGAGCGCACCGCCCGACTGCTGGCCCAGTGGCAGGCCGTGGGCTTTTGCCACGGGGTGATGAACACCGACAACATGAGCATTTTGGGCCTGACGATTGACTACGGCCCGTTCCAGTTTTTGGATGCGTTTGACCCCGGCCATATCTGCAACCACAGCGACAACCAAGGCCGTTACGCCTTTAACCGCCAGCCTCAGGTCGCGTACTGGAATCTGTATTGCCTAGGCCAAGCCCTGCTACCATTGATTGGCGATGAAGAGCTGACGATTGCAGCGCTTGAGTCGTACAAAACCGTCTTCCCCGCCGCTTACGCCACGCAAATGCTGCGCAAGCTGGGACTGCCAGATGATGCGGCTGGTACAGCCCCCGAACAAAGCCGCTTTGCCCTGCTGGTCAACCCGCTGCTGCAGCTACTGGCTGATAACAAGGTGGACTACACCATCTTCTTCACGCGCCTGACGCAAGCCGTGCAGCAGGCACACAATGCAAACATCAACTTCGAGCCGCTGCGGGACATTATTTTGGACCGCGCCGCATTCGATGCCTGGGCGCTCACTTATTCAGAGCATCTAACGCAGACAGATCAAAGACTGGCGGCTGATTTGATGCAAAAATCCAACCCCCGTTTCGTGCTGCGCAACCACCTGGGCGAGACCGTCATTCGCGCCGCACAAGGAAAAGTTCAAGGGCAAGAACAAGGTGGCGACTTTGCGCCGGTGCAGCAACTGCTGGCCGTGCTACAAGCACCCTATGACTCGCACCCAGCTCATGCAGACTGGGCCGACTTTCCGCCCGACTGGGCGACCTCTATTGAAATAAGCTGTTCATCATGAGTTTTCCCATCCAAAAGTCCGATGCCCAATGGCAAGCCCTGCTGCAAGAAAAAGGCGCCGAGCCTGCGGCATTTCAGGTCACCCGCCATGCGGCCACGGAGCGCCCTTTTACTGGCAAGTACGAGAAGTTCTGGGCTGATGGCAGCTACCACTGCGTTTGCTGCGGCAACAAGCTGTTTGACTCGCACACCAAGTTTGACGCGGGCTGCGGCTGGCCCAGCTTTGATGAGGCGGTGCCCGGCTCCATCACCAATATCGAGGACCGCACTCACGGCATGCTGCGCGTAGAAACCGTGTGCAGCGGCTGCGGCGCGCATCTGGGCCATGTCTTTCCTGACGGCCCCACCGACACCGGCCTGCGCTACTGCATGAACTCCGCCTCGCTGGATTTTCACAACGAGCATCAAAAATAAGAGCTAACAGTCCTTGATCTGCAAGGACTAGCGCTTTTTGTAGCTTGAATTGCAGATCCCTTGATGGCTCTTAGTTTTGATAGCTAAAACCTCCCATCAGACAAGCCTTTGACGCAGGTATGACCTGCTCTTTAGTGCATGATGACTTTTTACCTCTGCGCCGGGAACCTTGCTGGGTCCGCGCAGTCTGAAACACCAGAACCACTGATATTTCGCGCATGAAGCTGCTGATTGATTTCTTCCCCATCATCTTGTTTTTCGTGGCCTTCAAGGTCTGGGGCATTTACGCCGCCACGGGCGTCGCTATTGTGGCCACCATTGCGCAAATCGTATATCTGCGCTTTAAAAACGGCAAGGTCGAGCCCATGCAGTGGGTCAGCCTCGGCGTGATCGTGCTGTTTGGCGGCGCCACACTGCTGGCCCACGATGAAAACTTCATCAAATGGAAGCCCACGGTGCTGTACTGGCTCATGGGCGCGGCTTTGCTGCTGGGTCAGTTGATCTTTAAAAAGAACCTGCTGCGCTCCGTCATGGGTGCGCAGCTGCAACTGCCTGATGCCGTCTGGCTCAAGCTGAACTTGGCATGGTCGGCCTTTTTTGCCGCCATGGGCGCACTCAACCTCTGGGTGGCCTACAACTTTGATACTGACGATTGGGTCAACTTCAAGCTGTTTGGCGGCATGGGCCTGATGTTTGTCTTTGTGATTGCGCAAGCCATCTACATGAGCCGCTACCTGCCGCAAGACGCCGCCAAAGGCAGCGCACCAAACGACGCTGAAGCCAAGGACAAGCAGCCATGAGCGTGAGCATCACCGCCCCAGCAATGGACGCCGCTTTGCGTCTGCGCCTGCAGCCCAGCGCGCTTGAAGTCATCGACGAAAGCTACCAGCACGCTGGCCATGTGGGTGCCGATGACAGCGGCGTAGGCACCCACTTTCGCATCCGCATTGCCTGCCCCGCTTTTGACGGCAAAAGCCGCGTAGCGCGTCATCGCCTTGTGTATGATGCACTGCAAGATTTCATTGACCAGGGCGTACACGCCATCGCCATTGAAGTTTTATGACAGCAGGCTCCGCAATGCGGAGCCTGTTGCATATGGGCAGACTTAATTCACTTTTCTCAATCCAGACTCGAATGAGCATGAATCAAAAGCAAATGGCCCGCCTCGTGGGCGCAGCAGTTTTGGGCTTCGCCGCCCTGTCCGCATCGGCACAAAATGTGGCTATCGTCAATGGCAAGGCCGTCCCCATGGCCCGCGTCAACGCACTGAAGGCCCAGATCGAAGCCAGCGGCCAGCCCATCGCCCCTGAGATGGACAAGATGATCAAGGACGAAGTCATCGCCCGCGAAATCTTCATGCAAGAAGCCAGCCGCCGCGGCCTGATGAGCTCTGACTCGTACAAGCAGCAAATGGAAATGGCACGCCAAACCGTGCTGATCCGCGCGCTGTTTGATGACTTCCAAAAGACAAACCCAGTGACCGACGCCGAAGCCAAGGCCGAATACGACAAGTTCGTAGAAGCTAATGGCGGCAAAGAATTCAAGGCCAGCCACATTCTGGTGGAGTCCGAAGACCGCGCCAAAGCCATCATTGCTGAAGTGAAATCTGGCAAGAGCTTTGAAGCCATCGCCAAGAAAGAATCCAAGGACCCCGGATCGGGTGCCCGCGGTGGCGATCTGGATTGGGCAAACCCCAACAACTACGTGCCTGAGTTCACCGAAGCGCTGATCAAGCTCAAAAAAGGCGAGTTGACTGCTGCTCCTGTGAAGAGCCAGTTTGGCTGGCACATCATCCGCATGGATGACGAGCGCCAAGCCGAGATGCCCAAGTTTGAAGACGTCAAGCCCCAAATCTCGCAACAGCTGCAGCAAACCAAAGTGCAAGCGTTCCAAGACAGCCTGCGCAAAAACGCCAAAATTCAATAATATGGATTCAAGCCAGTTCTTCAAAGACTGGCTAGACCACTACCGAAGCCCGCTCATGCGGGCTTTTTTGTGCTTATTTTTTGCGCTTATTGCACGGGCTGTGCGATGCCTTCAGCAGCCTCAGGCACAGATGCCGGTTTGTCTTGGCGCAATTCATGGGCCTTGCGCGGGCGGCAGCTCGCAGCTTTGGAAGCCGATGAACTGTCATCTATTTGCACCTTTTTAGCATCGCCCTTTCCATTTCCATTTGTTTTGGCATTTTTGAGCGGCACATCATCCGTCAACGGGCAAAGAGGCAAGCTTGCTTGAGCTTCAAGATTCTGCGACGGCGCTACCTCTTCAAGGGCAATCGACTTGTTCTTCACGATGTCTTTCGTGATTGATGCTGAGTCACTTTTCGCATTTTTTTGCGCCAACTCAGCATGAGGGGCTCGCGCTTTGGCGCTAGTGGCCGCTCTCTCTGAACGTTCTTGCAACCGATCAGTACTGCCCTCAAGCATGGGCGCGGACGCTTCCATATCGATAGCAGCAGGTGCTTTATCTTCCTGCACTTGCGCTCGATTCTCCTTCAATTTTGAGACGCTTTTCTCTTGTCGCGCGGCCTTATTGGCAGCGGGTGGAGCTTTAGCTATCGCTGCATGTTCATGGGTCAAGCTTGGCGTGGAAGGAGTGTCAGCTGCGTCAGGTACAGCTGCTTCTACCGCCTCATTAGCAGTGCTATTTTGAGCCTGCGCTGCCGATGGCTTTGGCTGCTCGCCAATGCCTTTATCTGTTCCATCCCACCACGCGGCGTGCTGCAGCATCAGCAAGCCGACCAGCCCCACAGCGGCCAAACCGCCCAGCGCATGGCGCAGCCAAAAGCGATCGTTGGCGGCCGCCTGGCTTGGTGATTTGGCATTTTCTTTGGATGCGAAGGCCACTCGCTGCCTGGCACGCTCCAGTATGGCGGCGCTGCTTTGCGCGCTGGGGCCTCGGTCATCGGCCGCAGTTTGTAGGTACAACTCGCGCAGCGCATCGGGCTTGCTGACTTTTTCTGGTTTGGGGGTGATGCTCATACCAACTCCTCCAGCGCAGCACGCAGTTTGGCACGCGCATAGCGCAGGCGGCTTTTTGCCGTTTCTTCGGCCACATCGGTGGCCTGTGCAATCTCGGCCACGGTCATGTCTGCCTCAACTTGCATTAAAAAACACTCGCGCTGCTCAGCAGGCAGTTGCGCCAGCGCGGCCAGCAAGGCCTGCGCCATGAGCTGGCGATCGAGTTGGTGATCAGGCTCAAAGCCTGAGGCGGCAAACAAACTGTCGGCCAGACGAAGGGCTTCTTCAGTGTCTGCCGACAGACTGATGCCGCGCCGCTGCCTGCGCCAGTGATCGACCAGCCGGTGATGCGCCATGGTGAAAAGCCAAGTCGTGAATTTGCTGCGCACTTGATAGCTAGCGG
Source organism: Comamonas sp. Y33R10-2 (assembly GCF_019355935.1). NCBI lineage: Bacteria > Pseudomonadati > Pseudomonadota > Betaproteobacteria > Burkholderiales > Comamonadaceae > Comamonas > Comamonas sp. Y33R10-2. Next base: position 1,907,403 of record NZ_CP079925.1, read on the forward strand.
CGCTATCTACCACGGCAAACCACAGGTCTTGGGCCAAGTCATCGGCCAGCGCCCCATCGCCCGTGCTGCGATAAAAGTAGCGCCACATGCGCAGCTTATGCCGGCTGTAGAGCTGCTCAAACGCTGCAGCCTGCCCTGCTGCATAGCTTTGCATCAGGACTTCATCGAGCACAGAAGGTGGCGCCAGCGGCTGTTCAGACATGTCCGAGATTATGCAAATTTCGCAGACATGCCCCCAAGCTTTTAATTCAGCAGATCTTAGTTACGGGGTGGATCAGGCACAAAGCCGTTATCAGCGGGGAAAGGGCTGGGCGATCGGGTGACTGGTGGGCGCGGACGTGGCTCACGAATCACACCCTTGGCAACCAGGTTTTCATAGCTGTCGTAGCGAATGCGTACGACGCGGCGGGGGCTGCGGGTGTCGGCCTCAAACTCTGTTTGGCTGACCTGAGAATTCTCTACCGCGCCATGGCCTGTGCCCAGCGAAGGGGTAGCTGCGGGCGCTCGCTTGGCTGTGCTGCTCTTATTGGCCGCATTCGGAGCAGCTTCATCGGCAGCCACGGCAGAAGAGTCCGCCCTCGCCTTGGCCGTCGATTGGGATTCATAAATCGGGCCCTCATAAGCCACGGGCTCAGGCAATTTCTCACGGTACAGCGCCACACCAATCACGCCCACATCCTTAGGGCGGCCCGTACGGCTGGCGTAAGACATATCGCTTTGCGAAAAATAAAAAGCCGCCACGCTCTCGTTGCTTTTTCGCCAACCTGTCACGTCATAGCTATCTGCCGCACTCAGCACATAGCCGTTCTCAGCACGCGAGCTGGCAGTTTTGCCGTTGACGGCATTAACACCATCGACGCTGACCACCGCCATGATGCGGCGATCCTCCAGACTGCGAACGCGCACCGCATAGTTAGCGCCGGGGCGGCCCGCGACCCAGAGTTCGCCCTCAAAAGCATAAAGCGGCAGCACACGGCCAGTGGCTCGTTCGACGATGCTGACATCAGCCACCCCGAGGCGCTCATTGCCACGCATCCGCGCACTGGCACCACCGACACTGGTGGCGAGCACGGCGCAAATCAGGCCAGCGCGCAGCAAACAACTGCGAGTGATGGAAGCGTTGGTGGCTACTGAGATGGGACGGGCGAGCTTGGCAGTTTGATCAGAGAACATGAGCGTTATCTCCTGAAATTTCAGTTACGACAGACTTGTCATGTACTTAAACGCAGCAGCCGCGCCAACGGGGTTAAACGCTGCGCCCTTTAGTTGCAAGTATTTGCAACAACACTTTGTGATGTGGCACGACGAAATGACGCGCTTGTCTGGCACAATCGCGCTCGCTAGGGGTGTCCTGACGACGATGAGTCAGGGCTGAGAGAGTCCCTTTGAACCTGATTGCGCAAGCGGCCGCTTCTTATGACCGCTTGCCCGAGATCATCCTCGCGCAGGGAAGCTGTCCAAGGTGTTATGCCGCGGCACGTTACTGATACACGATTGCTTTAGTAGCGCACTGCGTAACCCATGCGGCCCCTGCTTCGTTTTTTCTGGCGGAGCATCCATGAATTCATCTTCCTCAACACCGGCCAATCAGGCCTTGGCCCCCGTGGCCGCGCAAGACCGCGTCTTCGTCTGGCGCGACCATGCGGCGCTATGGTTCAGTCTGGGCGTGGGCCTGCTGGTTATGCAAATGGGCTCTTACCTGATGCCCGCACTCAGCCCTGTACAAGCAATGGTGGCTATTGCCATCGGCTCCGTTATCGGGGCAGGTTTGCTGGGCTGGGTAGGCAAGCTGGGCTGCGACAGCGGCCTTTCCAGCGCAGGGCTGATGCACAGCGTTTACGGCCGCAACTTTGCGCGCCTGCCGATTTTTCTGAACATCATTCAGTTGCTGGGCTGGGGCAGCTTTGAGCTGGTGATCATGCGCGACGCCACTGTGGCGCTGGGCCAGCAAAGCGGCGGCATGATGGCGGCGTACTGGCCTTGGCTGGCCACACTGATTTGGGGCAGCGTGATCTTGCTGCTGATGAGCGGATCCATGACCACACTGGTGCGCCGGGTCATCTCGCGCGTGGCCCTGCCCTTGGTCATTTTGTCGCTGCTCTGGCTGAGCTGGCAGTTTCTCAGCATGGCCAGCGCCACCGGCTTTGCCGCTCTGATGAGCCGTGAAGGCACGGGCGCAATGAGTATGTTGAGCGCCGTTGATCTGGTCATTGCCATGCCCATTAGCTGGCTGCCGTTAGTCGCCGATTACGCCCGCCACGGCAAGAGCGGCAAAGCAGCGCTTAGCGGTGCATGGACTGGTTATGCGCTGGCCAATATCTGGTGCTATTCACTCGGTGTGCTGGTGGTGTTGACGCTGCCCAGCAAAGACTTAGTCACCGCCTTGCTGCTGGCCCAAGGCGGGCTGATTGCGCTGTCGCTCATCTTGATTGACGAAGTGGACAACGCCTATGGCGATGCGTATTCGGGCGCCATGTCCGCTCACAGCCTGCTGCCGCGCTGGAGCATTCGCCGCTGGGGCCTGCTGATGACCATACTGTGTACAGCCCTAGCCATGGTGCTGCCCATGCACAGCCTGGAGCCATTTTTGCTGCTGCTCAGCTCCTGCTTTGTGCCACTGTTTGGTGTGATGCTGGGTCGCCTGGCCTTTGGCACGAACGCTGTAGAACTCATGCGCAACGCCCCAGCCGTGCGTTGGGATGCCGTGAGCATATGGCTGCTGGGCATTGCCTTTTATCACTTGCTGCCCTATGCCAGCACCGCAATGGGCTCGGCCCTGCCCACCTTGTTTCTGACGTTTGCCTTGGCCTTAGTCACACGAGCGCAACCAGCAATTACTAACGCACGCTAAATACATCAAAACCATAGCTGCATGTGCTTGATTAACAGGCACATGCAGCTTTTTTTATTCAAATTTCATCTGCTTAGAGCAGCTTAGTTTTCAGATATTTAACGAGTCAGATCTTGAATCACGCTGGTTTACGTGATGCATGAGGTGAACGATACGCAAACGATAGGTTGCCAGCACATACGCCGGTAAATACGTCAACACGCAGCCTTTGTGCAACGAAATGCGGCTTTCTCCGGATACGGGCTATTGGGCGAAAGGGTATGGAGAGTCTGGAGCCGCCCTTAAACGGCGGCAGTGACTTAAGTGCGCTTGGAATTTAAAAAAGCTTGTTTCCAACGGAATTTATGCAACAACGACCACTATTTACCCGATTCATTCATTTTTTGCATATCAGTCTCTGAGCTTTTCATCTTGTTATTAGCCTGTCAGATTTAGAGAATCCAACCCAGACTTCCCTACTAGCTACTAATAACTCAAGAGATCAGTGCCATGGACAGACTTAAAGACAAGGTCGCGATTGTGTTTGGGGCAGGCCCCAATATTGGAGGCACGATTGCTCACTTCCTGGCCCGCGAAGGTGCCAAGGTGTGCGTGACCGATGTGAGCGAAGCAGCAGCCAATGACACTGTTAACTTCCTCAAGGAACGTGGTCTGGAGGCTTTTGCAGTGGTGGCAAATGCCCGCCTAGATGCTGACGTCAAGCGCGTAGTCGATGAAACCATGGCCCGCTATGGTCGCTTGGACATCTCAGTGAACATGGCAGGTCGCGTGCACTGGAGCCACGTCATGGACATGCAGCATGACGACTGGGATGACTCTGTCGCCAGTTTCGCCACCGCCGGCCTCATCACCACTCAGCACTGCGCACGCGCCATGATGCAATCTGGCGATGGCGGCAGCATGATTCACATTCTGTCTACCGCAGCACACTTCGGTGAAGCCGATGGCGCAGCCTACTGCTCGGCCAAGGCAGGCCTGCTGAGCTTTGTACGCTCCTCCGCGCTCGACCTCGCCCACCTTGGCATTCGCGTCAACAGCGTCACCCCCTGCTCGATGGAGCACCAGTTGTGGGGAACGATGCGCGACGAAATGTTCGACCCCGAATGGAAGGCGCCAGAGCGCAAGGGCTTTTACTCGCGTCAAGAGTACCTCGATCAAATGCCTTTGCGCCGCTTCCCCCGCGCATCGGACTTGGCTTGGGCCACGGTGTTCTTGGCCTCCGATGAGTCCTCTTGCATGACCGGCTCAGACATGGCTGTAGACGGTGGTCTGCGCCACAAGTACCCCACTTGGACCCCTGGCCGCCACTACCCCTGGACATCAAGGACTACGCGCGCTCCATCAACTGGACCAAGTTTGGTGAACCACAAGGTCCGCTGACCGACTTGATGGGCGAACCCGTCTGATATTGCTACCCCACGTAGGAGACAAAAAAATGAGCCAACTCGATGAACGCCGCCTGGCGCGCGCAGCACAATTCAACCGACTCACCGAAGTGGGTCCCGATAAAGACATGGGGCGCTTGCTGCGCAAGTTCTGGCAGCCCGTCGCACTGAGCGAGAGCGTGGAAGTTGGCGCAGCCATTCCACTGAAAATCTTGCACGAAGAGCTGACGCTGTATCGCGGCGCCAGCGGCAAACTGCATCTGGTCGGTGGCCGCTGCGCGCACCGCCGCACCCTGCTGCATACAGGCTGGGTCGATGGCGAGCAAATTCGCTGCATCTATCACGGCTGGCAATTTGACAGCACTGGCGCATGCGTTAACCGCCCCGCAGAAGCAGATACCGGCATGCCCCGCACCAAGATTGCAGGCTACCCCGTGACCGAGTACCAAGGTCTTGTCTTTGCTTACTTGGGCGAAGGTGAAGCCCCTACCTTTGATTTGCCACGCAAGCTTTTGACCGAGCGCGAAGGCGCAACGGTTGCTAACGGTATGGAGCGCTGGGACAACAACTGGTTCCAGCAAGTGGAAAACTCCATGGATGCCGTGCACGTCAGCTTTGTGCACATGGCTTTGACCGTGGGCGCATTCGGCAAGGCCGTGACCTCTGGCATTCCAGAGCTGAGCTACGAAGAAACTCCTTCGGGCATTCGACAAACCGCACGTCGCACCAATAACAACGTGCGTCAAAGCGACTGGACATTCCCCAACAACAACCACATCACCGTGCCAGGCCTTCAGCCAGAAGATCCATGGCTGGATGTGTTTGTGTGGATGACTCCTAACGACGATCTGAACACCACCCGCTTCATGATCTACAGCCTGCCTCCCGAAGCCAACGAAGCCTCGCGCATGCGCTTCAAAGCTTACTTTGCCAAGTACGGCAAGTACGACCCGGCTGACCATCATGACGAGCTGTTCAGCTCCCGCGTTTGGAAGAACCCGGATGACACCTTCGTGGGCCTGACTGCGGCGCAGGATTACCTGTCCATCCGCGGTCAAGAACGCGTGACCAAGCGAGAAGACGAAATTCTGGGTCGCTCGGACCTGGGCATCGTCACGCTGCGCAAGCTGTTCTGGCGCGAGCTCGATCTCGTCAACAGCGGCCAGCCCATCAAGGACTGGAAGGCTCTGGACGTGCCAATGGAGCTGCCACACCAGCCAGGTGATGAAAGCGAAAAGGCCCCTGCACTGGCTAATGCCTAACGCTTGTTAGCACCTCAAACCCCGGCCCATCACGCCGGGGTTTGCACGTTTGTACTTTGCCCCCTGTTTCTAAAGTCTGGTATGTCGATGTTTGAGCTGACCCCCCACGAAGTACTCCCCGAAGAGCTAATCATGTTCCGCGACTCTGTTCGCAAGTTTGTCGAAAAAGAGCTGTTCCCCCTCGAACACAAGCTTGACTCGGCAGGCTTACTGGATGATGCCACCGCGCAACAAGTTCGCGAACGCGCCAAAGCCGCCGGACTTTGGCTGCTGGATGTACCCGAAGAAATTGGCGGCCTAGGCCTATCCATGTTGCCTCTGACCGTTTTTTGGGAAGAAGTCGGCCGCAGCACCGTAGCCTCATGGGTTCGTGATCATGGTCTGTTTGGCCCCATGGTCGGCCCCATCTTGCTAGGTCTCAATGAGGCTCAACGCCAAGAGTATCTCTACCCCGTTGTAGAAGGCCGCAAGCGCTTTTGTTTCGCACAGACAGAGCCCGATGCTGGCTCCGACCCAGGTGCCATGCGCACACGAGCGATCAAGACAGAAACAGGCTATCGCCTCAACGGTGTCAAGCGCTACATCACGCGTGCTGCTAAAGCAGACTTTGCCCTCATCATGGCCGTGACCGACCCTGAAAAAGGCGCACGCGGAGGCATCTCATGCTTCATCGTTGACATGAAGGCACCCGGCGTCACGCTGGCCAGCTCAGAAAAAACAATGATGGGCGACTCTCCGTGCGAGATCGCGCTGGTCGATGTGGACATCCCGTTTGAAAACCTGGTGGGTGTCGAAGGCAAGGGTTTTGCTCTGGCGCAAGGCTACATCAACCACGGCCGCATCCGCCAAGGCGCCCATACCTTGGGCGCTGCCGAGCGCTGCTTGGGCATGACCGCCAGCTACGCCTGCCAGCGCAAGACCTTTGGCGAGCCCCTGTCTGAGCGCCAAGGCGTTCAGTGGATGCTTGCTGACGGCTTCACCGAAGTTTATGCAACGCGCCTGATGGTCTATGACGCAGCGCGCAAGGTGGAAGCGGGCATCGACGCCAAGCTTGAAACTTTCATGATCAAGACTTACGGCGTCGAAGTGGGCTTTCGCGTGATCGACACCTGCATGCAGCTGCACGGCGGCATGGGCTTGACGCAAGACACACCTATCGAGCGCTTCTGGCGTGATCTGCGCAGCTACCGCATCACAGAAGGCCCCACCGAAGTGCTGCGCACCACGCTGGCCCGTCAAATCCTGAAAAACTTTGCCTGAGAGAAGACCCCATGAAAGACGCATTGCAAGGTATTTTGGTCATTGAACTGGGCACCGTGCTGACAGCGCCACTTGCCGGCATGATGCTCGCCGACCTGGGCGCTCGAGTTATCAAAGTGGAGCACCCTGAAGGAGGCGATCCCTTTCGCCGCCATGCAGGCAAGCTCTACAGCCCCCACTTTGCGGCCTACAACCGCAACAAAGAAAGTATTCAGCTGGATTTGCAGTCTGAATCCGGCAAGGCCGATCTGACCAAGCTGATTCAACGTGCCGATGTCCTGCTAGACAACTTCCGCGCAGGCGTACTCCCTCGCCTCGGCTTTAGCGATGAAGTATTGAAAAAGCTCAACCCCCGTTTGGTTCACTGCTCCATCACCGGCTTCGGTGCAGAAGGCCCCTACAAAGATCGCCCCTGCTATGACGCTGTAGCGCTGGCCATTAGCGGTCTGGCCAGTCAGAAACTGGACCCTGAGAACCCCGTCCTCAACGGCCCCTCACTTTCTGACAACATCACCGGCATGTACGCCGCCTACGGCATTCTGGGTGCTCTGCATGGGCGTGAGCGCACTGGCGAAGGCGCACGCGTTGAAGTCAACATGTTGGAAGCCTCCATCGCATTCTCGCCCGAAGGCTTTTCGCAATTCACACGTCTGGGCGTCACCCCCACCCCCATGTCACGCGTGGCCATTTCTCAGTCTTATGCATTCCGCTGCGCTGATGACCGCTTGCTGGCAATTCACCTGTCATCGGTGGAAAAGTTCTGGCTTGCCTTTGTCAACGCCTTGGCTCACCCAGAACTACTGGAAGACGAACGCTTCAAAACCCCGGCTCTGCGTACCCAGCACTACGCATTAATCTCCGAATTAGTGAGCCAGATCTTTGCCCAGCACCCCTATGCAGAGTGGGAAAAACGCCTGACGCAAGCAGACGTGCCCTTTGCACCGGTCAAGAGCGTGCCTGAAGTCATGCAAGACCCACAAGTGCAGCAACTGCAGCCCTTCTACACCATTCAACACCCAGAGCACGGCGAGCTAACTGCAATTCACCGCCCCGTAAAAATCGGCGGCCAGCGCGGCCCATCAGAGCTTGCAGCTCCCGTTCTTGGCGAGCACTCCGCAGCCATTCGCCAAGAATTCGCGCTGTCCTAAAGCGGCTTGCCTCACACGCTCTCTCCCCCTATTTTTGAATTAGCAGGCTATCAATATGTCAAAGCTCGAACTGTCTCTCGCCATTGGTAATTACGACCGCTGCCGCCCCCTCATTGACGGCGCTGTGCAAATCGACGGCGTGAACCCGGTCATCATGACTTTGTCGCCCGAAGAGATCTTCTTTCGCGCATTCCGTGGTCAAGAGTTCGACATTTGCGAACTCTCGCTGTCCAGCTCAACACTGCAGGCCGCTCAGGGCACCTTCCCCTATGTAGGCATTCCCATCTTCTTGTCACGCGCCTTCCGCCACACTGCAATTTACTGCCGCACGGACCGCATTCAAAAGCCTGAAGACCTGCGTGGTCGCAAAATTGGTCTGCCCGAGTACCAACTGACCGCCAACGTCTGGGTGCGCGCGATTTTGCAAGAGGACTACGGTATTGCACCTTCCGACGTTACCTGGGTGCGCGGCGGTATCTCGCACGCCGGCCGTCCTGAAAAGCTCAAAATCAAGCTGCCCGACAACGTGCGCGTTGAAGATGCGCCTGAAGGCGAAACCATCTCCAGCCTGCTGGCCAAGGGTGAAATTGATGGCTATGTCGCGCCTCGCGCTCCCGACGTTCCTGCAGGCACTCCTAATATCGGCTGGTTGTTCCGCGACCCAGTTGAGGCCGCCAAAGACTACTATCGCCGCACCAACATCTTCCCCATCATGCACATTCTGGGTGTGCGCCGTGAGCTCGCTGAGCGCCACCCATGGCTGCCCGGCGCCATCTACAAGGCGTTCGAAGAGTCCAAGGTCAAGGCGCTTGAGCATCTGTCTGAAACCTCGGCCACCAAGATCACGCTGCCCTTTGTGGAAGAGCGCCTCAAAGAAGCCCGTGATTTGATGGGTCAGGATCACTGGTCCTACGGCATCAAGGCCAACCGCCACGTGCTGGAGAACTTCTTCCATCACCACCACGCGCAAGGCCTGTCGCCACGTTTGGTCACACCGGAAGACCTGTTCCACCCCGGTACCTTCGAGAGCTACAGCCTGTAAGGATCACCATGTCATTGAGCAGCGAAGAGATTTTGCAACAGTGGCATGGCGCAGGCTTGGCGCCCTTGTGGAACAGCCCTAACGCACACAAGCCGCCTCCTGCCCCCACTGCAGCCCATCTGTGGCGCTGGCAGGAAATGCGCCCACTGATCGAGCTGGCGTTTCAGGAAACCTCGCCTGCCGCCGTGCAGCGACGTGTGCTGCAAATGCTGAGCCCGGTAGCCAAGTCTTTGGCTGACGAGCACACCTGCGGCAATGTTCTGGCTGCTTACCAGTGTTTGCTGCCTGGCGAAACGGCACGCCCTCACCGCCACACCATGAACGCACTGCGCTTCATGCTGGAAGGCAAGGGAGCTGTGACGCTGGTAGACGGCAAGGAATGCCCCATGGAGCCAGGTGACCTGGTTTTGACACCCGGCATGACTTGGCACGAGCACCGCCATGATGGCAGCGAGCCCGTTGTGTGGCTGGACGTGCTGGATGTGCCCTTGCACATGTACATGGGCTCAGTCGTGTTCCAGCCCGGCCCTATTACCGAGCCGCCTGTAACCATGCCGGATGCGGCGTTCGCCCACGCCAATGTGGCGCCTTTCGTCACGCTTGGCCGCACGGACCACTCGCCCGTGTTCCGTTACCCCTATGCCGATGTGGTGAGCGCCCTCAAACATGCACCTGCCAGCCCAGACGGCATTCGCCGCGTACGCTATGTCAACCCGCTCAACGGCCAAGGCGCTATGGCCTTGCTGGAAGCGAGCATGATGCAAATCGATGCCAACACCCAGTCACTGCCCACACGCAGCAATGCCAATTTAGTGGTCTCGGTCGTCGAAGGTTCGGGTGAAAGCGTGATTGGCGACAAGCGCATTCAATGGTCTGCGCGTGATGTGTTTACGGTGCCGCAAAACAATTGGGTCTCGCACAAAGCAGCAGGTGCAGATGCACGACTGTTTGTCGTCTCTGATGCCGATGCCATGCGCCGCCTTAATCTACTGAGCGAAGAGCTGGGCACAGCTGCCACATCAATAATAAACAAGGAAGAACAATGAAGATTTGCTGGTTTAACAACAATCAATTGGGTGTCGTCGTCAATGATCGCGTGTACGACGTCACTGCCGCCCTCAAAGCTCTGCCCGCCCCCAGCTACCCCGAATTTACCGGTGACTTGGTTGTAGCCAACCTTCCCGCGCTGCGCGCCGAGATCGAACGCCTGCTGCCCACGGCCTCTTCTGAAGCTGTTGCAGATGTGCGCCTGCTCAGCCCTGTGGCACAGCCCGGCAAAATCATTGGCGTTCCAGTGAACTACCAAGCTCACGTGGAAGAAGCCCAACGCGATGTGGCCATTTTCACCAACCGCTACACCGGCGGTGTCAAGGAGCAAGGCTTGTTCCTGAAGGCCAACAGCTCACTGATCGGCGCAAGTGATGCCGTCAACATCACGATGCCCGAGCGCCTGACGCACCACGAGATTGAACTGGCGGCCATCATCGGCAAAAAAGTCTCCAACGTCACGCAGGCTGAAGCTTTGTCGTGCATTGCAGGCTACTCCATCGCCCTAGACATGACCGTACGCGGCCCTGAAGACCGCTCGCTGCGCAAGTCGCTAGACACCTACTCCGTGCTCGGCCCCTGGCTTGTGACGGCAGACGAGATTGCAGACCCACAGAACCTGAACCTGCACCTGCGCGTTAATGGCGAAACTCGCCAAATCACCAACTCGTCGCAAATGATCATGTTCATTGCAGAACAGATCGAATGGGCGTCCACCTTCTACACCCTGTACCCCGGTGACGTCATCATGACCGGCACCTGCGAAGGCGTTGGCCCCGTTGTTGCCGGCGACACCATGCACGCATCTATTGAGTCCATTGGCGAAATGCACGTCAAGGTAACCGGCTCGAAAGGCTGAGCATGTCCAGCACTCACAAAGAACATCTCCAACTGCGGGTTCAGTCCATTCGCTATGCGGCCAAGGACACTTACCTCGTCGAGCTCACGCAGCCTCAAGGGCAGACATTGCCCTCGGTCACGCCGGGCTCTCACATTGATCTGCACCTGCCCAACGGCATCACGCGCTCTTACTCGCTGGTGCAGTCCGGCGACAACCCCGAGTCTTATGTCGTGGGCGTCAAGCTGGATGCAAAAAGCCGCGGTGGTTCACGTTATGTACACGAGCAACTGCGTGTCGGCTCGGTCTTGCCTGTCTCTCAGCCACGCAACCACTTTCCTCTCGTCGAAGATGCGCCCCACTCGGTGTTGATTGCCGGCGGCATTGGCATCACCCCCATCTGGTGCATGGCCCAGCGCCTGCAGGCCATCGGTGCCTCTTGGGAGATTTGGTACAGCGTTCGCTCTCGCGCCGACATGGCTTTCATCCCTCAACTGCAGGCTCTCGGTGACCGCGTTCACCTGCACTTTGATGATGAAGCAGGCAGCCCCATGAACCTGCCCGCTATTGCTGCAGCCGCACCTGCCAACGCGCACTTTTACTGCTGCGGCCCCGCGCCCATGCTTGATGCCTACGAAGCCGCAGCATCGGCCCGCGTGCCTGCCGAGCAAGTGCACCTAGAACGCTTTGCAAGCAAGCAAGTGGCGGCAGTTGATGGCGGCTTTGTCATCTCGCTGGCGCGCTCCGGCAAAGAACTCACTGTGCCCCAAGGCGCCAGCGTTCTGAAAGTGCTGCTGGAAAATGGCATTAACGTGGACTCATCCTGCCAAGAAGGTATCTGCGGCTGCTGCGAAGTCGTGGTGCTAGACGGCGAAGTTGACCACCGCGACGCTATCTTGACCGACTCAGAAAAGGCCGCCAACAAAACCATGATGGTTTGCTGCTCGGGCGCCAAGAGCTCTCGACTCGTGCTTGATCTCTGAAGCTCCCCCAACAAAAAAGCCGGCTTTTACGTCGGCTTTTTTATAGACTTTGATAGCAAGTAGTGGCTGTCAATGCTTGAGCTCAATATGAAATCAAGCTCAAACCAACCACTACACGGCAGATAACGCTATCGTTTTGAAGCATTAATACTGAGACGGCTGCGCTTCTTCAAGCCAATTTCGGTGCCTTGCTAGCGGTCTTGCTAGCAGTCTTGGGCGCGGCTTTAGTCGCTGGCTTCGCCGCAGTCTTGGCCGCTGTTTTAGTCGCCACCTTTGCCACGCGCTTATTCACGCTAGCATCACCCTGCGCTAGCTGCATACGCGCATGCGCCACCAGATGCAACAGGCAAGTTTTGAGCGTGAGCTGAAAATCCTCCAGCGCCTGACCAGAAGCACCTGCAATCGCATTTCCATCTTGCATCGCAAGCGTAAAGTCACCCAGCTTTTGCGGCAGCTTCGGTTGGAATTTCAACAAGTCCGTTGGCAAGATGCTCCGCCACCACCCAACCAGCTCCTGCTTTTGCAGCTCACGTATTCGCAGAAACTGAGCACGAGCCGTCTGCTCTGGAACCGATTTTTCCACGCTAAGAATCACGCCCAGACGCCAGAAGTCTGCAGCCACAAACTTGGGCGCCGTCGCTCTGCTAAAGATACGCTCCACATGCTCTTCAAAACTCTCATCAGGACGAGGCTTGTTAACCTCTTCGTTAACCTGATGCCAGCGCTCAAAGCTCTCTTCAATCATGGCATTTAGGAGTAAATCCTTGCTCTCAAAATGCCAGTAAACACTACCAACGGGCAAACCAGACATGCTTGCAACCTTGGCCATCGTCATGCCGCTGTAACCATATTTGGAGATCACATCAAACGACGTGTCCAGAATACGCAGTCGCACAGCAGCACTGGATTTGTGCTCGCCATGTTTACGCGGTCGGCTTTTTTCACTCGTGACCATAAGGGTGCTTTCTTTGTATCAAGGGTGCTACTCCATTCAAGTTCAAGCCAGACTCAATCTGCTCGTGACCAGCTACTCACCATTCCAAAAATCATGGCCTCACCCAAAAACAGGTGAGGCCATCATATCTATCGCGCGTTAGTTACCTTAGCTCGTAAACACGCTTTTAAATCGCCATCGATTCCTGCAAAGCAGAGACATTTTTCTCCGCTTCCAGTTTTTGCAAACGCTTGAGCAACTGCTGCGCCTGCACACGCTTCATCTTGGCCGCGTCCGTGCACTCGTAGAATTTCTTCTCGTACTCAGCTGGCGACATGGGATTTTTCGGGTCACCCTTGGCATAGTTCACTTCCTTCAAGTAGGTCTTGCCGTCACGGGTTTGAATCTCGACTCGCGCAAAGCCAGGACCACCATCTGGACGCACCAAGCCTTTATCTTCAACCGTGAACATGCGCTGCGTCAGTGCCTTCAGATCCGCACGCTGCAGCGCTTGGTCAGTGAAGTGACGCAAAGATACTTCGCGATCCTGAATCGCGACAGCCACCATCCACGGGTTGCTAAATTGCGCCTCCACAATCGTCTTGGGGTTGCGCTTTTTATCAATGGGCGCGCCCAGCAGCATCATCTCACCGGGCGGGCTGTAAATAGTAACCTTCTCCACCTGTTCGGGCAGGATGTTGTGGGTCTTAACCAGCTCTAACGTTCCATCAATGGCCACGTGACCGCCACGGCAAGATGGATAGGGCTTAGGTGCAATGTCAAGGCCTGCGAACTGAGTCCCAAGGCCCCCAAGCAATGACTCTTTAGAGAATTTGCCGCCGTGATACTGCTTGAACAAGCCTTTGAAGCCTTCAAGCACATTGTCAGAACCAAAAACACCGTGCTTTGCCAAGCGTGCAGACATCAAGCCGTCATAACTTGCAAAGCCACCACCCAAGCGCTTGGCCAGCGTTCCGTCCACACTCGCTTGAGCATTGCCAGACATCTGGTGGTAAGCCAAGCCCACGGCTGCAACCATCTGTTTTTGCGTCAGTCCCAACAATCTGCCAGCGACCATGGCTGCAGCCAAGATGCCATACATAGGGGTCGGGTCCCAGCCCACGATGAAAGGAGATAAGCCCGGCGATCCTGCTCGCGACAGGCGGCAGGCAATATCTGTTCCCAAGGCCACAGCTGTAATCAACTCTTTGCCGGACACTCCTTTGACCAAATCTGCAGTCGCCAGAGCTGTGGGGACGGTTACGCAAGATGCGTGCATGAGCGAAGGCTCATAAGTATCGTCAAACTCAAGAGTTGCAGCCATCGATGCATTCAGACGCAATGCTACTTCAGCAGGCAGGCGCACTTTGGTGCCCAGCACCAGGCTTTCAGCCTTGCCGCCGGTATCTTGAGCCCAGCTGAACAACTGCCGAATGCCATCCGCATTGAGCGCAGGCAGCGTCACGGCAACCGTGTCCAAAATCTGCACCTTGGTCGCTTCCACTACCGCTGCAGGAAGCGCTTCATATTGCGTGTTCAAGCAATAGTCCACTAGCGCATAAATGGCATCCGGTGCTCTTGCCGCAGCCACGCCATCTTTCGCCGCCTGTGCCCAAATAGAGCCGACGGAGCCACTTGCTGCAAACAAAGCAGACAGTTGTGCAAAATTTCTACGATTGAGCTTCATTTTGAAATGCTTCCTTACTTGAAACCGGCAAACACCTAAATCAGGTCAGCCCGCGTTTAGGCATCAGATTTATCGATAGGCACTGATGCCTATATTCACGACTCAAATCTTCAACGCTTTTTTTGCGCAACCATCATGGCGACAGTCGTCAAAATCAATGCGCCAACTGGTGGACCCCAGTCATAAATTCGCAAAGGTCGGGTTCCCATCGTGGTCGAGAAGGCCATGACAACCAATGTCCAGACTCCAGCAAGAATGGCAACGATGATGAAATCCTTTGCCACTGGAGGCAACACACTGGAGTTTTCACCTGAGGCTTGCACAAGATTCGGCCCCCTATCCCACGGGAAACCAGGCTGTGCGCGAAACTGAAACAGGCTTGCAAATATTTTTCCGTAGCCAAGCAACAAAAGGCCGCACAAAAGCAACTCTTGAGTCCCCGTAAACAGCTGACGTGGATGCGGTGAAATAAATAAATTCAGATAAATAATCTGAAATGAAATCCCTGCCATGACCGACAGAGCGACTGGTACAAAAACATTGAACAGCAGCATCGAGCCCAACACTATCTCTAGATATTTCACCAAAGGATAGAAACCGATTTCATTCATTTCATGCATATAAGGGCCAACCAGCCCCGCCTTGCTGAAATCAGGAATCACCCCAAATACCGCGTAATTAATCCCAGACTTTAAAAAATGAATGGCGTAGTAAAACCTAAGCCACAATACGATATATTTCCAAGGCCCTTTTTCAGCGCTCATTATTGTCTCCTTTATTTTAAATAAAAAAGGCCGCAATGAATTTAAAAACATTGCGACCTTTTTATTAATTAATCTTTTTTCTTGTCACGGATAAGATAAAAAATCAATCCAGCCCAAGATGCTACAAATGCAACGATGTCATAGTTGCGAATTGGACGATATGTCGTGTAAAAAAGACCAGTCGACCCAATAAATGCTGCAGCTGTCAGGAAAACACAGACAAACACAGCAATCCATTTATTTTTATCCATTATTTCTCCGTTTTTTATTTTTAACAAATGAAAGTATTAATCAACAATTCGTCGACCAACATCTGGCTTGTATGCTTTATCCCCATTCCACAGCCAAAGCGGTTCAAGCTTAGGCTTGAGCGCCGCAGCCATCCAGCCGCTATAAGCCAGCAATAAAACTCCGTTCAGGAAAAGTTCTTGAGGCCCGGTGAAATACTGACGAGGCATTTCAGGTGAAGCCACGATGATCGTGTTCAACCAGAAAATATTGACAGAGGCAGGCATTTCAAGAATCAGACCCAACAGCGGCATGCGGTTAAAGAAAATCATGGCACCAGTCACGATTTCCAGGTACTTAATTATCTGATAGAGGTAAATTTCAGCATTCGCATTGACCCATTCACCACCTACTCCAGGAATATTAGGCACATACCCTGTAAATGCATAGCGCAAACCAGAGAACAGCAAATGGGCGCCGAAGTACAGACGAATCCAATGAACAATGTAATACCAGGGAGACTTAGAAGCCATTTTATTTCCTTTACAGTTTTAAAAATCAGTGGCTCTTAGAACCTGTGGGACATACCCAAAATCACACCGTTAACACTGGCTCCCGCATTGGGAATCGTGCTTTGGAAAACAGGCCAGCGAGATTTACTGTCTTGCGTCAGTCGTGTGACAGCCGCCAACAACATCGTGGAGCGGCTCAACTGATAGGTATAAGCCACGCCATAGCTGCGGGCATCGCTGTTATCTGCGCCGCTAGAGTAATGACCCAAGGTAAAGCGCAATTGACTGTTATCAGTCACTGGAACGACACCACCCAACAAAATGACCGACTCTGAATTACCGTTAACCGCTTGACCCGACGCATTTAACGCTGGGTCAGTCACATCGCGGTGAATATAAGAAACGTAAGGCTGGACAGGGCCTTTTTTGTAGCTGGCACCCAGCGCGTACTCGGTTACGCCCTTCGCTGCTGGCGTTGCGCCAGCACCTTCTACTTTGGACGTTTTTACGAGCAAAGCACCTAAGGTCAGTGGCCCATTTTCATAATCGACCATTGCCTCCAACATTTTAGGCATGGTCTGCGAACGCTCATTGAATGAATACGACACCTTTGCCTGCACACCACCTAGGCGAGGAGAAATATAGGCCAGTGAGTTTTCCGTACGCATGGTCGGATTAATCAAAAATCCCGTAGACCCACCCCGTTTAGACGCAGAAACATAGCCGGGCATTGGAGAGCCCAGCGTAGTCAGCACACCCCATGCATCCATAGCAGGCAGCAGCATGGGATCAAATTTTGGGAAAAAGTCGTAGATCGGACCTTCCAGACGACCGGCGCGAACAGCACCTAGGGACTGGCTTGCCAACTCCACATAGGCCTGACGACTCCAGAAACGGCCCGGATTACCGCTGGTTGAGCTTGATGTACCAGAATCCAGATTAATACCGGCTTCTAAGCGTGCACCAACCTTAAGGCCTTGACCGAGATCTTCACTGCTTAGAAAACCCAGACGTGAGCCCGCGCTTGCGGCATGCATGGCTGTTTTGGATTGGCCAGATGTACGGTAATGAGCAACTCCAATATCCGCTGCACCGTAGAGGCGAACAAAGCTAGTAGAATTTTTTTCTTGATTATTATTATTTTGTGCTTGCACCATAGAAATGGCCAGCACTGAACCAACCCCCAGCAGGATTTGTTTCATTATGTCTCCGATTTTATTTAATTAAATTTACCGACAAACGATCATAGAAATTTTATTAAATCCCCATGTCTTTTCAACCCGAAAAAAGAGTTGATTGAAATCTTGCAACTTCAATCAACATCTTTATTCAAATCAAAATCTCTCCAATATCAAGCAGATTACTTTTGGAAAGCCATATCTCGCTTTGGCTCGACCTCTTCTTCATTAGCAACCGTAAAGGTATCTAGTTCTTGGTCAAACTTCTCACTACCGATCCAGTAGGTAATACCGCTGATGACGCAAATCGCACCAAAATACATGGCAACCCATTCAGGATTTTTACCGCCAGAAGCGGCCAGCAAAGTCGCAGCGATGAGCGGTGACAAGCCTGCGCCCAATGTTGAAGCAATTTGGAAAGTCAAAGCAATGCCGCTGTAGCGCACATCAGCAGCAAACTTCTCGCTGATCCAGGTGTTGAACACTCCGCCCATCAATGCCTGAATCACGGGCATTGCCAACACCATTGCAAGCAGCAGCAAACCAAAGCTCACCTGTTGCACCAACAAGAAGATGGGCCAGATCAGCACCACACCAGCAGTAGCACCTGTCAGCATCAAAGGTCGGCGACCCACTTTGTCAGACAGTGCACCAAAGAATGGCAGCGTGAAGATGTTGAAGAAATTAGCGATCGTCATCGCAATCAGTGCGTCCGTACGGCTGTGTCCCATCTGCACCGCATAGTTCAACAGGAAAGCTGCAGCAAATGTCGAGAACGACAGAGGTGCCAAACCACCCAGAACACCAGACACAATCTGGCGCTTGTTGTATTTGAGAACCGTCACGATGGGGATCGACTTAGGTCCCTTCTTGGCAGCCTGAGCCTTGCGAGCGGCTTCGTACTCTGGAGTTTCCGTCACTTTCACGCGGATCAACAAGCCCACAACCATCAGCAGTGCGCTCAGCAAGAATGGCACTCTCCAGCCCCAGCTCAAAAAGTCTTCACTAGGCAGCAATGAGAACGGTGTCATGACCAATGTCCCCAGCACAGCACCTGTAGGACCACCAGCACTCACCAGACTGACGGCAAAGCCGCGCCCTTTAGGCTTGGCATGCTCCATCGACATTAGGGTTGCGCCCCCCCACTCGCCACCCATGGCCACGCCCTGCACCAAGCGCAGAACCACCAACAGGATTGGAGCAATCACACCGGCCTGAGCGTACGTAGGCAGCGCACCAATCAAGGTGCTGGCCAAGCCCATCATCACCAACGTCACCACGAGCACATTTTTGCGCCCTAGTTTGTCACCGTAATGACCAAACACGACCGCCCCTAATGGGCGAGCAAAGTAGCCCACCGCGAATGTAGCGAAGGAAGACAGCGTGGCCGTAAACGGATCCATCGCAACAAAGAAGATCTTTGGAAAGATCAGTGCAGCAGCAACGCCGTACAACAGAAAATCGTAATACTCGAGCGTTGTTCCCAAGTAACTGGCGATCATTGCTCGTCGCTTTTGCTTTTGCGCTTCAGTGGTCTCGGTCATAAAAATCTACGGTCTCGTTGTTTAAGCAAAGGAAAAGCTTCTACTGGCTCAAAAGTCCATCACTGAAGCGAATAGCTAACAGTCGTCAAAGCAAGTATTGGCAAGGCACTACTGCATAGGCCGCCTTTGAGGCAACCAGTAGCACGGGGTTTTAAGCCCGTGTCGGTCAATGCGTTTTCACGCATATTTTTTGTGGCGTCGCTCAGCTTTTGCACCAGTTCATGGGACACCATGTGAATCTGCATTCCCTGCGACTTCAGGGTTTCCAAGACTTGGGCATCTTCCTTGCGCGCAGCAATACGCTGCTGCGAAGCCACTTGCTGCGCAGCCTTATTCAAGACGTCTTGTTGCAATGTGCTCAGAGCACTCCAAGCCTTGGCATTGATTACCAAAACCTGTGCTCCGTAAGAGTGATTAGTCAGCCAGAGCTTGTTCTGGACTTCATACAGCTTGTTTTGCTGCACTGAAGTGATGAAGCTTTCCTGCGCAACAATCTTTTTAGACAGCAGTGCTTCGCGCACTTGACTCACAGGAATTGCAACAGGCATAGCGCCCCAAGCTTTAAAAGTTTCTACAGAGGTAGCGACCGGCAATGAGCGCAGTTTCAGCCCATGAAAATCCTGCAGTGAAACCAGATCTTGATCAGAGGTGGTGAGCACGCGAAAGCCGTTTTCCATCCACGCAAGTCCCACTAAACCGTGAGCCTCCAAGCGCTTGAACAAAGCCTCACCTTTGCTCCCATCTATCAGAGCATCAACCTCAGCGCTATTTCTGAGCGCGTAAGGCAGGTCGAACAAAGAAAAGCTGTCATCGAGCTCAGCCAACCCTGTCGCGGCGACCAGCATGATTTCTGGTGTTTGTGCCTCGCCTGCTTGCAAAGCATTGATCTGTTGCGAGGGATTACCAGGCACAGTGCCTGAAAGAACTTTCACCTGCAACGCAGTACTACTGCGCTCATTAACCAGCATGGACAAGCTGTTCAAGGCCTGACGAACAGAATGCGTCTCAGGTAAATAGGCTCGGTAATCTGCCACACGCAGCTGAGAAGTGCTCTGTGCCTGAGCAACTCCCGCCACATGAAAAGGAACTAGCGCCACCAACAAGTAGCGGCCTGTCAACCGCCTTGCTCGAAAGCTATGCCGACAGCGATCAAGCAGATGCAATGCAGCATCTCTCAATCGTGTTTCGGCACTTTTCAAAAGTGCTCTGTTCATCGATTTGTCTCCGTGTATTTATCAATCCAGTACTTTTGTTCTGGAATATTTTTCTAGAATTCTGAAACTAGAATTGAACTAAATCAACACGGAGAAACACCAACTCTGCTATTCAAAGATCGAAGGAAAGACTGACATCTCGACCTGTTTTGAAAAGCCTCCCTGCTAACACAATGATTTGGAGTTACTTCCCCTGCTTTTGTGCAAACGGCAAAAGGAACTGAGCATGAATAAATCTAGGGAAAGCACCTAGCACTACATTGACACATTTGTATGCAGGAAAGCGTGGAATACGCCCCACCGCCTAGGTTGCATGAGCTAGGCGGCACACAAAGGAGCACACATCCTTTGGAGGCTCGGGCTTTAGTAGCCAAATAAACGGTACCAATTGTTAGCACTACAAAAATCTCACATGTAAAAACCAACTCGGCACTCAAGCTCACCCTGTGCAAAAGCCGCTAACACCACAGAGCAAACGAAGGCTTGCGTTTGAGACGAGGCGCTAAGCCGCAGGTAGTACATGCGTACAACAAGGCAAAGCAACGACGTATCAAGGGTGGTGTTAGCGGCTCTAAGCGATGATTTCTACAATCGCCCTGAATTAAGTTCAGGCAGCTGTGCGCTGGCGCAGCAAATCAAGGGCGACGTCCACAATCATGTCTTCCTGGCCACCCACCATGCGGCGCTTGCCCAGCTCCACCAGAATGTCCACAGCCTTCAGGTTGTACTTGGCAGCAGCGACCTCCGCATGGCGCAGGAACGAGCTGTACACACCTGCATAGCCCAGAGCCAGTGTTTCGCGGTCCACGCGCACGGGGCGGTCTTGCAGGGGGCGCACGATGTCGTCAGCCGCATCCATGAGCTTGTACAGGTCGGTGCCGTGGTTCCAGCCCAGGCGCTCAGCAGCGGCAATGAAGACTTCCAGAGGTGCATTGCCCGCACCCGCGCCCATGCCGGCCAGGCTGGCATCCACACGGTCGCAGCCTTCTTCGACGGCGACGATGGAGTTGGCCACGCCCAAGCTCAGGTTGTGGTGGGCATGCATGCCGGTTTGGGTTTCGGGCTTCAGCACATCCTTGAAGGCGCGGAAACGGTCACGCACATCTTGCATGCCCAAAGCGCCGCCCGAATCCACCACGTAGCAGACGGTGGCGCCGTAGCTTTCCATCAGCTTCGCTTGCTGGGCCAAACCTTGAGGGGTCTGCATATGGCTCATCATCAAAAAGCCCACGGCTTCCATACCCAAGTGACGGGCGTATTCGATGTGTTGACGCGAAACGTCGGCTTCGGTGCAGTGGGTCGCAACGCGAACTACGCGCACGCCGGCGTCGTAGGCGGCTTTCAGGTCATGGACGGTACCGATGCCGGGCAGCAGCAAGGTGGTGATCTTGGCGTGCTTGACGACGCTGGCCACGGCTTCAATCCATTCCAGATCAGTGTGGGCCCCAAAGCCGTAGTTAAAGCTGGAGCCTTGCAGGCCGTCGCCGTGGGCCACTTCAATGGAGTCCACCTTGGCATCGTCCAAGGCCTTGGCGATTTGCTTGACTTGCTCAACACTGTACTGGTGGCGAATGGCATGGCTGCCATCACGCAGGGTCACGTCGGAGATGTAGATTTTTTTGTTCACGTTCATGACGCTTTTCCTTAAGCAGTAGCCAGTTTGGCAGCCAGCATGCGGGCGGCCATGTGTTCAGCGGTGCGCAGACCTGCGCTGGTCATGATGTCCAGATTGCCGGCGTAAGCGGGCAGGTAGTGGGCTGCACCCTCGACTTCCAAGAACACCGAGGTCTTCAGACCCGTCAGGGCATTGCCCACGCCAGGGATGCGGATGGGTGTGTCGATGCGGTCGAACTGCACTTTTTGCTTCAAGCGGTAGCCGGGCACATAGGACTGCACATCGGCGGCCATGCGCTCTACCGATTCAGCGATGGCATCTTGGTCGGCAAAGTCGCTCAAGGTGTAGACCGTGTCGCGCATGATCAGCGGTGGCTCGGCCGGATTCATGATGATGATGGCCTTGCCCTTGGTCGCACCGCCCACCACTTCAATGGCTTTGGAGGTGGTTTCGGTGAACTCATCAATATTGGCGCGGGTGCCGGGGCCGGCGCTCTTGCTGGCAATCGAGGCCACGATTTCGCCGTAATGCACCTTGGCCACGCGCGAGACGGCAGCGACCATAGGAATAGTGGCCTGACCACCGCAGGTGACCATGTTCACGTTCAGCGCATCCAGATGCGCTTGGCCGTTGACCACGGGAATGCAATACGGGCCGATTGCCGCAGGTGTCAAATCGATCATGCGGATGCCGGGCTTGAGGCTGCGCAAGAAGGCATCGTTTTTGACATGAGCGCCTGCGCTGGTGGCATCAAAGACAAAATCGATGTCCGCAAACTCAGGCATGCGGGTAAGGCCTTCCACACCTTCGTGGGTGATGGCAACGCCCATGCGGGCGGCGCGGGCCAGACCGTCGGAATTGGGGTCGATGCCAACCATGGCACCCATTTCGATGTTCTGGCCGTGGCGCAGAATCTTGATCATCAGATCTGTGCCAATGTTGCCGCTGCCGATGATGGCAGCTTTCAGCTTATGCGTCATAGCGCTTCTTTCACAAATATCAAAGGTGCCATCTAGGCAGAGCAGGCAAATGCAGATCGATGCAGTTACCCGAAAAAGAAAACTCATCGGCTAATGCGCTACGTCGAAGCGAGCACGGACGCAGCCTAAGCCGCTGATACTGGCTTCAAAAACATCACCCGGATTTACAGGCACCATTGGCCCCAATGCGCCTGTCAGCACAAGGTCTCCTGCTTTCAAGGGGTTGCCTAATGATGCAAGTTTGCGTGCCAGCCATAGTGCTGCATTGAGTGGATGCCCCAGACAGGCTGCACCATTGCCAGTGGATGCGACCTCGCCATTGCGCGTCATCTGCATCTCGCAGAGTTTCAAATCGAGGTTATTCAAAGGCACCTTGACTCCGCCAAGCACAACCAATCCACTAGAAGCGTTGTCAGCCACCGTATCTGCGAACCGAATATTCCAATTAGCGATGCGGCTGCCCACAATTTCAATGGCAGGTAACGCATAGGCTGTCGCATTTAACAGCTCTACCAAAGTCGTATCAGTACGTGGCAAGTCCTGCCCCAACACAAGCGCGACCTCCGCCTCCACCTTAGGCTGCAGCGTGCGCGCAACCGGCACAGGTTCGTCATCGCCGTAAAGCATGTCTGCAAAAAGAACGCCAAAATCAGGCTGATCAACGCCCAGCTGCTTTTGCACTGCAAGTGAGGTCAAGCCAATTTTGCGACCCACAATTCGGCGCCCTTGAGATACGGCGTAATCCACATTGGCTTGTTGAATGGCGTACGCCAAACGCTCCGGATCATGCTGAATTTGCTCACGCAATGGTTGGACTGGGGAACCTGAGCGCTCTGCTTCGCGCAAGCTGGCTGCCAATTGCTGAATCAGCACTTCGTTATTCATCGTGTTGCCTCTACCATTTTCGTTCTGTTAACCATGTACGCGAGTCGGCTCATTGCTGACTGGACGCAGTTTCAAGCAACAGCTCGCTGTACAACAGACGAAAAGAAATGGTTCGCTTCACAGGAGAGCGCATGAAGTCCGCACTCAAGCTAGAGCGGGAAAATGTCGCCTCGTCCACCAGGATACGAGGCTGCCCACCAACTACTCATGCGCATGATTCCATGCCTTGCAGAAAGCTGCTTTGAAAACACTTCTTGAATTCGCTGAGCTACCTGCTTGATACCTCAATCAGCTCTACTTTCCATGACGCCATGGCCAGTTGACTTTTCTCATTCTCAAAGTATTTCAAGCCACATTCAACACTGGACTGCACAACACAGATATGCAATTTGTCTATGGCACGCCATCTGAATTTCAAAGCTAACAAGAAAATACTGATCGATTCATACGAGGTATATGCGACAGCGTCCATCGCTTTTTAACTTTCACCTATCTCCATGCAGTCGCTCAATAAGAGCAATGAAGTCGGCAACCTAGGGTTAACGATCACATCTTCTAGAATGAATGTTCATTTATTATTCGTTCGTCAATTGATATGGCGTGCTTTGACACCCCTAGAAGACACCCGATTTTTTATCTTCCTCAAGTGTTTTGAGGCTTTACTAAAGAGACACACATGGCGACTTTGACCGAAGAGAACACCAGCAAACGCATCAAGACCAAGTCTTGGGACATTCATTACCACGAAGCCGGTCAAGGCCAACCTCTGGTTTTGGTTCACGGTGGCGGCCCTGGCGCCTCTGCATGGAGCAACTTCCAACCAAACATCGCTTATTTGGCTGAGCACTTTCACGTATTTGCCGTGGATCTCCCAGGCTGGGGTAAGTCGCAGGCTGTGACATACGACATTCGCGATAACAGCGGTGCATTGGCTGAATTCATTGACGCGCTGGGTCTTGGCAAGGTTGCCATCGTGGGCAACTCCATGGGCGGATCTTCCTGCATTCGTCTTACCTACGAGCGCCCTGACCTCATCAGCCATTTGATCACTTTGGGATCTTCTGCCGGCGTTCCTGGAATTTTTGATGCTGCGGGTGGCTTAACTGAAGGTGTGAAAGCTCTGGAAGCTGCCTACTTCAACCCAAGCGTAGAAACAATGCGCAAGTTCATCGCAACGATGACTTATGACTCCCGTCACGTCACAGACGAGTTCATCGAGGAGCGCGTGCAGTTGACCAAGTCTCGCATGGACCACGTTGAAGGCTGGATCACCGGTCACGGCAAGCCCATGGTTCGCATCGACCAGTCCAAGCTGCCAGAGATCAATATCCCGACGTTGCACGTTCATGGCCGTGATGACCGTACCGTTAACGTCGCTGCCGCTCTGCATCTCTCTCGCCTGATCCCTAACTCTCGTGCATTGATCGTGAATCGTTGCGGCCACTGGGTACAACTGGAACACGCTGACGAATTCAACCGTTCAGTGACATCCTTCATCAAGGGTCAATAATCGCTGAAACTCATCAGGTAATTCGAAATGGGCCGAGTGATGCATCTTCATCACTCGGCCCATTTCCTTTCTGAGCACTATGCTCAGCGAGCCGCAACAGCCTCCTCTCCTAGGACTGAGGTAGTAGCTGATAAAAGCAAAGCGAAATACCCTTCAAAGCACATCTTAAGCGCGACTTAGGCTGTACTGGTTCGAAGGATTTTCAGCAAATTTCGGCGCTTGGTTTCAAAGCCTGACGCTGCTACAAACCTAGACCCCTCGCGCAATTTCAGCCCTGGTCATCCACACCAAAGGCGCAATTAGGTGACATTCGTCTTATCTTTTCTTGCTGATGGAAATAGTCAGCGGAATGGATCAGTCCATTCGGGGGCCCAACGTTAGTCAGTGCTGTTCTGACAAGGTCCGGGACTCACATGTCTCATGGCGCTTATTGCCATCAGCATCGCTATTCACTCAAATTCTTTTCTGCATCACTGGCGGGTAATGCCAGTGTTTCAAAACGCCATCACTTTTTCTAAGTCTGCCTACCCTGAAGGCAGTCCTGATGGATCGATCTCACCAACCTACGCACAACGGTGCTCACCTGCACACGGCTAATGTTGTTGAACCCTCTATGGCTGCGTCATCACAAGGGACGCATTCCTATAGAGCTTCTTCATACAAAAAATTGAGCATCACCTAGGGTCAACCCCATCTTGCCTGATTCTCTTTGTTGAATGATCATTCTAGTATTGATAATCATCAAATAATTTAAAAGGATAGACAAGTGATTACCTCTCTCGCGTACTTTGGCGTCACATCACCAGCCTATAAAGAGTGGGAAACCTTCGGCCCCAAAGTGCTAGGTGCAGAGTTGACGCAACCAGGTCAAGATGGCTCAGTTCGTTTGCGTTTTGATGAAATGGCACACCGCTTGACGGTTCATCCAGGTGAGCGCAACGATGTCGCCTATATCGGCTGGACCACCTCTGGCGAATCCGAGGCCGCAACCCTCGCCGCTCGCGTCGCAGAAGAAGGTATTCAAACCACCCGAGCGAGCAATGAGCAAGCCGCAGATCGCGGCGTTCTGGGCTTCTTCTGGTTTCTTGATCCTGCGGGTTTCCGTCATGAGCTGATTTGGGGTCAACGACGCCCCAACAATCCATTTCTGCCCGGTCGTCCAATGTCCGGCTTCACAACTGGGGAGCAAGGTCTCGGCCACGTAGTGCTGGGAGTTCCAGACGTTGCTGAAATGGACCGTTTCTATCGCTCCGTCATGGGTTTTCACCTCTCTGACACCGTCGTCGATGGCCCCATCCATGCTCACTTCTATCACGTCAACGGTCGCCACCACTCGTTGGCCATTGCACGCCCGCCAACAGGTCGCCCTTCATTCCTTCACTTGATGGTGGAAACCAAGTCGCTAGACGATGTCGGCTCAGCACTGGACATCTGCGAAGACTCGGGTGTCCCCATCACCCGCACCTTGGGCGCGCATACCAACGATCACATGACATCGTTCTATCTGCACTCCCCATCCGACTTCCGCATCGAATACGGCTGGGGCGGCCTGGAAGTGCATGACCTGTGGGTTCCGCGCTACTACGACCGCACCAGCATCTGGGGTCACCGCCACCTCAACAAGCACCTTTCGCCCTTCCTCGATTTGGGCGATGCCGGCAGCAAAGCCTGATTCACCCCCACTCTGTTCGACCCCTGTAAACAAGAGATTAACTATGCATCCCGCTCTCGAAAACATCCAAACACTGGGCGACCAAGTCGCTGCTGAAGCCGAAGCCTGTGAGGCACTAGGTCGCGTTTCTGACGAAGGCGCTCGCTTGTTGCGCGATGCCGGCATCATCCGCATGTTGCAACCCAAGGATTTTGGCGGTGAGGAAGCTCATCCACGCGATTTCATCGAAATTCTGATGGAGTTGACAGCTCGCTGCCCTTCCATAGGCTGGGTTGGTGGCGTGGTCGGCGTTCACCCCTTCGAATTTGCACAAGGCGACCGCCGCATGCAAGAAGAAGTCTGGGCTGAGGACAATGACACATGGATTGCATCACCCTACGCATTTATTGGCCGAGCCAAGCGCGTGGACGGCGGCTACATCCTGAATGGCCAATGGCCTTTCTCGTCCGGAACTGATCACTGCAAGTGGATCGTACTGGCAGGTTTGGCAGAAAAAGAAGGTGGGCCTGCCGATGAGTTCACTGAGATGACTCACTTCATCTTGCCACGCGCCGACTACGAGATTTTGCAAGACTCTTGGAAGGTCATGGGCCTGGTGGGAACCGGCAGCAAGGATGTGCGCGTGACTAACGCTTTCGTCCCTGACCACCGCATCATGAGCTACGCGGGCCTGACATCACGTCAATACGCCAAGAAGAATCGTCCTGGTAGCCCTCTGTATCAAGTTCCTTTCGAGCTGATCTTCCCCGGCGCTATTGCTGCAGCAACGATCGGCATCGCTGATGGTGTAGTCCGTCACTTCTCTGAATACACACGCAACCGCGTATCTCGCATGGGCGTCAAATCCACGCAAAACCCTTGGCAAATGGCGGATCTAGGTAGCGCTATGGCCGATATTGACGCTTGCAAGCTGCAGGTGCTGACCGACATCAACGACGCCTATGAATTCGTCAAGGGTGGCGGCTTCATCACACCCGAGATGCAAGCCAAGGCTCGCGTTCATCAAGTGCGTGCCGTGCACCGTGCAGCAAGCGCTGCGGCACAGGTCTTTAAGCACGCAGGTGGCAATGCCAGCCGCTTGTCCAACCCCATCCAACGTCAATGGCGCGATCTGTCCGTGGCACTGGGTCACGCATGTAACGTCGAAGCACCAGTGTACTCAGCCTATGCTGGTTCGCTCTACAACATCCCAACCCCTAAGGGCGTGATTATTTAAGCGATCCCTACCCGGATCCAGAATGACAGAGCGGGCGCCGACTCTTTACAGCCGGTGCCCGTTTGTCTTTGACACCTAGAACAAAGAAAGCAAGATCATGTCGCAAACCGAGCAGTCCATCGCTAACGACCGTTTCCGCTCCGTACTGGGAAGCTATCCCACCGGCGTCGCCGTCGTCACTGGCCTTGATCAACAAGGTGAGGCCATCGGCATGGTCGTGGGAACTTTTACCTCCGTGTCAATGAATCCGCCACTGGTCGCTTTTTTGCCAATGAAGACCTCGCGCACTTTCCAAAATCTACGCGAAGCTTCAGATAAGTTCTCTATCAATATTTTGGCAGCCGATCAGGAAGGTATTTGCCGCACTTTGGCCTCGCCAGGAGAGCGCAAATTCGATGCGGTCGACTGGCACCTCAGCCCTGCAGGCAACCCCATCATCAACGGCGTCGTCGCGTGGATTGATTGCGAATACGCAAATGTGCTTGAAGGCGGCGACCACTTTATTGTGCTGGGAAGCGTCAAGGATATGGGCCTCGAGCGAGACACCACGCCACTGCTGTTCTTCCAGCGCGGATATGGGAGCTTCTCCACAGGCCCCATGGTGCTTGCAAGTGAAAGAGAAACCCTGCAATGCGCCCGACTTGCAGAAGTCGCACGCAACGAAATTGAATCACTGGCTAATGAATTGCAGATGGAGTGCAGCCTAGTCGCCCCCGTCGGCAACGATGCCGTCTATGTCGCCGTGGCCAACCACAACCCAGAAAACGACAATCCAAGCCACCTAGGAGTACGTGTACCTTTAACACCTCCGCTGGGCACCCTATTCATTGGCCACGAGAACGCCCTATCCGAAGATGAGTGGATTGCACGCCTGGGAAACAAGGCTAGCCCTGACACCGTTGCCAAAGCACGCAGCAAGCTAAGCAGCGTCCAAGCTCGTGGCTGGTCAGCATCCTTGCTTGGCAATTTATCCGCCGATCAGCTAGAGCAAGCGGTAACGATGTATAGCAATCCACAGCGCACGCCCGAGCAAGAACGTCACTTCCTGTCTAGCGTGTCCACCATGTTTGACTTGCACGAACCAGATGAGTTGGACATCAATGAGAAGCACGACATGCTCCACCTGTCTGTCCCGGTACGCAAACCCAACGGCGAAGTCGCTTTAGCTCTGCGCCTGAGTGAATTTCCCAGCCAACTGTCAGGCGAAATCGTTCATTCGTATTTGCAAAAGCTGCAAAAAACTGCTGTCACTATCGAACATTTGATCGCAGCACAACCTGAACAGTCAGTGCATTAATTGCGCTCGCCAACATCCTTCTGAATCGGTTTTTTGCAGGTCACCTTAGACATGGATATTTCTCAACTCAAAAGCTTTGTTGTCGTAGCAGAAGCCGGAAGCTACATCAGAGCATCCGACCTGCTTCAGATTCCACAGCCGACACTTAGCCGACAAGTTCGCGCCCTAGAGGTCGAATTACGTGCCAGCCTCTTTCACCGCCATGGTCGCGGCGTCCTGCTGACAGATCGAGGCAAGCGCTTCATCGAATATGCGCGCTCTATTTTGCTCACCGTAGATACAGCGCTACTCTCCGTTCGAGAAGATGAGGCCGAGTACAGCGGACAACTCGTCATTGGCCTTACGCCCAGCATCAGTCGACTGGTTATTCCATCACTTGCACGCCAACTGAAAGAACGCTTTCCCAGGGCAGCGATTAGCCTCACTGAAGGCCTATCCGGAGCCCTTTATGAACGCGTGCTGCTCGGCCAGCTAAACTTCGCCGTGCTACTCAGCCCAGCTAGCTCACCGAACTTAGACATCAGGCCTTTGGCCACAGAAGACTTCTATCTAGTTGGGCCGCAGTCCGATCGCGACCCAGCGGCATCGATCAGTGTTCAGGAAATAGCGGCACTCCCACTTATCCTCCCACACAGCAATCAATGGACAAGGCCTGCGCTTGAATCGGCCGCAGCACGCTTAGGACTGCGCCTTAACATCGTGTTGGAAGTTGACTCAACCTTCTCCACTTTGGAGCTGATCCACCAAGGCATTGGATACTCCATCATGCCCGGAAGCATGCGACGCCTCCCCCGTATTCACGATCTTTCTTGGCAAAAGATTTCGAATATGGAAGCGACCGTCAGCATCATCACACCTTCACGCCAGCCACGTAATCGCTTGATTGAGGACTCCATTTCAGAAGTCACCAATACAATCGTCGCTGTGTTTCGCGAGGAGAAAAGTACTTCAATAGTAAGTCCGATCATTTGAACTGCTCAGCGGCACTTTGGCCCAAACCCCAGACTCGTCTACGCCACCGCCGCGATCTGAGGATGATCCAATTAAGTAAATTGATTGAAGGTCGTGGGCCAGCTGTACAGGTCGTTCACTTGACGCTAAAACGTTTGTGAAATCACACACCCAACCAGTCGCTTGATACAGTTAACTTTGGCCACGACCAAACCCGGTGCGCTTCAAGTTAGCTTTAAAACTAATGCGGCTCCATCGTGCAGGAAGCCGCTATAGCCAAGGCAAAGCTCGCTTAAAGTGATCTGCAACAGCGCATCACAGATCACTTCAAAAATCAAACTAGATCAATGAGGGATCAAATACGCTCAAAAACGGCCATGCTTTCCACGTGGGCCGTATGCGGAAACATATTGACCACACCAGACAGCACGCAGCGGTAACCGGCCTGATGCACCAGCAAACCCGCATCGCGCGCCAGCGTGGCGGGGTTGCAACTCACGTACACGATGCGCTTGGGAAACTCCCAGCTTTCCTGTCCTTCAGGCAGCGCTGGCAGCAAGTCCGGCTGTTCTTCCGTAGCCACGCCCACTTGCTTGGCACCTGTGCGGATCTGGTGAATATCCGCCAACGCTTGAACCAAGGCAAAAGCGCCTTCGCGAGGGGGATCCACCAGCCACTTGTCTGCATTGCCGTCGGCAATAAGCATGGCGGGTGTCATATTGAACAGATTACGTGCCACAAAGGTCGTAGGCGCCAGCTTCTCACCCTCAGCGCGCACGGCGTTGTTGGCGGCATAGTTTTCATGGGAGCGCTGCACCAGCGTGTCTGAGCCTTCAATGCCCAGCACTTCGCCGGCCATGGTGGCAATCGGCAAGGTGAAATTACCCAGACCGCAGAACCAATCGATAACACGCTCGCTCTTTTTAGCATCAAGCAAACGCAGTGAACGACCCACCAGCACGCGGTTGATTTGCGGGTTCACCTGTGTGAAGTCGGTGGGTTTGAACGGCATGGTGATGCCAAATTCTGGCAGGCTGTAAGACAACTGGGTGCCGCCCTCTTCCATGCGGTGTACGGTGTCTGGGCCCTTGGGCTGCAGCCACCACTGCACATTGTGCTCAGTGCCAAAGACGCGCAGACGCTCTTGGTCTGTCACGCTCAGCGGCTCAAGGTGGCGCAGCAGCATAGCGGTCACATGCTCGCCGCAAGCCACCTCGATCTGGGGCAGGGTTTCACGCGCATCCATGCTGCCAACCAACGCGCGCAGCGGCATCAACATGGCATCGACATGGGGAGGCAAAATTTTGCAGGTTTCCATATCGGCCACATAGCGGCTCTTGCGCTCATGAAAGCCGACCAGCACCTTGCTCTTCTTGATGACGTAGCGCACC
Organism: Comamonas sp. Y33R10-2; assembly: GCF_019355935.1. Taxonomy (NCBI): domain Bacteria; kingdom Pseudomonadati; phylum Pseudomonadota; class Betaproteobacteria; order Burkholderiales; family Comamonadaceae; genus Comamonas; species Comamonas sp. Y33R10-2. The sequence continues at coordinate 1,938,797 of NZ_CP079925.1, forward strand.
GACAGACGCGAGCGGTCACGATAGCCCCAGGCCGGGCCTTCGATGGGGCGCAGCATAGTCTCGGGCTTGACCTTGGACAGATGCCAGAGGTTGTCTTCCAGCACGCGCTGCTTGATGGCGACCTGGGCAGCGACATGCAGATGCTGCATCTTGCAGCCGCCGCAAGCACCATCGTGCAGGCCGAAGTTGGGGCAACCGGGCGTCACACGCTGAGACGATTCGCGATGAATCTCAGTCAACGAGGCAGCTTCCCAGTTGTTTTTCTTGCGGTGGGTATTGGCGGTGACAAGCTCACCCGTCAAAGCACCGTCGATAAAGACTACCTTGCCATCGGGCTTGCGCGCTACGCCCTTGGCGTCCATATCCATGGACAACACCTGCAGCCAGCCCTCAGGCAAAGCCGGCGCATCGGTGTCAATTTCAGGCAGATTTTCGGGGATTTTGTTGTCGCTGGATTTACTCATGGTGGGCAATTGTCTCAGGCTAGGCCGCACCCTTTGGCTCCATCACAAAATACCCAAGCCACGCCTAGCAACACTCGTGTCTAAAGCGCTGGCCCACCACAGACTCCAGTTCACGACGTCATAACCCGCCGCCATACCTTGCGATTTGAAATATTGCAACACCTTTTAACAGGTAGCATTTATTGCATTTGCACACATCAAGCCTTTGTCGCCGTGTGAATTTCGAATTTGAAGCCCTCGCAAGGCCCCACTCATGACCATGCAACCACTCAAAAATACACGGCGTCGCGAATTTCTTGTACTGCTGTCAAGTTGCATTGCCGCAGATGCCTTTGCGACGAGTGCGAACACAAACAGCCAGCAAATCACCGAGCTAATGGCTGTTGGAAATGCTTTGGCCGGCACAAAAGTTGATAGTAAAGAGCTGGTGGGCCAATACCTGCAGGTGCTGCAAGAGCATCTTTCTCGCCCGCAAATAACAGCTTTTCTCACGCTAGCCAAGCAGCCTGCGAAGGTTCAAGCCACAGCGTCACGCCAAAAGCCGCTTAAAGAAGCCGCCGAGTTTGCACTGCAACTCTGGCTCAGTGCTATGCCCCCCATCAAAAACAGCGAAACCGTTCTTGCCTATATCGATGCACCGATCTGGAGCACTTTGACGTTTACCAAACCCGCGGGCGTATGCGGCGGAGCTTTTGGCTATTGGGCCGACAAACCCGCCTGAAGACCTTCGTCCTCATCTGCTACCTAAGCATGAGAGCGCCCATTTTTCTAAAGATTTTTGCACACACAATGAACGCACCAAGCCCTCAAAACGAAACTTTTTCTGCGGACGTCATTGTCATTGGCGCTGGTGCCGTTGGCGGCATGATGGCTTGGCAGCTGGCCAAAAAAGGCATCAAGGTTTTGATACTTGAAGCGGGCCCGCGTATTGATCGGGGAGATGCCGTTCAACATTTTTTTAATTCCGCAGTTAAAGGGCCGAACTCGCCTTACCCCAACCAAGACTACGCACCTCACCCTATGCATGCCACCGATTACATGGTGCAGGCGGGACCAGATGTTTTTGGTGGTAGCTTTTTGCGTGCAGTTGGTGGAACCAGTTGGCACTGGACAGGCTTTGCCACACGCTTTCGCCCCAATGACTTCAAAACTCGCAGCCTTTATGGCGTAGGTGAGGACTGGCCGATTGCATACGAGGACTTGCTGGACCACTACCTGCTCATTGAAAAAGAGTGGGGAACTGCTGGTGACGATGCTTTCGATCAAGGCTGCCCGCGTCATGGCCATGCATTTCCACTCCCCCCCGTCCCCATGGCCTATGCAGACAAGGTCATCAATGCGGCGATTGCCCCTTTAGGCTACACCGTCGGGCCCTTCAGCCATGCCCGTAACTCTGTCGTGCATGACAACCGCCCACCCTGCTGCGGCAGTGCAAGCTGTGTTCCAATTTGCCCTATCGGCGCCAAATATGACGGCAGCGTTCATATTGCCAAAGCAGAAGCGGCAGGTGCCCAGCTACTGTCTCAGGCATTGGTCGAGCATATTGAAGTGGGCTCTGACTCCAAGATCAAAAGCCTACGCATACGCCGCGCTGATGGCAGCCGAGCTACTGCTAATGCAAAAATATTCGTGCTGGCTGCTCATGCCATCGAAACGCCCAATCTCCTGCTGCGCTCTCGCCAAGCAAGCGCACCTAATGGCGTTGCCAACAGTAGCGATGCCGTTGGCCGATATCTAATGGGGCAGGTGGACCTGGACACTAGAGCTTTGACGCGAGAGCCGCTCTATACCTACCGCGCACCCACCACGACAGCGGGTATTTTGGAGCTGCGCGATGGTGACTTCCGCAAGCGCCACGCAGCCATTGGCACCTCGTTCCTTAACCGCGGCTGGCGCACTGGGCTTGGGCCTATGCAACGCTCAGCTCAGCTCATCAAAGCAGGTTTGAGAGGGCAAGAGCTAGCGCAAGCCCTCAATGATGAATGCGCACGCGAGCTCGCGATCAACAGCTCAGTGGAAACATTGCCTGTTGCACATAACCGCGTCATTCCAGACCCAAAACTCAAAGACAGCAGCGGCATGCCCCGTCCACAGGTCAGCTTCACCATTGACGATTACAGCCTGCAAGCGATCAACCAAGCCCGCCTGCGCCATGACGAGATCACTAAAGCGCTGGGCTGCACGAATATCACCACCGACGAGCCCTCTATCGCGACGGCCATCATTGCAGGCACTGCGCGCATGGGCAGCAATGCGAAAACTTCAGTTGTCGATGATTCGTGCCGTAGCCATGACCATGCCAATTTGTTCGTGGTTGGTACGGCCAATTTCCCAACCATGCCGATTAACGCGCCGACGCTGACTGCAGCTGCCCTCGGCTTGCGAGCCCTACCTAGCCTTATTAACGACTTGAGCATTGGTCGCTTTCAGGCTAACGCCTGAGCCAGCCCTGCTCCACCACGTTCACTCTATCTGGAAATTACATGCTTAGACGCTCTTGGCTCAAGGTATCAACCATCGCTTCTATGGCCACTTATTTTTCGTCCAAAGCGCAGGCTGCTCAACGCACCGCAAACTTGGCAAGCGCAGACGCAGGCTCAGAAGCGTACAAACGCATTGTTCGCTCTATTCGGGACGGCTTCCCATCGCCGACCACATCCTCAGCGGCTGATAGCCGATTCTCTCGGATCATGGCTTTCGCATTGTCTGAATACGAGAGCCTTAAGTCTCACCGTACTTTTTTGGGAAAACGCAAACCTCTTGACTATGCAGGTGCGCGCAAATTCCGAATGCAAAAGAATATGGCAGACATGCGCCGTACCGTTCAGGAGACGGCTCAATATCTCGAAGGTCAATACACATGGAGCCACCCTGATGTGCACCGTCTGCATGGCTCTGCAACCTCCGTCTCCATCATTGGTCAGCTGTATGGCTCCCTTGTAGACCCCAATACAGTCTGGGATGATTTGTCGCACAAGACGGCTGAAGCAGAAGTCAGAGCCTCCGCAATGTGCGCCGAGCTCGTGGGCTATGACCCAGATAAGGCGCTGGGACTGTTTACTTTTGGCGGCACAGGAACCACTCTTTACGGCATCAAAATTGGTGCAGAAAAAGCCCAGCCCGGCCTGTTTAATGATGGCCTGCGTCAGCCCATGCGCGTCTTCGCCTCTGATGTGGCTCACTACGCCAAGCTTAGCTCAACCGCTTGGCTAGGCTTGGGCTCTCAAGCGGCAGTCTCTGTGCCCACCACCGAAGACAATGCCATTGATGTACAGGCGTTAGAAAAATCTCTGCGTAGCGCTATCGCAAAAGGCGAACGTATTGCCGCCATTGTTGTCACCATGGGAAGCACCGATGCTTTTGGCATAGACGACATCGAAGCCGTGCATGCGCTGCGCTTAAAGCTGGTGCAAGAGTACAAGCTTGACTATGTGCCGCACCTGCATGCAGATGCCGTGATTGGCTGGGCATATAGCGTTTTCAATGACTACGACTTTGCACAAAACCCGCTAGAAATTCCCGACGCTGCACTGAACTCCCTCAAGCTAGTTCGCGAGCGTCTGCGTCACCTGTCACTCGCCGACTCTTTGGGCATTGACTTCCATAAGAGTGGCTACACACCCTATGCATCCAGCCTATTTCTGGCCCGGGATGCACAAATGCTCAGCCCCATCCGTCGCGACAAAGTGGCGATGCCCTATTTATTCCAATTTGGCGAATATGACCCCGGCATTTACACCTTGGAATGCTCACGCTCGGGCGGGCCAGTGCTCGCTGCACTGTCTAACCTGATTTTGCTGGGCAAAGATGGCTTTCGGGGCATGCTCAGCCACTGCCTTCAAATGTCAGAGCTCATGCGAAAAAAGGCGCGCGAGCTACCTTGGTTGACCGTACTCAATGCCGACAACCATGGTTCAGTGGTCGTTATTCGAGTCTATCCAGACAATGTCGAAGCCGACAGCTCATACCGCATAGAAAGAAGCGACGCCGCGCAAAAAGCCACGCTGCAAGCGCATAACGACTTCAACCAGGCCGTGTACATGCGCACCCGCGAGATGGCAGAAAGCGGCGAAAGCCCCGTGTTCGTGCAAACCAACCGGTACCGAGATACCCCGTATGGCATGCCAATCGTTGGCATCAAATTCTTCACGCTTTCCGTGTTCACCGACCCCGAATCCATTGATCGGGCTCTCGATGCGCTGCGCAAGGCGCGTGAATATGTGCAGCGACAAAACGCCCTCGCAAGCAAGAACTAAGACCTCACGATGATAAATACCCGCAATTGCCTGCGCAGCACTAGGCATCTAAGTTCACGAATGCTGGTGAGCCTGTCTCTGGCGCTCTGCAGCGCTTTTCTCACACCTACGGCATTAGCGCGGGAAACTGCGCCTCAAGTCACTTTCGCCCCTTCCACTCAGAAGCCACTGGAGATTCCAAGCAATCTCTTTGCGCTCTCGCACCCAATTGGTCAGCAGCGGCTTTTGCAAAGTGACTATCGCCAGCCCTACTGGCTGCTGGCAACCTACTTTGAAACCCAACGCAATCAAGCCTATTGCTCTGTTGCAAGTTCCGTCATCGTGCTCAACGCCTTAGGCCTGCCTAGGCCAGCCAATGCGCTGTATCCAGACTTTCCATTCTTCACTCAGCAAGACTTTTTCACACCCGCCGACAAGCGCATTGCGGACCCGGACGTGGTTGCTAAAGAGGGTATGACCATGGACCAGCTCAGCGCCATGCTGGGCAACTACCCTGTCAACCAGCAAAAGATATTTGGCGACACGCTGAATGAGCAGAGTTTTCGCGAACTATTGAAGAAAAATCTCAAAGAAGATGATCGCTTTGTCTTGCTCAATTTCAACCGACGCATGACTGGTGAAATCGGTGGAGGACACTGGTCGCCTCTGGCCGCATACCACGAGCCCAGTGATTCTGTTTTGCTCATGGATGTAGCACGCTACAAATACCCACCCGTGTGGGTCCCCCTCAAGGATTTGTTGCTGGGCGCGCAGGACCCAGACAGCGTAAGCAACAAACCACGCGGCGTTCTCATCATCAGCAAAAAACCATGAGCCAGCCAGATAAGGTTCTGGACTTGGCTGCAGGCCGTGACCACAGCTTGGTATTGCGATCACAAGCGGGCTTGCTGGGCTGGGGGGGCGACGGCACAGGGCGCCTGCCTTTGCCTGCAGGGGTGTGCTCGGCTTCGGACTCCGAAAACAGCATGGTTTTGATCAGTCACCAGCCATTGCGCCAAATCACTGCGGGCGCGGGCAGCAGTTTGGCCTTGGATACACAGGGCAAAGCTTACGTATGGGGCGCTAACCGCGCTGGGCTAGGCGGTCAACAAGGCAGCATTACGGAATCAACACCGCGCTTGTTGCACGGACTTCCCGCCATCGAGCACATCAGTGGCAGCGAATTTTTTGCACTGGCGCTCAGCAAAGAGGGGCAATTGTTTCACTGGGGGCTGCTCCCCGGTGGCGCTCAGACTCAGAACATCGCCCCGGCTAGCGTGCAGCAAGCACCAGCGTGTTTGACATGCAGCGCTGGCGGCTCTCATGCCTTAGCAATAGACCGGCAGCACACAATCTGGGCATGGGGCTCCAACACCGCAGGGCAGTTGGGCCTCGGTCACCTCAAAGATCAAGCCAGCCCCATACGGCTGCCTGTTTTGAAGCGTATGAAGGCCGTTGCAGCGGGCAGCAGCCATAGCTTGGCGCTTGATACCAATGGATCCGTATGGGCCTGGGGAAGCAATCAGCACGGCCAGCTAGGTCACTCAGCCCCCAGTTACAGCCCTGAAGCCCTCAAAGTCAAACTCCCTGAAGCAATTACTCAAATCGCAGCCGGGCAGCATGTCTCCTATGCACTCTCTCGCTCGGGCAATGTTTATGCATGGGGCTGGAATGCCAGCGGCCAGCTAGGCCAAGGAAATCAAAACGCGCTGACAGGCATTCAATCCATTGCTTCATTGCGGCGCATCACCCAACTGGCAGCAGGCCACAGGCATGTGCTGGCCAGCGATGGGGCACGTGTCTGGGCATGGGGCGACAACCGCCGCGAGCAACTTGGCATCGCTATCCCAAGCATGGCCTCTCCCATCTTGTTGAACGAAACACAAGCGCTTTAATACTGCGCAACACCACCACTATGAAAAGCGTACCGACTAACCGCCGTGATTTTCTCAATGTCTCATGGAAGCTTGGGGTTGGGGCCATTCTCCCCACTGCGTTAGCCGCCTGCGGCGGCGGCGGTGATTCATCGCCAGCGACTACCGAGACCTTCGTCGAGCCGCTACGTGTCGTCGCAAGCAATGGAGTATTGGACTACACCTTGCGCATGACTTATGCAGACCTACGCTTAGATAACAAAGCCGTCAACCTACGCACTTACAACGGCATGATCCCAGCGCCAACGCTGCAAGTTGATGCAGGTGAGCTGCTGAAAATTCGCATCGTCAACGATCTTCCCCTCAATCCTGTGAGCCAAGAGCCAGTTGAGCACCTTCGCTATATGAATAGTGCCAACCTCCATACTCATGGCCTGCATGTCACGCCGGGGCTGGTTCGCCCCAACGTCTATGGCGACTACGTTGTAGATACCCATACAACCGCCGTACACCCAGGTCAGAGCCGCCAGCATGAATACGCTATCGGCAAAGATCACCCCCCGGGCACCTCTTGGTACCACCCCCATTTACATGGATCTACTGCCATTCAAGTTGGTAGCGGCATGGCTGGAGCCATTTTGATTAAAGGCGCACTAGATCAAGTCCCTGAAATCGCCGCAGCGCGCGACCGCGTTTTCATGTTCCAAGCACCGATCTCGGACGACAAAGGCCGGCTGGAAAGCTTCTCTCAAGTGGCAGATCCAAAATCCGAGCCTCCATTTCTCATCAATGGTCAGCGCCGACCAACTCTCGTGCTGCGCCCCGGTCAAGTTGAACGCTGGCGCCTGATCAATGCTGGTATTGCCAATTATCTGAACATCGAATTTCAAGATCACGCTCTGCACCTTGTGGCACTGGACTCCTGCCCACGCAGTCATGCACAAGTTTTCCAGAGCAACGACGCGCAAGCTGACGGGCTGGTTCTGTGCCCAGGCAATCGTGCCGATGTCTTGATCAAGGCAGGCGCGCCTGGCCGCTATGAACTCAGAACGAACTCCTATGACATGGGCAATGAACAGCCGCTGGACGCTGATGTTCTTGCCTATATTGTTGTAGAGGGAAGCCCAATCAACATGGCTTTGCCGCAAAAACTGCCGCCGGTCCCTGAAGCGCTCAAGCACATTAGCGACGAAGAACTCGCTCAAAAAGGCGGGCTGCGACGCAGCATTGTTTTGCGCTCTGTTTTCAATAGTGATGGAAGCCCTTTGACAAGCGCTCCCGCACTCGACCTTCTGAACCTTCCCAATGGTGACCTGTCTCAATTGAGCCAATGGCAATACCAAACAGACAGCACCTTTTTGGCGGATACGGCGTTGACGATGGGAGCCGCAAGCGACAAAGCATCTACTCAACCGCTGATGCCGCAGAAACTGGCACCCATCCAATCGGATTCCGCCATACGCCAAACGGTGGACCTTGGAAGTGTTGAGGAATGGACTATCTACAATATGAACGGGGTACGCCACCCCTTTCACATCCACATCAACCCTATCGAAATTATCAAAGTCAACGGTGAAGCGGTCGAGCCTTTCTGGTGCGACACCATTGGACTGCCGCGAAACGGAAAACCTGAGGCACCCACGTCGGTGACATTCAGAACACGTTTTACAGACTTCCGTGGCGAGTACGTCATGCACTGCCACATCTTGGCGCATGAAGATATGGGGATGATGCAAATCGTCTCGGTGGAATAAAGCCTGCTTTACTCTTTGACTGTTTGATATGAACTCTCCTTTGCAGCGTCAGGCTTCAAAGTGCAGTCACACATCCAGCAACAGCAATTCCAATCTGGTCGCATGGGCGCTTTGCGCCTTATGTGGCCTTATTGGTTTGGCCGGCTGGCTACTCATCACGCACGCTAACGCCCCGCTATGGGCTCAAGATTTCAATCTTCAGCAGCTCGGACTGGGGCTTTGCATGCTGCTTTTGCTAGGTCTGTGGATGCTGCAATCCATGCCTGCCCTTGCGCCCATGCTGCTGATTTTTCTGGTGATCAGCTTATTGGGTATACGCCCCGCTCAGGCCATTTTGACCCCTGCCGCGACGGATGCAACACTGTGGATGCTGACATCCTTGGCCCTGTCCATCGCCGCTCGTGACAGCGGTTTACTGGGCTACTTGCTCAACCGGGCATGCAAAAGCCTGAAAGCGCCTCACAGTCAACAATGGCCCAGCCTCCGTCTCTCTTGCGTTCTGTGGCTAACCCCTGTTTTTGCGCTGCTGACATCTCCACGGCAATCCGCACACTGGCGCAACATTTATCTGCACACAACACCAGCACACGAGAGCCATGAGCGCACATCTTCAGCCGCCCAACTTGCCGCAAAACTGATTTGGCTACCAGCTCATCCAGCAAGCTTGCTTATGCTTGCACTTTTACCGGCTGGGGGTTCAAACAGTTTCAGCGCACTTCACTGGTGCCTTTCCACTTGGCCACTCGCACTTCTTGCCTGCTGCCTTGGCTGCAGGTTTCAAGGCAATGACTCAGCACTAGTCTCCAGCCAGACTACAAAAGTCATCGGCTCATCTTCAGTCCCAGCACCCAATCCACATTACTTAGATCGCTTTGCGTTTCAATCCACGATCACCATCGCTTTATTTTGCGTTGTGCTGGTTGCATTGCAACCCTTTCATGGGATTGAACCGGGTTTGGTGACTGCGCTTGGGCTGATCGCTTTATTTGCACTGCGCGTCATTACCCCAGCCGCATTGCAGCAAGGCATGGACTGGTCCTTGCTCGTTAGCTTCATTATTTTCCCAGGGCTACTGGAGTCTTTCTCCTCGATCACTCCAGTCGCCTTTAGCCTGCACGTGGAGCACTTGCAACCCGCATCTACGCTGCTGATCTTGCCTTTGCTGATGGCCCTCAGATTCATCGTTCCGGCAGTGGCATTGACGATGATCACTATCATCGTCGGTGCACTTTGGGGGCATACACCCGGCACCAGCCTTTTGGAGGCTCTGCTACCCGTTCTCGTTGCGCTTCACTTGGTGGAGTTTTTAACGCAAACACATGAGCAATCTCCAAAGCTCTGGCTACGCCTGCGCTATGCCTATTCAGCGCCCAGCACATGGGCAATTTTGCTTGCATTTCCATTGTGGCTTCAATGGGTACGCTCATGAAAGCAGGATTCAACAATTGTCAGCGCTGGCTCATCGCTGCCACCTTGGTTTTTTTATGGGTAAGCCTCGCATGGACTGGAGCACTACGGCCATCTGTTCTGGTCGTTCACAGCCAAGACAAGACAATCCCTTGGACCCGCGGCATTAATGTCGGCATCGATACAACGATCACACCCATCTCCAACATCAGGCTGCATAAATCTCACATCTCCACAAGCAACGGCGCCAATCCAGATACGCAAATCTCACGCACACAACGCTTCATCAAGCTTTGGCAACCTAGTGCGCTGATCGTTGTTGACGACCTTGCACAAACGCGTATCGGCCTACCTTACGCAGCCAACAAGCCCGTCATCTACACCGGCATCGAAGACCACGAAAGATCACTCGCCAGCCTGCAAGCCAGTGGTGTTCGCGGTATCGCGCAGAGAACGCCTTGGGACAGCATCGAGCACAGTTTGGTTAGAGCTGTGCAGTTAAACGCCCCTTCGCACAAAGCCAGCACCTCTGAATTACGCATTGCACTCATTTCAGATACGGGCCCTGCCGCAGAAGAGGAAGCTCGCAGCTTCGAGCAGCACACCTGGAAGCTTGCCAAACCGATTGGGGTGTGGCGCTGTAAAAACAAAGAGCAATGGATTGCTGCACTCCATGAAATTGCAGAATCTGCAGACATCGTTGTCATTGGAGACTATCGATACATGCAGCCAAGCGATAGCTTGAATCACAAACAATGGCGCCGCATTCTGGCGCAGGAAGCGCTTGATCGCTTGTCTCAGCCAATCGCTGCGTTATCTGCTTATGCCTTAGAAGATGGAATTCCCATGGGAATACTTCCTTCCCCCATGGAGCAAGGCGAGGTTGCCGCCAAGATGGCGCTGCAGCAGATATCCAAGCATGAGATTGCTATCCCCAAGCAACCCTCATCGCTTTCGCAACAGCATTTGCAAAGCCAACATTTTTTACTTTTACTCAACCCAGCACAGGTACAGCGCCGACACCTGAAAGTTGATGCTCTAGACGCTTACTACGCACGCTCATCCGCGCGATTAATCGGAGTCTCTGCTCAATGAACCATCCGTTGCAGCAGCACCCGGTTTTTGCACAGCTAGGAGCGTCAGAGCAATATGTGCTGACTTGCAATGTTCAAGAAATCACTTGGAACTGCGCCAGGGACCTCCGGCAAATCAGCCCATCTGCTCAAGTATTCGGCTGGTTTGATGACGGAACGCCCATTGAGGCCATCACCGCTGACGTCCACAGCAACGCGTCTGAGCTGATTACTCCTGATTTACCCGGCTACGGCTGGGTCGCTCCGGCAGCCTTGCTCAGCACCCTCAGTCAGCAACGCTGCACACCACGCGTGTCACCTGCGCCATTCAATATTCGTGAAGCGCTTGGCTGGGTGCTCGCCCTATCACTACCCGCCTGGGCTCTGCTTCTCATGGCAGGTATCAACGATGAACGAACCCAGTGGTTGATCTTCTCCGCTTCATTGGCGGCAGGTTTATGTGTCTGGGTGTTGAACCTAGCGCCTCCGTTGATTGGAGCCTTGCTCGCATTAACACTCATGATGGCCGGTAACCATTTGCCAGTTCAACAGGCTCTTGCAGGGCTCACTACCGGAAGCTTCTTCTTACTATTGGGAATGTTTGGCTGTAGCGCTGCGGTACAGCGCAGCGGCTTGATGCCTCGCCTTTTAAGCAGTCTTTTGCGCCCACTGCCGCGTACCCCACGCATCTTTCAACTGGCATTGCTTCTGATCGGAAGCGCCATGACCATGTTTATCCCTAGCAGCAGCGGCCGCCTGCAACTGATTGCCCCCATGGTCAGCGCCCTGGCAACACCGTTGAGCCGAAGCGCCTTGGCATTCATCGCCCTGTCGGCCTGCACCTTTTTTTCAACTTCATTTCTGTTGGGTAATGCAGCCAATTTCATTGTGCTTGGCATCTTGCCTGACCACTGGCAGCCCTATGTCAACTGGAGCACCTGGTTTCAATGCGCTGCAATTTACACCGCAACAATGATCGCCAGCTTAGTCATCAGCACCGCTTTTGAGGGAAAAAAAGGCCCCCCCCATAAAGAATTGGCACCTTGGACAGCGCCTAAACTGCCTCCCATGGGGAGAAAAGAGCAGATTACTCTGCTGTCGTTAATCGTTTTGGCAACTGGCGCGGCAACAGTACATACACACCATATTGAAATGGCTTGGCTTGCACTTTTCATTTTGGTTTTACTGATGTTTACCGGAGTACTGCCCGCCACCAGGCTTCATAGCGACATTCAGTGGAGCATTCTAATTTACCTCATTTGCACAACAGGTCTGGCTCGCGGCTTTACTTTCATGGGCATAGAAAAAGTGCTGCTAAGTCAACTTGACATGCTTGAGCCACTGATTCGAGATCAGCAATCAATATTCCTCGCCATGCTGATTGCCACCATATTGCTGCTTCGTTTAGCTCTGCCTTCTGTGGTCTGCATTACAACGCTGTGCGCCATTCTTATACCTTTGGCAGACGTACATGGTTTAAATCCGCTGGTACTTGGCTTTGTCATTGTTACAGCCAGCGAGATTTGGTTTTTACCGCACCAAAGCTCGGACTTTCTAATGTTCAGAGAGTCCTGCCAATGCACGCATGCAGAAAGCACTTTTATGCTCAAGCGTAATGCGTTAATGCAATTGACTCGAATTTTTGCCTTGGCGCTCAGTCTTCCCTACTGGCTCTCCATGGGGTTCATTCAGTGACTAATATCTGGCGTCGATTTGAACCATGGGCATGGGTCGGCTTACTTGCTTTGTTGGCATGGGCCACCATTTTGGTGAATACACAAAGTCGCCGAGTCTTGATTCTTCACGAAGGCAAAGCGGACAGCGCTTACAGCAAAGCCTTTAATGCAGGCGCTAAAGAAATCTTCCAGGCTCACCCACAACTCAAAGTTCGCCATCAGTATTTGGGTTTCAGTCAAGATTCCTGCCGAAGCATCCAATCTCAGCTTCGAGCTTTTGACCCTGACACCGTCATCTCAGAGGGTTCTCAAGCCCTAGACTGCCTTCGCTCGCCCGCAGGCACAACTCATGGCAAAGGGCAATATCGGCTGCTCAACATGCCCTCCCCGCCGCTTCGTGACGAGAACCCGCAAGCCTATGAGAGCCACGTCAACGCTTGGCAGCGCACATTCACAGACCTCGCCCAAGGCGCGACTCAAAAATTATTGATTTTCAAAGCTGCCCAAGAATCAAACAATTTCATATGGCAAGCTGTGGCACAAGCGGCGCTCGTCGCAGGTCTCGATATTGATATCCAAGAATTTCCGTCACGCCAATCATTGCCACTAGGGCTGCAAGCCACTCTATCGACACTGGTGCAGTCCATCGAGCCCACGTTAATTTACGTCAGTGACCTCGCTGGACAAGTCCCCGATCAAGACCTGAATTCAACGCAAAACGAATTGTTCAAAGCGCTTCACTCAACGAGCGAAGCAGCCTTGCTTTCATCTCGCTTGGACTCTTTGCAGTGGGGAAGCGATCTGGCACTACAGCAAGCGCCTGAACAACGAGCAAGCATGCTCGCGCTCGCCGCTTGGGAGCAAAGCACGCTCGCACAGATCGATACCTATGAGATGGCTGTTGGTATGCGAGAAGAATTTGCCACCAGCCACCCCCTGTTCCCAAAATTTTACGAACGCAATGCCCGTGCCGCGGGCTTTTTCCTCAGCACTCCATAAAACGGGGTGCAAGCGACGTGTTATCGAGAAAAGCGTGAGTCCTCACGAGTGCGACGGTCGCGATTGTTGCGGGCTGCCGCGACCTGAGCGCGGTCGGCGATCAAGTTGACTTCAGTCGCGCAGTTGTACTCGTCCAGCGAGAAGAACATCCTCGCGCCGGGGCTGAGTTGGGGCACAGTCATATGCAGCGGCTGCGAGAGATCGACTGGCGCCAAGTTGGAGCGATAGATCAGCTCGTTATTTGGCGCGTAAACAAAGTAGCAAGCTGCCGATGCGGCTTGGGCCAGAGCGCAGGCCGACACCAGCACGGTGGCACGTAATACAGATACAGCAGTCATGAAGTCTCTCCCTTAGCCATCAGAGGCTACATGCCCCTTGAATGCTCATCATTTTATGTGGCTGCCGCCAAAGACAGAAATTTCTGTACCGCCATTGTTTCTTGGTTCGCCTTGCTACAACACATGAAGCAAGAGCGGTAAAGCTTTTCACTGGATTGAAATTTCTGTATTGACAGAAATTTCAATCCAGTGAACACTTAAAACCATGCAACTAAGTCCTATCGCCGAACGTTTTGTGCATCACTGGGGTGACATGGGAAACGCCTGGGGCGTCAACCGCACCGTGGCGCAGATCCATGCCTTGCTGTTCTTTCATGGCCGCCCGCTCAATGCCGATGACATCTGCGAAACACTGGGCGCTGCGCGCTCCAATGTGAGCAACAGCCTCAAGGAACTGCTGAGCTGGAATCTGATTCGCAGCAGCCGCAAAACAGGCGACCGGCGCGAATACTTTGAAACCTCGGCTGATGTATGGGAGCTGCTACGCACCATTGTGAGAGAGCGCAAGCAGCGGGAGTTTGACCCCACCAGCGCCCTGCTACGTAATTTGATTGCGCAGCCCGAGTTTGAGCAAGAAACACCCGACGCCCAAGACCGCGTGCACGAGACCCTGCGCCTGATGGACTCGCTAGGCATTTGGACAGATGAAATGCTGCGCTTATCCCCCTCTACGCTAGACAAAATTTTGCGTATGGGTGCCAGTGTGCAGCGCTTTGTGCGGAGTTCTTAAGGCATCTCTGTGCATTGCCAAGGCAAAAATCGCCTCACTGTTTTTAATTTCTGCAAAAGCAGAAAATTTTAAAGGGGTTATGTATGCGAGTTCTAATTTGCGGTGGCACCAGTTTTTTGGGCCGTCATATCGTCAACGCCTTGGTGCAACTAGGCCACGACCCCGTCGTGCGCAGCCGTCATTCTGATCCGTCACTGGACTTTGCCCAGTTGCGCACCGCGCAAGACTGGATGCCGCACTTGCAAGGGATAGACGCCGTCATCAACGCCGTTGGCGCCCTGCGCAACCGGCCCGATGCCGATTTGCAAACCCTGCACATGACAGCGCCAGCCGCCTTGTTTGACGCCTGCGTACAAGCCGGCATACGCCGCGTAGTGCAGGTATCTGCGCTTGGTGCGGACAAGGGCGACACGCTTTACGCCACTACCAAGCGCGCGGCAGATGACTATTTACTGGCGCTGGGGCAAGCGGGCGAGCTCAACCCCGCCATTGTTCGCCCCAGCATCATTTTTGGCGAAGGTGGCGCCAGCAGCAAACTTTTTATTTTGCTGGCTCAACTTCCTGTTCTGCCTTTGCCGCAAATCATGCGTGGCAGCCAGATCCAGCCCGTCGCCGTGCGCGATGTGGCGCAAGCCATCGCCAAACTGGCAAGCATTGAGGCAGCAGAAAACACCCCAAGCGGCGTCATTGAGATCGGCGGCCCGCAAGCACTTTCCATCGAACGCTTTATCGCCACCCTGCGCGCACAAATGCAATACGGCCCCGCCACTGTGCGCATGCTGCCCAACTGGCTGAGCAGCGCTAGCGCCAAACTGGGCGACAAGATCAGCTGGATGCCCTGGTGCAGCGAAGCCATGGCCTTGCTTGAGCATGACAACGTAACCGACCCCGCCACCCTGCGCAGCCTGCTGGGGCGCGAGCCCATGAATATCTATCAAATGGTGGCCAGCCTACCCAAAGGAGGCCCCCGTGGATAAAGCTGTGCGCTCGCCACTCAGTGCGATGCACGCCACGCTAGTCATAGTCTGGCTAGGCACGGCCGCCGTCAGCGCTTTGGACTACTTCGGTCTGTCTAGCCTCAACCACGAAGGCGCACGCCTTTTGACTGATGGCGGCATAAGCGATACCCGGTGGCAAGCAGTACTTATTTGGTCTGGCCTGCTGGCAGATCTACTAATAGGTTTGGCTCTGTTGCTGCGCCCCGGCCGCGCAAGTTATAGGGCGGCACTGTGGATGATGGTTGCCATGACGGCGGTCGGCACCGCACTGCAACCCGCGCTGTGGCTGCACCCGTTGGGGCCTCTACTCAAAAATCTGCCCATCGCAGCCATGCTGTGGTTTTTGCTGCAGACCGAAAAATCCACGAATACCGCCAACACAGCCGGCGCGGCTGATGGGCTTGAATCATGAATATCTATCTGCTGCTCAAAACCCTGCATATCCTCTCCAGCGTTTTGCTGGTGGGAACGGGCCTTGGCTCGGCTTTTTATATGTTCTTTGCCAACCGCAGTGGCTGCGTTGCCGCTCAAGCAGTGGTTAGCCGCCTCGTCGTGCGGGCAGACTGGTGGTTTACCACGCCATGCATCTTTATTCAGCCGATAACAGGTCTTGCCATGGCTTATATGGCCGGCTGGCCGCTTTCCACCCCTTGGCTCGCACTATCGCTGGGGCTGTATGTGCTGGCCGGTATTTGCTGGCTGCCCGTGGTCTGGCTGCAAGTTCGCATGGCCGCCATAGCCAATGAAGCTCATGCAAACAATCAGCCCCTGCCAGCACTTTTCAAGCACTACCAACTGCGCTGGGAGACATTGGGCTACCCCGCTTTTGTAGCCATGGCAGGGACTTATTACCTGATGGTGAACAAACCCGCCCTGTGGGGATGAGCAGCGCAATTTCTACGTCAAGGCATACCTGAAAATTGCCCTCAACCCAAATCAGAGCGCCGAATTTATCAATGTTAACAATCCTCTACAGAGGGAAAGACTAGAATTTGTCTTACAGGATACATATTGCTACAAATAGGGCTATGCGTTAAAAAACCAGGATGGATTTATTAGTGTTTTTTACGATTATTAGGAGATGAGCTTATGAGTACCGTGGTCAACACCAGCTACAACATGGAACTTGTTGTGCTGTCATATGCAATCTCAATGCTTGGCGCCTTTATGGCGCTACTCTCCGCTCGGCGGTTGATGCCTGAGAATTACGATCCGCAAACCTATCGGATGGCGCTCATCAGCTCCGGGCTTGCACTGGGCGGTATCGGCGTTTGGGCCATGCACTTTATTGCTATGCTCGCCGTGCGCATGGATTTGGGAATCGGTTACTCCATCTGGGAAACAATCGTCTCCCTCATCGCCGCTGTTGCAATTTCTGCCTTTGCCTTTCATATTGTCGCCCGCGACCCGCGCAGCTTTAAACGACTGCTGCTCGCTGGCGCCATATTAGGAATGGGCGCCGTTGTCATGCACTACTTGGGCATGTACGGCATGCGTTTTGGCGGCTACTTTCAGTGGGATTACACCCGCGTTGCGCTCTCGGTTTTGATAGCGTTTGTTGCGGCTACTGCGGCACTTTGGCTGGCTTTTAACACTGCACAGATCAGCTTGCGCGTTATGGCAGCCGCCATCATGGCCATCGCGGTCTCGGCCATGCACTACATGGGCATGAGCGCTGCGGAATTCATCTGCACTGCGCCAGCAGAAAAACGCCTCGCAATTCCCTCGGGCCCTGATGTGGTCAGCGCACTGGGCCTGCCAATCGTTGTTATCGCTCTGGTCTTTGGCCTTAGCCTGTACCTGTTGCAAGATCTGCTGCGCGCTTGGTTTCAGCATCAAGACCGCAAAGCGTCGAACAACGCGGCTTGAAGCAGCCAAAGTGAAGCTTGCCTTGGCTAGATAACTCAGCGGCTACTCGGCAGTAACTCGATTTACAGCGGTAGCCGCGCATCATCCTTGACCTCTTCCATCACCGCATAGGTGCGCGTCTCTCGCACGCCGGGTAGCTGCCACAGCACCCGGCCGGCAAACTCTCGGTAAGCAGCCATATCCGCCATGCGGGTCTTGAGCAAATAGTCAAACCCGCCCGCCACCATATGGCACTCCATGATGGCCGGGTAAGCCAGCACCGCAGCCTTGAACTCATCGAACACATGAGCGGCTGTGCGATCGAGCAGCACCTCCACAAACACCGTCATGCCAACGCCTAGCTTTTGGGGGTTCAGGCGTGCCTCGTAACCCAAGATATAGCCGTCTCGCGTCAACCGGGCCACCCGCGCCTGCACAGCCGTGGGCGATAGTGCTACTTGGTCGGCCAAGCGCAGATTAGAGATGCGCCCGTCTGTTTGCAGAATTTCCAGTATTTTTCGATCGATCCTATCGATATCCACTTCTAAAACATCATTCATTGGAGAATTCCTCTTTTTAATTCGCCAAATATAGTGATTAATTTATTTCCAAACCAGCAATGATTTTCCCTATGTAGACATCTGCATTACAGACGCATGCAATGCAGTGGTGGACATGGTGAATACCGCGCACCCGCTCGCGGCCAGACTCTCCAACACGGCCAGCCATGACAACCTTCACCGCACTGCCAGACTCCAGCCGCCCGGCCGATGATCTGCGCCAAGCCATCACCGCTGCAACTCGCATCGCCGAGCCAGAGGCTGTTACCAAACTGCTGCCTGCGGCCACGTTGCCACCCGCTGTTGCCGCTCAAGTGGCAGCCCACGCCCAAACACTGGTCGAGCAACTGCGCGCCCAGCCTTCGAGTAAAGGCAGACAGGGCTTGGTGCAAGGGCTGCTGCAGGAGTTCTCACTGTCCTCACAAGAAGGCGTAGCGCTGATGTGCTTGGCCGAGGCGCTGCTGCGCATCCCCGACGCCGCCACGCGCGATGCGCTCATTCGCGACAAGCTGCGCGGTGGAGACTGGCAAGCCCACCTGGGCAAGAGCCCATCCGTCTTCGTCAACGCTGCCGCTTGGGGGCTGGTGGTTACCGGCAAGCTCGTCGATACGCACAGCGAATCTGGACTGTTCTCAGCCCTCAAACGCATTACCGCCCGAGGTGGCGAGCCTCTGGTGCGCAAAGGCGTGGACATGGCGATGCGCCTGATGGGCGAGCAGTTTGTGATGGGCGAGACCATTGGCCAAGCTCTGGTGCGTGCCCGCGATCTCGAACCCAAAGGCTTTCGCTACTCCTACGACATGCTGGGCGAGGCCGCAATCACCGCGCAAGATGCCCAGCGCTATCTGCAATCCTATGTGGATGCCATTGACGCCATTGGCAAAGCATCGGCTGGCCGAGGCGTTTACGAAGGGCCAGGCATCTCCATCAAGCTCAGCGCCCTGCACCCGCGCTACAGCCGTGCGCAGCAGCAACGGGTAATGCAAGAGTTGCTGCCCCGTGTGCTGCAGTTGTGCGAGTTAGCACGCAGCTACGACATTGGCCTGAACATTGATGCTGAAGAAGCCGACCGGCTGGAACTCTCACTAGACCTGCTCGAGCAGCTAGCGCACGCGCCCAGCTTGGCCAACTGGAATGGTCTAGGCTTTGTGATTCAAGCCTATCAAAAGCGCTGCCCGTATGTGATTGACTACCTAATCGATTTAGCCCGCCGCAGCCAGCGCCGGCTAATGGTGCGCTTGGTCAAAGGCGCTTACTGGGACAGTGAAATCAAACGCGCCCAGATCGAAGGCCTGAGCGACTATCCCGTTTACACCCGCAAGCACCACACCGATGTGGCATACCTTGCCTGCGCCCGCAAGCTGCTGGCCGCGCCCCTTGCGATTTACCCGCAGTTTGCCACTCACAACGCCCAAACCGTGGCCAGCATCGAAGCCTTGGCCAAGCCACAGCCCTACGAGACTGGGCGCTATGAATTTCAATGCCTGCACGGCATGGGCGAGCCGCTGTATCGCCATGTGGTTGAAGAAGGTAAACCAGAAAACCGCCGCCCCTGTCGCATCTACGCCCCCGTGGGCACGCATGAGACGCTGCTGGCCTATTTGGTGCGACGCTTGCTGGAAAACGGGGCCAACAGCTCCTTCGTACACCGCATTGCTGACCCGGACTGGCCTATTTCAGATTTGATAGCAGCCCCTGCAGATCTGACAAGGACTGCGAGCCAGAGTGACCCAAAATCTGAGCGCGAAGGGCCTCAAAACATCGGCCTGCCCCATCCACATATCGCACTGCCCAGCCAACTACTGGGGCAGCAGCGCACCAACTCTGCTGGTTTGGATCTGAGCGACGAACGCGTGCTGCAGGCACTCTCCTGCCACCTCAACCCTAGCCGAGGTGAGCCAGCCAAAGAACACAAAGATCACAAACAGCCCAAAGACGGCTTCACCATCACCAACCCCGCCAACCATCTGCAATGGTTAGGTCATGTGCCAGACGTTACGCCTGCACAGGTGCATCAAGCCGTGCAACGTGCCGAGCAGGCCCAGCCAAGCTGGAACGCCACTCCCGCCGAGCTGCGCGCGCAACTACTGGAAACGGCTGCCGACAGCTACCAAAGCCAAATGCAGCCGCTGATGGCGCTGCTGATGCAAGAGGCCGGCAAGACCGCCGCCAATGCCGTGGCCGAGGTGCGCGAAGCCGTGGACTTTTTGCGCTACTACGCAGGGCAAATACGCCGACAGGCCGAGTCTGGCCTGCTCGCACCCGGCATCGGCCCTGTGGTTTGCATCAGCCCTTGGAATTTTCCGCTGGCGATTTTCACTGGCCAGATTGCCGCCGCCCTTGCCGCTGGCTGCGTGGTGCTGGCCAAACCGGCAGAGCAAACCCCGCTGATCGCGCAGCAAGCGGTACGCCTGCTGCACCAAGCCGGTATTGCGCCAGAGGTGCTTCAACTGCTGCCCGGGCGCGGCGAAACCGTGGGTGCGCAGCTAGTCGCCGATGCCCGCGTGGCCGGGGTGCTGTTTACCGGCTCCACCGAAGTAGCGCGGCTTTTAAACCAGCAAACCGCCGCCCGCCTGCGCGCTGACGGCCAGCCCGTGGTGCTGGTAGCCGAGACCGGCGGCCAAAACGCCATGCTGGTGGACTCCTCCGCCCTCGTCGAGCAAGCCGTGCAAGACATTGTGGCATCGGCCTTTGACAGTGCGGGCCAGCGCTGCTCGGCCCTGCGCCTGCTGTGCGTGCAAAACGACTGCGCCGACCGCCTGCTGCACATGCTGCGCGGCGCCATGCATGAGCTGCGCTGCGGCAACCCCGCCGAGCTAGCCACCGATGTGGGCCCCGTGATTGATGCCCAAGCTAAGGCGGGCCTGGAAAAACATATCCACCATCTCCAAGCCCAAGGTTTGAGCGTTGAGCAGTCGCCGCTGTCATCCATCACCGCAGCGCAAGGCCACTTTGTGCCCCCCACGCTCATTGAGTTGCCCGACCTACACCACCTCAAACGCGAAGTCTTTGGCCCTGTGCTGCATGTGCTGCGCTACAAAAGGCAAGAGCTGCCAGAGCTGATGCAGCGCATCAACGCCTTGGGTTATGGCCTGACCATGGGCCTGCACACCCGCATTGATGAAACGGTGCAGCATGTGGCAAACAGCGCCCATGTCGGCAACCTGTACGTCAACCGCAACATGGTGGGCGCCGTGGTGGGGGTGCAGCCTTTTGGCGGCGAAGGGCTGTCCGGCACCGGCCCCAAGGCAGGTGGACCACTTTATGTGCCGCGCCTGCAACAAGCCTGCTCATCACCCGTGCGCCTGCTCCAGCAAATACTGCAAGATTCTGGCCCTGAGCAAGAGGCAAGCAGCCACACAAGCCACCCCACAACCACCGCCATCAACGCAGCAGTTGATGCCCTTGAACACCTGAGCCACTGGGCCAGACAGTTAAGTGAGCCCACCGTAGCAACCCAATGCGAGCAATTAAAGGCATGCCTGCCCGCGTTGTGGAGCCCGCGCCTGTTGCCCGGCCCCACGGGGGAGCGCAACTTCTACCGCCTCACAGGCAAACACCACACGCTGTGCGTGGCACAAAATGATCAAACTTTGCTGCTGCAATGTGCGGCCGTGCTGGCCAGTAGCTCCAAAGTTATATGGGTGCATAGCGCTCTTACCGCATCGCTGCTGAAGAAGCTGCCCGAGCCTTTGCAGCACCATATCAAGCTGCTCAGTGCCGATATCAGTGTTGAAGAAATTGCCGAAACCGAAGCTATCGATTCGGCCTTGCTGCACTGTGATGACGCGCAGTTTTTGCAATGGTCGCAAGCCTTGGCACGTCGCCCCGGCCCGCTGGTACTGCCCGAGCGTTGCCCAACGGGCCAGCCCGTGCGCCTAGAGCGGCTTTGGCATGAGCGTGCCCTGTCACACAACACAGCTGCGGCAGGGGGCAATGCGGCGTTGATGACGCTGGAGTAGTCGCAGCCGTCAAAATACACCCTATCAGGCGGCGGGGGTGGCGCTAGTTAGCAGGCCATCACCGGGGGTGTACAAGCCATCTATCATCGCCTGCTGCAACGCATTCGCGTTCTGCCAAATATTGGTTGGAAGTTTTTCAAAATGATCGACTGGGTCCCCGTCATCCTCCTGGCCTTCAAGGCCCTCATCTTCGGCGCGTGCATGTTCTTTGCCATCAAATGGCATTACGACCAAGGTAAAAAAAAGCTGGACAAGCGCACGCTGCTACGCACAGGCGGCAAGCTGGCTGCGTTGTTCCTTGTAGGGCTCGCGCTTGTGCTGCTGTTCACCTTCGGCATCGCCAAGATGCTGGGTATGGACTTGAACATGCCTTGATGGCCCACCTTGTAACCTCACCCATTTCTGCGATTTTTGACTTCATGATGGATAAATTGTTGCTGCAAAAGCAGGTGCTGCAGAGGCTTACCGAGGACCTAGAGCAAGTCGAGCAAGCAGCGCGGGCAGCGCATGAGACGGCGACTCATGAAGAGAACATCGCCGAAAACAAATACGACACCTTGGGCCTCGAAGCCGCCTACCTCGCCACAGGCCAAGCGCGCCGCGCCCAAGCGATTGCTCAGTCAATCGCCCAATGGCGCCAGTTCCGCCCGCACGCCTATGACGCCAGCAAAGGTATACAGCTGGCCGCACTGGTCTGCTTGGTGGATGAAAGCGGCCAGCAGCAACAGCTCTTTTTAGGCCCTAGTGGGGCGAGCATGAAGCTGATCAACGGCGCTGAAATTATTCAGGTCATCAGCAGTGATGCCCCCTTGGGCAATGCCATGCTGGGTAAGTGCGAGGGTGATGAGATCGCGATACAGGTCGCTCAAATGCGTCAGCATTTTGAAGTGCTGCGGGTGGACTAATCCGCCCATAAATTAGCAATTTAGCGAATTAGCGAGTTCGCCTGTATGAATTAATCAAAAAAAAGAGCACCCAGTGCAGACAGTACCTGCACAAGGTGCTCTTTTGACATTAAGAACCACTAAGAGCCGCTAACACAACCCAGCAAACCGCAGGTTTGCGTTTGAGACGAGGCGCGAAGCCGCAGGCAGTACAAGCGTACGACAAGGCGAAGCAACGACGTATCAAGGGTGGTGTTAGCTGCTCTAACTCTCGAATTACAGCTTGGCGATAGAGACCTCTGTAGATTTGACCAGCGCCACGACTTCCGAGCCGACCTCTAAGCCCAAGTCATTCACCGAACGTGTGGTGATAACCGAGGTCACGACGCCCCAAGGCGTTTCCACATCCACTTCGGAGACCACATCACCGCGGATGATTTCTTTGACTTTACCCTTGAACTGGTTGCGCACATTGATAGCTTGAATAGACATGATGTTTCCTTTGGTTTGAGAACAAGTGAACAGAGAAAAAGAGAAAGAGAAAAAATCAAATCGCCCAGCGCAGGCCGGTCGCGGTCACACCCGGCCAGACAGCCTGCACAGGGGGTGACTCGGTTTCAGGCTTTTGCAGCACGCGGTCCAAAATGCGGCTTTCCAGCGCGGCAAAGCGTGCATCGCCATGCACACGCGGGCGCGGCAAGTCGATGCGTTCATCCAGCGCAATGCGGCCGTCTTCAATCAAGACCACGCGATCGGCCAAGGCCACGGCTTCCTGCACATCGTGGGTGACCAGCAAAGCCGTAAAACCGTGGCTGCGCCACAGGCCTTCAATCAGGCGGTGCATCTCAATGCGCGTTAGCGCGTCCAGTGCGCCCAGCGGTTCGTCGAGCAGCAGCAAACGCGGCTGGTGAACCAAGGCACGGGCCAAGGCCACACGCTGGCGCTGGCCGCCCGACAAACGGGCCGGCCATTCGTTTTCACGATCGGCCAAGCCCACCTGCGCCAGCACCTTGCGGCCTTTTTCGCGGGCGGATTCGGGCAGGCCCAAAATCACGTTATCCAAGACCCGCTTCCAAGGCAGCAAACGCGCATCTTGAAACATGATGCGGGTGTCTTTTTTCGCCTCTTTAGCTGCCTTTTTGACATCCACATCAGCAATTAGCAACTGGCCAGCGCTGGACTCTTCCAGCCCCGCCACCAAGCGCAACAAAGTCGATTTGCCGCAGCCGCTGCGCCCCACGATGGCGATAAACTCACCGGGCTGCACATCGAGCTGCACCTGCTTTAAAACCTCGCGCTCGCCATAGCGCTTGGTCAGCTGCTGGGTCTGCAAGTGCACGCCGCGTGTTTTGACTTGCGCCTGCAAAGAGCTACCCTGCACTACGCCCTGCACTTCACCCGTAACTGCTCCCAAAGCTGCGTCGCTTTGAGTCACTGCACGCTCAAGCTTGAGCGTTTGCAACGCCCTCACCTCATAGTCAGACGACTCCCAAGCCACCAGCGGCTGGCGCGCACTCCGGGCACCGCTCCCTAGCAGAGACTGCGTCAAACGTTTAAATAAATTGCTCATCACAAGCTCCTGAAATTCTTTTCACTGACCTTAAAACCGTCACACCCTCACCCCAGAGACGCCAAGCAAGAGCCGCCTCGCGGTGATGGCGTCGGCCCCCTCAGGGGGAAGGCGCAAAGCGCCTCAGGGGGTTCCATAACTAGGATGCCAACGCAGCCACCAGCGCTCCAGAGAACGTGCAAACACATCGGCCAGCTTGCCCAAAATGGCATAGAGCAAAATACCCACCAGCACCACATCGGTCTGCAAAAACTCCCGGGCGTTCATGGTCAGGTAACCAATTCCGGCCTGCGCCGAGATGGTCTCGGCCACAATGAGAATCACCCACATCAGCCCCAGCGAAAAGCGCAGGCCCACCAAGATGGAAGACAGCGCACCGGGCAGCACGATGTCGCGGTACAGCTGCCAGCGGGTCAGGCCGTAGCTCTTGCCCATTTCAATCAGCGCCGGGTCTACATTGCGAATGCCGTGAAAGGTGTTGAGATAGATGGGAAAAAACACCGAGATGCTGATCAGAAACAGCTTGGCCGTCTCATCAATGCCAAACCATAAAATCACCAACGGAATCAGCGCCAGCGCCGGGATGTTGCGCACCATCTGAATAGTGGAGTCCAGCAGCGTCTCGGCCCAGCGCAGCGAGCCTGTGAGCAGGCCCAGCAGCAGCCCCAAGCTGCCGCCAATGGCCAGCCCAGCCAGCGCACGCCCCGCGCTGACCTTGACATGAACCCACAGCTCGCCCGATTCAGCCAACGCCCAGCCCGCGCGCAGCACATCCAGCGGCGCAGGCAGAACCCGGGTAGACAGCCAGCCGTAGGCCGATGCTGCCTGCCATGTGGCAATCAGCAGCAGCGGCACCAGCCAAGGCACAAGCCGCAGGCCCACCTGCCGGGCAAACTGCTCCAGACGAGGTGCGATTTGCGCCGTGGGTTGAGTCCTCGGCTTCAAGGCTAAAGTTTGAGCATCACTCATAGCATCTCCTTTAGCTTTGCGACACGCGCAATGGTTCCGAAACCTTCTCCGCCACCCTCTCGCGCCCCGGTGAGTAAAGATTGGCCACGGTCTCGCCAAATGGGCCGAATGGACCTAAAGGGCTGCCGCCAGCGAGCTTTTCCTGCACGTTCACCGGCAGCAGCGGAAAGACCAGCTCGGCAAAGCGATAGGCTTCTTCCAAGTGCGGGTAGCCCGACAGCACAAAGGTGTCAATGCCCAAGTCGGCATATTCCTTAATGCGATCCGCCACGGTTTGCGCGCTGCCCACAAGCGCCGTGCCCGCGCCACCACGCACTAAGCCCACGCCCGCCCACAAGTTGGGGCTAATCTCCAAATCCTTGCGGCTGCGCTTGGCGCCCCCTGCATGCAGTTGGGCCATGCGGCGCTGGCCTTCAGAATCCATGCGCGCAAATGCGGCCTGCGCCTGCACCACGGTTTCGTCTTGCACGCGGCTGATCAGGCGCTCTGCATCGGCCCAAGCTTCTTCATCGGTTTCACGCACGATGACGTGCAGGCGAATGCCGTATTGCAGCTTGCGACCATGGCGCTCGGCCTTGGCCCGCACATCGGCCAGCTTTTTAGCCACTTCAGCCGGTGGCTCGCCCCATGTCAGATAAGCATCGACTTGCTCGGCCGCCAAGTCGTGGGCGGCTGCAGACGAGCCACCAAAATACACGGGCGGATATGGCTTTTGCAGCGGCGGGAACAGCAGCTTGGCGCCCTTGACCTGCAGGTGTTTACCGTCATAGTCCAGCGACTGGCCATCATGGCTGCGTGCCAAAATCTCGCGCCAGATTTTGATGAACTCAGCGGACTGCTCATAGCGCGTGGCGTGGTCCAAAAACACGCCGTCACCTTCGAGCTCAGCCTGATCGCCGCCGGTCACGAGGTTGATCAACAAGCGCCCGCCTGAGAGCCGGTCAAAGCTGGCCGCCATGCGCGCTGCCAAACTGGGCTGGTGCAGGCCGGGGCGCACCGCCACCAAAAACTTCAGGCGTTTGGTGACAGGCATCAGGCTCGAAGCGATGACCCAAGGGTCTTCGCAAGAGCGGCCCGTGGGAATCAACACCCCTTCGTAGCCCAAGCTGTCTGCGGCGATGGCCACCTGCTTGACATAGTCAAAACTGAGCTGGCGGGCCCCCTCGCTGGTGCCCAGATAGCGAGAGTCACCGTGGGTAGGAATAAACCAAAAAACTTTCATGCGGATATCTCCTTGATGTTGTCTCAGCCCTTGGCGGGCACGATGGATGGGGAAAGCTGGGCGTAACTGGCGTACTCCGAAGCGCTGGGCTGCCAAACAATGTCAGCCACACGCACTTGGCGCGGAATCACGCCCAAGCGAAAAAAGGCGTCGGCCACGCGCTGCTGATCGGCCACGATGGCGGGGGTCAGCAGCGTGGTGGGCGAGCTGGGCCTGCGCGCAATAAAGCGGTTGACCACATTGGTATCCAGCCCGCTAAAGGCGGCCACCAGTTGCACCGCCTCTTTGCGCGAGGTCTGCACCAGTTGATCGGCGCGCGTTAACTCGTCAAACAAGGCTCTGATGAGTTGCGGGTGGCGCTCCACCAGCGTGCGAGATGCCAGGTAAAAAGAGTTGTTGCCCGACAGCCCTTCGCCGCTGCTGAGCACACGGGGGGTTAAAGCCACTTCGGTGGCGGCGTAAAACGGGTCCCAAATTGCCCATGCATCCACGCTTTTGCGCTCAAACGCGGCGCGTGCATCGGCGGGGGCCAGATAGATGGGCTGTATGTCGGCCCAAGCGACTCCGGCCTTGTCCAGCGCACGCACCAGCAAATAGTGCGCGCTAGAGCCTTTTTGCAGCGCAATGCGTTTGCCTTTGAGGTCGGCAAGCGTTTTAAGTGGCGAATCGGCCTGCACCAAAATGGCCGAGCTTTCGGGCTTGGGTGGCTCCGCCCCCACATAGCGCAGATCTTTGCCAGCGGCTTGCGCAAAGACCGGGGGCGAGTCGCCCGTCAAGCCAAAGTCCAAGCTCCCCACTGACAAGGCTTCCAGTAGTTGCGGCCCGGCCGGGAACTCCAGCCAGTTGATTTTGGTGGAGGGAAAACGCTTTTCCAGCACGCCATGCTGCTTGAGCACGACCAGATTGACGGCTGATTTTTTATAACCAATGCGCAGCTGATCGGGTGCACTTGAGACAGGCTTGGCCTGTGCATGCGCGTAATGGTCTGCCAGCGCCCAGCTAAAAGCCGTGGTGCCCAGCAGCTGTAGCGCTTGGCGACGCCCGCGCTGAAAACGGGGTTGAGAAATCGGTTGATTAGTCATCACCTACTCCTAGTCTTGCTTTAGCGCCCTGCCAGCAGATCCACAGGGGCTGCGTGCAAAAGGTTCAGTTTTTTAGGGATCAGCTTGAGATCAAAGAAGGTGTCGGCAATCTTTTGCTGCTCGGCCAAGATCTCGCCGTTGACCGCCTTGGTGCCAAACTCCGTGCGGCTCAAATACAGCTCGGTCACCGCAATGTCTAGCCCCAAAATTTGCGACAGATCTGCGGCCGCAGCGCTCTTGTTTTTGCTGGCCCAGCTGTCAATCGCCGCAATCTCTTCAATTGCAATGCGCAACACATCGGCATTGCGGCTGGCAAAGTCACGCGAGGTGAAGTAGTAAGCGCGGTTATTGGCTATGCCCTTGGCATCGGCCAGCAAACGCGCATCCAGCGACTTTTGCGCGGCGGCCAAGAAGGGGTCCCAAATCACCCACGCATCGACCGAACCTTTTTCAAACGCAGCACGCGCATCGGCCGGGGCCAAAAAGACGGACTGCACATCGCCGTATTTCAGGCCATGCTTTTGCAGCAGCTGGACCAAAAAGTAGTGAACGTTGGAGCCCTTGTTATAGGCAATGCGCTTGCCCTTGAGGTCGGCCACCGAGCGAATGGCCGAGTCCTTGGGCACGATCACCGCCTCCAAACCCGGGCGGGCCACGGTGGCGCCGGCATACACCAGCGGCGCACCGGCGGCCTGGGCAAAGATGGGTGGGGCTTCGCCCACATCACCAAAGTCGATGGAGCCGACGTTCAGCGCTTCCAGCTGCACGGGGCCGGCGTTGAACTCCACCCAGCGCACCGACACACCCAGCGGGGTCAAACGCTTTTCCAAGGTGCCGCGTTTTTTGAGGATAGAGAGCCAGCCTTTTTGGTGGCCCACGCGCAAAACCCGCGGTGCAGCCGCTGCGTTACTGCCGCTCTGCGCCAGCAGCGGGCTTGATGCCAAAGCCAGCGCTGAAGCGGCAGTCCCTGCCAGCCACTTGCGGCGGCTTGCGCTCAACAGTGGGGGCAAGACGCGTGAAGTGAGTGGGTTGCCGAATGGGTTGCGATCTGTCATAAGAAATTCACCTTTCAAGAAGTCGCAATCCACACACTTCAGCCGTACTTTGGGGCTGATTTCAGGCGCAAGTCGGCCTTCACAGTGCGGGGACTGCTATCCAATAAAACAAAGACATAGTTAAGCCAGCACTACCCCGGCAACAGCCATCAAGGGGGTAGTGAACAAGAGCCGCCCTTGAGCCAAGCTAGCGCCCTCCTCGCTCTATGAGAAGGAAGCGGGGTAGCTGCGCAGCCGATTAAGGCTCAGGGGGAGAGGAGATTTTTAGACACTACATCGCACATCAGTGAAGGCGATGTTTTCAAAGTTTTGCGAGGCGGCCCATTGCGCGCTGCGGCGCAAGTCGGTGGCCAGCAGTTCGGCGGCGTCGTCCAGCCGCTCTGCAATGTCGGGGTTCAGACCATAGCCGCCTTCAGGCAACAAGGGCACGCCTTGGTCGGTGGCGTAAATGCCCGGCAAGATATGGCGCGCAGCCAGCGACTGCAGCACGGGGCGCAGCGCATAGTCCAGCGCCAGCATGTGGTGCGGGCTGCCACCCGTGGCCAGCGGCAATACCAGCTTGCCCTTGAGTGCAGTCTGCGGCAGCACATCGAGAAAAACCTTGAGCAGGCCGCTGTAAGCCGCCTTGTAAACCGGCGTGGCAATCACCACGGCATCGGCTTGGGCGACGCGATCGGTCACGGCGCGAATTTCGGGGTGATCAAACTGGGCGTGCAGCAGGGCTGCGGGGTCCAGCTGGTTCAGGTGCAGCACCGGCTCGGTGCTCAGGCCCTGCGCCTGCAAACGGCTCGCCACGGCACTGAGCAAAGCGCTTGAGCGCGATGGCTTGGTGGGACTTGCGGCTATCAGCAAAATCGACATGAGTTGGCCTTGTTGTTTATCAAAAAAGGGGGCCCACAATCGCGCACGCCCCCTTTTCGTCTTACTTATTTTTTGGTGTAAATCTGGTCAAAGCTGCCGCCATCCGTAAAGTGCGCCTTGTCCGCTGCAGCCCAGCCGCCAAAAGCCTTGTCGATGCTAAACAGCTCCAGCTTAGGGAATTGGCTGGCAAACTCAGCGGCCACCTTGGCATCTGTGGGGCGGTAGAAGTTCTTGCCCGCAATGCGCTGGGCCTCTTCGGAGTACAGATACTTCAAATAAGCCTCGGCCACCACGCGGGTGCCGCGCTTGTCAACCACCTTGTCAACCACGGCCACCGAAGGCTCAGCCAGAATTGACAGCGGCGGCGCCACGATCTGGAACTTCTCTGGGCCAAACTCCTTAAGCGCCAAATAGGCTTCGTTTTCCCAAGCCAGCAGCACATCACCCAGACCGCGCTGCACAAACGTTACCGTCGAGCCGCGTGCGCCCGTGTCTAGCACCGGCACGTTTTTGTAGAGCTTGGCCACAAAGTCCTTGGCCTGCACATCACCGCCGTACTTGCGCTTGGCAAACTCCCAAGCGGCCAGATAGTTCCAGCGCGCACCGCCCGATGTTTTGGGGTTGGGCGTAATCACCTGCACGCCGGGCTTGACCAGATCGTCCCAATCCTTGATGCCCTTGGGGTTGCCCTTTTTCACCAAAAACACAATCGTCGAGCTGTAAGGCGCGCTGTTGTGCGGCAGGCGCTTTTGCCAGTCCGCCTTCACATTGCCGTTTTTAACCAGCACATCAATATCGCCCGCCAGTGCCAGCGTAGCCACATCGGCATCAATCCCATCAATGATGGAGCGCGCCTGCTTGCCCGAGCCGCCGTGCGACTGCTTGATGCTCACGTCCTGGTTTTGCGTCGCCTTCCAGTGCTTGGCAAAGGCTTGGTTGTAGTTCACATACAGTTCACGGGTCGGGTCGTAGGACACGTTGAGCAGCTGCACAGGCGCTGCACCTTGCGCATGGGCAGACAATGTAGACAAAACAGATAGGGACAAGCCAGCAATCAGGCCTGCAGCCAGAGGAAACTTGATAAAGTTGCGACGATTTTTCATTGGACTGTGTTCTTAGTGAATAGTTAACGGGCTACTTCCCCCCGTTGCTATGCATTCTTCATCTACAGTTTTAAAACTCAAACTACTAAGATTTCAGTTTGTTATAACCAAAACATCTGAATTCAACTAAGAGGACCCTACACATGGCACGCACCATTCACTGCATCAAGCTTGGTCAAGACGCTGAAGGCATGGATTTCCCCCCTGCACCCGGCGAGCTGGGCAAGCGCATCTATGAAAGCGTGAGCAAGCAGGCTTGGGCTGATTGGCTCAAGCACCAAACCATGCTGATCAATGAAAACCGCCTGAATTTGGCAGACGCACGTGCTCGCCAGTACCTGGCCCGCCAGATGGAAAACCATTTCTTTGGCGATGGCGCGGATGCGGCGCAGGGCTATGTGCCTCCTAGCGCTGACTAAGCTGGTCTTGCTCTGATAAAAAAGCCTCGGGTGTGAGTCCGGGGCTTTTTTGTTGTCTGGTGTTTTGATTTCTGCCAAATCAGCCTCTAGTGCTTATGCTTCCTGCACTAGCAGCTATCAAAATTACTCATGCTTTGTCGCCAGCGACAGAGGCCGGGTCTCGCCCCGGCAGGCAAGGTACTTTCTTTTGCTTCGCCAAAAGATAAGTACCCAAAGAAAAGGCGACCCTGCTGTCTGCGTCCCTACGCTACGTTTCACTTCGCTTCGGGCAAACCTGCGTCACGCAATTCAGTCTGCGGTGCCGCCCAACTCGCTGCGCGGCATTGCCGCTTCGCTCAGACAAACGGCGGCAAGTCAGATGACGAAGCAACGCTGTCCTGCGGCAGCGTTGCCCGCAGCCTGAACCGCGTGCCGCAGGCGCGGACACAAGGGGTTAGGAACCGGGAGCGGACGGCCTGCCGGATTTGTGACGAAATGGGCTTCTAGCCCTTATTTCACCTTGGGTAGCCGCTCTCTATTTTGCTAAAGAAGCTATCCCGGCTCCTTTGCCCTTTTGCCCGCGCCTGCGACGGCGGGCTCTTGTTGCGGGCGGCTGCACCGAAGAGTGCAGACGCATTCACCTCAGACTTGCGGCCGCTTGTTTGAACGAAGTGCTGCAAGCACGCAGTGAGTTGGGCCGCACAGAAACAAGAGGTTGGCGGCGCAGGTTTGACCCGTAGCGCAGCGAAGGGGACGCGGGCAGCAGGGTCAGGCTCTTTGGCTACTTTCTGGCCGCAGAAAGTAGCTTGCCTGCCGGGGCGAAACCCGGCTCCTGTCCGTCAATCAGGCATGAGTCCATGAATATCAGCCAAATCAGCCTCTAGTCATTGTGTTGATTAGATATGCAGCTATCAAATTAGCGGCATATCGTCGCCAGCGACAGAGGCCGGGTCTCGCCCCGGCAGGCGACCTTCTTTTCTTGCTCGTGCAAGCAAAGAAGGCAAAAGAACACGCCCCTACTGTCCGCGTCCCTACGCTACGTTTCACTTCGCTACGGGCAAACCTGCGTCACGCAATTCAGGCTGCGGTGCCGCCCAACTCGCTGCGCGGCTTTGCCGCTTCGCTCAGACAAACGGCGGCAAGTCAGATGACGAAGCAACGCTGTCCTGCGGCAGCGCTGCCCGCAGCCTGAACCGCGTGCCGCAGGCGCGGACACAAGGGGTAAGAGCCGGGAGCGGACGGCCTGCCGGACTTGTGACGAAATAGGCTTTTAGTCCGCACCTCACCTTGGGCAGCAGCTATCTATTTTGCTAAAGAAGCTATACCGGCTCCTTTGCCCTTTTGCCCGCGCCAGCGACGGCAGCCTCTTGTTGCGGGCGGCTGCACCGCAGAGTGCATACGCATCCACCTCAAATTTGCGGCCGTTTGTTTGAACGAAGTGCCGCAGGCACTTAGAGAGTTGGGCCACACAGCAACAAGAGGTTAGCGGCGCAGGCCTGCCCCGTAAAACCTGCGTCACATGGGTGGAGCGGACGACCTGGATGACTTGTGACGGAATTGACTTACAGCCGTATGTATTGAATACGGTAGTAACCATTCAATTTGACAGAAACTACCCCTGATATAAATTTTGCATCTATGTTTCTGCCCATGCCTGCGACCTCAGGGGATAATCGACTGCGCCAACACATGAGATTTTATTTCATATGAAACCAATAATTTTACTTAATCGAATTTATATTTTTAAATCGAAAAACTCAGATTATTTTTATCTTCATTTTTCAAATCGTACAAAAAATCATTATATAAATAATCTCTAGAGAAATATGAGAATTTTTTCAATTCAAAAAAATTTTTTGCACTCATAAATTCTCGGCTTATTTTCATCGAAAGTGATCTTGCTTCATGATGATCAATAGATGGGCTTAAATTTATCTGCTGAACCCCTTTGATACTATTAAAATCTGCAGGAGTAGCACCAAAGGATCTTAGTTGCTCCATATATGAAGCAACTTTAGTATCCCAACCATAAACAACAACTGGTCCAACAGAAACCCCAAAAATAAATTCTCTATGCTGATGAAGCCAATCCATAGTTTCTCGTACAGTAGCTGCACATTCACCCGCATAGAGTAAAATATTAACCTTAACTTTAATATTATTATTTTTAGCTTCCTTTAATATTAAAGAAGCTCTTTCCAAATATCTTTTTGGATTATTGGTTTTAGACATTTTTTTAAGTTGAACTTCTGATGCACTCTCCAAACCCAAATCAATAATTTTTAATCCTGAATCACTCAAAAAAGGTAATACTTGTGGGTTAATGGAGTCAACTCTAGACTCGGTCCTCCATTCTAGATGATCCAGCAAAACATGATGCTTCTTCACTTCATAAAACTTCTTACTCCATTCTTTTGATGGGATAAACATTGAAGCTTCAAAGTATGGTGTCATTTTTGTTAATGAATCATGAAGCAATGTCTCTTCAATTTGATTACACAAAATTTCCGGAGCAATCAATTTCTCTAATGGTTGATCTTTCTCCTGACAAAAAGAGCAACCCATCCCGCAACCCCTAGAAACCTCAATACTCGGCTGATATAGATATCTATTCTCCAAGACACTATAATCAAGTACTGAATGCTTCCCTGACGTGAGATTTTTTTTCAGTCTTAGTAAGAATTCATTCTCAATACCATTTAAATGAGACTCTCCCAATCCATCCGCAATATAGTCAACACGACCAATTTCTTGAACTAATTTTTGAGGTTCTCCATCTATCAACCATCTTCCTCCAATGATAATTTTTCTTTTTAAATTATCAGCCCTTATAAAATCAAGAAATTTTCTTGTCCAAGACAAAGCATAAAAACTAGGAATGGAAATAAATATTGGATTATCATTTTCAAAATATCCCAATCTTTTGTAATGATTGAAAAATTCCAATGGCTGATAAAAATGGCCCTGAACTTGAATGCAAGGGTAGCCTTTATTTGAAAAATAAGTTGCTATTGTCAGCAAACCATAGTTCAAATACATATTTCTTCGGTTAATCGAGGTATTAGATTTTCTAGTAACCTCTTGCCCAGCAGATACAAATAAGATCATTGATAAATAATTTTCTGAGTAGCACGAGTCGAAGCCACATAAACCAACCTAGCCTCCAACGCCCCATCCTTCTTCACATCCCGAGCCTTACGCTCCTCATCCGAAGTAACAACCGCAACCACAGGCCACTCCAGCCCCTTGCTCGCATGCATGGTCATCACCTTGATGGAATCGTGCGTAGGTTGAAAGTCCCCCGCCCTCTCCCGCACCCGGTGCGGCAAACCCTTGCGGCGCAGGGCGTCGGCGCAGACAAACATTTCGTCCTTATGGCGACACAGCACGGCCATCTCCCCCCAGGCATGGCCTTGGGCATGCTGGTCAGCCAGCAAATCGGCCACGCGGCCTGCGCGGGCGTAGAGGGTGGGCAGGTCGATGATGATGGGTTCCGGGCCTTCGCGGCCACAGCTCAGTGGCTTTAAGAGCGGAATGCCGTCTTCGTCCTTGGCGTCTTCGGGGGTGAGCATGTCACCCGCCACGCGGTGGGCCAGTTGCAGAATCTGGCGCGTGTTGCGGTAGTTGATTTTGAGAATGGTGGTGCGGCCCGGCGCCTGTATGCCCACGCTTTTCAGGCTGAAATTACGCTTTTGACCCCGGTCGTAAATGCTTTGCGCGTCGTCATACAGCAGCAGCAGGCTGTTGG
Organism: Comamonas sp. Y33R10-2; assembly: GCF_019355935.1. Classification (NCBI taxonomy): domain Bacteria; kingdom Pseudomonadati; phylum Pseudomonadota; class Betaproteobacteria; order Burkholderiales; family Comamonadaceae; genus Comamonas; species Comamonas sp. Y33R10-2. Next base: position 1,973,607 of record NZ_CP079925.1, read on the forward strand.
TGGCGGGGTCCACCATTTGGGTGACAAGGCGCAGCCATTCGGGCGCAAAGTCATGGCCTTCGTCGATGAGGATGGCGTGGTATTGGCCAGCCGGGATGTGAGCTTTGTCCACGGCGGCAATCAGGCAACGGACGTACTCTTCCATCTTGGCGTCCACATTCCAGTCGATTGCGTAGCTCGGCAGTTGCTGGTAGCTCTTGAGCTGGGCGTACACCCATTTGTGAAAGTGGCGCACATGCACGCGCTCAGACAGGCCTTTTTCGGCGATGCTGGCGGCGAGTTTGACGGCCAGCGGCTCGTTGTAGCAAAGCACCAAAATCGGCTTGCTGCCCGGGCCTTGGGTCTGCGCTAAGTGCTCGGCACGGTAGCCCAGGATCATGGTTTTGCCCGAGCCTGCCACGCCGTGAATGACGCGGTGGCCGTCGCCCAAGCTGCGGGCTAGCTGCTCTTGCTGCAAGTCCATCACGCGCATGATGTCGGGCAGCTCATCCTCATCGGCCGCATCGTTGCCAAACAGGGCTTGCTGTTGGGGCACGCGCACTTCGGGGAAGAGTATCCAGCGAATACGGTCTAGCTGCGGCAGGGTGATGGTGCGGCCAAAGCTGTGGGGGAACATGTCCCACAGCCGCTGCTGAAAGGCTTCGGCATCCACGACTTCCACCATTTCGTCTTGGCAGATGACGAGGTGCGCAGCAATTGCATCGCCCAGCCCCGCCGCATCAAACTGCTTGCGCGTGATGCGGGTAAAAACCACGCCATGCCCCCAAGGAAAGGCCAGCTTGCCTTGGTGCGGACCATCGCCATCAATAAGCTGGGGGTCGCGCTCCAAGGCGTTGATGACCTGTATGGCACAGTGCCGCGCTTGCTGCAGCGGGCTCATCACCACTTTGACTTGGCCATCGACCAAAATTTCAAAGCGCTCGCGGGTGGCGCTGCGAATGGTGTCGAGGTGCCAATCTTTGGTTTCCAAAATCAGCGCACCCCGGCGCGGATGCACCACCACAAAGTCAGGCCTTGTCTGTTTGGGGCCAATGGGCACATCCCACCAGAGCAAGTAATCGTCTTCGAGTTTTTGCTGCAAACGCTCTGCCAAGCGTTTTTCACCACTCGTCATCCGCCCCGCGCAACTGCTGAGCGCGGGTATCAATACCGCCATTGCCTCCACCCTTCACTTGTATCTTCTTGTTTCAAGGATGAGGGGTTATAGCCGATAGCCCTTCTGGAATTCTTTCAAAACCTTCAAAGTGCATGCTCACATGGACTTCTAGCCAAGCTTGTGCTTGCGGTGGCTCGCTATCTATTTGGAGTTGCAGGGAGATGACGATGCAACGCTGTCCTGCGGCAGTGCTGCCCGCAGCCGAACCGCGTGCCGCAAGCGCAGACATAAGGGATGGAAGCCGAGAATGGACGGCCTGCCGGACTTGTGACGGAATCCTCCTCTAGTGCTTATTCCACCTTGGGTAGCCGCTCTCTATTTTGATAAAGAAGCTATCCCGTATTCGGTATCTCGCCCCTTGTGCCCACGCCTGTGACGGCAAGTTCTTGGGGCTGGCTGCTGCACCGCAGAGTGCGGCAGCTTCGTGCTCTGACTTGCGGCCGTTTGTTTGAACGAAGTGCCGCAGGCACGCAGTGAGTTGGGCCGCACAGCCCCAAGAGCTTGACGGCGCAGGTTGCCCGCAGGCGAAGCCGAAGGGTCGTGGGCAGTAGGGGTGCTGCTCTTTGCCTACTTTCTGGCAGCAGAAAGTAGGTTGCCTGCCGGGGCGAAACCCGGCTCCTGTCGGCCAATCAGGCATGACGCCAAAAAATCAACCTAAATCAGCCTCTAGTCATTGTGTTGATTAGACATACAGCTATCAAATTAGCTGCATATCGTCGCCAGCGACAGAGGCCGGGTCTCGCCCCGGCTGGCGAGATACTTTCTTTTGCTTCGCCAAAAGATAAGTACCCAAAGAAAAGGCGACCCTACTGCCTGCGTCCCTCCGCTGCGCTACGGGCAAACCTGCGTCACGCCATTCAAGCTGCGGTGCCGCCCAACTCGCTGCGCGCTTGCAGCGCTTCGCTCAAACAAACGGCGGCAAGTCAGATGACGAAGCAACGCTGTCCTGCGGCAGCGCTGCCCGCAGCCCAAACCGCGTGCCGCAGGCGCTGACACAAGGGGTGGAAGCCGGGAGCGGACGGCCTGCCAGATTTGTGACGAAATAGGCTTTTAGTCCGCACCTCACCTTGGGCAGCAGCTATCTATTTTGCTAAAGAAGCTATCCCGGCTCCCCCGCCCTTTTGCCCGCGCCTGCGACGGCGGCCTCTTGTTGCGGGCGGCTGCACCGAAGAGTGCAGACGCATCGTCATCACTTCTGCGGCCGTGTGTTTGAACGGAGTGCCGCAGGCACGCAGTGAGTTGGGCCGCACAGCAACAAGAGGTTGGCGGAGCAGGTTTGCCCCGTAGCGTAGCGAAGGGGACGCGGGCAGCGGGGTCAGGCTCTTTGGCTACTTTCTGGCCTCAGAAAGTAGCTTGCCCGCCGGGGCGAAACCCGGCTCCTGCCGGTGAATCAGGCATGTGGCAAAAACAAGCTAAATCCGCCTCTAGTGCTTATGCATCTTGCACTAGCAGCTATCAAAATTAACTTCATTGCGTCGCCAGCGACAGAGGCCGGGTCTCGCCCCGGCTCCTACTCTTCAATCAAGCATGAGGCAGAAATATCAGCAAAATTAGCCGCTAGCCTTTATATCGATTAGACATAACGCTATCAAATTTATTATTTCTTTATCACCAACGATGCGCAAAACATAGTGGTTATTACGTAGATAAAAACCAAAGCTGACACCTTGATGTCAGCTCCTTATTCTCAGAAATAAGGGAATTCCCCGACAGTACAATTCACGCTCAAAAAAACCGAACGAGATTATTGGTGATGAATAATACTTATACCCTGAAAGACAACACAGCCAACCCATTACCGCTGGGATTATTTGGCTTTGCAATGACCACGATTTTATTAAATATCCACAATGCTGGATTTTTCCCGGTCGACAGTATGATTATGGGAATGGGCATTTTCTTTGGCGGTGGCGCGCAGTTTATTGCGGGTGTCATGGCTTGGAAGAAAGGCAATAATTTCGCCAGCGTCGCCTTTATGGCCTATGGCGCATTTTGGCTGACCTTGGTTTTCTTATGGCTGGCACCCGGTGTTTTTGGCGCCGCAAAACCTGATGCCACTTCTATGGGTTGCTATTTAGCCATCTGGGGCATGTTTACGGTTATCTTTTTCCTGCAAACATTAAAGGGTCACACCACCGGCAAACTGCTGTTCGGCTCCTTGGCTATTTTGTTTTTCTTATTGTCTGCCTCTTACTTTACGGGCAGCACTAGCATTCTCAATATCGCCGGCTGGGTGGGTATTGTCTGCGGCTCACTGGCTTTTTATGAAGCTTCGGCCATCATGATTAATGGCGCTTACGAAAAGACAATTCTTCCGCTTTAATCATCAAGCAATAAAGCGATAGCTCTCAAAAGCGCTGCTGGTGGATTGCCAGCAGCGCTTTTTTATGGACTAAAACTGAAGGGCAAAAGCAAAACGAAGCCATGAGTCGCTAAAAGCGCCTTACGGCAGGCTAGAATCGCGCCCATCCTGCGGGAGAGAGGGGTCTGCAACGGCTCCCGCCGAAGGCGCAAACTCCCATAATCGCTCAGGCACTAAGAACCGCAGGTGGGCCAGACAAGGCCCGGATATCGCCAACTGGAGAGCAGCCCGCAATGCGCAATTTGTAGGGCTCACCGAAGGGGCAAGCATGACCGCCACGATGGTGCTTATGCGCAACTCTCAGGTAAAAGGACAGCGGGAGAGGCACGCCAGACAACCCGCTGATGCGAGTGGCTGGTTTATTTTCAAGAGCCTTCATGCTTCCCTCTATCTCTTTGCTGGACTCGTTCCAGGCCTCTAATTTCACCGTCATGCTGGCCATCTATTTGGTGGCCATTGCGGCAGAAGCCATGTCCGGCGCACTGGCTGCGGGCCGGCGCAATATGGATATCTTTGGCGTTGTTGTCATCGCCTTCGTCACCGCTTTGGGCGGCGGCACCATTCGCGATATGGTGCTGGGCCACTACCCGATTGGCTGGACGCAGCACCCCGAATATGTGTACTTGGTCATCAGCTTTGGCCTGCTGACCACGCTGGTCGCACGCCACATGGTCAAGCTCAAACAGGTGTTTTTGCTGCTGGACGCCATGGGCTTAATCGCCTTTTCGCTCATCGGCTGTAATACCGCGCTAGAGCTGGGCTACCCCACCATCGTTGTCATCATGGCGGGCATGATTACCGGCATCAGCGGCGGCATTTTGCGCGACGTGCTGTGCAACCAAGTGCCCGTAGTCTTCCGCCGCGAGCTGTATGCCAGCGTGTCGCTGGCCGTGTGTTTGATGTTCCTCGGCCTGCGCTATCTGGAGGTAAGCCCCAACGTCAGCACCATCGTCTGTTTTATCGGGGGTCTGGCGTTTCGTATGGCAGCTATTCGTTTCAAGTGGCGCCTTCCCGTCTTTTCCTATCAGCAACGCTGGGAATAAGATGAAGCACCCCCTGTGGCGCTGTGCGCCTTCCCCCTCTCTCGCTTCGCGGAATGGGGACGATGCCCTCGCCGCAAGGCGGCTCTTGCCCGGCATCTCTAATGCTGGAGCGCGCCAGTTTTTAAGCATCACGCCCTGTGAATGCACCTTCCTCTGCCATGCCTGAACCCATCACATGGATGCCTGACGGCACTCCCTATAACACCCGATTTGGCGATCGCTATCACAGCGAGGATGGCGGGCTGAAGCAAGCCAAGCAGGTGTTTTTAGGCGGCTGCGGCCTGCCCGCTGCATGGGCCAACGCGCCGCAGTGGCGCATTTTGGAAACCGGGTTTGGCTTTGGCCTGAACTTTCTGGTGACCTGGGCGGCCTGGAAGGCAGACCCGCAGCGCGCAAGGCTGCTGCATTTTGTCTCGGTAGAGGCCTTCCCCGTCTCACGCGAAGACCTGCTTCGATCCTTGCCAGCCGATGAGGAACTGCGCAGCTTGGGCCTGCAACTGGCCGATCAATGGTGGGGGCTGCTGCCGGGCGTACACCGCCTGTCTTTTGACAACGGCCAAGTGCTGCTGACGCTTTATATCGGCCCGGCGCAGATCATGCTGCGCAAGCAGCAGCTCACAGTTGATAGCGTCTATCTCGATGGCTTTTCACCCCAGCTCAACCCCGAGTTGTGGGATGAAGACGCCATGAAAAACATCGCCCGCCACTGCCGCCGCGGCACGCAGCTGGCGACTTGGTGTGTGGCTGGCAGCGTTCGGCAGGCTTTAAAGACTCAGGGTTTTGACGTTCAAAAAATCGCGGGCACGCCGCCCAAGCGCCATAACCTGCAAGCCAGCTACAACCCCGCGTGGGAGCCACGCCAGCGCGTTGATGGCTTTGCGCCCCCCGTTCAGCAGCCCAGCCATTGCCTGGTGCTGGGCGCGGGCCTGGCCGGTGCAGCAGCAGCTGCCAGTTTGGCAAGGCGCGGCTGGCAGGTTACCGTGCTTGATAGTGCAGCCCAGCCTGCGGCCGGTGCATCAGGTCTGCCTGCCGGTCTGTTTTGCCCCCACGTCTCGCCCGATGACAGTGTTTTATCGCGCTTGTCACGCAGCGGCGTGCGTACCACGCTACAAACTTTGCAGCAGCTCAGTACGGCTGAGCAACTGCTCGCCGGCCAAGACTGGGCGCACAGCGGCGTGCTGGAGCACGACTTGAACGAGCCCACCCACCTGCCCCCGCAATGGCTCAGGGCAGACAGCGCTGAATCGGGCTGGGGCTTGCAGTGGAGTAATCCAGCCAGCAGCCAGCACTTGGCCGCTGCGCATTTACCCAACGACAGCCACGCCCTATGGCATGCGCAAGCAGGCTGGGTCAGACCGGCCCAGTTGGTGCGCGCTTTGTTGCAGTCGCCGCTAATTCAATGGCAAGGCAATGCCCACGCCGCCAAGCTGCTGCGCGATGAAGCCAGCGGCCAGTGGCAGGTCTTGAACCCAGAAGGCCAGACCATCGCCCAAGCCCCCATGCTGGTGCTGGCACTAGGCCCCACCAGCAAAAGCCTGCTGCAAGCCAGTGGCATGGATGCCGGGCTATGGGAGCTGCAAGCCATACGCGGGCAGGTCAGCGTGGCAGACCATACGACGCAAACGCAGGCGGCCATGCCGCCCTTCCCCGTCAACGGCAACGGCAACTTGGTGCCGGACTTTCTGAGCAGTAATCCAGACAAGCCAAGCAGCGCCAGCGCCAATCAATGGATCATGGGCTCCACCTTCGAGCGCGATGTGACCGAGCTTCCGCCCAGCCAAGCCGATCAGCTAGCCGCCCATGCGGGCAACGCTGAAAAACTGGCCGCCCTGCTGCCCGAGTGCAGCCGCGCCTTGCAGACCTTTTTTACGGCGCAGCAGCAGCCCGAGACGTTGGAACAAACCTGGGCCAGAGTGCGCTGCGCTGCCTATGACCGCCTGCCGCTTGCGGGCCCGATAGGGAAGTCGGCCAATGACCAAATCGGGCTGTGGGTGCTGACAGGGCTAGGCTCGCGGGGATTGACGCTTTCCATGCTCTGCGGCGAGCTGCTGGCCGCGCGCTTGCATGGTGAGCCCTTGCCGCTGGACGCAAAACTGGCGCAGTCGCTGGGCACGCAACGCTTGTGGAGCCGCGTGGAGCAGGTAACTACAAAGCCCACGCAAGCTGAATAAAACTCCTAAAAAAAGAGCAGCCAGTGCTTGATCCACAAGCGCTAGCTGCTCTTTTTAATGGGTTTTAAACGGCTTATAAAGTGCTTATAAAGGGCCGCTCTCAATACCTAGCGCTGAAATTACAGCAGCGCCGCTTCTGAGTCTGAAATTAAGCTCTCCAGCTTGGTAGCCAAGACCTTGTCCAGCGTTTTGCCGTCCATGTCCACCACTTCAAAGCGCCACTCTTCCCACTCCACCATATCGGCCTCTTTGGGCACTCGGCCCAAGAGCAGCATCACCATGCCGCTGAGGGTGTGATAGCGCCCGCGCTCTTCTTCAGGCACGGCGTCAAGGTTCAGACGGTCCTTGAGTTCAGGCACGGGGATATGGCCATCTAGCAGCCAGCTGCCATCTGCGCGCTGCACAGCCCAGCTGGTTTCTTCATCACGCGGCTGGAATTCGCCCGTAATCGCTTCGATCAAATCTTGCAGCGTGACAATGCCTTGCACCTCGCCGTACTCATCGATCACAAACGCCATTTGCAGGTCAGAGGTGCGGAAGTTATCCAGCAGCTCCATGCCCGTGATGGTCTCGGGCACATACAAAGCCACTTGCAAGGACTGGTCGCCCAGCTTTTGCTCGCCCTTTTGGCGCACGGTTTGGGCCAGCCACTGGCGGGCGTTGAGCACGCCGACGATATTGTTCATATCGCCACGCACCACAGGGTAGCGCGCGTGGTCGGCGCTTTCCATGCGCGTCAGGTTGACGTCTAGGCTGTCGTCGATGTCGAGAAACACCACATCGCTGCGCGGCACCATCAGCGAGCCGATTTGGCGGTCGTCTAGACGGAACACGTTGCGCACCATGGTGTGCTCTTGCGACTCGATCACGCCTGCTGAATGGCCTTCGACCAAGATGGCCTGAATTTCTTCTTCAGTCACCACGCTGCCATTGCTTTCCTTGACGCCCATGAGCTTGAGCAAGCCGCGAGTCGACGCCGACAGCAGCCACACAAAAGGCTTGGTGGCCAAGGCCAGAAAGTTGATGGGACGGGAGACCAGACGGGCAAACGCCTCGGGGTTGGTTTGGCCCAAACGCTTGGGAACCAGCTCACCGACAACGATAGAGAAATAGGTGATGACCAAGACCACCAAGCCGGTGGCGGTGTAACCCGCAGCCTTGACTTCCATGCCCAAGCTGGTGAGCCACAGCGCAACCGGGCCGGCCAAAGCCGCCTCACCGACGATACCGTTGAGCACGCCGATGGAAGTGATACCAATTTGAATGGTAGAGAGGAAACGCGTTGGGTCCTCTCCTAGTTTGATAGCAGCTAGTGCACCGCTATCACCCTCATCCACCATTTTTTGCATGCGGCTCTTGCGGGCTGTGACCAGCGCAATCTCCGACATGGCGAACACGCCGTTCAAACAGATGAGGGCTAAAAGTATGGCTATTTCCATAGTCAGGCACCCGCTTTCGATCCAGGCGCCTCAATCATTAAACAAGCCCCGATTCTAGGGAATCAGCAAACCCTTCATATCCATAAATGCAAGCGCGGAGCAAGGAAATCCCTCAAAAACGCGCTTTTCGCCCCAAAACTTGGCCTTTTCCCACAATCTCACATATTCATTTAGTTATATATGAAGGACTAAATAATCGTTTGTTTTTATATAAAGAATCTCTACAGTTCCACCCAACGACCACAGTGCCAAGCCCTTCAGAGCGGCTAACACAGCTCAGCAAACCCAAGGTTTGCGTTTGAGACGAGGCGCCAAGCCGCAGGCAGTACATACGTACGACAAGGCGATGCAACGACGTATCAAGGGTTGAGTTAGCGGCTCTAAAGGCAAGGCATTCGCCCCACGGAAGAGCTGAAGACATGTATCAATACACCGATTTCGACAAAGCGTTCGTCAAGCAACGCGCCGACCAGTTCCGTGACCAGCTACAACGCTGGCAGGCAGGCAAGCTGGCGGAAGATGATTTCCGCCCGCTGCGTTTGCAAAACGGCTGGTATGTCCAGCGCTATGCGCCCATGCTGCGCGTGGCCGTGCCTTATGGCGAGATCAACTCCGCCCAGATTCGCGTGCTGGCCAAGGTCGCCCGTGATTACGACGAGCCCGAGGCTGAAGTCTTTAAGACCGCCCTCGAAGGCCAAGGCAAGATGGGCACTACCTATCTGCCCAAGAACTGCGCCCACTTCACCACCCGCACCAATGTGCAGTTCAACTGGATCCCCCTGTCCAAAGCTGCCGATGTGATGGATTTGCTGGCCAGCGTCAACCTGCACGGCATTCAAACCAGCGGCAACTGCATTCGCAACACCACCACCGACGCGCTGGCCGGTATTGCCCCGGACGAAGCAATTGATCCCCGCCCCTACGCTGAAATTTTGCGCCAGTGGACCACGCTGCACCCTGAGTTCGCCTTTTTGCCACGCAAGTTCAAGATCGCCATCACCGGTGCCACCGAAGACCGCGCCGCCACCGGCTGGCACGATGTGGGCCTGCACATGGTCAAAAACGCAGCCGGTGAGATTGGCTTTAAAGTTTTTGTAGGTGGCGGCATGGGCCGTACGCCTGTGATCGGTACTGTGATTCGTGAGTTCCTGCCGTGGAACCAGATCATGAATTACATCGAAGCCATTGTTCGCGTCTACAACGAACTAGGCCGCCGCGACAACAAGTACAAGGCGCGTATCAAGATCTTGGTCAAGGCCGAAGGTCAGGCTTATATCGATGCGGTGGAAGAAGAATTCCGCCAAATCGTTGAAGTCGATGGCGGCCCACACACCGTGCCTCAGGCCGAGTTTGACCGCGTGGCCGCCATGTTCACCACGCCCAAGTTGCCTGCAGTGGCCAACGCCATTGCCGACGAGCAAAAGCTGATCGAGCAAGCCGCCAAGGACCCCGCCTTCTCGCGCTGGGTTTCGCGCAACGTACACGCCCACCGCATTGCCGGTCTGCGCGCCGTGACCCTGTCTTTCAAGCGCGTAGGCCAAGCGCCCGGCGATGCGCAAAGCGAGCAGCTCGACGCACTGGCGCAATTGGTGGATGCCTTCTCCGCAGGCGAAGCCCGCGTCACCCATGACCAAAACGTGATGCTGCCCTGGGTACAAGTCGGCCAGCTGTATGCGCTGTGGACCGAGGCCAAGGCCTTGGGTCTGGCAAGCACCAACGTGGCTTTGCTGACCGACATGATTGCCTGCCCCGGCGGCGACTTTTGCGCGCTGGCCAACGCCCGCAGCCTGCCAATTGCCGACGCCATCACCGCCCGCTATCAGGATCTGGACGAGCTGGACGACATCGGTGAGATTGATCTGCACATCAGCGGCTGCATCAACAGCTGCGGCCACCACCACAGCGGCCACATCGGCATTCTGGGCGTGGATAAGGATGGCAAAGAGTGGTATCAGGTCACCTTGGGCGGCTCGGATGGCTCCACGCTGTCTGGCAACGCCGTGGCCGGCAAGGCCATTGGCCCATCGTTTAGCGCTGCCGAAGTGCCGGACGTGATCGAAGCCGTGCTCAGCACCTACCGCGACCTGCGCCAGCCGGGCGAGCATTTTGTGGACGCCGTGCGCCGCATTGGTCTGGACCCCTTCAAGGATGCAGGCAAAGCTGCCCGCCACCCCGCGCCCGCTGAAGAAGAAGCCGTGGCCTGAAGAACAAGAGCAAGAAGAAAGACAAAGTCATGAAAATTCTGGCAAACAACGATTACCAAGCACCTGCCCAGAGCACTGGCAGCGTGCTGGTACTGGCCAACGATGTGAACGCCTTAGAAGCCAATCTGGACGGCATCACTCAGGTGGATCTGCAGTTTCCCAACTTCACCGACGGCCGCGCCTTCAGCCAAGCCTATTTGCTGCGCCGCCGCCTGAAATTCACGGGCGACATTCGCGCCACTGGCGATGTGCTGATCGACCAGTTGGTGCAAATGCAGCGCACAGGCTTTAGCTCTGCCGTGCTGCGCGAAGGCGTGGATGCCGCTGATGCCCAGCGCCAGTTCGAACGCTTTGGCGGCTACTACCAAGCCGATGCTGTGGAGCACCACCCCCACTTTCCGCAGGAGCTGGCATGAGCGAACTGAACCTGTCGGCCATCAACGCCGAACTGGGCCACGACGCCCAAGCGCTGGTGAACTGGGCTATTGGTCTGGGCCAGCCCACCATCGTCACCACCAACTTTCGCCCTTTTGAAGCGGTGATTTTGCACATGGTCGCTCAGGCCCGCCCTGATGTGCCCGTGGTCTGGATGGACAACGGCTACAACACCGAAGCTACTTACCAGTTTGCCGACGCGGTCACCAAGCAGCTGGGCCTGAACCTCAAGATCTACCTGCCGCTGCGCAGCCGTGCCCACCGCGAAGCAGTAGAAGGCGCCACGCCAGCTCTGGATGACCCGCGCCACGCCGCCTTTACGCAAGAAGTAAAGCTAGAGCCCTTTACCCGCGCCCTGCGGGAGACAGCGCCCAAGGTCTGGTTTACCGCTTTGCGCGCCACCGACACTGCGGTGCGCGCTGCCATGGACCCCGTCAGCATCAACCCTGACGGGCTGATCAAGGTAGCGCCGCTGCTGCACTGGTCGTCTAAAGACCTGCACGAGTACTGCCAAAAGCACGGCCTGCCCAACAATTTTGACTATGTGGACCCGACCAAGGGCGAAGACAACCGCGAGTGCGGCTTGCACATTTCTCATTAACCCCCTGAGCCGCTTTGCGGCTTCGCCCTTTCTCGCTGCGCGGAAGGGGGACGGCACCGGTGCTGCGGGGCGGCCCTTGCACGGTGCCCCTGATGTGGACCTGCTCAGTTTCAAGCGCAACGCCCTGAGTTGCCGCAAAAAAAGATAGCTGTCTGTGCATTCTCCATATGCGCTACAGCATGATTTGATTGGATAAGTAATGAACGCCCGAGTGGATACCTCCGTGCTCAATCACCTGAGCAACAGCCATCTGGATGCGCTGGAAGAAGAAACCATCTTCATCTTGCGTGAAGTCGCTGCCGTGTTTGAGCGCCCCACCCTGCTGTTTTCGGGCGGCAAGGATTCGCTGGTCATGCTGCGCTGTGCGGAAAAAGCCTTTGGTGCGGGCCGCATTCCCTTTCCGCTGCTAATGATCGACACCGGCCACAACTTCCCTGAAGTGACCGATTTCCGTGACCTGCGTGCCAAAGAACTGGGCGCTGAGCTGATCGTGCGCAGCGTAGAAGACTCCATGGCGCGCGGCACGGTGCGCTTGGCCCACCCTGAAGAGCCGCGCAATGCGCACCAGTCGGTCACGCTGCTCGAAGCGATTGAAGAATTCCGCTTTGACGCGCTGATTGGCGGCGCACGCCGCGACGAAGAAAAAGCTCGCGCCAAGGAACGCATCTTTAGCCACCGCGACAGCTTTGGTCAGTGGCAGCCCAAGGCCCAGCGCCCTGAGCTGTGGACGCTGTTCAACACCCGCATTGCGCCCGGCGAGCACTTCCGTGTGTTCCCCATCAGCAACTGGACCGAGCTGGACGTGTGGCAGTACATCGAGCGAGAGAAGATTGCCCTGCCAAGCCTCTACTACAGCCACCAGCGCAACATCGTTGAGCGCAAGGGCCTACTGGTGCCCGTGACCGAGCTGACCCCCGCCAAAGATGGCGAGCAAGTCGTGGTGCGCGATGTGCGCTTCCGCACTCTGGGCGACATCACCTGCACCTGCCCGGTGGAGAGCACCGCCGCAACGGCCTCAGACATCGTGATCGAAACCTTGGCCGCTGATGTGAGCGAGCGCGGCGCCACCCGCATGGATGACAAGACCAGCGAAGCATCGATGGAAAAACGCAAAAAGGATGGGTATTTCTAGAGCCATCCCCTGAGGCGCTGCGCGCCTTCCCCCTCTCTCTTCGGGAGGGGGACGACGCCCTCGCCGCGAGGCGGCTCTTGCTCGGCGTCCCTTGTTCTGGATCGCGCCCCTTTTTACGCAATGTCTGAATCAACGAGTTCAATGCGATGACTGAAACTATTAATTCCATAGCAGCTAGTGCAGATACATCAAGCACTACCGGCCAAAACGACCATGCATCTGCGCTGCGCTTTATTACCTGCGGCTCGGTCGATGATGGCAAATCCACATTGATTGGCCGCTTGCTGGTCGACACCCGCGCTGTGCTGCAAGACCAGTTGGCTGGGGTCACCAAGAGCGGCGAAACCGATCTGGCCCTACTGACCGACGGCTTGGCCGCCGAGCGCGAGCAAGGCATCACCATCGACGTGGCTTACCGCTACTTCAACACCGAAGCGCGCAAGTTCATCATTGGAGATGCGCCTGGCCACGAGCAGTACACCCGCAACATGGTCACCGCAGCATCGAGTGCGGACGCTGCTGTGGTGCTGGTCGACGCCACCAAGCTGGACTGGCAAAACGCCAATCTGGAGCTGCTGCCCCAGACCCGCCGCCACAGCCTGCTGGCCCACTTGCTGCGCGTGAACTCGCTGATCTTCGCGGTCAACAAGCTTGATGCCGTGCAAGACCCGGCTGTTGCCTTTGTCCACATCAGCGCTGCACTGCAAAAGTTTGCCGCAACGGCTGCTATCAAGGTCGCGGCCACCGTGCCCGTGTCAGCGCTGAAGGGCTTCAACGTGGTCAACACCGAAGCGGGCTGGGCGGGCTACAACGGCCCTAGCTTGCTGCAAGTGCTGGAGCAACTGCCCAACACGCCCAGCGACAACGCTTTGGCGCTGGCCTTTCCCGTGCAGTGGGTCGAGAAGTTCTCGTCCTCTGCAGATACCAGCCAAGGCCGCCGCGTGTTCTGGGGCCGTGTCGCCACCGGCATCGCGCAAGTTGGCGCACAAGTGCAAATTCTGCCCAGCGGCCAACTGGCGACTGTGGCTCAGGTCATCGACCATGCACGCACTCCCAAGGATGTGGCAGCAGGCCTGTCCGCCGGCATTACGCTGGACCGCGAAGTTGATGTCTCGCGCGGCGACTGGATTGTGGCGGCGCCCGTAGTCGCTGCAGCCGCCGCCGAAGACGACTTTGACGCGCCCGCAGCAGTGAGCCCATGGCCCGCTACCCGCGAGATTACCGCCACCGTAGCATGGATGGATAACGAGCCTTTGGTGCCCGGGCGCGTGTACTGGGCGCTGCACGGCCATCGCTGGGTCAAGGCCAAAGTTCGCAGCTTGGTGCACCGCCTGAACATCAACACGCTGGCTCAAGAAGATGCCCAGCAGCTGGAGGCCAACGCCATTGGCCAAGTAGAACTGGTGCTGCAAGAGGCGATTCCCGCTGCCGCCTTCACACAGGCTCGCCAACTGGGCGCCATGATCTTGGTGGACACTGCCAGCAACGCTACAGCAGGTGCTGTGCTGGTTCACTAAACTAAAAAACGTTGAATGGCCGCGCACTGATCTGATCGAAAAATCAGATTGCCGTGCGGCCTTATCCGGCTTGGCACTGGGGCTAAGCGGGAAAAAACCTAGAATCACAGGGTTTACCAATCCCACCCTACAAGAAGAATCCAAATGACTCACGTCGTTACCGAAAACTGCATCAAGTGCAAATTCACCGATTGCGTGGATGTTTGCCCCGTGGACTGCTTCCGTGAAGGTCCTAACTTCCTGGTCATCGATCCTGATGAGTGCATTGACTGCGCCGTCTGCATTCCAGAGTGTCCAGCCAACGCCATCTTTGCTGAAGAAGATGTGCCTGCCGATCAACTGGCCTTCATCAAGCTGAACGTCGACTTGTCTCAGATTAAGACTTGGAAAAGCATCACCAAGCGCAAACCTGCTCTGGCCGATGCCGACGAGTGGAATGGCAAGCCAAATAAACTGGATTTGCTGGAGCGCTAAGCCAAACTGGGCGTGGACTGCGCTACGCTTACCAGCATGAGCATGTCCAACGCAACGCCCAACGCTTCCTCTCCCCAACAACCCGCCGTGGAAACCGACGCCATCATTATTGGCGCGGGTCCGGCGGGTTTGTTTCAGGCCTTTCAGTTAGGTCTGCAAGGCATTCAAGCCCATTTGATTGACGCCCTGCCCCATGTCGGTGGCCAGTGCAGCCAGCTATACGGCCACAAACCCATCTACGACGTGCCCGGCATCCCGGTATGTACGGGGCTAGAACTGGTGCAGTTGCTGGATAAGCAGATCGCCCCCATGAAGGTGCCCCGCCACCTTGGCCAGCAGGTGCAAACCTTAGAGGCCATGCAAGATGGCCGCTGGAAGGTCACAACGTCTACAGGCACGCAGCTTCACACGCGCAGCATCTTTATTGCCGCAGGCGTAGGCGCTTTTGTGCCTAAGGCCTTGAAAGTTTCAGGCATAGAGTTGCTGACAGCCTCCCAATTGCACTATCACCCGCTGCAACTAGACATGGCGGCTGGCCGCGAGGTGCTGATTTATGGCGGCGATGAAGAGGCTGTGAATGCCGCCATCGCTTGCACAAAGACGGCCGCTAAAACCACGCTCATGCACCGCCGCGACAGCTTTAATGCTGAGCCTGCGAAGTTGGCCCAACTCCAGCAGCTGCGTGAGTGCGGTGCTATTGAAGTGTTGATTGGCCAGGTCACCGAGATTGGGCAAGAAAATCGCCAACTCAAAACCGTGCAGTGGATGGATGGTGCTGGCAATGAACACCCTTTAAGCATCGAGCAGCTGCTGGTGTTTCAAGGCATTTCCCCCAAGCTCGGCCCAGTGACAGACTGGGGCTTGGCGCTAGAGCGCAAGCAACTGATGGTCGATCCCGCAACGCTGGCCACCAGTGCGCCGGGAATTTACGCGGTTGGCGATATCGTCAGCTACCCCGGCAAGAAGCGCTTAATTGTCTGCGCCTTCCACGAGGCCACCATGGCAGCCTTTGCCGCAGCCGAGTATCTGCAAGGCAGCAAGCCCCTGCTGGAATACACTACGACCAGCGCACGCCTGCATGGCATTTTGGGCGTGAACCACGGCGCAGCGTGAGCTTTCAGTCGTCCTCTGTTGCAGCTATGCCGGGAAACAGCACCTCGGTAAAGCCAAACTGGCTAAAGTCACGCACTCGCATCAGGTAGAGCTTGCCCCAGAGGTGATCGCACTCATGCTGAACCACACGCGCATGAAAACCCTCCACTGTGCGATCGATGGGGTCGCCATAGATATCAAAGCCCGTGTAACGCACCGCGTTCCAGCGCGGCACCATCCCGCGCATCCCCGGAACGGACAGGCAGCCTTCCCAATCCGATTGCTCCTGCTCACCAATGGGCTCAATCACAGGATTAATCAACACCGTGATCGGCACAATCGGCGCATCGGGGTAACGGGGATTGGGCTGACCCGAGCCAAACACCACCACCTGTAAGTCCACACCAATCTGTGGCGCTGCCAAGCCCGCGCCGCTGGCGGCATGCATGGTGTCCAGCAAATCTTTAAGTAGCAGATGCAAGGCATCCGTATCAAATTCAGTGACAGGCTTTGCCACCTGCAGCAAGCGGGGGTCACCCATTTTTAAAATTGTGCGAACCGTCATCTCAGCACCACGTGCAGCAAGCCATCAAGCCGCCACTTACGCGCTCCGTATTGAAAAAGCAAACAACTACATTTTTGTAGCGAACACTTAAAAGCATAGCGCCACCTCCGCCGAGCATCTAAAGTGCGGCCATAAATGAGGACAAGCGTAGAGAATTTGGTGAAATTCTGGCGAACTTCTTTCGAGCTACTTTTTACGTCCTATAATCTAGGTCTTCTTCCTCAATAGCTCAGTTGGTAGAGCGCCGGACTGTTAATCCGTAGGTCCCTGGTTCGAGCCCAGGTTGAGGAGCCAAGAATTTCAATGTCGTTGATCACGTCAACGCATTAGCCAACATATTCCTCAATAGCTCAGTTGGTAGAGCGCCGGACTGTTAATCCGTAGGTCCCTGGTTCGAGCCCAGGTTGAGGAGCCAAAATTTCAATGCCGTTGAGCACATCAACGCATTAGCCCACATTTTCCTCAATAGCTCAGTTGGTAGAGCGCCGGACTGTTAATCCGTAGGTCCCTGGTTCGAGCCCAGGTTGAGGAGCCAAATTTCAATGCCGTTGATCACATCAGCGCATTAGCCAACATTTTCCTCAATAGCTCAGTTGGTAGAGCGCCGGACTGTTAATCCGTAGGTCCCTGGTTCGAGCCCAGGTTGAGGAGCCAAATTTCAATGCCGTTGATCACATCAGCGCATTAGCCAACATCTTCCTCAATAGCTCAGTTGGTAGAGCGCCGGACTGTTAATCCGTAGGTCCCTGGTTCGAGCCCAGGTTGAGGAGCCAAAATAAAAAGCCTGTATGTTTGCATACAGGCTTTTTTCTTTTTTAGCGGGGCTATGAGCAACGCTTTATCTAACTCGCTAAGCAGCGCGAACGACCCCGCCCACAGGCACTGAATCTACGCCCACAGCCTTAGGTACTGCCCGCGTCGGATACGCATAGTGATGGGGAACAGCTGGCACATGATGATCACCCTGCTCCCACGCATGCAACTCTTCTTCCAGTCTTGTCGCGCGCTCTGCATACATTTGCGCGGAAGATTGGTAATGCTCTGCTGCAATCGTGTGCTCAAGCACCGCCATACGGGCCTCTTGTAGGTAGGCACGCGTACGGCGGATATAGCGCGGCTCAGAGCGCCCAAAGCCAAAAAGCTTGCCGAAGAACATGTCAGCCTCCTTGTGCAACGATTAGTTCGCTCATCCCACCCATCTATCTAGTAATACCACCAGCGTAATGAGTTCAAGGTCGAATATCTGTCCCATAGCAAGAGTTCCACACGTAGGATGGCTTCTTGCTTAAAACGCTCCCCAAAAACGCCTTTACTACTCTCAAATTTGCAACAAAATTCCAAAAAATATTGTAAGTGTTAGCCTACAAATTTATAGAGCATGGGCTTGGTGTAGCTGAGTTCGCAATGCCAACAGCAGTTGCTGCGCTGCATCAAGCTCCAGATCATCAAACGCATCTAGCGCTGCTTGGGCCTGACCTAGCCACAAACATGCTGCCCCCCCTGAATCAGCTGCTCGAGAAGTTGCCGAGCAGCAAAGTCTCCACGGCTTACCAAGGGAATCAAGCGATCTAACAGCGCTAGCGAATCCGCGCTTATTGCCGCACTTGCTGTCACTTCATTAGACATATCAAGCCGCTGCAATACTTTACGGACCTGTGCCAAACACTCGTGCACCAAGCGTAAAAACGGCGCTGCCTGATTGCGAACCACATCGCCATTACCATCATGCCCAGCTCGCTCGATGACGTTAGCCAGCGCGCACAGTTGCGCCGCATCCAGATAACTGGCGCTACCCTTGATTTGATGAACCAGCTCAGCCAAATCTTGCCAGCGCTCGGCCAACAACAACTGCTCAAATAGATCCGGAAAAGAGTCAAAGTCTTTCAAAAAGCCACGCAATAGCTCAGCCTTGCGTTTGGGCGAAGATGGGAGTCGCGGAAACATTTGCGCTGCAGAAACTCCAGCCGCCTGACCATTTCTCGCAAGCACCCCGCCCTGAGCGACTTCTTTTTGAGCACTGCAAAGTTGCAGCAAAGTACTGTAGAGCAGCACTTCATCAATCGGCTTGGTCAAGTGTGCATTCATGCCCGCCTCACGACTGAGTTGCTGGTCTTCGCCGCGAGCTTGCGCTGTCAAAGCGATGATGGGAAGTTGAGCCCAGCGGCCTTGACGGCGAATTTGCTTGGCTGCTTCAAGCCCATTCATCTCAGGCATGTGAATGTCCATCAAAACGGCATCCACGTCATGCTGTTCTAGCTGAGCAATAGCATCACGCCCATTCACCGCCGTCAACACATGGACACCTACGCATTCAAGAAAATCCGTAGCCACCTCACGATTCAAAGCATTGTCATCCGTCACGAGCACCCGCTTACCACGCAAGCCCGCATAAGCAGTCACATCGCTTGGGACATAGGTAGAGCGGGACTGCTGAACACCTTCTGAGCCAGAAAACACCCCGAGCAAGGTGTTAAACATGAGCGATTGAGTCACCGGCTTGAGCAGCACGGCTTGCAAACCCATGCCAGCACTGGCCTGCAGCATGGCATCTTGCCCGTAGGCTGTCACCATCAGCACGGCCGGCATACCTCCCAAGGCCGCATCAGCCTGGATATGGCGCGCAGTTTCCAAGCCATCCATACCCGGCATGCGCCAGTCGAGCAGCACGATATCAAAAGTGCTACCACGGCCGACATCGGCACGAAGCAGCTCAAGCGCAGCCATACCGCTATCGACATCAACTACCTGCATGCCAAAGCCGCGCACCATCTCTACGAGCGCTGCACGGGCACTAGCGTTGTCATCTACCACCAGAATACGGCGCCCCTTCAGGTTGAGCGCCAACTGATTGCGCGCACTAAAGTCAACAGTCTCGCGCTCTGCCTCCACCCACATCATCGTAAAGAAGAAAGTACTCCCCTGATCCAACTCGCTTTCCACCCAAATTTCGCCACCCATCATCGTGACAAGGCGCTTGGAAATAGCCAAACCCAGGCCCGTGCCGCCATATCGACGAGAAATATCTGACTGTGCTTGCGTAAATGGGGTAAAGAGACTTTTCACTTGTTCAGCAGTCATGCCGATGCCCGAATCACGCACCGAAAACAACAATTTACGACTCAAGCGCGACTCATCCCAAATGGGGCTCACAGAGACGACGACATCGCCCTGCTCCGTAAATTTGATGGCATTGCCAACCAAATTGGTAATGACCTGCCCCAGCCTTAGTGCGTCCCCCTTAAGCATGCTCGGCGTTTCTGGCGCCACAGCATAGGTAATTTCCAAGCCCTTTTCCTCAGCACGCAATGTGGTGACTGAGGAAACAGTCTCAAGCACTGACTCCAACCGCACTGGAACGCGTTCCAGCTCTAGACCACCTGCTTCTATTTTTGAGAAGTCCAGAATGTCGTTAATGATGCCCAGCAGCACATTTGCCGACTCGTTGATCTTCTCCAAGTAATTGCGCTGTTTGGGGTTCAAGTCTGTGCGCATGGCCAAGCGCGCCATGCCAATGACGGAGTTCATGGGCGTGCGAATTTCATGACTCATGGTGGCCAAAAAATCACTTTTGGCATGCTCAGCCGCTTCAGCCGCCTCTTTTGCTTCACGCAAAGCATTTGCAGCCTCTCGCTCCGCAGTCACATCACGGGCAATCCCATCCCATACGGCAGATTCCACACCTGTAATCCGCAATGCCGCTCGTAGATGAATCCAAATACTCTGCCCATAGGCGGTTTGCAGTGGAAATATTTCATCCACGACCTTTCCAGCCGCATTTGAATTGCGCATGACCACCTGCAAGCGCTCCGATGCGGCCGCTGGCACGGCAGCCAACAATTTGCGCGGATTTTGCAAAATTTCGCTGGAAGGCAGGCCCGTTAAGGTCTCAAGACCCGCACTCAAAAATGCGAGCTTTAAATGCTGGCTTGAATCACGCTCAATTCGAAAAATTACCCCTGAAGGCAGGTTATCAGCCAAAGCCACCAAGCGCTCATGCTGCTCTTTGCGCTCGCTGATGTCCTGCATGATGCCGACTATTTTGACAACACGGCCATCAGCATCTTTGACTGGCGATCCTTGAACATAAGCCGCAAAAGTACTGCCATCAGCCCTTCGGTGCTCAATCTCCATCGCATAGGGCTCGCCTGTTTCAACGCATTGCGTCATCGCCACATCAATGCGCCTTGCACTTTCAGGAACCAGCCGATCATCCAGCGCTTGAATGGGCATATCACTGGGCTCAGATTCATCGCCATAAAGCACCGAAAGCATTTCGGAAGACGTAAGCGTTCCAGTCCTCACATCTAATGACCAATGGCCCAACTTTGCTTGCCGCTCAGCCGCTCGGAGTACTGCGTTATTCTCCTGCGCCCACTTCTCAGCACTGCGGCTCTCTTCAAGACTGCGATTGAGCACTTTGTCAGCCTCATCCAGACTCAGCCTCAAGGTCTCAAACTCAGCCACAAACGAGGGCGGAATATCGTCACCAATACTTGGCGATTGAGTTGCTTGACCACTTGCAATGCGCCGAGCACGTGCGGCCAGATGACGAATCGGCTTCATGGCACGCTGAGCAAGCGTTAAAGCGAGCACAAAAGCAAGCAACACTGCCGCCACAGATGCAATCAGCATGGTTTTGATAGGCCGCTGCCAGCGCTCCTCAAAGCTGGATGCGGCCTCACCCACAACCGCCACCCATCCAGGAGTTCCGCTAATGCGCTGAAAAGCAAACATGATCTGACGCCCCTCTAGGGTGCGCGCCTTAAAAAAACCGCTATCAGTACCACTTTCTTTCAGCAAATTCCAATCAGGTGTTTTCTTACCTAAAAACTGCTCGCCATTGACTGAACGTCCCAAAATACGCCCCGTGCTATCCACAATCGCCAATATGACGGATAAATTAGTCTCGTTATTTTTATAAAGCGAATGGATTAAGTCAGCGGGAGTGGTGATGAGTACGGTCACCTGTGTATGAGAAGATCCACTGATTTTCGGAACCGCAAAGGCCAATTTGTACGGCTTGCTGCTGTCATCCGAATCCACAATATCCGAGATTTGAGGACGACCGGTTTGAGCCGCTTGCAGCGCAAGATTTTGAATTCCAACCTGATCCGGTCTCGCTCCTAGAAACTGCCAGCTCCCCTCTTTACCACTGAGCTGGTAGATCTCGTAAGTGCCATTGGCAAAGGTAGCAGCACCTCTTCGGCTAAGCGGCTCACTACCGGAATGAAGTTCTGCAAGGCTCAATAAAACGCTTGAAGTCAGCTCAAGCTCATTGGCAGTAGAACGCGCCACCGTCCTAGCCGTCTCCTGCAATTGGCGCGTGGTTGCCTCTTGAAATGACTTCCCGGCATTGAACAAGGTCACTAAAACCACGCCAAGCGTTGGCAGCAGAACTAAAAGAACAATACCAATGATGGTCAGCCGTAGTGAAGGCTGTTTGAGCGATTCAAGCGCGCGCTTGAGCATTTAGGGTGCCCTCTTGTCGTGAGCGGCATGAATGCCGCCTGTTATTTGCTAGTTAAAGCAAGAATAACCTTTCTCACGACAATTGCACTCTTAAAAATTGAATGCGGCACCCTAGGCAAAACACCTTCAAAAAATTACTTGCTTTGCAAGAATTTCACCACGCCAGCGGCGATATGCACGCCCGACGACATGCAAGCGGTCAACAGATAACCACCTGTAGATGCTTCCCAGTCCAGCATTTCACCAGCGCAAAACACACCTGGAAGCGCCTTGCACATGCCTTGCTCATCCAGCGCCTCAAGACGAACACCACCTGCCGTGCTGATCGCTTCATCAAGAGGGCGCGTTGCAACAACGGTCAAAGGCAGTGACTTGATCGTTGCAGCAAGGCGTGCCGAATCAGCCATTTCATCTTTACCCAGCACTTCATAGAGAAGACCAGCTTTGATGCCATCCAGACCCAATCGACCCTTAAGGTGGCTGCTAAGGCTCCGTGAGCCACGTGGATGCTTTACCTCTTGCAGCACGCGCTCTGCACTGAATTGCGGCAGCAAATCCAGCTCGAATGTCGCATGACCTTGGCGGGCAATACAGTCCCGCAGCATGGATGAGACGGCATAAATCAAACTGCCCTCTACGCCAGTCTGCGTTGCCACAAACTCACCTTGGCGTACAAAACTAGCACCTTGATCGTCTGTGAATTTCAAAACGACTGGCTTGATAGGCTGACCAGCAAAACGCTGAGCAAACACGTCGCTCCAGCCGGCAGCACGCCCCTGCGCCCCACCTATATCAAAGCCACAATTTGCAGCTTGCAGCGGTGCAAGCTCTACACCCTTGCCCTGAAGCAATGCAGCCCATGCGCCATCTGAGCCCAGACGCGCCCAGCTTGCGCCACCGGTGGCAAGCACCAAAGCCTTGCAATCCACCTTAACCTTGGCTTCTTCACCTTGGAATACGGGCTTTTCATCCGTACCCCAACCCAGCCAACGGTGGCGCATATGAAATTTCACCCCTTGAGCTTTCATGCGCACCAACCATGCACGCAGCAAAGGCGCAGCCTTCATATCTTTGGGGAATACACGGCCGGATGTCCCGACAAAGGTATCAATACCCAAGCCTTTAGCCCAATCCTTCACTTCATCGGCACCCCAGTTTTGCAACCACGGAGTCAATTCCGCAGCACGAGCACCATAACGGGTGACAAAGCTCGAGAACTCTTCAGAGTGCGTGAGATTCAGCCCCCCGCGCCCAGCAATGAGAAATTTACGTGCAGCAGAGGCCTTGGTCTCAAAAACATGCACAACCAAACCTGCCTTAGCGAGCTGTTCAGCCACCATCAGGCCTGCAGGACCTGCACCCACTACAGCCACATCACAGACCACATCAGGATTGCTCAACAACGTATCCGAGAGACTCATACTTCTATTACCTAATTCAAGAGGCAGCCACCGGACTACCAAAGGCTGCGCAGAATACCACCGCAGGTATTTCTGCGATAAGACAGGCACTATTAACGCCATAGCTGCAAACAACCGCCACACCCGAAAGCAGGAGATGAGTTTCTGTCACAATCAAAGCATCAGGTGGATATACCACCGACCTTTTTTGATTCAAAAAACTAGGACTACAAATGGCTAGCGAATTGGTCAAGCACATCACTGATGCAAGCTTTGAATCTGACGTATTGCAACCCGGCACTACCGTGTTGGTGGACTATTGGGCTGAATGGTGCGGCCCCTGCAAGATGATTGCCCCCATCTTGGACGATGTAGCTGAAAGCTATAAAGGTAAGGTCGTGATCGCCAAGATGAACGTGGACGAAAACCGCGAAATTCCTGCCAAGTTTGGTATTCGCGGCATACCTACCTTGATGATGTTCAAAGACGGCCAACTGGCCGCCACCAAGGTGGGTGCTTTGAACAAGACTCAGCTGTCGGCATTCATCGATCAGCACATCTAATGTTCTCTACCAACAGGGCTTCATTTGAAGCCCTGTTTGTTTTTAAGCTTGCTTTTTTGATCTGCATATCGCCTAACGCAGGCCGCAGACAAACACACCCTGCATAAAAAGCTTGCAAGTTGCGCCGCTTTTCCTGTCATAATGATTGAACCGCCGGCAACCGCATGGGACCGCGCTGGATTTTTCTTCAGGCAAGCCTGCCCACTTTCACAGTGTTTCGTTAGGCTCAACGCCTCCCCCCTGGTTATTCTCACTCCACCCTCGGAGTCAATTCATGCACCTTAATGAACTCAAGGCACAGCACGTGTCTGAAGTCTTGAAGCAGGCCGAAGCGCTTGAGATCGAAAACGTCGGTCGCATGCGCAAGCAAGAGCTGATGTTCGCCATCATCAAAAAGCGCGCAAAAGCAGGCGAACAAGTGTTTGCCGATGGCGTGCTCGAAATTTTGCCCGATGGCTTTGGCTTCCTGCGCAGCCCCGATACGAGTTACACGGCCAGCACGGACGATATCTATATCTCCCCCAGCCAAGTTCGCCGCTTCAATCTGCACACTGGTGACATGATTGAAGGCGAAGTTCGCATCCCCAAGGATGGCGAGCGTTACTTTGCCCTGACCAAGCTCGACAAGGTCAACGGCAACTCGCCCGAATCGAACAAACACAAGGTGATGTTCGAGAATTTGACTCCCCTGTTCCCCAAAGAACAGATGCGCCTCGAACGCGACATCAAGGGCGAAGAAAACATCACCGGCCGCATCATCGACATCATTGCCCCCATCGGCCGTGGCCAGCGTGCCCTGATCGTGGCGCCGCCCAAGAGCGGCAAAACCATGATGATGCAAGGCATTGCCCATGCCATCACAGCCAATCATCCAGATGTTCACATGATGGTGCTGCTGGTGGACGAGCGCCCTGAAGAAGTGACGGAAATGCAGCGCTCGGTCAAGGGCGAAATCATTGCCTCGACTTTTGACGAACCCGCTACTCGCCACGTGCATGTCGCCGAAATGGTGATTGAGCGCGCCAAACGTCTAGTGGAATTGGGCAAAGATGTGGTCATCTTGATGGACTCCATTACTCGTCTGGCCCGTGCCTATAACAACATCGTGCCTTCGTCGGGCAAGGTGCTGTCTGGCGGTGTGGACTCTAACGCTTTGCAGCGCCCCAAGCGCTTCTTCGGTGCCGCCCGCAAGGTGGAAGAAGGCGGCTCGTTGACCATCATTGCTACGGCATTGGTCGATACCGGCAGCCGTATGGACGAAGTGATCTTTGAAGAATTCAAGGGCACCGGCAACAGCGAACTGCACCTGAACCGCCGCCTTTATGAAAAGCGCGTGTTCCCAGCCATTGAGCTCAATAAGAGCGGCACACGCCGCGAAGAGCTGCTGCTGGCGCCTGAGATTCTGCAAAAGACGCGCATTCTGCGTCAGTTCATGTACAACATGGACGAGATCGAATCTATGGAGCTGATGATCAAGAACATGAAGGCGACGAAGAACAACGTCGAATTCTTCGACATGATGCGTCGCGGCGGTTAATCGCTTGCCATACATAGCGTTATATATGGGCTTTAGCTTGTATTAAACTTAGAAAGCCCGCCACGTTATAATGGTGGGCTGTTTCTATTGCGGAAAGTACGCTTGATTAACGACTGCTACAAGGGTTGTAGCAGGTCAGGCACGGCTACCGCACTTGACCAAAGGAAGATCATGAAAGAAGGCATTCACCCTAACTACCGCGAAGTTCTGTTCGTGGACATGTCTAACGGTTTCAAGTTTGTGACACGTTCGTGCGCAAACGCCAAGGAAACAGAAACCTTCGAAGGTAAGGAATACCCGCTGTTCAAGCTGGAAACCTCTTCCGAATCGCACCCTTTCTACACTGGCACACAAAAGTCGGTGGACAACATGGGTGGTCGCGTGGAGAAGTTCCGCAACCGCTTCGGCAAGAAGTAATTTTTACTTTTTCGCTGACAAAGGCAGCTCGGGCAACCGTGCTGCCTTTTCTTTTGAGGCATACCCCAAAGCCCCTCAACGCTCCTATCATCGGAGCACCCTGCGCTTTATCTTTAAGCGCTACCGCCTGATTTGGCCGTGCCACTTTGCACCGCCGCTACCGGATTGATTGCGTGAACCAGCCCACCCCCGCCATCGTTGCCCAAAGCGCTGTACGCCGCCTGCCTCGCTGGGCCCTGCTTTTGCTGTGCCTGGCCTACGTCATCCCCGGCTTTATCATGCGCGGCCCATGGCGCTCCAATGATATGGAGGCCTTTGGCTTCATGCGAGAGCTGTCCCTAGGTCACACCAGTTGGCTAGCGCCCAAGCTTTCCGGCCTCTCCCCCAGCATGGATGGGCTGCTGCCTTATTGGCTAGGCGCACTGTCGATGCAAGGCTTTGGGTGGTTGATGGGCCCTGAGATGGCCTCACGCCTGCCTTTTATTGCCTTATTAGTTCTGACGTTGGGTGCCACCTGGTGGGGCGCTTATTACTTGGCCCGCACCCCCGGCGCACAGCCCGTAAGCTTTGCCTTTGGCGGTGAGGCTACGCTGATTGACTACTCCCGGGCTATGGCCGATGCAGCCTTGCTGGCTCTAGTCGCCTGCCTTGGTCTGGCTCAGCTTTCGCACGAGACAACCAGCTACGTCACCCAACTAGGCTGCACCGCGCTGGTGTTCTTTGCGGCAGCCGCCATGGCTTACCACCCCAACAAATCGGCCATTGCACTCATCGTCGGCCTGCTGGGTTTGGCTTTGAGCGGCGCACCGACCATGGCCGTGCTGTTTGGCTTAGGCGGTAGCCTGATTGCCTTCACCCAGCACAGCTGGGGCGACAGCCGCGGCCGCGCACACCGACAGGCACGCATTTGGGCGGCAGCATGGCTTGTTTCAACCATTTTGGCCGCGATGCTGACCACCGCGCTTGACCAGTGGGTCTGGCATCTGGTGGACTCCGTCAGTGATCTGAGTGGACTGTTACAGCTACTGCTGTGGTTTTGCTGGCCCGCCTGGCCGCTGGCTTTGTGGACACTGTGGGTCTGGCGCCGTCAGATTGCATTTCCTCGCAGCAACTCTCACCTTTCCATCGCACTGCTATTTGCAGCAGTACCCGTCGCTGCCTGCCTGAGTAGCACGCCGGCCGACCGTGCACTGCTGCTAGGTCTTCCTGCCATTGCTACGCTGGCCGCCTTTGCACTACCCACCTTCCGCCGCAGCATTAGCGCGCTGATTGATTGGTTTACGCTGATCTTCTTCACCGTATCCGCAGTTGCTATCTGGGTGGTTTGGCTGGCATTTCAGACCGGATATCCGCCCAAGATCGCCGCCAATATTGCACGACTAGCTCCTCAATTTGAAGCGAGAATTTCATGGATTACCGTCCTGATTGCACTCATCGCCACCGCTAGCTGGTTTGTTTTGGTCATCTGGCGTACATCTCGCAATCGCGCTGCCATCTGGAAAAGTCTGGTGCTGCCCGCTGGCGGCGCCACACTCAGCTGGGTGCTGCTATCCACCCTCTGGATTGCCCCGCTGGATCATGCCCGCAGCTATGAGTTTCAGATGTCGCAGCTGGCCGCTGAGCTACAAAAAAATCAGTCCCCTACTTGCGTGCTGACCTACGGCTTAGGCCGCGCCCAAATATCTGCTGTGCGCTACTACACCCATGTAGACACAGCTATGCTGCGCCACAACCCGGCTAGTGAGTGTGACTGGGCTTTAGTCGATGCAGACCGCTGGGCAGGCGATCACAACATCAAGCTGCGTCAAGGCTGGCATGAAGTCAGCCGCATCACGCGCTTAAGCGGGCGCAAGGAAATCCTCATTTTGCTCAAGCGCGCAGACGCCTCTGCCGCGCGATGAAGGCAGAGCTTCGGCACATCAGCCGGCATGCGGGCACGGTACTAGCCGGGCAACTCGCCGTGATGGCCTTTGGCACCACAGACACCATTGTGGCCAGCCGCTACTCCAACGATGCACTGGCCGCACTGTCCGTAGGCTCTGCTATTTTTGTCAGCGTCTATGCCTCACTGATGGGTATTTTTCAGGCGCTCCTGCCTCTGTGGTCAGAGCAGCGAGGAGCAGGTCAGCCAAAGGCGATTGGCCGCTCTTTGCGCCAATCCATGTATTTGTGCGCGCTCGCTTGCATGCTTGGCATGGCGGTGCTGCTTGCACCGGATGCCCTGCTGCGCTGGACCGATGTACCTGAGGCTGTGCAGCATGAGGTCAAACGCTACCTGGCCGTTTTAGCCTGGGGTTTGCCGCCAGCGCTGCTATTTCGCATTTACAGCGCCCTCAATCAAGCCCTGGGGCACCCAAAATTAGTGACTTGGCTGCAGTTGATTTCTTTGCTGATCAAAATTCCGCTGTCCATCTGGTTCACCTTTGGGGGCTTGGGGCTTGAGCCTATGGGGGTCGTAGGCTGCGCACTGGCTACCCTACTCGTGAACTACGCCATGTTTGCCACGGCGTTGTGGCTCGTACGCACGCAAGATTTTTATAGACCGCTAGCACTCTGGGTCAAGCTAGAGCGGCCGGACTGGAAGCAGCTGGGATACTTCTCCCGCCTCGGCGTGCCTGCAGGACTGGCGATTTTGGTGGAAGTCACTTCCTTTACCCTGATGGCACTTTACGTCGCCCGCCAAGGCTCGCTTTCATCGGCCAGCCACCAAATTGCAGCCAACCTTGCTGCCATTCTTTACATGGTGCCGCTATCGCTGGGCATTGCCGCCAGCGCCCGCATCAGCTACTGGCGCGGCGCGGACGATGAAGCACAGGCCCGCAAACTCATTATTCAATGTTTTAAGCTTTCAGTCATTATCGGCATTGGACTAGGAGCTACTCTTTTAATAGCACGAAGCTGGATTGCAGATATCTACACAGACTCACCCAAGGTGCTGGCACTGACCTCATGGCTACTCATCTCAGTAGCGGCTTACCACGTGGCCGACTGCGTACAGACCTATTGTATTTTTGTGCTGCGCTGCTACCGCGTAACCGTCGCCCCACTAATCATTTACTGCGTATTACTCTGGGGCGGAGGTCTGGGCGCAGGTTACTGGCTCACCTACGAATGGCAGGGCGGCCCCGCTTGGCAAGGCTGGCAAGCCACTCCCATGCCGTTTTGGATTTGCAGCGCAGTGGCTTTACTTGTGACCGCGATTGCCTTCAGCAGCATGCTGTTCAAAGTGATTAGAGAGCCTGAACCATCACCACAAAGCGCTCAATAAACACAGCGCCGCTGCGCTAACCGAGCCAGCGATGGCGCTGCGGCATCAGCGCTAACGCGCACACGCGTGGCCGGGAAAGTCACAGAGAACTCCGAGCCCTTGCCTACTTCGCTCTCAATCGTGAGTTTGGCGCCGTGACGCTGCAGCACATGCTTGACGATGGCCAATCCTAGCCCCGTGCCCCCGGTATCGCGCGAACGGCTGCGGTCCACCCGGTAAAAGCGCTCAGTCAGGCGCGAGACATGTTTGGCGTCAATACCCGGGCCTGAGTCCTTGACGGCGAAACGAGCCGTCCCATCGCCCAAAACCTGCCAGTTCACATCAATTTTTCCGCCCGCAGGGGTGTAGCGCATGGCATTACTCAACAGGTTGGAAATGGCGCTATGCAACTCAGCACTTGCCCCCGCCACTTCACCCAGTTGCTTGAGCTGTGCAGCATCGGGAAAATTCAGCACATGCGGTCTCGCCTGCTTGCGTGTCAAGGTATTCGACAGTCCACGCGCTTCGTTCTCACAACGTACGAGCAGGTCTGCGACTGAGACCCAATCGCTGTTGCTGGGCGGCGGGCCTCCTTCCAAACGCGAGAGCGTGAGCAAGTCTTCAACCAGATGCCGCATACGCTCGGCCTGCTGAGCCATCAGCGCCAAATAGCGGCTGCGCTCTTCCTCCTCCAACGGTAGGTTTTGCAGTGTTTCCACAAAGCCTGCCAAGACTGTGAGTGGCGTGCGAATTTCATGCGAAACATTGGCCACAAAGTCACGACGCATGGCCTCAGCCTGCTCAAGCGCCGTCACATCACGTGACAGCAGCAGCTTGCGCCCTTCACCATAGCCATAGATCTGCACAGACAAGCGCACAGGGCGTGAAGGCGTGCTTTCTCGGCCATGCATCACCAGATCATGGGTGAAATCATGCGCTGCAAAATAGGCGTTGAACTGAGGGTCGCGCACCAAGTTGCCAATGTTTTGCAAGACATCGCGCTGGGCATCAAAGCCAAATTGCTTGGACGATATCTGGTTACACCACTCAATACGCCCCTGCTCGTCAAGAAACACCACCCCATTGGGGCTAGCCTGCAGGGCGGACAAAATATCATTGAGGCGCTGCTCACCTTGGTGCACCTGCTGCTCGCCATGACGAATCCAACGGCGCATGCGCACTCCCGCTTCGCCCCAAACACCTGCCAAATCAGGCGCGGCGCCCAGCTCTGGCTGGCGCAACCAGCGCAGCAGCCGCGCAGCATTGAAGCTATCCACCAGCCACCAAATCCAGCCACCTAAGCAAGCAGCCGCCAACGCAACAATCGCTTGCTGGGCCGGCGAAGCCTCTGGGTGGAGGAAATAGACCCAGATGGCCCAAACCGCCATAGCTACAGCAATTTGAGAGGCCAATAATCGAAAAGCACGCCAGCCCATATTTACTCTCTTTGGTGATGTTTGGCCAAAGCTTGCTAAAAAGCGCTGCAAAAATGCAGCGCAAAACGCTCTCAGGTTAGCGCCTGCGCGCTGAAGCGGTAACCTGCACCACGTACAGTTTCAATCAGCGCACCGGCCACACCCAGCGACTCGCGCAGGCGCTTCACGTGCACATCTACAGTTCGCTCTTCAATAAAGACATGGTCACCCCAAACCTTATCAAGCAGTTGCGCACGGCTATGCACGCGTTCGGGATGCTTCATGAAATAGCTCAGCAGCTTGAACTCTGTGGGACCAATTTTCAGCAACTCACCCTGCCAGCTCACGCGGTGGGTGGCAGCGTCAAGCACCAACTCTCCGATAGTGACCTTGTCTAAAGCCTGCTCTGGCGCACGGCGACGCAGCACAGCACGAATACGGGCAAGTAGTTCCTGCGTGGAAAAAGGCTTGGTGATGTAGTCATCCGCGCCCGCATCCAAACCGGCCACTTTGTCAGGCTCATCGCCGCGGGCAGTCAGCATCAAAATCGGCACAGCCTTAGTGCGACTATCAGAGCGCCACTTGCGCGCCAAAGACAGGCCGCTGGCACCGGGCAGCATCCAATCAAGCAGGATCACATCAGGCAGCACCGCATCCAGCTCGCGCTGGGCCGAAACACCATCTTCAGCCCACACGGGCTGAAAACCGTTATGCCTCAGGTTGACTGCAATTAGCTCTGCAATTGCAGGTTCGTCCTCAACGATGAGAACCATGGGCAACTTCTTCATCCGGGACTTGCCTCCTGCTTACAGCACTGCCGATTCGATTTCGGCCATGGTCTGGTGGCGAACGTCTTTGCCCTCGACCAGGTAGATGATCAGCTCTGCCACGTTTTTGGAGTGGTCGCCAATGCGCTCAATGGCCTTGGCAAGAAAGAGCAAGTCCAGACTGGCGGAGATGGTGCGCGGGTCTTCCATCATGTACGTGATGAGCTTGCGCACAAAGCCGTCAAACTCTTCGTCGATCAGGTCGTCTTCTTTCAAAATTGCGACCGCAGCCTTGGTATCTAAGCGGGCAAAGGCATCAAGCGTCTTGCGAAGCAACTCCGAAGCCATTTGGGCCGCTACGCGCAGCTCACCACTGGGCAGCGAGCGCGCTGCGCCGCTGTCAATGATGGACTTGACCATGCGGGCCATCTTGCAGGCCTCGTCGCCCATGCGCTCCAAATTGGCAGTGGACTTGGAGAACGCAATTAACAGACGCAAATCACGCGCCGTCGGCTGGCGGCGGGCAATGATGGAAGATAGTTCCTGATCAATCTCCACTTCCATCGCGTTAACGCGCTGCTCGGTGCTAATGACCAGCTCCACCGCATCGGTACTGAAGCTGGTCAGCGCATAGACGGCATTGCGGATCTGTGACTCGACCAGCCCGCCAAGCTCCATGACGCGGGCCGAGACGCGGTTGAGTTCCGCGTCGAACTGGGTGGACAAATGTTTTTCTATCATTGCTCTAATCCTTCTCAGCTTTACGAAGTCTTCTTTAGCGCCTTTGGCTCTTAGAGCCGCTAACACCACCCTTGATACGTCGTTGCTTTGCCTTGTCGTACTCGTGTACTGCCTGCGGCTTCGCGCCTCGCCTCAAACGCAAACCTTCGGTTTACTGGGTTGTGTTAGCCGCTCTTAACCAAATCGGCCTGTGATGTAGTCTTCCGTTTCCTTGCGCTCGGGCTTGAAGAACATTTTTTCGGTTTCACCGAACTCCATCAAGTCACCCAAATACATGTACGCCGTGTAGTCACTGCAACGCGCGGCCTGCTGCATGTTGTGAGTCACGATGACGACGGTGTAGTCATCCTTTAACTCAGCAATCAGCTCTTCAATCTTGGCTGTAGAGATAGGGTCCAGTGCCGAGCATGGCTCGTCGAGCAATAACACCTCAGGTTTGATCGCAATGCCGCGTGCAATGCACAGACGCTGCTGCTGACCACCCGACAGACCCGAGCCGCTTTGCTGCAGCTTGTCTTTGACTTCGTTCCACAGCGCGGCCTTGCGCAGCGCCCATTCCACGCGCTCATCCATGTCTGAGGAGTTCAGGCTTTCAAACAACTTCACGCCAAAGGCAATGTTGTCGTAGATGGACATGGGGAACGGCGTTGGCTTCTGGAACACCATGCCAACCTTGGCACGAATCAGCGCCACATCCTGCTTGCTGGTCAGCAGGTTGTCGCCGTCCAGCAAAATTTGGCCTTCGGCGCGCTGCTCGGGGTACAGCTCGAACATGCGGTTAAAGGTACGCAGCAAGGTGGACTTGCCACAGCCCGACGGGCCAATAAAGGCCGTGACCTTTTTTTCGGGAATGTCGAGATTGATGTTTTTGAGCGCGTGAAACTTGCCGTAATAGAAGTTCAGGTCGCGCACAGCCAGCTTGATATTGGCGGGAGCAATAGTTGCAGTCATGATCGAGAACTTTCGAATTATTTTTGGCGAGTGATGTAACGCGCCAGGATATTGAGACCCAGCACAGCGACCGTGATGAGTAGCACGCCGGCCCAGGCCAGTTGCTGCCAGTTCTCATACGGGCTCATCGCAAATTTAAAGATAGTGACCGGCAGACTAGCCATGGGCTTGGTCATGTCGGCATTCCAGAACTGGTTGTTCAGCGCGGTAAACAGCAAAGGTGCTGTTTCACCGGCAATACGGGCCACGGCCAGCAGTACACCGGTAATCACACCGGCGCGCGCAGCGCGCAGCGTGACCATGATGATGACCTTCCACTTGGGCGTGCCCAGCGCGTAGGCCGCTTCACGCAAGCTTGCAGGCACCAGCACCAGCATGTTTTCTGTGGTACGGATGACCACTGGAATCACAATCAGCGCCAGCGCAATCACACCTGCGATACCGGAGAAGCTCTTGAGGCGCATCACCACCACGGTGTAGACAAACAGGCCGATCACAATGGAAGGAGCCGACAGCAAGATGTCGTTCACAAAGCGGGTTGTACTGGCCAGCCAGCTTTTATTGTCGTACTCAGCCAGATAGACACCGGCCATGACGCCAATGGGTGTGCCCACAAACGTGGCCAGCGTCACCATCATCAAAGAGCCCCAGATGGCGTTGGCGATGCCGCCCTCATCATTGGGCGGTGGCGTCATCTGCGTGAACAGAGCAATGCTCAGGCCGCCCAAGCCCTGACGCACGGTTTCCCACAGAATCCAAACCAGCCAGAAGACGCCAAACATCATGGCGGCCAAGGACATCACCAACGCCACCTGATTAAGGCGCTTTCGCTTGTCGTACTTGGCTTGGCGCGCAGCAGCGAGGTCTGCTGCGCTGATCATTTTTGAAGAGGTCGAACTCATGCGCGGGCTCCTTCATTCTTTTTCAGGCGACTGAGCAGCAGCTTGGACATGGTCAGCACGATGAAGGTGATGAAGAACAGCACCAGACCCAGATAGATCAGCGATGCCTGATGCAAGCCTTCGCCCGCTTCAGCAAACTCATTGGCCAGTGCAGAGGTGATGCTGTTAGCAGCCTCAAACACAGACAGCGAGTTGAGCTGATTCATATTACCGATCACAAAAGTGACGGCCATGGTCTCGCCCAAAGCACGGCCCAGACCCAACATCACACCGCCCAGCACACCCGTCTTGGTATAGGGCAGCACCACTTTCCAGACCACTTCCCAAGTCGTTGAGCCCAAACCATAAGCAGACTCTTTGAGCAGCGCAGGCGTGACTTCAAACACATCACGCATCACCGATGCAATGAAGGGAATGATCATGATGGCCAAAATAATGCCGGCCGACAAAATGCCGATACCCACAGGTGGGCCAGACACAAAAGCGCCCAGATAGGGCACGCCGGTCAGCAGCTCTTGCAAAGGCTGCTGCACATAGGTGGCGAGCACGGGCCCAAACACCATCAGGCCCCACATGCCGTAAACAATGGAGGGAACCGCAGCCAGCAGCTCAATCGCCGTACCCAGCGGGCGCTTGAGCCAAGCGGGCGAGAGCTCCGTCAGAAACAGGGCAATGCCAAAGCTCACAGGCACTGCAATCAAAAGCGCGATGGCAGATGTCGCCAGCGTGCCGTAAATCATGACCAAGCCGCCGTACTGGTCCTGCACGGGATCCCAGACGCTACTGGTCAAAAAGCCCAAGCCATATTTATGAATGGCAGGCCAGGCGCCCACAAATAACGAGCCCATGATGGCCACAAGCAGCGCCAGCGTCAAAAGCGCTGCGCCGCGTGCGAGAACACCAAACAGACGATCCGCCAGGCGACCCGACATCATCGGTGCACGTGGCGGAGAAGGAGAGCGTCGCTTGGCTGCATCTGTAGAAGCAGTCAGCGAGCTAGAGGGCGACGTAGTTGACACGTGGGCGCCTTTATTCGCAAAAGGTTGAAAAAAGCGGCGAAGGTGCCGTCCGGAACGACACCTCACCACTCATGCATGACTAGAGTAATTACTGTAGCAATTACTGAACAACAGCCTTACCGGAAGTGTCCTTGATATCGTTCCAAGACTTGTAAATCACCGACTTCACCGCTTCAGGCATAGGCACATAGTCCAGATCTGCAGCCGTCTTGTCACCTTGCTTGAAGGTCCATTCAAAGAACTTCAGCGAAGCAGCGGCCTGAGCAGGCTTGTCTTGCGACTTGTGCATCAGAATGAAAGTAGCCGAAGTGATAGGCCAAGCATTCTTGCCGGGTTGGTTGGTCAAGATTTGGTAGAAGCTCTTGGCCCAATCAGCGCCAGCAGCTGCAGCTTTGAAAGTTTCGTCATCAGGAGAGACGTAAACGCCATCCTTGTTTTGCAGCTGCGCAAAATTCATCTTGTTTTGCTTTACATAGGCGTACTCAACGTAGCCGATGGAGTTGGGCAGGCGGCCAACGAAAGCGGCGACGCCTTCATTACCCTTGCCGCCAGCGCCTGTAGGCCAGTTCACCGCCTTGCCTTCGCCGACTTTTTCCTTCCACTCAGCGTTCACCTTGGAGAGGTAATTAGTGAAGCCAAAAGTAGTACCCGAGCCATCAGCGCGGCGCACCGGGGCGATGGTTGCATTAGGCAAAGCCACCCCGGGGTTCAGCGCCGTGATGGCGGCATCGTTCCACTTGGTAATCTTGCCCAGATAGATGTCGCCCAAGACTTGACCAGACAGCTTGAGCTGACCCGGAGTCACACCCTTGATGTTGACCACAGGCACAATGCCGCCGATCACGGTGGGGAACTGAACCAGACCTTTTTTGGCCAGATCTTCATCTTTAAGCGGTTCATCGGAAGCACCGAAATCTACCGTCTTGGCTTCGATCTGCTTGACGCCAGCGCTGGAGCCCACGGACTGGAAGTTCACCTTAACACCAGTGGCCTTGTGGTAATCAGCAGCCCACTTGGAGTACAGAGGTGCGGGGAAGCTTGCACCAGCACCAGTGGCTTCTTGGCTGGCTTGGGCCAGACCACCTACAGACAAAGCACCAGCCACCAGAACGTGAATCAAGGACAACTTCATGAAACGACCTCTTAGGGTTGAAAGATTCGATGGAGTGAACTTTAAAAACCTTTTATGACAGCGTTGTGACACAAATATCTCACCAAACCGCAGAGTGAAATAATTGCTCTTCGTGTCACGTGATCGTCATCCGCGATTCGCAAACTTCATTTCCTTGTCTTCAAGTAAAAGCATAAGAAAATTGCGACACTAGCAAAGAAATGGCTGGCGAATACCTGACTTGACAGAGGTTGAACAGCACCGAAAGCGAGCCAGATCAGCGCCAGTACTGCATATTGCAGAACTTTAGGCGCGGCGCAAAGACACCTTCGCCTACCCCTTAGAACAACATATGGATTGGCGCTGAAATGGCCCCTGAATCACTGCTTGCAGCCGTAGACCTTGGCTCCAATAGCTTTCGCCTCGAGATTGGCCGCATCGGCTCGCACCAGCGCATTGAGCGTGTGGAATACCTTAAAGAAACCGTGCGCCAAGGCAATGGGCTGAACACACGCCATGAACTCTCACGCGAAGCCATGGAACGCGGCTGGGAATGCCTAGCCCGTTTTGGCGAACGCCTGACAGGCTTGAACGCATCACAAGTGCGCGCCGTTGCCACCCAAACCTTGCGCGAAGCCATCAACGCCCAAGAGTTTGTAGATCGCGGCAGCGAGTTACTGGGCTTTCCCATTGAAGTCATCAGCGGCGAAGAAGAAGCAAGGCTAATCTACCGCGGCGTGGCCAGTTCCCTGCCCCCAAGCCAGCAAAAGCGCTTGGTGATTGACATTGGTGGGCGCTCCACCGAAATCATCATCGGCCAGCACAGCCAAGCCCTGCAAGTCGCATCGTTTGCACTGGGTAGCGTCTCTTGGAGCTCGCACTACTTCAGCGATGGTGTACTGAGCAAAGCCAACTTTCAAACCGCAATAGCCGCCGCCAAGCAGACATTGGCCCAAGCCCAGCTAGCCTACCCCGGCACCGCTTGGGACTGCGCATATGCCTCGTCCGGCACGGCCAATGCAGTGGCCGATGCACTCACCGCGCAAGGTCTTGATGGGCGCGTGATTACGCCAGCCAAGCTGCACCACCTTTATTCGCAGTTGCTTGAGTTAGGCCACATCGACAAGCTGCGCCTGCCCGGCCTCAAAGAAGACCGCCGCGCCGTTGTGGCAGGCGGCATCAGCGTGATGATGGCCGTGGTGGACTTACTGGGCATTACTGAGTTAGAAGTCGCACAAGGGGCGCTGCGCCAAGGCGCTTTGCATGATTTGCTGGATCATGAGCCCCCTGCTGACAAGGAAGCCGCTGAAATCAGCGGCCTGCAGCAAGATTTTGGCGTGGACGAAGCCCATGCACAGCGCGTGCAGCGCGTAGCCCGCGAGTTGCTGCAACAGATACAGCCCGCTGCGCCCTCGCCTCTGGCAAGCAAAGCGCTGGACATTGCAGCGCAGATGCATGAAGTGGGCATGCGCGTAGCGCTGAGCAACTATCACCGCCACGGCGCTTACATTACCGAGCATTGCAGCCAAGCCACTTGGGAGCCGGAGCTGCGCGAGCGCATATGCCAGCTAGTGCTAGGCCACCAAGGCAAGCTGCGCAAACTCGAAGCCGTCATAGACGATCCGCAAGTGGCTTTGCCCCTGATCGCTCTGCGCCTTGCCGTGCTGCTGTGTCATACGCGGCGCAACCCGGACATGCAGGGCATTGCGCTCAAACGAGTCGGTACAGAGTTGCGCCTGAGCACGCCTGACGGCTGGATGCGGACCTATCCTCAGTCAGCCCGTTTGCTGGACGAAGAAGCTACCGCTTGGAGCAAATCACCCTGGAGCCTGAAGCTACTTATGCGTTAAACCAATCAGTCCGTATGGCAGATAGGGAAACACAAAGGGACTGCGCAGTGCAGTCCCTTTTTATTAGGCCTCTATTAAATGAATAGCAACATGTCCCATGCAATCATTGAGGTCAGGGAAAAAGAATGCTCAATCCCTTAAAAGACAAAGACTAACAGTTCATCTTTTAAAGTTACTTAACCACCTTCTGAGCCCTGTAGCGCGCCATCAACGCCTGCTGCGCACCTTTGCCGCCCAACGGATTCAGAGGCTTTTGGTAAATACCCGAGGCATCGAGCAGCCACGCATCACGGTCATCGCCCATATAGGCCACCAGGCACTCGTCGATCACACGTTGGCGCAGCTTCTTATCCAGCACCGGCCAGGCCAGCTCCACACGGCTGAGCATGTTGCGGTTCATCCAGTCAGCGCTGGACAGTAGCAGCTCTTCCTCATTCCCCCAAGAGAAGTAGAAAACGCGTGAATGCTCCAGAAAGCGCCCAATGATGGAGCGCACGCGGATGTTGTCCGTCACACCCGGGCGCTGCGCCGGCAACATGCAGCTGCCGCGCACGATGAGATCAATCTGCGCGCCCTTTTGCCCTGCGGCAACCAGCGCGCGTATCAGCGGCTCATCGGTCAGCGCATTCATCTTGAGCACCATGCGCGAGCGCTCGCCACGGGCCGCAGCAGCAGCCACTTTGTCAATCAACTCAAGCATGCGGCTTTGCAGATGAAACGGCGCCATGACCAGTTTTTGCAGCTTGGGCAGAGTGTTGTGGCTGGAGAGATGGCGAAACACGGCATCCATATCAGCCGTAATTTCTGCATTGCAGGTCAGCTGGCTGATGTCGGTATAAAGCCTTGCGCTGCGTGCGTTGTAATTGCCCGTAGACAGATGGGCGTAACGCTTGAGCTGGTTGGTGCGCTTTTCTCGGCGCGTAATCAGCAGCATCTTGGCGTGAGTCTTAAGGCCGACCACGCCATAGACCACCTGCACGCCCAGTGATTCCAGCTTCTCGGCCCAGTTGATATTGGCCTCTTCATCAAAGCGCGCTTTAAGCTCCAGCACCGCCAGCACTTCTTTGCCACGACTCACGGCCTCGGCCAGCAAATTCATGATTTCTGAATCAATGCCGGTGCGGTAAATCGTCTGCTTGATGGCCAACACCTGCGGGTCGTTAACCGCCTCGCGCAGCAACTCCAGCACGGCATCAAAGCTCTCAAAGGGTTGATGAATGATGATGTCGCTCTTGCGCATCTGAGCCAAGATAGAACGTCCGGGTGTGAGCTGCGTGGGCCATGCAGGCTTCCATTTGGGGAACAGCAAGGCGTGGTCATCCACCAGATCAATCAGCTGCATCTGACGCACCAGATTGACAGGCCCTTTGACGCGGAACAGCGCCTGCGCTGGCAGGCCATATTGCTCTAGCAATAAATCAGACAGCTCTACCGAGCACGACGATGATACTTCCAGACGCACCGCCTGACCATAGTGCCGGTGATGCAGTCCTTGGCGCAGCGCCATGCGCAAATCAACTACATCATCATCATCTACGGCCAAGTCAGAGTGGCGCGTGGCCCGAAACTGAGAGAACTCCGATACCTCGCGGCCGGGAAACAATTCAGCCAAATGCGCCCGCACCACGCTGGAGATGCTGACAAACAGTTTTTGCTTGCCCGAGATTTTTTCTGGCACCCGAATCAGCCGTGGCAAAACCCGTGGCACTTTGACAATCGCAACTTCATTGGCACGCCCAAAGGCATCCACGCCATTGAGGCGCACAACGAAGTTCAATGCCTTGTTTGCCACTTGCGGGAAAGGATGGGAAGGATCGAGCCCCACCGGCATCAGCAAAGGCTGAACTTCACGCAAGAAATAATCACGCACCCACTTGCGCTGCGCCGCGCTGCGGTCACCATGCGAGATCAGGCGAATAGCATGCTTGTTGAACGCGGGAATAATGGACTGGTTATAAAGCTGGTACTGCTTGGCCACCAGGCTATGCGCCGTGGCCATCAGCCTCTCAAAGCTGGCAATCGTATAAGTGCCGACTTCATCTCCAGCCTTAGCTGCTGAGACATGGGGGGCACAACGCACTTCAAACCATTCGTCCAGGTTGGATGAAACAATGCACAGATAGCGCAGTCGTTCAAGCAGAGGAACGTCTTCACGCTCGGCCCAACTCAAAACCCGCTCATTAAAAATGAGTATGTTTTGATCACGGTCCAGAAGTTCTAGAGTCGACTCAATCACAGGGGGCATGGCAACCTCAGTCTTAGGCGCTGCACGACGTCTGCGCGGCGCTTTGGTGACAGATTTGACCGGCTCAGCCAAAGCCTTACCGATCGTTCCATGTTGCCCGCCAGCCTGAGGTTTCGCAACCGCAGCCAACCCAATGCGCGGCACTTTTTCATTAGGTATATGAAGATCGTGAGCCAGCTCCTGTGGCATGGGAACTGTTTCCCCAACTTTTGCGCGTACAGACAAGGGCAGCGCCGAAACCTCTTCAGCCAAAGCCGTTACGGGGGCGAGAAAAGAAGATGCAAAGCCAGAACCGGCTTGAGTGGATTGGGTCATGAGTCAACAACGGCATACACAGCCTGAAGCGCCCTTAAGGGCATGCCTACAGTCTGCCGCCGATTTATGTCAATCACATGACCAATTAATGACACTGAAGACTGTCTATGACAGTCTTCACTCTTTAACTGGCCCTGACAACTGCAGCGAGTCGCTCTGCACAAGCGCTGGCCGTAGCGGCATCTTGAGCTTCGACCATGACACGAACCAGAGGTTCCGTCCCACTGGCGCGGATCAAAACACGGCCTGCGTTCCCTAGCAGGGTTTCAACTTCTGCCTGCTCTATGGGCAGCTGCTGGTTGCTTTTCCAATCTTGACCCGGCTGCAAACGCACATTGACCATGACCTGAGGGAACAGCGTCACTTTCTCCAGCCACTGTGCAATCGTCTTGTTAGAACGCACGCAAGCCTGCAGCACCTGCAAAGCACTGACCAGACCATCACCGGTGGTGTGCTTGTCCAGTGCCAGCAGATGGCCCGAGCTTTCACCGCCCAGTTGCCAGCCGTTGGCTTTCAGCGCTTCCAGCACATAACGATCACCCACCTTGCTGCGCACAAAGCCTATACCCTGCGCTTTGATGGCCAGCTCCACTGCCATATTGGTCATCAAGGTGCCTGCCACGCCGGACACTTCACCACCTGCGGCCAGACGGTCAGCCGCCATGAGATACAGCAGCTCGTCTCCGTTGTAGAGACGGCCTTGAGCATCCACCAACTGCAAGCGGTCAGCATCACCATCCAGCGCAACGCCATAGTCGGCATTATTGGCGCGCACAGCTTTCACCAGCGCCTCAGGGTGGGTTGCACCCACACCTTCGTTGATATTCAGGCCGTCTGGCGAGCAGCCAATTGCCACCACATTCGCGCCCAATTCATGAAAAACCTTAGGCGCAATTTGGTAGGCGGCGCCATGCGCCGCATCGACCACGATCTTCAGTCCGCGCAGCGACAAACTTGAGTCGAACGTGCTTTTGCAAAATTCTATATAGCGGCCCGCTGCATCTGACAAGCGCTGCGCCTTACCCAGCGAAGCAGACTCTGCCCAGACAGGCTCTTCCTTCAACGCAGCCTCGACCTCTTCTTCCCAAGCATCAGACAGCTTGGTGCCTTCGGCGCTGAAGAATTTGATGCCGTTGTCATAAAACGGGTTGTGACTGGCGCTGATCACCACACCCAAACTGGCGCGCTGAGCCCTCGTCAAGTAGGCCACGCCAGGTGTGGGTAAAGGCCCCAGCAGCATCACATCAACGCCAGCCGAGTTAAAGCCAGACTCCAGCGCACTCTCAAGCATGTAACCAGAAATACGTGTGTCTTTGCCGATCAACACAAGTGGACGCTCTTGTGTACGTCGCAGCACACGCCCCACCGCATGTGCCAAGCGCAGTGCAAAATCTGGCGTAATTGGCGACTTGCCGACCGTGCCGCGAATCCCATCCGTGCCGAAATACTGACGTGCCATGTTCTTTTTTCCTTTTACTGATTCAGTGTTCTTGCTTTAGCGTGTTGTGAAGGCTCTTACTCAAACCTTCATTGCGTCTTGGTCATGCATGGCCTGCCAAATAGATATCGCAGCCACAGTGTCCTTCACATCATGCACGCGCACTATGCGCGCACCACGCTCAACCGCCAGTAAGGCTGCAGCCACACTGGGCACTATGCGCTCTTCTAACGGCAGACCAGAAGCCTGCCCCAAAGAGCCCTTGCGTGACCAGCCAGCAAGAAGCGGAAAGTCTAGACCTAGCAGCGTCTGCTGATGTGCAAGCAAGGAAAAATTTTGTGCCACGCTTTTGCCAAAGCCAATGCCGTAATCCCAGACGATGCGTGAACGCTCAACACCCGCATTAAGCAAGGGTTGTGTGACTTGCCGCAAAAAATCTGCGACCTGAGCCACTGCGTTGCCTTGCATGTGATCGAGGTGCATCTCCTGGGGATTCTTGTGCATATGCATCAAACAAACACCGCATTTGCCGTGCTTACTCACTACCTCAAAAGCACCCGGCTGGCGTAGCGCCCAGATGTCATTGATGATGTCAGCGCCCATATCCAAAGCAGCTTGCATTACCTGTGGCTTATAGGTATCGACCGAGATCGGCACATTAAGTTTGACCGCTTCTCGCAGCATCGGCAGCACACGATCTAGCTCATCTTGCAAACTGACAGCAGGTGACCCCGGCCTGGTGGACTCGCCTCCAATATCCAGAATATGCGCGCCCTGCTTTAAGAGCAGCTCTGCATGAGCCATCGCTTGAGACACTCTTGCGTGCTTGCCGCCATCAGAAAAAGAATCGG
Organism: Comamonas sp. Y33R10-2; assembly: GCF_019355935.1. Lineage (NCBI taxonomy): Bacteria > Pseudomonadati > Pseudomonadota > Betaproteobacteria > Burkholderiales > Comamonadaceae > Comamonas > Comamonas sp. Y33R10-2. The sequence continues at coordinate 2,016,036 of NZ_CP079925.1, forward strand.
GCGTTACATTCACAATGCCCATGACTTGGGGCTTATCAAGTTGCAAAAGAAAACGCGATGTTTGCCACTGTTGCGACATAAGAATCCGATCTCAGAAAATGAAAAAACAAAAGGCCCCTAAGGACCTTTTGTTCGTGTGCATCAGTTTTTAAGCTGTTGTTGGTGCAGCATCTGCACTTGCTGCTGGCGTACCGCCCGACGAGTTTCCGTCATCGGATGAAGGAGGATTGCGAGGCGTCCAATCCTTGGGAGGGCTGGGCTGTTTACCAGCCATGATGTCATCCAACTGCTGAGCATCAATGGTTTCCCAGTCAAGCATAGCCTTGGCCATGGCATGCATCTTGTCACTATTGTCTTCAATCAACTTGCGCGCCAGTGTGTACTGCTCGTCAATGATGCGGCGAACCTCATCATCCACCTTTTGCATAGTCGCTTCAGACAAGCTAGAGCCGCGGCTGAAGGAACGGCCCAAGAAAGGCTCACCTTCTTGCTCGGAGTAAACCATCGTGCCTAGAGCCTCCGTCATGCCGTAGCGCGTAACCATGTCACGGGCAATTTGCGTCGCACGCTCAAAGTCATTCGATGCGCCAGTGGTCATCTGGTGCATAAAAACTTCTTCAGCAATACGACCGCCAAACAACATAGCGATTTGGTTGAGCATGAACTCCTTGTCATAGGAGTAACGGTCCTTCTCAGGCAAACTCATCGTCACACCCAGCGCACGGCCACGTGGAATGATGGTGACTTTGTGTACCGGGTCACACTTAGGCAGCAACTTACCGATCAGTGCGTGGCCTGCTTCATGGTAGGCCGTGTTGCGGCGCTCTTCTTCAGGCATGACCATGCTCTTGCGCTCAGGGCCCATGATGATCTTATCTTTGGCCTTTTCGAAGTCTTGCATCTCAACAGTGCGCGCATTGCGGCGGGCAGCCATCAGGGCAGCTTCGTTACACAGGTTAGCCAGATCAGCGCCAGACATACCAGGTGTGCCACGCGCAATGATCGCGGGGTTCACGTCTTGGCCGACAGGGATCTTGCGCATGTGTACGTTCAGGATCTGCTCACGGCCACGAATATCGGGCAGCGTCACATAAACCTGACGGTCAAAACGCCCAGGGCGCAGCAAAGCGGCATCCAGAATGTCTGGGCGGTTGGTTGCAGCCACCACGATCACGCCAAGATTGGTCTCAAAACCGTCCATCTCAACCAGCATCTGGTTGAGAGTTTGCTCGCGCTCATCGTTACCGCCACCCATGCCTGCGCCACGCTGGCGGCCCACGGCATCGATTTCATCGATAAAAATAATGCAAGGGGCATTCTTCTTGGCATTTTCGAACATGTCGCGAACACGGGCAGCACCCACGCCGACGAACATTTCTACGAAGTCAGAACCCGAGATGGAGAAGAAAGGAACCTTGGCTTCACCCGCAATGGACTTAGCCAGCAAAGTCTTACCTGTACCAGAAGGGCCGACCAGCAACAAACCGCGAGGAATGCGACCACCCAGCTTTTGAAACTTGTTAGGGTCCCGCAAGAAGTCAACGACTTCTTTGACTTCTTCTTTAGCTTCGTCAGCACCTGCAACATCCGCAAAAGTAACAGTATTGCTGTTCTCGTCGAGCATGCGGGCCTTGGACTTACCAAAACTAAACGCACCACCCTTGCCGCCGCCTTGCATTTGACGCATGAAGTAAACCCATACGCCAATCAGCAGCAGCATAGGGCCCCAGCTGACGAGCAGGGACATCAGCAGCGAGCCTTCTTCACGCGGCTTCACGTCAAACTTGACGTTGTTATTGATCAGATCGCCAACCAGTCCACGGTCAAGGAACGTAGCTGTGGTGCGAATCTTGCGATCGTCAGTTGTGGTCGCAACGACCTCAGTGCCGCCAGCACCTTCCTGAATAGTTGCAGCTTTAATACGGTTACTGCGAACCTGCTCCAGGAATTCCGAGTAGCCAACATTAGATGCACCACCGGCGCCTCGGGTGTCAAACTGTTTGAACACAGTAAACAGCACCATGGCAATGACAAGCCAGACGGCGACTTTTGAAAACCACTGATTGTTCAAGCGGGGCTCCAAAGGAATATTCAGATGAAAAGGTTCAGAAGAGAACTTCTAAACCTAGTTGAGGCTCATTTTAGGTCTTTCAAGCGCCAAGGACGGCTATTTCACCCTATTGCAGCCATAGGCAGAATGCAGTCTTGCGTCAAAAATGAGCTAAGCCAATGATTTATCAATGCTTTACGCTATCATTTTCATTGGCCTTAGTGACCCAGGCATCAAAGAAAATGACCCTAGAACCTGTTTACACAGTGAGTTACAGCGCTCAGGTGGACTGCTTCAATCCTACCCCCACCAAAAAGATCTCGGAAGATCGATCGCGCGACGCCTTGGGTTTGATCGGTTTGACGAGTTTAAAGGTCTGCTTGAACAAGTCGACCAATTCGTTATAGCCGCTTCCATGAAAGAGTTTGACCACCAATGTCCCTTCAGGCTTCATATTATTGATCGCAAACTCAACCGCCATTTCGATCAGCAAAGCAACCCGCGCACCATCGGTTACCCCACTGCCTGAAAGGTTGGGCGCCATGTCCGAAACCACGACATCAGCCTTGCCGCCTTGCATGGCTTCCTCAAGCTGAGCCAATACCGACTCCTCGCGAAAATCACCTTGAATGTATTGCACGCCCTCGATAGGGTCCATTGGCAACAAGTCCAGAGAGATGATGCGGCCATTCAACTCACCCACAGCAGCACCTGTGGGCGAGAGGCGACGGCGCACATACTGGCTCCATGCACCTGGGGTGCAACCTAAGTCAACCACAGTGTGGCCAGGCTTAATGAGCTTGAAAGACTCATCAATTTCCTTGAGTTTGTAGGCCGCGCGAGCGCGGTAGCCATCCTTTTGAGCAGCTTTTACATACGGATCATTGAGGTGATCGTGCAGCCAATTCTTATTGACCTTCTTACTTTTAGTTTTCGTTTTCATACCTAGATTCTCGCAGCCTTGATAATACGGGTATGTCCCAAATTGAATTAACTCCTGCCCAGCGCCGGGAACACCGCGCTGAAGCCCACCATTTGGACCCTGTTGTCCTCATCGGTGGCGATGGTCTGACCCCTGCTGTACAGAAGGAAGTAGACGCCGCACTCAATGCCCATGGCCTGATCAAGGTCCGCGTTTTTGGCGATGACCGTGCCAGCCGTGAGCAAATCTATATGAAGCTTTGCGACGAACTTGGTGCAGCGCCTATTCAGCACATCGGCAAATTGCTGGTGCTGTGGCGCCCTATTCCTGAAAAGGAACGCCAGCACGACGAAGACCGCATGCCCGGCCCTCGCGATATCAAGGTACTGAAGTTTGGCCGTACCGGCTCCAAGCCTGAAGTCAAGCAACTGCGCGTACTGGGTAACCAGCGCCTGACCGCTGGCGGTACCATCAAGCGCGCCAAGCCTAAGCAAAAGTCGATCAAACGAGGCCGCTAAGCGGGATCTTTAAGATCCGCAGCACACCGCTTATTTGCTAATTTCTTCGCTGAGACCGCTTTTACCCATGGTTCAGACCACACAGCAGCAACGCCACATTCTTTGCATGAAATGGGGTACCAAATACGGCCCAGAGTACGTCAATCGACTCTACGCCATGGTGCGCCGCCATCTCAGCGGAGATTTTCGCTTTGTCTGCCTGACCGACAACACCGAAGGGATTCGCCCTGAGGTGGAGTGCTTGCCCATTCCAGACTTGAACATTCACCTGGCGCCCGGCCAGCGTGATGGGGCTTGGAAAAAACTCACCACTTTTGAGCGTGATTTGCACGGACTCAAGGGGCAGGCGTTATTCCTTGACCTAGATGTGGTTATTGTCGGTAGCATGGATGAGTTCTTTGCCCTGCCCGGTGAATTTCGCATCATCCACGACTACCCACGCTTTTGGCGCTTTGGTGAACGCATTGTCGGCAACTCCTCGGTTTACCGTTTTGAGTTAGGCGCGCATGCTGATGTTCTGGAGAATTTCCGCGCTAACACCGAAGAAATGCAGGCCAAGTACCGCAATGAGCAAGAGTATTTGTCGCACTTTTTGCACAAGCAAGGCAAGCTGGATTACTGGCCTGCGGCTTGGTGCCCCAGCTTCAAGTACTACTGCATTCCGACTTGGCCTAGCAATTACTGGAAAGAGCCTGTACCGCCCGCCAACGCGTGCGTTGTGATCTTTCACGGTGAGGTGAATCCACCCGACGCCTTGGAAGGCCGTCGCAACAAGCGCTTTCGTCATATCGAACCCGCAAAATGGATCGAAAAGGCATGGGGCTGATCTCTCACCTCTGATAGCTGCATTGCTTGCAGCCAAAACAAAAGGCGTTGACCACAAGGTTCAACGCCTTTTTTGTTGCGCGCTTCGCGCTACAAAGGGGAGAGCACAGCCTACTTGCGGTGCTTGGCATCCACCAGCGGACGACCCTTCATTCGCGAAAGGATAGACAGTGGGCTGGCGGCAGGGTTGTATTCGCTGCCCGGCGGCAAAAACAAAGTCTGCTCCAGCATGTACTGGCCGGACATCACCGCGTGCACGGCCTGATCGGAGAAACACACCCAGGTCGAACCCGCAGCAAACGGCACAGTCTCCTGCGGCGCATTTTGCTGGTAGTCCATATCGCCCTTCATGCCGTCGTGCAGTTGCAGCATCAGGTGATCGTATTCGCTGCGATAAGACTTGGTCACATGCAGCAGCTCCAGCGCCTTGGCTTGCCAGGCGCTGTAGGGCTTGGCACGCGGCACAAAGCGCTTGGCAACATCGGTGAAGGGCTCACCCACACGCCACACGCGCGGCTGGCCTGCGGGGTTCACATTGGTGAAGACTCGCAAGATGCGCTCGCCGTAATTAGGGCGTGATGGGAAAGCATCCACATGCATGCGCTTGTCATCCGCACGCCAAGACTGGGCGCGGCTTTCAACTTGCGAGGGGCGGTAGCTGGTGGGCGCCATGCGCACCACAGGCATGTAATCAGGGAACAAGCCTGCGATCAGGGCTGTGGCCTGATCTCGAAAGCGGCCCACCATGGCAGCTACCTGCTTTTGCGTGGCTTCATCGCCTGCAACGCCCTTGATTGAGCCATCAACATTGAGGCTGATATTGCGCGCCTTGGGGTCGCGCACATCGGGGCGAAGCAGCGTTTTTTCCTGCTCGGTCAACTGAAAGGTCAGTTGCGGGAAATACAGCAACTTGCCCGCCTCAACAGCAGCAGTCCATTCATCGCGACACTGAACACCCGTCCAGTCAGTCGCGTCGATTTTTACGATTTGAGATTCCATGGCCTTGGCAGTTTACTCCCAGCCGCTTTACTGGGCTTGGGCTGAATCAAGCTTGCTTACGAGCACCTGCAACGCGCCATAACACGATAGCGGCACACAGCCACTGCAGGGCATACATACCGGTGCCCACGCTGTGCCAGAGCTTGAGGTTTTCACGCGCAACAATTTTGGGCGACACGCCATACTGGACCATCAAGGCCAGCAACATGCCTGCGATCACAAAACCGATAGCTGCTTGTGCCCACTCTTCAATCTTTTCAGCATGCCTACGCTTTGAAAAGACCAGTAAAAGCGCACAGCATGCTATAGAAATCCATGTTTGCGCCGCAAACAATTTGGCCGCCATAAAGCCCGCCATCGCCGGAGCGGGCAGATTGGCAAACAGCATGGGCACAGCCACAAAGCCGATAGAGCACAAACTACCCCACCACAAAGCAGCCAGAAAAACAGGAAAACGTTTAAACATAGTCAGCGGTCCTCAACACAGCAGGGCACATGTCAGTGATGCCAAGCAAGAGCCGCCTCGCGGCGAAGGCATCGTCCCCCTCCGCGAAGCAGAGAGGGGGAAGGCGCGCAGCGCCTCAGGGGGTGCTTAGATGTACTTTACGCCGACAATTTCGTAGCGACGCACCCCACCTGGGGCTTGCACAACAGCGACATCACCCTCTTCCTTGCCAATCAAGGCGCGGGCAATGGGGCTGGAGACATTGATGAGACCGAACTTTAAATCCGCTTCGTCTTCACCCACGATTTGGTAGGTCACCTTAGTGCCGCTGTCTTCGTCTTCCAAGTCAACGGTGGCACCAAACACGATGCGACCACCCGCATCCAAAGATGTCGGGTCAATGATTTGCGCGGCAGACAGCTTGCCTTCCACCTCAATAATGCGACCTTCGATAAAGCCTTGCTCATCCTTGGCGGCTTCGTATTCTGCGTTTTCGCTCAAATCACCTTGTGCGCGTGCTTCAGCAATGGCTTGAATGATGGCGGGGCGCTCTACAGTTTTCAGACGTTGCAGTTCTGCCTTGAGCTTTTCCGCTCCGCGTGTCGTGATTGGGATGGTGGCCATGATCGAGTCTCCAAATTCAGCAAACACCGCGCAGTGCGCGGCACTTCTCGCACAGATCTGCCTGACCACGTCAAACAGGGGCCTGTGCCCCAAAAGCAAACCGCCGCGTGTTGCCGCGCGGCGGTTGAAATACATTAGCGCTGATTATGCCCCGTTTGAGAAGGCAAAACTGCGGTAAAAACCCGGCGACTCATACGAGCCAAGCCGGGTTTAGGCGTTTTAGGCCTTGGTCAACATGGCGTGCAGCTCTTGAACGGAATGCACTTCCAGATTGCCACGCATGGCCTTCATACCTTCAACAGCCGCTTCTGCGCCGAAGATGGTGGTGAAAGTCGTCACACGCGCCAGCAAGGCGCTGGTACGAATCTGACGCGAGTCAGCGATGGCGTTGCGGCGCTCTTCCACGGTGTTGATGACCATGGCGACGTCGCCATTCTTGATCATGTCCACCACGTGAGGGCGGCCTTCAGTGACCTTATTGACGGCCTGAACCGACATGCCCGCTTCTTCCAGCGCAGCCGCTGTACCGCGAGTCGCGCTCAGTTTGTAGCCCATGGCGACCAACTCTTTGGCCACGGCCACGGCACGCGCCTTGTCGTTATTCTTCACCGACAAGAAGACAGTGCCCGTCTCGGGCAGGCTCACACCCGCACCCAACTGGCTCTTAACGAAGGCTTCACCAAAAGTCTTGCCCACGCCCATGACTTCACCAGTGGACTTCATCTCGGGGCCGAGAATGGTGTCCACACCGGGGAACTTCACGAACGGGAACACGGCTTCCTTGACGCTGAAGTAAGGTGGTGTCACTTCCTTGGTCACACCCTGCTCAGCCAGCGTTTGACCAGCCATGCAGCGCGCAGCCACCTTGGCCAGTTGCACGCCGGTCGCCTTAGAGACGAAAGGCACGGTACGCGAGGCACGTGGATTGACTTCCAGCACGTAGATCACGTCCTGGCCGTCTACCTCCTTAATGGCGAACTGCACGTTCATCAGGCCCACCACGCTCAGGCCTTCGGCCATGGCAGCGGTTTGGCGCTTGATTTCGGTGATGGTGTCGGCCTTCAGGTAGTAAGGAGGCAGCGAGCAAGCGGAGTCACCGGAGTGCACGCCAGCTTGTTCGATGTGCTCCATCACGCCGCCGATATACACGGCACCGGTCTTGTCACGCACACAGTCCACATCACACTCAATAGCGTTAGACAGGAAGTGGTCCAGCAGCACGGGAGAGTCGTTGGAGACCTTCACCGCTTCGCGCATGTAGCGCTCCAGATCGCGCTGCTCGTGCACGATTTCCATCGCACGGCCGCCCAGCACATAGGAAGGACGCACCACCAGCGGGTAGCCCAGCGCCGCAGCCTTTTCCAAAGCTTCTGGCTCGGTACGGGCCGTGGCGTTTGGCGGCTGGCGCAGACCCAGCGTATGCAGCATTTGCTGGAAGCGCTCACGGTCTTCCGCCGCATCAATCATGTCGGGCGTTGTGCCGATGATCTTCACGCCTTCAGCTTCCAGACCCAAAGCCAACTTCAAAGGCGTTTGACCGCCGTACTGCACGATCACGCCTTCAGGCTGCTCCACGTCCACGATTTCCAGCACGTCTTCCAGCGTCAAAGGCTCGAAGTACAGGCGGTCGGACGTGTCGTAGTCGGTGGACACGGTTTCAGGGTTACAGTTGACCATGATGGTTTCGTAACCATCTTCGCGCATGGCCATGGCGGCGTGCACGCAGCAATAGTCAAACTCGATACCTTGGCCGATACGGTTCGGGCCACCGCCCAGCACCATGATCTTTTTCTTGTTGGTCGGCGCTGCTTCGCACTCATCATCGTACGTGGAGTACATGTACGCCGTGTTCGATGCGAACTCAGCCGCGCAAGTGTCCACGCGCTTGAACACGGGGCGCACCTTCAGGGCCTTGCGCGCTTCACGCACGGCCTTGTCGGTGGTGTGCAGCAGCTTGGCCAGACGGCGATCCGAGAAGCCCTTTTGCTTCAAAGCGCGCAGGGTGCCGGCATCCAGCGATGCCAAAGCGCCGTCACCCTTGGCGGCAGCGACTTGGTCCAGCTCGAGCTCGATCTTGATGATCTCTTCTATCTGCACCAGGAACCACTTGTCGATCTTGGTGATGTTGTGCACTTCGTCAAGCGTCCAGCCGGCTGCGAAAGCGTCACCCACATACCAGATGCGGTCGGGACCGGGCACGCCCAATTCCTTTTCCAGAATCTCGCGATCCTGGGTTTTTTCGTTCATACCGTCCACGCCTACTTCCAGACCACGCAGGGCTTTTTGGAAGGATTCTTGGAAGGTACGACCCATGGCCATCACTTCGCCCACAGACTTCATCTGTGTGGTCAGGCGGTCATCCGCTGTGGGGAACTTCTCAAATGCGAAACGTGGGATCTTGGTGACCACGTAATCGATCGAAGGCTCGAACGAAGCAGGGGTTGCACCACCGGTGATTTCGTTCTTCAGTTCATCGAGCGTGAAGCCCACAGCCAGCTTGGCCGCGATCTTGGCGATAGGGAAGCCTGTAGCCTTGGAAGCCAGTGCCGACGAACGCGAGACGCGGGGGTTCATCTCAATGACGATCATGCGGCCGTCTTTGGGGTTCACCGAGAACTGCACGTTAGAGCCGCCAGTGTCCACACCGATTTCGCGCAGAACGGCCAGAGATGCGTTACGCATGATCTGGTATTCCTTGTCGGTCAAGGTCTGAGCAGGCGCCACGGTGATGGAGTCACCGGTATGCACACCCATAGGGTCCAAGTTTTCGATGGAGCAAACGATGATGCAGTTGTCAGCGGTGTCGCGCACCACTTCCATCTCGTACTCTTTCCAGCCCAGCAGAGATTCTTCGATCAGCAGCTCGTTGGTAGGCGAAGCCTCCAGACCGCGCTTGCAAATCGTCTCGAACTCTTCTGAATTGTAGGCAATGCCGCCGCCTGTGCCGCCCAGCGTGAAGCTGGGGCGAATGACAGTGGGGAAGCCCATCTCTTTTTGCACAGCCCAAGCTTCGTCCATGGTGTGGGCGATGCCGGAACGTGCGGAGCCCAGACCAATCTTGGTCATGGCGTCCTTGAACTTGGAGCGGTCTTCGGCCTTGTCGATGGCTTCAGGCTTGGCGCCAATCAGTTCGACCTTGTACTTATCCAGCACGCCGTGCTTCCATAAGTCCAGCGCGCAGTTCAGCGCAGTCTGGCCACCCATGGTGGGCAAGATGGCATCGGGACGTTCCTTGGCGATGATCTTCTCGACCGTCCGCCAGGTAATGGGCTCGATGTAGGTGACGTCCGCAGTAGCGGGGTCGGTCATGATCGTGGCAGGGTTGCTGTTGATCAAAATGACCTTGTAACCCTCTTCGCGCAGGGCCTTACAGGCCTGAACGCCGGAGTAGTCAAACTCGCAGGCCTGACCGATCACGATGGGACCGGCGCCAATAATCAGAATGCTTTTTAGGTCGTTGCGCTTAGGCATTAGTTCTTCTCCATCAGCGCGGTGAAGCGGTCAAACAGATAGCCGATATCGTTCGGGCCGGGCGATGCTTCGGGGTGACCCTGGAAGCAGAAGGCAGGAACATCTGTGCGCTCCAAGCCTTGCAGCGTGCCGTCGAACAAGCTGATGTGCGTAGCGCGGGTGTTGGCAGGCAACGATTCCATTTCCACCGCAAAACCGTGGTTCTGGCTGGTAATGCTGACGCGGCCAGTGTCCAAATCCTTGACAGGATGGTTGGCACCGTGGTGGCTGTTTTGCATCTTGAAGGTCTTGGCGCCAGAGGCCAAAGCCATGATCTGGTGCCCCAGACAGATGCCAAACAAAGGCATCTTGGCAGCCATGATCTCTTGCGCAGCAGCAATGGCGTAGTCGCAAGGTGCGGGGTCGCCAGGGCCGTTGGACAGGAACACGCCATCGGGGTTCATCGCCAGCACTTCCTTGGCAGGAGTCTGGGCAGGCACCACGGTCACGTCGCAGCCGCGCTCGGCCAGCATGCGCAGAATGTTCTTTTTCACGCCGAAGTCATAGGCCACAACCTTGAACTTTGGCGACTCCAGCTTGCCGTAACCCTGACCCAGCTTCCACTCGGTTTCAGTCCATGTGTAAGACTTATCGGTGGTCACTACCTTGGCCAGATCCAGACCCTTCATGCTAGGGGCGGCCTTGGCAGCGGCAATGGCTTCGTCAATCTTGGCTTGCGTCACAGCTTCGCCTGCTGCCAGACCCACAATCGCACCGTTTTGAGCGCCTTGGTCTCGCAGCAAACGAGTCAGCTTGCGGGTATCGATGTTGGCAATGGCAACCGTGCTGTCAGCAATCAGGTATTCCGATAGCGTTTGCTCGCTGCGGAAGTTGCTGGCCAGCAAAGGCAGATTCTTGATGATCAGACCTGCAGCATGGATCTTGTCAGCCTCGACATCCTCAGAGTTGACGCCATAGTTGCCGATATGCGGATACGTGAGAGTTACGATCTGCTGGCAGTAGCTGGGGTCAGTGAGGATTTCTTGATAGCCAGTCAGCGAAGTGTTGAAAACGACTTCACCCACTGTGGTGCCTTGCGCACCAATCGAGTTGCCAATAAAGACCGTGCCGTCTGCGAGCGCCAGAATGGCGGATGGGAAATTTCCCTTGAGAGACAAAAGCACTGGGTTCTCCGGTTTTTTAATTACGGTACGCCCAACGAGGCCCCGGCAAGTGTGCTGGGACGTTTTGTCTGCAGGGAAATGGCGAGGTAGCGTCGCTAGGCGTAGAAAGATGCTTGAAAGCCGCCCATTATAGGCCCAGTCGACCTCAGCCCCTTAAAACGCCTCGGGATTACCCTCTTCGCACCAGCATGCTTACGCTGCTTGCATGCAGGCAAATAGCGGCCGCCGCACCCACGTTAAGTGATTCCTCACCTCCTGGCTGAGCAATGCTGATACGGTGCTCGGCCATCTCCATCAGCGCCTCGCCCACACCTTGGCCTTCATGCCCCATAGCCCATGCGCAAGGCCAAGGAAGATGGGCTTCATGGATCAATGTCCCCTGATGGGAGCTGGTCACTATCAGCGGCACGCCCAGCGACTGGACGTCTTCAATCGAAGCAGCTTCCACCAAATGCAGACCAAAGTGAGCACCCATACCGGCGCGCAGCACTTTTTGACTCCACAGTGCAGCCGTACCCTTCAAAGCCACGATTTGCGTAAAACCAAAAGCCGAAGCACTGCGCAAGATGGAGCCCACATTGCCAGCATCCTGCACGCGATCGAGCACCACGGTGGCGACGCCGCTTTGCACCTGCACACCGGCATCCCAGTCCATCACATAGCCCATGCGGGCGGGCGATTCCAGACTGCTGATTTCATCAAACAGCACATCCGCCATTACTACAACTTTGCTAGCTACCTGCGCCCATTCATCGGGGACTTGAGACCAAAAAGACTGAGCAAACACTGCCGTCTTGGGCTTTAGGCCGCGCGCTAATGCGGCACGGCACAGGTGGTCACCTTCGAGCCAAACTTGACCCTGCTTGCGATAGGCCGTGCTGTCTTGCGAGAGGCGGCGCAGCTCTTTGACAAAAGCGTTGTCGCGCGAATTAATTTCCGTGACTTGTGGGCGTGCAGCCATGTCAACCTCTGGATAAAAAAGAAAACCCGGCCTGCTCATGCCTGCCGAGCTTTTATATTCTGAAGATAAAGCGCCTGAGCTGGCCCTGCGGCGCACTCAAGATTGCAATGATGAAAGCATCAGGCGTACAGCGACACCTGCGACATGGACAAAGTCGAAGTCACGCCGGAAACACCTGTTTCACACAGCACGGGCAGCGCCAAGCCGCCCTCACATACCTGCCCCGCCAGCAAGACCTGCGCGACAGGCGCAAAAGACCGGCGATGCTCTGCTGTTGCGCCATGCATGCGCAAAGCCGCCAAGTGTGCCGCCGTGCCATAACCCTTGTGGCCGGCAAAGCCGTATTGAGGGTATTGCAGATCCAGCCGCTCGCACCAACGGTCACGCGTGACTTTGGCCAAAATGGACGCGGCTGAGATAGCCTGCACCAAGGAGTCGCCTTTGACGATGGCCTCGGCCTGCACATCAATTTGCGGCAGCTGGTTGCCATCCACCAACACCAGCACAGGCTTCAGGCGCAAGCCCATCACCGCACGACGCATGGCCAGCAAGGTGGCTCGCAGAATGTTGATTTCATCAATTTCCTGCACCGATGCCTGCGCTATGCAAAAGCACAGCGCCTTGGCGCGGATTTCGTCGTAAAGCACCTCGCGGCGGTTGGCCGTGAGTTTTTTAGAGTCGTTCAGACCCGTGATGGGCTTCATGTCATCCAAGATGACAGCCGCCGCAACGACAGGGCCAGCCAAAGGGCCGCGCCCTGCTTCATCCACCCCTGCAACCAGCCCGGGCGGATGCCAGGGCAGGCTATCTTGCTCAAGCAGCTGGGGAGGCAATGATTTTTTCGATCGCATGGGCAGCCAGTTCGGCAGTATCTCGGCGCAGTTCGTGGTGTAGCGCGGTGAAGCGCTCAACCAGCGCTTCAATGGTGATAGGAGAATCCTGGCTGGCTCTAAGCCAGCCCAGTGCGGCTTGCGCCAGTGCCTCAGGGGTTGCCGCGTCCTGCAGCAACTCGGGCACGACAAAATCGCCGCACAAAATATTGGGCAGTCCCACCCAAGGCTGTAGCTGCTTGCGCTTCATCAAGCGCCAGCTCCAAGGGTGCATGCTGTAGCTGATGACCATGGGGCGCTTGTACAGCGCGGCCTCCAGCGTGGCAGTGCCGCTGGCAATCAACGTGCAGTCACAAGCAGCCAGCACATCGTGGGATTGACCTTTGACGATCAGCACTTTGTCGGCCATGCCCGCCTGCGCAGCAATGCGCTGCACTTCTTCATACAAAGAAGGAACCGCAGGCACTACGATTTTAGTAGCAGGTAGTGCTTTAAGCACCAAGGCTGCAGCCTTAAAAAAGCCTGAAGCGATATAGCGCACTTCAGAGCGGCGGCTGCCAGGCAACAAGGCCAGCACCAACCCCTCTTCAGGCAAACCCAGCCGTCCACGCGCCGCAGCGCGATCGGGGTGCAACGGGATGACCTGAGCCAGCGGGTGGCCCACATAGGTTGCTTCTATTCCGTGCTGGGCCAGTAACTCTGGCTCAAACGGAAAAATGCACAGCACATGGTCAGCCGCTTTGCGAATTTTTTCGATGCGGTCGGCACGCCAAGCCCAGATGGAGGGGCAAACGAAATGAACCGTTTTGACACCTGCCTCACGCAGCGAGGTCTCCAAACCCAAATTAAAGTCCGGCGCATCCACACCCACAAACACTGAGGGCGGGTGTGCAATCAAGCGCAGACGCAGCTTTTTGCGAATGCCCAGCAACTCGGCCACGCGGGCCAAAACTTCCCAGCTGTAGCCATGTACAGCCAGTCGTTCAGACTGCCACCACGCATCAAAACCGCGCCCCTGCATCTTCTCGCCGCCAATGCCCATGGCTGTGGCATCAGGCCAGCGCTGACGCAAACCATCAAGCAGCAGCGAAGCGAGCAAATCACCCGAGGCCTCGCCCGCCACCATGGCGATGCTGGGCGCTACGGTTTTCGAAGCTGCTAGTCCATGCTGCTGTTGCATTTCAATGCTATTCACGTCTCAAACTTAAGTAGATTCAGCGCAAGCTGCTATCAACGGGTAATACCGTTGGTGGCAGAGGCCAAAAAGCTCTGCATGAATTCCACATCCTGAGCCGCCTCAGGCGTGGCCAGCTTGATAGCGTCCATCGCCTGCAAAGCCTGCTCTAGCGTCAAGCCTTGGCGATACAGGTTTTTGTGCATTTCACGCACAGCGGCGATACGCACATCAGAGAAACCCCGGCGCTTGAGGCCCACAAGGTTCACGTTGCGCACAGCCAAAGGATTGCCATCCACCGTCATGAACGGAGGCACATCTTTGTTCACATGGGCCTGAAAGCCCACCATGGCATGTGCGCCAATACGCATACGCTGCAGTACACCGGTGAGGCCGCCAATCGTCGCCCAGTCACCGACTTGCACGTGACCCGCCAGCGTGGCGTTATTGGCCATGGTGATCTGGTTGCCCAAGATGCAGTCATGCGCAATATGCACATAGGCCATGATCCAGTTGTCATTGCCGATGGTGGTCTCGCCACGATCTTGAGCAGTGCCGGTATTGAAGGTGCAGAACTCGCGCACCGTGTTGCGATCACCGATCATCAGCCGCGTGGGCTCGCCCGCGTATTTTTTGTCTTGGGGCTGCGCACCCAAAGAGGCAAACTGGAAAATCTGGTTATCGCACCCAATGGTGGTCTCACCCTCAATCACGCAATGCGCCCCCACCGAAGTGTTGGCACCAATGCGCACCCGCGGCCCAATAACAGCGTACGGCCCGACCGACACAGTTGTGTCGAGCTGGGCCGCCGGGTCAATGATGGCGGTGGGGTGAATCAAACTCGCTGAAACCATTAATGCTTATCCCACGTGGCGCATGGTGCACATGAGCTGGGCTTCAGTGGCCACTTCGCCGTCCACACTCGCAACAGCGTTGAACTTCCAGATACCACCGCGCACGCGGTCGATGGTAATTTCCATCACCAACTGATCACCCGGCACCACAGGGCGCTTAAAGCGTGCGGAATCAATACCCACAAAGTAGTAGATATTGTTTTCATCGGGCACCTGACCCATTGCATCAAAAGCCAGCAAACCAGCCGCTTGCGCCAGAGCTTCAAGAATCAGCACGCCAGGCATGACGGGACGACCAGGGAAATGACCTGTGAAGAAGGGCTCGTTGAACGTAACGTTCTTAATCGCCTTGATGCGTGTGTTGCTCTCAAGCTCCAACACCCGGTCTACCAAAAGAAAAGGATAGCGGTGAGGTAGTTGCTTGAGAATTTCTTGAATGTCCATCATCAATTTCCGTTGTTGCTACGCTGAGCTTCAGCCAGCGTTTGTTCAAGCTTTTTGATGCGCTCACGAAGCACATACAGCTGCTTGAATGTTGCAGCGTTCTTTTCCCATTGCCCGTTTTCTTGCAACGGAAAGATGCCTGTATAAAAACCTGCTTTGGGCAAAGAACGAGTGACCATGGAGGTCGGTGAAATCACCGTGCCATCCGCAATCGTCAAATGCCCCAAAATATTGGCCGCACCGCCAATTTGGCAACGCTTACCGATGCGCGCACTACCAGCAATACCGGTATTACCCGCAATCACCGTATGTGCACCAATGTGCACGTTGTGCGCAATTTGCACCAGATTATCAATCTTCACGCCGTCTTCAATGACGGTGTCATCCAGTGCCCCGCGATCAATGCAGGTGTTGGCACCGATTTCCACATCATTACCAATGCGCACGCAGCCTAGCTGCTCAATCTTTTCCCACTGACCGGCCGAGGGTGCGAAGCCAAAACCATCCGCACCGATCACCACGCCAGAATGCACAATGCAGCGCTCGCCCACCACACAACCATGGCTGATGGTGACACGCGACTTAAGCACTGTGTCCGCGCCAATCACCGCACCAGCCTCCACTACACAAAGTGGTCCGACATAGGCCGCAGCATGCACTTGAGCTGACGCATCCACGACAGCCGTGGGATGAATGCCCTGCAGCTTGCCGCCTTGCTGATGCGCCTTCCACCACTGGGTAGCACGCGCAAAATAGGCATACGGATCCGCCGCAACAATGCAAGCGCCGCGCTGGGCAGCTTCAACACGCATGGAAGGCGCCACAATGACACAAGCCGCCTGAGAGGCGGCCAGCTGCTGGCGATAGCGAGGATTGCTTAAAAAGCTGAGATCACCATGGCCTGCGGAGTCCAGGGGAGCGATGCGCGAAATCAATGTCTCGCGATCACCACCCACCAGTTCTCCGCCGAGCGCATCGAGAATCTGTCCCAATAGAACGCTCACAAAGTATCCTTCAGATTACTTTGCGCCATTCAGGGTCTTGAGCACCTTGTCTGTAATATCAAACTTGGGGTTGATATATACAGCTTCTTGCAAGATCACATCGTACTTTTCAGCTTCTGCGACTTGCTTGACTACCTTGTTCGCACGTTCCAGGACTGTGGACAGTTCTTCGTTCTTGCGAGCATTCAGATCTTCTTGAAACTCACGGCGCTTGCGCTGGAATTCACGATCCTGATCCACCAGCTGACGCTGACGCGAAGCGCGCTGGCTTTCCGCCATCGTCGGTGCTTCACGCTCGAACTTATCGGAAGCAGTCTTCAAGGTATTACCTTGATCGACCAATTCCTTTTCACGCTTGGAAAACTCCTGCTCAAGCTTGGCTTGGGCAGCCTTGGCTGCAGATGCTTCACGGAAGATACGATCCGTGTTCACAAAACCTGCCTTGAATTCCTGTGCTTGCGCAGAGACGGCCATTGCGCCAAGCAGCACAGCCAGAGAAAGATGGCTAGAGAGAGATTTCATTAGAAAGATGTTCCGATTTGGAATTGCAGTTTCTGGATTCTATCGTTGGTTTGCTTACGAATAGGCTGAGCATAAGCCAAACGCAGCGGACCCAATGGAGAAATCCAGCTAATACCGATACCTGTGGAGGCACGCAAAGAGTTTAACTCCATACTTTCACCTTCCGCCCATACATTACCCACGTCTACAAATGTAAACAGACGCAGGGTTCTGTCATTGCCAGCGCCGGGGAACGGCACCATGAATTCACCATTCAGGGTCAGCTTGCGCGTACCGCCAAGCGCCAGATTCGTATTCACGCTATCACGGCGGCCCAGCGAACCCTGTTCAAAGCCACGAACAGATCCCAGACCACCCGAATAGAAATTCTTGAAAATTGGGTAGGGATTACCGCCAATGCCCTTGCCCCAACCTAATTCGCCGTTCAGCGCGATGGTGTATTTCTTGGTCAAAGGAATGTATTGCTGAACTTGGTAATTCGCCTTCATGTAGCGCATATCGCTCAGGAAAGAAGCTTCCAAGTTCAAACGCTGGTAGCGACCAGCATTAGGTGCCAAAGCGCTATCTCGGTTATCGCGAGACCAACCCAAAGTCAAAGGAATACCGGTCTTGGAGCAACCCACTTGCTCTTGATCAGAGCCTCCGCAATACTGGCTATAAATGCCTGGCATGTAATTACCAGGCTTGATTTGATTACCTTCAACGCCTGCGCCGAAGAAAATCGTATCAATTTCACTAAACGGCACACCAAAGCGCACGCTAGCGCCCTTGGTGATGATTTGATAGGCACCGCTGTCGTAGTAAGGACGGGTGGTGCGGTAGTACAAATCGTAGGTGCGAGAGATACCGCTGTCCGTAAAGTACGGGTTAGTGGTCGAAACGACCAGCGTCCGGTTGAACTTACTGGTGTTGACATCCAAGCCCAGATAATTACCGGAGCCAAAAACGTTTTCCTGCTTGATACCAAAGGACAGAGAAACTTTTTCGGCGCTAGAAAAACCTGCACCCAGCTGAATCGAACCGGTGGGCTTTTCCACCACATTGATCATCAGATCAACCTGATCGGGGGAGCCAGGCACTTCCTGAGTTTCGATGCCCACTTGCGTGAAGAAGCCCAAACGATCAACGCGGTCGCGTGACAGCTTGATTTTCTGGCCGTCATACCAAGAGGCTTCAAACTGACGGAACTCACGGCGAATTACTTCATCGCGGGTTTTGTTATTGCCGCTGACGCTGATACGGCGAATATAAGCACGGCGTGAAGGCTGGGCCTGCAGCGTGATATTCACACGGTTATTGGCGCGATCAATTTCAGGCACTGCTTCCACCTTAGCGAAAGCAAAGCCGAAGTTACTGTAATAGTCAGTAAATGCTTTGATAGTCTCAGCAACTTGGTCGGCGTTATAGGGCTCGCCGGGCTTGATTTTGACCAGAGACTTGAACTCATCGTCACGATCCAGGAAGTTGCCGTCCAGCTTGACGCCGGAAACCACGTACTGATTGCCTTCGTGCACATTGACCGTCAGGCCAATGTTTTGCTTGTCTGGCGAGATAGCGACTTGCGTGGAGTCCACCCGGAACTCCAAATAGCCGCGCTGCAGGTAGTAAGAGCGCAGAGACTCCAAGTCAGCGTTCAGCTTATTACGAGCGTAACGATCCGACTTGGTATACCAGCTCATCCAGTTACCAGTGTCCTGATCGAACAGGTCTTTGAGCGTGGATTCCTTGAAAGCTTTGTTGCCAACAATGTGAATTTCATTGATCTTGGCAGGATCACCTTCGGAGACGGTGAAGGTCAAGTTCACACGATTGCGCTCAATAGGCGTAACGGTAGTCACCACTTCCGCGCCGTACAGGCTGCGGTTGATGTATTGACGCTTGAGTTCTTGCTCAGCACGGTCCGCCAGCGCCTTATCGAAGGGGCGGCCATCGGCCAAGCCCACATCGCGCATAGCCTTGGTCAGGGTGTCCTTGTCGAACTCTTTGGTGCCAGCAAAGTTCACTTCAGCAATGGTGGGGCGCTCTTCAACGACCACGACCAGCACATTGCCATTGGCTTCAAGGCGGATGTCCTTAAACAAGCCCAAAGCAAACAACGAACGAATAGCAGCTGCGCCCTTTTCGTCGTTGTAGTCATCACCAACGCGCAAAGGCATGGAGGCGAAGACCGTACCGGCCTCCACACGCTGCAAGCCCTCAACGCGGATATCTTGAACCTTGAAGGGCTCCAGCGCCCATGCTGCTTGAGCAGCTAAAACCATAGCAGCCAAGGCAGTTGCAGAGCGCATGCCCAAGCGATTGAAATGTTTTTTCATGAGTGGAAATCGCCGCGAATGCGGCCTACCGTTGCGGTAAAAGTTAGCCCCAGAGCCGGTTGATATCGTTGAAAAAGGCAATTGACATCATCATCAAGATAACTGCCACACCTGCGCGCTGCAGCCTTTCGGCCCAGACATCGGAGACGCTGCGTCCCGTCACGCCTTCCCAAAGATAATACATCAGGTGCCCACCGTCGAGAACAGGTAATGGTAGCAGGTTGAGCACACCCAAACTGATGCTGATGAGCGCAAGAAACGATAAGTATTGAACCAAGCCCATATTGGCCGACTTGCCTGCGTAATCGGCAATCGTTAAAGGACCGCTAATGTTCTTCAATGAAGCCTCGCCAATCAGCATGCGCCCCATCATGCGCAGCGTCATGGAAGATAGCTCCCAAGTCCTTTGTACACCGGCACTCAGCCCATCCCATAGGCCGCGACGAACCTGAACCATCTCGGGCTGACTACCAATAAAAGCATTCACTCGGGCACTTGCAGGCTGACCGTCTTTGGCAGGCAGCAACTCCGGCTGCACCTCTAGCGTTAAGCGCTGCCCTGCCCGATCAATCACCCAAGCCTGAGCATCCACACTACCTGCAGAGCCAGAAGCCCGAATCGCAGCACGCACCTGCGCACCATCTAAAGATGGCTGGCCGTTGATACTGATGATGACATCGCCCTTTTTCAGGCCCGCTTTATCGGCAGGACCACCGGCAACCGCATCTTCAACAACAGGGCTGCTCCATGCTCCGAGCAAACCAATTTTTTCAAAAAAAACAGCATCAGGCTCTTTTTGCTGCAGCGCCGCCAGATTCAATGGCACCACGCGCGGCGCGCCGTTGGCTTGCGATGCGACTTCCAGTTGCAGCGACTCGCCATCCATCGCCGCTGTAGTCACCAGCCAGCGCAAATCACCCATGGCACGCACTGGCTGCCATTCTTGACCACCGATCGAGGCACGCTGCACCCATTCGCCGCTTTGCACACCCGCTACTTGCAGCATCGAGCCTGCAGGTGGAGCGGCCAGCCGCGCCGCTGGCTCGCTCATGCCTAGCCAATTGACTACCGCCAGCAAAGCAATCGCTAGAACCAAGTTGGCGGCAGGGCCTGCCGCCACAATGGCAGCACGCGATTTCAGGGGTTGGTTGTTAAAAGCAAGATGCTTTTCTTCAGGCTTGACCTCACCCTCACGCTCATCGAGCATGCGCACATAGCCGCCCAATGGCAGGGCCGCAATCACATATTCGGTACCGGATTTTTTACTGGTCCAGCGCAGCAAAGGCTTACCAAAGCCGATGGAGTAGCGCAGCACCTTGACGCCACAAGCAACAGCCACGCGATAGTGGCCCCACTCGTGCACCGCAATGAGAACCCCCAGAGCCACAATGAAAGCGACAACGGTCAGCAGCACCTGAACTCCTTTATTCCAATACCTGTTGAGAGCATGCGATGGGCGACAAGTTCAACTGCCACCCACCAGCAAGTCGCACCTTGCAGCCGATCAGCAAGCCCACTGCTGGGCAATTGCAGCCGCCTGCTCGCGCGCTCGCGCATCCAAGGCCATCAAATCTTCCAGAGTAGAGACTGCGCCTGGTTGCACAGATTCAAGCGTTTGCAGGTTCACCGCATGAATGCGATCAAATGATAAACGGCGCTCCAAGAATGCAGCCACTGCTATTTCATTGGCCGCATTCAGGACTGTGGTCGTGCCTTCAGGCGCTCGCAGAGCCTGCCAAGACAGGTGCAGGCCGGGGAAACGCTGGGCATCCGCCTCTTCAAAGGTCAGTGCTGCTAACTTGGTGAAGTCCAGCACCGGTGTGCCGCTTGCAATACGCTCAGGCCAAGCCAGACCGCAGGCAATGGGCACACGCATATCAGGCGTACCTAATTGCGCCAGCACAGACGAATCTTTGAACTGCACCATGGAGTGCACGATCTGTTGGGGGTGAATGACGACCTTGATTTTTTCAGGCGCCATGTCAAACAACCAACGCGCCTCAATCACTTCCAGCGCCTTATTCATCATGGTGGCAGAGTCCACCGAGATCTTGCGGCCCATGGAAAAGTTAGGGTGCGCGCAGGCTTGCTCAGGCGTGATCTGAGACAGAGTTGCCGGGTCACGCTGGCGAAATGGGCCGCCCGATGCGGTCAGCAACAAACAATCGATGCGATCAGCCCAAGTGCGGCTGTCTTCAGGAAGACACTGGAAGATGGCGGAATGCTCGCTGTCAATCGGCAGCAGCGTTGCACCATGGCGCTTGACGGTGTCCATAAACAAGGCACCACCCACCACCAGCGCTTCTTTATTGGCAAGCAGCAAGCGTTTGCCGGCCTTGGCCGCCGCCAAGCAAGGCGCCAAACCAGCCGCGCCCACAATCGCCGCCATGACAGCATCCACATCAGGATGAGATGCTATTACTTCAAGAGCGTCAGATCCTTGCAGAACCTGGACTTGAAGGCCATTTTTCTTGATTTTTTCAGCCAATTGCTGTGCATGCGGGGCACTGGCCATCACCGCAAAACGCGGCTTGAATTGGGCGCATTGCTTGAGCATCAAATCCACTTGCGTGGCTGCGCTCAAAGCAAAAATTTCGTATTGATCAGGGTGGCGCGCCACCACATCTAAGGTGTTCGTTCCGATCGAGCCGGTAGAACCTAGAACCGTGATTTTCTGCTTCATGGATGTACAAAGGATGAGAGCATCATCGCCAACGGCAGCGTGGGCAGGAGCGCATCAATACGATCCAGAACACCACCATGGCCGGGCAGCAAGCCGCTGCTGTCCTTGACACCAACGCTGCGCTTAATGAGGGATTCGACCAGGTCGCCCACCACACTCATCGCAGCCATAAACACTGCAGCCAGCAGCAGGAACCAAAGCCCACGCGTTTGCAGCACCGAATAAAAACTGGGAACGCTGGCACCATAGTGACGGTCAGCCCAGCTCCAGACCAAAGCCAGAGCGATCACACCCAACATGCCGCCCCAAACACCTTCCCAGCTTTTGCCGGGACTGATGGAGGGGGCCAATTTGTTTTTGGTGAATTTGAGGCCAAAAGTACGACCCGCGAAATACGCGAAGACGTCAGCCACCCAAACTAGCACCAGCATCGACATCAAATAATTGATACCAATATTGCGCGCCTGCACCACGGCCATCCACGCCAGCCACAAGGCCAACACGCCGCCCACCAGTCGCACCGCAGCGGGAATATGGGGCCAGCCCGCCACGCCGGCCTTCAACAGCAACACGCCGCCCAGCACCCAACAAGCACCAGCAATCAGCCAAACTGTTGTCAAGGACTGATCCAGCCAGCCTGCCCACCAAGAGCCTGCGCACATAGCAGTGCAGATCGCGCCCAGCGTCAAAGAGCCCGCTTGCCCAAAACCGTTGAGACGCCCCCACTCCCAAGCACCTGCTGCCATAAACGCCAGCATCAGCACGGCAAATGGGACAGTGCTGTCCGAATAAAACAATGCGGGCAGCAAAATGGCCAACAAAATCAAAGCGGTAATAACGCGCTGCTTGAGCATGGCACCTCTTGTAGTTAAGCCGTCTGATTGACGGCAGTCGATGGTTGAATTTGCTCAGAAGTCTGGCCAAAGCGACGCTCACGAGCGCTGAAAACAGCGATAGCAGCATCCAACGCAGCTTCGTCAAATTCGGGCCACAAAGCATTGCTGAAGTACAGCTCAGAATAAGCTGCCTGCCAGAGCAAAAAGTTGCTAATGCGCGTTTCGCCGCCCGTGCGAATCATCAAGTCTGGGTCTGGTACATGGGCAAGCGCCATCGCTTTGTCCAGATTCTCAGGATTGAGCTCTAGGCCTTGTACCACCACTTTTTGCGCGGCCTGAGCAATATCCCAGCGGCCGCCGTAGTTGAAGCACACATTCAGAATCAAGCGCGTGTTGTGCGCCGTAGAGCGCTCGGCCTCTTCCAAGCCTGCGCGCACTTTGTCGCTCAAGCCTTGGCGCTCACCCACAAAGTACAGGCGCACACCATCACGACTGAGTTGCGCCACTTCTTTAGCCAGAGCCGAAGCCAGCAAATTCATGAGGCCAGAGACCTCTTCTTGCGGGCGGTTCCAGTTCTCGGAAGAAAACGCAAACACCGTGAGGACCTGCACGCCGCGCTCAACACAAGCGCGAGCACAACGGCGCAGAGACTCCACGCCCTGCTTATGACCAGCAAGGCGCGGGAGCAGTCGGCGCTTGGCCCACCGCCCATTGCCATCCATGATGACGGCGATATGGCGCGGCGGCGCGCCGTTTTTTTGAGATGTCAAAAGTGCAAGTCCTTTGGCCAAGCCTTAGACCGCCATGATGTCCTGCTCTTTAGCAGCCACCAGCATGTCAATTTCGGCAATGCGCTTGTCAGTGATCTTTTGGATGTCGGCTTCGCAACGCTTTTGATCGTCTTCAGAAGCTTCCTTGTCCTTCACCAGCTTCTTGACGCCTTCATTGGCATCGCGACGCAGATTACGAATCGCAATCTTGGAGTTTTCGCCTTCGTTGCGAGCCAGCTTGGTCATTTCCTTGCGGCGCTCTTCGCTCATAGGAGGCATGGGCACGCGAATCAGCTCACCCATGGATGCGGGGTTCAGGCCCAATTCGCTTTCGCGAATGGCTTTTTCCACCTTGGCGGCCATGGGCTTTTCCCAGACCTGCACGCTGATGGTGCGCGAGTCCATCAGGGACACGTTGGCCACCTGAGACAAAGGCACCATAGAGCCGTAGTACTCCACATGGATAGTGTCCAGCAGCGCGGGGTTTGCACGGCCAGTACGCACGCGCGAGAGGTTGTTCTTCAAAGCCTCGATGGATTGACCCATCTTGGTTTCAGTGTTCTTTTTGATTTCAGCAATCGTCATGTTCTTGTTCCTTTGCGGGCATTAGGCGGCAAGCGCTTAAGCGTACACCAGAGTGCCTTCGTCTTCGCCCATAACCACGCGCTTGAGGGCGCCGGGCTTAACGATGGAGAACACGCGGATAGGCAGTTTCTGGTCACGGCACAGCGCAAAAGCGGTGGCGTCCATGATGCCCAAATTGCGAGAGATGGCCTCATCAAAAGCCAGCTTTTCATAGCGGGTGGCGGTGGGATCCTTCATGGGATCGGCCGTGTACACGCCATCGACCTTGGTAGCCTTCAGAACCACTTCAGCACCGATTTCGGCGCCGCGCAGCGCAGCGGCTGTATCCGTGGTGAAGAAGGGGTTGCCTGTACCTGCGGCAAACACCACAACCTTGCCCTCTTCGAGGTACTGCAGCGCCTTGGGGCGCACGTAGGGCTCGACCACTTGCTCAATCGCAATTGCAGACATCACGCGAGCTGTCATGCCCTGCTTGTCCATCGCATCAGCCAGAGCCAACGCGTTCATCACCGTTGCCAGCATGCCCATGTAATCAGCAGTAGCACGGTCCATACCGACCGAGCCGCCCGCCACCCCGCGGAAGATGTTGCCGCCACCGATCACTACGGCGACTTGCACACCCAGCTTGGTCACTTCCCCGATTTCAGACACCATGCGTTCGATCGTGGTGCGGTTGATACCGAACTGATCATCCCCCATTAACGCCTCCCCTGACAGCTTGAGCAAAATACGCTTGTGGGCTGGTTTGGCGTTGGACATGGTGTTTCTCCGGTGGAAATGAAATAAATGTGAAAACGGGAGGGGGATAAATCAATCGCGGCTCAAGGCCGCGATTGTTAGCTAAAGCTTAGATTTAAGCGCCAGCTTTGGCTGCAGCCACTTGAGCGGCCACTTCAGCAGCGAAGTCGTCAACCTTCTTCTCAATGCCTTCGCCCACCACGAACATGGTGAATGCCTTCACGTTGGTGTTAGCAGCCTTGAGCATCTGAGCTACGGTTTGCTTGCCGTCAGCAGCCTTCACGAAGACCTGGTCAGCCAGGGAAACTTCTTTCAGGAACTTCTGCACGGAGCCTTCAACCATCTTAGCAACGATGTCAGCAGGCTTGCCGGATTCAGCAGCCTTGGCTTCAGCCACAGCGCGCTCCTTAGCGATCAGCTCAGCAGACACTTCAGCGGAAGTCAGAGCAGCGGGCTTCATCGCAGCCACGTGCATTGCCACGTCCTTGGCAGCAACAGCGTCGCCGTCGAACTCGACAACCACACCAATGCTCGAGCCGTGCACGTAAGCAGCCACAGTGCCTTCAAAGGCCTTGAAGCGACGGAAAGACATGTTTTCGCCGATCTTACCGATCAGGCCCTTGCGCACGTCTTCCAGAGTGGGGCCGAAACCTTCTTGCTCGTAGGCCAGAGCGCCCAGAGCTTCGATGTCAGCAGGATTGTTTTCAGCGACCAGCTTGGCAGCAGCGTTAGCCAGAGCCATGAAGCTGTCGTTCTTCGACACGAAGTCGGTTTCGCTGTTCACTTCGATCAGGCCGCCCTTGCCGCCTTCGATGAAAGCAGCCACAACGCCTTCAGCAGTCACGCGGGAAGCAGCCTTACCAGCCTTGGTGCCCAGCTTGACGCGCAGCAGCTCTTCAGCCTTGGCCATATCGCCATCAGCTTCAGTCAGAGCCTTCTTGCATTCCATCATGGGGGCGTCGGTCTTGGCGCGCAGTTCAGCGACCATGCTTGCAGTAATTGCCATCGTATTTCTCCAGTGTCAGTTCGGTTCGTTACAGAAACGACTTACGCAAACTGGTCAGGGCAAGAGGCTTGCCTCTGCGACGCACCGCTGGTGCATTCTTCCTTGCGTAAGTCCAATCAGGATTCCGGCTAAAAAAACGGGGCTACTCAGAGCCCCGCTTTTTTTTCGCGATGCGCTCGCGCAGCCGGACTTCGCTTAGGCGGCGGACGCTTCCACTTCGACGAATTCGTCGCCGTTGTCGCCAGCAGCAGCCTTCACCACTTCGTTCAGACGGGCTTCACGGCCTTCCAGGATCGCGTCAGCGATACCGCGGGCGTACAGCTCGACTGCCTTAGCGGAGTCGTCGTTACCAGGGATCACGTAGTCGATACCTTCGGGGTTGTGGTTGGTGTCAACCACGCCGACCAGAGGAATACCCAGCTTCTTGGCTTCAGCAATAGCGATCTTGTGGAAGCCCACGTCGATCACGAAAATTGCGTCAGGCAGACCGTTCATGTCTTGAATGCCGCCGATGTCTTTTTCCAGCTTTTCCAGTTCGCGAACGAACATCAGCTGTTCCTTCTTGGACATTGCGTCCAAGCCGATTTCTTGCTGAGCCTTCATGTCCTTCAGACGTTTGATCGAAGTCTTGACGGTCTTGAAGTTAGTCAGCATACCGCCCAACCAGCGCTGGTCGACGAAAGGCACGCCAGCGCGCTTAGCCTCTTCAGCCACCACATCACGGGCTTGACGCTTTGTACCAACCATCAGCACGGTGCCGCCGTTAGAAGTCAATTGCTTGACGAACTTTTGGGCGTCCTGGAACATCGGCAGCGACTTTTCCAGGTTAACGATGTGAATCTTGTTACGGTGACCGAAGATGAACGGAGCCATCTTGGGATTCCAGAAACGAGTTTGGTGACCAAAGTGGACGCCGGCTTCCAGCATCTCGCGCATTGTTACTGCCATGTTAATTACCTCAAAGGTTGGGTCTAAAATCCGGCCCAACGATTACAGCGTCTCTGAAAGAGAAGCCGCAACACCTTGAATAGGCCGGTTTGCTATTTGCCTTGCCACCCTGAAAGCGAGTGCTGTAGCAGGCAAAAGCGCCGCTGCATCAACCACCCCAGTGCTTTAAAAGTTACCCCTCACGGAGTAACCCTTAGCAAAGCCGCAAAATTTTAGCACACTGTCATGCAATTCGACCTCAGTCACGCCGCTCTTGAGATTCGCGAAGGCCGCAACAGCGCCTCAAACCTCATGGAAATGAGCATCGCAGCCGCGCAAAGCCCGCTATGCACTCACGTTTTCAGCCAAACTTTTTTGAATAAGGCTCGCTGGGCCGCAGCCGAAACACCGCCCACAAGCCCTTTGGCTGGCTTGGCTATTTCCGTCAAAGATTTGTTTGACACCGAAGGATCCGTGAGCTCAGCCAGCTCTCGCGTGCTTCAAGCTGCGCCTGTCGCCCAAACCAATGCCACAGCTGTCTCGCGTTTGATCGCCGCAGGCGCCGCAATCATAGGCCGCACGCACATGGTGGAGTTCGCCTTCTCAGGCGTGGGCATCAACCCGAACTTTGGCACGCCCGCCGCACTCGACGCTAGCCACCCCGCCAACCCACAATTAGCGCCCTCGCGCCCAGCGCGGATTCCCGGCGGTTCATCGTCTGGCGCAGCAGTCTCCGTCGCCAGCGGTGCGGCATGGGCGGCACTGGGGTCAGACACAGGCGGCTCCATCCGCATCCCAGCCGCGCTCAATGGCTTGGTTGGCTTCAAAAGCACAGCGCGCCTAGTCCCAACCGATGGGGCCGTACCGCTTTCGCCCACTCTAGACACCGCCTGCGCCCTGACCCGCAGCGTACGCGATGCTGTGCTGATTCATGAAATTTTGGCCGACCGCAAAGTAACCAAGGATGATCGCGGCCTGAGCCAATGGCGACTGGCCGTGCCTCGCGCAGTGTTCTTTGACGACATTGAGCCCGCCGTTCGCACCGCTTTTGAGCGCAGCATTGCGCAACTTCAAGCCGCTGGCGCGCACATTGAATGGATTGACCTGCCGGAGTTGAACGAGCTTGCCCACGTCAACGCCATCGGTGGCTTCTCGCCCACCGAGAGCTACGCTTGGCACCGCCGTTTCTTGCAAGCCCCCGAAACAGCAGCACTGTACGACCCACGCGTGCGCTCGCGCATAGAACGCGGCGCCCGCATGAGCGCTGCCGACTATTTGGACTTACTGGCCGCTCGCAAAAACTGGATCTCCCAGATGCAAAAAGCCATTGCAGCGTACGACGCCCTGCTCTCGCCGACCACGCCCATCGTGGCGCCCACGATTGCCTCGGTTGCACCTGCTAACGGCAAAGACGCAGCCGCCGACGCCGCGCGAGATGAAGAGTTTGTGCGCGTCAACGCACTGCTGCTGCGCAACACCAGCGTGATCAATATGCTGGATGGATGCGCTCTTTCTCTACCCTGCCACAACGCAAACGAGCTACCCATGGGGCTGATGATCTGGCACGCAGCTCTGCGCGACGATGATGTGCTGAATATCAGCGCAGATATCGAGGCTGTGTTAAAGCAAAATTAACTATTTTTTTGATAGCTACAAGTCCATATAAATCATGGACTAGAAGCAATAAAAAACCTCAAGCATCGCTGGGTACACACCCCAAGCTATCGAGCAATAAAAAAGGCCTTGCCGTTATCGGGCAAGGCCTTTTTGCTATCAAAGCAAGAAGCTTTAAGACTCTGTCTTGCGCTTAGTGGTTTTGGCAGCTGACTTAGTCGATGCAGTTTTAGCCGCAGTAGTTTTAGCCGGAGCAGTCTTCTTGGCCGCAGCCTTAGCAGCAGGCTTGACCGCCGCCTTCATCGTTTTTTTATCCGGTACAGGGGCAGACACTGGTGCAGGCGCTTTTTCAGCGGTCTTGGCAGATGCCTTCTTAGCCGCTGGCGCCTTCTTTGCTGCTTTAACGGCAGCCTTAGCAAGAGGTTTTGCAGCAGGTTTAGCGGGCTTTGATGGCGCACCAGTGACCGCGGGGGCCTCCACAGAAGCAGGAGCCTCCAGCAAAGCAGCAACCTTCTTCTTAGGCGCAGCCTTCTCTGTCGCCTTGGCCTTCACCTTTTCGGCAACCTTGGCAGCAGGCTTAGCGGCTTGCTTCGTCGTTTGCTTAGTGGCGGGCTTATCAGCGGCCTTGGCTGGCTTAGTCACAGGCTGAGTCGATTCCTTAGCTGCGGCCTCAGTAGCGACTTTGGCAGCGGCCTTGTGCGGCTTGCTAACCACTGGGGCAGACACGGGCACCTGCGCAGGAGCTGGCGCAACCACAGGCGCCGGCTTTACAGCCTTTCGCTCGCGGTCGTACTCAGCTTCCAGCGCCGCCAGATTGACGCTCTCGCTCACTGGCTTTTGTGCTTCCTTACGATCTTTCCAGCTCGCATTTTTCTCAGGCGCTCTTGCCTGAGCAGGGGCCTGCGCATCATTGCGCTGTGCGCGATTAGACTTGGCATCACGGCGACTCCACTTATCGCCATTGCTAGCATTACCGCGCTCGTCGCGCGGTGCACGCGGCTCGCGGCCATCTCTGCCATCGCGCCCACCACGGTTATCGCCACGGCGACCACGGCGACCACGGCCATCATCCTTGCCTTGAGCGCGAGGACTGAAACTACCGCCAGCAGTATTGCCCTTACCAGCACCCTTACCACCACTGTTACCTGCGCCGTTGCCAGCACGAGTCGATTGCACCGGCGCATCTTCACCGTCGCGCACCAGACGGAAGTCGATACGACGACCATCCAGATCAACGCGACTGACCTGCACACGCACCCGCGCACCAATTCCGTAACGCACGCCCGAACGCTCGCCACGCAACTCTTGGCGCGCCTCATCAAAGCGGAAGTAGTCCCCACCCAGCTCGGTGATGTGAACCAGACCTTCCACATACATGGCGTCCAGCGTCACAAAGATGCCGAAGGTAGTCACCGACGAAACCATGCCGGAAAACTCTTCACCCAAATGCTCGCGCATGTACTTGCACTTGAGCCAAGCTTCCACATCGCGACTGGCTTCATCCGCACGGCGCTCATTGGCGCTGCAATGCAGGCCGGCAGCTTCCCACGCTTGAAAGTCTTTGGCCGCAGCGCGTTTTTTGCGCGGCTTTTGATCTGGCGGTACCACGCGTGATGCCAAGCGCTTGGCCATCTTCGCCTCAGCCTCTCCGGGCGGTGGCAGGTTAGGCAAGCGGTAATGCGTGCCGCCCAACTCCGCCTTGATGACGCGATGCACCAGCAAGTCTGGGTAGCGACGAATCGGGCTGGTAAAGTGGGTATAGGCATCAAATGCCAAACCAAAGTGACCCGAGCCTTCAGGCGTATAGAAGGCCTGCATCATAGAGCGCAGCAGCATGGTATGAATTTGCTGCGAGTCAGGACGATCCTTTGTGGCGTTAGCAATCTCCTGGAACTCCTTGGTTGTGGGGTTCTCGCTGATGCTCATGCCCACACCCATGGCCTTGAGATAGTTGCGCAGAATTTCCTGCTTTTCCATCGAAGGCTTGTCATGTACGCGGAACAGACCCAACTGGCCGCTCTGGTCAATAAAGTCAGCACTACAGACATTGGCCGCCAGCATGGCCTCTTCAATCAGTTTATGCGCCTCATTGCGCGTGCGCGGCACGATTTTGTCGATGCGGCCGTTGTCATCGCAAACGATTTGCGTCTCTGTGGTTTCAAAATCCACCGCACCGCGCACTTGGCGCGATTTAAGCAGCGATTGAAAAACGCCATGCAGATTCAGCAAGTCCTGTACGCGATCCTTACGCTTGGACGCTTCTTGCCCACGGGTGTTGGCCAAAATAGCCGCCACTTCGGTATAGGTAAAGCGCGCATGGCTGTGCATGACGGCAGGGTAGAACTGATAGGCGTGAATCTCGCCCTGCTCAGTGATCAGCATGTCGCAAACCATGCACATGCGATCCACATCAGGGTTGAGCGAACACAAGCCGTTGCTGAGCTTTTCCGGCAGCATCGGAATCACGCGACGCGGGAAGTAAACGCTGGTGGCTCGGTCGTAGGCATCCACATCAATGGCGCTACCCGTGGTCACGTAGTGACTCACATCGGCAATCGCCACCAACAAACGCCAGCCCTTGCCGCGCCCAATCTTTGCAGGCTCGCAATACACGGCATCGTCAAAGTCACGTGCGTCTTCGCCATCAATCGTGACCAAAGGAATATCTGTCAGGTCAATGCGCCCGGCATGATCCGCTGGCTGCACTTTTTCAGGCAAGGCCTTAGCCTGCTCCAAGCACGCATCCGAGAAAATATGCGGCACGCCGTATTTGCGCACTGCAATTTCAATTTCCATACCGGGGTCATCAACCTCGCCCAGCACTTCAACAATGCGGCCCACAGGCTGGCCAAACAAGGCCGGCGCTTCCGTTAACTTCACCACAACGACCTGCCCGACCGTGGCTGAGCCCGTAGCCTTCGCAGGAATCAAAATGTCCTGCCCATAGCGTTTGTCTTCAGGAGCGACCAGCCAGACGCCGCTTTCCTGCAGAAAGCGGCCAATGATGGGCTGATCGGGACGCTCCACAATCTCCTGCACACGACCTTCAGGGCGACCACGCTGGTCTTGGCGCGCAATGCGCACCTGAACCCTGTCCTTGTGCAACACGGCTCGCATTTCATTGGACGGCAGGTAGATGTCACGCTCACCATCGTCACGGACTACAAAACCATGTCCATCGCGGTGGCCCTGCACAGTTCCCAAAATTTCTTCATTCATATCGGTGCCATTTTCGCGAGGGTTCATTTTCTTGATATACAATCTATGTCTTTCCTGAGATGCCCAGGTGGCGGAATTGGTAGACGCACTAGTTTCAGGTACTAGCGGGTAATTCCGTGGAGGTTCGAGTCCTCTCCTGGGCACCAAGTTTAACGATAACCCACAAGGGTTGAGACAAACTTGGTAAACATTACTTTTTTGCAATGTTTAAGTCTAACGGCATCTTAGAGAAATTGAAGATTCGTTTGTAAGTCAATAAATTAGACTACAATATGAAGCTTCCCTGAAAGCCCAGGTGGCGGAATTGGTAGACGCACTAGTTTCAGGTACTAGCGAGTAACATCGTGGAGGTTCGAGTCCTCTTCTGGGCACCAAATACAAAAAGCCGTCGCATGCAAATGCGACGGCTTTTTCGTTTTTCGCAGCAACGCTGCCCTCTTTCAAAATCTTTAGCCAAATTGCACTCAACAAGCGTGAATACTGAATTTCCTGCTATATAATTCATCCACTCTGAAAGCCCAGGTGGCGGAATTGGTAGACGCACTAGTTTCAGGTACTAGCGAGTAACATCGTGGAGGTTCGAGTCCTCTTCTGGGCACCAAATACGAAAAGCCGTTGCATGCAAATGCAACGGCTTTTTCGTTGCCCGCAACAAAGCTACCCTCTTAAAAAATCTTTAGCCAAATTGCACTCAACCGGCTTGAGCACTGAATTTCCTGCTATATAATTCATCCACTCTGAAAGCCCAGGTGGCGGAATTGGTAGACGCACTAGTTTCAGGTACTAGCGAGTAACATCGTGGAGGTTCGAGTCCTCTTCTGGGCACCAAATACAAAAAGCCGTTGCATGCAAATGCAGCGGCTTTTTCGCTTCTACCCCTTCCTCAAGTTTTCGCAAAAAATCACAGCAAACAAGAGAAATACGGGTTTTCCCGCTATATAATTCATCCACTCTGAAAGCCCAGGTGGCGGAATTGGTAGACGCACTAGTTTCAGGTACTAGCGAGTAACATCGTGGAGGTTCGAGTCCTCTTCTGGGCACCAAATACAAAAAGCCGTTGCATGCAAATGCGACGGCTTTTTCGTTTTCCCTCTTCAATTTTCAGCAAGCAGGCTCATGCCGCGCCATAAAAAAAGGGAGCCAGACGGCTCCCTTTTTTGATCGATCAAGCAATGCTTACTTGCGCAGCAGTTGCTTCAGAGCTGTTTGCAGGCGGCGGGCAGAAGCCTCATCGCTGGTGCTGGCCAGCACGGTGGCAACATCTTGACCCCAAGTCTGCTGAGGCGAAGCTTCGTTGCGGCGCGTCAGCAGCTGCAATTGCAGTGCACGGCGTGCGTTCATCTGGTCTGCCGGTGTGTGCACATCAGCAGCCATCTCCAAACGCAACAGCGCTTCACCAGCATTACCCTTAGGTGCAGCAGTCACAGCGCCAGACCAAGAGCTGCGCACAGGGGCTGTCACCTTACCGCCCAGTTGCTGGGCCGAAGGCAGCTGCTCCGCATCACGCGCTTGCCATGCACCCAGCAGTTGCGTCAGTGCCTCGCCATGAGCTTGAGCCGCCAATCTGCGCAAAGCTTCTTGAGCATGCTCCACCGCATCACGCTGAGCGCGGAAAGCGGGGTCAGCCAGACGCGGACCGCGATCTTCACGAATGAATTCACGCGGGCCACGACCCATGTCGCGGCTATCACGGCCACCGCGATCACCTGCAGCACCACGCGCACCGTCACGACCACGGCCGCCATCACGGCGGTCGCCTGGGCGACCTGTAGCTGCAGGAGCCGCTTCTTTCTTCATGCCAGGGCGGTCATCACCACGCACTGCCACCACGGGGCGGGCAGGCTTGGCCGACACAGGAGCTGCTTCGGCAGTTGCTTCTGTTTCAGTAGCTTCAGACGCTTGATCTGCTTGGGCTGGAGCCTGATTTTCTTCAGCCTTGGCTGCAGGAGCTGCAGCAGCAGGCTGGGCCTTGATAGCAGCTTCCAGCTCAGCCAAAGCCGAGCGGATCTTCTGCGCATCACCACTAGCGTTAGCAGCTTCCACAGCCTTAGATGCATCCATCACGCGGCGGTCATGCTCGGACAACTCCACAGCAGGCGCACGCGAGCCACGCTCCACGCTCTTGCGGTTAAAAGCATCATCCAAAGGCTTGCGGAATGCATCCCACAGCTTTTGCTCATGCTTGCGATCCAAAGGTACGACTTGTGCCTCAGCTTGCCAGCGCTGCTGCAAATCCTTCACAGCATCGATACGCAAGCTAGCGGCTTCGCCCAGAGCTGTTGCCTCAGCAATCATGGCGTGGCGACGCTCCAAGCTGGTCTTTTGCGCAGCTTGCAGGGGCGCTTCAGCAGCCGACATGGCTTGCTTGAACAGCGGCTGCAGTTCAGCAAACAACTTTTCGCCGATATGGCCGCTTTCGCGCCAGCGCTCGCCAAACTGGCGCAGTGCGCGCAGCATGCTCTTCCAGTCTTGGCTGGCGGCATTGGCTGCAGCCCAAGCCTTGATTTCTTCAACCAGAGCCAGACGCTGAGCCTTGGCCTCCGTGCTGTCATGGCGAATCTTGTCGTGCCAAGACTCCACCACCTTGTAGGCAGCGTTGCAGGCTTCGTCAAACTTCTTCCACAGGCCATGGTTTGCCATGGAGCCTTGGTCAGCCAGCTTCCACTGCTCACGCAGATTGCGCAGGGTTTCCTGAATTTTGCGACCACCCATCGCCTGACCGTCGGGACGGTTGAGCAAGGCTTCAGCCTTGGCCACCAGCTCTTCACGCATCTTGTCTGCGTTTTGGCGCTGCCAACCAGCAGCATCACCCGCAGCAACCAGGGCTGCGTGCACTTCGCTCACCAGAGCCTCGTCCACAAAGCGACCATGGGCCTTGATGGCAGCGCGCATGGCTTGCACTGCGTCAGATCCAGCTTTGCTGTTGCCGCCAGCAGTTTCTGCCTGCAGCGCTTGCAGAGCTTGGTTCAAGCCAGCCTTGGCTGCTTCAACCTGCTCAGGGGCTGGCTTGCCACGACCGCCAGCGCCCGCAGGCGCACGGGCAGCAGCGGGCTTGGCCGCGCCAGCGGCAGCCGTTTCAGGCGGCAGGCCACGGGCCACGCGAATCTCATCCGCCCAGACCGGCACGGAAGGTAAAGGAGCGGCTTCGTCAGCGGCAGATGCTTCGGTTTGCGCCAGTGCAGACTGGAAAGCGTCCCAAACCAGCGCCAGCTGTGCAGATGCTGCTTCCAATTGAGGAGGAAAACGGCTATCCACGCTGGTCCAGCTGGCGTCACCAGTCAGTTCCTTGGCCTGAACTTGCCAGCGAGCCACGTCGGCGCCCAATGCTTCGAGCACAGACTTAGCGTCCTTCCAAGACTTGGTGGACAGCACTTCGATACGCTGAGCCAGCAGCAAAGCCACTTCGCGCTGCACCTGGGTGCGGTGCTGCAGATCTTCCACAGCCTTCACACGCTCGGCCAGCTGAGCCTTGAACTGGGACAGGGGCTCACGCGACAGCGCAGCACCCGCCTTAGCAGCATCACGCTGCCAAGCGGCAGCGGCAGCGGCATCAAAAGGCGTTGCCGCCAACAGAGCCTGAGCCTTTTCAGCCCATTCCACGGAAATTTTTTCCTGATTGGCGGTGCGACGAATTTCGTCCAGACGCTCACGCACTGCGCGGGCGGCGCTCTTGTCGCCCTTGCTCAGCTCTTTGTGAACGTCTTGGAGTTGCTCAACCGTGGGTTGAGTGGCCAGCCAATCGCGGATGCGCGAAGCGCGATCACCCGAGGTTTCGGCGGAGAAAGCACCACCCGTCAATGCATCCAGCGGATGTTGCTCAGAATTCTTGGCAGAGGCCGGGTTCACTTCAGATGCATCAGACATGGTGCTGCTAGGAGAAATAGATGTCATGTAGGGGTCAGAAAATGCCTGGCGGCCCTCGCAGTCAACGCTGCGACAGACCCATGTCAACCCACATGAGGGCAGACTTTCCAAGCGTAAGCCCACGCATCTTCATGCTTGGGCAAACAGGTATTTTCGCCTTTATTTAAAGGCAAGCCAAAAAATGCGAAATCACAAGGGATTTTGCATTGCATTTTTCATTGTGCAGACAGACTCAGCTGGGCGCGCGGCGTCCAGTCCTTGTCCTTTACATCAAGTTTGGGAGCGCCCAGAAACAGTCGCCCCAAAGGCAGCTTCTGGGTGGACAGATAGTCTCGCACCGCAACGCCACGCGCCAGCGCCAGCTCACGCATGGCGTCATCTGGGACGTTGATACTTGCCACCAACAAAGCGGTCATTTGATCGACTGGAAGCTCTTTCGCTAGTCCGACCACATTGCGGGGCTTTTTGATATCAGCACGGCCATAAACGGCTTTGAGCAGCGCGGCTCGCTCGGTATCAAGCACTTCAACCACGTCATCACCGCTTTTGCCATCACGGATGGCAGCACGGCGTTTTTGGGCCAGCAGCAGGCGATCAAGTTCCGCAGATTTCCAAGCTTCCTTATCCTCAGCCTCTCGTGATTCACCGACCACCGTCATTTTCAGCGCCGGGCGGTCATTGAGCGACTTGACGATCTTGGCCAGTTGATCTTTTGCCTTGGCATCCAGCAGCGCGCTGCCCGCGGCAAAACTCACTCCGCCCGACTCATCGCCGCCCGAGAACGCACCCGACAGCAACGCAAACGGCGCAGTCACGGCTTTCATGATGATGTTGCCCAGCACCTTGAAAACGATGGGTGCCAGACGGAACTGAGGATCGTTGAGCGAGCCGCTCAGCGGCACATCTAAATCAATCACGCCATTGCGGTCAGACAACAAGGCCACGGCCAACTTAACAGGCAACGATGCAGGCGCGCCTTCAACCTTGTCACCAAAGGTCAGCTGGCGCAGCACCAGTTTGTTGGATGCTGTAAGTTGCCCATCTGGCAGCACTTTGTAGTTCACATCCATGTACAGCTTGCCGCGCTCAATGCCGTAGCCCGCGTATTTGATGGAGTAAGGCGACAGCGGCGACAGCTCCAGGTCATTCATCTGCGTACGAATATCCAGCGCCAGCGGCTTGGCAAGCGGGTTGATCTTGCCGCCAATGTCCAGCGTCGCCGTGCCTTGCGCCTTGCCCTTGATCTCCAGATCAGCCATTTGCGGCTCAGTCTGGCCCGCAGGCGCTTCAGACGAGAAGGCGCTCAGGCGGCCCTTTAGCTCACTCAAATCAGCCGAATAATTGGGCTGAATGAAATAGTCAGAAAACTGCACCTTGCCGCCCGTCAGCACGATGGGACCGACCTTGATGACGGGCGCAGGGCCACTGCCCTCAGGCTTGGCTGGCTCACTCACTGCCGCAGCCTTACCCGCCTCAGGCTTTTCACCCGCAGCAACTTTTGCGTTGCTTTGCTCGTTTTGCTCTACCGACTGCTCAGACTTTTCAGTCTTCACAATGTCTTGCAGGTTAATGCGGCCATTGCGCTGCACAATCACACGGGCAAAAAAGTCGCTCAGCGCCGTATCGCGCACGCTCACCCGAAGCGGCTGGGCGGGCTGCATATTCAAATCCAGCCCGCGCACAGCCAGCATCTTCCAAGCCAGCAAATCGTCTGGCAGGCCCAGACCTGTCTTGGCAGCCATGGCCTTGCCGCGGTCAGCCGTTGATTCGTTCAACACCGCAGTCAGCGCGCCCTTGGCTGTGGTGGGTTTACCTGCTTCTTCCTTCACGGGAGCCGCCAAGGTGGAGCGCACACGCAGATCGTTCAGCTCGACATCGCCCAGTACGGCGACTTGCGGTCCCTTGGCATGGGCAAAATAGTTGACCTTGCCTTTGAAGTTTCCATCCGCACGTACCAAATCCACATTGAGCTTGTGCCCAAAGTAAGGCTCAAACGCATGCAAAGGCAGCGCCTTGACTTGCAACTGACCTTGGGCAGACACAGGGGTCAAGCCAAACTGCCCCTTGAACTGCAAGCTGCCCGCATTCACACGGCGATTGGCCGCCAGTTGCGCTGAAATTTCCAGCGGCGTGGGTGCTGCTTTGGTGGCTAAAGGCTCAAAAGCACCTAGGCGCACGTTCAAACCATTCACATCCAACTGCACCACTTGCGCTGCCTGCCCTTGCGCGGGCGCTGAATCGCGCAATTGGATAGATCCGCCATCCACGGCAATCGATGCCAGTTTGACGGACCATGGCTTACTAGGCTCCACCTTGCCACCATGCTGCGCTGGTTTGGCGCCCGAAGCCTTGGGCAGCCAGCGCTCATACATCCAGCGGCCTTGCGCATCGCGTATGGCAGCCAGTTGGGGCTTTTGCAAGGCAATCGACTCCACCTGCACTTGCTGCGCAGCCAAATCGACATGTATACCCGTTACCTTGATTTGCTCGACGTTGACTGGCGCCTGTTTATCTTGCAATTGCAGCTTGTCAGCCGTTAATTCAGCCACCTGCGCCTGCACGCCGCCCTCACCCCAAGAAACCTGGGCTTTGGTGTTGAGCATGGCGCTGAGCTGCGGCTTAAAGTGCGCCTCAATATAGGGCTGCACCCATTGCAGGGGCAGTTGCTCCAGTTTCAGCTCCAGCTTGCCGTCTTTGACAGTGGCTTGGCCATCAACCACCAGTTGGGCAGCGCCTTCAGTCTTGGCTCGTTCGCCAGAATGCAGACCCGTCGTTGCCGTCAGGTTCAACGGCTCGCTCATAGGCCAAGCAATGTTCTTAACCTGCACAGCCATCGGCGCGAGCGTCAGCGCGGCAGGGGCCGCGCCAGTGGCGGCATCGTGCCAGTGCACAATCCCGCTATCAATATCGAACTGCTGGACACTGATTGCTAAAGGGCTAACGGTCTTTTCTGCCGCAGTGGCTGCCTTCGCTTGCACCTTCGGCTGCTCAGCAACCTCGTCAGAAGCATCAGGTGTGGACGCAGATGCAGATGCAGATGCAGAGGCAGATACAGGCGCAGCAGACTTAGCAGGTGCAGTCAAACCCAGCCAATTGATCACGCCCTGCGCATTACGGCTGGCATGCACCTCAGGCTTAACCCAGCGCACCGACTCAAGCGCAATCTGGTTTTGCAACGGCTGCACATTTTTGAGCTGTACTTCAAGGGCTTCAAAGGTCAACAGCGGTGCATTTTGGCGATCTTGCAACTCCACGCCCGACAAAGCCAGCTTGCCGCTGACGCTCACCACGGCCTGCTCTTTTTCCTCAAAGCGAATTTGCAGATCTGTATCCAGCACACCCGCCAAAGGCAGCACTGGCACGCTGGCCGGCACATAGCCCAAATAAGGCGCGAGATCGATCTTGTCCCACTTGAGCGTCATCGCAGTCTGGCGACTATCTGTGAACGGAGTGCTCTCGCCCGTGGAGTTGAACTGACTGCCATTCAAGTCAAAAGCCAGATGCGGCAGCACCTTGATTTCACGCTTGGACTCTAGGTTGCTGATGAAAGGAATGCTCAGCTGCAAACCTTTTAGTTCATGCTTGCGCTGCACGGACTCGTCATTGAGTTCAATACGGCCATCACGCAGCGCGATGTTGTAGAGCGCAAAGTTGACCGGCTTGGATGGATCTTCGTCCTTGGGCTCAGAGAGCTTGGCGATCACATCATCAATATCGAGCTTGCCCAGCGAATATTGGGTTAGGCGAACCACCGGTTCATCCACCTCAATGGCATCAAGCACAGGAGCGAGCCTAAACAAAGACTGCGCGCTGGCATTGACGAAAATGCGCTTGATTTCTAGCTGGGGCTGGGCTGCAGATTCAAGGTCTTTTTGGCTTTCAGCCCCGTCAACACCTTCACTACTAGCTACTTTTTTAATAGCTTTATCGATCACCAGATCATGCAAGGTGATGGACAGCGCCCAAGGCGAGAAATCGATTTTTCCCACATGCACACTGCGCCCGAGCTTGGCAGAGGCTTGCTTTTGCAGCTGACTCTTGGCCACGATGGGCACCACGGCCCACAAAAGCAGCCACAACAGCAAAAGGACTAAAACAGACCCGAGAAGCCGGCGCAACCAGCGATTCGATGTAAGCAGTGACATGGGTAATTTTAAATTTATGCAAGAGCTGAAAGCCTCCCCGGCTTTCAAAAACAAGGCGCTTTAGACGACTAGGACATAACTGTACCTTGTACGCCCAGCGGCCTTGAAAACATCGCTCTATATATAGATAGCAAACAACGCGATTTCCAAGGAGAAGTTTGCGCTACAGCTCACACCTTTTCCCCGTTTAAATCTCAAAAAATGCAAACAATGTGCGGCGCATTACTGCTCATAAATGTACTTAAATGCGCCCCAGAAATGACAAAGCCCGGAAGCGGTCAAAACCGTCTTCCGGGCTTCACGGCCGGTACCAGACCGGGCCGTCTTTTGCAGTCATGGAGGATAGGGTCCCTACTGCTGGAAGCAAAGATTGCTCCCTTAAGTGCCTCAAGCGAAGATAAAGAGCAAGTGCTGACAGCCTATGAAATCAAAAGCCGTAGCGAGATTTGCTTTCCCTTTCCTTTGGCAAGCACCTGCAACATAGCAGGCAGATTCACTATATCTGCGCTTGCGAAGGGTTAAGCGTTTTTTTGCACTTTATTTCGCCTTCATGACAGATGTCACGATATCAGAGCTTTTCCCTCTTGCGCCCAATGAGTTTTTCTATGTTTTTTTAAAAAACTGTATGCATATACATGTTTTCAAATTACTTTAATATCTAAAAAGTATTTTTGTTAGTATTGACTATGCATTAAGAGCACTTTTAGAATCCGCCAGCGCTCAAATTGAGCGTTTTTTGTTTCCGCTGCCTCACGACTGAGCAGACCGATCAGCGCCTCGCCGAGGTGCTTTTAATCGGCCCGCAGCAAACCTCATCGGCGTGCTGCCTCTGGCTTCACCGTGTCACTGATCCGGTTGAACCTCGGGCGATAGCCAAGAAAGGACTAGCTATGCCAGCGTCAGGAAAATTAGTCGCCTCTGCGCGAACGTTGGGCCATAAGACGGCCAACGGTTTTCTTGCTCTTACCCACAACGGTTTCGCCCTCTTGGGCTTGGCCGTGGCCATTTCGGCCTTGATTTTAATTTCCCGCCCAGACCTGCGTCTGGCTGGTGCAACTGAGCTGCGCGAGTGGCTCGATACACGCCTGCCCGTTGTGGCTGAAACCATCATCGAAGAAGCTCCAGCTTCCGAGATCGTTGTCGCCAGCGACCGCGCCACCGCAGTCAACCCCACAAGCTTGCCCAAGGATCAAGCCGCTGTCGCCTTTTGGCTCAGCAAGAAGTACCGCGTCGCTCCAGAGCCCATCGCGGCCTTGGTCAGCGAAGCCTATGCTTTGGGCAAAGCCAACAAGCTGGACCCCACGCTGATTTTGGCCATCATGGCCATTGAGTCGAGTTTCAACCCATTTGCCCAAAGCTCGGTCGGTGCTCAAGGTTTGATGCAGGTGATGACTAAGGTCCACACCGACAAGTACGAAAGCTTTGGCGGCCGTCATGCTGCATTTGATCCCGTGACTAACCTCAAAGTTGGCGTCAAGGTGCTCAAGGAGTGCATTGCACGCGCTGGCTCTATCGAAGGTGGTCTGCGCTACTACGTAGGTGCTGCTAATCTGCCAAGCGACGGTGGCTACGCCGCCAAAGTACTGGCCGAGCATCAACGTATGCGCCAAGGCGCTGGCCTAGGCGCTAGCACTTTGGTTGCGACCAAGCCTGCTGCGCCCAAGGCAGTGGAGTCCACAACGGTGTCTCACTCTGAGCAAGTTACCGTTGCTGGTTCCAGCCTGTAAGTTTTCAATCCATAAACTGTCGATTTTTTTCAAGCTGGCCTCTGTGCCAGCTTTTTTTATGCCCGCACGCAAGTGCTCAGGAATAGCGCTGTTACGGCTTTGAGATATGTCAGCTCAGCTACACTAGAGGGTGTACGCAACTGGCGATAGGCGCAGAAATTTCTCTGCCGCTGACGTGGAAACCAGCAGACTGCAAGGTCTGTGAACCACTGGGGAGCGTACCGCCCAAGGTCGCAGCGATTGCAATCCACAAGCGTTTCAGCCGTTCGCCTGGGCAGCCCTTGCTTCAAGGGAATTTTTAGTTCACAGGACTGCCATGTTTCAACGCACCGATACCGTCGCTAAAGTCGACCCCGAACTGTTTGCAGCTATTGAAGCTGAGAACCACCGCCAGCAAGAGCACATCGAGCTGATCGCCAGCGAGAACTACTGCTCGCCCGCCGTGATGGAAGCCCAAGGCTCCCAGCTGACCAACAAGTACGCTGAAGGCTACCCCGGCAAGCGTTACTACGGTGGTTGCGAGCATGTGGACGTGGTCGAGCAACTGGCCATCGACCGCATCAAGCAAATCTTTGGCGCAGAAGCCGCCAACGTGCAACCCAATTCCGGCTCCCAAGCCAATCAAGCAGTGCTGATGGCGTTTGCCAAGCCCGGCGACACCATTTTGGGCATGAGCCTGGCCGAAGGCGGTCACCTGACCCACGGCATGGCGCTGAACATGTCCGGCAAGTGGTTCAATGCCGTCTCTTACGGTCTGGACGCTAACGAAGCCATCGACTACGACAAGATGGAAGCGCTGGCCCGTGAGCACAAGCCCCGCATCATCGTGGCCGGTGCCTCTGCCTACGCCCTGCACATCGACTTTGAGCGCTTCGCCAAGATCGCTAAGGAAGTCGGCGCCATCCTGTGGGTGGACATGGCTCACTACGCTGGCCTGATCGCCGCGGGCG
Source organism: Comamonas sp. Y33R10-2 (assembly GCF_019355935.1). Classification (NCBI taxonomy): domain Bacteria; kingdom Pseudomonadati; phylum Pseudomonadota; class Betaproteobacteria; order Burkholderiales; family Comamonadaceae; genus Comamonas; species Comamonas sp. Y33R10-2. Next base: position 2,058,221 of record NZ_CP079925.1, read on the forward strand.
TGTACCCCAACCCCGTGCCTTTTGCTGACGTGGTCACCACCACCACCCACAAGAGCCTGCGCGGCCCCCGTGGCGGCGTGATCTTGATGAAGGCCGAGCACGAGAAGGCACTGAACAGCGCCATCTTCCCCGGCCTGCAAGGCGGCCCGCTGATGCACGTGATCGCCGGTAAGGCTGTTGCGTTCAAGGAAGCGCTGACTCCTGAGTTCAAGGCTTACCAAGAACAAGTCGTCAAGAACGCCAAGGTCATGGCGGACACGCTGACCGAACGCGGCCTGCGCATCGTCTCTGGTCGCACAGAAAGCCACGTCATGCTGGTGGACCTGCGCGCCAAGGGCATTACTGGCAAGGCGGCTGAAGCGGCTCTGGGTCTGGCTCACATCACTGTGAACAAGAACGCCATCCCTAACGACCCCGAAAAGCCATTCGTGACCAGCGGCATCCGTATCGGTACTCCCGCCATGACCACCCGTGGTTTCGGCGAGGAAGAAACTCGCATCACCGCCAACTTGGTGGCTGATGTGCTGGAAAACCCCGCCGACGAAGCCAACTTGGCTGCTGTGCGTGAAAAGGTTGCTGCCTTGACCGCCAAGCTGCCTGTCTACAGCAAGTAAATTCTGCTGCTCTGACACACCATGAAGTGCCCCTTCTGCAGCAACCCGGACACGCAAGTTGTCGAAACGCGTGAGTCCGAAGATGGGGGCTTCATTCGCCGCCGCCGCCGCTGCGGTGGCTGCGAAAAACGCTTTACAACGTATGAGCGGCCCGAGGTCAGCTTTCCGACTGTGGTCAAAAAAGATGGCCGCCGCATTGAGTACGAGCGCGCCAAGCTGCAAGGCTCCTTCCAGATTGCGCTGCGCAAGCGGCCGGTGAGCACGGCGCTGATCGATGACTCCATCGAGCGCATTGAAGACAAACTGCTCAACTTAGGCCTGCGCGAGATCGATTCCAGCCGCCTTGGCGAGTTGGTAATGGATGAACTCAAGGGCCTGGACAAAGTGGGATATATCCGCTTTGCCAGCGTGTACCGCAGCTTTGAGGATGTGGACGACTTCACCAACATCATGGATGAAGTGCGTAGCCCCAAGTCCAAGTCAGCTAAGAAGCCTGCAGCGGCCTGATAGACATAAGCCAGCTCAATACAAAAGCCACCCTCGGGTGGTTTTTTTGTTTAGCGCTTGCATTTAAATGCTATTAATTTAAGAGCTACAAGTCCATTCACTGAAATGACTGCAAGCTATTTTTATAATATTTTTGCTACTGAACAAGCGTAATTCGATCCTGCAGCGGCAGCGCCATAGGCGCCGTCAAACTCTGCGTACGCACATACTCAACCAGCGCATCCAAGTCCAGCATGCCGCCCACCACATCGCGGCCTTGGGTAAAGACGCTGAAGTTGTCGCCACCCGTACCCAGATAACTTTGCAGGCCTACGCGGTAGCTTTGAGTCATGTCGAGCAGTTGGCCATGGAGGCGAATATCACTCACGCGCTGACCGGCATTCTGGCTGAGATCGAATCGGTAACCAAAGCCCTGCGATACCTGCAAGATGCGCGGCGCAGCTACGGTGTTGCTGCCGCTGTTGAACTGCTGCTCCAATACCTGCCGAATTTGCTCACCCGTCAGACTCATCACCATCAGCGTATTGCCAAAAGGCTGAACGCTGAAAAGCTGCCCATAGGTCACTTGGCCACTGGCATCCGGCAGCAGATCAGCGCGCACGCCGCCTGAATTCATAAAAGCCAGCTGTGCACCACCCGCTGCCGCATCTTGCGTCGCGGCCAAGATGCTGTCGGCTACCACGCGACCCATCACACTTTCGCCACTGCTTTGCAACGTGCGCATAGCGGCCAAGGCCAGTCGCCCTACTGGCGCAGCCGCCAAGGGCTGGGCAGCGGCCTTGTAGCGGGCCACCAGTTGCGCCACATCGGCATCAGCATCAAAAGCCGGAAAGTCCGGCTGCAGCGCCACCACGCCTGCGCTGCTGGTATAGGCCTCGCCCTGCACGATATGCTGGCGCGCAGACTTGCGACTTACGCGGCGCGTGTTGCCATCTACCGTGAGCGTCACTTCCGTCAACAGCGTGCCGTACAGGCCACCACTGGTCAGCAAGAATGGCTTGCCAAGATTAACCTTGGCGTAGTCACACAGGTAAGCGCGGTGCGTGTGACCAGAGATCACCACATCCACCTCGCCAGAGAGCTGCTCCAAAATCGGCACGATGTCGCCAGACAAGCCTTGGCAGCTGTTCTCCTGTAGGCCCGACGTGGTGCTGCCACCCTCATGCACCATCACCACAATCACATCAGCACCTTGGGCGCGCAGTTGCGGGATGAGCGCATTGGCCGTCAGCGCCTCAGACGTAAAGCTCAAGCCTTTGACGCCACTGGGGCGCACCATCTTCGGCGTGTTCTTGAGCGTCATACCAATAAAACCCACGCCAATGCGCAAGCCATCTTGCTCAAAAAACTTCACGGCGGTTGCGGGAAACAGCGGCTTGCCGTCATCTCGAATCGTGTTAGCTGCCAAGTATTGAAACGACGCGCCTTGAAAGGGCTTGCTCAACTGGCAAGGCTCTTTGCTGGTGAACTTCTCGCAGCCGCCGTTTTGCATGCGCAGCAACTCATCAGCGCCTTGGTCGTATTCGTGGTTGCCGGTGGCGGCAAAATCCACCTTCATCAGATTCAGAGCCTCAATAGTGGGCTCATCCAGAAACAGTGATGACACGATGGGCGATGCACCAATCATGTCTCCCGCCGTCACCACCGCCACATGGCGACTGGCCGCACGCCGCTGGGCAATGGCCTGCGCCAGATAAGCCGCGCCGCCGGCGGGTACAGCAACGCTGTGACCTTGCGCGTTTTGCGCTGCTACCGCCTGCTTGGGCGGCTCTAAATTGCCGTGCAAGTCATTGAAGCCCAGCAAGGTGATCTCCATGCTTGCGGGCTTGACGACACCACCGCCACAGGCAGATAAGACTATCGCCATAATCGCCGCAGCAGCGCTTGCGGTCATGCTTCGAAATGCACAACGCCAGCCCAGCGACAAGGCGCGGGGCTGGCGTTGATTGGGCTTTGTGTTTGCTACAACCATCACGACTCTCCTGAGTCCCCGGTTGTACCTCACAAATTGGTGTTTTTAATGTCAGGCAGCGGAAGCGGGGATGGGCGCCAGGCCCGAATCCACATCGGCGTTCTGCGCACGGTGGCGCAAGGCGTGGTCCATCACAACCAGCGCCAGCAGTGCCTCGGCAATGGGTGCTGCACGAATGCCCACGCACGGGTCGTGGCGGCCCTTGGTGATGACTTCAGCGGTATTGCCGTGCACGTCAATTGATTCACGCGGCGTGATGATGGAACTGGTGGGCTTGATGCCAATGCGCACTTCCAAATCTTGGCCCGTGCTGATGCCTCCCACAATGCCGCCCGCGTTGTTGCTGCGAAAGCCTTGGGGGCTGAGCGAGTCGCCATGTGTGGTGCCGCGCTGGGCCACGCTGTCAAAGCCTGCGCCAATCTCTACAGCCTTGACCGCATTCAAGCCCATCATGGCGTAGGCAATGTCGGCATCCAGACGGTCATACAGAGGCTGACCCAGGCCCACAGGCATGTTGCTGGCGTTTACGCGCAGCGCAGCGCCGCAAGAGTCACCGCTTTTGCGCAGATCGTTCATATAGTCTTCGAACTGCGTCACATCAGCCACAGGCGCGAAGAAGGGATTGTGGGGCACATGCTCCCAGCTTTCAAAGCCAATGGGCAGCTCGCCGATCTGCGTCATGCAAGCGCGAAACTCGGTGCCGAACTTTTCTTTGAGCCATTTTTTGGCCACGGCTCCTGCAGCCACGGTGGGCGCTGTCATGCGGGCGGAAGAACGACCACCACCGCGTGGGTCACGAATACCGTACTTTTGAAAGTAAGCGTAGTCGGCGTGGCCAGGACGGAAGCTCTGCGCAATATTGGAGTAGTCCTTGCTGCGCTGGTCGGTATTGCGGATGAGCAGCGCAATCGGCGTGCCCGTGGTCTTGCCCTCGTACACGCCCGAGAGAATCTCGACCGCATCGGGCTCGTTGCGCTGGGTGACAAACTTGCTGGTGCCAGGGCGGCGGCGGTCCAGATCAAACTGGATATCTGCCTCGCTCAAGGCCATGCCCGGGGGGCAGCCGTCAATCACGCAGCCAATGGCTGGGCCGTGGGATTCACCAAAGTTGGTGACCGTGAAAATTGTGCCGAAGGTATTGCCGCTCATAGACCGTCGATTATGCCCGCGGGTATGCCGCCGCTTGCACTAAAAGCGTTGGCAGTCTGTTGCGCTAGCCATCGCCACTAAGAGCGACTCTAAGAGCGGCTCTTAGCCGCCCCACAAAAGCAAACCCCACACAAAGCAAAACCCCGCATCAAGCGGGGCTGGTATCTAAAAAGACCGAACGATCAATCCGCGCCTTGGCGCTCGCCTTCGGGCCAATCGCGGATATAGGCCTTGAGCATGCGGTTTTCAAAGTTCTGGCTGTCCACCACGGCCTTGGCCACGTCGTACAGCGAGATCACGCCCATCAGCATGCGCTTGTCCATCACGGGCATGTAGCGCGCGTGGCGGTCCAGCATCATGCGGCGCACCTCGTCCATGTCGGTTTCCATGGTGCAGGTCATGGGCGCATCGTCCATGGCGCCACGCACCGAAGCACGCTCAATGCCGCCAGCCTTCACAAAGCCCTGAATCACCTCGCGAAAGGTGAGCATGCCCACCACATCGCCATGCTCCATCACGACCAGCGAGCCGATGTCTTTATCCGACATCACCTGCACCGCAGCAGCCAAGCTCTCATCGGGCGACACCGTATAGAGGGTGTTGCCTTTGACGCGCAGGATGTCACTTACTTTCATTGCTGTTCTCCGAATGGCTCAGGCGCAAGGCTTGAGCGCACAAAATGCAAAAAATTCTCTGCAAATATAGCCCACATTGCACTCCAATCAAGGCAAGTAGGCTACGGGTCATCCATGAAATTCACCATCTTGGTGCGCGACAAGTGCAGCACTTTTGCACAGTCGCTTTATGCTGATCGCCAAGCAGCATCAAAAATATTGGAGACCCCACATGCCCGGCTATTCAGACCCCGGTTTTGACACCCTCAGCCTGCACGCAGGCGCCCAGCCCGACCCCGCCACCGGCGCACGCGCCACGCCGATTCATCTGACGACCTCTTTTGTTTTTGAATCTAGTGATCACGCAGCAAGCCTCTTTAACCTAGAGCGACCCGGCCATGTCTACAGCCGCATCAGCAATCCCACCAACGCGGTGCTGGAGCAGCGCGTTTCCGCCTTGGAAGGCGGCGTGGGCGCGATTGCGGTTGCCAGCGGTCAGGCCGCGCTGCACCTAAGCATTGCCACGCTAATGGGCGCAGGCAGCCACATTGTGGCCAGCACAGCGCTGTATGGCGGATCGCAAAACCTGCTGCACTACACACTGCGCCGCTTTGGCATTGAGACCACTTTCGTCAAGCCCGGCGACATCGACGGCTGGCGCGCTGCCGTGCGGCCCAACACCAAATTATTCTTTGGCGAAACCGTGGGCAACCCCGGCCTCGATGTACTGGACATCCCCACCATTTCTTCAATAGCCCACGACTCGGGCGTGCCCCTGCTGGTGGACTCCACCCTCACCTCGCCGTGGCTGATGCAGCCCTTTAAACATGGCGCAGACATCGTCTATCACTCGGCGACCAAATTCCTGTCGGGCCACGGCACGATCATTGGCGGTGTGGTGGTGGATGGCGGCAGTTTTGACTGGGAAAAATCGGGCAAATTCCCCGAACTGACCGAGCCCTACGACGGCTTTCACAACATGGTGTTCAGCGAAGAATCGACCGTGGGCGCCTTCTTGCTGCGCGCCCGCCGCGAAGGCCTGCGCGACTTTGGCGCCTGCCTGAGCCCGCACAGCGCTTGGCTAATTCTGCAAGGCATCGAAACCCTGCCACTGCGCATGGAGCGGCACATGAAGAACACCGAGCGCGTTGTGCAGTTCTTGGCCAGCCACCCGCTAGTGAGCCGCGTGGGCCACCCGATGCTGGAGTCGCATTCATCTTATGCACTGGCCCAAAAACTGCTGCCGCGCGGTGCAGGCTCGGTATTTAGCTTTGACATTGCGGGTAACCGCAATCAGGGCAAGACTTTTATCGAAGCGCTCAAGATTTTCAGCCACCTTGCCAATGTGGGCGACTGCCGCTCTTTGGTGATTCACCCGGCCAGCACCACGCATTTCCGTATGAGCGACGAGGCGCTGGCGCAAGCCGGTATCAGCCAAGGCACGATTCGTTTATCGATTGGTCTGGAAGATGCAGATGACCTCATTGATGACTTGAAGCGAGCACTGAAGGCTGCAGAGAAAGCGGCATAAAAATGGCGTACATGCCTTATTTTGAATAAAAACAGCCTCCAGTCCTTATTCCATATACAGGTATAGCTATGTTTTTTGAAGTTAACAAAGCCCAAATTTATGCCTACACCGGCGGCAAAGCGTTCGATGCTGCCAAGCCCACCGCCATCTTCATCCACGGTGTGCTGTGCGATCACAGCGTCTGGGCGCTGCAAAGCCGCTACATGGCCAACCACGGCTTCAATGTGCTGGCGCTGGATCTGCCCGGTCATTGCAAAAGTGCTGGCGCGGCGCCAAAAACGGTGGAAGATGCAGCCGCCTTCATCGCCCAACTGATGGATGCCGCGGGCTTAAAGCAAGCCGCCCTCATCGGCCACAGCTGGGGCAGCTTGATCGCGATGGAAGCGGCAGCCACTTTGAAAGTACGCATCAGCCATCTGGTGCTGGTCGGCACGGCCTTTCCCATGAAGGTCTCGCCCGCGCTGCTCGAATCTGCCTTGAATACCCCAGAAAAAGCGATTCAGAAGGTCAACACCTTCTCGCGCGCCACGCTGGCGCCCCCTAATGGCGCAGGCAGCTGGGTGTTTGGTGCCGGTATGGCATTGGGCCGCCGCGTGCTGGCTAGCAATGCAAACACCAACTTGCTGCACACCGGCTTTACCGCCTGCGATAGCTATGCGGGCGGCGATGCGGCCATGGCGAAAATTACCTGCCCCGTTTTGTTTGTGCTGGGCGAGCAAGACCAGATGACGCCGCCCAAAGCCGCCAAAGGCCTGATCGCCGCGGCGCAAGCGGCAGGCAAAATCGTCAAAGTACAAACCATCGCCAACGGCCACAACCAGATGACAGAATCGCCCGACGCTACGCTGTTTGCCATTCACGATTTCTTGAAGAATTCTTGATAACTTTTTGACAACATTTCGTACCCACTGATCACCTTAGGAAATGCACATGCTTGAGAACCTAGAAAAAAATGCGGTCTACAAAATACTGTCCCTCATCGGTTTGCTGATTGGCATTGTTTTCGGCGCCGTCAAGCTCAAGCAAGAGCTCATGCCCTCTGAAGCGCCAGCCGTTTCAGCCCCAGCAGCTCAAGCCGCACCCAGCAACAACGCTCCAGCCAGCACTGCCAGCGCACCTCCATTTGCCACACCACAAGCTGCAAGCAGTGCGCCTGCTGCGCAGCATGTGCAAAACCAGATTTATATTGATCTAGACAACTTCCAGCTGGGCAAGCAGTACGCTGGAAAATCGGTAGAAATGCCCATTATTTTTGATGGCTTCACACCTTGGCTGGCAGGACCTACCAGCCCTGCAACCGCTGTACTAGCTAAGCGATATCTGTTCCTCTCGCATTTCGACATCAACCAGCCCAAGCCACCGCAAGGCATGTTGTCTTCACAGACCGTGGTGGTTCCCTTGGACAAGGCACAGGCGCTGCGCGAGATCAAGCCGCCAGCCCGCATCTTGCTGACGGGTCAGGTCAAGCTGTTCGATGTAAAAAAAGAGCTGGGCATGACGAAAAAATCTGATCCCGACACACTGATCTTTGAAGTGGAATCCTTCAAAGTAATCTGACCCTTACATATCTCTCCCGTAATCCTCGCCTTGACCTCACATAATTTTGATGTTTGACAACCAGCTCACCCAAGCCCTACAGAGCTGGAAGCAAATCCCCCTGACCAGCCTCAACCCACGCCGCGCTCTCAATCTGGCGGATAAAAAAGCCGACTGGAAGGCGGCGCTGGCTACGCTGCAGCGGTTTACCAATAGCCCCGGCTACCAGACCCCGTTTGCGCTGCAAGCCCATGCTGCACTGGAGAACTACTGGGGCTGGCAGGCTGCCGGGCAAGAGGCCTGCCATTTGCTGATCTACGGCCTTGATCTGGGCCTCCCCGGCAATGTGCTGCGCCCCATTTATCTGGAGACTGTGGCGCTGTGGAAAGACACCGCCGCTGTGGCCCACCACGCGCGCGCCAGCATGAGTCAAACCACGGGCGAGGACTACGGCGTGCCCGCCCCCATCAACGCCCGCAGCGCCGAATACAAATACGCCGTCATCCTGATGGCGTTGGCTGTGCTGCTAGATGCACCTGAAGAAATCCCTGCCATCGTCGAGCAAGTGCTGGCCTTTGATACAGACCGCCTGCTCGACTATCTAAGCGCCGCCGCAATTGAGGTTCAAGAGGTCAACGAGACCCTGTTCCACCCCCGCCCCTATGGCGCGCTGCTGCCGTTTTTCGAGCTGCTCGGCGAGCCATCACCCGAGCCATTGGTGGCCTATGTGCAAACCCAATACGCTGATTTTTTGCGCTTGTCACCCTCGCAGCAAAAGAAAGGCAAGCTTTGGCTGGGCACGTTTTTCTGGGCGCTGGAGGTGGGGGCCTTGTCGGTGCTCTACGGCTGGGATGATGTTGCGCTACGCGACCTGCCCCACTACCCAGCCGATCTAGTTGACTTTGCCAACGCCCGTAGCGGCTTTTAACGTTTAACGATCAAACGGAGCAGCCGCGCAATTACCCGCTAACCCTTTCGCACGCTCGGCGGTATAAGAAAAAATCTCATCAAACTGAGGCTTGCCATGTCTCAAAACACGAGCACCGAAAGAGAGGGCGACACGGCTACTGCCGCAGCCGCCACTTTTGACCCGCGCCAGTTCAAAAGCTTTGCTGAGTTCTACCCTTTTTATCTGGGTGAGCACCGCGACACCACCTGCAGGCGACTGCACTTCATAGGCAGCAGTTTGTCGCTGGGCTTTTTACTGGTGCTGTTTCTGACTGGGGACTGGTGGTATTTACTGGCAGGCCTGATCTGCGGCTATGCCTTTGCCTGGGTGGGGCATTTCGGTTTTGAGAAAAACCGCCCCGCCAGCTTTAAACGCCCGCTCTACAGCTTCATGGGCGACTGGATGATGTGGCGCGATATTTTGCTCGGGCGCATCAAGATGTAGCCCCATCAAAAAACGGACCCTTAAGGTCCGTTTTTTGATGGGCAAGAGCTGACTTAGCCCATGCGGCGATTGCCGTAAATGCTCTCAACTTCTTGAGCGTAGCGCGCCAAAATAGGCTGGCGCTTGACCTTCATCGTAGGGGTCAGCAATTGGTTTTCCACACTCCAAGGCTCCAGCGTTAGCAGCAGCGCACGCGGCTGGGCGTAGCTTGGGAAATCTGCGCACAAGGCCTGCAAGCGCTTGAGCATGGTTTGCACCACAGCGGGTTGGCGCAACGTTTCAGGCTCGCTTGCATCCCAGCCATTGTCTTTGGCAAACAAGGGCCAGTTTTCCTCACTCAACACCGCAATCGCGCTCACATAGGGGCGGTGATCGCCCAGCACCATGATTTGCTCGATTAAGGGATCGGCCAGCATCGATTGCTCCAAATCGGTGGGCGAGATTTTCTCGCCAGTCGAGGTGACGATGAGTTCCTTTAAGCGACCCTTGATGCGAATGCGGCCCTTGACCAACTCAGCCTGATCGCCGGTGCGCAACCAGCCGTCTTGCGTAAAAGCGGCGGCCGTTTCCTCAGGGCGCTTCCAGTAGCCCTTCATCACCGTCGCACCGCGCACCTGTAGCTCATGCTGCTCACCGATGCGAATTTCAACGCTGGGCAGGGGCGCGCCTACTGTCGCGGGGTCGTTGCTATCGAGCGTAACAACGGAGATCACGGGCGTTGTCTCCGTCATGCCGTAACCCTGCAGCAGCGGCACATCCAGCGCCAAAAAGGCGCGGGCCGTGCTTTGCGGAATAGCAGCGCCGCCTGTAATGGCCATGCGCACACAGCCACCAAACATCTGGGCAATCTGCTGACCAAGCTGCGCGTGGGCTGCAGGGGCGGGAGTGCCAATCAAATCTGCATCGTGCTTGTGCAGATCGGTAATATCTTGACGCGCACAGAAGTTAGCCCAGCCCCACTCCACCGCCGCTTCAAAAGCCTGACGCTCAGCCTCGGGGCCCGCCAGAATTTTCTCGAGCATCTTGGCGTGCACGCGCTCATAAATACGGGGCACACAAACGAGGATGGTGGGCTTTTCCGTCTGCATGTCTTGCATCAGCAAAGCAGCTGAGCGCGCATAAGCAGTGCAAGCGCCACTGGCAATAGACAAGTAGTAGCCCACGGTGCGCTCAAAGGTGTGGGAGAGCGGCAAAAACGACAAAAATCGATCGTCCTGACGCGGCTGCACGCGCTGGGCAAAGTCCGACACATTGGCCATCACATTGGCGTGGGTCAGCATCACGCCCTTGGGCTTGCCGGTCGTGCCCGAGGTGTAGACGATGGCCGCCACATCACCGGGCTCTGGCAAAGCCGGGGCAGGCTGCGCGACCATCGCGGCGCCCTCTTGCAGCCAGTCTGCCAGCGACAGCAGACGCGGCTGATCTACAACAAGAGGCTGACCTTCAATGCTCGACGTTGGCGGCACTCCATCTGCCACCACCACGGTATGCAAGCTGGGCATGGCGTAGTCTGTGGCGCGCAGGCGCTGCCACTGGCTCAGACTGCTCAGCACCAGCAAGCTGATTTCGGCGTTATCAAAAATATAGGCAATGCTGGCCGGGTTGTCTGTGGTGTGCACAGGCACTGCGATCGCGCCCATTTGCAGGGCGCCTTGATCGGCGCACATCGCGTTGATGCTGTTGGGCAGCCAAATGCCGATGCGCTCGCCATGCTGGATCCCGCTTTGCTGCAAAGCAGCGCGAAACTGCATGACAGCAGCACCGGCCTGCGCCCAGCTCAGCTGAGTCCAAGGCTGGTCTTTGGCAGCGAACTCACGATAAGCAGGTAAATCTGGCGTGGCTGCAACGCGCGCTTGCAGCATGTGGGCCAGACTTCGCTGCTGCCAGGCTTGAGTGACCGGTTGGCCCAAAACAGATTGGCTCATAAATATCAAAAAATAATATGCAACAAAACGCAGCGTAGAGCCAAGCTCTGACTGAATTTGTAGGCTGGAATGAAATTCGCCCGAAGGCTGGACCGGCATAAGGTCTCAGCCCATCGGGCGAATGAGTAGTTAAGCGATTGTGCAACGCCTCCCAAAAGAAGCCCGCACTCACTATCAAATAACTAACTAATCACGCAGGCTATTCATAGAGTTTGATTATTTTTTATCACCGCTATTAATATCTTTTATGGGCGCTGCAATCAGCTGCGCCATCGTCATGGCGTTAAGCCCTGCGCGCTGCCACAGCGGCTGCACTGCTTCGGATGGCTGCAGCAGCAGCAACTCGACCAGCGGCTCGATCAATGTGGCTTGTGGCTCCACCAGCAATACATAACGGGGCTCTGTGCTCTCTAGCGATACATAGGCATCTGGTGGCTGCACGGCACCTACCCAATCGAGCTGGGCCAAGGCCTGCAGCACGGGCTGAATTTGCGATTCCTCTATGCGCAAGCGCCTAGAGAGCTGGCGCACAAACAAGCCTTTGTGGGGCAACTCGCGCTCTTTGGCAAGGCATTGCAACACCTCAACCGCCAGCTCAAACTGCCAGCCTTTGTGACCGGTCATCCGCTCCACTCCGCTGAGCACCGTGGGCAGGTAGGCAGTGACCAAGGCGCCGGTCAACACAATGCTCCAAGCGACATACATCCAAATGAGCAAAATGGGCAAGGTGGCAAATGCGCCGTAAATCACCGAGTAGGTGGGCACGGATGACAGGTAAATGCCCAGCAGCTTTTTGGCCACCTCCATGAACACCGCCACAAACACGCCGCCCACCCAAGCATCGCGCCAGCGCACAGGTGTGTTGGGCACGTAGTGATAGAGCCCGGCCATGCCTGCAGCCAGCACTACAAACTCAATGGAGTCGAACACAAAGCGCAGGCTACCAGGTAGCGCATCGACCAAGCCTTTAGAGGCCGACATGACATACGAAGACAGCACCAAACTCAGGCCCAGCAGCAGCGGACCCAGCGTGATGGCAGCCCAGTAAATCAGCACCCGCTGACCCAGCGGGCGCAACTGCCGCACGCGCCAGATATTGTTGAGCGTGCGATCAATCGTGAGGATCAGCATCACCGCCGTGACGATCAAAATCGAAAAGCCAACCAAGCCAAGCTGGCTAGCCTTGGACGCAAACTGCGTGAGATAGCCCTGCACCTGCCGCGCAATGGTCTCGGGGATCAGGCTATCCATCAGCCAGCGCTCGAGTACGTTTTGCGCTTTGCCAAAGATGGGAAAAGCCGTAAACAAAGCCAGCGCCACCGTAAAAAATGGCACCAGCGCCAGCAGCGATGTGAAGGTGAGACTGCTGGCTGTTACGCCCAAGCGGTCTTCCTTAAAACGGGCGCGCAAAACCTGCGCCGTGTTGTGCCACGGAAAGGTGCGCAGGCGTTGCTGCACACGGCGGCTTTTGCGGTGAAATTCGTCTTTGACCTCTTGCTTGCTGGGCATGTGAGGTTTGGGAATGCGTCCAGCCACATCTTTGCAAGCCGCAAACAGCTGCTTGGCCTTACCCAATTTATAGACTGGCGCAGTTGCCACTCCTGAAACAGAAGCAGCTCCTCCTTGATTGACCTTGACTTCAGGCCTTTCAGAGCTGTTTGGCATTGAATGAGGGGCGTAACGCGTCCAGCGTTGCGCAGCTTGGCCAAACGATGCCATCGGCGGCGCAGGTGGAGTCAATGGCGCAGCGGAATTTAATGGCGCAGGCTTGGCGGATTCGAGCTGTACCGCATCAAGCTGTGGCTCTTGAAAACGTGGTACTTGAAAGCGTGGTTCTTGAACGCTGGGCTCATTCAGACTGGGCTCTTGGCGCCAAGGCGGCTCAGCAGTAGGTGCCCACGAAGATTGATGCGGCGCGTTCCCTTGAGCGGGTGCAGCGTCTGCAGCCTTGCCTTCTAGCGCCGACCAAAAACCAGTCCGGTCATTCTTCTTCATGAACGCACTCCTTTCGCGCCAAAAAAGGGGAAAAAGAAGTCACGGGCCTGCGAAAAATCAAACGCAAGCGCCAAAAGAAAAAATCTGAATTCAAAGGAAGCGGCCATGGTCGATATGATGCCATTGCTATGACCGACGCCCCCTCCTCCCACGCCTCTTCAAACACTTGCTCACCAATCAATCAGCCCGCCGCCGATGTGGCTGCCACGCGCTGGCTGGCTGTGGGCAGCTTGCTTGCGCTCATGGCGCTGTGTGTGGCGTGGGAGCTGTGGTTAGCCCCTATCCGCCCGGGCGGCACATTGCTGTTTCTTAAAGCCGCGCCGCTGGCTTTTGCGGTGATTGGTTTGCTCAAGCGCCGCATGTACACCTATCGCTGGATGAGCCTGCTGGTGTGGATGTACTTCACCGAAGGCGTGGTGCGCGCTTGGAGCGACCCGGCCCCCAGCCGCTGGCTTGCACTGATTGAGGTGGCGCTGTGCGTGCTGCTGTTTATTGCCTGCGCGGCCCATGTGCGCCTGCGCCAGAAAGCGGCTAAAGCTGCGATAGCTGCACACGCTGCCAACTCCACGAATGCAGCAACCACAAACGCTGCTGCTTAATCCGGCGCAATGCCGTCGTAACGCGCAAGTGTCTTGAGCTGTGCAGCCAGCGCATCAAACAGCAGTTGTGCTGCAGGTGACAAAGCCCGGCGCGGGCGCTGAATCAGCAGCGTGCGGCGCACAATATGCGGCTCATCGATTAGACGAAAACCCAAATGCCCTAAGGCTGGATGCCGCGCCGTCAGCGCCGGAACAATCGTCACGCCCAGCCCCAAGCTCACCGCTTCAAAGAGCAGTTGCGGGTTAGACAAGCGCAGCGCCGGTTGCAGCACGTTTTGCGGCATACCGGGTGCTGCAGCCAGCAACTGGCTAATGGCGGTATCGGTGGTCAGCCCCACAAAAGGCAGGTGAGCCAGATCAGCCGCCACCAGCCGCTTGGCATGCAGCAAAGGCTCATCAGCCCGGGCCACCAAACCCATCGCATCACTTACCAGCGGCTGCGTCAGCAAATCACCGCCCGCCGGATGGGCCGCGCCCACTCCAAAATCCACCAGCCCGGCTTGCACGCGCTGGGCAATGCCTTCCGCACTGTCTTCAATCAGGTCAATCTCAATGCCTGGGTGCTGCGCCCGCAAAGCCGGCAACACCGGCAGCAGTAGCACAGCCAGCACCGATGGCGCCGCCGCAATGCGCACCTTGCCCCGGCGCAGGGCCACCAAGTCGCCCAGGTTTTGAAAGCCTTGCTCCAGCGTGTCAAACGCCTGGCGTACATCCACCAAAAAGGCCTGCCCTGCGCTGGTTAAGCCCACGGTGCGCGTGGTGCGGTCAAACAAGCGCATACCTAGCGCCTCTTCAAGCTGGCGAATGGACTCAGACAAGGCCGACTGCGTTAAACACAACTCCCGCGCCGCCGGGGCAAACGCCCCTTGCCGCGCCACCTCATCAAAGGCGCGCAGCTGGCGCAGACTTACATTATTCGGAAAAACTGACATAACCAAGTAATTTATTTCGATTGTTGCCAAGTCTGCCATGCCCTAGGCTTACAGGCTTAGGATTCGTCTTGTTTCCCTGATTTCTCTTACGCCTGCCATGACTACCACTGCCTTGCTTGATTCCCTGCGCCAAACCATCGGCGCCGCCCATGTGCTGACCGAGGGCGATCTGTCCGCCTACGAGCAAGACTGGCGCAAGCGCGTGCACGGCAAGTCGCTAGCCGTGGTGCGCCCCGGCAACACCGCTGAAGTGGCGGCGGTGGTCAAGGCCTGCGCTGCCGCAGGCGTGCAAATCGTGCCGCAAGGCGGCAACACCGGCCTGTCAGTGGGCTCCACGCCAGATAACAGCGGCCAGCAGGTGGTGCTGAACCTCACGCGCCTGAACCAAATTCGCTCCATCGACAAAGACAACCTGACCTTCACCGTTGAAGCGGGCTGCATTTTGCAAAACCTGCAAGAACTGGCCGATAAGCAAGGACTGCTCTTTCCCTTGTCGCTAGCTGCTGAAGGCAGTTGCACCATTGGTGGCAATTTAGGCTCCAACGCAGGCGGCACGCAGGTAGTGCGCTATGGAAATACGCGTGATTTGTGTTTGGGTCTGGAAGTCGTCACACCGCAGGGTGAGGTCTGGGACGGCCTCAAGGGCCTGCGCAAAGACAACACCGGCTATGACCTGCGCGACCTGTTTATCGGCAGCGAAGGCACGCTGGGCATCATCACCGCCGCCACTATGAAGCTGTTCCCCCAGCCAGCCGCCCAGCTCACCGCTTTCGCCGCCGTGCCCAGCATGGAAGCCGCAGTTCGCCTGCTGGGGCTGGCGCATCAACACTTGGGAGCAGGCCTGACGGGTTTTGAAGTCATGGGCCAGTTTGCGCTGAGCCTGGTCGTGAAGCACATGCCGCAACTGCGCGTTCCGTTTACCGACATGGGCGACGAAGCGCCTTATTGCGTGCTGCTGGAAAACAGCGACAGCGAGTCCGAGCAACATGCCCGCCTGCGCTTTGAGCACCTGCTTGAACTCGCTTTTGAAGATGGCTGCGTAGTCAACGCCGTCGTGGCCGAGAGCCTGGCCCAAGCCCACGACCTGTGGCATATCCGCGAGAGCATTCCGCTGGCGCAGGCCGAAGAAGGCCTGAACATCAAGCACGACATCTCGATTGCCGCATCGCGCATTCCGGCCTTTGTGGCCCATGCCGATGAAGTGCTCAAGCGCGAAATTGCTGGCGTGCGTCTGGTTAACTTCGGCCATCTGGGCGACGGCAATCTGCACTACAACGTGCAAGTGCCCGAAGGTTTGGACGGCAAGCAGTTTCTGCGCGAGAAAGAAGCGCTGGTGAACCACTTGGTTTATGAAGCAGTCGATGCCTTTGGCGGCTCCTTCTCCGCCGAGCATGGCGTGGGCGCACTCAAGACCGATAAGCTGGAAAAATACCAGTCCCCCGTGGCCCTGCAAATGATGCGCGCTATCAAAAATGCACTGGATCCGCAAGGCATCATGAACCCCGGCGTGGTGCTGGCGCGCAGCTGATTGGAATAGCCGCCCAATGAAAAGCCCTGCAGATACAGGTCTGTCGGGCTTTTTCACGAAAGCACGCCTCCATACGATGTTCAGCCACCAACTCCAAGCCATTGCCGCAGTTGTCCTGATGCTTTCCACCACTCCTACTCTCGCGCAGGTATTGCCCCAAGCCGAAACTTTCTCCGCTGCGGTGATGAATGGTGAAGTTGAAAAAGTACGCCAGCTTCTCAAACAGGAGCCCCGTTTGGCGGCATCGCGCACCGCTGACGGCTGGCCGACTTTCTTGCAACAAGCCGTGATTTTTTCACCCGAAATTTTGGCGCTGCTGCTGGCCAACGGAGCCGCCCCCAATACACGCAATGCCGCTGGTGAGACATTGCTGCACCTGATTGCAGACCCCACAGCGATTCGCCTTTTACTCGCTGCAGGAGCGGACATCGAAGCGCGTGACAACAAAGGCTGGACGCCGCTGATGAATCACGCCCAAGATGAAACCACCGGCCCCGACGCGATTTACACCCTTTTGGCTGAGGGTGCCAACCCCAATACCAAGGGTCACAAGGGCGAAACCGCAGCCGCACTGCTACCCGAAGGAAGCCGGTTTGAGCAGATAAAAAAGGCCATGCAACAGACAGCGCGGGAGCGCCGTTAGTAAGCAAGTGATCTGCAGGTCATCAGCAGTTGATAACCGCCGAATGCCTGCATTCTGCTGAACTTGGCGTTTGCTCGCTCAGCCCTCAGGCAACTGATTGGCAATCAAGGCCTGCATATCCTTGGGCCATTGAATGTCTGCGCCATCCACATCGGTAAACACGATCTGTTTGCCGTCCGTCAGCAGCCAGATGCGCAAGCCGTTGCGAGCCGGGTCAATCACCACGCCTGCCGCCTCTTCGCCGCCCATGCGCTGGCGGTTGCCAAACACGGTCAGCATATTGTCCTGCGTCTCCAGCGGGCCCACGGTCTCCAGATTGCGGAGCAGGGTTTCATAGTGCTTGCCCGTCAGCGCCTTCAGGCGCTCAGCCAGCACGCCGGTTTTCAGATAATCCACGCCATCCCAGCGATATTTGCCTTCCATGCTTTTCAGACTGGCCAGAGCTTCTTCGCCATCCTTGGCCACATGCAACACGCGCACTTGCTCAATCGCGGGATTGGGCACGAGCTGGACGGTCGCCTCAGGAGCTTGCTCAGGCGTAGCAGTGGCTGCGGCTCGTACAGGGGTTGGTGCAGGTACAGACGCACCAACCGGGGCTGATGCTGCGGGGGCCTTGCTCTGGTCACAGCCCGCCAGCAAGGCCGCGCAGGCCAGTGCACTGGCAGCAGCAGTCATCAAAATTCTCGACATCCAAGCACTCCTTATGTAATCACCCCATTGTGCAGATGCAGCAACGCACCAGCCCACTTAACGCCGCAGCACATAGGCTCTTTGAGCTAACCTTCACAGCCAATCGAGCTACACGTGGCAAACTCAAACCATTGCACCCGCCAAGAGCTTTGATGTGGGTGCCAGCCCTCATTCAAGAGTCAGCCCGCGTCCTGTACGCTGAGCTGTCCCGTCCATCAATAGCACCATGAACGCCACTATCCCCCTGCGCCCAGTGCGCAACCAGTACGAATCCTTTATGCGCCATGTCTTTGAGCATGGCGTCTCCAAGGGCGACCGCACAGGCACGGGCACGCGCAGCGTGTTCGGCCATCAAATGCGCTTCGATTTGAGCGAAGGTTTCCCTCTCGTCACCTCTAAAAAGGTGCACCTGAAGTCCATCATCAACGAGCTGCTGTGGTTTCTGCGTGGTGATAGCAACGTTAAGTGGTTGCAAGAGCGCGGCTGCACCATCTGGGACGAATGGGCTGACAAGGAAACCGGCGACCTCGGCCCCGTGTACGGCGTGCAGTGGCGCAGCTGGCCCAAGGCCGATGGCACCCATATCGACCAAATTGCAGAAGTCGTCAAAACCCTCAAGAGCAACCCAGACAGCCGCCGCATCATCGTCAGCGCCTGGAACGTGGCCGATCTGGACCAGATGGCGCTGATGCCCTGCCACGCTTTTTTCCAGTTCTACGTGGCCGATGGCAAGCTCAGTTGCCAGTTGTACCAGCGCAGCGCCGATATTTTCCTCGGCGTGCCGTTCAACATTGCTAGCTATGCGCTGCTGACCCACATGCTGGCCCAGCAATGCGATCTGGAAGTAGGCGACTTCATCTGGACCGGTGGCGATTGCCACATCTACAACAACCACTTTGAGCAGGTTCAGACCCAGCTGCAGCGCCAGCCCTTTGCCTACCCGACGCTGAATATCAAGCGCAAGCCTGACTCCATCTTCGACTACGAGTTTGAAGACTTTGAAGTGCTGGACTATCAGCACCATACGGCAATCAAGGCCCCTGTGGCAGTCTAAGCTGCACTCTGTTCACTATAAAAATCAAAGCTGCTTGTCTTTTATTTCAATAGGTTTCAAGAGTATTTATCTCTGACATCTATGAATCGTATGGACTAGCAGCTACTTTATTGATAGCTATGGCCATCCAACTCATTTACGCCCGCGCAGCTAACGGTGTCATCGGCAAAGACGGCACCATGCCTTGGCATCTGCCCGAAGATCTGGCCCACTTCAAAGCGCTGACCCACGGCTGCGCCGTCATCATGGGTCGCAAGACTTGGGACTCGCTGCCCCCGCGCTTTCGCCCCCTGCCCGGGCGCACCAATATCGTCGTCACCCGCCAAAGCGACTGGCAACCCGAACCCGCATCTGACAAAGTTGTGCGTGTGGCCAGCCTTGAAGCAGCGCTGGAGCTGGGCCAAACCCTGTCGCAAGACGTTTGGGTCATGGGCGGCGCGCAAATCTATGCCCAAGCCCTGCCCCTAGCCGCTGCCGTAGAAGTGACCGAAATTGGCCGCGATTACGAAGGCGATGCTTACGCACCCGAACTAGGTTGTGACTGGAAAGAAGCGAGCCGCAGCGAGCACACCACCGTCAACGGCCTGCCTTACAGCTTTGTACGTTTCGAGCGCCAAGAATAGGAGAATCAGCATTACAACAATTGCTCGTTTAGCAGCCTCTTGCCGTATGACAATGGCAAGCTCATCATCAGCAACCCCTCGCTTGCACGCCACCGCACAAGCCTAAAGCCCTCACCATGAGCCTAGTCCAGCCCCTTGCCCTTGGCGCCCTCGACATTGTTGGCGATATCCACGGCGAATACTCCGCGCTGGTGCAGTTGATGACTCATCTGGGCTATGACCTGCAAGGCAACCACCCAAACGGCAGGCGGCTGGTTTTTGTGGGCGACTTTTGCGATCGTGGGCCGGATAGCCCTTCGGTGCTGGCGCTGGTTGCGGCCATGCTGGCAGCGGGCAAGGCCCATGCCGTGCTAGGCAACCACGAGATTAATTTGCTGCGTGAAGACGCCAAAGATGGCTCCGGCTGGTTTTTCGACAGCCGCGTGGAGTCGGACCAGCCTAAATACGCTCCTTTTGCACGCATGTCTGCGGCGGATGCACCCGCCATACTTCAGCAATTGAGCCAATTACCGATAGCGCTGGAGCGAGAAGACCTGCGCATCGTGCACGCGGCATGGCGGCCCGAGCAAATTGCCATGATTCGCGAGCTGCCCACCGGCAGTGCTCGCGCCTCTTACGATCATTTTGAAAAGCTAGCGAATGCGCAGGCGCTCACACACTGCATAGCGCAGCGCATGCGGCAAGAAGCGCTGAGCTGGCCCCACAGCCTAGAAGACCACCGCTACGAGCCGCCTTTTTTGCCCGCACATAGCGAAAGCGAGCTGGGCAAGGCCATGGTCAACCCCCTCAAGGTGCTGACAGCAGGCGTAGAACGCGAATGCCGCAACCCGTTTTACGCAGGCGGCAAATGGCGCTTTGTAGAGCGTGTAGGCTGGTGGAATGAATACAACGAAGCGCCAGCTGTCATCGTGGGGCACTACTGGCGCCGTATGCACCCTGCCGATGCACCGGCACACGGCTCGCAGTTCGAAAACCTTTTCGGCGGTACCAGCCCTGTGTCATGGCATGGTGCCCGCAACAACGTCTTTTGTGTGGATTACTCCGTCGGCGCACGCTGGCTGGATCGCCTGCGCGGCAATGACCCAGCCCAGCGCAGCAAACTGGCCGCCATGCGCTGGCCTGAGCGGGTCCTGGTCTTTGATGACGGCTTGCAAGCCACATCGGAGAACTTTGAGGCTCCGGTGGGCTTGCGGGACTAAGAACGTCTAAGCCGACTTAGAGGCTCTTATTGAGCCACTACGATCACACGGCTCAAATCAACGCCAAAGCCCTGAGCCTTTTCAAGCAACTGCTTGAACTTCGCCTCAGGAATCGTCTTGCTGCGCGAGAGCAGCCAGAAATAGTCAAGGCTATCGCCAATCACCAGCGAGGTCTGGTAGTCATCATCCAGACTCACCACGTTGTAGCCTGCGTAAAACGGGCCAAAGAATGAAACCTTAAGGGCCGCCACATCCGTCGCGCCCAAGAAGCGTGCCTTGCCATCGGCTTGGCGCCACTCTTTTTTCTCTGCGTTATAGCCCCGGTTAGCCACCACTACTGAACCATCTTCATTGAGGCTGTAGTTGGCCGACACCTGAGTCAGGCCCTTTTCAAAACGGTGGTCAATGCGGGCCAGTTCATACCAAGTACCCATATAGCGTTTGGCATCAA
The DNA here is from genome assembly GCF_019355935.1 of Comamonas sp. Y33R10-2. Lineage (NCBI taxonomy): Bacteria > Pseudomonadati > Pseudomonadota > Betaproteobacteria > Burkholderiales > Comamonadaceae > Comamonas > Comamonas sp. Y33R10-2. Next base: position 2,079,176 of record NZ_CP079925.1, read on the forward strand.
AAGCAGTCACCGGCTTGATGCCACTAGGCACCGAAACCGCGCAACCAGACACCAATGCAGCAACGCCCACCGTCGCTGCAGTCAAAGCCGTCATACGAATCAGGGAGCTTCTTGATAAACGCATAGTTGTCCTTTCAGGTTATGAAACCTCATTCCCTCATCGCGCAACAGGTGCGGTGAGAAGAATGGGCTTTATGTTCAAGGACTTGGTCCTCAAATTTTGACGTAACGCCAGGTTAGCGACGGCCGTGACCGTGTCCACCCGGACGATGCCCACCGTGAGGCCGTTGGCCACCATGGTTGGGGCGATGAGCCCCGCCGTGCGCGCCATGATGCGGGCGGTGAACGGGCGGTCTATGCATATGAGGCCTGTATGCAGGTCTGTGGCCAGACGAATAAAACACACCGCCGTGGGGCTGATAAACATGTCTTTCGTGATAGCCGTAACCATGCCCGGTGGCATAACAGCCAGACAAAAGCAAAACGAGTGCAGACACTCCAAGTAGTTTCTTCATTCGTTGAGTCTATAAGTATCAAAAACTTACGTAGATTCAAAATGTAATGTGCCCACGATGTTACCCAAATACTGAATTGACCAGCCGTTATTGAGGTCGCTAGAGTTAGCGCTGGGACGACACGCCTCAGAGATATACGCGCCGGTGAACCTCCCAAAACCCGTAGCCCCTAAAAGAAGGGCTATGCGGCCATGGCCAGCCGCTAAACAGCCAAGCTATTGCAAAGGAGAGCACATGCGAGATGAATAGGCCGGTTGACCCGACTCTGCAACTGCCACGGGCAGCGTTAGTGCCACAGGATCAGGGCAGAAAGCAAAGTGCCGTGACTCAGTGCACTGCAATTTGCGCTTCAATCGCAGCAGCTCATGTGCAAAGGTTGGTGATCAAAATGCATCAAATTTGCAGATGAGTCGTTGGGCTCAGATCAGGTGGCAGATTCATCAGAATTTCCATCGCACTTGCTCCCTCCAGCCGCTGAATCACAATCCCTCCATCCGCTTGGATGTAGGTGCATACAAGTGGCTCATCAACTCCATTGAGCTGAAAGTTGCCAGCAGGCGACGTATCTAAATCAGGCTCCGGCACCAATGGGGTCTGAGAAATAAGCTCTAAATAACCTTGAGGCATTCCCACCTCAGAACACACCTCTATCCACTTGCTTTTCACTAACTCGTGAGCCTCCTTCCAATCGGCGCAAGGCTTAGAACTTTTCAATTGTTTGATTAATGTGCTGATGCGTAGCTCGAAAGTCTCCATAGCTCCTCCTTATCGTTATATCTATAAAAAATTAGTGTTGTGCATTTTTATTTTTATATTTCAGAATTAGAGCATTCAGTGTGGCGTAAGAAACTAGAAACACGTCATTTCCAAGAGTGGCCATGGTAATCAAATGAAACCACCTTCGCCTATAGCTAGCTGTGGTGGCTTGATCTCATATGCTTACAATAAAACCAGTTTTTGTCCGTATTTGACTACATGGTTTTCGAGTCTTGGCGCCCACCCTAATAAACAGGCAGGTCATCTCGGCTTGTCATTTCAAATGATGGAGAAAATGCTATGTCTCAACAAAATAATCAGCAAAATACCAGCCAACAACAACAGAAAAATCCCAATCAGCAACAACCCGGTCAACAACAACCTGGACAAAAACAGTCTGAACAGCAGCAACAACAAAATCCAAATCGCCAGTAGCCAGATCAAGATCAGCCGCAAAAAAAGCAGCCGTAATTGATCTTTCATCCGCCTTACTTATTAAAGCCATAAATCAAGGAACTGTTATGAAATCTACCGAATCACATTCCACAAAAAATACTCAGCAGACGGTCGTAAATCCTCCACCCGGAGAAGGTAAGGCTTCCGAGCCAACCATAATTTCAGAGCAACATCGAAAACCTAGTCAAGGACCAACGACGATTAAGAACGATAAGACTTCTGCAACCCCTAAGAGTACAAAATAATAACGTCTTTTATTTAAGGTCAAATTCATGATTAATACCGGAGAAACCCCGCATTCATATCCTGAGGATGAAGAAATGGATCCTGTTGGTGAGCCTTATCCAAACCAAAAGCCTTTGAGTCCGGGTATTGACCAACCATTAGCACCTAGTCAAGACCCACTGAACCCCAAGGATCCAATTTCAGAACCTCTGGAAAAATGAATAAGAAGAATATCTGTGATTAAAGCCATCTTGGGATGGCTTTTTTATGTTCTTATTTCTTGTAGACGTTAGCTGGCACACAGTGATGCCCCAAGCAAATTTTTAGTAAGCCATCCAGCGTGAACACCCAACGAGAGAGTTGTTGCATCACAAAAGTACTCATACGAGGTAGGCTCGACACATGCGTCAGCCTGCCCCCAAAAACGTCATCGCAGCACACACTGGACGCAGCCAAAGTTCACAGATGCAGCAATCCAGTTTTGTTTGATGCTCAAATAATTGTTTGGTTTAACCCTTCGGTAAACGACTTGGGTTGTTCAATCAGTGCTCGAGCTATCTGACCTGAACTCCCTGCAGGCGCTCCACCGCACCGGGATGCTTGCCGGAGTTGATCACCAGCCAACCGAAGCAGGCCGCGCAAACATCACTCTCCTAGAACTACAAAAAGACCTAAGGGGCTTAACTTATGAACGCACTATGGCCGCCAACACTTTCCCACCGGCCACCGTGGCGGCATCTATCAACTGCATTTACAAGCTGCTTGACATGTCTTGCGCGGCGACGTGTCGCCTTGTGCAAGACAAAATTTAGTACTATTCAAAGTAGTAAGCGCGCCAGCGCAATCACGGTCGAAAGCCTCGAAAACCACATCAATGGCAAGCGCCTTCAAAATGGCGACTAGAACGCTTTATCCAAGGCCTTGAATTACTGGTAGCTAGGCTGGTAGCCAGAAAGAATTAAAGGCATAAAATTCAACCCAGACCGTTGATAAATATGAATAATTTCTACTCATGAAAATTGCCACCTGGAACGTGAATTCTCTGACAGTGCGTCTGCCGCAAGTGCTGGAATGGCTACAAGCCAACCCTGTCGATGCACTGGGTTTGCAAGAGCTCAAACTCACTGACGACAAATTCCCCCACATGGCTTTTGAAGAAGCGGGCTACAAAGCCATCAGCCACGGACAAAAAACCTATAACGGTGTGGCATGGATCACGCGCGACACAGGTCGTGATGTGGTGCGCAATATTCCCGGCTTTGACGATGAGCAAGCCCGCATCATTGCCACAACGGTTGACTCTGCGTCAGGTGAGATTCGCCTGATCAACGGTTACTTCGTCAACGGCCAAGAGCCGGGCTCTGAAAAATTCGCCTACAAAATGCGCTGGCTGCAAGCTCTGCACGACTGGGTCAAGGCGGAAATGGCTTTGCATCCGCGTCTGGTGCTGGTCGGTGACTTCAATGTCACCCCTGAAGATCGTGACTCGTATGACCCCGTCGGGCTCAAAGACACCATTCACCACACAGTAGAAGAACGCGGGCATTTTCAGGACTTGCTGAAACTGGGCCTGAGCGATTCATTTCGCATGTTTGAGCAGCCTGAGAAAAGCTTCTCGTGGTGGGATTACCGCATGCTGGGTTTTCAAAAAAACCGAGGCATGCGCATTGACCATATTTTGGTCAGCGATGCACTGAAAAGTAGTGTGGCGAGCTGCATCGTGGACCGCACCCCTCGCAAAAACAAACAACCCAGCGATCACACCCCTGTGGTGGTAACGCTGGGTTGAAGTACTAGTTAGAGAACGAGAGCCACATAAAACGGCTCTTAGAAAAATTAGCTCAATTAGTCAAAGTGCTCGTTCTCTAAGCCTAATTCCTGCAGCTTGCGGGTGATGGTATTGCGGCCAATGCCCAAACGACTGGCGGCTTCAACGCGCCGGCCGTGCGTCGCTGCCAGCGCTGTGCGCAGCAGTTGCGCTTCAAACTTGTGTGAGAGTTGATCCCACACATCGTGATGACCCTCTGCCAACAACTCTTGCGCCTGCTTGCCCAGCCCTTGTAGCCAAGATTCGGCAGTCGCAGGCAATTCGCTTGAGAGTTGAGCGGTCTCAGCACTCTCGCCAACACCCAAGCTAGTGCTCGCTGCCAAATTAGGCGCCAACTCCACCTTCTCAGCCAGCTGCGCAGCGCCTGAGAGTGCAGGCGACTCCAATGTCGAATTGGGTGCAAGCACTTCAGGCGGCAAATCCTTCAAGGCAATTTGCTGCGCAGGCGCCATCACGGTGAGCCAGTGACAGATGTTTTCCAGCTGGCGCACATTACCTGGGAAGGCAAAGGCCTGCAGCCGGGTCATGGCCACGCTGCTCATGCGCTTGGGTTCAACCCCCAGCTGACGTGCACTTTGCTGCAAAAAGTGCTGGGTCAGCATGGGCACGTCTTCCTTGCGCTCACGCAAAGCGGGCAAACGCAGGCGAATAACGTTCAGGCGGTGGAACAAATCCTCACGGAAGACCCCGTCTTTGACGCGCAACTCCAAGTCTTGATGAGTGGCCGCAATCACACGCACATGGGCTTTGACGGCTTGATGGCCGCCGACGCGGTAAAACTGCCCGTCTGAGAGCACACGCAGCAGGCGCGTTTGCAGCTCGAACGGCATATCGCCAATTTCATCCAGGAACAGTGTGCCGCCTTCGGCCTGCTCAAAGCGGCCACGGCGCTGAGTTTGAGCGCCAGTAAAGGCACCGCGCTCATGGCCAAACAGCTCAGACTCCAACAGATCTTTTGGAATGGCTGCAGTATTGATAGCAACAAATGGGCCACCAGAAACGGGGGAGTGCTTGTGCAGTGCTCTGGCCACCAGCTCTTTGCCGGAACCTGATTCACCCGTGATCATGACGGTGACTTGGCTCTGGCTCAAACGGCCAATAGCGCGAAATACGTCTTGCATGGCCGGCGCTTGGCCCAGCATCTCCGCCTGCACCGGCATTTGCACGTCAGCGACTTCTTCGCGCTGGCTTTCTTCAACCGCACGGCGAATCAGCTCCACCGCCTTGGGCACATCAAAAGGCTTGGGCAAATACTCAAAAGCTCCGCGCTGGAATGCTGAGACAGCGCTATCCAAATCGGAGTAAGCCGTCATGATGATGATGGGCAGACCGGGCTGCTGCCCCCTGACCTGCTCGAGCAGCTCAAGGCCCGAGCCACCGGGCATGCGGATATCGCTCACTAGTACTTGCGGGGCTTGGCGTTCAGGGTCACTGCCGTCCACATCGGCCAAGGCTTTCAGAACATCGCGCGCTTGGGTAAAACTGCGAATAGGCCAGCCTTCACGCCCCAATGCTTTCTCAAGCACAAAGCGGATGGAAGGGTCGTCGTCCACAATCCAGATCGGCTTCATTCGTGCAACACCCTTTACTTGTTCAGAATATTAGTCTTATCAGGCTTTATGGCAGTGGGATCAGAATTCGGAAATCCGTCTTCCCGGGCTGACTATCGCATTCGATCAAGCCATGATGGCGCTGAACAAAGGTCTGAGCGAGTGTCAAGCCAAGGCCTGAGCCGCCATCTCTGCCAGATACCAAGGGGTAGAAAATTCGCTCCTTAATGGCATCGGGCACGCCTGAACCGTTATCAATGACATGCAATTCCAGTGCCAGTCTGTGGCGCTCCCGCCCCAAAGTGGCCTGTCTTGCCACGCGCGTCTTGAGAATAATCTCCGCATCCCCATCAGCAATGCGCCCACCCAAGGCCTGTGCAGCGTTTTGCACAATGTTCAGCAGAGCCTGAATGAGCTGCGCGCGATCACCACGGAACTCAGGAATCGAGATGTCGTAGTCACGCCTGATTTTGAGGCCATGCGGATACTCGATCAGCACCAGTGAGCGAACACGCTCACAGACCTCGTGAATATTCACGTCAGCCACATCATGTGGATGACGGTGCGGCGCGAGCAATCGATCAACCAAGGCCTGTAATCGATCTGCCTCGTGAATGATGACGGTGGTGTACTCCAGCAGCTCTGGCATGACCAGATCCATTTGCAGCAATTGCGCTGCGCCGCGAATCCCACCCAGCGGGTTTTTAATCTCATGCGCAAGATTGCGAATCAGCTCCTTGTTCGCCTGAGCTTGCTCAAGGATGCGCTCTTCGCGGTCTTGACGGGTCTGCTGCTCAAGTGGCCACATCTCCACCATTACCTGGCCTACTTGCTCTGCAGGAGAGACGGCCGCGTGAATGGGCAAAGGCTCCAGCCCCAAACGCAGCAAGTTGGCCTCAAAGCGCAACGCTGAAAAATCGTTGGAGCGTGCCCCACTCAAGGCTTTGTCCAACAAGGCAGGCTCTGCAACGTAGCCCGCGAATTCGCAGGCCACCATCATGCGGCGCGATTGCCCCAGTGCGTTCTCTAGCGCCGCATTGGCAAAGCGCACCATACCTTGCTCATCGAGCACGGCAATCAAGGTGCAAAGCCCGTCTAACGATTGGTAATTTTTGCGGTCAATTTCATCCAACTCTAGGTTGGCGAGACCAGCGGGGGCTAAGTCAGCGGTTGAGCTCATTCAATCAATCAGATGTAACCAGCCCCTGGGGCTGAATTAATTGCCTCCGGGCAAGCGATCGAGTTCGCGCTTGATACCGGCAACATCACTCTCTTGGCGAGCAAGGTCGGCTTTAATCTTGGCAACCCGCTCTGGGTAGCCTTGTGGGTTGCGCAACTCCAGTGCCGTGCGCACAGGGTTGCCGTCGTTGTATTCGGCCTTCAGTTCGCTCAAACGAGCCTGAGCTTTGTTCATCTCGCTTTGCAAAATCGCACGAGCATCAGAATCACGCGCTTTTTGCGCTGCATTGTCGCTTCGAACCGGCGCTGGGCTGCTGGGTGCAGTGCCGCTTGCAGGCTTGGGTTTGGCCGGAGCAACTGCAGACCCAGCGCTGCTGCCACCTGAGGCACGCGTGCCATGAATGACGGTTACGCCACTGCTATCAACAGGTTTGCAGCCTTTGGCCTTGGCCTGCGCAACATTGTTGGTGTATTCATTGCCGCAGCGGTAAATCGTGTCTTGCGCAACAGCAGCGCCCGACACAGCAAACAACAACGACAACACATAAAGCTTCTTCATTCGTTCCCTCTCAGGCAGACAGCGACAGCAAGTCCGCGACACCTTGAGTATCGCTGCAAGCTTGCAGTTTTAATCACTACTTGATTGCTGCCGTCCTGTTTGGTTCCTTATGCGTCACGGTATCTGCATTTCCGCCCAATAAAAAAGGCGGCTTGCGCCGCCTTTTTTCCTGCTCGCTTTACAGCGAGAAGTACATATCGTATTCCACGGGGTGGACAGACTGGCGGTAGCGGGTCACTTCAGTCATCTTCAGCTCGATGTAGGCATCGATCATGCTGTCGGTAAACACACCGCCCTTGGTCAGGAAGGCACGGTCAGCGTCCAACGCTTCCAGAGCCTGATCCAGGCTATGGCAAACGGTAGGCACCAACTTGTCTTCTTCTGGAGGCAGGTGGTACAGATCCTTGGTCGCGGCTTCGCCGGGATGGATCTTGTTTTCCACGCCGTCCAGACCCGCCATCAGCAGCGCTGCGAAGCCCAGGTAAGGGTTCATCAGTGGATCTGGGAAGCGGGCTTCCACGCGGCGGCCCTTGGGGTTGCTCACGTATGGAATACGGATGGAGGCCGAGCGATTCTTGGCCGAGTAAGCCAGCTTCACCGGTGCTTCAAAGCCAGGAACCAGACGCTTGTAGCTGTTGGTGCCGGGGTTGGTGATGGCGTTCAGTGCACGAGCGTGCTTGATGATGCCGCCGATGTAGTACAGAGCGAAGTCAGACAGACCGGCATAGCCGTCGCCGGCGAACAGGTTCTTGCCATCTTTCCACACGGACTGGTGCACATGCATACCGGAGCCGTTGTCGCCAGCGTAAGGCTTAGGCATGAAAGTAGCGGTCTTACCGTAGGTGTTCGCTACGTTCCAGATCACGTACTTTTGCAGCTGTGTCCAGTCAGCGCGCTCAACCAGAGTGGAAAAGCGTGTACCAATTTCATTTTGGCCAGCGCCAGCCACTTCGTGGTGGAACACTTCAACAGGAATGCCAACCGACTCCAAGATCAGCGACATTTCAGCGCGCATGTCTTGCGTGCTGTCAACAGGTGGCACGGGGAAGTAGCCGCCCTTGGTGCGCGGACGGTGGCCACGGTTGCCGTTTTCAAACTTAGTGCCCGAAGACCAAGGTGCTTCGTATTCTTCGATTTCGAAGAAGGGGTTGTGAGGCTCTGTACCCCAGCGCACGCCGTCGAAGATGAAGAATTCTGGCTCAGGTCCGAAGTAAGCGGTATCGCCCAAGCCGGAAGCCTTCAGGTAGGCTTCAGCGCGCTTGGCGATGGAGCGTGGATCGCGGTCATAGGCCTTGCCATCACCGGGCTCGATCACGTCACACTGAAGAATCAGGGTGGTTTCTTCAAAGAAAGGATCGATATTGGCTGTGCTTGGATCAGGCATCAGCTGCATGTCCGAAGCTTCAATGCCCTTCCAGCCTGCGACGGAGGAGCCGTCAAAAGCGTGGCCGGAGACAAACTTGTCTTCGTCAAAGTGCGACACGGGCACGGTAACGTGCTGTTCCTTGCCACGAGTATCGGTAAAGCGCAGGTCTACGAACTTGACCTCGTTATCCTGCACCATTTGCATCACATCTGCTACGGTCTTCGCCATTAGATCTCTCCTGCCGACTTGGCTGATCAAATAAAGAATAAATATTATTAAGCAGTTTACGTGCCAATCTGTAGACCATCCGGACACCGCTCACTAGAAAGTGGCGTCCGCTCTCGAATAAGCATATACATAAGTCGCATAAGCGTGCATTAGTCTTGAGCTTCTCAAACGGCAGCAAACAAGCCTGTATTGTTGCACTGCTTTAATGCCTTTTAAACTGCACCAAATTGGTGAGACTTATGCATCAAGTTGGTGCAATTAAGCAATTTGTCAGGTTTTGGTGCATCGGCACTGCAGGGCACGGAGAAAGCCAAAGTAGCAACCTCCCATTTCAGTGCGTAATCGCCACTGCATCGCCTCCATCCACCCTATTACGGGCAAAAGGCACTTGAGGCTCCGTCGAACTTGGTGCAGCCTCGGCGCGCATCTGCTCCAGCGCGGCCAAACAAAAATGTGCAAACCACAATGCAGAAAAAGCGATCACCAGCGCGTAAATCCAGATAGCAATCGGAATCAGGACCCAGAACGCAGCCAAAAAGATCAAGCCTGAGACCCAGACAATGCCCGGTGCAGCGCCCAGATAGCCGCAGATCACGCCCATCAAAATCAGTGACATGCGGTGGCGCACAAAAAGGCTACGGCGCTCATCCTTGCTGGCGTGCTCAGATAAGGCATCAAAAGCCATTACGCGATAAGTAAGCCAGCCCCAAATCAGCGGCCCCACCACCAGCATGAGCGGCGGAAACACCCACAAAGGCAGAGTTACCACCAGCGCAAGCAAGGCCATCAATGCTGCGCCCACCGACCAGACTGCACTGGCAATAAAAGATGCACCGTGCTTTTTTTCGAGCTGAGCAAAGCGCTTTTCAGCAACCAAGTGGGTGAGCACAGGAGCCATAAACAGCCCCACCAAGAGCAACACCAAGACCACCAGCACAGGCATGGCACCAAGCACTACCAAAATAGAAGCAAGCAACTCAGACGCATAGCTCATGCCGCGCGCTTGCAGCCAAACCCAGATTGAGTTGAGCCAGCCCGCTCCATCAAGCAGGTTTTGTACTTTTTGAACGGCATCGGCCCAAAAAAAGTAGCCCAGTACCCAGGTCAGCAAGCACATGGTGAGCAAAGGCAGCAGCGACCAAACGATCACCCGCTTATGCAAGCAGTACGCCAAGGCACGCCAGAAAGAGTCGAGCAGCAAGTTCATGCTGGCAAGCATACCCAAGGATTGATTTATGCGCGACCCATTAAACGCAGGATTCCTTGCCATTGTTGTGACCAAAAACCACGGCCATAGTCACGCAGCTGCCCTTTGGCATTGGGCTGAACTTGGTCGCGAACTCCCGTCGCGTCATAACGCAACTCAAAGTTGGCCGTTCCAAACAACATATCCCACCAAGGCAGCAGCACGCCGAAGTTATTGCCGTGCGCTTTAGGGTTGCGCACCGGGGCTTTTTGCTCATGGCCAATACCAATGGTGTGGTGGCGACGGTGAAAACGCGGGCTGACCCACAGGCGCTCCCCCCACTGACCAAACCAGATGCGTACATTGGCATGCTGAAAGCTCTCGCTAAGCTGGGTCAGTGCCACAATCGCCACAAACTGCCCCGGTGCCACGCCGATGAACTGAGCTACCAGCACAATGATGGAGCCATGAATGACATCGTCGAGCAAGTGATTACGGTTATCGCTCCACATCGTCATCTGGCGCTGCGAGTGGTGCAGCGCATGCAGCTTCCACCACCAGCCAATGCCATGCTGACCGCGGTGAATCCAGTACTCGACCAGATCAAAGACCACCAAATACAGCAGCAGGCTGACCCAAGCGTTATCAGTCACGCCAGGCACGATATTGTCTAAATGAAAGGCAGGAAGACCCCATACATGGAGCGTGCCCATGAGCGCATCCCACAGCGGATCGATGCTAAAAAAAAGCGCAATACGAAACAAGCCCAATCGATGCACCAGCGTATAGATGATGTCCACCCGAATCGCTTGACGGTCCACCACGGGCTCCGCCGGCTTCCAGCGCTGCAGGGGCAAGATCACAGCAATCATGATGGCGATTTGCAGCAGGCCCACCAGCAGCCAGCCCGTGGCGTCGTAGCCATCTTCTAGCAGGTTGGCCATGCCAAAGTGAAACAGGAACGGCTGCACCACACCTTCAAACAGGCGTTGCTGCACATCCCCAAAAATCTGAATCAACCCATCCACAAATCACTCCTAGCGCGCATACCGACATACTTAGCGGTGCTGTGCAATCCAGCCCTGATACGCAGGGTGCTCAGCCAGTGTACGAAAGCAAAAGCCTTGCTCCAGCAGCCCGACAATCAAGGGCTCCAGCACTGCTGGTGCCCACGGGTCTTGACGCGACCAAATGCCCAAATGGGCCAGCAAGATATCGCCGCTGCGTATGTTTTTGAGCGCCTGCGTTAGCAAGCGTTCATTGGGGTATTTATCGCTGGGCAACTCATCGCCCAAAAAGCCGGCTGGTGCCCAACCAATATGCTGATAACCCCCTGCTGTGCCGCAGCGATCAACGCGGGCGATGTCTTGCCACCGGGTGCGCGGTACAGAGGCAAGGGCTTGCGCCCGGTCATCTGCGTCAGCCGCTGAGATGCGCGGGCAATTTCTTGCTGATATTCAGCCACCGACACCACAAAGCTCTGCCCCGCCTTAGGCCCTGCCGATGGTTTCACCTTGAAGTGCGTAACCTGATTGGTGGCCTTGTCACGAATATCGGCCAGCCAATACAGGTGATCAAAGGTGTGCGATGCGAACTGGTGGCCCTCTTCCGCACGCGCCTTCCACCAAGATGCCCAAAAGTCGCTGAGGCTGCTGTCGCCCTCTTTCGTACGCTCATTGGCAGCGAAGAAGGTCACGGGCACTTTGTACTTTTGCAGCACCTGAGCCACAAAATGGGCGATACCCATATGTCCGGTATCAAAAGTCAGGTAAACCGGCTTACTACATGAACTAGTAGCTATCTTTTTTGAAGAAGAAGCGGAAGAAGCCACAGACAATCCGGGCAGACCAGCCGCCGCGGATACGAGCATGAATTGACGTCTTTGCATTCACCCTCCTTGTTGTGAAGTGATCGGTGATAGGTGGTCAGCGCGCCGCGCAAGCGCTCTTCGCTGTGCAAAGCGCAGCAAACAGCGCCCAGCTCAGCGTTCTGCGTGTGACAAAGTCCAGACCCCGTGGGGCGACTTGCCTACATTGACCTGATTGACAACCTTCTTTTCTACCGTATCAATCACCGAGAGTTTTCGCGCCCAGCGCGAAGCCACATAAATGTAGCGGCCGTCGGCAGACACATCCATGCAGTCAGGGCCACCCGGCGCTGGATAGTTATCAACCACCTTGCTGGTCACCATATCAATCTTGCTAATGGTGTTGGCTACGCGGTTGCTCACGTACAGGTGGCGGCCATCTCCCGCAGCGCGAAAGGCATGTGCGCCGGCAGCTGTCTTGATCTGCCCCACGCTACGCGGCTCGGGGCCTGTGAGGTCAAACTCCTCCACACCATCGCCACCCGTCAGGCCGATAAACAGCTTCTTGCCATCCGGGCTGCCATAAAGGTCAGCCGGCATAGCACCTGTGGGTACGCGAGATTTGATGGTCTGCGTGGCGATATCGATAGCCACCAAGGCATCGCTGTCTTGCATGGTCGAGTACAGCGTCTTGCTTTGCGCATCGATAAACAAGTGGCTAGGCGTTTTGCCGGTGGACACACGCTTGAGCAAAGTTGGCGTATGCGTGGCCGCATCCCAGCGGTAAAAATCGATGTGATTTAAGCGATTAGCCGCCGTGATGAACCACTTCATATCAGGCGAAAAGCGTAGGTGGTACGGGTCCACAATATCGCGAATCACGCGCTGCACAGCGCCGGTGCGCGGATCGATCAGCGACAGCGAATCACCCAGCGCATTGGCCACGACCAGCGATTTTTCATCTGGCGTCAGGTACAGGTGATGCGGCTCTTTGCCGGTGGGAATGCGTGACTGCTCTTTCCACGTCAGCGGGTCCACCACGCTGATCGATGCATCAAGAGAATTCAGCACAAAAATCGGCGTTGGGCCTTGTACGGCACGCGATGCCTGTGCGGGCATGACGACGGCCGCACGTGCCGGCGTATCAGAGGCCAGTCCAGTTGGCGCAGCACTAGCCATTGCAAGCTTTTCAGGCTTTTCTGACTTGGCTGCAGATGACGCCGCGGCCGAAGCAGCTGTCTCCGATTTAAACCCGGGCATGGAGGAAAAACCCAGCCAGGCCAGCGCGCCCACACCAACCACCAATGCCACAGCAGCGCCAGTGCGCCCAATAGAAAGACGTCCCACAACCACCACCTTCTTAGAATCTCAGCAGTGTATCCGCGCCAGAGCAGCCACCGCCACCACATGTCAACTGTTTACAGAACTAGCTACCCTACCCACCAGATCATGTCTTTTTCGGGATGGGTTAGCTCTCTTCAATAGCTGCAAAAATAGGAGCAATTAGTCCATACGCTTCAACTTACTCAATACAAAAGAGACTTGAGTGCTATGAAGTAAAAGGACATATTGCTCACTAAATATCGAGCATCATAATTTTATAAAAAAAGGAGCCCGAAGGCTCCTTTTTGCAAGGCAGAGCAAGAAGCTCAGTCCTTCCACTTCTCAGCAAGCTTTTCAGGGCTCAAAGAGTCGTAGCCCTCGAACGGCTGGTGAATCCATGGGTTGGTACCCAGATAGTCCACCGAGTACTCAGGCTCGAAAGTCGACACACCCTTGGTCCAGATCACGGCGCTGCGCAGCTCCGTGATCGGAGCGTAGTTGGTCTTGAGCATGGAGATCACCGCCTTGAGCGTAGCGCCCGAGTCAGCCAGATCATCCACCAGCAACACGCGGCCAGCAATTTCACCCTTGGGGGTCGCGATAAAGCGACCAATATCCAGATGGCCTTGCACCGTACCGGCTTCAGCGCGGTAGGAGCTGGTGGACATGATGGCCAAAGGCTTATCAAAAATGCGGCTCAAGATATCGCCTGGGCGCAGACCACCACGTGCCAAGCACAGGATGGTGTCAAACTCCCAGCCGGACTGGTGAATCTTCACAGCGAGCTTTTCGATGAGACCGTGGTACTCGTCGTAGCTCACATACAGGTGCTTACCGTCTTCAGTCAACATGGGCACAGTTCCTTTGAAATTTCAGTGAAACCCGAGTCCGCTTAAGCGGCGCTGTACGGGTTATGCATCAGGATGGTGTGATCGCGGTCAGGGCTTGTGGAAACCATGGCAATCGGCACACCGGTGACTTCCTGGATACGGTCCAGGTAACGACGCGCATTCACAGGCAGCTTGTCGTAATCAGTCACGCCCACGGTGGAGTCTGTCCAACCGGGGATAGATTCGTAAATAGGCTTGCAACGCTCGATATCGTCAGCGCCCAGCGGCAGCAGGTCGATAGTTTCACCATCGAGCTCATAGCCCACGCACAGCTTCAGCTCTTCGATGCCGTCCAGCACGTCCAGCTTGGTAATGCACAGACCGGTCAAGCCGTTGATTTGAGCCGAGCGCTTGAGCAGCGCAGCATCAAACCAGCCGCAACGACGCGAACGACCAGTCGTCACACCCTTCTCAGCACCCACGGTGGACATTACCCAGCCTGGAGTGCCTTCTTTTTCCCATTCCAGCTCGGTGGGGAAAGGACCGCCACCCACGCGAGTGCAGTACGCCTTGGTGATGCCCAAGATGTAGTGCAGCATGCCAGGACCAACGCCTGCACCGGCGGAGGCATTGCCAGCCACGCAGTTCGAAGAAGTCACATAGGGGTAGGTGCCGTGGTCCACGTCCAGCAGCGTGCCTTGAGCGCCTTCAAACAGCAAATTGCCGCCTGCAGCGTGCGCAGCGTTCAGCTCGCTCGACACGTCGGCGATCATGGGCTTGAGCAGCTCTGCGTGACGCATAGCTTCTTCGTACACGGCTTCGAATTGAATCTCGCCATCCTTCATGTAAGGAGCCAGACCGGCGCCGAAGTCGAAGTTCTTGGAGCCCAGCACGTTCACCAGAATGTGGTTGTGCAGGTTCAGCAGCTCGCGCAGCTTGGTTGCGAAGCGCTCTGGGTGCTTCAGATCTTGCACGCGCAGGGCACGGCGAGCGATCTTGTCTTCGTAGGAAGGACCAATGCCCTTGCCGGTGGTACCGATCTTTTGCACGCCGCCCTTTTCACGGGCTGCTTCGCGGCCAATGTCGAGAGCCACGTGGAAAGGCAGGATCAGCGGGCAAGCTTCGGAGACACGCAGACGGTCACGCACTTGCACGCCAGCCTTTTCCAGGCCTTCGATTTCTTCAAACAGCTTACCCACGGAAAGCACCACACCGTTGCCGATGTAGCACTTCACGCCGGGGCGCATGATGCCGCTAGGAATCAGGTGCAGCGCAGTCTTGACGCCATTGATAACCAGAGTGTGGCCAGCGTTGTGACCGCCTTGAAAGCGCACCACGCCGTTAGCGCTTTCGGTGAGCCAATCAACTAGCTTGCCCTTGCCTTCGTCCCCCCACTGGGTACCGACTACGACAACGTTGCGACCTTTGGATGTATTCATGTTCCAACCCGATAAATCGAAAAATTAGTCAAAAGACTTAAATAGCTTGCACAACCCATTGCCCGCCAATATTGGCAAGCTCACGGTCGCAGTGAAACTCGTCCACTTCGCTTTCATGCCCTGGCAGTACGCAGACCACCGTCTCGCCCTGTTGGCGCAATGCGCAAATGGCAGCAGCCACTTGCACGTCATCACCCCAGGGAGCGCGAATGGCTGCCTTGAGCGGACGCTCAGGCACGACAGCCACCAATTGTTTGATATCCAGACTAAAGCCAGCAGCCGGGCGATTACGCCCAAACACTGCACCGACTTCGTCATAACGGCCACCGCGCACCAGGGCATCGCTGCCGCCTGGCACATAAATCGCAAAGCGCGTGCCGCTGTAGTAAGAGTAGCCCCGCAGATCAGCCAGATCAAAACTGACCTTGACCCCATCCAGACGCTGCACCAGCCAACGCAAATGCTGCAGCACATCATGCACACCAGCAACGCGCTGGAGCGCAACTTCGGCCTTATCCAGAACTTCCATTCCACCGTACAGCTGCAGCAAAGCCATCAGGCCTTCACGCGAAGCTTCAGGGAAGTCGACTGTCAAAGCAGCCAGCTCGGTCGCATCCTTAGAGGCCAGCGCTGCATGCACACCACGCAGCACCTGCTCATCTGCCATCACGCCAGCGAGCAAACTGCGCACAATGCGCACGTCGGCCAAGTCAACAATGATGTCTTTAACCCCTGCACCCTTGAGGCAGTCGAGCGCCAGAAGCAGCGCTTCCAGATCGGCCTCAAGACCTTGGTGGCCGTAGATTTCAGCGCCAAACTGGAAAGGCTCTCTTGTCGCTCGCGGGCGATCAGGCAGCGCATGCACCACGGGGCCGCAATAGCACAGGCGAGTCACGCCTTTGCGATTGAGCAAGTGAGCATCAATACGCGCCACCTGCTGCGTCATATCGGCACGCAAGCCCATGGTGCGACCAGAAATCTGGTCAATCAGTTTGGAGGTTTGAAGGGCAAGAGCTTCGCCTGTACCCGTCAGCAAGGATTCCAGATACTCGAGCATGGGAGGCATGACGAGTTCATAGCCATAACTGCGTGCAGTATCGAGTAATCCTCGACGCAATTCTTCGATGTGCCGTGCCTCGGAAGGCAAAACATCGGCAATGTGATCCGGCAGGACCCAAGCAGACATGGAGAATGGGGAGGCTGTTAAAAACGTGATTCTACCGGCTTTGCCAGCCCTCCCAAATTTGGGTCATAAGGCCTAGCCAATCTCGGCAGTATTTATAGCAAGGCCAGCGTGATGAAGCCTGCTGCGATACATAGCAATCCATAAAAACGTAGCTGCCCGTCTTTTAGCTGCATTAGCTGCATAAACATCTGCCGCCATTGCTTGGGGGCCAGCAAAGGCAAGAGCCCCTCAAGCACCAAGACCATGCCCATCGCCATTCCTAAAGACGCCCACCAATCCATTTACGCACTCCCAAAATAAACAATGGCCCTCAAAGGGCCATTGTTTCAATTTGCATCAAAGATGCTTATTTATTGCCTGAACCGCCGCTGCGATAAGCCTTAAAGAATTCGCTTTGCGATGGATCGAGCACCAGCACATCGCTCTTCTTGGAGAAGCTTTCCTTGTAAGCATCAAGGCTGCGATAGAACTGCGCGAACTGCGGGTCTTTGCCAAAAGATTCGGCATAAACACGAGCCGCTTCAGCATCGCCCTCACCCTTGATCTTCTGGGCATCGCGGTAAGCATTGGCAACGGTGATGTCACGCTGACGATCAGCCTCAGCGCGAATCTTTTCGCCTTCGGCAGCACCGGTAGAGCGCAGCTCGTTCGCTACACGCTTGCGCTCAGCTTCCATACGGCGATAGACAGACTCGGTAATGGTTTCGGCGTAATCCACGCGGGTAATACGCACGTCCACAATGTCCACACCCCAAGGCTTGGCACCGCGCACGGTCTCCAGCACTTCGCGCTTGACGTCAGACATCAGCGTTTCGCGCTTGGAAGATAGCAACTCACGCACAGTGCGGCGGTTGATTTCTTCCTGGAAAGCATTGCGCACGACGCGGTTGAGCTGCATGGCCCCTGCCGACTCATCCAAGCCCACGTTACGGATGTACTCCGAAGGCTCAGAGATGCGCCAGCGCACATACCAGTCAATCACCACGCGCTGCTTTTCAGCCGTCAGCATGGGTTCTGTATCCGTGCTGTCCAGCGTCAACAAACGCTTGTCGATGTAACGCACGTTCTGAAATGGAGGAGGCATCTTCCAATTCAGACCAGGCTCGGTGATCACTTCCTTGATCTGACCGAGCGCATAAACCACGCCAAACTGGCGCTGATCCACCACAAACAGGGTGGAGCTCAACAAACCCAGCAACACGAGAATGCTGGTGACAAAAAATCCAATTCGATTCACTGCATTGACTCCTAGCGTGCGTCACGATCGCGGCTACGGGCATCGCGGGTGCGAGCGTCGCCTGCGGGATTGGGTACTACACGAACAGCGGCAGGAGTCGTCGAAGCGGCCCCAGCGGCTGCATCACCCGAAGCGGCAGGTGCAGTCGCACCTCCCACACCCTGCATGATCTTGTCCAGCGGCAAGTACAGCAAGTTCGAGCCTTGGCGCGACTCGACCATCACCTTGGTCACGTTGCTGTACACCTGCTGCATCGCATCAAGGTACAGACGATCACGTGTGACTTGAGGTGCTTTCTGGTACTCGGTGTAAATCGAGCTAAAGCGACCTGCATCACCTTGGGCCTGAGCGACGATCTTGGCCTTGTAAGCCTGAGACTCTTCACTCAAACGGGAAGCAGTACCTGTTGCACGAGGCACCACGTCGTTGGCATAAGCCTGAGCTTCATTTTTGGCACGCTCACGCTCTTGACCAGCCTTGAGCACATCGTCAAAAGAGGCCTGCACCTGCTCGGGCGGGCGAACGCCGCCTTGCTGCATATTGATGCCAACCACTTCAACGCCCACCTTGTAGCGATCCAAAATGGACTGCATCAGGTCACGTACGCGGGGGGCAATCTGGTCACGCTCTTCAGCCAAGGCCGTGTCCATCTTCATCTTGCCCACCACCTCACGCACGGCTGATTCAGCAACCTGAATCACGGCTTCCGAAGGGCTGCGGCTTTCGAACAGCCAAGCGCGTGCATCACCCAGGCGATATTGCACAGCGAACTTGATTTCAACGATGTTCTCGTCTTCAGTCAGCATCGCCGATTCACGCAAGCCGGTGCTACGCACGATGTTATCGCTACCCACATCCGCAGAGCGAATCTGCGAGACATAGACCAACTCATGCTTTTGCAAAGGGTAAGGCAATCGCCAGTTAAAGCCTGCGCTCACCGTACTCTTGTACTTGCCAAATTGGGTGATGACAGCCTGCTGACCTTCTTGCACGATGAAAAAGCCGGTACCCAGCCAAATCAGCAGCGCAACACCCGCAATCAGGAACACGCCTTTGCCGGGATTGAAAGGTTCTGTCGGCTGACCGCCACTGCGCGAAGGAGGTGCGCCACGGCCATTGCCGGAGCCACCACCGAACAGACCCGAGAGCTTGCGATTGAGATCACGCCAGACTTCTTCCAAATCAGGCGGCTGACCGCCTTGCTGAGAAGGTGGCCGAGGACGCTGCTCCGGAGCAGGAGGTGGCGAAGGACGCTCCCCCTCAGGTGCCGAGTTATCGGGCTTGGAGCTATCTTCGTTTTGATTATCGCCACGACCCCAACGAGGGTCGTTCAAATTGAACATCCCGCGAAGGCGTTGCGGCAGCACCGCCAGGCGATGGACGCGTTGTGAAAAATTCATGCGAGACGTCTCTGTATTTTCAAAAAGAGATGGACCATGGCTAGCATTGTGCCCAATAGGGGCCTAAGCCCCTAGTGTTATGCGTCGTCGTCAGAGGACATCCAGGACATATCGCCCCGGGCCGCCACTTCTTCGCTTGCTGCCTCTTCACGTACCTTTAAAACCCGGTCCGTCAACATTTGCCTCACTTGCACCAGCCCTTGCCCAGTACGAGCACTGACAAACACACGCGGCACTAGTACGCCATCGAGCTCGTACATATCCTGCAACTCGGCAGGCATCAGTTCGGGCTCAATCGCATCCAGTTTGTTGAAGACCAGAATCTGCGGCACATCATCAGCCCCAATTTCAGCCAGAACTTTTTGAACTTGTTGTATTTGTTCTGGGAAGCCGGGATTAGATGCATCCACGATATGCAGCAGCAGGTCGGCGTCAATCGCCTCCTGCAAAGTGGCCTGAAAAGCATCCACCAAACCATGCGGCAAATCGCGAATAAAACCAACCGTATCTGACAAAGACACTGATTCCTCAGCCTCGACCAGATACATCTGTCGGGTTGTCGTATCCAGCGTGGCAAACAGCTGATCCGCAGCGTAGGCGCGAGCCTTGACCATGGAGTTAAACAGCGTGGACTTGCCGGCGTTGGTGTAGCCAACCAGAGAAATATTAAAAACATCGCGGCGCGAGCGCTGACGACGTTGCGTGGTGCGCTGCTTTTTGACCTTCTTCAAACGCTCTTTGGTGCGCTTGATAGATTCGTCAATCATGCGGCGATCCAGCTCAATTTGCTTTTCACCGGGGCCACCACGACCACCGATACCGCCAGCCTGACGCTCCAAGTGACTCCAGCGGCGCACAAGGCGGGTGCTGATGTATTGAAGTCTAGCCAGCTCAACCTGCAATTTACCTTCGTGGCTACGCGCACGCTGGGCAAAAATTTCCAGGATCAGCATGGTTCGGTCGTTGACCGGCATCTGGATATGACGCTCAAGATTGCGCTGCTGCGCAGGGCTCAAGGACTGGTCAAACCAGACTTCCTTGGCGCCATGCATTTGGGCCAGCATGCGGATTTCATCCGCCTTGCCGCTACCCACAAACAGAGATGGATCAGGGGCTTTACGCTTGCAAGTCAAGCGCGCCACGGGTTGCAAGCCAGCAGTCTGAGCCAGCAGGCCCAACTCTTCCAGCTCATCGTCAAAATGGGGAACGCCAAAATCCACGCCAACCAGCAAGACTGGCGCAGACGCGGAACGCTCAAAGGATTCAGAACTCAAATACCTGTCCCGTAGGGTAAGCCACGCCGGGCAAGCCGGCGGGCGTTGACGCAAAAAGATTAAGAAGCAGCTGCTTCAGCGTCGTTATCAGCCGGTGTAGCGGCCGAGAAGTTCACGGCGCGGCCGGGAACGATGGTGGAGATTGCGTGCTTGTAAACCATCTGGGTCACAGTGTTGCGCAGCAGCACAACGTATTGGTCAAAAGACTCAATCTGGCCTTGCAACTTGATACCGTTGACCAAGTAGATGGAAACGGGCACATGTTCACGACGCAGTGCGTTCAGGAACGGATCTTGGAGGAGTTGGCCTTTGTTGCTCACGATATTCTCCGTGTTCGAGGAGTGTTGTTGTAAACCGACACGTTAACACAGCCCTTGGGAAAACCAATTCAAAAAGGGTTTTCCCCTAGGCTTATGACAACCCTTAATCCTTGTCAGCGTAAGGATTATGGGAAGTTTTCAAGTCAATGCGCAACGGGGTTCCCACAAGGTTGAATTCCTTGCGGAAACGACCTTCAAGGAAGCGCTTGTAGGCATCGGTGACATGCTCCAGAGAATTTCCATGCACCACGATGATGGGTGGATTCATGCCGCCTTGGTGAGCGTAACGCAGCTTAGGACGGTAAGCACCGACCTTCTTAGGCGTCTGGAACTGAGTGGACTCCAGCAAAATGCGCGTCAACACAGGAGTAGGCATCTTGCAGGTAGCTGCACGGTGGGCCTGAATAATCGACTTCCATAGCGGCTCAATCCCTTGGCGCTTGATCGCCGAGATGTAATGCATGGGCGCAAATTTCAGGAAAGACAGTCGCGTCTCAATGGAGCGCTCCAGCATCTGGCGCTGGTAATCGTCCACGGCATCCCACTTGTTGATCGCCAGAACCACTGAGCGACCGCTTTCCAAGATAAAGCCCGCAATGTGCGCATCCTGATCGGTCACGCCCGCTGTCGCATCAATCAGCAGCAGCACCACATTAGCGCCTTCAATGGCTTGCAGCGTCTTGACCACGGAGAACTTCTCAATGGCCTCAAACACCTTGCCCTTGCGGCGCAAACCTGCGGTATCGATCAGCTCGAACTTTTGACCATTGCGCTCAAAAGGCACAGTGATCGCATCGCGCGTCGTTCCCGGCATGTCAAAGGCCACCAGACGCTCTTCACCCAGCCAGGTGTTGATCAGCGTGGACTTGCCAGCATTGGGGCGGCCGGCAACTGCCAAGCGCACAGGGCGCTGGTCTTCATCACCAAGGACCTCTTCTACAGCCTCTGGCAGATTGAGCATGCCCAAAGCCAGATCAACCAAATCGCGCACACCTTGACCATGAGCGGCAGAGACGGCTTGAACCTCGCCCAAACCTAGCTCATAGAACTCGGTCAATTGCAGGCCATCCTTCATGCCTTCAGCCTTGTTGGCCACCAGCAGCGTGGGCTTGCCCAAGCGACGCAGGTACTTGCCAATTTCATGGTCTTGACCAGAAAGGCCAGCACGGGCGTCGAGCACAAACACCACGACATCCGCTTCAGCAACGGCTTGTTGCGTCTGCTTGGCCATCTCTTTGAAGATGCCGCGCGATGCGTCAGGCTCGAAACCACCGGTATCGATGACGATGTACTCGTGCTTGCCCTGACGGCCTTGACCGTAGTGGCGGTCACGCGTCAACCCTGCAAAGTCAGCGACGATGGCATCTCTCGACTTAGTGAGTCGATTGAACAGCGTCGACTTGCCCACATTGGGGCGCCCTACCAGGGCAATAACTGGCTTCATTCCAAAAACAATCTATCAATCAGGCTTGAAGCCATACACCGTACCGCTACGGCTGACGACTACCAAAGTATTGGCAGCCACAACCGGCGACGTGGCAGCTCCCGCCTTGTCAGTTTCCAAACGGGCCAATGCAGAGCCATCTTCACGCGAGAGCATATGCACTGTCCCAAAATCATCCGCCAGCACCACGGAGCGTCCCAGCACCAAAGGTGCGGTCAGCTTGCGGTACTGCAACTTATCGATGGACCACAGGCGCTGGCCATCATTACGATTCCATGCTTGCACCGTGCCATTGCTTTCAGCGCCAAACACGGCTTGCGCATCGCCAGAAACACCATCGCTACCCTTGGACACTTGAGTCCAGCGCACATTGGCATTACTGACATCCACACAACCAATCGATGCTTGGAATGCGCGAGCACAAACACTGTTATCCACACGGCTAATGGGGCCGACCAAATCAACCAGTCGCTCCACATCATTGGTGCCGCGAGGTGCAGCCAAAGGTGACATCCAGCGCACAGCACCCGTATCCGGATCCACTCCAGCCAAACGGCCAGAGACCCCTACAACCAGATTATTACCAACCGCCTGCAAAACACCGGGCTGTCGCAAAATAAGCGGCTCATTGCTGGGGCCTTCAACCGCCCACAGCTCGCGACCGGTATTGCCATCAAATGCAGCCAGCGAACGATCCGCTGCCATCACGAACACTCGCCCACCAGCCACCAGAGGCGGCGTATAGACCGCAGCATTCAGCGACTGCTTCCAAACCTGCTTGCCTTCGGCAAACACCATCAACTGGTTGCTGCGGGTAACGACAGCAGTACGCTGGCCATCACTGCCGGCGCCAGTCGTCAGCGCTTCGCCGGGGCTGAACTTGCTCACTTGACGACCTGTGCTGCCATCCAGCGTTGTCACGCTGCCATCCTTGGTCACCACGGTTACGTTGTTACCCTGCACCAAAGCAGGCATAGCCAACGGCACTTCGCTACCGAGCTTGACCGACCAAGCCTGATTCACCGCAATCTTGCCGGGGTTAGCCCCCAGATCTTGAGGCTTGGGCTTGTCTTTGCTGCCAAACATGGAGCAAGCGGCTAGCGAAGCAGCCATAACCGTCAATACGAGAACGCGGGCTGCAGATTTCGCTGCAGGAGCAACCGATTTCATTGGATGGGCAGAAGTCTTCAAGATTATTTCTCCGTCGACGTTGTCTTGACCAGAACTGCAGCATCAGGAGCTGCACCCAGCGCATTGAGCTTGAACTCCACCAGATGGCGGTAGTCCAGTTCCTTGTCCATCGCCTTATAAGCTGCCTGATACTGAGCCACAGCCTCAGTCGTCTTGCCCAGAGCAGCATACAGATCACCACGGCGATCGGCCTGCAGACCTGCGAAAGACTCAGGCATAGCAGCTTCAAGAACCTTCAGACCTTCGTCATAGCTCTTTTGCTCTTCCAGCACGGCCGACAGACGCAGGCGCGCCAGAGCCTTAGAGCCCTCGCTGCCCTTTTCTGCCACCCAGCTCAGCTGAGCCTTGGCATCATCGAGCTTACCTGCCTCAACCGAGGCCTTGGCCATTTGCAGTGCTGTCTGAGCTGCCTGAGTCGTGCCGGGGAATTTTTCCTTCAAATCAGCAAACGCCTGATTTGCACGTGCTGCGTCTTTGGCGACCAAGGCCTCGGAAACCGCAAACTCCAGCGACGAAGCCTGAACAGCCTGGCGCTTTTGCCAGTACTGCCAGCCGTTCCAGCTAGCCAAAGCGGCAAAGACCAGCACCAAAATGGCGGTGATCAGAGTTCCCCAGGAGCTCCAAAAATGCTTGAGCTGCTCAATTTGCTCTTGTTCTTCAAGGTCTAGATGGTTTGCCATGACTACTTTGGTTGAATGGAACGCTGGTCGAAAAAAGAGAAGCGGAGAATCAAATCGCTGATTTTAGGCTGCCCGCCCACTGGGCCACATCCGCCAACGATTGCAGAGATTGCTGGCCTTCTCCATCACGCAAAGACTTTACAGTCACCTTGCCCTGGGCCAGCTCATCGC
Source organism: Comamonas sp. Y33R10-2 (assembly GCF_019355935.1). Lineage (NCBI taxonomy): Bacteria > Pseudomonadati > Pseudomonadota > Betaproteobacteria > Burkholderiales > Comamonadaceae > Comamonas > Comamonas sp. Y33R10-2. Next base: position 2,103,326 of record NZ_CP079925.1, read on the forward strand.
TGCCGAAAATCAGCGCAAAGCGCGCGCCCGATCCATCGGCTTTTTTGAACTGAGACTTCATAGAGCCCATGCCTTCAGCCGAGCCGCCCGCAGCAGCGTGCATTTGCACGGCCACGCCAGCAGTGCGCAACTGCTGCACGGTCTTGAAAACTTGGGGCAGCGAAGAGGCATCGGGAATGATGGCATAGACATCGGCTGCAGGCGCAGGAATCTCTGCGCCAATCTCTTTGAGTACTTCCAAAACGCGCTCAATACCCATGCCCCAGCCAACAGCCGGAGCCGGCTTGCCGCCGATTTCTTCAATCAGATAGTCGTAACGACCGCCGCCGCAGATGGTGCCTTGCGAGCCCAGCTTATCGGTAATGAACTCGAACACCGTCAGGTTGTAATAGTCCATGCCGCGCACCAGACGCGGGTTCAGCGTCCACGCCACATCATTGGCATCCAAAATATCTTGCACGGCCTTCAAGTGCGCCTTAGAGGCATCACCCAAATAATCCATCAGTTTGGGCGCGGCGTTGACCATGTCCTGCATCGCAGGGTTCTTGGTATCCAGCACACGCAGCGGGTTACTGTGCATGCGGCGCTTGCCTTCTTCATCCATCACTTCAGTGTGCTGCTCGAAGTAAGCAATCAGCGCCTCACGGTGCGCCTTGCGCTCATCGGGCTGACCCAAGCTATTGAGTTCCAAGCGCACATCGCTGATGCCCAGTTCTTTCCAGAGTTGCGCAGCCAACAAAATCACTTCTGCATCCAGCTCGGGGCCAGCAAAGCCCATGGCTTCCACACCCACTTGGTGGAACTGGCGGTAGCGGCCACGCTGCGGGCGCTCGTGGCGGAACATCTGGCCGATGTAAAACAGACGCTTGCCGCCTTCATACAGCAGATTGTTTTCAACCACAGCACGCACCACACCGGCCGTGCCTTCGGGGCGCAGGGTCAGTTGCTCGCCGTTGAGCCTGTCTTCAAAGGAGTACATCTCCTTTTCCACGATATCGGTCACTTCACCCAAGCCACGCACAAACAGCGCAGTTGGCTCAACGATAGGCGTGCGAATATTGCGATAGGCAAAACGACCCATCAGGTCGCGCACCTTGGACTCAAACCATTCCCAACGCGCCGAATCGGGTGGGAGGATGTCGTTCATGCCTTTGACAGCAGTCAGTTTTTCGTTCTTAGCCACGTGAAATCTCACATTGGGGTTACTAGCAAAACAAGAGCAGGTGGTCTGCTTGAATCTTATTTTTTAACTAGAAACCTTATTCAAATCCATACAGATAGCGGACAAGCCGCTATCAATTCCAAATCTTTACTCGCAGGCATTGTGCCAGCAATGCTCAATGGCTCTTGGCGTTTTGGGCAGATCAAGCTTTCTGACCATAACGGCGCTGCACATATTCCAGCACCAAGTTCTGAAACTCTTGGGCAATATTGTCGCCGCGCAAAGTTAGAGCCTTTTCACCATCGATGAATACTGGAGCCGCAGGCGCTTCACCATTACCGGGCAGGCTGATGCCAATGTCAGCATGCTTGCTCTCGCCGGGGCCGTTGACGATACAGCCCATGACGGCCACCTTCATCGCCTCCACACCGGGGAACTGAGTGCGCCACACCGGCATTTCGCCGCGCAGAAAATCGTCGATCTTCTTGGCCAACTCTTGGAATGTGGTGCTCGTTGTGCGGCCGCAGCCCGGGCAAGCCGTGACGCTGGGCACAAACACACGCAGACCCAAGGACTGCAAAATTTCGGAAGCAACCACCACCTCTTGCGTGCGCGCTTCGCCCGGCAGCGGCGTGAGCGATACGCGAATGGTGTCGCCAATGCCTTCTTGCAGCAGCACCGCTAGCGCAGCGGTCGATGCCACCGTGCCTTTGGTGGCCATACCGGCTTCTGTCAAGCCCAGATGCAATGCGTAGTCACAGCGACGAGCCAGTTCACGGTAAACCGAGATCAAATCCTGCACACCACTGACCTTGCAGGACAAGATGATGTTGTCAGGGTTCAGACCCATGCTCTTGGCCAGCTCAGCCGACGTAATGGCCGAGGTAATCAGCGCCTCATACATGACTTGGCGCGTTTCCCAGGGCTTGGCACGGCGCGAATTCTGATCCATCAGATCGGCCATGATTTCCTGGTCCAGCGAGCCCCAGTTCACGCCAATACGCACGGCCTTGTCGTACTTGGCAGCAATCTCGATCATCTGACCGAACTGCTTGTCTTTTTTATCGCCCTTGCCAACGTTGCCGGGGTTAATGCGGTACTTTGACAGCGCTTGCGCGCACTCAGGGTAGTCAGTCAGCAGGCGGTGGCCGTTGTAGTGAAAGTCGCCCACCAGCGGCACATACTCGCCCATGCGGTCGAGCTGCTCACGGATATAGGGCACAGCCGCCGCCGCCTCAGGCGTATTGACGGTGATGCGCACCATCTCCGAGCCCGCTTGCGCCAACTGACGCACCTGAATAGCCGTCTCCACCGCATCCACGGTGTCGGTATTGGTCATGGACTGCACGCGCACAGGCGCATCACCACCCACAGTCACCACGTTGTTGTGCCACACCACTTTGGCTTGACGCGATTTGCGCGGCAGCGGACTGGCAATGGCAATACCTTGCTCAGCCAGCTGCTGCAAATTTTGAAATTCTTGCACTCTTGTTTACCTCGAACGCTTACTTCACCTCGAAGCGAGCCACGTTGTCACGCGTGGTCGAAATATCGAGAGGTTCACCACGAACTGTTACTTGCGTGCCCTTGGCATTGCCCACCGTCACAGACAGGGGCAACTGACCTTCGGCAGTCGCAGACTCATCTTTGGCCAATGTTTTTTCCAGCACGACCTTGCCCGTCGCATCTTTGACCCTGACCCAGGACTGACCGGTATTCACTTTCAAAGCCAGCAACGCGCCAGAGCTTGCTGCCGGAGTTTGAACAGGCGCAGGAGCAGGAGCCACTTCAGCAGCGGGCGCCGTGGTGGCGAGCGCTGTAGTTGCGGTATTTACCGTAGATGCAGCAACGCCAGCAGCCGGCTCTACCGGTGGTTCAGTCACCAGCGCATCTGCTTCGCTACTGCTCAAAGAGCCTGAGGCCTGACCCAGCGCAACTGCTGCTGAATTCTCAGCACCAGAATGACTGACAAGCTCAGTCTGAACCGTAGCCGCCGATTGGGCCGTGTCATCGCCCTGAGCATCACTGACTGGCTGCTGGAAGGGCGCAAAATAAATAGCAGCAGCTGCAGCTAACAAAATCAACACGCCCGCCACAATTTTGCGCGAGCTGCCATTGCCGGAGTCCAGCGACGAGCCTGAAGACTTGAAGTTGCTACGCACCTTCACCGCTTCGTTGATACCGGAGCCCGAGTTGACCAAGCTCTTTAGCGTTCGCTGCGGCAACAAGGCCAGCACAGGTTCTGCATCCACTTGCAGAGTTCGGCACACCCCCATGGCCAAGGCACGCATGAAGACATGATCGGGGAAGGATTCATAGTCATCGGCCTCCAGCGCTTGTAGCTTGTGCACCGGCACTTTCAGTGTGGCTGCCATGGCTGACAGCTGTACACGGGCAGCCTCTCGCGCTTGGCGCAACAAAGTACCCGCTGTGGCCGCAGTCTGTGTTTGGAGCTGCTCTTCGCTTTGCATCGATATTTCTTCCACCACAGAGTCACTCATTAAAGGCTCCGCGCTCATAGGCTAACAACTCACGCGATTGCGGGAAGCGCTGGCGCAGCTGATCTGCCTGCTGACGCGCACCGACGCCTTCTTGCAATGCTTTATCAATCTTAATTCCCAGCCACAGGCTTTCTGCAGTAGCTTGGTTGCTATCGTTATTTAAGCGGCGAATATAAAACTGAGCTCTTTTCAGATCACCCTTAAGCCAAAGCACATTGGCCAAGTTGTAACCGGCAGCGGAGTTGCTCACATCCATTTCATAGGCGCGAAACATGTTTTGGTAAGCCTGCTCAAGCTGACCCGCCTGCTGGTAACACATGCCCTTGGCCAATAAGGTCCTAGGCTGCTCGCGATAGCCCGGAGCCTGCAAAGCCTTGTCAAACCACTGATGCGCTGCGTCAAAGTGCTTTTGCTGGCACTGCATCCAGCCATAGTTATGCAGCTGATTGCCATCGCGTGGATTGAGATCAACCGCCTTGCGCAAGGCGATCTCAGCATTCGTCCAGTCTTTGTTCTGCATCAGGATGAGACCCAGCAGACCATAGGCATCAGCGTAATCCGGCTTTGCCGCTAGCGCTTGGCCCACTTCATCCTGCGCTACATCCAAACGACCTGCCTGAAAGTAGCTGGCAGCCAGCTCCAGCCGAATCTGCGCACGGCGGTGCGCATCTGCAAGCTTGGGGCTAACGGAGCCGACCACCGAAGACTGAGGTACGGAGGTTGAAGACGTGGTTGTCGTCGTTGTCGTGGTACAGCCCATCAGTGCTGCAACCGCAACCGGTGCCCCCCACCGGGCTAACAAGCCCCAATGTTGCCAAACCGATCGCTGTGCCACTGCCTGCATGTACTCGTCCTTTATTCAAAACCCCGTCAAGACACCTGCTTGAGCGGGATGATGCGCTGCTTCGCCATACGTTCAGCAGCGCGGGTTCTGTCTTTCACATCGCCTGCGAGCTGGCCACAGGCGGCATCAATGTCGTCGCCACGTGTCTTGCGCACCGTTGTCACAATGCCTGCATTGCTGAGGATGGCTGCAAATTCCGTGACTCGCGCCGAAGGCGAGCGCAACAAGCCTGAAGCGGGAAACGGATTGAACGGAATCAAGTTGAACTTGCACCAATTCTTGCCGTTGCCACGTGCGCGCACCAACTCTATCAGTTGACGCGCATGCTCAGGCTGATCGTTAACGCCGTCGAGCATGCAATATTCAAAAGTCAGGAAGTCGCGCGGTGCGAATTCCAGATAGCGCACGCAAGAATCGAGCAACTCTGCAATCGGGTACTTCTTGTTCAGTGGCACCAAGTTGTCACGCAGCGGATCGTTGGGCGCATGCAGCGACACGGCCAGCGCCACGGCGCAGTCCTGCGACAGGCGGTCCACCATTGGGACCACGCCTGAGGTAGACACCGTCACGCGGCGGCGCGACATGCCATAAGCATGGTCGTCCAGCATCACGCGCAGCGCAGGCACTAGGGCGCTGTAGTTCTGCAGCGGCTCACCCATGCCCATCATCACCACGTTGGAGATGATGCGTTCATCCTTGCCCAAGCGCTTGCGCAGCGCATGCTCGGCAAACCACAGCTGAGCGAGAATTTCGCCCGTGGTCAGATTGCGGCTGAAGCCCTGATGCCCGGTCGAGCAAAAGCGGCAACCTACGGCGCAACCTGCCTGAGATGAGACACACAGCGTGCCGCGGTCGTCTTCAGGAATAAAAACAGTTTCAACGGCATTGCCGTCACCCACATCAAACAACCACTTCACGGTGCCGTCGGTCGAGACATGCTCAGACACCACGGGCAAAGCGGTCACATGGGCCCGGCCTTTGAGCTTTTCGCGCAGAGACTTGGCCAGATCAGTCATCTGGTCAAAATCGGATGCGCCACGCTGGTGAATCCAGCGAAACAGCTGCGTTGCACGGAAACGCTTCTCCCCGAGCTGCTCGCAATAAGCGGTCAGTCCTTCGAGGTCAAAATCAAGTAAATTGGTATTCATATCGGCATGTGGCGAGGCGTCTTGTGAACGAAATGTGCCACGCCGTGGCCAGCAGCTTTAAGGCTGACACCGGCTTTGCAAAAGCGCAAAGCACTGGCGTCAGCGCAAGCATGCTGTAAAGCTAGCGTGGAATTAACGCGAGTAAACGTTCATGCCGGGGAAGAAGAAAGCGATTTCCACAGCAGCAGTTTCAGCAGCGTCGGAGCCGTGCACGGCGTTAGCGTCGATGCTATCAGCGAAGTCGGCGCGGATAGTGCCCTTCTCAGCCTTCTTAGGATCGGTAGCGCCCATCAGTTCGCGGTTAGTCAGGATAGCGTTTTCGCCTTCCAGAGCTTGGATCATCACGGGGCCGGAGATCATGAAGTCCACCAGGTCCTTGAAGAAAGGACGAGCAGCGTGCACAGCGTAGAACTGTTCAGCTTCGCCACGCGACAGGTGAGCCATCTTGGAGGCCACAACCTTCAGGCCAGCGCCTTCAAAGCGAGCGTAGATTTGACCGATCACGTTCTTTGCAACTGCGTCGGGCTTGATGATGGAGAGAGTGCGTTCGATTGCCATGATGATTTTCCTAATCAGGGTTACTTTGAGTATTTGCAAAAAAGCAAAACACTTGATTTTAGCGGTGCCTCCATAGACCTTTGAGCCCGGGCACCACTGAAATACTTGCCGCAGCCGAATTAACGACCGCCGCGGCGACCACCGCCGCCGCCACTAGGGCGACGCTTGGCGGTTTGACGGGCACGCGAGAGGCTATCGCTGCCGATATAGCTCACTGCGGTGCGCAAAGGATCGGGCTGATTCTGGTTATTGCCAGCACCTTGCTGCCCACGGCCCATAGCAGCGCTTGAACCCGGACGGGGCACACTTTTGTTGCCACGCGGAGCTTCACGGCCATCGCCAAAAATACCCATAGGTGCGGGGCGGTTGCCATCCCATTCACCACGGCGCTGACCGCCGCCTTCGCGGCGACCTTGTGGCGCGCGATCGGCATTCGCAGCTGGGCCGCGACCGCCTCGGTTATTTGCACCACGAGCGACGGGGTTGACACGCTCAACAGGTGCGCGTTCCTTCATGCCGGCAGCCGACATCAGCGCCTTGATATCGGCCTGATCGAGCTCAACCCATGCGCCGCGCTTCAAACCACGGGGCAGCATCATTGCGCCGTAGCGAATACGAATCAGGCGGCTGACAGCGTGGCCCACCGCTTCAAACATGCGGCGCACTTCGCGGTTGCGGCCTTCAGAGATGGTGACGCGGTACCAGCAGTTGGCACCTTCGCCGCCGCCGTCTTCAATGGCGCCGAAGCTCGCTTCGCCGTCATCGAGCTGCACGCCATCAATCAGGCGCTTCTTTTCTTCTTTGTCCAGCGCTCCCAACACGCGGGCTGCGTATTCACGCTCCAGACCGAAGCGGGGATGCATCAAATTGTTAGCCAGCTCACCCGAGCTAGTGAACAGCAGCAGGCCTTCGGTGTTCAAGTCCAGACGGCCGACCGATTGCCACTTGCCGTGCTGCAACCTGGGGAGCTTGCGGAACACGGTGGGGCGGTTTTGCGGATCATCATGCGTCACCACTTCGCCCACGGGCTTGTGATAAGCAATCACGCGAGCCGGTGGTGGATCAATGCGAAAGCGAATAGGCTCGCCATTGACTTTGACGATATCGCCAAACTGAACGCGTTGACCCACGTGGGCTGGCTCACCGTTGACCGAAATACGGCCTTCCAAAATGAGCTTTTCCATCTCCAGGCGCGAGCCCATGCCGGCCTGCGCCAGCACCTTGTGCAGCTTGGGCGAATCGACTTGCGGAGCCAGCACGCGCTTGATGAGCGCTTCAACACCGTTTTCTTCTTCGTCGTCAAAGTCGCCCGAGATCACATCAGAAAAATCGATGTTCTGGCTTTTGGAGGAATTTTGCACTTCAGCGCCCTCAGCGCCTTCGTCGACAGCTACAGCATTTGTAGCGCCGTCCAACGACTCTTCGGGTGCTTCCAAGGCTTCAGCGGCCTCAAATGCTGCAGCGCGTGCTTCTGCGCGCTTGCGCGCCAGCTTGGCTTCAGCAGCAGCCGTTTTCTTCACACCCTGCTTACGGGTTGCGCCGGGCTTAGGCACTTCAGCAACAGGCTTGGGCGCGCGGGGCTTGCGGGCCTTCTTGACCTGTTCAATTTCGGGCGAAGCGTCTGTGGCTTCAGGCATCGGGTTCGATGTCTCGTTGTTCATTCCGGTTTTCCTTCGGGGGTAACTTCATCGTCACCCTCCACAATTCGCTCATTTGCTGACTCGGCTTGCATCGCAGCGTTGGCCAGCACAGTGTTCTTGTCTTCTACGGCCCTGTCTTCAAGAGACTCTTCTTCAGCGCCGTAGTCATCATCGAGAAATGCCTTCAGCCCCACCCACTCAGGTCGGCCAGACTTTTTGGCAACCGGCTTTTCCTCAGGCGTCGCCACTTTGACGGGCCTTGCAGGTTTGACCGGCTTAGTCTGGCGGGCTTTCACCGGTTCAGACTCTTCACTCTCTATCGTTTTTATAGCTGCCTGCGCATGATCCTCTAAGGCTTGAGGCTGATTTGACTCAGACTCCAGCGCATCTAGCTCTGGCAGCTCTTGAGCTTGCTCAGCCTCTTGCAATGCAGCTGGCGCATCGACGATGACATCAAAGACATCGCCAGACTCACCAACCGCCACAAGCTCAGTCAATGCGTCCGCATCTGCATCTGCATCTGCATCTGCATCTGCATCTGCATCCACACCTGCAGCCGCATCCACATCTGCACCCGTAGAAGCTTGCTCATTCGCTTCAGCTTCAGCAGCTACTTCTGCGCTCTCCCCCTCTTGCCCACCCTCTTTTTCACCCGCTTCGCCATCCAAGGCCTTGAACAGGCTTTGCTGAGCTTGAGTTTCCTCGAGCATCGGCAGCTGATCGAGCGACTGCAAGCCCAAGTCATCCAAAAACTGGCGCGTCGTCGCAAACAGCGCAGGCCGGCCCACGGTTTCCCGGTGACCAATGACTTCAATCCAGCCACGGTCTTCCAGTTGCTTAATCAGCAAGCTGTTGACCGTGACGCCGCGAATGTCTTCAATATCGCCACGAGTGACCGGCTGACGGTAGGCAATGATGGCCAGTGTCTCCAGCGTTGCACGCGTGTACTTGGGCGGCTTTTCGGGGTGTAACTTATCCAGATACACCCGCATCTCAGGGCGACTTTGGAAACGCCAGCCTGAAGCCACCTGCACCAGTTCTACGCCTTTGAGGGCCCAGTCCTTTTGCAAGTCCAGCAGCAAATCCTTAACCGTGTCCGAGCCCAGCACATCATCAAAAAGTGAGCGCATATCCCGCAGCGTTACGGGCTGCGAGGCACAAATCAATGCTGTTTCAAGAACCCGCTTGGCATCAACCGTATTCATGGGCGCAGCGTTTCGGGAGCGGCTGCCGCACCAAGAGCGGTGGGTGGCCTGTTTCTAAGAAGAGAGGAAGCGCCCCATTGGTGCCATGCGAGTGATGGTCAGAGGCTTTCCCCAGCATTGTAACGCAGAGCCCATAAATCCAGTGCGCTAGCCATGTCTTGTGGCAGCGGCGCGTGCAGCACCAGTGGTTTTTGGCTCACAGGGTGCTCAAAAGCCAATCTGAATGCATGCAAAGCCTGACGCTCCAACCCTCCTTCGGGGTGGCCGCCATACAGCGTATCCGCGACCAAGGAGTGACCCAGCGACGCCATATGCACCCGAATCTGGTGTGTGCGCCCCGTGTGCAAGGTGCAACGCACCAAACAATGCAGCGCATCACCATCGATCAAGTCAAAGTCCGTACGGGCCAGCTTGCCGGCGTGCAAGCTCATATCGACCACGGCCATACGCAAGCGGTTACGCGGATCACGACCAATAGGCGCACTCACTTCGCGGTGCTTGCGACTGCCCCAATCTTTGTGTGCAATCGCCAAATACTGGCGGCTCACATCACGGGCTGCAATCATTTTGATGAGCGCATCCATGGTGCTGCGGTTGCGCGCCACCACCATCAGGCCACTGGTGTCTTTATCGAGCCGATGAACAATGCCCGCACGCGGCACATGGCGCGCTTTTTCATCGCGGGCCAGCAAGCCATTAAGAAGCGTCCCCGTCCAGTTGCCAGGCGCCGGGTGTACGACCAAACCGGCAGGCTTGTTGATGACCAGCAGATCGTCGTCTTCATAGACCACCTGCAAATCCATTGCTTCAGGCTGGAAAGCCATGCTCTGCTGGGTGGGCCGCATTTCCACACGCAGCTGATCGCCAAAGCTGACTTTGGCCGAGGGCTTGCTCAAAACCTTGCCGTTAAGCGTGACTGCGCCATCGGCCAGCAGTTGCTGCAGATAGCTGCGCGAAAACTCAGACACGCCCAGCGCCAGTACCTTATCGGCACGCTGGCCATGGTGCTCGGTGGTGGCAGTCAACTCTCGGTGCTCAACTTCTGCACCGGAGATCAGGTCTTCGGCGGCTTCGTCCCAGCTTTGCTCTGGGGCATCAGAAGGAACAAGCCCCTGCGGGGCAGGGGCTTGTTCGATAGTTGCAGCTTGCGCAGTTTGTTTGCGTTGCGATGCCATCGCTTAACGAGAGGGCAGGTAACGCGAAGGATCGACAGGTTTGCCCTGGCGACGCACTTCAAAGTGCAGCTTGACGCGATCCGCATCGGTGCTGCCCATTTCGGCAATTTTCTGACCCTTCTTCACGGACTGATCTTCCTTAACCAGCAAAGACTGGTTGTGGGCATAGGCCGTCAGATAGGTGTTGTTGTGCTTCAAGATGATCAGGTTGCCGTAACCACGCAAGCCAGCGCCGGCATACACCACACGGCCGTCAGCAGCAGCGATCACAGGGTCACCCGCTTTACCGCTGATGTCATAACCCTTGTTGCGCTGCTCATCAAAGCCAGCAATCAGCGAACCACTGGCAGGCCAGATGAAGTTGACAGCATCAGCACCCGAGGCTGCTGGTGCGCTGCTTGGGGGCGCCGAGGGCACAGGCGTTGCTGTTGCGGCTGGTGCTGTTGGTGTCGTTGCAGCGCCACCACCAACCACCACAGGAGCCACGGTGCGACCCGAGCCAGTCGAGGTTGATGCCACTGACGCATCGCGCCCAGGCGGCACTACGCGCACGACTTGACCGACTTCGATTGCATTGGGGTTGTCCAGATTGCTCCAGCGGGCAATGTCTTTCCAGCTCTGACCATGCTCCAAGCCCACGCGAATCAGCGTGTCACCGGGCTTGATGGTGTAGTAACCAGGCTTGCCCGCATTTTCTGCACCGGGCAGAGATTTGACGTCCACAGTCGAAGAGGCGGAAGACGACTGTCCGCGATCTTCCACAGGAGCCCTGTTTGCCTGAGTAGAGCAACCGGCGAGGATGACACCTGCCAGCACTGCCGATCCCAATGCACCAAGACTTCGCGATACCAACATAAGCTATTCCCTTTTAGGCTATCCCCGATTTTAGAGGGACAAAGTTAACTGCTTCCAGAACTGTTTGTGTAAACCCGTGTGAACTCTTGTCAATCACCAGCAGCGCTTGCTTACCCGAGCCTACGACGACGGGGGCAACAAGGCGCCCGCCTACAGCCAATTGTTCACACCAAGCTTGTGGCACAGCTTCTCCGCCAGCCGCACAGATAATGCCGGCATAAGGCGCCCCGCTGGCAAAACCCACCATTCCATCACCCAAAATCAAGTGAACATTCGATAAACGCATGGGGCGCAAATTACTGCGCGCTTTCTCGTGCAGGCCGCGCAAACGCTCTATCGAATAAACCTCTTTGGTCACCATAGCCAGCACAGCGGCCTGATAGCCACAGCCTGTGCCAACTTCCAGCACCCGGCCCTGCCCACTTCTGGCGGCATCAGAGTCCAACAATAGCTCAATCATCCGCGCCACAACACTGGGCTTGGAGATGGTCTGAGCCAGACCAATCGGCAAGCTGGTGTCTTCATAGGCCTGATTGACCAAGGCACTATCCACAAACCGGTGGCGCTCCACGGTGGCCATGGCGTGCAACACCGCAGGGTTGCTAACGCCTGCAGCAGCGATGCGCTGGACCATTCGCGCACGCACCGCTGATGAGTCAAGCCCCACACCCACTGGCGAGGCTGATACACCCAAGGGGTAGATAGACTTAGGAGCAGGCGAGCGCGCAGCGCTAGAGCCTGTTTGCACCGAGGTCTGCACGGAGCGGGCAATCCAGCCCGGAACTTGGGGCGAACGGCGTTCAGTCACGAAGCCGCACCTGTCAGTTTGCTAGCCGTCTGCGCCCAATAACCCAAACTATCGTGATCCGTTAAATCCACTTTCAGCGGCGTCATCGCCACATGGCCATGAGCCGTGGCGTGAAAGTCCGTGCCTTCTGAATCATCCTTGGCAGCGCCTGCACTGCCAATCCAGTACATGGTCTCGCCACGCGGGCTTTGCTGAACAATAGCTTGCTCTGCCGAGTGGCGACGGCCTAATCTGCACAATTTGACGCTCTTGATCGCATCCAGCGGCATATTGGGAATGTTCACGTTCAGCAGCCAAGGTGACGTGCCTATGAGCTGCTGCGACTGCATGTCCAGCACCATCTGGCGGGCCTTGGCGGCAGCGGCTTCAATTTCCCCCCACCCCTTATCAACCTGCGAGAAGGCGATGGAGGGAATGCCGAACAAAAAACCTTCCATGGCCGCGCCCACAGTGCCTGAGTAAATGGTGTCGTCCCCCATATTGGCGCCGTTGTTGATGCCGGAGACCACCAAGTCAGGTCGGTAGCCCAACAAGCCCGTCAGCGCGATATGCACGCAATCGGCAGGCGTGCCATTCACATAGCGAAAGCCGTTATAGGCCTTGTGTACATAAAGCGGCGCGTTCAGCGTCAGGGCGTTGGACTTGGCGCTGTTGTTGTGCTCAGGCGCCACCACTTCAACGTCTGCCACGGTGCGCAGGGCATCGTGCAAAGCCACGATACCGGGGGCCTGAAAGCCGTCGTCATTGCAAATAAGAATCTTCATGGATGGCACGGATTGTAGGGCGCTCCAAGGTCACGGCAGAGACACGCTGCATCCGCACCACACTTCTATCATCAGAGCGCCTTTTACCCCCAGAAGACCGACTCTAAAGATCAGGAGACATTCCCATGCACGCTTGGCTTTGCACCACCCCCACCGGCGTTGAGACTTTGCAGTGGACCGAGCAGCCAACACCCCAGCCCGGCCCCGGTCAGGTGCTGCTGGAAGTCAAGGCGGCCAGCCTGAATTTTCCGGACCTGCTGATTGTGCAGAACAAATACCAGATCAAGCCCCCGCTGCCCTTTGTGCCCGGGTCAGAGTACGCGGGCGTGGTGCAGGCCGTGGGCGACGGCGTCAAGCACCTGAAGGTGGGTCAACATGTGGCCTGCCTGTCTGGCACCGGCGGTTTCGCTACACATACGCTAGCGCCTGCTGCTTTATGCATGCCGATTCCCGCCGAATTTCCCTTTGTAGACGCCGCCGCATTCATCATGACCTATGCCACCAGCCACCATGCGCTGATAGATCGCGCTCAACTCAAGGCAGATGAGACCGTACTGGTGCTGGGCGCAGCGGGCGGTGTGGGCACTGCCGCCATCCAGATTGCCAAAGCCGCCGGTGCCCGCGTAATTGCCGCAGCATCCACCGACGAAAAATGCGCGCTGTGCAAGGCTCAGGGGGCCGACGCGACAATCAATTACAGCCAGGGCGATCTGCGCGAAGCCATCAAGGCCGCTACCGACGGCAAAGGCCCCGACATCATTTACGACCCCGTAGGTGGTGACTTTGCCGAGCCCGCGTTTCGCTCCATTGCCTGGCGGGGGCGCTATCTCATCGTCGGTTTTGCCTCGGGCCCTATTCCTTCGCTGCCGCTCAATCTAGCGCTGCTCAAGGGTGCATCGCTGGTCGGCGTCTTCTGGGGCGACTTTGCCAAGCGCGAGCCGAAGAACAACGCTGCCATGATGCAGGAGCTGGCCCAGTGGTATGCCCAAGGCAAGATCAAGCCGGTGATTGACCGCACCATGCCCATGAGCGAGCTGTTTGCCGCCTATGCACGCATGGGCTCGCGCCAGGTGCAAGGCAAGCTGGTCATGGTCAACGTGTAAAGCGGGGATCTCGCGTGCCAAAAGTCAGCCGCAGACGGCATACTCTGGCTGACATTTTCACGGCCACCCCATGTCCTTGCTGAACCAACTGCCCACGCTGCAGCGGCGCCGATTTCTGATTGCGTCCTCCTTCGCTACCGCTGCAGGCAGCCTGCCCGCCTGGGCGCGTTCCAGCAACGAGCCGGGCTTCAACCCCTTCGGGCTGGGCGTGGCCAGCGGAGATGTCCAGAGCGACAATATCCTGATCTGGACCCGTGTCGCCGTGCCGCCCAGCAGCCCCGATGAAGCAAACACCGCACAGCCCGCGTTCAAGCTACGCTGGGAAGTGGCCCATGACGACAACTTTCGCCAGATCGTTGCCAGCGGGGACACACTGGCCCAGCCCGAATGGGGGCACAGCGTTCGCTTAGAGGTCAAAGGGCTTGCGCCAGACCGCTGGTACTTCTACCGCTTCATGCTGGGCAGCGCAGTCAGCACCACGGGCCGCTGCCGCACCGCTCCGCTGCCCCATGCCGATGTGCGAAAGCTGCGATTGGCCGTGGCCTCCTGCCAGCGCTGGGAACATGGTTTCTACACCGCCTGGGCCGATGCCGCACAGGCTGCGCCAGACATGGTGCTGTTTCTGGGCGACTACATCTATGAATACGCCCAGCCTGAAAAAACCGAAGGCCTGGCCCGCCCCCAGCCACTGCCCACCGCCCGCACGCTGCAGGACTACCGCAACCGCTATGCGCTGCACAAAAGCGATGCCCACCTGCAAGCCGCCCATGCGGTATGCAACTGGTCCGTCATCTGGGACGACCATGAAGTGGAAAATGACTATGTAGCCCAGTATGGACGTGGGGAGTCTGCTCTCTTTTTAGCCAGGCGCATGGCCGCATGGCAGGCGTTTTACGAAAACATGCCGCTGCGCCCCAGTGCGTTGCAGCGTAACCAACAACTGGCTCTGTACCGGACCCTGAACTGGGGCCGGCTGGCGCGCATGCACATGCTGGATGGCCGCCAGTACCGCGACCTGCAAGCCTGTCGACCCGAAGGCAAAGCCAGCACCGGCACTGTGGACCCGCAAGCCTGCACCGCCCTGCACGACCCGGCGCGCAGCTTTCTGGGCTGGGATCAGGAACGCTGGCTGGACCAGCAACTGAAGGCCGACAGCCAAAACAATACCGAGGCCACCCGATGGAGCCTGCTGGTGCAGACCACGCTGTTTTCTGCCCGCAAGCATCCCAACGGCAAACCATCCACCGACAGCTGGGATGGCTACCCCGAAGCGCGCCAGCGTCTGGTCAACCAGATACGTCAGAGCCAGCCCCGAAACAGCGTTGTGCTGGGCGGAGATATCCACCAGAACTATGTCTGCGCCATTGGCAGACAAGCCGATCAAGCACCCGATAAAGCCAACCCCGTGATCGCCAGCGAGTTTTGCGGAACCTCCATCAGCTCGCACAGCGGCACCACACAAGCCAAGGTCGATGCCATCATCGCCAGCAACCCGCAAGTGCTGTACGCCCGCTGCGAGGAGCGCGGCTACAGCCTGGTGGAAATCACGCCCCAGACCATGAGCACAGAATTGCGCGCAGTCACCAACCCGCTACAAGCCAGCAGCAGTGTCTATTCGCTGGCCCGATTTGCGGTGGAAGACCGCAAACCTGGACCTGTGAAGATCCACGGATAAAAGCGCCATCGACTCGCCAAAGCACTGCGCCTGCGGCAAGGCCAAAGCCCAGCACTGCGGCATACTTGCGCCCATGCAATACACATGGGCTGTACGTCGCGCGTTCCCTCTGTGGCGGACTGCCGCCTCTGCCGTTCTTCTGGCCAGCATCCTATCCGGCTGCGGTCTGCCACCCATGCCGCCGCGCACCGACACTCATGCCATCAGTGCCCAGGAGTCTCAACAGACCCGGCTGGGTCAGGCACTGGCACCACTGCAGCAAGCGCACCCCAATCTAAGCGGCATTCACCCATTGAGCGACGCCCATGACGCCTTTGCCGCGCGTGCGCTGCTGGCCCGCGCCGCCGAGCGCACGCTGGATGTGCAGTACTACATCTGGCGCAACGACACCACGGGTCACCTGCTGCTCAATGAGCTCCTGAAGGCCGCCAACCGCGGCGTGCGCGTGCGCCTGCTGCTAGACGACGGAGGCACCGCCGGCATGGATGCCACGCTGGCTGCCCTCGACCAACACCCGAACATTGAAGTGCGCCTGTTCAACCCCTTTGTCGTGCGCACGCCCAAAGCGCTGGGCTATGTCACAGACTTCTCGCGCACCCAGCGGCGCATGCACAACAAAGGCTTTACGGCGGATAACCAAGCCTCCATCGTCGGGGGCCGCAATATTGGCGATGAATACTTTGCCGCCACGGATGGCGTGCTGTTTGCCGATCTCGATGTGGTCGCCGTCGGCACCGTGGTGCCCTATATTGGCCACGACTTTGATCGCTACTGGAGCAGCCAGTCCGCCTACCCCAGCGCCAGCCTGCTGCCGCCTATGCCAGAGCAAGCTGTGCAGCAGGTCTACAGCGGCCTGCAGACCGACACCCTGCGGTCTGAATCCCAAGCCTATATTCAGGCCGTGCAGCAAAGCCGCTTTAGTCAGGACTTGCTCGCAGGCAATCTGCCTCTGCAATGGGCTGCCACCACACTGGTCAGCGACGACCCCACCAAGGTCTTGAGTCAGGCAGGCAAAGAAGACTTGATGCTGGCCCAGCTGCAACCTGCTATTGGTATAGCAGCCCAGTCGTTGGACCTGATCTCGCCGTACTTTGTGCCCACGCAGGCGGGCATTAACGCTTTTGCCAAGATGCGCGCACAAGGGATCAAGGTACGCATTCTGACTAACAGCCTTGAAGCCACCGACGTAGCCGCCGTGCACGCTGGCTATGAGCAATACCGCGAGCCACTGCTCAAGCTTGGGGTCGAGCTGTACGAAATGCGCCGCCAGATCAATCTGCAGCCGCACAATGCACCCAAAATCTATGGAGAACCGCCGTCGCCCGCCGCCTTCAGCGGCAGCAAAGGTGGAGCGACGGGCAGCTCAGGTGCCAGCCTGCACGCAAAAACCTTTGCCATTGATGGACAGCGACTGTTTGTCGGCTCCTTCAACTTCGACCCACGCTCGGCATTGCTCAATACCGAGCAGGGGCTGGTCATACTGCACCCAAAGCTGGCGCAAGAGGTCAGCCAGACACTCGATCAGTACCTGCCCATGATGGCCTACAAGGTGCAGCTGAATGCCAGTGGTAAGTTGCAATGGACCAGTGAAGCAGGTCAGCCGCAAACCTTCAGCCACGACCCCGGCACCAGCTGGTTCAAGCGCGCCATGGTACGGGTGCTGAGCTGGCTGCCGATCGAAGGCTTGCTGTAATCAAGCCACCGCTGGAAAATCCGCCCGGGCAAGCATGCAATTTGCGCTGGCCAATATACGAAACGTATACTCGCAGTATGATGCGTGCCCATGGGAATCGTTAAAATTTCAGACCAATTGCACGACCAGATTCGTGTCTCCAGCGCGGCTCTTGGCCGCTCCATCAATGCCCAAGCCGAACACTGGCTGCGCGTAGGCCAGCTGGCCGAGCATCACCCTCAGCTCAATTACGAAGGTATTTGCGCCCTACTGATGCAGCAAGCTAAACGCACGCTGCAACTGCAGCCGCTGGCAGGAGATATGCAATGAAGCGCGGCAAACAAAAAATGGTGCCCATTCACGATGCATCGGATATTTTTCTCTCGCGCAAGGCCGGTGGCCTAGCCGCGCAGGTGCTGGCCATGCTCACGCCCCATGTGCAGCCCGGTGTCAGCACCGATGATTTGGACAAAATCTGCCACGACTACATCGTCGATGAGCTCAAGTGCACCCCCACCAATATCGGTTACCACGGCTTTCCCAAGACCGTGTGCACCTCCGTCAACCATGTGATTTGCCACGGCATCCCGGACGCCAAGCAAATCCTCAAGGAAGGCGACATTGTCAACGTGGATGTGGCCGTAACCACGCCTGAAGGCTGGATTGGCGACACCAGCCGCATGTACTACGTAGGCCAGCCCAGCAACTTGGCCAAGCGTTTGGTCAACACCACTTATGAAGCGCTGGTCGCAGGCATTCACGCCGTCAAGCCCGGCGCTACGCTCGGTGATGTCGGCCACGCCATTCAAACCGTGGCACAGCGCGAACGCTTTTCCATCGTGCGCGAGTACTGCGGTCACGGCATCGGCAAGGTCTACCACGACGAACCGCAGGTGCTGCACTTTGGCACGCCCGGCCAAGGCTTGGTGCTTGAACCCGGCATGATCTTCACGATTGAGCCCATGCTTAACGCTGGCAAGGCCGCGACGCGCGAGCTGGCAGACGGCTGGACCGTTATCACCAATGACAAATCGCTGTCTGCCCAATGGGAGCACATGGTGGTGGTGACTGACACCGGCTTTGATTTGCTGACAGCTTGGCCAGAAGGCACAGGCAGCTACCCCGCCATTTAAGGCAACGTGCCTGCCATGCAAAACTACCTGTATCTGGGCCTGGCCATCGTCTGCGAGGTGATTGCCACCTCGTTTTTGGCCAAGTCTGATGGCTTTACCAAGCTGCTGCCCACAGCTGTGGCACTGGTCGGCTACGGCATCTCGTTTTACCTGCTGGCGCTCACTCTGCGCGTGGTGCCCACGGGGATTGCCTATGCCATTTGGTCAGGCGTGGGCATTGTGCTGGTCTCCGCCGTGGCTTATTTCTGGCAAGGCCAGAAGCTCGACGCCCCCGCTCTAGCCGGCATGGCCATGATTGTGGGCGGCGTGCTGGTGATCAATCTGTTCTCAAAAACAGTCGGTCATTGATCAGCGTCGTAGTCCTGCACAAGCTGCGATAAATCCTGCAGCCACTGCATGCTGGCCTTGAGTTCCTCGGGGCGAATTTCATGCGCACCGGGGTACTCGTGATAGTTCAGTTGCAAAGGCAATGCGCCCAGCTTGTCGCGAATAGCGTGAGCGCTGGTCAGCGGAATCACATTGTCATAAGTGCCGTGACTCACCCAAGCTGACTTGCCCGCAAACGCAGCTGCCGGTGCGTGTTGCGCTGCAATTTCAGGCAGCAAGCGGCTGTGCCAGATGAGTGCGGCGCGCAGCGTTTGCGGCTGGGTCAGCAGCTGGCTCAGGCTCATGATGCCGCCTTGGCTAAAGCCTCCCACCACTACGCGCTCGGGCGGAATATTGAGCTGTGCCGCAGCCTGCTCTACCGTTTGCTGCACCAGCGTGCGCGCCTGCTGCTCTTGCGGCACGTTGATGTGGCGCGTGCCATCAGCATCGACCGTGAACTGAAACCACGCATAAGCGCCCATGCCCATGGCAAAAGGCGCACGCAGGCTGATGACGTGAAACTGAGGCGGCACATAGGGGGCCAGACCGAACAAGTCCTGCTCATTGCTGCCTACGCCATGCATGAGCACCAACAGCCACACCGGCTGTCCTTGAGCAGCTTGAGCGGGACGTTCCAGATAGGTCAAAGGCAGTGTATTCATGAAAAATCCTCCGAAGAGGCCAATTAACAAAGTGAAATCCGCCTGTAGTGCTTTTGTATTCTGCGGCTGCAGCTATCAAAAAAATATAGCGCAGACCCGCAAGCCCATGCGCTACAGAAGTCATCGCTACGGCGGATTAGAAAATCTATTTTGATAGCAACCAGTCCTTACAAATCAAGGACTAGAGCCATAAAATACCTCAATCCTGAACCTTCCCACGCAGTGCCTTGACGCCAGAGCGCAAGTTCTTACCCTGCAGCCGTCTTTGCTGCGAGCCCCAAGTCGGCTTGGTGGCCTTGCGCGGGCGTGGCGGCTTGGCCACCGTTGCCACCAGTGCGTTCAGGCGCTCCAAGCCATCCCACAGGTTGTGCTCTTGCGTGCGGTACTTTTGCGCCTTGATGACCAAGACGCCTTCGGTGGTGATGCGCGAATCACCCAGCGCCAGCAGGCGCTGCTGCACATCTTCAGGCAGGCGCGAGGCGCGAATGTCAAAGCGCAGGTGCACGGCGCTGGCCACCTTGTTGACGTTTTGGCCGCCCGGGCCTTGGGAGCGAATCGCCGTCCACTGCACATCGGCCTCGGTCAGCACAAAGGTGGAAGAGGTCGTCACGGTAAGGCTCGCTGCAGGGCAGCGCAAAACTGCGCAGGGTTTTCATGCTGCGCCCAGTGCCCAGCGTCCTCCATGACCTGCCAATGCAGCGGCTTCGCGCATTGGCGCTGCATCAATTCATGCAACGCTGGCAGGTGGCCGACATACAGCGGGTCATACCGCCCATAAATAGCAGCGACAGGAATGTTTAAACGGCTCAGCGCCTGCGCCAGCACATTGGTGCGCGACAAGCGCCTGCGCCCTAGACGGTCGCGCGCTACGTTAAGCGCATGCAGCGTCAGGGTTTCATCATCAATCAGCGCCGCGTCATGCAGCATCAATTGCGCAATATTGTGGTGATGCGCCTGCATCTGCGCCTCAAGCCCTGGCAGATGACGCCAGCCTTTAAGGCGCACAGTGCGTCCCTCGGTCATGCCCATACCCGGCGCACCCACCAGCAGCAAGCGCTGTGCAAGCTCAGGGTGGGCGGCAGCCAACATGCCGGCCGTCATGCCGCCAAAAGAAAAGCCCACCAAATCGCAGACAGGCTCACTGCTTGCGCCGCCCAGGATTTGCTCAATGCCATAGGCCAGTGGCTGCAGCATAGTGTCCGCATCTGTGCCGCCGGGCACACGATCAGAGCCGCCAAAACCGGGTAAATCAGGCAGCCACAGGCTATAGCCCGCAGCAGTCAAAGGCTCAATCACGCGCAGCCAATGGGTCCAGCTGCCGCTACCGCCATGCAGCATTACCAAAGGCCGTTCACGCCGGGTCACACCATCTGGGGGTTGCCAGCCATGCCAAACCATCTGGCCGCTGCCTTCATCTGCGCTAATGGGCGTAAACACCCGCCGAGCACGATCTTGCAACTGGGCCATCAAGGCAGACAAAGCCAGCCCCAGCTCTTGCGAGTTCTGGTCTAAAGAGTAAGTGCTCTCACCCACTGATTCAGCAACCTCTTGCATCACTTTCTCACTCACCACTGCGCCACCGCATCAATGGCCAAGCCATAGCCGGCCACGCCAAAGCCGCATATCACGGCGCGAGCGGCGGCAGACAGATAGGAGTGATGGCGAAAGCTCTCACGCGCATGCACATTGCTGATATGCAGCTCCACCAGCGGCACGCCCGTACCCTTGATAGCATCCAAAATCGCCACGCTGGTGTGGGTGTAAGCACCGGCATTCATGATGACCGCGGCCAGCTCGCCCTTGGCCTGCAAACGTCCGGCCTCATGCACCCAATCCACCAACTCGCCTTCGTGATTGCTTTGACGAAACTCCAGAGCCAAAGCGTGACGCTGGCAAGCAGCTTCGCAAAGCATTTGCACATCAGCGAGCGTGGACGAGCCGTAGATAGCGGGCTCGCGCATACCTAGCAAATTGAGATTGGGGCCATTGAGGACGTAAACGGTTTTCACGAAAGCTCTCTCCTTGTTTTATGACTGCCTGCGATTATGCGAGCGCCTCACCTTCGCTGCAGACATAAAAACGGCTGCCTAAGCAGCCGCGAGAGATCAAGTTACCTCAACCATTAACGACGATGGCCATGACCGTGACCGCGGTGACCGTGATGGCGATGGCCATGAGGACGATGATCGCGATACCCATGCCCACTCCAGCGCGGGCCACCTTGGTAATAAACAGGCGCAGGGCGGTACATAGGGCGAGGTGGCGCGTAATACGCAGGAGGAGGTGCGTAGTACACCGCAGGAGGCGGTGCGTAATAC
The DNA here is from genome assembly GCF_019355935.1 of Comamonas sp. Y33R10-2. Classification (NCBI taxonomy): domain Bacteria; kingdom Pseudomonadati; phylum Pseudomonadota; class Betaproteobacteria; order Burkholderiales; family Comamonadaceae; genus Comamonas; species Comamonas sp. Y33R10-2. Next base: position 2,124,915 of record NZ_CP079925.1, read on the forward strand.
ACGGGGCGTGGCGGCATATAAACCGGGGCACCTACGCCCACAGCAACGCCGGGCACGCCAACACCCACTGACCAGCTAACGCCGCCATGCGCTTGAGCGGCGCCCACCGCCATCAAGCCTGCAATCGCCATAGAACCTGCCGCCAGCCACTTGGCAACTCGCTTGGAAGTGTTTTTAAACATCAAAATCTCTCCTCTGTTTATGAGTCATCGAGGGCAGAACTTGCAGTTCTAAGCTGAGACTTCAGCCCTGTAGATATAACGCTTACGACTCCAATTTGGTTGGCAGGTTCCATCAAGATATTGTGACTAAATGCACAACTGCGCAGCATCAGTGTCCGCAGGCCAACACGAGGTCATGTCAGCAGCCTAAAATGCTGCAATGAGCTCTGCTGACGCCTCCAAATCCAACAATGCCGCCCCTGAGGCGGTCAAGCCCACCAACTTCCTGCGCCAGATCATTGAATCCGATCTGGACAAGGGCACCTATGCCACCCGCCATTGGGGCGGTACGCCCGGTGATGCCCAGCACCACCAAAGCGGTCAGGTCGATCAGGCCAAGATCCGCACGCGCTTTCCGCCAGAGCCCAATGGCTACCTGCACATTGGTCACGCCAAGTCCATCTGCCTGAACTTTGGTCTGGCGCGCGACTTTGATGGTGTCTGCCACCTGCGCTTTGACGATACCAACCCTGAAAAAGAAGAGCAGGAATACGTTGACAGCATCATTGATTCTGTCAAATGGCTGGGCTTTGACTGGAAAGATGCCAACGGCAGCGACAACCTGTACTTTGCCAGCAACTATTTCGACTTCATGCACCGCTGCGCGGTCCACCTGATCGAGCAAGGCGTGGCTTACGTGGACGAGCAGTCCGCCGACGATATGAAGGCCAACCGCGGCGATTTCACCCGCGCCGGCGTGAACAGCCCCTTCCGCGACCGTAGCGTGGCAGAAAACCTGCAGCGCTTTGCCGACATGAAAGATGGCAAGCTGGCTGATGGCTCCGCCGTGCTGCGCGCCAAGATTGACATGGCTGCGCCCAATATCAACCTGCGTGACCCCGCCATTTACCGCGTGCGCCATGCAGAGCACCACAACACTGGCAACCAATGGTGCATCTACCCCATGTACACCTTTGCGCACCCCATTGAGGATGCGCTGGAGCACATCACCCACTCCATCTGCACGCTGGAGTTTGAGGATCAGCGCCCGTTCTACAACTGGTTGCTCGACCACCTGCGCGAAGGCGGCTTGATTGACTCGCCACAGCCTCGCCAGTACGAGTTCTCTCGCCTGAACCTGACTTACGTCATCACCAGCAAGCGCAAGCTCAAGCATCTGGTGGACAACAACCTTGTCACCGGCTGGGACGATCCCCGTATGCCCACCGTGGTCGGCCTGCGCCGCCGCGGCTACACGCCCGCCTCCATCCGCAACTTCTGCGACCGCATTGGCGTGACCAAGGATTACGCCTGGATCGACTACGGCACGCTGGACGGCTGCTTGCGCGAAGATCTGGAAAACCAAGCTCACCGCGCCATGGTGGTGCTGGACCCGGTCAAGCTCGAACTCACTAACTGGGCTGAAGTGTTTGGCAGCGCCGATTATCTGGAGCCTTGCAACCTGCCTGCCCTGCCCCACCCTGTGGACGGCGAGCCTGTGGCCGAACGCCACTTCAGCATTGGCCGTGAGGTATGGATTGAGCGCGAAGACTTTGTCGAAGAGCCACCCAAAGGCTACAAGCGCCTGTTCCCCGGCAACAAGGTACGCCTGAAGGGCGGCTATGTGATCGAGTGCACCGGCTGCGAAAAAGATGCCGACGGCCACATCACCAAGGTGCTGGCCACCGTGGTGCCCGACACCAAGAGCGGTACACCCGGTGCCGACACCGTCAAGGTCAAGGCCGCCATCACCTGGGTAGGCGTGAGCGACGGCCTGCAAGCTGAAGTGCGCCTGTACGACCGCCTGTTCACCGACGCCCAGCCTGATGCAGGCGGCAAGGACTTCCTCACGCTGCTGAACCCCGGCAGCCTGAAGGTGGTCACGGCCTATGTGGAGCCATCGCTGAAGGCTGCGAAGCCGGACGACAAGTTCCAGTTCGAGCGCTTTGGTTACTTTGTGGCGGACCGCAAGGACCACAGCACCGACAAGCCCGTGTTCAACAAGATCACAGGGCTCAAGGACAGCTGGGGTAAATAAAATTTATCCCATCTAAGCGTTGATTAAGGCTGTCAAAGATTTTTGACAGCCTTTTTTATTGCCCTTACGTTGAATACACTCATTGAAAAACAATCAAACCAAACTTTGTGAAACTCGTGCGTTCGCTCTTTTCTTCTTAGAATCGAGCAGTCAGACTATCGAATTAATTTATTGATAGTTTTTTATTTCGAAAAAGTATCCAAGGAAAACAATGAACAAGAAAGCAGGCATAGCTATTGCAGCAGCAGTGGCCGTGGTCACAGCAGGCGCTCTGGGCACTAGCTATTACATGGGCGGCAAGCTGCAGCAAAGCTTTACCGAAGGCATTGCCAAGGGCAACGATTACGGCATCAAAATTCAGATCACCAGCTATGAACGCGGAGCTTTCTCCTCCACCGCCAAGACGGTCTGGACGCTGGATGACAGTGACGAACCCACCCAGTTCACGGCCGAGCACAAAATCAACCACGGCCCCTTGCCTTTAGGCCATGCAGCCGAAATTCATACCCGCTTTAACCTGCCCGATGATGCTGAGCCCGCGATCAAGACCGCGCTCAATGGCCGCTCGCCACTGGAGATTGCCACCAAGGTTGGCTGGGGCCGCAGCAGCTCTAACGTGATGACTTCACCCGCTGTAGTCACCCGAGTCAACGAGAGCGACATGAACTGGGGCGGCATGAAGATCGCATGGGACATGCCTGCCGATCTGAAGGGCGCCAAGGGCACGGGTAGTTTTGAAGGGCTGGAGTTCAAAGATGCTGAAGGTAGCGTTGCCATGGGCAAGGCCGACATACGCTTTGACAACAAGCAACCCGAAGGCCAGAAGTTCTGGACCGGCCCGTTTGTTTTGAACATTGCCAAATTTACCGCCAGCAAGACCGAAGATGGCAAAACCTCAGCCAGCCAGGTTGAAGGCATCAGCATGGATTCGGACACCCGACTTTTGGGTGACGTGGTGGAAATGACGCTCAAGACAGGTGTTAAAAGTGCCAAGCTCGAAGACAAGCAAGCCGACGACATCTTGCTGGATTTAGCCATCAACAATGTAGATACCGGCTGGATTAACCACGTAATGGATTTGAGCAAGCGCATGAAATCGCAGCGCTCCGAGGCAGCGCAAGGCGAGCAAGCGGGTAGCGACGAGGACGAAATGTCCAACGGCGACTTGCGCGATGCCATGCTCAAAAACCTGATACAGGCGCTGGCACGCAAGCCATCCGTTGAAATCAAGCGCTTATCTATGCGCACTCCTGAAGGGGTGAGCGAGTTTTCGGCAGCCGTTCAGTATGTCGGTGACGGAAAAAAAATGGGCAATCTGCTCAAGGACCTGAAGGTGAGCGTCAAGGCCGATATGCCAAAGCCCCTGATGGAAAGCCTGATGCAATCGCGCAAGCGCGCCAGCCTGATCGCTCATCTGGATGATGAAAACGATTACAAGTCAGAAGAAATTGACTCCGCTGCCAAATTCCAAACTCAGGGCAGCCTAGAGTTGCTGACGAAAGAAGGCATCTTTGAAGACAAGGACGGCAAGATTCGCACCGACATTGTTTTTGCCAACGGTGAAATTCAGGCCAACGGCAAACCGCTGAGCCCAGAAGGCACCGCCATGCTGATGACCGAGGCCATAGAGTAAATGGCAAAACTCAAGACATCAACCAAGGCATAAGCATGATTACTTTGCTCGCCGTTGTGGCGGTGGTTGCGATCATCGTCTTTCTCATCATGCGCTAAACAGCTGAGTCATTTCGCCCCGCTACGCCCGCCCTTCAAGCGGGCGTAGCTTTTGCTTCCATCACCATGGATTCAAGAGCAACTTCTCTGCTCAGTCTTTAGAGTTGCTCTTTACACGACTCACGCTTGCGCATTGACCTAGCGCTATCGTTTCTATATCAGATAGTCTTTGGTATATATGGGCCTGAGCCCTTTTAAGATCAAAAATGAACATCAGTACCGCTCTTGAACGTCGCCGCCTTCTGCAATGGATGAGCTTGACGGCAGGCATGGCCAGCGCCCCTGCCTGGGCAGTCAATGCCGCACAAGGCGTCAGTTCCATCAGACCCCAGGACAGCCGCGTGCCCGGTGGGATTGCCCGCCTCTCGCTCGGCCCTGCAGCGACTCGCCCCCAATTGAGCTATAACGATGCGCCTGCATTGGTACTTGGAGACATGATTGAATGGACGGCGCTGATCGGCATCCCCTTATCGACGACTCCGGGCGAGTACACCCTGCCTGTCGAAATGGATGGTCAGCTGCGCAACAAGCAACTGACGGTGCAAAACAAAAAGTATGTGGAGCAACGCCTCACGGTCTCTCCTAAGACCGTAGACCTATCCCCCGAAGACAACGCCCGCTATGAACGTGAGGCGGCTCACCTTAAGACCGTGATGGCTAGCCTGAGTCAACCGTTCCCTATCGCAACCAACCTGCAAATGCAGGTGCCTGTGCCCGGCCGACGCTCCAGCAGCTTTGGACTGCGCCGCATCTTCAACGGCCAGCCGCGCAATCCGCACAGCGGCATGGACATTGCCGCAGCAACAGGTACACCCATCAGGGCGCCGTTGCCCGGGAAAGTCATTGATGTAGGCGACTATTTTTTCAACGGCGGAACCGTCTGGCTAGACCATGGCGGCGGCCTGCTCAGCATGTACTGCCACCTCAGCCAAATGGGCTGCAAAGTAGGAGACATGCTGAAAACAGGCGACGTCTTTTGCAAGGTCGGCGCCACAGGTCGCGTCACAGGCCCCCACTTGCATTGGGGCGTGATGCTTAATCGCGCCATGGTCGATCCGGCTTTGTTTCTTTAAATCAAAGTCACCCCAACAAAAAAGCGGCTCAACAGCCGCTTTTTGCTATCTAAATGAGAACACACCCCACAAGCTCATCAATGGCTACAGAGTGATTTCACTTTAAGACAGGCGTTTCTTCAAGGCGTTTCTTTATCTTGCTTGAGATAGCTTTCTAACAGCTCAAAAAAGCTGTCATAGAAGCTACGTTTGGCAATGGTCTCGCTACCAATCTTGACCAACGAGTCAGAGGTCGAAGAAAACGGCAAAGACAGCGAGCCCAAAGCGCTGACGCCCACGCTCGCAGAGGTCGCACTTTTTTTCAGCGTATAGCGATCTTGCAGCGCCGTTGCAAAACCTAAGCTCACCTGCCCATCACTGGTCTGCGGCACACAGACCACACGGAAGTTGATTTCTAGATTCGTATCCACATTGGGCTGAAAGTTTTTGCGCCCTTCGACCAGCTCCTGCGTCCTCGCTGTCGCGATATAGCCCTGACTGAGCAAAGCCCGGCGCGCCGCCTCGCAAGTCTGCGCAGGGGTTGCATCAAAGCCTCGAGAAAAAGTAGAACTAGAGTCAAAAGTCTCATCCAGCGGTTCATGCGCGGTTTTGGTAATAGCGCAGCCACTCAGCAGCCCCACCAACAGGCTAGCAAGACCCAGATTCAAAAAATTCTTTACAGACAAAGCAACTCCACCAAAGCGCACAAAATTTTCTCGAGACAGAGGTTGCACTGTACGCACCTCATTTTCAAGAGTAGCAGTTTGGCGACTCCTTGCTGAGCAAGCCAGTGCAAGCCCTACGAATTATTGCTATCTTTACAGGGCCTTCACGCGCATCAACTGCAGACTCGCCTTGAGCTCCCCTTTCGCACGCACCGTTTATTTGCTGACAATACGCGAGCAGCATCGAATGAAGGGCATCGCATCACAGGGGAACTGATAAGGTCAGCATGACTCAGATGCCTTAAACACAGCGAGCAGCCATCTCGCCCCTATTTCACCTTCAAGGAACTCTCATGAAATTTCGCTGGAACTGGTGCCTTCCCCTTGTTGCCTCGATGACGCTAGCCGCTTGCGGCACAACAAGCGGTGGCGGCACCAGCAAGACTGGCCCCAATGGCCCTGCAGGCGATGCCGCATCTCTGACGGCCTATCACTGGAAGCTACAACAAGCCTTCACGCCCGCAGGCACTGCAGATCAAACGTGGTTTCTGAGCGCCAATCAAACACCGATCGAGCTGGACTTTATTGAGCAACGCGTTGTGGTCAAGAATTTGTGCAACGTCATGTCTGCACCCTACAGCGTTGAAGGCCAGCGCCTGAACGTACAACGCGCAATGAGCACACTGCGCGCGTGCAATGACAACCAGCTCATGATGCTGGAACAAAAAGTCGCCCGGATCCTACCCACGACCAAACAGTGGAATGTGCAATTTGGTGAAACCGCGCAAGAGCAACCCCGACTCACCGTTCAGTTCATCGACGGAACACGCTTTCAGTTCAGCGGCAAGCCAACTGCGCAAACCCAGTACGGCAGCGCTCCTGAACGCATTTTTCTGGAAGTAGCCCCGCAGCGCAAAGCCTGCAGCCACGGCGTCATCAAAGACTACCAGTGCCTGCAAGTTCGCGAGATTCGGTACGCTGAAAACGGCGTCAAAACCCATACCGGCCAGTGGGAAAATTTCTACAGCGAAATTGATGGCTACAAGCACGAAGCCGGTGTAAGCAATGTGCTGCGCATTAACCGTTTCAAGCGCCAGAACATGCCTGCAGATGCATCGAGCTATGCCTATGTGCTGGACATGGTGGTTTCTTCAGCGATTGTAGAAAAGCGAAAATAGGCTTTCCGACAGACCTCGCCCCTTAGAAAAGGGGCGTTCTTAGCGGTGAACAAAATCTCGGTACAGAGCTACAAGATTTGTTTTTGAACCCGCCGACAGGCACAAATGCCTGAGCAATGCAAAGCGACCACCCTATTCACGTAGCCTTAGCAAGCCACCGTGAAAAGCGCAATGCAGGACAATAGAGGCATCATGACCCTCAAAGCCCCCGAACTGCTGCTGCCTGCCGGCTCGCTCGACAAGATGCGTGCTGCCTATGACTTTGGTGCCGACGCCGTGTACGCCGGCCAACCGCGCTACAGCTTGCGTGCGCGCAATAATGAATTCCGCCTGGAGCAGATCGGCCAGGGCATTGCCGAAGCACATGCACGCGGCAAAAAGTTCTTTCTGACCAGTAATTTGATTGCGCACAATGACAAGGTGCGCACTTACATCCGCGACATTGAGCCCATCATTGCGATGAAGCCCGACGCCATGATCATGGCCGACCCCGGCCTGATCATGATGGTCAAAGAAAAGTGGCCCGAGCAGGAAATTCACCTTTCCGTGCAGGCCAACACGACCAACTACGCCACCGTGAAATTCTGGCAAAAGATGGGCGTCTCGCGCATCATTTTGTCGCGTGAACTGAGCTTGGACGAAATCGAAAAGATCCGCCAAGAATGCCCTGACATGGAGATTGAAGTCTTTGTGCACGGCGCGCTGTGCATTGCTTACTCCGGCCGCTGCCTCTTGTCCGGCTACTTCAACCGCCGCGACCCCAACCAAGGCACATGCACCAATGCCTGCCGCTGGGATTACAAGACGCATGATGCGGCTGTAGATGCCAACACCGGCGAAGCGCTGGGCCAGACCATGGAAAACGGCTTCAATTTTGAAGACGCCAAAAACGATCTGGACAACCAGTTCACCAGCACCTGCGGTGACCAGCAACGCCACCCTAAGGCCGACGCCATCTACCTGCTGGAAGAAAAAGGCCGTCCCGGCGAGATGATGCCCATCATGGAAGATGAGCACGGCACCTACATCATGAACTCCAAAGACCTGCGCGCCGTGGAGCATGTGGAGCGCCTAACCAAGATTGGCGTGGATTCGCTCAAGATCGAAGGCCGTACCAAGAGCCTGTACTACGTGGCCCGCACCGCACAAACCTACCGCCGCGCCATTGATGACGCCGTGGCCGGTCGTCCCTTCAACCCCGAGTTGATTACCGAGCTGGAAGGCCTGGCCAACCGTGGTTATACCGGTGGTCTGATGGAGCGCCGCCCCGCCAACGATTATCAAAATTACGAAACTGGCCACAGCGTGCTGCAGCGCAGCCACTTTGTGGGCGAGGTGCGTAGCTATGCCGATGGCATGGCCGAGATCGAGACCAAGAACCGTTTCTCGGTGGGCGATACGCTGGAAATCATTCACCCTACCGGTAACCGCCAAGTCAAGCTGGAAAAAATGTTTGACCTAGAAGGCAAGCCCGTGGAAGTCGCCCAAGGTAACCCCATCCGTGTGCGCATTCCGCTGGAAGGCCCGGCAGAAGGTGCGCTGATTTCACGCCTGCTGTAAGCTCAACCGGCTTTGCTTTTCCAACGCCCCATACGCTGGGGCGTTGCTCTTTTTTCAGTAGCTTCCTGTCTGCGTTCTAATTCATATTTCAAGCGAATATGCCTCGAAGTCAATGAAGAACTTAGACGATCAGCTCATTTATTGATAGTGGAATTCGGCATTTTGCCGCCTGCCACAAGCCTTGCACTCACGGATAAATACACATGGATCTGCGCATTGACGAAGGCCTCAAGGCCTATATTGACCCACTCACAGCCGACGAGCATGAATCGCTAGAGCGCAGCATCCTCGCCGAAGGCTGCCGCGATGCGCTGGTGGTTTGGGGTGATCTGCTGATCGACGGTCACAACCGATACGGCATCTGCCAAAAACACGGCCTGCCCTTCAACACCATTCAGGCCACACAGTTCAAGAACATGGACGATGTGCATCTGTGGATGATTGACCAGCATCTGGGTCGCCGCTCGGTGTCTGACTTTCAGCGAGGTGTGCTGGCCCTGCGCAAACGCGAAATCATCGCCGAGCGCCGTGCTGCTGCAGCCGCCGCCGTAAATGCCGCCAAGTCCGCCCAGCCCCCATCCGAAGAAGCGCCATGGGAAGGCGATACAGACCCCGCTATTGCCCAAGCGCTGGCAAGCGTAGCCAAGGTGCCCGATGAGGCGCTGGACACCCGCGAAGCACTGGCCCGCGCCGCCCGCCTGTCGGCCGGTCAAGTCAAAATGATTGAGACCATTCAGGAAAAGGCCGTACCTGAATTGGTCGCCGCCGTGAAGGCCGGTGAGTTGTCGCTCAACGCCGCCGCCGTGGTGGCCACACTGCCTGAAGCTGAGCAGCAAGCCGTTGCCGCTGAAGGTGCTGACGCCCTGAAACAAGCCGCCAAGCGCGTGCGCGATGCCAAGAAAAAGCCTAAGGCCGCCAAGCCCGAGGTCGATGAATCGGCAGATGCAGCACCCGCCGCCAGCGTCGAAGAGCTGCAAGAGCGCGTAACCGAGCTGCAAGCCGAAAACGAGCGCTTGCGCATGCAGGTCAAAACTCTGCAAGAGTTACTGGCCGAACAAGGCTGAAAACGCTTAACAGTAGAGTCAGCCTTGCTTTGATAAACGGCCGGGCAATGACCACTGACAGCTGGGCTTAAGTCCAGCACAGCATTCAAAGTGTGCCTCGCGCATGTTTGAAGGCGCTGTTGGATAACTACAGCTTCAGTTGAACCACCCAAAACCCCAGACGTGGCTACACCACGGCCACCGTCTGAGGACATCCCTGTTCAGCGAATCGATTCAAGATAGCTGCCCGGATGTGAGGCTGGGATTTTTCTATTGCAGTGGGGGCAGTCCACCACGAAATCCGACATGACTCAATCAGCGCTCGAGCCACCACGAGAGAGGTGCTCAACCACCAATGTTTCAATATAGTTAAGCCAGCCTTCGCAAGCCTCCGGCGCTTCAAGATTACGGCCTAGATAATTGGAAATTGTGTAGCGGTTGGACACATACAAATAACACAGCGAGGCGATTAACAAGAACACGTAGTCCACCGCTACCTTATTCTTGAAAACTCCTTCACGAGCACCGCGCTCAAGAATCTGCTCGAGTAATTTCATCTTCGGAGAAAAAATCCCCTGCATGCGAGCGGATGATTTCTTCAGGTGTGCCGCTTTGTACAAATTCTCCGTATTGAGCAGGCTTAAATATTCTGGGTTTTCTCTATAGTACGACCACGTAAAACGTACCAGCTTCCGAATCGCCTCTTCGGGCGGTACGTCCTCAAGCCTCAACGCTTGTTCCGCCAACATTTGCTTTTCATACAACGACTCTAGAGAAGCAATGTACAGACCCTCCTTATTTCCAAAGTGGTAGTACAAGCTACGCTCATTGCGCTTGGCCCGTTGGACGATTTTTTCTACGGTAGCGCCGCCATAGCCATTTTTTGAAAACTCGTTGATCGCTGCTTTCAAAATGACTGCGCGTGTCTTTTCGCTATCCCTCGCAACGCGCTTTTTTGCAGGTTCTATCTGATCCATAACTCTCGTTCCAACATTAATAGGCCATCCAACCTTTTGGGTGGATGGCCATGTGTGTGCTATCGAGTCTAGGTGTTCGCGCCTATTCTTCGATCAACTCTCTTTTTAGCACTTTCCCTGCAGGGCTGATCGGCAATACATCACGGAAGCTAAAAAGACGAGGCAATTTATATGCTGCCAATTTTTCTTTGCAATGCTCCATCAACGCATCTTTGTCCTGAACTGCGCCAGGGCGCAATACCAGCACAACTTTGAGCAACTCTCCAAACTTGGCATCAGGGATACCCACAGCAGCAGCTTGCGCAACCGAAGGATGCTGCAGCAAGACATTCTCCACCTCAATAGCAGAGATTTTTTGCCCCCCCGAGATCACTTGATCCCGTGTTCGACCCGCAATGTAGTAATGACCCCGGGCATCTTGATACGCTAAGTCACCGGTAATAAACCAGCCATTATCAAAAGCCGCAGCGGTCCGCTCCGGGTCCCTGAAGTAGCCGGACATTAAGGTATTGCTTGAACGGACCAAAATAGCGCCCGTCGCACCTTGCGCCACTGCTTGCCCTTCGTCATTGAGCAAGCGGACCTCCACACCAGGAGCAGTTGAACCAACCGAGCCCACCGGTACCGCTTGCGCATCATCTGCACGGAAGCTAAAGATCGGCCGGCACTCGGACAAGGCGTAATAGTCTTGAATCCGCATTCCCAGACTGGACTCAATCGCATCACGCGTCGTGACGGCCAGCGGTGCACCCGACGACACGGCTATGCGCACCGAGCTCAAGTCATAACGGATGCTGGTTTGTGTCACATGCTCCAGCATCATCGCGTACATGGTTGGCACACCCAAGACCATGGTCACACGCTGAGCAACCACCCCCTCCAACACGCGAACAGGATGGAAGCGCGGGAACAACACTACAGACGCGCCCTGCATGAATGCAACCAGAGTAGCGGTGTGCAAGCCAAACAAAAAGGATAAAGGCAGAGCGCACAAGCAACGATCTTTCGCAGTCACATTCCAAATTTGCGCAAATGTTTCAGCACCGGCCATTTCAATGGCATCGGTTGCCGGCACACCCTTCGGGGCAGAAGTCGTCCCAGATGTGTAGATGACCAATGCCAAGTCTGCTGGCTTGCGCGCATGAAGTGCTACTGCGTCACCTTGTACCTGCACACTTTGAATGACCAGTTGCTCCAACTCCAAATGCTCAACATGGACGTTCGATAGCGCTTGCGCTGCATGTATCTTGCTACTGCTAGATGCATCACTCACGACCAACGCAGGTTCTGCATGGCCCAAGATATAAGCAATCTCTGTCGCAGCCAAGTCAGAATTGATAGGGAACAATGCTGCACCACAGCGCATTACCGCGTGATAGAGAACCAAATATTCTGGGCAGTTACCAGATAGCAAACATACTCGATCACCCTCGCCAATTCCCTTGGCTTTGAGTAGGAAAGCCATCTGCAAAGATGCTTTCGCCAACTCTGCGTAGGTGATGGTTTGTTCACCAAAGATGATGGCGGCCTTGTCAGGGGTCGACACTGCAAAATGGTCGATGCGGCCCACGATGGTGTTGTAGTCGTTCATTCCGATACTCCTTCGTCTTTACAACAAGCCCAGTGCTGCGCCATCACCAGCCAGCAAACGTTTAGCAATTACCATTTTTTGAATTTCGTTAGTGCCTTCTGTGACGATGTAAATCGGCGCTTCACGGTAGTAACGCTCTACCGGGAATTCAGAAACGTAACCATACCCACCGTGCACACGCACCGCAGACAGACACACTTCAGCCCCCATTTCACTAGCTACCATCTTGGCCATCCCCGCCAGCATGTCGCAGCGCTGACCACTATGTTTGACGCGCGCAGCTTCCATCGTCAGCGCGCGTGCAGCCATCACTTTGGCAGCCATATCTGCCAGCAAACCCTGAACTGCTTGGTGATTTGCAATAGGGGTGCCAAACGTCTCACGTTGCTGTGCGTACGTTAGCGCTGCCTCTAAAGCAGAACGCCCCAACCCAACTGCAGTTGCTGCAATCGCAATACGGCCGGTCTCAATCACATCAAGCAATTGCGACAAGCCTTTACCGGGGGTTCCGCCCACAATGGCATCCGCCGAAAGTTGCACGTTGTCAAAGACCAACTCTGCCGTATCAACATGTTTGAAACCCATCTTGTGGTAGAGGCTGGGGACAGTAAAGCCTGGAGTACCCCGCTCCAGAATGCAAAGACTGATGCCATCTTTAATAGGCTTGGCCGCAGGGTTGGTTTTAACCAACGCGATGTAGATGGATGCCTGCTCACCATTGGTGATGAAAATTTTGCTCCCTTTGAGGGTCCAGCCTCCCTCGGCATTGGGCGTTGCTGTGGTCGAAATGCTTTGCAAGTCAGAGCCTGCGCTCGGCTCGGTCAGCGCAATCGCACCGCGAATCTCACCCTGCGCCATGCGCGGCAGGTATTTCTGTTTTTGCTCTTCAGTGCCGTATCGATTCAGGATGCTAGACACCGAGCAATGACTATTGATAAAGCTGGGCAGACTGGCCCAGCCAAACGACAACTCCTCCATGATCCGCGTATACACCGGCACACTCAAACCCAAGCCGCCATATTCCTCTGGGATCACGATGCCAAACAAACCTAGTTCTGCCATCTGAGCGATGACATCGTGTGGATACTCGTCAGAAGCCTCTAAAGCAGGAACTCTAGGCTTAATTTCCTTGCTGACATAACGGCGAATTGCCTCAACCAAAGCGTTTTCATCTTCCGTGTGCATTCAAGACTCCTACCAAAACTTGAGATCAAGACAACCCATAGACGGTTGCCCTTGCATTGCCCAACGAGACACCAAATTCCTTAGTCCCGCCGTCTGCACCGATAAGTGCATGTGATCAACTGACGCAATAGTTATGCCAGTTCAATGCATTTATGCAGTAAATACTTCAATCATTTAATGCTTCATATCAGTGTTTTTGTTGCACTGTTAGCGTGCAACCGAACCATCAAATGCACCATTTCAATGAATGAAGTAATTCCTTCAATAGGCGCAAAAATTGCTTACCTTGATTTGTTCGCTGTTCTGAAAGGATTCCATGCAAGCAACAACACTCAAGCTGAGCGATATCGACCTTCCTGCGCCATTTGTGCATAAACGCACCGTCCGCTTTGGGGACACCGATGCAGCCCAAATTGTCTACACCGTCAATTTCTTCCATTACGCTATGGACGCTTTGGACGACTGGTTCAGAACCGTTTTAGAGCACGACTGGTTTTCCCTGAATGTGCATTACGGTGTGTGCTTCCCATTGGTCCAAGCTGGGCTGGATTTCAAAGCCCCCCTTCGTCCAAGCGAAGAAATCAGTATTGAAATCGTGGTTACTGCCATGGGACGATCTTCCTTGCAGTTCTGCATCACAGGCACCCGACCCGATGGTATCGAAAGCTTTCAGGGTCTGTGGAAAGGCGTTTTCATCAACCCGCATACGATGAAATCCGCCAGCATCCCTGAAGTTTTTATCCCCCGCATCCAAAGTTATATGGATGCTTGCTCTCACGCAGCTTCAACAAATCGTCCTCAGCCTTGATCTTTCAAGAAGGTCTCAACGAAACGGCCAAGCCTTCACCATCAGAAAAGCCCATGCACACGTGCATGGGCTTTCTTCAGGGGCTACCGGAACGCTTAGACAGACTCGGCTTCAAGCTCGTGCGCACAGGCCGCACTTGCTTCATCCAGCAAAGCTTGCCATGTCTCACGAACAAACCTCGAAACCGCAGCGTTCTGACCGATTAACGAAAATTTGGCATTGTGCGCATAGTCTGGCAACGTAATCATCTCCGTAGTGATGGCACGCAAGCGCGATTGCTGATCGAAGGCATGGTGTCGCAACACCATACGTACAACTTGCTTGATGCAATCGAGTTGAGATTCCTCCCAAACCGAATGCCACTCACCCGGTGCCGGCTCCGTAAACGGATAGATGATCCCCCGACCCGGAATTCCATCTTCATAAGGAAAGATGGAATATTTTGGGATCGCCGCCACTTCACGCGACAGGTTGATGGTGGACCATGTATTGCGCGGCCCATTGGGTGCTGCTGCACGCACTTGCAGCCAACGCACAATTCCCATGTCCAACCACCGCTGAACTAAGTTATCTGACTTGCGTGGATCCAGCTCCAAACGGCCTGATTGCACATCTTCATAGATTCCACAGATGCGCAACTCTTGCTCGTTGCCGATCTTGAACAGAATGTGACTGTAGTCCAGCGTAAAGTTAAATGGTACGCCCTGGTCACGCACCAACTGTGCGACAGTGGCTACGCGGCGCGGGTCTTCGCTCCACATATTAACGTGCAACTCCATGGTGGGCTCGACATCCATAGGCATGCCAATTTCATAAGCCCGAACGTAGAAATCCGCCACTTCCTGATCGGTGATCTCACGCCCATTCACATCGTGCCAGTACAGCATGATGTTGTGCTGCTTAGCCCCGACTTTCGCGGCAAGCGTCAACTTCTCTCGCAATATAGACTCATCTTCGCCCAGGGCATAAAACCAACTTGCGGTATAGATGGGCAATTCGTATTGGGAACTGCAGCGGTGGAAAAGCTCAACCTCATGCCCCATGGGCAGTCGATCCAGACCATCAAATACACCAGCAGCCTTCACCAAACGAAACTGCTCTTCAATCGAAGGTTCTTCGATGGCAATCGGTCGCTCCATCGAGGAGTCCTGCACGCCACGTCCATTACAACCAATCGGTGGCAACACATTCATGATCGCTTGTGACATTCTTAGTGCCCTTTCGCACGCAGTTTTTGCACAACATCATCGGCGGGGCTCAGCTTGTTGCCATCGATGTAGCCCTCCAGGCTCATACCACCCTTACCGCCATTGACCACCGTTTTCCCAACAAACACCCCCATCGTGGATTGGTTGTCTTGCTTGCGGAAAGAGATATCTCCAATGGGAGATTTGTAGTTCAGTGATTTGAACGAGGTAATCAGCTTTTCAGTGTCTGTTGCACCGGCTTTTTCAATACCTGCAGCCAACACTTTTGCGGATAAATAGCCCACCAAGGAGTTCATGCGCGGGTGCTCCTTGTACTTAGCCTGGTAGGTTTGCACAAAGGCCTGGTGCTCAGGGTTTGCGATGCTGGCAAATGGGTAGCCCGTAGTTACCCATGACGCTGGCGCATCCGAACGCAACGGATCCAAATACTCTGGCTCACCTGTCAGCAAGCTCACCACTTCACGCCCCTCAAACAAACCCCGGTTGCGGCCTTCACGCGCCAACTTGATCAAGTCGCTACCAAACAGCGCGTTGAAAATAGCATCAGGCTTGGCATCTGCAATCGATTGCACCAAGGCGCCGGCTTCCAGCTTCCCCATAGGTGGCGCTTGCTCGGCCACAAACTCTACATCTGGCTGCAGCTTCTTGAGTTCCTGTTTGAACGCGGCTGCCGCAGCCTGGCCATACTCGTAATTGGGGTAAATCAATGCCCAACGCTTTTTATTGAGTTTGGCAGCCGCAGGTACAACTGCAGCCACAGAAGCATAAGTTCCTGGGCGCAATCTATAGGTGTAGCGATTGCCGTGCTCCCAAACTACCTTGTCGCTCATCGGCCCTGTGGCAAAGAAAAAGGTTTTGCGTTGCACGGCAAAGTCTGCCAATGCCACGCCAATGTGTGACAGCGTGACACCACTGAGCACATCCACTTTCTCACGCGTTAGCAACTCCTCTGCGACTCGTACCGCGTCCCCGGGATTAGCATTGTCATCGCGGAAGATGGTTTCCATCTTCTGGCCCAAAATGCCACCGCTCTTGTTGATCTCTTCTTGGGCCAACAACCAACCATGCTTATAGGGCCCTGTGGTCTGCGGCAGTGCCTTGTAGCTATTGATTTCGCCAATCTTGATGACTCCCTGCGCAGCAGCAGCGGACATGCACCAAGTCGTCACACCCAATGCGATCAGTGTCACTTGCAATCCTTTTACCACCATAGATCCCCCTAACAAGTTGAGTTAAAACGATTAATTGGATGCAGCCATCTCTTCGATGATGCGACGCATCTTGATGTTGGAAGCATCTAAAGACAGGTTCACGCGCTTCCATTCCCGGTTTTGGTCTTCGCGCTGCTGGATTCCTTCCAACACCACCTTGTCCTCGTTAAAGGCCAAGCGCAAACCGTCCACCAGGCGTGTATCCACCTCCGTATCTGATGGCATGTTTTTGATGCACAGCCAATGCTGGACGCTAGTGCTTTGATCCACTGGCGTGATGAAGTGGCAGGCATACATCTGTATGCAGTCTTCCCGATTACCTTCGGGTGCTCCTGTGCCAGTCTTGGCAGAGCCAAAATCGATCACCGCAACGGAAGGTGCGTGGTAATGGTAGTAATGCCAGCGGTCCACATTGCCACCAAAATCCTTGAGGCCTTCAAACACCGGTATCAGCGGTCCATCAATCACCCAGCGCCATGTCACCACTTTGTTGCCATCGCGCTCGTGCATCACTCGCGTTTCCTCACGACCCGAACTCGCCAAAGTCGATTGATGCACATAGACCACATGGGTTGGATCGCACAGGTTATCTGCCAAATTCAGATAGTTCGTATGCACTAGCAATGCATCACCTTGCACCACACTGAATTCTGGGTTGTCGTATTCAGGCATGTTGAACACCAGGCTCAAGTCCGCCTTGTCCGCATCCCCCATCCACACCCACACCATGCCCATGCTCTCGGCAGTGGGGAATTTGCGAATTTCCGAGCCAGCTGGCGGGCGCGCCATACCCGGGGCGGAAATACACTTCCCGCTGCAATCAAATGCCATGCCGTGGTAGCCACACTCTACGGAGTCGCCTTTGAGCTTCCCCAAAGAAAGCGGTGCCAAGCGATGTGGGCAGGCATCTTCTAGCGCCACAATTTCGCCGCCTTCCGTGCGATAGAGCACGATGTCCTGCTCCAGAACACGGCGAGCATTGAGGTTACGGCCAATGTCACTAGACCATGCCAATGGGTACCAAGCGTTGTAAGCGTAAGCTGCTTTCATCTGCCATATCCTTTTCATGCACATCAAATAAAGGGTTCCATCCCTATAAAGCAGAACTTGTGCCAGATATCAATGTAAGTAAAACCTTCATTACATTGATTGCATGAATTACTTCAGTGCAAGTGTGCTTGCTACTGGTGCAAAAGAATCAAAATTTATATCGTGATGCACCGTTAGCGACCCGATCAGGTCGCTACCGCGGATGCCATGAAACGCATGTATGGAAGACACCCACTACACACACTCAACTCCAATAAAAAAGGGAGCTACGTAGCTCCCTTTTTCCAAACAATCCAGCCCTCGATCCATTACACCGACAAGACCAAGCGTTTGCCTTTGCATCGAGAGACACAGATCATCATGCTCTTGGCTGCTTCGCGCTCCTTGTCCGACAAAATAGCATCGTGGTGATCTATGCCGCCCTCCGCTTCCAGCACGGGCGTCTCGCAGGCTCCGCATACGCCCTCAAGACAACTGTGATCAGGAGCTATCCCTGCCTCCAACAGCACCTCCAAAATGCTCTTCCCAGCAGGTACTTGCACAACACGCTGGCTTTTTTGGCACACAACCTCAAAGCCATTGGATTGGTCCAGCCCTGCAACATCAACACCTGCAAAACGCTCCACATGCACATGCGGGTAACCCAAGCTTTGACAAGTTTCCTCGAACGCATTCAGCATAGGCGTGGGGCCACAGCAGTAAAAATGCGCCTGCGCATCAAACGGTGCAAGCAGCGCTTTCAAATCAGGAGGACTGCCAGCATCCGCATCCCAATGCACGGTCAAACCTTCTGCGCCGCACAAAGCCTGCAGTTGCGCCACAAAAGCAGCTTCAAACTTGCTTCTGGCGCAATACACCACGTGAAAATCACGCTTCTCTAAAGACAATGCTTGCGCCATGGCCAGGATAGGCGTAACACCAATCCCGCCTGCCATCAAAACACTCAAGGGAGCAGCAACATCTAGCGCAAAATTATTGCGCGGCACTGAGATAGATAGCACCTGCCCCACTCGCAACTGCTCGTGTACATAGCGTGAACCACCACGGCTTTTCGCATCGTGCAGCACCCCGACTACATAGCGTCCATGGCCAGGTGCAGCATTACACAGCGAGTAACTGCGTACGTAATCAGCCCCCAGGTGCAGATCAATGTGACTTCCCGCCTCAAAACCTGGAAATACATTACCGGTTTCAGCTGCCTGCAACTCCACACTCAACACACCAGGCGCTTCATAACGCATGTTGTGCACCCGAGCTTGTAAAAGCGCTGTACTCATCACGCTCTCCTTACATACTTAAGTACGCACGGCGCACTTCTTCATTAGCAGCCAACTCATCCATCGTTCCGGAAAAACGAATTTGCCCCTTCTCCAGTACATAGGCACGATCACTGACGAGCTCTGCAAAATGCATGTTTTGCTCCGATAGCAAAATCGATACACCTTGCGCCTTGAGTTCCAAAATCATATTGGCCATCTGCTCGACAATCACCGGTGCGACTCCCTCCGAAGGCTCATCCAGCAAAACCAGGTAGGGGTTCCCCATCAACGTACGTGCCACCGTCAGCATCTGCTGCTCACCACCACTCATGCGCCCGCCTGGACGTTGAGGCATCTCTCCCAAATTGGGAAAAAGCTTGAACAATCGCTCCGGCGACCACAAAGGGGCCGGGCTTCCATCCGGCCAGTTGCGGGGTGGCTGAGTACCCACTTCCAAGTTCTCCATCACACTCAAATCGGTAAACACGCGACGATCTTCCGGCACAAAGCCCAAACCCAGCTTGGATGCATGGTGAGGCTCCGAGGTCGAAATGTTATGCCCAAAAAAGTAGATATCACCGCTGCGCTTGGCCAGCATTCCCATCAAAGCTTTGAGCGTAGTGGACTTGCCCGCACCATTGCGCCCCATCAAAGCCACCACCTCACCACGGCGCACCTCTAGGTCCACGTCATACAGAATTTGTGCAGCGCCATACCAAGCGCATAAATCGTCCGCACTCAGCAATGTCATCGGCTTTTCATTCATACAGTCGCTCCTTGCTTCAGTTGCACTTGGCCCGCATTCGCAGCTTGCTTTTCAAACGTTTTTCCACTGCCAAAATATACTTCTTGCACTTTGGGGTGGTCTCGCATTGCCTCAGGCTTACCTTCAGCGATCAAGCGACCGCGGGCCAGCACAATAGCTCGATCGGAGTACGCAAAAACCACATCCATGCTGTGCTCGGTAAACAGCACTGCCATGTCGTTGTGGATCACCAAATCCTTGGTCAGCGCCATGAGGTTGTTGCGCTCTTTAGGTGCCATACCCGCGGTAGGCTCGTCCATCAGCAACAGACGTGGGGCATTGGCCATGGCAACGGCCAGCTCCACGCGTTTAACGTCGCCATACGACAACTCGCTGCATGCACGATCGGCTGCCGCTTTCATTCCAACCTGCTCCAGCAGCGTCAATGCCTTGTCACGGCGATGATCCGCTGCTGCACGCCATGTGGAAAACAATTTCCCGTCTTGTGAAAGCAGTGCCATTTGCACGTTCTCCACCACGGTCAACGAGGCAAAGGTTTCTGCAATTTGGAAGGTTCGACCAACACCCTGGCGCCAAATTTCACGTGGGCTTTTACCCACTAGTTCCACGCCCGCCAGCTTGATAGAGCCTTGGTTGGCCTTGAGTTGCCCATTCACCATATTGAAGGTAGTGGACTTGCCTGCGCCATTGGGCCCAATTAGTGCCAATAGTTCTCCGGGATACAAGTCAAAGCTGATTCCATCCACAGCCTTCACACCACCAAAAGATTTCCCCAAATCACGCACTTGTAGCAGCGCTTTTTTGGATTCAGTTTGCATCGCAATTTCTCCTTGTGTCTCGGGCTTACGCACGACTCAATGTGTTCGCACGCTTGGCATTCACCCGAACACTCATCCACATTTGGTGAGAAAATCCAGAAATCCCCTGAGGAAAGACCAACACCAGCAGCAAAATAATGCCGCCCAGCATGGCACGCCAATACTCGGTGTTACGCGCTACCGAGTCATACAACCATGTGAAGCTAAATGCACCGACAATAGGGCCCGTCAAAGTTTGCAAGCCACCCAGCAGCACCATCACCATGCCATCGACGGACTTGGCTGTTGCCATCGACTCAGGAGAAATACTGCCCTTCGAGAAGACAAACAATGCGCCAGCCAAACCCGCCACTGCACCGGCCAACGTAAAAGCTGCCCACTGCATGCGCTTGACATCGATACCAATCGCATCCGCACGCAAAGCTGAATCACGCGCTGCACGCAAGGCGTAACCAAACGGCGAGAACAGCACACGTCGCAGCCACCAGACACCGGCACCTGCCAAAGCCAATGTCAACCAGTAGTAGGCGCGCTTGTCACTGAACAACTCGGAAGGCCAGATACCTGTGAGTCCGTTGCTGCCGCCCGTAAAGTCATCCCACTGAAAAGTAACCGCCCAAGTGATCTGTGCGAAAGCCAGAGTAAGCATGGCCAGGTAAGTGCCAGACAAGCGCACCGCAAACCAGCCAAACACCAGCGCACCGATACCGGCAAACACAGGCGCAGCAATCATGGCCAGCTCCATCGGCATGCCGCTGTTACGCACCAACAAAGCCGCTGCATAAGCACCGATACCGAAATACGCAGCATGACCGAAGGAATGCAGTCCAGCAGGGCCCATGATGAAGTGCAAGCTGGCGGCAAACAGTGCTGCAATCAATAAATCAATCAGCAAAACCGTGGTGTACGGAGAGTCCGCCGTAAAGAACGGAGCTAACACCAACGCTACGGTAAAGACACCTACCGCAGCAATGAAGTTGGGTGAGGCTTTGCGCAGTGGCGCCTCTGCTTCACCCATGTGACGGCTGGCAGCTTGCGGGCGCCCCATCAGGCCCCATGGACGCCAGACCAGCACGGCAGCCATCACCAAGAAATCCACCACCAAGGTGAGCTTGGAAAATGAGATCGTGACCCCCATCACCTCCACCACACCCAGCCAAATACACAGCGCTTTCAGCTGCGCCACCAACAACGCGGCCAAATACGCACCAGGCAATGAGCCCATCCCCCCCACAACTACTACCACGAAGGCGGCGCCGATGGTGTGCATATCCATCTCTAACGTGGCTGGCTCACGCGGCAGCTGCAACGCACCGCCTAGGCCTGCCAGCATCGCCCCCAGAGCGAACACCGCTGTGAACAGCCAGGCTTGATTCACACCCAGCGCACTGACCATCTCTCGGTCCTGTGTGGCTGCACGGATCAAGGTGCCAAAGCGGGTACGACTGAGCAACAGCCACATACCCAACAGCACAAGAGGACCTACCAAGATCAAGAACAGATCATAGGTAGGCATCTGGCGCCCCAATATGCTGACTGAGCCATCCAGGCCAGGCGCCCGAGGGCCTAACAGTTCCTCCGGTCCCCACAACCACAAAGCCGCATCTTTGATGATCAACACCAAGGCAAAGGTGGCAAGCAATTGAAACAACTCCGGTGCTCGGTAGATTCGACGCAAAAGCACAATTTCAATGAGCGCACCCAAAACACCTACGATCAATGCCGCTATCGGTACGGCCACCCAAAATCCCATAGGGCCTAGTGCTTCCGCAATGGAATAGGCCAAATAAATGCCGACCATAAAAAATGACCCGTGCGTGAAGTTCACGATACGGGTCACACCAAAGATCAACGACAAGCCTGCAGCCACCAAAAATAGTGACGACGCCGAAGCCAGCCCGTTGAGCAGCTGAAAAAGCAGTCCAGAAAAACTCATACATCCCCTTTTCCTACACCCAGGCCACAAGCTCTTGCAGTGACAGAGCACGCATCTGCATCCCCGTCACCAATCAAACTGCAGCACTGTTGCAATGAAGTAAAAGCACTTCGCAGAAGCAACTCTGTGAAGTGCCTCTGCGCACCTGATACCCCGCACTCATAGACTCCTAATGTCTATGGCATGCGCGATATCCGTTTTCCACACAAGAGGAATAGAGCAACATTCGTGCCGATTTATGTTTGAAGTGTTTCCTTCAATAAAAACTTTTATGCATGCATCTCGTGCACCATTTCAAGAGATTAATGGCTCTTCATTTCACCGCACTGGTGCAAGCAATGCAGATCTCGGGTCACGAGCACCAAAAGCACGCAGCAGTGATTGCCACGTCACCACCTAGAACTCGCTTCAACAGTGCAACGCCCATACACAGCAACAGTCATCAAAAAAGGGCCTTACGGCCCTTTTTTGATAGAAAATTCTGTGCTCTATGTAATGGCTTCAGCTCTCTTCCTCTTCATTTCCAGCACCAGCACCAACAAGCGTGAGTAAATTCTTTTTTACAGGAGACTTGCCACTGCTGGAACTGCCTTGAACAGATCAGCTTCCAGACCGTAATCAGCCACCGAGAAGATCGGGGCCTCTGCATCCTTGTTGATCGCAACGATCACCTTGGAGTCCTTCATACCGGCCAAGTGCTGGATGGCGCCCGAGATTCCGCAGGCGATATAAAGATTAGGCGCAACAATCTTGCCGGTCTGACCGACTTGCAAATCGTTAGGAGCGTAGCCTGCATCGACAGCAGCGCGCGAAGCACCGATGGCAGCGCCCAGCTTGTCAGCCAGAGGCGACATGACTTCGGTGAACTTCTCAGCTGAGCCCAGCGCGCGACCACCGGAGACGATGATCTTGGCGGCAGTCAGCTCAGGACGCTCGCTCTTGGTCACTTCGCGGCCTACAAAGGCGCTCTTGCCGGAATCTGCCACGGCAGCCACAGCCTCCACAGCGGCGGAGCCACCAGTGGCAGCAGCAGCGTCAAAGCCAGTGGTGCGCACGGTGATAACCTTAATGGCATCAGCGGACTGCACAGTGGCGATGGCGTTGCCAGCGTAAATGGGGCGCTCGAAGGTGTCAGCGGAATCGACCTTGGTGATGTCGCTAATCTGGGCCACGTCCAGCTTGGCAGCGACGCGGGGAGCCACGTTCTTGCCAGCGGCAGTCGAAGGGAACAGGATGTGGCTGTAGTTGCTAGCAATAGCCAGCACTTGAGCCGCCACGTTCTCAGCCAGACCGTCTTTGAGGCTTGCGCCGTTAGCGTGGATGACCTTGGTCACGCCCGCGATTTGAGCGGCAGCAGCGGCTGCAGCAGCAGCGCCTTCGCCAGCGACGAGCACGTGCACATCACCGCCGCAAGCAGCGGCAGCAGTCACGGTGTTCAGGGTCGCGGCCTTGATCGAAGCATTGTCGTGTTCAGCAATAACGAGGGATGTCATTTGTCGTTCTTCCTTTAGATCACTTTGGCTTCGTTCTTGAGCTTGTCGACCAGTGCGGCGACATCAGCCACCTTGACACCAGCGCCGCGCTTGGCGGGCTCGGCAACCTTCAGGGTCTTGAGGCGGGGAGCAACGTCCACACCAAAATCTTCAGGCTTGAAGGTATCGAGCTGCTTTTTCTTAGCCTTCATGATGTTGGGCAAGGTGACGTAGCGGGGCTCGTTCAGGCGCAGATCGGTGGTGATGATGGCGGGGATGGACAGAGACAGCGTCTCCAGACCACCGTCGACTTCACGGCTCACGGCAACCTTGTCGCCAGCAACTTCCACCTTGGAAGCGAAAGTCGCTTGGGGCAGGTCTGTCAGCGCAGCCAGCATCTGGCCGGTTTGGTTGTTGTCGCCATCAATGGCTTGCTTGCCCAGAATCACGAGGCCGGGCTGCTCTTTGTCAACCAAAGCCTTGAGCAGCTTGGCGATGGCCAAGGGCTGCAGGTCCACATCGGTCTCAACCAAAATGCCGCGGTCTGCACCGATGGCCATGGCTGTGCGCAGGGTTTCCTGGAACTGAGTCACACCGCAGGAGACGACGATCACTTCAGTGACTACGCCTTTTTCTTTAAGGCGAACGGCTTCTTCGACGGCGATTTCGTCAAAGGGGTTCATGCTCATCTTGACGTTGGCGATGTCTACACCCGTGCCGTCCGATTTGACGCGGACTTTCACGTTGTAGTCCACCACGCGTTTGACTGCTACCAATGCTTTTATCACGACCTCTTCACTCCATCTTTCTTTATGTACAGCGGCCAAAAGGCGCACCTTTCAGTGCGCACTAAATAGCCATCTATTGGTAAGTAGTTAACGTAAGCCGTCTACGCCCACGATCTCAGAGGCTTGCAAACCCCCAATACGCGGCAGAGGCCTACCGCTATCGGTAACTGCCACCGCTACCAAAATTTCTCCCTTACGTGGTGCATCACTCACGCGCGCCTCCACCGCATCAAAATGGCTACGCACAAAAGCCGCATCTTTGTGCCCCAGTGGCACATCAATCGCCGTTCCCAGCGAGCCACGTTTCTTGGCTGAAGGCACCAAGGCGGCCCCCTTTTCTACTGCCGTGCGCAACGGAGCCCCCAACTTCGGATGCAAGATGGCTGCAGCGTGCTCCAGCTCACCAGACTCACCAACGATGGCGGCCTTACCGTAGCTTTGCGCTTGGCCAGGTTCAATGCCCAAGGCCTTCACAGCCTTTTCCCCCAACAAGGCACCAAGTTCTTCGCCAATAGCAATCAACTCATCCAGGTTTTCGCTGTACTGCCCAGCATATGGGTTCTCAATCACCGCCATTGCCACCGCACGGCGCGTAGATGGACTCACAGGCCTGCCCATCTCTTGCAGCGTTTCGTCGATCTGAACTACTATTTTGCGAATCTTGGCACTCATATCTAACTCCTTGAATTTGTGAAATACGGGGTACTTGAATAAAGGATGTGGGCGCGAATTAGCGCAATCCATCCCAAACACTGATGTTCTCGGCACGCAAACCACCCACCCGGTCATGGATGCGATAGCCCGTGCTCATTGCCAGAACAAAGACCAGTTCATCCGCCTGAGGTGCACCAGGTACCCGCACTTCGATAGCGTCAAACTGGCCACGAACGTAACTGGCATTGATATTGGTCAGAGGGACATCCAAGGTCACGCCTGGCCCGCCGACCTTTTTCGTCGAAGGTACGATTGACAAAGCATTACCAGGTTGGCCTTTGGATTTATCGGCATCGCCATTACGGTAGGCCACACGATCCCCCTTCCAACCTAACAACTCGCGCATGGCGTAGCCACCCGGCACATGCCACAAAGCGCCATGCTCTAACTCCCCCGCCTCTCCAACAATCGATCCCTTGCCATAGGTTGCGATCTGCTCCACTGGAACGGCCATCGTTTGCATAAGGCGGCGCGCCATATCGATGCCAACTTGCTCGAGCTGCGACATCATCGGCAAGATGTCCTGAACATAGCCTCCGGCATAGGGATTGGTCATCACCACACCAATCGCACCACGTAGCAGCGGTTGCTCAGGGGCTGGCCCAAACTCGTGAAAGATATGCTCAACCTGCGTAAACACGCGGCGAATACTGATCAGTTCTGCTTCCATTTACGTCTTCCTTCTTCAAAGTTTTCAGCCTGTGGCAGTTGTTCATTAGTTCTGACTTAGCCGCCACACACCGCCGCACTACAGGCAACTGCCATGAACAGCCCCGCACCTTCCAATGTGATCAAGTGCTGACCTGCGCCGTGCGTTTGTTGCTTCGATGAGTCCACAACACACTCCACCGATGCATTACCGAAAGCTTTTCGTTGTTCGTGCCACCACGTGGCAATCCAACTTGTCATTGCGTAACCCTTTCGTTCGAAACCACTGAAAACAGCGTCATCAAGCAACTTCTGACGCTCCTTCGATCAAGCTGGAAAGCTTCTTGCTTAGAACATCCCATGCCTTGTTTTATTGATCAACAAGTAAATAAATACTTCCATCAACAAAACAAACAGTTAGCAAGGTTTATGCCTAGAAAAGTTCATAACTACCTACACCCAAGAAATGAGATCTACGCACCAACATTGAGCGGATCAGCAGTCCATTTGAGAGCACAGCAAACCAAAAGAGTGCATGAAGCACCTACTTCAATATTTCAGTAAACAACGTCCCTCTAGAAAGGAAAACATCCATGGCAGCAGAAATCACTACAGGCAAGTCCGGAAAAGTTGTGATCCACAACATCGGACTCTTGCTCTCGGGCAACATTGACAACCCCGTTCTCTCGGCCGACACCATCGTGCTCGAGGACGGCATCATCACAGCTGTTGGCAAATACAAAGATTGCGACACCGACCATGCCCAAACCGTCATTGACTGCCAGCAAACAGCTATCGCTCCGGGTCTGATTGATAGCCACGTACACCCTGTTTTTGGTGACTGGACGCCACGTCAAAGTCAGCTAGGCTGGATCGATTCCATGATGCATGGCGGTGTGACCACCATGATTTCTGCCGGAGAGGTACACCTGCCCGGTCGCCCCAAAGATATCGTGGGCCTCAAAGCGTTGGCCATCACAGCACAGCGTGCTTTTGACAACTACCGTCCTGGAGGCGTCAAGGTGCTGGCTGGTGCGCCCATCATCGAAAAAGGCATGGTCGAAAGTGACTTCAAGGACCTAGCTGATGCAGGTGTCAGACTACTGGGCGAAGTAGGCTTGGGTACCGTCAAAGCCGGCTACGAAGCCCAGGAGATGGTGGCATGGGCACGTAAATACGGCATTCAAAGCACTATTCACACTGGTGGCCCATCGGTACCAGGATCGGGCTATATCGACAAAGACACCATCTTGGAGGCTGATGCCGACATCATCGGTCACATCAACGGCGGCCACACCTCCTTGCCTGAAGCACATGTCTGCGAGCTGTGTGAAAAAAGCAGTCGCGGCATTGAAATTGTGCACAACGGCAATGAAAAAACGGCCATTGCCGCAGCCAAAATGGCCATGGAACTCAAATGCCCCCACCGCGTCATTTTGGGTACCGATGGCCCTGCAGGCTCCGGCGTTCAACCTTTGGGCATATTGCGCATGATCTCCATGCTGTCCGCCTTAGCCAACATCCCAGCGGAACTTGTGTTCTGTTTTGCGACTGGCAACACCGCCAAGATGCGCAACCTCAATTGCGGATTGATTGAAGTCGGTCGTGCTGCTGACTTTGTGTTCATGGATCGAGCACAGCACACGGCCGGCAAAACTTTGCTCGAAAGCGTGCAATGTGGCGATATCCCAGGCATCGGCATGGTGATGATCGACGGTCTCATCCGTGCACACCGCAGCCGCAACACACCACCGGCCACGCAAGTGCCGGTGGTTGCCCAATAAACACTACCCGCATGCTTGCCGGCCTACAAAAGTGCCGGCAAGCCCTTGCTCCACTCCGATTTGATCGCAATGTCACACCATGCAGCATTTTGACAATCTGATGAATGGCCGATGGGTTGCAGCCCACGACTACGTTCCCAACATCAACCCCAGCGACATTACCGATGTTGTTGGCAGGTATGCACAGTCTCGGCCCCATGATGTTGACTTGGCAGTCATGGCGGCCAAGGAAGCATTCACCACATGGAGTCACAGCCCCATTCTGCAGCGACATGATTGCCTGCAAAAAATCGCTACGGAGTTATTAGCCCGTAAACAAGAACTCGGCAATCAGTTAGCCCGTGAAGAAGGAAAAACCTTGCCGGAAGCCATCGGCGAAGTGGTACGCGCCAGCCAAATCTTCCAATTCTTTGCAGGCGAATGCTTGCGTTTGAGTGGGGAGTGCCTTCCATCAGTTCGCGCAAACATTCAAGTTGATGTCACACGAGAACCGATCGGTGTTATTGGTCTCATCACTCCTTGGAATTTTCCCATCGCCATTCCGGCCTGGAAAATTGCCCCAGCCTTGGCTTACGGCAATAGCGTTGTTTTCAAACCCTCAGAACTCACACCGGGATGTGCTTGGGCACTGGCCGACATCATTCACCGCAGCGGTCTGCCCGCTGGTGTATTTAATTTGGTCATGGGCGAAGGCAAAGACATCGGCGAAGCCCTCACCCACAACCCCGACGTAGTCGCAATCAGTTTTACAGGCTCCACCGGTGTAGGGCGCGCGATTGCGGCAGCATGCGCTCCATTGGGAAAAAAGCTTCAACTGGAAATGGGAGGACACAACCCGCAAATCATTCTGGATGATGCGGAGCTAGAACTGGCTGTGGAACTATCCGTGCAAAGTGCATTCTTCTCAACAGGCCAGCGTTGCACGGCCGCAAGCCGACTCATCGTGACCGATGGCATCTACCCCGCATTTTTGCAAGCCATGCAAGTTCGCATGGGCCAATTGAAAGTAGGCGATGCAAGAATAAGCGGCACCGACATCGGCCCAGTGGTCAGTCAGGGGCAACTGGATACCGATATGTGCTTCATTCAAGCAGCAATTTCACAAGGCGCCATCGTAGCTAGCGGCGGCGCATTGACACAGTGTCATTCTGCAAGCGGTGCGCGAGGCTTCTATTTACAACCGACGCTCTTTACCGACACCACAACTGACATGCAAATCAATCAGGAAGAAGTGTTTGGCCCTGTCGCCAGCATCTTGCGTGTACGCAATTATGAAGAGGCCCTTGCGACGGCGAATGCAACTGCTTTCGGTCTTTCAGCAGGCATTGCAACCACCAGTCTGAAGTACGCCAGCCATTTCAAACGCCATAGTCAAGCAGGCATGGTGATGGTCAACCTCGCAACAGCTGGCGTGGACTTCCATGTTCCTTTTGGTGGACGTAAAGCGTCAAGTTACGGTGCACGCGAGCAAGGGCGCTACGCGCAGGAGTTTTTTACAGCCGTGAAAACTGCGTATACGTTTGCATAGCGCTTTAGAGTGCACGCGCTCTGAATATGGGCGTTGTTGCACAAATCTTGTTTGAGGTGAGCCCAGCCGTTCACGTGCCACGGCTGCCGCCTGAGGACGGCCAAACTTAGTCAATCGTTTCAATATGGCAGCACGATGTGTAACTCGTTGACTTGGCGCTCGAAGGTGCAGGGCATCACAAGCTCGCCCAGTCATTTGATTCTGCTCGCCTTGGTTTTTTACCAAACTTCTACGGTAGTAGCTGCGCCCCTTCAGTCAGGCACGGTATTTTTATCGACCGTTACCCGCTGAGTTAACCCCTTTTTGAGGCAATCTCGGCACAATAGAAAAAGGACTCCTAGCTTTATAGCTAGGAGTCCTTATCTAGTTTGGTCGGAATGGCGGGATTCGAACTCGCGACCCCTTGCACCCCATCTTAAGGGTTGCATATGAAAATTTTGGCTTTAATGGCTCAAAAAATAGTTTATCTTATTGTTTATAAAAAGCTTTTTTATTTATCAAGACGTGCACCAATGTTTGCAGTTGTTTGCCAATGTGCCAACTTCATCGCCTAGATTGTTACCCCCTTGTTGCCCCCTCATGAAGTTACAAATTATGATGAGCAAAACTTCAAGGAGTATTGATAAGCAAGCTGCAGCTGAAGGATTTGTGTGCTCTGACCAAGAAGGATATCGGTCACTATATTTCCGATGGCCAGTCCGTACAGGGCGAAGTTCGGCTCCTTAAGGACAGCCCCGACAGCTCAGCCAATCGTCCGCTTATCAGCGTCCACTTCAAGCTCATCTACCGCTTTGCCTCCAAGCCGCGGAAGATTTATCTGGGTGCATGGCCTGCCAACACATTGAGCGACATCCGCGCACAAAGAGACTTGTATCGCGGCCTGCTCGTCCAAGGAATTGATCCCAAAGCCGAGATTGCTCGGCAGCAAGAGCTTCGCAGCATCGATCAACAGATTGAGAACGAACTTCAACTCGTCGAGCGTATACAACAACAAGAGCAAGCAAGCAACAAACTCCTTGCTGTGCAAAAACGCCGTGAGCGCCAGACCTATCGCCAATTCTTTGAGCAGGACTTCTTCCCCAACACCCTAAGGCTCGGGCGTGCCGACGGTGGCGAGGAAGTCATGCGATCGTTTGAGAAAGACGTATTTCCGATTATTGGAGATGTGGCATTGGAAGACGTCCGCAAAGAGCATTTGACGCTAATCCTAGACACCATCGGTCAGCGAGCTACTAAATCGCTGAACATGGTCCGAACCAAGAAAAAAGTGCTCTCCGACCTGCGCCAAAGCTTCGATTACGCGTTTAAGAATGACCTCATCCCCGGTGATCCCAGCCAGAAAATTTCTAAAAAAAGCTTGGGCAAAGACAAAATGGGCGATCGCGTGCTCAGCCAGCACGAGATTGCGGATTTCATGCAAAAGCTGCCATGCTGCGACCTTTCTCAGAGCTACCAATTGGCGCTACTGATCACACTGGCCACCGGTGTCCGGGTCGCCGACGAACTTCTCAGCGCCCGCTGGAAACAAGTGGACTTCAAGGCCCGCATCTTTCAGGTGCAGGATCCCAAGAATGGTGTGAACCATCAAATCCACCTCTCCGACTACGCTGAAGAAAAATTCAAAGCGCTGCACACAATTTCTGGTCACTCCGAATGGATCTTTCCAAGCCAGCGCAACAGCGGTACGCACATCAACATCAAAGATCTCACCAAAAAAGTGGCGGACCGCCAACGCGGAGCCGAGCCCGCGCTCAAGGGGCGAACTCAGGCTCACAAGAATGGGCTGGAATTACCACTGGGCAAATGGCGTCCGCATGATCTGCGCAGAACCATGTCGACCACTATGGTAGAAAAAGGGATAGCGACAGATATCGCTGATAAATGCCTCAATCACCTCGAAGTTGATTCAAACCGGCGAACCTACATTCTGGCCGCAAACAAAAATGAAATGAAAGAAGCTTGGAATCTTATTGGCTCCTACCTTCAAAATATTGAATCAACATCTGATTCAAAAAACGCATAAAAACAACACAAAATATAGTAAAAACCCTATATTTGTCATCATTTTATAAAATGATGCACTGAATTGAGTGTTTCAGGCATTCGCTAAGTGGCGTTTTTTAACGCCAATTTTTATTTGCATTAACATCTTTTCATGTGCTGTATTAAGAGTCATGAAAATGCAAAAAATCGAGTTCCTTCTGAGCACTTCTTTGCTCACTCCTGCGTCCAATGAGGCACTGAATTCCGGATTGCAGAGCTTCGATCAACTCATTGGTATTGACGAAGTCATGCGCATTTTGTCCGTCAAACGCACGAGCTTGTATAAGGGTATGAAAAATGGAGTGTTCCCTGAACCCATGCGATTCAGCAAGAGGATGATTCGCTGGCGCCTGACTGATGTCATGGCTGTTGTTCGACAATCTAAGCCGTTTATTCCCAATCCCTTGGCTGCTAATGATTCGAAGGCTGTTTGTTGTGCCAGCGGCACACCAGAGCATTCGAAATCAACTCTGTATTCGAAATCAACTCTGCATTCAATTTCAGCACATAAATCGCAGCATTTGGAGAAACTGGAGGAACGCAGACTTGAACTGCTTGCTAATGTAACCTCTTCAAAATTACGCGCCAAGGTACCAATCAAACGGCATATTCCCAAGAACTGATAGCACTTCGGAGTGCCCGATCAGTCAATCAATTTTAAATGTGGATTTCAGTCCTCTGAAACCCACATTATTATTAAGCGATGAATATTGAGTGATGAAAAAAGCATTGATTAGGCATAATTTCACCGAATTAATGGATACCCTCGTGAGTTAGGTACAGAAACTCTGGTTCATTATGACTCAGGATAAACTCAAGATGTAGATCATTACACCATGCTTTTCAACGAAATTCCTATGTCGCTCAGCTTTGACGCGGGGATCAGCGCGCCAGCTTGAACCAGCCCTTTGCCCTGAACAAAGTCTTTCATTGCATTCACACAGTCCATTGCAATTACTTTTCCTTGTTTGAGGTAGATCACCGAAAAACTTCGCTCCACAGGGTCTCCACGCATAACTGCTTCGTCATACCCCTTCGAAAGCCCTACGGTCTGCAGCTTGAGGTCGTATTGCTGAGACCAGAACCACGGAATCGCACCATAAGGCTCGAAAGTACCCGTCAAGGATCGCGCGACTGTTGTCGCCATGTCTGCAGCATTTTGGACAGATTCAATCCGAGTTGGTGCACCATCGCACCAAATGCTGGCGTGCAAAGCTGCATCCCCTATGGCATAGATGTCTGAAAGACTGGTGCGACAGTACTCATCAACCCACACACCATTACCACCAGCAGCTCCAGCTGCAAGCAGCGGTTCAGCGTTCGGAATAATGCCGATGCCGACAACCACGACCTCCGCTGGGATTACTTCACCACTGCAAAGTCGAACCCCCTCAACAACATTGCTGCTGTCAAGTTCAAGCGCTTCAATCTGAACATTGAGTCTCACATCAACGCCTTGCTGCCGGTGTTGATCCTCATAGAACATTGACAATGCTTCCCCAGCCACTCGGCTGAGCACTCGAGACCCTGACTCCAGCAGTGTCACGCGCTTTCCAAGCTTGCGCAAAACCGCTGCAGTTTCCAGCCCGACATAGCCGCCGCCCACGATGACGACACTTGACGCTGTCGGCAGCGCTGCAGCCAGATGATCTGCATCGTCACGCGTGCGAACAGTGAAAACACCTTTGGCTTTTGCACCAGAGCAGTCGAGCGTTCTTGCACGCCCACCCGCAGCCCAGATCAAGTGCTGGTAGCGGTAGGCTGATCCATCCTCAGAAAAAACAGTGTGGGCCTGAGGATCTACGGCAGTGACCTTGCACTTGGTGACGATGTCAATTTTTCGTTCAAGCCAAAAGGCTTGCTGC
Source organism: Comamonas sp. Y33R10-2 (assembly GCF_019355935.1). Classification (NCBI taxonomy): domain Bacteria; kingdom Pseudomonadati; phylum Pseudomonadota; class Betaproteobacteria; order Burkholderiales; family Comamonadaceae; genus Comamonas; species Comamonas sp. Y33R10-2. Next base: position 2,157,994 of record NZ_CP079925.1, read on the forward strand.
CGGATTAGCAAGCGTTCAAAGGACTTTTCACCCGCCAGGTAGTCCTTGGACAGTGGAGGTCGCTCGTATGGCAGCTGGTCCTCATCCCCCAGCACCGTGATGCGGCCATCATAGTGAGCATTGCGCAGCCCAATTGCAGCTTGCGCCCCAGAATGCCCGGCTCCAACAATCAGAATATCGGTATCAACTGTCATGCTCAATCCTCAGGAGCAACGGTCAAGCGCAAGCCATCCAGCGAGGCTGAGACAGGGATCTGGCATGACAGTCGTGAGCAATCCTTGCGGTGTTCCGAGGTGTCAAGAAGTTCGTTTTCGTCTTTGTTTGGCGCAGGCAATCTGTCAAGAAATGCGCTGTCTACGTAAACGTGACATGTCGCGCATGAGCAGCAGCCTCCGCAAATAGCCTGAATTTCGTCTAGGCCGCTGTCGCGCAGCGCTTCCATGACCGAACGCCCTGGATCGGCTTGCACGGTTTTCTCAATTCCCGCTCGAGAGATGACATGAATCAGTGGCATGGTCAGATTTAGGCTGCTATTGAGTTGTGGTGCGTTCACTCTAGACATAGCCGGCGCATCTGGAAAATACATTTCAAGAATTCATGGCATCGTTTTTGCCTATGTGGTGTCATATGACTTATCCACAATTACGCTACACGCTTCGCCAACTCCGCTACTTTGTTGTGACAGCGGAGGTTTTGTCCTTCACGGCGGCATCAAAGGTGCTGCATATTTCGCAGCCATCGATTTCCACTTCACTGGCTGAGCTTGAATCCACTTTTGGCGTTCAGCTTTTCGTGCGGCATCATGCTGCCGGCCTATCCCTGACACAAGCTGGCCGAGATTTGCTGGGCATGGCTCGCAACCTTCTCAAAAATGCTGAAGACCTACATAGCACAGCCCGCGAAATCAACGCAGGACTAAGCGGAACCATTGCGTTGGGTTGCATGGTTTCACTGGCGCCAGCCATGCTGCCCAAGCTCCTGTCCAAGTTCAATCTGGAGTTGCCGAACGTCGAGTTCGATACTTTTGAAGTCGGACAGGAAGATCTGTTGCGCTGCCTGCGCGATGGAAGCCTGGATTTGGCGCTGACCTATGACTTGGCACTGGTCGAGGACATTGAGTTCACGCCATTGAGCGAATTGCAGCCCTACGCGATCCTGCCCAAGCTACACAGGCTTGCTCGCCAACCGACCGTATCCTTGGAAAGCTTGATCGAAGAGCCTTACGTTCTGCTTGATCTACCCCACAGTCGAGAATATTTCTCGTCACTTTTCGAGCCTTTGGGGCGCTTGCCCAAGCCCGCATTTCACTCGTCACAACCGGAAGTCGTTCGAGGCATGGTTGCCAACGGACTTGGCTACAGCATCCTTAACTTTCCGCTGCGCTCGATGCAGACCGTTGATGGTGCTGAATTCGCAATTCGGCCATTCACTGAACCTGTGCGACCTCTACAACTGGGAATTGCCCGATTGGCCTGCGTTCAACCGAGACAAGTCGTCCAGCGCTTTTCAGAGTTTTGCGTGACATCGGTTCCCAAAATGCTCTGATCTCAAGACATAGGTTAAAGCCATGCAATGCATCTTTAGAAAGTCTTTTGAAGATGCAGCGACGCGTCCTAGAGTGCACATCGACAGCACAGACAAGGACGATTTTCAACATGTCTATCCAAACTACCGAAGTCATCATCGTTGGCGCAGGCCAGGCCGGCGTTGCGATGAGCGAACATCTTCTTAAAGCCGGAATTCCTCATCTGGTACTTGAAAGAGCACGTATTGCCGAACGTTGGCGAACGGGGCGCTGGGATTCTCTGGTGGCCAATGGTCCAGCGTGGCATGACCGCTTCCCAGGCCTGGAGCTTCCAGGTGGTCCAGATGCCTTTGTTCCCAAGGAGCAAGTAGCGGACTATTTTGTTTCTTACGTAAAGCATCTGAACTCCCCAGTACGCTGTGGGGTAGAGGTTCAGAAAGTGACTCGTCTTGCCGGCCGTTCCGGTTTCTTGGTAGAGACCAATAGCGGCCCATTTGAAGCGCAATACGTGGTCGCAGCAACCGGTGCCTTCCAGACGCCTGTGATCCCATCCATCGTGCCAAAGGATGCTGGCGTCACGCAATTTCACTCTGCGCACTATCGCAATCCAGAGCAATTACCAGAAGGTGCAGTTCTTGTAGTTGGAGCCGGATCATCCGGGGTGCAGATTGCTGACGAGCTGGCGCGCTCGGGTCGAAAAGTGTACCTATCGGTCGGCCCTCATGATCGCCCCCCCCGTAGTTACCGTGGCCGTGACTTCGTATGGTGGCTGGGAGTGCTCAACAAATGGGATGCCGAGGCCACACTAGGCGTAGAGCACACCACCATTGCCGTCAGCGGTGCGCGTGGAGGCCATACGGTGGACTTTAGACGCTTGGCTGCAGAGGGCATCACGCTCTTGGGTCGCTCCGACTCCTATGCCAACGGCAAGCTGCATTTTGCCGATGACCTGCGCACCAATATCGAGCGTGGAGATAAGAATTACCTGTCAGTTCTCGACGAAGCTGACGCCTACGTGCAGCGCAGCGGAATCGATCTGCCACTGGAACCGCAAGCGCGCGAGTTCCTGCCGTTGCCCGAGTGTGTATTGCAACCGCTGAAGACTTTGGATCTCGGCAAAGCCGGTATTTCCACCATCCTGTGGGCGACCGGCTACGTGTCGGACTACAGCTGGTTGCCTGCGGATGCCGTGGGCACCGATGGTCGACCCAATCACCAGCGCGGTGTTGGTGGAGCGCCTGGCATTTACTTCTTGGGATTGCCCTGGCAGACGCGCCGTGGCTCGTCCTTTATTTGGGGGGTCTGGTACGACGCCAAGTACGTCGCTGATCACATCACCAAACAAAACGACTACATGACCTACCAACCCAATACACCGCAACTTTCAACGCAAGTTTGAGTCATTTTTTCGGAGTTCACCATGACAACCCATACCCGCATCCGCCCTTTCAACACTCGCGAAACTTACCCCGAGCAAAAACTCGACAACGACTTATGCCAAGCAGTGGTTGCCAATAACATCGTGTTTTTGCGCGGCCAAATTGGTCAGGACCTTGATTCTCGTGAGTCGGTTGGCATCGGCGACGTTGCAGCGCAGACAGAAAAAGCAATGGCCAACATCAAGATGCTTTTGGAAGAGTCCGGAAGCGAGCTCAGCCACATCTGCAAGATCACGATTTATATGGTTGATGTGCGTTACCGCGAAGCGGTATACAACGTTGTTGGGCACTGGCTCAAGGGTGTGTTTCCGGTTTCAACCGGCATCATCGTCTCCGCCTTGGCCCGCCCCGAGTGGTTGGTTGAGATTGATGCGACGGCTGTGATCCCAGATCAACGCTAAGACGCAAGAGTTATGACAATTTCTCTTGCAGGCCGCTGCGCACGCACTGGCGCCATGGGCGGCATCATCAGCAGCTCAAGCCCTGCCGTAGCAAGTCGCTGCCTATGGGTCAGCTCTCAAGGTGTCGTGATGACTCAAAACGTCACCGACCCTGTACTCGGCATTCTAGGGATCAAGCTGCTTGAGCAGGGCTATGGAGCATCAGGCGTCATCTCCCAACTTACTTGCGCCCGACCTCACATCGACTGGCGACAACTGGCAGCTCTTGACAGTAGTGGACAAGCGCAGACCTTCACGGGCAGTCAAGGCTTGGGCATCGCAGCCACTGCAATCGGACAAGACTGTGTGGCTGCGGGCAATATGCTGGCCAACGAAGCTGTGCTTGAAGCAATGGTGCGCGGGTTTGAAAGCGACCCCTATGCATATATCGCTGAGCGTCTACTCAATGCGCTTAAGTCAGGCTTGGCAGCGGGCGGTGAGGCGGGCCCTGTTCACTCAGCAGGTTTAACTGTGCATGACAGCGACCTCTGGCCCTGCGTAGACCTGCGTATCGATTGGTCTGATTCCTCTGTCTTCGACGACCTGCAAGGGCTGTGGCAAAGGTACCAACCGCAGATGAGGGACTACGTAACCCGTGCCCGCAATCCCAAGGACGCCCCATCCTACGGAGTCCCCGGAGATCCTTAACACTCAGGAGTCTGAACACATGGCCCATGCAATGCTTGCACCGATGCTCGACATCCTCGAGAAGCTCATCGGTTTTGATACTCGCAGCAGCGAATCCAACCTGCCGCTGATCGAGTATGTTCGAAGTTACCTCGCCAGCTATGGCGTCGAGTCGACACTGATTCCCAACGCTGATGGCAACAAGGCGAACCTTTATGCGACCATCGGACCTAGCAATCGTGCGGGCCTGTGTCTGTCGGGGCACACAGACGTGGTCCCAGCTTCAGGGCAGCCATGGACTGTTCCCGCGTTCCAGATGACGCGCTCCGCGGACCGCGTCATCGGTCGAGGAACTGCAGATATGAAAGGCTTCATTGCTGCTGTACTTGTCATGGTGCCCCGCTTTATCGAGACTGCGCACGCGTGTCCCATCCACATCGCGCTCAGCTACGACGAAGAGGTCGGCTGCCTTGGGGTTCGCGGCTTGCTCACGCATCTTGTGGCAGCTCCCGTCAAACCGCTGGCTTGCATCATTGGGGAGCCCACAAGCATGCAGGTGGCCGTAGCACACAAAGGCAAGCGGGCCTATCGTTGCTGCGTACAAGGCCTTGCAGGGCATTCGTCTCTCACAAACCTCGGTGTCAATGCAGTGGACTTTGCGGCTGAGCTGACGAGTTACCTGCGCCGGACAAGCAACGAGTTACGCGAGCGTGGTGCGCGTAACGCTGCATTTGTACCCCCGTACTCGACGATCCACACAGGCAGACTGTCTGGAGGCATTGCCTTGAACGTCATTCCTGATCACGCAGAGCTGGAGTTCGAAATTCGCAATCTTCCAGATGATGACCCGGATGCCGTGGTGGACACCGTTCGCATCTTCGCCGATCAAACCTTGGTTCCTGAGATGCGCCAGGTTCATGCGGGTAGTTCAATCAAATGGGAGCAGTTAGTCGACTACCCCGCGCTATCAGATGACCCTGCATCCGCTTGGCTCAAGGAGCTTGCGTGCGCTGCAGCCAATAGTCCTACGACGCGAACCGTTTCGTTTGGCACGGAAGGGGGACTCTTCCAGGAGATCGGCGTGCCAACCGTCGTGTGTGGGCCGGGTAGCATCGTACAAGCGCACAAGGCAGATGAGTACGTTACGTTGGCGCAACTCTCTCAGTGCTTGGACTTTATGGAATCGCTGGCCGCCCGGAATGGCGAAGGTAAGTTGATTCCTTAATTTCCTCACCCCTTAGAGCGGTTAACACCACTCAGCAAACCGAAGGGTTGCGTTAGCGGCTCTTAGTGAAGCCGTCCGGTACCGCCCTCAATGGGCAGGTACCGGACGGCAATTTTCATTTCGGCGTTCAGAATGTGTATGTCAGGCCAGCACCGAAAGCATTGGCTGACCTGGATGGATAGACCTTGCGACCCACGTCGGCATAGACACTGGTGCGCTTCGACAGGCTGTACAGCACGCCTATGCCCATGGCCTTTTGGGCTTTCACGCCATCGACATCCACTTGACCCCAGCCAGCCCTCAACACGGTATTACCCATGGTGTAGGTTCCGCCCAAGGTCAACGACTTGGCTTTGGACAAACTGGCTTTGCTGACGTCGTAAGCACCCATCAGGGCAAAATTGCCAAAATGCCCCTTGAGCGCGAAGAAGTTGTCGGTATTACCTGCACTGTTCTTGCCATACGCATACATAGCAGCGAATTGCTTATTGCTGTATTTAACAGTCGCTGCAATAGGCTTGTTATTGTCAGCAGGCGATTTCTCGGGTGAAGCGCTCAAGTGCACCGAAAATCCACCCGCAAATTTGGGCGAATCATAGAAAACACCATTATTGAGGCGTCCATACTCTGCAGTTCCGGCGTTTCCTTTAGGGTCGGACGGGAAGTTGTAGTGCCACAAATCCCAGGCAGGAGATGCAACACGGTTGAAGTAATACCATGGGTCGAAGTCATAGTCATTACTGTAGATGGCATCCAAGCGTCGGCCAATTTGAACTGAGCCGAAGCTGCCCTTCAAACCCACGGTGGCCTCCCCAGACCAAAACGGCTTGTTCGCACTTTCAATAGCACCAGTGCTCGTATCAAGCCGATGACTCAATGCGAAAGTGGTTGCCAGCCCGGACCCGAGGTCCTCTGAACCCCGAAAAGTAATGTTGCTTGGCTGTATCGGTCCGACCTTCCCCGCTTTGTCATAGTCTCGATAGACGCCAACATCGAGGAAGCCCGAAATTGTTACATTGGATTGAGCCTGTGATGCTGAAGCTCCTGCCATCATGGCCATGAAGCATGCAGCACGTATCATTTTTGCCATATTTATATCTCACTGGGTTGAATTTCCCGGCAGGAATTTTCATAAATCTCGCAATGTAAAAATATGGAATTTATTTTATTAAATGCAAAATTTTTCAAAATGAGATTTTGAAATTCCCCATACCCGGTCGATAAAAAATTTTCGACCGACAGTTATGCTATTCAATGCAGATGGATATTCTGCATACAGTTTTCATTGATGATTAATATATAAATCCTATGCAGATTAATTAAAAAATGGCGGTGCCACCGCAATATACGGTGGCACCGCCATTTTTACTTCGACTTGATTTAATCAAACCAAATGATTAAATGAATGCCATTTACTCGATGACTTGTTTTCCTATGTAGGCGTAAAAATCTCGAAGCGTGCCCTCAAGGTTGTCGCAAGCCAGAGGCCCCGGGTTATAGAACGAAGAGTGAAGCCCGGTCTGCAACGTCTCGAGTTTGGTGCGATCTTCAGCATTGAAGGCATCAGCAAATGCGACATAGCTGGCCACACTCGCCTCATCAGGTGCTTGCTCATGGCCAGCGATCCCCCAGCGAACTGCCACACTGTCGACTGTCTTTGGCCGCAGACACAGGTAGACAGTTTGATGCGGCATGTAAGTAACGACAAGATTCGGAAATACGCTGAATAGAAAACTAAACCTGCGCTCATCGGCGCTCAGCTCAGGATGGTGTGGCGCACGCTGGGAAGAATCAGGTGTGTAGTGCGCCCGATAGGCTGAAAAATGACCATTGCCCTCCACGTACTCACACAGCTCTGTGGGCGTTACCGGGCGCAACGTGCGAGGGTGCGTTGCGTTCAAGTGGTAGCCTTCCATGAAGTTCTCTGCGAGGCACTTCCAGTTGGTTTGCCAGACCTCCTCAGTGCTGTGATAAAGCTCACGTTCTTCATGATGGTAGTTACGGATATGAGTCTCGAGTGGCGCTAAGGACTGCGCCAAAGGTGGTGCATTGCCATCCAGATTGACAAAGATGAAGTTTTGCCAGACCGTCGTTGCAATCGTTGGCAAGGCGCAGCGTGCAGTGTCCAGAAAAGGGCTGTCCTGCATCAACGGTGCTCGCTTGAGCTTCCCGTCAAGCTCAAAAGTCCATGCGTGGTAAGCACAAACATGTAGTTTTTTATTTCCTCGTCCGGTGGCGACGAGGTTGCCTCGATGGCGGCACACATTGGCCATCACCCTTACTTCCCCTGAACCGTCCCGCTGCACGATCAAAGGCTCGCCAGCGACGTCGGTCGTGTAGTAGTCACCCTTGGTGGGGATCTCCCCTGTATGTCCGACACACACCCAGTTGCGTCTAAACACTTTTGTTCGTTCGATTTCGGCAAACGCTGGCGATGTATAGAACTCCCCTGGCATTGCATGGGTCGCTCGTACTCCCGGGCGTGCAAGCTCTTGCAGCTTCTCCAGTAGCTGCTGATCTGCGTTAGAAATATCTTCGGATGGGAAATAAGACATGCTGCTGTCGCTCATGGATCAGGTTATAGAGTTGCCATGGCCAGCTGTACGGCCACGTAACCAGTGAATTGCGCCGAACAGCGCGATGGCAAAAACGGTCAGCATGCTGGCGACGGCGAGAATCGTAGGATCAATCGAATCCCGCATCCCGCTCCACATCTCACGTGGGATCGTGTTCTGATCAGGCCCCCCGATGAACAAGATCACAATGACCTCATCGAACGAAGTTGCAAACGCAAAGATGGCGCCAGCCGTGACAGCCGGTGAAATCAACGGCAGCGTGACACGCCGAAAAGCAGTCCAAGGCGTGGCCCCCAAGCTCGTCGCTGCACGAACGAGGTTATGGTCAAAAGACAGCAAAGATGCATTGACTGTTATGACCACAAAAGGCGTTCCCAACGCGGCATGGGATAGCACGACACCGGTGTAGGTATCGTTGAGTCCCAAGGGAGCAAATACCAAATAAAAGCCCACAGCCACAACCACCACGGGAATGATCATTGGCGAGATCAGCAGCGGCATGATCAGCGAGCGGAAGGGGAAATTCGGTCGCGACAAACCCAAGGCAGCCAGCGTCCCCATGACTGTCGCGATCAGTGTGGAAACAACACCGATACCGACACTATTGATCAGTGCTTGCTGCCACGCGGGACTGAACAATGCCTTCTCGTACCAGCGCAACGAGAAGCCTGTCATGGGGTACGAGAAGTACGCACTGGAATTGAAGGACAGTGGAATGATTGCGAGCAGTGGTGCAATCAAAAAAAACAACACCAACCCAGTTTGCCAATTGGCCCAGGCCAGCGAGAGTTTTGATGACAACGGACGGTTATCAATGCGATTAAGAATGGCCATCAGATACCTCCATCAGCCCAGACGCAGGCGATCAATGCCGACAAGTCGGTTGAAGATCAAGTAAAACGCTACGGTAAACACCAGCAAATAGGCAGACAGTGCGCCGGCGAGTCCCCAGTTAAGCATCTCATTGGTCTGTTGCGCGATCAGCTGACTGATCATCTCGTCACCTGCACCGCCGAGCAGAGCTGGCGTGATGTAGTAACCCAAAGCAATCACAAATACGAGGAAGCACCCTGCCCCTACCCCTGGCAAAGTCTGCGGCATATACACCCGGATAAAGGCGAGCACAGGGTGAGCGCCCAGTGACTGTGCTGCCCGCATGTACGTGGGAGGAACGTTCTTCATCACCGAATAAATCGCCAAAATCATGTAAGGCAGCAGCACGTGAGTCATCCCCACCAGCACGCCAATGCGGTTGAAAATTAAGGGCATGGGTTCACTGATCATGCTTAGGCTTTGCAGTACGCTATTGACGATGCCACTCGGCTGCAGCATGACGTACCACGCAGTCACGCGCACCAGCAGCGATGTCCAGAACGGAATAATCACTAACAGCAAAAGCTTGGCACTGCGCTCTGGCGGCAGCGTTGCCAGGCGCCACGCCACTGGATAGGCAAGCACCAAACACAGCAGCGTCACCACGGTGCTGATCCATACGGTTCTTCCGAAAGACTGTAAATAGACGCTGCCTTGCTCATCGCCTGCAACGACTGAGCCACTGGCATCCACTTTGGCATCGACCGCTTCTAGCAGGTAGTCAGCCGTTGGAGTCCGGGTTGCCCGCTGCATCAGGCGCCATGTCTCATGCTCACCCCACCGGGCATCCAACTCAATGAGCGCAGGCTTCCATGCAGCAGGCGCTTGCTCGGGGAGACTTCGCGCCGAACGCATCAACAGGCTGCGCATGTCCGACTGGTAGAAGTTCAGGCGGCGGGAGACGGTGCCCAACTCTCCCGCTTTAGAGGCAGCAGCCAAATCAGTGCTTAGTGCCACAAACGCCATTTCATCCGGAACACCCTGACCATCCCACACTTGGAGAACCTGCGTGAGTTGTGGCATTGACTCAGGCATCTCTGGGTTCTGCACACTTCGTGCCAACAGCATGGCAATTGGCGCGATAAAAGTTAGCAGCAAAAAGAGCAGCAACGGCAGCACGAGCAAAAACGCCTCGCGCGCTGCACGTCGTCGTGCCTGGCGATACAAGTCAACAGGGCTAACAGCAGTCATTGCAGATGCTGCAGCACTGTTGGGAGTGGATAGTTCGGGTGTCATAGGCTGTCAGGCGGTTTTCAGTGCCACATCTCTTAGCGTGTTAGCCAGTTCTGGAACTGTTTACCGATCGAGTCACTCTTATCAACCCAAAAACTCACATCAATCTTCAATGCGTTCTGGAAATTGCCAGGCGCAGTAGGTAGCTCCTTTAAGCGAGTTGGGTCAATCAGTGGGATGGCGCTTGTACGGGGAGGCGCGTAGGGGATGTACTTTGTGAGGTCAGCGTAGCGCTGAGGCTGCGAGGCAAAAGCAATAAATTCCGCAGCAAGCTTTGCATTTTTGGCGCCAGCCGGTACGCCCCACCACTCATAGTCATACAGCTGCGCATCCCATACGATCTTGAAAGGCTTGCCATCTTGCTTAACAGCATCAGAGATGCGCCCGTTGTAGGCGGTAACCATGGATACCGCACCATCTGCGAGCAATTGAGGTGCTTGTGCTCCGGACTCCCACCAGACAATGCTGCTCTTGATGGAGTCCAGTTTCTTGAATGCGCGATCTATACCTTGTTGAGTAGAGAGCAGCTTATAGACTTGTTCCTTGGGCACTCCATCGGCCATCAGCGCCCATTCCAAGGTTCCCTTGGCTGATTTGCGCATACCGCGCTTTCCAGGGAATTTTTGCAGATCAAAGAAATCGCTGATCGAGTTGGGGGTTCCAGTTACTTTGGTGGAGTCATAGGCATAGACGGTTGACCAAACCATGCTGACAACCGCGCAATCACTGATAGCTCCGGGCAGAAAGTCCTTGGTATCCCCGAGAAGTTTCACAGGGAATTTCTGAAGCAGTCCTTCCTCGCAAGCGCGCATTGCATCGTTGGCTTCCAGATCCACCAAATCCCAGGTGACATTCTTGGCTTGCACCATGGCTTGCAACTTGGCTAGACCACCGCTGTACGACTGGAAGGTGAAGTCATGCTTGGTCTTCTCGGTAAACGGTGTGAAATAAGCTTGCTTGACGGCTGCCTCGTAGGCTCCTCCGAAAGTCACAACGGCCAAGGTTTCTGCTTGCGCAGAAGCGCTAAGGCCCGCAAAAGCCGCAATCGTCAAGGCAATAGCCCGCATAGAGGGAAAGCGAATCGACATAGGAAATTCCTCGGTTTGTGGAAAAGGGAAATGAAGGCGTAACGCTGGTTTACGGAGTCGTTTCGAAGGGCTGGTGCAAGACCTTGCAGTCTTCGGGTCGCCAGTGGGCGATGACGCTGTCGCCAATTACCGGTCGTGTGGCGTGCTGGTCGTTTGGCAGCTTTGCGACGATCTGTTGTCCGTCGGGCAAGCCCAACTCCACGCGGTAGTGGTCTCCGCAATAGATCAGCTTGTGGACTTTGGCCGTCAGGACGTTGCAGTCCGGGGTGTACTCATGACCTAAGTGAGTTCGCTCGGGCCGCAAAGCCAGTACACCCGTTCCGCTTGGTCGCAGGCCATCACTGCGTCTGCCACGCACATGTGTACCGTCAGCAAGTACGATCGTGGCCCAGTGGTCTGACAGGTCAGCCACCTGTCCATGCAGACCATTGTTCTCACCCACAAAGTTCGCCACGAAAGCGTTGCGAGGGTTTTCGTAGAGCTCTGTGGGCGGGGCAAGCTGCTGGATATAGCCTTCCGAGAACACAGCCACACGATCAGACATGGTCAATGCTTCACCTTGGTCGTGGGTCACGTACACAATGGTCAGGCCCAACTCGCGGTGCAGCCGCATGATTTCGTACTGCATGGTTTCGCGCAGTTGCTTGTCAAGTGCGCCCAAAGGCTCGTCCATCAGCACGACCTTGGGTTCGAAAACCAATGCTCGTGCCAGTGCAACTCGCTGCTGCTGGCCACCTGAGAGTTGCGCTGGCCGGCGATTTGCCAAATGGCCGAGCTCCACCATCTCCAGTGCTCGTTTGACGCGCGCCTGTTGCTCACCCTTGGGGGTATTTCTCACCGACAGTGGGAAGGCTATGTTTTGGGCGATGCTCAGGTGCGGGAACAGTGCATAGTTCTGAAACACCATCCCGATATCGCGTTGGTGCGGAGGCTTGTCATCAAGGCGTTGGCCGTCGATCAGGATGCTGCCAAGCGTTGGTGATTCAAAGCCTGCCAACATCATCAGCGTAGTCGTCTTTCCAGAGCCGGAAGGGCCTAACAGCGAGATGAATTCTCCGCGCGCAACATCCAGATTCAAGCCTTGAACGACGTAGTGCTCACCGTCGTAAGTCTTGTCAATTTGACGAAAAGAAATAAAGGGACTGGAGACTTCAAACATACCGCCTCCTCCTTAGGTCGCGGATGCTTGTGAGGCAGCCAATCGCTTTGCCAAGTAGCACGCAAAGTCGTAGTTCGGACGCTCCAGTCGGTTCAACTGTCCAGGTGTTGCCAGCGGTGCTTGAACTCCGCGGAACACAGATTCGACCCCCAGACGGTCTTCTGCATTGACCTCGTCAAGCAGCTTCTTGAGTTGTGCCATGTACTCATGCGCTTTGGGATCCGCAACGAACTCGGGAGCAAGACCACCACCAAAGCGAATGTGTACCTTGTCTACGCCACGTGGTTGCAGTGACAGGTACCAGAAATAGCCTGGGGTCAGTGTGATGAGGTGCGAGGGATAGACGGCCAGCAGCGCTGTTGTTTTGCGCCAGTGACCTTGCAGCCGTTGGTTATCGGGGTGTGCAATTCCAATCGGCAGTGATGCTTCTTTGGTAATCCAGTGATAGTTGAACGCCTCCAGACCAGGCGGGCACTCCATTTCCTCCAGTTTGGAGTGAGGGCCAACTGTTGCTCGGTGGAGCATTGGGAGGTGGTAGCTCTCCATGAAGTTTTCCGCGAGGATCTTCCAGTTGGTATTCCAAACATGCTCTTCGTAGAAGGTTTCAACGTAGTTGGACATTTCGTAAGATGCAACGAGCTTGTCCAACTCTGCCAGGCGTTCAGCTACCGGGGATGCATTCGTGTCGAGGCTGACGTACACCCAGCCTTGCCATACTTCACAACGTACCTGTGGCAGGTTGTAGGACTCTTTGCAAAAATGTGGCTGCTCCGCCATCATTGGCGCGGCTCGTAAATCTCCGTCTAGCGTATAAGACCAAGCGTGATAAGGGCACACGATGGTTTTTGTATTACCTCGCCCTTCAAGAAGAACAGCCATTCGGTGCAAACAGACGTTTGACATTGCACTCAAGCTGCCATCAGCCTTACGGACCACGACGACTGGCTGTCCGTTGATGTCAGCTGTAACGTAGTCACCGGTTTTTGCGAAAGTGCTGGCGCGTCCAAGGCACTGCCACTCACGACCAAAAACATCTTGCTGTTCTAGTTGGAGAAATCCGCTGGACGTATAGACCTCCGGCGGCATGGAACGAGCCTCCTCAAAAGGTAGCTTGCATGACTCGCGCAGCTTCGCAAGAGTCTTTAAACCTTCTTGCTGGATGAATCCGGCTACCTGAGGTTGGAATCGAATTTCATGAGTTTCTTGCATAGCTGTCGCGTAAGTTCGTTGATTCAGTAGCTCCGCTTCCAGATAAAAAGCTCATCCGTTGCGGCGCTGTTTGCATCAATTTACGCAGGCAAAGTGCATCTGCAAAATACATTTAGAACATGCATGGCAGTGTTTGCAGCTATGCACTCAAAAGGGGATATCTTTCCCTAAATCAGGGCATTCAACTGGGGAAAATGTCCGGTGTTGGTGCACATGCAGCGGCATTTTGCAAGAAGTAGCTTCATTTTTTGAACAAATAGCTAAGCGAGGTTTCTCCCCTAAAAATGGACTGCTAACAGGCCGAACGAGGAAATATCTATGACCCACAAATGGAGATGCAACACAGCACCATTTTCAGAGCCAACGTCGCTTTAGGCGGTGCGCGTCAAGTGCCCCGCCGCTGCGCTCGCTCACCTCCATAAAACTCATCCCGGCCAGTTTGCCGATTGGAAACGACTGCTGTGTGTGCGTCAGATGTATTTGGCACGGCTTCATGCGTCTCGGTAACTTTTGCTTGTCAATTTCTGCAATATTTAAAGCAGCTCACAATCTATGCAATTTCATTGGTTATCTTAAATTTTGATCAATAAACTACAAATTTTCATAGCTTATGCAGTTTTTCAAAACACCTGATGAACTTGAGGTGGAGCTGGGTGAACAGCTTCGCGCCGAGCGTCTTCGTCTAAACCTGACCATGCACGATGTCGCTCTGAGAGCTGGAATTTCAGAGCAAACAATTCGTTCGTTGGAGAACGGCGCCGGTGGGCGCCTGAATTCGTTCATTCGAGTGATGAAAGCGCTTGGCAAAGAAGAGTGGCTGGTAAGCTTTCGTCCTGCTGTGCGCATCAGTCCGATGGATATAGCCAAACGCAGCGGCAAGCAGCGCCTGCGAGCCACGCGCAGTGTGATTGCTCAGCCTTCTTCACAAAAGGATCACGTGTAGAAGTTTCGATCATCTCGGAACTTCTACTGCTCACTCCTTTTGCGAAGAGCCTTGACACAGGCGAAGCAAATGCTGGTTCAATCAGGTTGCGCAGGTTTGCGGTTTTTAAGCTTTTGCAGTTCTTGCGTGTCCACAGGTTTGACAGGGCGTGCAGTCTGAATGCTGTCTTTGATCACTGCCACATCCGGCTTGATCTTTTTTCCGCCTCTGAATCGACCAGTTTTTTGTAGATAGTTCACAGCCTCCTATTTCCGTTCAAATAGGAGTCCATATGAACGCACAACGCTACCCAGAAGAATTCAGGATTGAGGCCGTCAAGCAAATCTTGGAACACGGCCACAGCGCAGCCGACGTCTCACGCCGTTTAGGCGTGAGCACGCATAGTCTGTATAAGTGGATTCGACTGCAGCAAATCCCCGCAGCTCAGCGGCAGGAGCAAGTCAGTCAAAGCGAAGAATTACGCCGTATCAAATCAGAACTCAAAAGGGTCACCGAGGAGCGTGACATCCTAAAAAAAGCGGCGGCGTACTTCGCTCGCCAGTGCGACTGAAGTACGCCTTCATTGCCAAGCACCAGTTGATTTACAGCGTTGTGCGCATGTGCCGGGTGCTGCAATTGCACCCCAGTGGTTACTACGCTTGGAGGGTTCGGCCGCTCAGTCAACGTGCGGCCGATGACCAGCGTCTATTGGGCCTTCTAAAGCAGGCATGGCTAGAAAGCGGTGGCGTATATGGCTATCGCAAGTTGACATTGGACATGCGTGACTTAGGCGAGACCTGCAGCAGGCACCGGGTAGCAAGACAGCTGCGCTGTGAGGGGTTAAAGGCTCAGCGAGGCTACGGACGACGCCCTCGTGTGCGAGGAGGTGCTCCAGCAGTCGTGGCTCCCAACTTACTATCGCAGCAGTTCACCGTGCATGCTCCGAACAAAGTCTGGGTGACTGATATAACCTATATCAGCACTCATGAGGGGTGGCTGTACCTGGCAACGGTAATTGACCTGTTCTCACGCCAAGTTGTTGGCTGGGCAACAGGTAGCCGCATTGATACCCAGCTGCCCTTGGATGCATTGCATATGGCGCTCTGGCGTAGAAGACCATGCAATACCGTGACCGTGCACTCTGACCAAGGCTGCCAATTTACAAGCCATGAATGGCAGCGCTTCCTTGCTAGCCACAACCTGCAATCGAGTATGAGCAGGCGAGGAAACTGTCACGACAACGCAGTTGCTGAAAGCTTCTTTCAGTTGCTTAAGCGGGAGCGCATCCGCAGAAAAACCTATCCTACGAGGCAAGAGGCGCACAGCGATGTCTTCAGCTACATCGAAATGTTCTACAACCCCATTCGCAGACATTCGTCTGCTGATGGTCTGTCTCCAATAGAGTTTGAGAGACGTAATTCCGTGAGGCTGGCAGCTATCTAAGAAAAGCTGGTCGATTCACTGGCGGCAGACAGCCTCAAACGGAAACTTGACTACTTGTGCTCGGCTATCCGCCGGGCCCGCCATGAAACCGGTACGTGCGTGATTTGGCTATTGGGCAATGGGCCTTGATTCCCTGGTTTGCTAAGGAAGCCAAGCTGTCCTACAGCACCAACAACGCAAGGGCAGCGACAAAGCCCCTTGGAAGCGTGGCCAGCGCTGCATCATTCCTGCTGAATGCCAGGTGTGTTTTTAAATTCCGAATGCAAGGTATTCGATAGCCGTCAAGGGGCGTCGATCATCCATTCTTGAGGGAGGCCTTTCTCCAGCCGGGACAATAGGCGCCAAGCGGCCGATATTTCCGCATTGTTGGATCTCTCAATGGTGCTTCTCCATTGGTTGATTTGATCGGCAAAGAGATCTGATCGCTTCACTCTCTTGATTGTTGCGTCCAACCACCCTGAGGCTGGAAGGATAATTCGATCCAGTCGGGGCAGGCTGCAAGCGCGGCCAAGTCCATTGGGATCGAAGTCGAAAAAGGCCCATACCGGCTCGGCCCTCGTACGTATGACGGCATCCACGCGATCAGCCTTAAAGAGGTTGTCGCCAAGAAGGATGGCCACCACATTGAGGCCTTGGTAATCGAGCCACCGGTACTTCTCCAGAGTCCTGAATGTCTCGACGTTCTCAACGAGTAGAAGCCGATCGGCGGTGACGGTCGTGGCTTGGGCAACAGTCAGGACAGAGTAGATGCCCTGCTCCGGGCGAGGTAGTGGGTGACCGCCAAGCAAACAAGCTCCAGACGCGACCTTGATGGCCACGGAGTCATCATGCGGCGCCTTCGTCCCGGTCTTCTCGCTTGGCAGGCCGATCGCGTCTGAGCGGCTGGATCCAGCCGGCAGAGGCGTCAGCGGAAGACCGTTGGCAATCAGGAGCGAGATTGCCTCTTGGTGGCTTTTCTCGGTATAGACGAATCCCCGGCCTTTGCGCGAGCCGATGCCACAGTGAACAAGAAAGAACTCGGCAACCGCGCTATGGCCACGCTCAGCTGGTTTTTCAATGGCCAGGCGTTGCAGGAAGGTGATCTGCGTGCTGCTGAGGATCATTTCAGGCTTACGCGCACGTCACTAAAAAGGTCGTTGTGCACGCCGCGGATGCGCTCTATAAGGCTGAATTCGACCTTGAAGCCAAGAACACCCAGTTGCCTGGAAGCGTAGAGGAGCCACTCCTCTTCCGAAATTTCACCCAAGTCGCCCCTATGCTCCGTGTACCACCCGGCCAGCGAGAGCGCGCCGGCAGAAGTGGTCGTCAGGACAGTGGCCGCCCGCTCGATGGACAGGTCAACCGGGTCGTGCTCTTCCTCGATCTCTTCCTGCTGAGTGTAGAGAACCTCTTGAGCCGGCGCGACCTCATCGACCTCAGTCTTTTGGACCGGGGGGGCGGCATGGCTGCCACGGCATTGGTCATGCACTCAAAGACAATCGGATCGGTATCAGAGGCATCTAGGTTCCACTTGAACTTCAGCGACTCCGGCGTGAGCAGCAGAGCCACGGCTCGCTCGTCTAGCTCGATGTCTTGGAATCCGTCTGAGGTCTTGTTTTGAGCAAGCCAGAGCGCTACGCGGCCAAGATTCTTGATCTTGGTCTCCACCTTCAGGGCCTTGCCCAGCTGTTTGCTGATAGACGCCTGACAATCGTTCAGGCGGCTTCTCCAACTCAGCATCCGATTCATTAGCCTGACGTTGATCAGAGAGCGAACGTGGTGGAAGCCAATGGCCATAGCACCCTCGGCGATCTCCTTGATCAGCTCGTCAAGTTGATTGAGTTCTGCCCGGCAGACGTTGATTTCCCGGTCGTAGAACTGATTCTGGCGAGACTTGATCCTTCGCGACTCCACGTTCCCATAGTCTGTGGAGAGTTGCGAGTTGAGAACATTCAGGTTTCTGTCCATGACGTACACGACTTCCGAAATCGTGTCGTCCAGCGCCCACTGCATACGCTCGGCCTTCGCGACCTCACCGTCGGCCTTGAGGTCGTACATCTCCCGCCACTCCTGACGGGCTTGGCGGATATTGCCGCTCAGGCGCGTGAAAGCCTGAAAGGCGTTGTAGCTCTGAAGGTGATCGGAGATAAAGTCTCTGAGTCGCGGGTTCAGGCGGTATTCGCCCTCCTCGTAGGGCGTGAGGGCCTTGATTGCGGCCAGGGCGTCAATCGCCTTATTCCTTGGCCTGTCACCGGGAATGACAGAACCATCCAGCCCTTCTGCAACGAGGAGCCCATGCGTGGCAAGCGTCGCAAGGATCTGCTCAACCTGCCCGCGTCGATCTGCTGGTGTGCGCATGGTTAGCCTAGCGAGTCAATCATGTCGGGCTCCTGACCGCTTGGCGAATCGGGATCCTCAGGGCGCAGCGTATTCTCCTCAATGAATCCGAGAATGGAGTGCAAGTGATCGATCTTGCCGGTCACTTGATAGACTTCGCTTTGCTGGTTGGAGATGATCAGAAGTCCCTCGCCGCGCAAGTGCTCCAGCATCTTCTTCAGGAACTCACGATTGGTGTGCTTTTGAGATACCCCACTGATGACGCCATGCAGTCGCCGCAACTCCAGCTCAAGCGTAGACGTTTCGTTCACTGCCTGCTCCAGCTCGGCAAGCTGGACGTAGTCCCCTGGGCTGGCTGTGAAGCCCTCCTTGGCCTGGAGAATCATGAGGAGCATCTTGATTGCCGGCTCGTACACGTCGCGGAATCGTGTGAGCATCTCGCGCACTTTCTGGTTTTCCGAGACGCCCAACTGAGACGGGGCCATGAAGAATGCGCCGTCGTCGCCAATGCGGGCCAGCCGCCTGTCGATCTCTCCCAGCCATTCGTTGATGGACTG
Source organism: Comamonas sp. Y33R10-2 (assembly GCF_019355935.1). Lineage (NCBI taxonomy): Bacteria > Pseudomonadati > Pseudomonadota > Betaproteobacteria > Burkholderiales > Comamonadaceae > Comamonas > Comamonas sp. Y33R10-2. Next base: position 2,176,626 of record NZ_CP079925.1, read on the forward strand.
TCTCAGTGGCTCACTCTGAAGCTGGTCATATTCAACTGCGTAGGCGATGGGGCAGATGTATTCGCCGCTCAAAAGCAATGTGCGGATGCGGGAACTCATTTGTCACCCCCTTTGTAGCGTGAGATGCTGCCTCGCTCGCCGAAGCGATAACAGCGCGCAAAGTGTCGGAACTCGGCAATCGTGAGTGCAGGAGATGCAGTCACAACGTCGATGTGGTTGTCGCGAAGCATCTGCATGAGGCTGTGGAAGTTGCCAGGGTCAAACTTTCCGATTTCATCGGTCACCCACGGGATATAGATCTGCCCGTCCCCGCGAATCATGTTCGCCATTCCAGATAGCAGGGTGATGAAGATGATCGCGGTCAGGCCGTTGGAGGAGATTTTTGCCAGCTCGGACTCTCGCTTAAAGTGTTTAACCTCACCGTTGATCTCAGCACTGCCGCGAATGATGATCTGTTTGGCGTAGTCAACCTCGAGTGTTCCTTCGGTCGAAAGAAGGCTCATGAAGTCTCGAAGCGCGTCCACGGTGTTCTTGTTTGGCAGATCGCGAGATCCCCATGTGACGGATTCCTGCATCTGGACCTTGGAGACCCCCTCGATGGTATCGAGCTTCTTGATGAAGTCGAGGCTATCGAAGTCTGCGGCAAAGTGAATTTGCAAATCTCTGACGCGCTTGAATGCGCTCACCTTTTCCAGACCTTCGCTTAGCCTTTTGTCAAACGAAGCCACCTCTGATTTGAAGAGCGAGATTTCCTTTTGGTACTGCATGATCCCGCCAAGAATGGTATGGGTCTCTGACTGGACGGCAGCAATGGTGTCTCTGAGTGACCGAGTATGGGCTTGGCAGAGATCAAGGGCTCGCTTGACAATGGATGAGTCACCAGATTCATCCATCTCGTGCTGAATCTGCTGCTGGATGGAGTTGGTTCTTCCGGTCAAGGCCTCGCGAATGTTTCTGGTCATCTTGGATATCTGGCCCTCCAGGGAATCGACGGCCTCCATCAGTGCGACGATCTTGGCCTTCAGGTCGCCTGGCTTCGTCTCAGAATCTATGAGAGATGATCCAGTGGCGTGGTACAGCGAAAGGCGATCATCAAGGCCGTGGAGCGTCACGGCGTCTTGTCCAAGGTGCTCGATCACTGCGTTCAGGTACGCAGTGCTGTTCTCGTACGCTGCGTGCGTGCGCCCCATTTCTTGCCTGTGGTCATCCAGCTCTTTTTGCTTGCCCGTGTGCGTTTCAGCAGCGTTTTGGGCGGCACGGCTCAGGCGGTCCAGGCCAACAGGCCCAACCCGCTCTTTCCATGCGTTCCAGCGATCAACCGTTGACTGTTTATCTTCGTAAGCGCGGATCTTTCCTTCTAGTTTCGTCTTCGCTTCCCCAAGGCCGGAAACCAGCTCGGCATCGATGCCCTGATTTTTGAGATGCTCCATCCGTTGGTCGTTGATCGTATTGATGGCGATCTGTAGGGCTCTCTCTCTTTCAGCAATTCGATCCGAAACCAGCCTTTCGGCGGTTTCGCGGCGGGTTGTGCAGGCGCGCCATTGGCCGTCAAAGTCTGACTCGATCGCCTTTCTGCCAATGCTGGAGTTGCGCTTGGTGGAGTTCTTCGCTGAACTGGCATCCTCGAAAGCTTTCTCAGCGATTTCAAGTTGCGCTGCGTTCTTAGCCTTTTGATCTGCCACCTCTTTTTCGAGACGCCCGTTTGCGAGTTCAACCGCTTCGCCAAGCTGAGAGCCAGTTGTCTTGTTGACGTTGACCTTCGATTCGATCAGGCTTTTATCTGTATTGGCGCGCTCAACTGCGGCGCTTGAAATTTTCAGTTTGTTGCGAGCCTCTTGAACCTTCGCGTTGGCAGACTTGACTTCGTCATCGCACCGGCGGACGGCGGCGCGCAGGGTCTCATCATCCGTCCAGATAGGCGAGTCAATGTTGTCCGTGACAAGACTCCACCCGTACGCCTCATGGCCAACGCCAACATGCATTGGAGAAAGATCATTTCGATGCAGAAGGGCCGGATCAATTACGCGTGCAAGATCAGACTTCCATTCTTGGCCGCGGTCGGCTCGCAGGGCTGCAAGTAAGGATCCATCGTCTGGAGCCAGATTCTTTTGGGCTTCATGTAGCAATTGAATCGCAACTTCGCTTGCTGCAACTGCCGAGCGAACTGCGACATCAGTCTTGTTGAACTCAGCCAATGCCTCACTCGCAAATGATGCTGAACTGGTTAGATCCTGTTGATCTTTGAGTTCCTTCTGGCGATGTGCACTCAGCATTTCGTTGGCCTGCTTGAGGGCGGCCTTCGCCTTTTCGCTGGGCTGTTCGTGTTCGGCAAGCAGCTTGGCCGTGGTGAAGGAGTCACGAGCCGTGCCTTCTGCCTCCTCCAGTTGAAATTCAATAGCAGCCGCACTTTCGTCGTGGTCTTCCAGCGCTTTATTCTTGTCGCCCTGGATGGCCGCAGTCTCACTGTTGAAGGTAGCCAGAATCTGCGGAAACGACCCGTTGAGGGTGACTATTTCTGTTTGGCAATCGGATCTGGCCTGACCGATCTGCGCATCGTATTGGGCATCAATGCCCGTCAACTCTCCACTTGCGGTATCTATGCGGCTTTTGAGTGTGGCCAACTCGGAGCGCAAGCTGGGCAGGCTGTCGACGTTCTCAATCACCGTTTCAATTGGGAGATTGATGAACGATTTGTGCGCCGCATTCTCGGCCTCGAAGAGTGCTTCCGCCGCTCGGCGATCGTTGAGTGCCGTGTTTGCGGCCGACTCCTTCTCGCCTAGCGTCTTGTTTTCTCCGGCGACAGCGTTGTCGCGCGCTGTCTTCAGTGCGCCCAGCTCGGTATTGGCCTTCTTGGTGCATTTCTCGTTTTCTGCAGTGAGGTGCTGAACGTCAGCACGGTAAGAGCGCAATTGAGTTTCGTGCTGCCCGTAGGTGTTGGCCTGAACACGAAGCTTTTCGACCTCGCCATCTTGCTTGATGGCGTTCTTGCAGGCGTCCACGTTCTCAAGCCACAAGGAGATCTGCTTCTTACCCTGCGGCAGCTTGCGAACCTGTCCTTCTGCTTTCCGGCCGATGGACTCCTCAACGATGGAAAGGGCCACGTTGATGAAGTCGCGGAAGTCGATCCTCTCCTTGACCATCGCCGCGACCAGGCGATCCAGATGCTGGAGGCGCTTTTTCCCGTAAGAGTATTCCGTACTCATTGCCCGGAGTGCTACTCCCCGCTTGGTATTGGTAGGGGCGCCAAGAATGACCGAGCAGTATTCCGATGTGGACAGGATGCGCTCCGGCGATACGCCGTGCTTGCGCGCCTGCTCCATGAATCCAGCGTCATCCACGAAGACGCGCTTTCCATCTAAAGTCTCGCTAAGGAAGAGCTCTTCCCGGAATGAGCCCTTGAAGAATCGATAGTCAGCGGCATCGCCGTTGGGCTCGCGCCGGATCGCGACGCATCGCGTGCTGTCCTCACCTTCGCCGCGTTGGTACTCGAAGACGATGGCGCTCTGGGGTGTCGGAAGGACAAACTGGAGCTGCGGCAGGTTGCCGCTGCCTGCTTCAACAATATGGCTGGGCTTGCTGCCAAGGAACAGGGCGAAGATCTGCTGGGTGGTGGTCTTGCCAACGGAGTTCTCGCCAGTGACGGCCGCCCCACCCTGGGGGTTTAGTTCATTGATCGCTCCAGACGGAATCTTGCCGCTGGTGCGCGTGTTGATCAGTAGGACTCTATTGAGACGAGATGGCACGAAGTTGCTTTCGACTGGTTAATTATCTGACTACGCTACTTTCATCATTAGACGTATTTCATTCGGTTGAATTCGTTTCCCTCCCTAGTCATCGCTTGAATGCAAATGATTCAATTCGTTCGCTGTTGCCATTTTCTCGCCAGCCGACAGTAACCCGTTCTCACAACGAGTAGGCCCCATTGGGCCACTCTTGGTAGGTTCGCTGCGAAGCCGCCGGCCTAGCTACAGCAGAATGATGCTTGGAACCGTCGTTCATCTGTTGCAGGATCTGGAGCACCGACGGCCCAGAAATTTGGGGCCGTTCAGCAGTCGTTCGCGGCAGCCCAAAATCGCCCTATTGCTGTCACTCGAACTTTGACTAAAGATAACTGGTGTGCAGCGGTTGCGGACAGTCATACTTCCAAGTCGATGTTCCGGTTTTGCCAGGAGGCAGTCACTGACCGCACAACGGATTGGAGTCAATGGCCAAGCCAATTCTTTAACCGAGACCACAAACTTTGGGAGCGCGCCCCCCTTTCTTGATAGGCTACTTCGGGTTCAGATGCGAGTATGGTCGGCTGTTGAACCGTCGAGCGCATTTCGTCGCTGCCACCGTAATGCGCGGCTTTTGCTTTCTTGTCTCGGCGGCGCTCCGCTTCAACTTGCGCGTTAGACCAGGGGCCAACCTCCACCACGCGTCCCTGCCGGATCACATAATGCGACCGGCACTTCTGGTTCCAGTTGCCCACAGAAGGGTGAAGCGAGACGGATTCGCCGTTGAAGGTCATATGCCAGTCGGTTGGAGTGAACGGCGTCACCACGCGCTCACCACAACCACAGCAGCATGAGTGCACCGCTGTTGCGTACTCCATTGAGATGTACAGCACTCCAGGCTCCAGTTCGCGTGGCACGTTCCGGACGAACCGGTGCTCCAGGGTGTGGTGCCGCATCACGATTGGTCTCCGTTCAGCAACATGCCGCCGTCCGTGGTGTAAGTGCAGTGGTGCTCCTGCTCCAGGTCCCGGTAGAAGCCGCGCAGCTTCTTCCACTTCACCACTGCTAAGCACGCGTTCAGAGCATTCAGGTCGGCCACCTGGATGTTGGACGCGTACAGGTCCTGGTCACCGCCTCCAGCGAAGGAGACGCGGCCCTGGTGAACGTGTTCGCGTTTCTCAGGCGTGCTGGTGGTGACGCGCAGGATACCTCCAAGGGTGCCGTTCGTGAGTTCCAGACCCATCCCGACGTCTATGAAGGGAACACCTAGCGCCTCGAGCTTGGTCACGACGGCGTGCTTCTCCTCGCCGGCGTCCATGCTGAGGAACGCGAAGCTGATGCCGTCCAGCAAGCCAAGCGTGTCTGCCTTCATTTTCACCGGGTGCGCCTCGATGAAGCGGTGCATGCGTCCATAGATGCCCTTCAGGTAATGCACCTTCATCGGGGCATCCCGCAGGTCCTCGAGGGTCGGCGCACCAGGTGCACGGAAGGCGTTGTGCGACAGGAAGACGTCGGGGTCGAACAGGCGAATCTGCTTCACAGGCGTTTTCGCCACAAAGTCGAGGATGTAGCCGCCCGTACCGCCAAGACCGATGATGGCCACGACCTCCTTCTCAAGCTTAGCGGCCAGCGCGCCAATCCCGACGCGGCTAGAGGCCGTGTCGAGGTAGTTGAAGGCGCTGGCCTCATCTTCCTCGTCGCTACCGCGAAACACGCGCGGGCTAAGGCCCGGCTTCAGCACCGCAGCTGGTCCGGACACGATGGTTGCGTAAGTCGACATCTTGGCGTAGTAGTCCGGGTAGCCCTGCTCGCTTGGCTTGCTAGAGAACGTGAACCGAGCTTTGAGCCCGTGGCCGAGGTCAGTGTTCGGTTCGGCATGCGAGATGCCCTGCAGAGGCACCCCGTCGGCATTGCATGGGAAGTCTCCATCCCAGTTCATGACATGCGTTTCGGGCTTGCGGGTGCGGTCGCCGGCCAGGTCAAGAGCCGACGATAGCGTGCCGAAGCGCACCTGGCGCTGCGCGTCGACGTAGGGCACCTCCAGCATCACCAGGAGGCTCCCCTGGATGCGCATGAAGTAACCCTCCGAACGAAGGCGGGCCAGGTCGGGATTAAGACTGAACAGTGCGCGTGACATTGAAGATGGTTCCTTTCTTCTTAACTTCGACGGAGCCGCCCTCGCCGAACTCGCCGGCGTGGGGGAGCGAGGCCGCATTGCGGTAGGTCATCGAGAACTTCACATTGGTCTCGCCGGCCGCGTTCGGGTAGTACAGCTTGACCACCTGCTCGAAGGTGACGTGCTTATCCGGCACAGTCTTCTCTTCAGAGTTGACCAAGATGACGTACGCGGTAATAAAACGCTCGATACCAGGCGCGTCGAGGTTGATGCGCTCGTCCGGGTCGATCAGGCGGTCTTCACCGCCGCGAACCTCCAGGAACACGGCCTCATCCGGCGACGTGTCGGCGAGGTCGTACAGGACGCTGCCCAGCATGTCGGCGCGGCCCCAGGCCAGTTGGCGGTCGTTCAGCGAGAACTTGAAGTCGCGGTCGGACTTGAACGCGATGAAGCGTTCAGCGCCCTTGCCGCGCAGGTCGAAGGTCTCGTCGAGGCGGACGTCCTCGAAGTCACCCGTGTCCAGGTAAGCGAACAGGATGTAGTCAGCGCGGTGGTCCAGGCCCGCGTTGGACAAGATTTGCCGGCCGGTGGGTACCGGGTCCGGCACGTCGATGTGGCGGAAGGTCAGGCCTTCCAAGCCAAAGCGGATACGGTAGGCGGTAGCCTCCCGCAGAGGACGGTCCTCACGGATCGCATCGCCAACGTCGTCAAAATCAGGATGTTTCATAGGGTCCTTATGGTTGCTGTAGCGAGGTTTTCCCGCCTACAACCCTCCAATCGGACCCACTAGACGTCGCCGGTAAACTTTCTTCAGAAGTTTTTTGAGAGCGTGCCTGGCGGTACCGCACCGCATACGAAGAAGGCCGGGCAGTTGGGGCAGATTGCGTCCGATGCCTCAGTCTTGAACTGGCCGGCCCGGATGCCACGGAAGATGTCACCCAGTTTGTCCTGGCGGTTGCTCAGCTCCTTGGGGGAGAGGGTCAACGGCTTGGATTCAGCGTCTGCCAAGTAGACGAGCTCAATGCTGGCGTCGGGGAATGCGGCCCTGCCGGCTAGCACGAAGGCTGCGGCCCCAACGTCCTTGCCGTCACCGCTGGACGCGTGGCCTGTCTTCACCCGACGCAAGGTCCTGACGCCGTTTCGCACCAGAACTTCGTCTGGGGTGACCTCTACCTCGTGGTCGCCGAACGAGACACGAAGCGCGGTCGGTGCTTCCACAACCGCTCCCGCTCTGGATTCCAGGAAGTATCGGAGCATCGTCGTCGCCATCGCCCGGTAGTCCTCGACGTAGCCGTGCTCATGCAGACCGTGGGTGACAAATGCTTTTGAGAGCAGCTCATCGAGCTTTCCTGTCGGTACGCCCCCTTGCGCCACGACAGTGCGGTAGACCTCGCGGATCGCCTCGTGCATCTGCATGAACGAGCTCGTCCGGCGGCGACCGCCCACATGCAGTAGGTGTGTGTACAGAAACCGTCTGGCGCAAGACTCGTAGAGCCCGACTGCATCGGAACTGAAGCGCGGTGTACCGGAGAAGACGACAGGAATTATCGCCTCATCGGGAGCAGGAGGCATGACGGTGGTCGGCGTCACCGGCCGCGAATTGACGGGCCCAATCCGCTCAAGGAACGGTGATAGCGCTCTGGCCCGTCCCGACGCCGTTGCGGTGGCCCCGTAGAACGCCAGGCGATTCCTTGCACGGGACATGGCGACGAAGAACAGACACTCCTGCTCTTCGTTATGGGCTGCCCGTGCAACCTCCTCGGCACTTCCTTGTCCGCCCGCGACCAGGCCAACTGGTGGAGGGCATTTCGACGTCCGAAGCGACCCCGGGATCGAGTCCTTGTTGACGCCGGCAATGTGGACTGCGGGGAACTCAAGCCCCTTCGAGCCGTGGATCGTCATCAGGCGGACCGCGTCGATACCCTGGGCTGCCGCTGGCAGTTGCCTCAGGTCCCTGTCGTCTCTGAGGCGCAGCAGCCTTCGCACACGGTCGGACAGCCGCTGAATCGGGAGTCCCTGGGCATTCGGTTGCACCCGAACGAAGTTCATGAACTGCCAGATCGCGATGCCTTGGGCTTGCTCCGGTACGCTGCTCGAGGCTGCAATGCGTGCTGCCTGCCTGGTTCGATCCAACAGAAGGGTCGCCAGCACGATCCAAGGCTGCGACGTTGCGTCGAAGCCGGCAAGGGCCGCATGGAGGGCTGATAGCGCCTCTTGCCCCGATGGCGTTACCTCGGTTGGGGCACCAAGCCGCCATGCGCCTGGCTCCGCGTTGGTTCCCCGGAGATGCTCAAAGACGCGGACTGCGTCTTCCAGGCCCATCGTGAACTCCGGCCAGCAAGCGGTCCGGATCAGCCCCATCGCGCGCCGGTCGACAAGGAGCGTCAGCATCGCGACAAGGTCCTTCACTTCCGGCCGCTCAAAAAGGCTACCCAAGAAAAGCACCGGAATGCCTGCGCGCTCGAGTTCCCTTCCGACATCAGACAGTCGGTCGTTCCCGCGGCACAGGACGGCCTGGTCGCGATACCGGTATCCCTCTTCGCGGAGCTCTTCAATGCCATCAGCGATAGCCGCTGTCAGCAAGGGTGTGCTAACCACCGTGATGACCTCGGGTAGCTTGCCACCAGGGCCTCGATCCGCTTCGAGCGCCTGCTCGCCATCGGCTGCAGACATACCCGCCGCAAACGTCGAAAAGGCATGGACGACTTCCGAGGTGGAGCGGTAGTTGACCTCCAGGCTGTCGCGTACCGCGCCAGGGAAATCCTCACGTCCGAAGCGGGACATGTTGAACGATGAGGCACCGCGGAACCGGTAGATGGATTGCTTGGCGTCTCCTACCACCCATAGGTTGACGCCCGTTGGCTTCAGCGCCGCCAGGAGCCGCACGCTGCTGCGGTTCACGTCCTGGTACTCGTCGACCAGGATGTGGTCATAGTCGCTTTGAAGCTGAGCTCGAACTGCGGCATCGCTTTCCAGCAGCAGCACCGGCCGCATGACCAAGTCACCGAAATCCACGCACTGGGAGACTGTCTTCAGTTCCTCGTAGCGCGCATAGACCTTGGCGACCTCTGCTGCCTTCTCGGCGGCTTCCACCGCGCCCGGGTCGGTCGCCGCCGCACGCATTGCTGTGGCCAGCACCTGATAGCCAGCGGCATCAACAACTTCATCCTTTGCGCGTGACACCGCGGTCAAGATGTCAGCCGCCGTCTGCGATGGATCGTAGAGGTTGCGGTAATGGGTCAGGCCGAGTCGCGGGAACTCATTCTCAAGAAGCTCAACAGCCTCGGTTCGATCCATCAGGCGGGGATCGGCCGGGAGGCTGCACCGGTCGTTGAATCGCCGCAGGATGTCCAGGCCGAAGCTATGGAAGGTTCCGATGCAGAGTGCCGTAGCATCCTTGGGACGCTTCAAGGCGATCCGCTCGGTCATTTCTCCTGCGGCCTTGTTCGAGAAGGTCAGGAGAAGGATGCGCCGTGGGTCAACACCTTCGTCCAGCAAGCTTTCGACACGTGCAACGAGCGTGCGGGTCTTCCCAGTTCCCGGCCCGGCCTGAAGCAGGAATGCAGCGCCACGATGCCGAGCCGCGTCACGTTGCTTTTCGTTGAGGGGAATTTCAACGGGGTCGGCTTCAGCGACGACCGGAATGGGGGGCAGGAGCAGCGCATCGAGCATCTGCTGAGCTACGACTTCGAAGGGAGCACCTAGACGTCCTGCAATGTCAGAACAGGTTTGGCCCTGAACAAGATGCAAGTCAACGATGCTAGACCTCGGTAGCAGAAGCTCCCTAGCGAAAAGGTCCATTTGAACTTCTCGACGCTGTCGGCGGCTGTAGTCGACGACCCGATCCATCCCGACAGGAGCTGCTTCCGAGGTGCGGGCTGGATCAATGTGCGCAGATGGCTCTGGAGCTTCTTCACCATCACCCAGTTCGGCGTGCCCAAGCTCATGCGCAACCAAGAATGCTTGGTCGAAGGGTGATCCTTCGTTCTCATGGAGAATGAGGGGAAGGTCCGGATCAAAGGAGGCTCGGCCACCATCGAGCATCGCGGCGCCTGGAGCGCAGGTCTCAACGGTGATCCCGAGGTCGTTAGCGATGCCAACAGCGAAGTCGTACGGGGACCAAGGGTTGCGCCCACGCTGGACAGCCTCATCGTGCAGTCGCCGAGCATGCTGCCGTGCAAGCTCTATCGGGTCCATGACTACTCTCCGTCGAGGAGGTTCGAAATGCTCTGTTCGTCGACGCCAGCGTCTTGCAAAACTCTCTCGAACGGCACTTTCTCAGGGGCTATTGGCTTGACGGCTGACTTCCTTGCACGAGCCAGGGGAGCCTCAGGAGGAAGAGCGAGGTACGAGAGCAGTGTCTCGTTTGATGTCTGCAGCGCTTCAGCCATTTTCGTCAGAACGCGCCGGGGCAAGGTTGCGACCTCTATCCGACGCTCTCGGAAGGCAAGGCCGACCTGCATAGGTAAGGACAGCACTTTGATTGCATCGGCAAACGCCTTTGCAGGGGCAACTTGCAGAGACTTAAGCGTTGCCGTGTTCTCCCGAAGACGCACCATGCCTGCCGCGACGAGGTCGAATTCGGCAGCACTAGGAGGAACATCGTCGTCAAACTCGCGAGTCAGCTCCGCGGAGAGGTCTATTAGGGCTGAGGAATGCTCTGGGTACTGAGCGAGATATCGCTGCAGCACACCGTGTTCTTGCTCAAAGTCCATAGCGAACGCTCTCAGGACATCGTCTGCGGTGATTTGTGGCTGCATACCCATTACTTCTTCCCCTTGCGCTCAAGGCGCAGCTTCAATGACGCAAAGGCCTTGTCGCGATGCGTGCGGACGGTCTTCTCCGATTTCCCCAGGACTTTGCTGATGGACTTGACGGAGGGGTCATTGGACTCTATGGGAATGTCTTGGCGCCACATCACGACGATCCTCCTTTGGAACTCAGGTAGGCTGTCAATCGCCTCATCAAGGAAGAGCCGGTAATCTTTTTTGTCAAGTTCTTCGGCGTCGAATGGGTTGTAGTCTCCGATGGCTGATTCGACCTGGGCGGAGATCTCTCCATCTTCGGTCTCAATTTCAGTAGTCCGGTTCTCCTGCTTCCAGTGGCGGTCGTTCGCGTCCCGACGATCCGCCGCGACCGCGCTGTTGAAGTTGACCTCGTAGTAGTCGAGGCGGTCGTCGTAGTGGCTCCGGTCGCTAAGTAGCAGGTCAACGAAGTGGTCGCCGACGGCCTCGCGGATGTTCATCCTAGTCATCGAGACCGTTTTGCCGTCGGCGTTAGTGACTGAAGGAACTCGACGGGCCACCCGGAGTAGAAGCTTCTCGGTCAATTTCTCGCGGTGAGCGCCGGAGGCCGCGTTGCGCACAAAGTACAGCAAGGCTTCGGGGGAAACGTATCCGGGATCGCCGACCTGCCATAGGTCAGCACGGCGCTCCAGTTCTGCGGCGCTGATTCCTGCAAGGGCTTGAATCTCGCTCTCGACCTTTTCTCGCCTGAAGTAAGGGGTGCCATCGAGCTTCCGCTTACGAAGAGGACGTGCCACAACTACTCCTCAGCTTGGTATACGAAGGGGCCCTGTTTGGGCTATCGAGCCAAACTGTAACAGAATAGTCGAAATGTACTTCACACCACGCGGCACGCCAACGTGATCAGCCGCAATTAAGCGACCCGGGCGTCACTGTTTGGCGAGCCGCAGACTTGTGACCATCCATTCGATCGACGATCGAATAGCAGCTTTCGACTAATTCTCAGGCATTCGTGCCAATACCCTAACCGTCAGCAACCAGCCTGAAGCAGCTCCACAAGTGAGGGTGTGCAGAATTTTCTGTAAACAGGCTAAACCGTAAGGCTCAGATCGGAACTTCTACATATAAGTTATCGCAACTTGCAATACTCTTGCAGCTTTTCCGAAAGCTTGGCAACTGTCTCTTGATCTGCTATTCCATTGCGCCCACGGGTCAGCACAAGATGCTTGGATGCAGCACCTATCCATCCTTCGTCATCATCATCGAGCACCACCCAACGAGTGACCGATCGCCGTGTTGCATCAGCTAAGACTTGTGCGCCACGAGTCATTGCATCGAACTCAAATTTGTTCATCGCACTGTGAAAAGTGGAGCCAATCACTCGTGACCGTAATGCTTCTGGAAGATAGGCCTTAGCTTGAGAGAACCCCAGAATGCGAACCCATGATGTCGACAAAACGATTCGTACGTCAGGATACGGCACCAGTACGTCAACGAGGATTTTTGCGTGCTCGAACAAGGTATGGCCAGTGTGATCGACACTGAAATACATTCCGCCCCGAGGGTGCCTGTAGACGGGCTCTGGATGCAAGACCCCGTCATAGTCAAGATAAAGAATCGTGTGGGACATACATTCTTGTGACGAAGCAATCAGTCACATGGCAACAAAAGGCACTGGAATTGATAAGTCCATGGCAGTCGCAGGCCAGCCTTTTGCATGGCAATGCCTGAACCGCAAACGCCCACATTCAGGCACCGTTTTTCTTTACCGTTACCCCCTGAGTTACCCCCTTTTGAGGCAATTTCGCTACAATAGAAAAAGGACTCCTAACTTTATAGCTAGGAGTCCTTATCTAGATTGGTCGGAATGGCGGGATTCGAACTCGCGACCCCTTGCACCCCATGCAAGTGCGCTACCAGGCTGCGCTACATTCCGTGATGCTTCGAATTATAGGGGGCAATAAAAGCTTGTTTGGGCAAAACTCTCACTTTTTTCAAAAAAGTAAGCTGCAGCTTGCTGAAAGTGCTTTCTGCATCGTCTGACTACGCACGCACCAGCATCCCTAGCGGGCGCTATGGTCACCGAATGCTGTCGTAAAAATCAAGCAAGCCTTTGGATAACGAAAAAGCGATTCGTCTCACAGCTTCATTTCACAAGCACTCACTTTCGACCAAGCCCTCAGTTAGCAAATTCCAATTAGCTATCAGCACGGTGCGTACACATCACAGCGTTGTCAAATGACGCAAAAAAACCACTACCACGCCTTTGAAATAATGATTTCATCAGCTTCCTTGAAGTGAGCGCTTCAGCAGCCCTCAAACCGCCGCTATATTTCAAAGCGTAAATTTAATAACCAGCTGAGAAAACACCCATGAAAAATGTTTTTATCGCCATGGCGGCTGCCTTGGCCTGCTCCGGCGCTGCATACGCTCAAAGCAATGTGCAATTGACGGGTCTGGTCGATATGTACGCAGGCTCCCTCAAAGCCCCTGGTGGCGAGCGCACCGCCTCTCTCGGCTCAGGTGGTATGACCACTTCTTGGTGGGGCATCAAGGGCACTGAAGATTTGGGCGGAGGCTTGAAGGCTGACTTCAACCTCACCGCCTTCTTCCGCCCAGACACTGGCACCCCCGGCCGCTATGACTTGGCTTTTGGCGAGACATTCTTCTCTCGTGATGCCAACGTGGGCCTGAGCGGCAGCTTTGGTCGCGTGGGTCTGGGTCGCGGTTTGGCTCCAAACTTCTTGCCCACCGTGTTCAGCAACCCATTTGGCGACTCTTTCGTGATCTCGCCACTGGTGCTGCATGCCAACATGGGCGTGAGCTCTGCCAACTGGTACAACACAACAACTCCTGCAGACACTGGCTGGAGCAATCAGATTGTTTACTCCACTCCCGACATGGGCGGCCTGAAGGCCAATCTGCATTACCAGTTTGGTGAGCAGACCGCAGCCGGTCAGCGCGGCAAAAAGAATGTCGGCCTGAACGTGATGTATGGCAACGGCCCTCTGAACTTGGTCGCTTTTTATGAGCGTGCTCAGGTCAACAACCCCGCAGGCTCGTCTGTCATCCCCACAACCAGCAACTGGATGGTTGGCGGTAACTACGACTTCAGCGTTGTAAAGCTCTACGCCACCTACGGCCAATCCAAGTCCAAAGCTGACGTGATGGCTGCAGGCTGGACACCGGGCAAGAACAAGACCTACTCTCTGGGTCTGGATGTGCCAGTCAATGCTGCTGGCACTTTCAAGGCTGCTGCCGCCCAAACCAAGGCTGAGCCTGCTAACGGCTCTATCGGCGGCAAGCGCACAACCTTCACTCTGGGCTACAACCACTTCATGTCCAAGCGCACTGACGTTTACGGCGCTGTGATGTATGACCGCGTCAAGTTCACACAATCCATGTCCGGCACCAGCGTGGCTGTGGGTATCCGTCACCGCTTCTAAGCGCTAGAAGCGAACAGGTTTAAGAACTCACTAAGACCTGTTTAGGAACAAAAAGCGAGGCTTCGGCCTCGCTTTTTTCATATCGGCAGCGACTTCACTACTTTGCGCCAGGCATCTGCAGCAACTTCAGGCGGCGCTGTATTTGCCCACTTGTGCCCATATCACCCGCCCTTTCAGCCGCCTGCTGCTGCAAGAGTAGCCATGCCATGAGCGCCCTGCGCCAGCCTTGCTCTGATGCGGTATCCACGCCCAGTTGCAAAAGTTCGGCAGAGGCACTACCTGCGCGCAGCATGACGCCCGCAGCAACCAAACGCGAGAGCGGATCTTGGACTTTGGCGAGACCAGAAAGACCAGATGCAGCAATAGCACCCACTGCCGCCCTCTGCGCCTGAGGCAATTGACCCACATCACTCGGATGCAACTCCCCTTTCAAATACTGCGCATAGGCGCGCTCTGACTGATCGGCATCCTGCGCCAGCGCTTCATAAGCTGAGCAGTTATTCCAATCGAGGCTGGCGACTTGCGCCGCGCAACGCATTAGCTCCACCTTGGCCGCCAGTGCAGGCTGGCCGGTGCTGGCCACGGCATCGCGGGCTTTTTGCCACTGCAAAGTTTCTACGCGCTGCTGCCCCTGCAAATAGGCTTGGGTGGCTTTTTGCGCAGCAGCTTCAGCATTCAAAGCCCAGTCAGGCACGCGCGGCTGGTTGCCGCAGGCGCTAAGTGCTATGACAGAGATAGCAGCTAGTCCTTTAAATATATGGACTAGCACCTTATTTGGCTTCAATTTTTGGCTCATGGCAGCTTCAGCTCCGGCTTATTGGCAAACGGCCATTTGCGTTGCAAATCATTGAGCACAGACTCCAGCCGCAGCAAATTGTTCTCTACCTCAGCGCGCAAAGCACCTAGATCGGTCGATGCCTCGCGGGCATTGCTGCCCACGACCTGCATATCCGCTAGTACCGCATCCACCTTACTCATGCTTTTGCGCGTATCGGCCAGCAAGCCGTTGAGTTGCTCTACCGTGGATTTGACCTGCGGCATTACGCCGTTGGTATCAAAGACTTGACTGTCGGCACGCGCCACCATGCGATCCATCCGGCCCAGCACGGAGTTAGCGCGCTCTAGCAGTTGGGTGACTTTTTTGGCTTCTTCGTCGCTGCCCAGCACTGCGCCCAAAACACCGCCTTGGCCTTGCATGCGCTCAGCCAACTTACGTACCTCGGCCAAAGAGCCGCCCAAGGCAGAGTCCGTGGCCGTCATCGCGGCCACATTGGCCAGCACTTCTTTGGCGGAGTTAATGATCTGCGGCAGCTCCGCCGTGGCATCGCCGCTGAGCACAGGGCGTACCGAATCAGGCGGCAGCACTTCATCACTGAGCATGCCGCTATAAGCCTTGATGGTGGTGCCGCCCACAATGCCTTTGACCAGCGTAAACACGCTGGACTGGCGCAGCCAGTGGGCGTCTTTTTCAGGCACATCAATCAAAATGCGCACCGTTCCATCCGCGGCCAGCTCAATCTTGCGCACACGCCCGATGGGAAAGCCCGAGAACGTCATATCCATGCCCACGACCACGCCCTCAGAGTCATCCGCCGTCAACACCAGCCGCTGTGTGCTCTCAAACACGCCGCGGGCGTACAGCAGATAGCCCACTGAGCTCAAAACCAGCGCCAAAGTCAGCACCAGCAGGGCCGCCGCTTTGACGCGCAAGTACGCTACGGGTTTGAGGTTGTGCAGTTCTTCATCGATCGGCTGCTCCTCGACCATGCGGGTTTCGCTCATTGCGCAATCCTTTGAGTCATGTTTTTAGTAATAGTTACCCATAAGAGAGATGACCTCGATCAAAAGCAGCACGGCAAACATGCGCGCAAAGCCACCAAGCTCTGAGCCACCTCGCTGGTGCAGCGCAATCGGCGTGTACATGGCAGATGCCAATGGCATCACAGCCACCGTCAGGCTAAAAAACCAGGTCTTGAGCACAAAAACCAGAGTCAAAGACGGCGTAAAAATCTGTCCAAAAATACGGGTGTAGGTCGCAAACCCGGCCACACTAAAACCATAAACACTCAGATAAACCGTGACCAGCGCCACGATGCAGCTCAGAGCAGCCAGCGTAATGGCCGCAAATACGCCTGCCGCCGCACGCGGCACCAAAGCGGCGCGAATGGGGTCTATGCCGCGCGCCGCCCACTGCCCCAGCAAACCTTGCGTGCGCATCTGCACCACTTGCACGCCTGCAGGGATGGTGCAGCGCATGGCCACAAACAGCGCCGCCGTCAGCGGGATCAGCTCAATGACCATCACGCGCACCACCAAATCCTGCGCATAGCGAGACAGGCCGTAACTTTGGGCGGTGACGATGACAATGCGCGCAATCACCGCGCACAGCAAGGCGGCCAGCGCGGTAAAGCCCAAGAGCACCGGCGCCGTCTGCGCATAGATTTGCTGGGCCAGCATGGCGCGGCCACGCTTTTGATAGCTAGATGGCGACGCGATCAGCACCAGCAAAATAGCCGTCAAATAAATGCTGCGCCACCAAGCCAAGGCTTGCGCGGCTAAAGCCGCACCCAAAGCGGCGCCTAGGCGCCCGGGTAGCTTGATGGTGGTTTCACTCCAGCTCATGCAGGAATGATAGCTCCCGCATCTCGCGCAAGCCCCATCAAGCACAACGCCAACGTGTCAGACATGACGCTTAACCCCACTGCCACCCTGCAACCCCGTCGGCAAAGGCTCATCGGCCTGAGCGTGCAAGGCCACGATGATGTGGCAATAGCTGTCCGAGCCATCGCACTGGCCGCGCAGGCGTTCTAGCTCGCGCTCCAGCGCTTGCAACTCAGCCAGTCGCTCACGCACATGGCTGAGATGGGTATTGAGCGTCTCCCGCGCCGCGACGCAATCGTCCTTGCGCGCACCATCCAGCGCCAGCAGAGTACGCACTTCACCCAGCGACATATCCATTGCCCGGCACAGGCGGATGAAGCGCAGGCGGTGCACATCGCCATCGGTATATAGGCGGTACTGGTTGTCTTCACGCACTCCGGGCGACAGCAACAGCTCTTTTTCGTAATAACGAATATTGGCCGCCGCTATGCCCGAGCGCTTGGCCGCCTCACCAATACGCCAGCGCGGAATGTCGCAAGAATTGATCATGCTGCTTGACCTTGAAGTGACTTCATTGTTTTTAATAGTGCCATGAAGCCTCAAAGCCTGCCCACCCACCACCATGACGAGCATGACCACGGTCACAATCATGAACATGCCGCTTCCAAATCAATAGCATCCACTCAAGACTCAGCCTGCGGCACCGGCTGCTGCGCCCCGTTTTCGATCAGCGAGCCGGGCAAAAGTCATGTGCACGATGGCCACGATGGCCACGATGGCCACGATGGCCACGATGGCCACGATGGCCACGATCACGGTGATCAGCATGACGGTCATGATCACGGCGTACTGCCCGGCTGGCCACGCATTTACGCGGCACTAGCAGCGGCCTTGGCGGCAGAAGCCTGTCACTGGTTTGGCGGCGGCAATGACAGCTCCAGCGCGCTGCAATATCTGGGCATGGGCTTGGCGGTGGCCGCCATCGCACTGGCAGGTCTGGGCGTGTACAAGGCCGGCATCAAAGATCTGCTGCGCCTCAAACTCGGCATTCATGCCCTGATGGCCGTGGCAGTGACTGGCGCTTTCATCATTGGCCAGTGGCCCGAAGCGGCCATGGTCATGGCTTTGTACGCCGCCGCCGAGCGCATTGAAGACCAAACCATGGACAAGGCCAGAGCCGCTATTCGCAGCCTGTTGCAGCTGGCGCCCGAGACCGCCGACGTGCTGCAAGCCGGCGGCGGCGTGCAGCGCATGGCTGCCAAAGATGTGCCGCTGGGCGCAGTGCTGCGTGTGGCGCCCGGCGCACGCCTGCCCTTAGATGGTGAAGTCAGCGCCGGTGAAAGCTCGGTCAATCAAGCCCCTATTACCGGCGAGAGCGCTTTGGCCCACAAAGGCCCGGGCGACAGCGTGTACGCAGGCTCCATCAACCAAGATGGAGAGCTGCAAGTGCGCGTGACCGCCCCGGCTTCTGACAGCCTGATTGCCCGCATTGTTCATGCCGTAGAGCAGGCCCAGTCGAGTAAGGCCCCCACCCAGCGCTTTGTGGATAGGTTTGCCGAAATCTACACCCCCATCGTGCTGGTGCTGGCCATTGCACTGGGCTTTCTCGCCCCTTGGCTGCTGGACTGGACTTGGCAGCAAGCCGCCTACCAAGCGCTGGCCCTGCTAGTCATCGCCTGCCCTTGCGCGCTGGTGCTGTCAACGCCCGTCACCGTGGTCAGCGCCCTCACCGCTGCGGCCAAGCGCGGCATTTTGATCAAGGGCGGCAGCGCGCTAGAGTCCGCCCGCAAGCTCAAGGCCATTGCACTGGACAAGACCGGCACGCTCACGACGGGCTCGCCCAAGTTAGTTCATTGGCAGACGTGGGGCTTGAATGCGGACGAGCCCATCGCCGAGCACGCCTATGCGCTGGCATCGCGCTCAGACCATCCTGTCTCCCGTGCTATCTCTCAAGGTTTAGCTCAGGGTTTAGAAGCACAAATAAGCAAACGCTTTTCACAAGCCCAGCAACTCCAAGCCCTACCCGGGCGCGGCGTGCAAGCCCAGATAGACGGTCAAACCTGGACGCTGGCCAATCTGCGCTGGGTAGGCGAGCAAGGCTGGAACAGCCCCGAGCTGCAAGCCGCACTAGAAAAACACGAGCAGCAAGGCCGTACCGTCACCCTGCTGGCCAATACACAAGGCGTGCAAGCCCTGTTTGCCGTGGCCGACCCGCTGCGCGCTCAAGCCAAAGAGGCGGTACAGCAATTGAAGGCGCTGGGCGTAACGCCCATTGTGCTGAGCGGCGACAACAGCGCCACCGTGCGCACCATGGCCGCCGAAGCCGGCATTGACGATGCACGCGGCAATATGCTGCCCGAGGACAAACTCAAAACTCTCAGCGAGTTGCAGCGCAGCATAGGCCCAACAGCCATGACGGGAGACGGCATCAACGACGCCCCGGCTCTCGCTCAAGCCGATATCGGCTTTGCCATGGGCGGCATGCACGCCACGGACATGGCCATGGAAACGGCAGATGTGGTGCTGATGAATGACGACCTGCGCCGCATCCCGGAGGTGGTCGATCTTTCGCAACGCGCGCACAACGTGCTGTGGCAGAACATCGGCTTGGCCTTGGGTATCAAGCTGGCCTTTTTTATTCTGGCCATCAGCGGCAACGCCAGCATGTGGCTGGCCGTGCTGGCCGACATGGGCGTGAGCCTGCTGGTCGTGGCCAATGGCTTGCGACTGCGCCACTGGAAGAAAGGCGTGGCTTAAGCAGCCACTAATAACAAAACAAGCCGCTGGCGTTAGATTAACAAGGATGAGTAGCTATCATTTTTAAAGCCAATTGAGAGCGGCTCTTAACCTAGCTGGGGAACTAAAACCCGCCCATCGTTATCATTCAAGCCATGCGTCGTTTTCTCTCCCTGTTCATGGTTTTGCTGCTAGCCCTGCGTGGCTTGGCAGGCGACGCCATGGCCATGGAGCAAAGCAGCGCACCGGCCCATCACATGACGCAAGAGCAGAGCGGTGTGCAGAGCCACAAGCCAAGCCACAGTCATGCTCAAACGGTGGACGAGATGGCGGCCATGGCGCAACACCTGCATCACGACATGGGCTCACACCATGAGGCGGCGCTTAATACAGCCATCACTTCAGCCGCCATTTCAGTCGCCGCTTCAGTCTCCGCTTGTAATACCGACACCCCCAACAGCGCCAGCAATCCCAACAATGACTGCCACCAGCATGAAAGTCATTGCACGGCCTGCGGCATCTGCCACTCCACACTGGCAACGCCAGAGCTACTGCAACAGCAAGTCAGCACTGAGCCAGCGCTGCCGCTTATTCACGGCGCAGCGCGCTTTGCCAGCGCTGGCACTTTTGAGCTGATCAAACCACCGATTTCTGCCCTCTGACGCCCTAGGTGCGTCCGCATTTTTGATAGCACTACCTCTTTGTTTTATCTGGACTTGAGCCCTTTATTCATATGAATCGCTCAATCCTGCGGAGCTTCTCTTGGTTTTAGACGACAGGAATTTTCTATGCGCCAAGCGCATCCTTTTTCTTTCAAAGCCGCGGCGCTGCTCATCGCCACGGCTAGCTCGCTGGCCTTGGCCCAAGCCCCAAAACCCGCTGTGCCAACTGCCGCAGAGCACAGTGTTTTCAACCCCGCAGCACCCACGCTGCCACTGCAGCACCAGCCGCTGGCCAGCAGTGGTGCCATCGTCGAGCAAGCTGGCGACTGGAAAGCCGCTAATTCAGCAGTGGCTGCCTTTGCACGCGGCCATGCCGATGTGATCGAGTGGGAAAAAGCCCAGAGCGCAGCCAACGGCAAGACCCCATCAGCGCATCCACACCCGCAGAGGGATAAGCCATGAAGCGCTGCGCTCTCAAAGTCACGCCCTTGCTGGCAGCTTGGGTGCTGGCCGGCTGCGCCAGCATCTCGCCAGACGGCTTGCGCAGCAAGGTGAGCGAGCACACCGCAGCTCGCCTGCCAGCTGGCGCACAACTACCTTCACCCAACGACGCCCAAGCCCAGCAAGGGGCTCAAAACGTGCAAGTGCAGATTGCCGACTGGCTCAAGGCTGATGTCGATGCCGATACCGCCGTACGCATTGCCTTGCTCAACAACCCCGGGCTGCAAGCCCAGCTGGCGCAGTTGGGCATACAAGACGCACAGCGCGTGCAGGCGCTGACCCTGCCCAACCCCAGCTTTACCTTTGGCCGTTTTCGCAATGGCGATGAACGCGAAATTGAGCGCCAGCTCAGCTTTGGGCTCATCAACCTCATCACCTTGCCTTGGCGCAGCCGCTGGCAAGGCTGGCAGATGGAGCAAGCCACGCTAAGCGCTGCCCAGCAAGTGCTGCTGCTGGCCGCAGACACGCGCCGCGCTTGGCTGCGCGCCGTGGCCGCCGAGCAAGCCCTGGCTGCCAACGAGCGCATGCACGACGCGGCCGCACTGGGCGGTGAATTAGCCCGGCGCATGGCACAGGTAGGCAACTTCAGCAAGATGGACCAAGCCAAGGAGCTAACCCAGCAGCAACAAGCCGCAGCCCAACTGGCCCGCGCCCGCCTCAATGCCCAGCTAGAGCGCGAGCAGCTGGCGCGGCGCATGGGCCTGTGGGGGCAGCAACTGGCGTTCAAACTGCCTCATCAACTGCCAGCCCTGCCCAAAGCGGCAGCGCTGCGCAGTGGTGATGACGCCGAAGCCACCGCTTTGCAAGAGCGACTCGATTTAGGTGCGTTGCGCCGTGATTTGGATGTGAGCGCAGGGCGCCAAGGCTGGGCCACGATTGGCAGCATTTTGGCAATGTGGGAGCGAGCTACAGCAACAACACCCGCACCGAAAGAGCGACGGGCCACAGCGATAAAACACAGGGCTGGGAGTTTGACGTGCCCCTGCCTCTGTTTGACTGGGGCTTTGCCGCACGCGGCATGGCGCGCAATCAAGTGCTGCGCAGCGCTGCCTTGCTGCGCGAAAACGCCATTCGCGCCCGCAGCGAGGCCCGCAGCCATTGGCTGGCCTACCGCACGGCTTTTGATCTGGCCCAGCAGCAGCAATTCGAGGTGCTGCCTCTGGCTCAGCTGATGCAAGAAGAAACCGTGTACCGCTACAACGGCATGTTCATGAGTGTGTGGCAGTTGCTGGCGCAGGCCCGCAGCACCACGCAGGCCGTGGTTACCACGACTGAGGCGCAGCGCGACTTTTGGCTGGCAGAGACTGATTTGCAGTTGGCGCTCTATGGGACATCGCCGGGGACATCGCAATCTATAGCGCCCATCACAGCGCCCTCTACAGCCCCCAGCACTACACCCAATGCAGGCCACTGATATGCAACGCCGATCTTTCTTCACCAGCGCAGCCGCTGCAGTCGCCGCATCGTCCGTCAGCCGCGTCGCCATGGCTGCTTTGCCCGAGCCCGTCATGCAAAGCAGTGCCGATACCGCTGCGCCTTTGACGCCGCCCAACGGTCGCCCCTACCAGCCCATCGTCACGCTCAACGGCTGGAGCACGCCTTGGCGCATGAACGCGGGCATCAAAGAATTTCATTTGGTCGCCGAGCCCGTGGTGCGCGAAGTCGCGCCCGGATTTTTCGTCAACATGTGGGGCTACAACGGCCAGTCTCCCGGCCCGACCATCGAGGTGGTGCAAGGCGACAAGGTGCGTATCTTCGTGACCAACCGCTTGCCGGAAAACACCACCGTGCACTGGCATGGCCAGCGCCTGCCCAATGGCATGGATGGCGTGGGCGGGCTCAACCAGCCGCATATCCCGCCCGGCAAAACCTTTGTCTATGAGTTCGAAGCGCGCCGCCCCGGCACCTTTATGTACCACCCACATTCGGACGAAATGGTGCAAATGGCCATGGGCATGATGGGTTTGTGGATCACCCACCCCAAGGGCTCGCACCCACTGATCGACACCGTGCAGCGCGACTACGCCTTGCTGCTGAGCGCCTATGCGGTAGAGCCCGGCACCATGACGCCGCGCATCAACGAGATGACGGACTTCAACATCTGGACCTTCAACAGCCGCGCCTTTCCGGCCATCACGCCGATGGTGGCAAAGCAAGGTGACAGGGTGCGCATACGCGTTGGCAATTTGACGATGACCAACCACCCCATCCACATTCACGGCCACGAGTTTGAAGTGACCGGCACCGATGGCGGCCCCGTGCCCAAAACTGCACGCTGGCCTGAGGTGACCACCGATGTGGCTGTTGGGCAAATGCGGCAGCTTGAGTTTATTGCCGACGAGCCCGGCGACTGGGCTTTTCATTGCCACAAAAGCCACCACACCATGGGCGCCATGGGGCACGATGTGCCCACCATGATTGGCGTGGATCACAAAGGTCTGGTGAGCAAGATCCAGAAAATCGTGCCTGACTACATGCTGATGGGCGAGCGCGGCATGGGCGATATGGGCAGCATGCAAATGCCGCTACCCGACAACACCTTCCCCATGATGACGGGCAAGGGGCCGTACGGCGCCATTGAGATGGGCGGCATGTTCACCAGCTTGAAGGTGCGCCAAGGTCTGGGCGCAAATGACTACCGTGACCCCGGCTGGTACACCCAGCCCAAGGGCACGCAAGCCTATGAATGGAAGGGTGCGCCGCTAGATGCCAACGCCCCGCGCAAAGACTTGCCCGGCACCGCACCCGGTGCAGCCACCGCGCACAAGCCCGGCTCAAAGTCAGCCCATGATCACCACTGATTCATCAAAAATCATAGCTACTAGTCCTTTATTGAAAAGGGCTACAGGCAAATTTCACTCAAATCCGACTCTTCAATTTCACGCTTGTTGATGAAAGCCAGCCACACCATGCAACACACCCATACAGCCGCCACTGCTGCAACAACCACCACGGCCGCCACGGCTACCCGTCGCCACGCACTACGCCTACTTGCCGCCGCCGCCGCCGCCGCCGCCAGCATCAGCGCCTTGCCCGTGAGTTCAGCGCTTGCCGCTTCGCCCATCAAAACAGCGATGGAAGTCTGGAAAGACCCGAACTGCGGCTGCTGCAAGGACTGGATCGCCATCATAGAAAAAGCGGGCTTCGACATCAAAGTGCACGACGTAGGCAACGCCGCCGTGCGCGCCAAGCTGGGCCTGCCGCAAAACCTGGGCTCTTGCCACACCGCACTGGTGGGCGGCTATGTCGTCGAAGGCCATGTGCCCGCCGCCGATGTGCATAAGCTGCTCAAAGAGAAGCCCAAGGCGCTAGGCATCACCGTGCCCGGCATGCCTGTTGGCAGCCCCGGCATGGATGGCCCCGACTACGGCGGCCGCAAAGACCCGTTTGATGTATTGCTGGTCACCAAAAACTTCATGGGCAACGGCGTCACCACCCGCGTCTTCACCAGCTACCGCAGCTAAAAAACACGCCTAAAAAACACGGCTGAGCCGACCAAACCGGCACCCGAATCTAAAAAACCATGAAAAAACTTCTGCCCATCATCGGCCTGAGCGCTGCCCTGACTTGCCCGGCGTTTGCCCAGAACCATTCTGATCATTCCACTCACAGCGCCACGCAAAGCAGCGCACAACAAGTCATGACTGCCGGTGAAATCACCCGCATCGACACCCGCAGCGGCCAACTCACCATCCGTCATGAAGAGATCAAAAACCTGGACATGCCCGCCATGACTATGGTGTTTGTGTTGACCGACTCAGCCAAGCCAGCCGATTTCAAAAAGGGTGACAAGGTGCTGTTCCACGCCGAGGAAAAAGAGGGAGTCTTGCTCATCACGCACATTCAGCTAGCGGTTTAAAGTGGTTTGAGGATGGCAAAGGCCGCCGCAGTGCGGCACAGCGCTTAGACTGCGGCCTTCATGTTGACGCTCAAGCAATTTCACTCCCAACTCGCTGACGGCACACTGGCCAGCGCCCGCCATATCCAGCTCAGCGATTCGCTGACGGAGTTTCCGCAAGCCCTGTATGCGCTGGCCGATTCACTGGAAGTTTTGGATCTATCGGGCAACCAGCTCACCCAGCTGCCGGGCGACCTTACGCGCTTTAAAAAGCTGCGCATTTTGTTTGCCTCGGGCAACCCATTTACCGAGCTGCCAGCGGTGCTGGGCCAAATGCCTGCGCTGGAGATGGTTGGCTTTAAAGCCTGCCGCATCGAGCATGTGCCAGCTAATAGCCTGCCGCCACGCCTGCGCTGGCTGATCTTGACGGACAACCGCCTGCAAACCCTGCCGGACACCCTAGGCCAGTGCCCGCGCTTGCAAAAGCTGATGCTGTCTTGCAACCAGCTGCGCAGCCTGCCCAGCAGTCTGGCGCAATGCCAAAAACTTGAGCTGCTGCGCATTGCCAGCAACCAGTTTGAACAACTGCCCGAGGTGATTTTTGAGCTACCCGCACTGGCATGGCTTGCCATGGCGGGCAACCCAATGACTCAAAAAAGTGAGCTACAAGTGCTTGAATCACCAGCACTTGAGCTTATTTTTTATCAAAATCTGCAAATTCATGAGCTGCTGGGCCAAGGCGCCAGCGGCCATATTTACCGCGCAAGCCACGGCAATCAGTCACTGGCGCTCAAACTGTTCAAAGCCGCTCACACCAGTGATGGCACGCCGCAGTCCGAACTGGCAGCAGGTCTTGCGATTGGCCAGCATCCGCAACTACTCACACCGCTCGCCCAAGTGCTTGGCGCACCCGACGGGCAACTGGCCACCGCCCTGCCCTTGCTAGACGCATCAATGCAGCCACTGGCGGGGCCACCCAGTTTTGACAGCTGCACCCGCGATGTTTATGGGGCTGAGCAGAAATTTTCACCTTTCGCTGCGCAGCGCCTGCTGCAAGCCATGCAAAGCGCCCTCACCCAACTGCACGTGCGCGGCGTGCTGCATGGCGATTTTTATGCCCACAACATTCTGTGGAACGCAGCGACGGGCGACGCCATGCTCAGCGACTTTGGGGCCGCCGCCATGACCGAGGCTCTGCCCAAAGCACAAGTGGCGCAGCTGCAGCAGATTGAACTGCGAGCATTGCGCCACTTGCATCAAGAGATTCAGACCCGGACAGTCTGAACCTTGCTTGAATCCACTATTTACTTCAGAAAAGCAGGCTTAGAGTAGCCGGGGAACTGGGTGTCCACCACGGCCTTGAACTCTGGCGAGCGGTAAGCCGCAGCCAAGTCCTTAGCCCACTGGCTGTTTTCGTTGCCGGTCTTCACGGCCACCACGTTCAGGTACAAATCAGGCGTTTTTTCCAAGACTACGGCTTCTGTCAGCTTCAGGCCAGATGAGATGGCGAAATTGCCATTCACCACCACAAAGTCGGTGTCTTCCAGTACGCGGGGCAGTTGCGCCGCATCCAGCGCCACAAACTTCAGCTTGTGCGGGTTGGCAGCCAAGTCCAGCTCAGAAATACGCGCTGGGTTCACACCTTCCTTGACCTTCACCAAACCCGCTTGCTGCAGCACCAGCAGTGCGCGGGCCAGATTGCTGGGGTCGTTAGGCAAAGCCACCTTGGCGCCGCTCTTGACGTCAGCCAGCGACTTGTGCTTTTTGCTGTACACACCCATGGGCGCGACCGGGCCTTGCGCAATCGCGCTCAGTGCCAGCTTGCGGTCGGCGGTGAACTGGTCAAAGTAAGCGCGGTGCTGGAAGAAGTTTGCATCCAGCGAGCCATCCGACAGGGCCAGGTTGGGCTGCACGTAGTCGTTGAACTCGATCAGCTTGATTTGGTAGCCCTTTTTCTGCAACTGGGGCAGGATGCCTTTTTGCAGCAGGTCATAGTTGGAGCCTGCAGTCGCGCCGATCAGCAGGTTCTTCTTGGCCGCATCTTGCGCCATCGCAGGAGCGCCCAGAGTGACGGCAAAAGCCAAAGCCGCAGTGGCCAAAACAGAGCGGCGGCTAGCGGCAAAAGAAAAACGTTCGGACATGAATGACTCCTTGAATTTGTTGAGCTTTCGCAGCACAGTTCTCATTTATTTACCGCGCCGCAACAATGTAAGCAAGTATGAGCCTTGCAGACCTCGCTTCTAAAGAATAAAAATCCATCTGTTTATCTTTAAAACAATATAAGAGACTAGAAAACCCATGGTGACATCTCCTCAATCCATCGCCCAGCTACTTGCACATGACGGCCATATAGCTCGCGTGCAAGGCATTCGCGTGGGGCACTTCACACACTCGCGCCGCCCTACCGGCTGCACCGCCGTGCTCTGCCCAGATGGCGCAGTAGGCGGCGTTGATGTGCGCGGCGCAGCGCCCGGGACGCGCGAGACGGATTTGCTGCACCCCAGCAATCTGGTGCAAGAGGTACACGGCATCATGCTGGCCGGCGGCAGCGCTTGGGGGCTGGACGCCGCCACTGGCGCCGTGCGCTGGCTGGAAGAGCAAGGCGCTGGCCTGAACATTGGCGTGGGCCGCATTCCGCTGGTGCCTGCCGCTGTTTTGTTTGATGTGATGCTGGGCGATATGCGCATACGCCCGGATGCAGCGGCAGGCTACGCGGCTTGCCAAAACGCCAACATCGGCAATGCCGACCTCAACGATCGACCAGCCGAAGGCAGCGTGGGCGCAGGTGCCGGCGCGGTAGTTGGCAAAGTCTTTGGGCTTGAGCGTGCCATGAAGGGCGGCATTGGCACGGCCAGTTTTACCGTAGATGGCGTAACCGTGGGCGCCATCATTGCCTGCAATGCGCTAGGCGATGTGCTCAACCCCTTTAATGGCGAACTATTGGCAGGAGCCCGCACGGCAGATGGCCAGTATTTACGCGGCACGCGCGATGCCTTGCTGGCAGGAGAGGAGCATTGCCCTATCTTGGCGGCCAGCAACACCACGATTGGCGTGATCGCCACCGATGCCATCATCACCAAAGCTCAGGCCCACCGCTTGGCCGTGGTGGCCCACGACGGATTGGCCCGCGCCATCAACCCTGTGCACACCATGAGTGACGGCGACAGCCTGTTTGCACTGGGCACAGGCAAAAGTGGCAAAAGTTTGGGAATGATGACGCTGAGCACGCTGGCCGCTGAGGCCGTTGCCGTGGCAACAGCACGGGCAATTTTGTTGGCGCAATCCGTGCAGATCGCAGGGCAGGCAAAACTACCCTGCTATCAAAATTTCAAGACTCAAGGCTAAGAGACGCAAACACCACCCAGCAAACCACAGGTTTGCGTTTGAGACGAGGCGCGAAACCGCAGGCAGTACATGCGTACGACAAGGCGATGCAACGACGCATCAAGGGTGTGCTCTAAACAATGGCCTCAAGGCGGCGCAGCTGCCCCTGCTCCAGCAGCTTGTCGCGCATACGGCGTGTCATGGACTGGGTGCTGCCATCTTCTGCGGTAAACAAGAACAGGCTTTGCTGCGGGCTGACCCAGGTGAGCTTGGTGCGCAGTTGCTGGCGCTCATTGCGCAGCTCTACCCAAGTGCCCAACGTCCACTCTGAAGTGCTTGCCTGAACTGGTGCCTGAACTGGTTCCTGATTTGACACCTGATGGTGATGCTGCGATTGCACGCTAGCAGAAAGGACAGGCGCCGGGGCAGCAGCTACGGCGGACTCCAGCAACTCAACAGCTTCCAGCATCATGGGTGCAGGGCTAAAGTCAGGCTGGGGCTGTACTTGAAGCTCAGGCTTGTATACCGGCTCAGGAACCGACTTGGCGACATGCCTAGTTACGGGTTTGACTTCAGGCTCTGGTGCAAACTCAAACACCACATCCATCATTTCCGTCAACACAGGCAAGGATGCTTCAAACGCTGCATGCGCAGATTCCGCATCCTCATCAAGCCCGCCAAACATGCTTGGCAGTTCATCGAACAAATCAGTGCTGGTATCGCTGTGCGCCTCTGGGCTACGGCTTAGCACCTGCGCAGTATCAAGCACACGCTGCTGTAAGCTGCCTAAACGAGCGGCCAAAGCAGCAATTTCAACATCAGAGCGACCCACACTGCGCAAGCCTCTTGCGAGGCGGCGCTGCAATCTAGGGGCGATGGCGACCAGACGCGATACATCCAAAGAGGCCTGCGGCGACACACTCCACAGCAAACTAGGCACCAATGCCAAGTAGCCACCAGGATCACGCTCTTGACTAGGCTGCGCTTGCTGCTGCGCCTGAGAAATGACTTCTGCCCATGGGCCAGTCACAAAATCCAAAATATCTTCAGGTACGCCCTTGGCACTGGGCAGGCTGCGAATCATCTTGCCCAGTTGGACGGCATTAGGCGGCGTCTTCTCAATCGCCGCGCTCACCATCTGGCGATCCACCAATCCCAAGACTGAGTGCATCAGTCCTTGCTGAGTAGAGTCTTCGTGATCTGCTTGTATGCCTAAAGCTGCGATGCCGCTCATGCGGCCTTCTGGCGGCCATTGCTCGCGCACATATTGAAGCGCCTGTGCAAACATCGCTGCGTTGACCTGAACCAGACTGGCCAGCTGCTTTGTCGCAGCGTCTGCCACGGCAATAAAGTGCGCAAAGCCCAAGGCCGATTCGCTAGAAAACCAGAGGCTACGCGCCGTCAACTCATCGAGCAATTGCCGCGCTGGGTGCATGCGGTCTTCAAAGAAAGCACTGTCGCTCCTCACCAGTTGATGCAGTGCAGGCTCTAGTTGGTGCAGCACTTGTTGCACTGCCGGCAGCAAACGGCCATCACTGGTCATGTGGCTCATCATGCGCTGCAAGGTGCGCGAATGAATCAGCGCGATAGGTGCCTGAGTGGCTTGTACCGCTCTAAGTCCACCCATAGCGCTGGAAACCCAAGGCTGGCGCGTAGTTTGTAGCGCAGATGCTGAGTAAGACGTCCAGCCCGGCTTCAGGCCTTGGTCGGCCCCTTGCATCGCGACTGATGTAGGCAAAAAAGCAGATTCCGAGGCATGTACAGATGCGGGTGCTGCTGCTGGCTCACTCATAGGCCAGCCGGCCAACATGGAGTCCGTCAATGCTTGCGGAATCGTAAAGTGCTGGTTATCAATCCAGCGCAAGTCCGACGCCATCTCTTGCAACACGCGTAAGGTCAGCAAGCACTGAGGTGGGGAATCAAGACTGACCCCATAACGCGCAGGCTGAACCCCTTGCTGACGCAGCAAGCTGGCTGTGCGGGCATATTCACTCGCGAGCAGTCCACCTAGCTGCTGGGCCATGAATTCACGCCAGCAATCTGCCACCTCCATGGCAGGCTGCAAAGCAGTCAAAGACTGACTCAGAGCGCGCACATAGTTTTCCAGGCGCAGCGGGTTGCACTCCGGCTGGGCGAACTCCAAGCCCTGCGCACCACTCATCAGTGCGTCTAGGTCTGCCAGTGCCAGTTCGACCTGCGGGGAGACCAGTTGCACTAAATTGTGCTCAGCCTTGATCTGGCGACTTGCTGACTCCGCCATCGCAGTCAGGGGCAAATACCGTCCACTGCCAGCATCTAGCGTCTGGGCACTGAAAGAAAAGGGTTGGCGCGCAGATAGGATCAGTGCTTCCAGCAAGTTCTGCGGAAAGCTGTTGATGATTGAGGAGCGATGCAGCTGCAAGTTGTGCAGCGCAGCACTCAGTACATCCTGCCTTGAAGACGAAAAACCCGATGACAGGGTCTGCTCCAAGGCGTATTCGGTGCGCTGCAATAAACGCAGCGCAAATGCATCAGCGCCACGTACTGCCTTAACAAGGCATGTACGCAGCACGGAGACAGATGCATGGGCGAGGCTCATGCCCTAAGAATACCCGCTTCAGCCGAGGCTGAAAGCATTTTGTCGCTTACTTCAACGCTTTGTAACGCATACGCTTAGGCGCAGCACCTTCAACGCCCAAACGTTTCTTTTTATCGGCTTCGTACTCTTGGTAGTTGCCGTCAAAGAAGACCCACTGCGAATCGCCTTCAGCAGCCAAAATGTGCGTCGCAATACGGTCCAGGAACCAACGATCGTGAGAGATCACCATCACGGTACCGGCGTATTCCAGCAGCGCATCTTCCAGCGCGCGCAGGGTTTCGACGTCCAAGTCATTCGATGGCTCATCGAGCATCAGCACGTTGCCGCCCTGAATCAGGGTCTTGGCCAAGTGCAGACGACCGCGCTCACCACCGGAGAGGTTGCCGACCTTCTTTTGCTGGTCTTGACCGTTGAAGTTGAAGCGACCAGCGTAAGCACGCGAAGCCATCTGGAACTTGCCCACGGTGATGATGTCCAGACCGCCGGAGATGTCTTCCCACACGGTCTTTTCATTGGCCAGCGCATCGCGGTGCTGGTCCACAAAGGCCATCTTCACGGTTTGACCAATGTCCACGGTACCGGAATCAGGCTGCTCAATACCGGCAACCAGCTTAAACAGGGTCGACTTACCGGCGCCGTTAGGGCCGATGATGCCGACGATCGCGCCTGCAGGAATGTTCATCGACAGGTTGTCGATCAACATGCGGTCGCCAAAGGACTTGGAGACATTGTTGAACTCGATAACCTTGGAGCCCAGACGTTCGGCCACAGGAATAAAGATTTCCTGTGTTTCGTTGCGCTGTTGGTATTCGAAGTCGCTCAATTCCTCGAAGCGTGCAATACGCGCCTTAGACTTGGCCTGACGACCCTTGGCGTTCTGACGCACCCACTCCAGCTCCTTCTTCAGAGCCTTGGCACGCGCTTCTTCACCCTTTTGTTCGGCTTCCAGACGGTTGCCCTTTTGCAGCAGCCAGTCAGAGTAGTTACCCTTGTAAGGAATGCCGTGGCCACGGTCCAGCTCCAAAATCCACTCGGCAGCGTTATCCAAGAAGTAACGATCGTGGGTAATCGCCACCACAGTGCCGGTAAAGCGGTGCAGGAATTGCTCCAGCCAATCCACAGACTCGGCGTCCAAGTGATTGGTTGGCTCGTCCAGCAGCAGCATGTCGGGCTTAGACAGCAGCAGCTTGCACAGAGCAACGCGGCGCTTTTCACCACCGGACAACAGGCCAACCTTGGCATCCCATGCGGGCAGGCGCAGCGCGTCAGCAGCGATTTCCAGTTGGTGCTCGGAGTCGGTACCAGCGGCAGCGATGATGGCTTCCAGCTCGCCTTGCTCGGCAGCCAGTGCATCAAAGTCAGCGTCTTCTTCAGCGTAGGCTGCGTAGACTTCTTCCAGACGCGCCTTGGCGTTGTTCACCTCAGCCATGGCTTCTTCAACAGCCTGACGCACGGTGTGCTCAGGGTTGAGTTGAGGCTCTTGAGGCAGGTAACCAATGGACAAGCCCGCCATTGGAATCGCTTCGCCTTCGTATTCCTTATCCACGCCAGCCATGATCTTCAGCAGCGAGGACTTACCCGAACCATTCAGGCCCAACACGCCGATCTTGGCACCGGGAAAGAAACTCAGCGAAATGCCTTTCAAGATTTGGCGCTTTGGCGGCACCGTCTTGGTCAGCTGATTCATTGAAAAAACGTATTGAGCCATGTTCGAATTGCTTTGAGTTGCTTGAATTTATGCAAAAAAGTGTGCCGCTTTTCGCGACAAACAAACCATGATTATCCGCGCATGCGACAATACCCCTCGCAATAGGCGTCCAGTTGCCTGCTGCAGCAGCACTTCAGCTGGGGACAACGGAAGCGTTTCCAAGCTCCCAACATGCAACTTTATCTGCCTACAACTGGCCAGGCAGCCTAACAGGCTGCCATGACAGGCTGATACCCCGCGCTACGGATTAGCGCAACTGATCACAATGACATTTGAAGAACTAAACTTGGATCCGGCCATTCTTAAGGCCGTACAAGAGCAGGGTTACGCAAACCCAACCCCCATTCAGGCGCAAGCCATTCCTCTGGTTCTTGCAGGCCACGACCTGCTTGCAGGCGCCCAGACCGGAACCGGCAAGACGGCAGCATTTACGCTGCCCATGCTGCAGCGCTTGTCCATGGGCACTGCGCCTAAGAACCGCTTTGGTGGCAAGGGCATTCGCACTTTGGTGCTGACCCCCACCCGCGAGTTGGCTGCCCAGGTTGAAGAAAACCTGCGCTGCTACGCCAAATATATGGACATCACCTCCACCGTGATCTTCGGTGGTGTTGGCATGAAGCCACAGATCGCTCGCATTGAAAAAGGCGTGGACGTTCTGGTCGCAACCCCCGGCCGCCTGCTGGATCTGGTGGGCCAAGGCTTCATGGACTTGTCTACCGTCGAGATGCTGATCTTGGACGAAGCCGACCGCATGCTAGACATGGGCTTCATCCATGATGTCAAGAAGGTGCTGGCATTGGTGCCTAAGAACAAGCAAAGCTTGCTGTTCTCAGCGACTTTCAGCGATGAAATTCGCGATTTGGCTAATGGACTGCTCAAAAACCCTCAGTCCATTCAGGTCACGCCCAGCAACACGACGGTGCAACGTATCAAGCAGGTGATCCACCCCGTGGGTCGCGGCAAGAAAAAGCAAGTTCTGCTGCACATCATTCAGGAAAACAACTGGAGCCAAGTACTGGTGTTCACCCGTACAAAATTTGGCGCTAACAATGTTGCCGAGTTCCTGAGCAAGAACGGTGTCAGCGCCATGGCGTTGCACGGAAACAAGAGCCAAAGCGCCCGTACTCAAGCCTTGGAAGGCTTTAAGACCGGCGAATTGCGTGCACTGGTTGCTACTGATATTGCAGCACGTGGTATCGACATCGACGAATTGCCTAACGTGGTCAACTACGAGATTCCTAATATCTCGGAAGACTATGTGCACCGCATTGGCCGCACTGGCCGCGCCGGTCGCGAAGGCAATGCCGTAAGCCTCGTCTGCATGGACGAAGAAGGCTTCATGATGGATATCGAGCGCTTTACCAAGCAAGAGATTCCAGTGAACCTCATCGAAGGCTTTGGCCCTGAAGATGGCGAAGTGGCTGAGCCCATCGCCATGGGTCGCCAAACTCTGTGGGGCGGCGCAGGCAAGCCTCCGAGCCGCGACGTCATGCAAGCAGCTGCTAAGGCTGCCCGTCAGGAAATGATGGAACGCATTCGCACCACCAAGGCCCCTGGCGGCGGCGGTGGTCGCGGCGGCGCACGTCGCCCAGCAGCAGGCGGTGGCCAAGGTGAAGCAGCTGGCGAAGCCCAGCAACGCCCACCCCGTCAAAATAGCCCACGCGGCAATGGCCGCTTCGGCAATCCACGCCCTCAAGGTCAGGGCAATGGCCAGCAAGAACGTAGCGGCAACGGTCGCAACGCGGATCGCGGCTTTGACCGTCATTCCGAGCGCGGCGCTGAACGAGGTGCTGAGCGCGGCGGCGATCGTGGCCAACCACAATTTGGCCAAGGCGAGCGCGCACCACGCCCTTACAACAACGACCAGCAACGCGCCCCTAGTCGCAATGACTCGCGCCAGTTTGGTGACCGCGAACGCGGTGGCCGCTATGACGACCAGCCTCCTCGCGCTGACGCCCATCTGGGCACCCAACAAGGTCATGCCCGCAACAACAGCTCGCGCGGCGGCAACGGCGGCCAGCCTGACCCGATGCGCACCAGCGTAGACAGCATGGCAGACCGCGGTCGCCGTGGTGGCTTTGGCGGTGGTAACCGTG
Source organism: Comamonas sp. Y33R10-2 (assembly GCF_019355935.1). NCBI lineage: Bacteria > Pseudomonadati > Pseudomonadota > Betaproteobacteria > Burkholderiales > Comamonadaceae > Comamonas > Comamonas sp. Y33R10-2. Next base: position 2,210,693 of record NZ_CP079925.1, read on the forward strand.
GCGGCTTCGGCGGTGGCAATGGTGGCGGTGGCAACCGCGGTGGTAATGGCGGCGGCGGCAATCGCGGCGGCTTTGGTGGCGGCTACGGTCGTTAAGCCAGCTACTCAGCTAAGGGCGTGAATACGCTTCCAAAGCAACTCACTCTCACATTAAGGGCTGCAATAGAAAATATTGCGGCCCTTTTGTATTTTTTGTACTCAGCGACGTTCTTCGCTGACAGCAGATCGCAAGCTACCCCGCCTAACATCGGCCTTGAATGTGCGAAGCTTTTGGTTTCGCGCTTGGCGTGTTCTTTTTATTTGCGTTGAACTTATGACATTCCTACCCAAGCCCGTTTTCTCTCATGCAAAGCGTTGCCAGCCTTTTTGGGCTCAAAGTATGCTCAAGCTGACGACCGTGGGTTCTGCAGTGTTGTTGACAGCCTGCGCAAATGTGCAACTTCCGCCATGGGCTGGCATGCCAAGTCAGTCACAGGTCAAAGCAAATACGCCAAACACGCACATTGCTCCAACACCATCGGCTCCTGCGGCCATTAGCCAGCCTATTGCACCTTCCTCGCAACTTGCGGCACTTCCATACAACCCAGCCATCGAGTCACATTTCCCAGACCCCACAACGCTTTACGCTACACCGGGTTTGGGCGCAAATCGGCAGCTGTTCAGCACACAGGCAGAAATCACCGCTTCGCTGCAATCATTGAGCAGCAAAGCTAGCAGCGGCTATCAAATAACCGCGACATCCATCGGCACCTCGCAACGCGGGCTCCCTATTCAAGCGCTGATCGCCACCCAAAGCGAAAGCACGCAAGCCAAGGCGATCAACAATAATGGCAAGCCTACGGTGTTGCTTGTCGGCGGCCAGCGCGGAGATGAACCCGCCAGCACCGAAGCCTTGCTAGTTCTCGCCAGCGAACTAGGCCAAAGCGGCCTGCTAGCGCCCATGCTGCAGCAAATCAACATCATCATCGTGCCGCGCGCAAACCCCGATGCAGCAGACACTGCAAGTCCTTTGACTGCAGATGGCACTGACCTCACACACGACCATCTGCTTTTAAGCACCCCGGAAGCTCAAGCACTCGCTCGCTTGACGCGTAACTACCGCCCGGCAGCCGTTATCGACCTTCAAGAATTTGCCGCTGGCGGAGCTTTTTTGCAGAAATTTCAGGCCGTACAGTTCTATGACGTGCTGCTACAGCCCGCCGCCACGGCCAATACGCACGAATTCATCAATAAGGCATCTCGCGAATGGCTTAGCCAGCCCATGCGCAGTGCTCTCAAACAAGCAGAGCTCAGCAACGAATGGTTCTTCAAGCCCAGCAATCATCAGGGTGATAAAGCTATCTCCATGGCTAGCCTTGACGCAGACACGTTAATTAACGCCAACAGCCTCAAAAATGCTGCATCCCTCATGATCGCCAGCCGCGGCTCTGACTTAGGCCGTATGCATATTCAAAGGCGTGTGCATAGTCTTGTCATTGCAGCCACCGCAGCGCTAAGAGCCACCGCAGAAAAATCCAAAAACCTAAAGCAGGTCGAATCATTTGTGTCACGCGATGTTGCGGCGCTTGCCTGCCGAAACACGCTGACCGTGCGGGCTGCCCTGACGCCAGAGCAACACACTATTCGCATGCTGCAAGCCGACTCGGGCCAAGAAATTGAAGCACGTGTGGACTGGAATTCGTCCCTCAACATCAAAGCTGAACAGACACGCCCACGCCCGTGCGGTTACTGGCTATCCGCAAGCTCAGGGCGCACAGTCGATCGCCTGCGCCTGCAAGGTGTGCAAGTCATGCAAATTGCAGAGCCCGGTCAAATGCTAGCTGACAGCTACAACCCTCCCCGCAGCGACAGCAACACACCTGTGCTGACACGCGGCTCCATCGACACCCCAACCGGCAGCTACTACATCACGCTCAACCAAGCCAAAGCCCACTTGGTCACCGCCGCATTAGAGCCAGATACCCCATTTAGCTACCTCAGCAAGAGCTTGATCACATCGCCTGCTGATATAGGCCGAGTGGTCGCAGCACCCTCGGTCATATTTGAGGAAGAAATGGAGTAAAAAACTAGGCTACGCGGCACTTGCCAAGTACGGCATCAGCGCTGAAGGCTTCAACAAAGCAAAATGCCGTTCACTTAAGCTAAGTGAACGGCATTCGCATCATTGACGATGCCACACGCCAGTGCGGCAAACGTTAGTTAAACAGGTACGCCGACCAAGTCGTGACCTTGCGTACCCACAATGCGCACGCTAATCAAATCACCGACCTTATAGGTCTTGCTGGCCTTTTCAGGCGGCTGGATGTGCACCACACCATCGATTTCAGGAGCATCGGCATAGGTACGACCGATGCCGCCCTTTTTGCCCAGGCTAATGGCCTTATCGACCAGCACCTTCATGACCTGACCCACGCGGCGCTGCAGGCGCTGAGTGGAAACTTCCTCCGCCACTTCCATAAAGCGAGCGCGGCGTGCTTCGCGCACTTCTTCAGGCAACATGCCGGGAAGCTCATTTGCTGTAGCGCCTTCAACAGGGCTATAGGCAAAGCAACCAGCGCGGTCGATTTCAGCTTCGCGGATGAAGTCGAGCAGGTGCTCAAACTCTTCTTCTGTCTCACCAGGAAAGCCTGCGATGAAGGTGGAACGAATCACCAACTCAGGGCAAATCTTGCGCCATTCGCGGATGCGGTCCAGATTCTTTTCGCCCGAAGCTGGGCGCTTCATGCGCTTCAATACATCGGGGTGGCTGTGCTGCAGCGGCACATCCAGATAAGGCAATATCTTGCCTTCAGCCATCAATGGCAGCACCGCATCAACCGTAGGGTATGGGTACACATAATGCAAACGCACCCAAGCGCCATATTGTTTGGCCAGTTTGCCCAACTCCTCGGCCAGCTCCAGCATGCGAGTCTTAACCGGCTTGCCATCCCAGAAGCCCGTAACGTACTTCACATCCACACCATAGGCAGAGGTGTCTTGGCTGATGACTAGCAGTTCTTTAACGCCACCTTCAAAAAGTGCCTTAGCTTCTTTAAGCACATCGCCAATCGGACGCGAGACCAAATCACCGCGCATAGATGGAATGATGCAGAAAGTGCAGCGGTGGTTGCAGCCCTCGGAAATCTTCAAGTACGCATAGTGCTTGGGCGTGAGCTTAATACCTGCCTCGCCAAAGCTTCCGGGCACCAGATCTACAAACGGATCGTGGGGCTTGGGCAAGTGGGCATGCACTGCATCCATCACTTCTTGCGTGGCGTGGGGACCAGTTACCGCCAGCACGCTGGGGTGAATCTCAGCCACCATGGAGCTGCCGCCCTCTTTACCGGCCTTGGCACCCAAACAACCAGTGACGATTACCTTGCCATTCGCAGCCAGTGCTTCACCAATAGTGTCCAAGCTCTCTTTAACAGCGTCGTCAATGAAGCCGCAGGTGTTCACGATCACCAGATCCGCACCTTCAAAGGTCTTAGATGTCTGGTAACCCTCAGCACTGAGTTGCGTGAGAATGAGTTCGCTATCAGTCAGCGCTTTAGGGCAGCCTAACGAGACAAAGCCAACTTTAGGGATGCTCGTTAGCATCGTGCGATCAGAATCAGTTGATTTCATTTGATTTTTCCAGCGGCGCAGCCTGTACGCGAAAAGAGCAATTTTAAGCTAATCGCATTTTTTGGCAGACGCAATACCATTGCACGACTCGACATGCAGGCCGACAGTCAATGGATAGATAAACGAAAAAGGCGCTACAGCTTTTGTAGCTGTAGCGCCTGCATTCTGGTGGGCCCTGCGAGATTCGAACTCGCGACCAACGGATTAAAAGTCCGCTGCTCTACCGACTGAGCTAAAGGCCCTGCCACACTTAAAAAACAATGTTTGCTTAATCAGTGGAATGACGTTATTGTAATCTATTTTTCCTGCCTCTCAGGAAAACGATTCAATTAATTCAATTTGTGCTCAAACTAGCGTGCCAGTTGGTCCAAAACCCAGCCTGCAGCACACTGCCCAAAGGTCGCGGTCACCGCAACCACTGAGCCATAGCCACTGCAGTTCAGGCTGCCGTCACCCTCGATAGCGCAAGAGGCATCTGGCGGGGCAACTGCTTCGCGACTGAACACACAGGTCACTCCCATGCGCTTGCCATCCTTGGGTGCACCATGCTGCTTGCGCAGGCGATAACGTAGCTGAGACAGTAACGGGTCATGCGTAGTGGTGCTCAGATCTGCAATGTCCACCAAATGCGCAAGGCGTTTGCCACCTGCGGCACCTACCGCAATAAAGCATTGCTTGGTCTTGCGGGCATGAGCTGCCATCTCTGCTTTTGACTTCACCTGATCACAGGCATCAATCACAGCATCCGCATCTGCGGGGAGCAACTGCAGCCAGTTCTCAGGATCAACGAAGTCATCAATACAGTTGACTTGGCAAGCAGGATTGATCAAGGCAATGCGATCGCGCATGGCTTCAATCTTGGCCTGCCCCACGGTGTTCGTCAGCGCATGAATCTGGCGGTTGATATTGGATTCGGCCACATGATCCATGTCGATCAAGGTCAAGCGGCTCACACCGCTGCGCGCCAAAGCCTCTGCCGTCCACGAGCCCACACCGCCAATACCGACAACTACTACGTGGGCTGCACGAATTTGAGCAGCGCCTTGCACGCCATACAGACGCTCTAGCCCACCGAAGCGACGCTGCAAATCAGCCTCGTCTGTCAAAAAAACAGCGCCGGATTGGGGCGCTGTTTCCGCTTGCTGCTGTGAATGGTCAACCATCACTTAAGCGTCGCCAGTTTTGGCTTGGCAATCCCTGCGGCTTCCGAGTTCGGATAAGCCTGCAACAGATCTTCAAGCGTCTTGCGCGCTGCCTTGGTTTCTTTCAACTCAACTTGGCAGTTAGCAATGGACAAAGCCGCCTCCGGTGCACGCATATGCATGGGTGCATTGGTCAATACCGAGCGGAAGTTGGCAATGGCATTCTTATAGTCGCGCGTGGCGTACTGCGAATTACCTAACCAAAAGCGCACAGAAGGCGTGTAGCCACTCTTGGGCCACTGGCGCAAGATGCCTGCAAACGCCTGAGCGGCTTCAGGAAACTTGCCCGAGCGGAACAATCCCAAGGCTTGGTCAAAGTCTTGCTTTTCGCTGCGGTCTGCAGTGAACTCCATGCCATCGACATTCACACTGACAGGCTCGAACTGGCGCAAACGCTCATCAAAGCCCTTGGCCAAATCTTTTTGACCACGTTGCAGCTCAGATGAATCTCGTATCAATTGCTCGTTCTGACCACGCAGCTTGGCTTGGTCGGCCTTAAGCGCTTCGATTTGCGACTGCAGATCAAGCAGGCTGCGGCGAGTCTGCTCCTGCGACTGCTGCAAGCTATCAGCGCGCTGGCGCAATTCAATAATGGCGCGGCGCGCCTCGTCATCACCAAATAAAGCAGCCTGCGCACTAATAGCAGAGCTGGCCAACAGGCCAGCCACCACCAGTTGCGACAGCGTTGTGTGACGAAGAGTCAACAAAGCCTGCTTCATCATTAACGGTAGTTCACTTCAACGCGGCGGTTTTGGGCAAAGGCGCTTTCGTTGTTGCCTTCGACTGCGGGCTTTTCCTTGCCGTAGCTCACTGCTTCAACTTGAGCGTCATTCACACCCAGCAAACCCAAAGAGCGGCGCACAGCTTCAGCGCGCTTTTGACCCAGAGCCAAGTTGTATTCACGGCCGCCGCGGTCATCGGTGTGACCTTCCAGTTGCACCTTGGCTGCGGGGTTGGCCTTGATGAACTTAGCGTGAGCTTCGATCTGGGGCTGAGCATCCGCCTTAACGGAGTAGCTATCAAAATCGAAGTACACGATACGGCTCACGCCTTGAGGGCCGGCCTTGGAAGCAGCAGAACCGGTCAGGTCCACACCGGACACACCGCTTTGGCCGCTGCCATTCGCGCCAGCACCTTGGCTAGTCAGCGAGCCATCGACAGGCTTGTCATCGAGCTTGACACCGGAGCTGCAGCCAGCAACCAGAGCAGTAACAGCCAAAGCCAAAGAAAGACGTTTGATAGTCAACATGAGATTTCTCCGAACAGTCCAAATAGGACTACATCACTAATAAAAGGGAACGAAAACTTAGATTTATTGCTTTTGGAACGGGCCCCAATCGGGCTCACGAATGTCTCCACCCGATCCGGCCAGACGCGCTTTGATCTTGCCGTCTAACGTCGTCGTCATGAGTGCCTCGCGTCCAGCTTGAATGGTGGCGTAAACAATCAAGCGACTATTAGGGGCAAAGCTTGGGCTTTCGTCGGCATTGGTGTCCGTGATGGAGTTTGCAGTACCCGTTGCCAAGTCCATGACTTGCAGCTTGAAGCCGCCGCCGACACGAGAGACGTAAGCCAGCCATTTGCCATCAGGGCTGATGGCTGGCGAGATGTTGTAGGTGCCTGTAAAAGTGACGCGTTCAGCGCTACCGCCAGAAGCTGAAACCTTGTAAACCTGCGGCGCGCCACCACGATCACTGACGAAGTAAATGGTTCGGCCATCACTTGAAAAGCATGGCTCGGTATCAATACCGCTGCTTTGCATCAAACGGCGAGGCTCGCCGCCCTGAGCGCTGAGCAGATACAACTGGGAGCCACCATCACGGCTGAGCGTTACCGCCAAGCGGCTGCCGTCTGGCGACCACGCTGGCGCACTATTGGAGCCGCGGAAGTTGGCCAGCAAACGGCGATGGCCGCTGGCCACGTCATGCACATAGACCACGGGCTTGCGCGCTTCAAACGACACATAAGCCAGTTGCGTGCCGTTGGGCGCCCATGCGGGCGAGATGATAGGTTCCGGGCTAGACAGCGCAGACTGAGAGTTCTCACCGTCCGCATCCGCAATCCACAAACGGTAATGCGCGCCAGACTTGGTGACGTAAGCGATGCGGGTGGAGAAAATGCCTTTTTCGCCCGTTAGCTTTTCGTAGATATAGTCTGCAATGCGGTGTGCAACCAGGCGCAAGTCACCTGTCGTAACAGCAAAGCCTTGGCCACCCAAGTCAGCACCCTTGACAACATCCCACAGGCGAAAGCGAACATCCCAGCGGCCATCAGACGTACGGGTAACGCTGCCGTTCGCAAGAGAATCAGCTCCCTTTTGGCGCCACTGCGCCACGTCGGGGCGCGATGACTCATCAAGAGCCACACCCGAGGCATCCACACCGCGGAACTGGCCGCTGCGCTCCAGATCCGCCTGAATGATGGCGGATATCTTCTGCGGGGCCGAGCCCTCGCCCTTGAATGGGGCAATCGCAATGGGCAACTGTGTCAGGCCCACGCCTGTTACCTCTACCCTAAACTGGGCCAACGCGGGAATGGCCGGCGAGGCAGCTAACGCTGCCAACATGGTTCTACGAGAAGCGCGCGGGCTTACTGCCCAAGTTTTAAGGGATGGAAGTCGGTCAATAGTCATTGGCAGCCATCTAAATTTTTTGGAGGTGTTCAGTACAAACACAAGCTCGGATGTTACACACACTGACGGATTCCTGATGTAAGAACGTACTCAGTAGGGTGATCAAACGCAAGTGCCACAAAATAATTAAATCGAGAGCATGTCAGCGCCTACGGATAAGCGCTTGCATTACCTTGAGCAATTTTGCCGCAGGCTTTGCCTTTATATCCAAATAGGCATAGTTGGTTACAACTTCATCTCAAAACCGGTCTATCAACGGTAAGCGCCTACGCTAAATGCGCAAGCCCTAAAATTACGCGCTTATGCAAGCCACACCGCCCACACCGCCAAGCCAAGCCTCCTCAGCCGCTCAGACGCCGACGCCCGCGCAATCAGCCCCTTTCAACCCGGCCGATCTGCCACTCATGCAGCGCCTGAAACGACTGACCCCTTACTTCTCAGGCCAGCGCTGGGCATGGGGCTTGGCCATTTTGGCAACCCTAGTAGGTGCGGCCACCGAGCCCGCCATGCCTGCCTTGCTCAAGCCCTTGCTCGACAGTGGCTTCACCCAAGGCTCGCTTGATTTGTGGATGGTGCCAGTCTTTCTGATTGGCCTGTTTGTGATTCGCGGTCTGGCCCAGTTTGCCGGTCAGTACGCGCTGGCGCGTATCACCAACGACGGCATGTTAGCCCTGCGCAAAAAATTGTTCGAGCGTTTGCTCGCCGCTGATATGAGCTTGTTCTCGCGTCAATCGGCATCGGCTCTATCAAACACCATTGTCTATGAGGTGCAAACCGGCGCCCAGCAATTAGTGCAGGCCATGATGAGCATCTCGCGCGACGGCTTTACGCTGGTCGCCCTGCTTGGTTATCTGATTTATTTGAACTGGCAACTCACGCTCATCGTGACCTTTATGGTGCCCTGCGTAGCTTGGGTGATGAAAACGCTCTCGCGCCGTCTGTACCGCATCACCAAATCCAGCCAAACCGCCACTGACGAGCTAGCCTATGTAGTGGAAGAAAACGTGCTGGCCCACCGCATGGTGCGCCTGCATGGCGCGCAGGCCTCGCAGCAATCACGCTTTGGCGCCTTGAGCAACCAACTGCGCGGCCTCAACACCAAGGCCACGATCGCCTCTGCTGCCATGACGCCGCTCACGCAGGTGCTAGCCTCCATTGCGCTGTCCGTGATTCTTTGTATTGCACTGTGGCAAAGCCGTCAGGGTGCGACCACCGGCACCACCGTTCAAGATGTGACCGTAGGTGGTTTCGCCGCCTTTATCTCGGCCATGTTGATGCTGATCGCCCCCATTCGCCGTATGGCCGATGTGGCAAACCCCATCACTCGCGGCGTGGCAGCCCTTGAGCGCGGCCTGTCACTGCTGGAAGGCTCCAGCGATGAGCAAAGCGGCTCTTTCAAGCCCGCAGGCCCTGTCATCGGCACGCTGCAACTGAGCAACGTGATTGTACAGTTTGGCCCGGACAAAGCCCCTGCTCTTGCCCAACTCAACCTGAACGTGAAAGCGGGCGAAGTGGTTGCGCTGGTCGGCCCATCGGGTGCGGGCAAGACTACGCTGGTCAACCTGCTGCCACGCTTTTTCTCGCCCACCAGTGGCCAGATCACGCTCGATGGCGTGCCACTGACTGAATGGGACTTGAACACCCTGCGCCAGCAGTTCGCCATGGTCAGCCAAGATGTCGTCATGCTCAACGACAGCGTGGCCGCCAATGTGGCTCTGGGCGCTGAGGTCGATGAGACCCGTGTCTGGTCTGCGCTTGAAGCCGCCAACTTGGGCGACTTTGTGCGCAGCCTGCCGCAAAGCCTGCATACCTTGATCGGCCACAACGCCAACCAGCTTTCAGGCGGCCAGCGCCAGCGCCTGGCTATTGCCCGCGCGCTCTACAAAAATGCACCGATTCTGATTCTGGACGAGGCCACCTCGGCACTAGACAACGAATCCGAGCGCTTGGTTCAAGAAGCCCTGAACCGCCTGATGCAAGGCCGCACCACGCTGGTCATTGCCCACCGTCTGTCCACCATTGAGCACGCCAACCGCGTGGTGGTGATGGAGCGCGGGCAGATCGCCGAGCAAGGTACGCATGCCGAGTTGATTGCGCTGGGTGGCCTGTACGCACGCCTGCACACACAGGTGCGCAGCACGGCAACGCCCGGCGAGGCACAAATTTAAGAGCGGCTTGTCCGCATAAATAAAGGACTTCAGGCTTAGATTGGCTTGAAGTCCTTTTTTATTAAAAACTAGTCGCTATCAAATTAATAACAAAAACTCAGTTTCAGGCCAAGACTACCAAGTACCTTTTGACGGTTGCATGCGCCGCTCTTGCTTGAGGGCCTTGTTCAGCAGCTCCACCATGTACTGGCGGTCCACCCGCGCCGCAAAGTCAGCCGCATTGAGTTTGAGCTGGTTACGCAAATTCAGATCTGCGCCCTCTTGCAGCAGCAGTTTGACCACAGACTCGCTGCTGTACTGCGCCGCCATCATCAACGGCGTGCTGCCGTTGGGCGATGCGGCATCGATATAAGCGCTTTCTTCCAGTAGCAGCTTGATGATGTCCAGCGTCTGAGGCGTGTCTGCCGATGCGGCGTAATGCAGCGGCGCCCAGCCTTCACGATTAACGTCCGCGCCGCGCTTGATCAGCTCTTTGACCAGCTTGATATGGCCTTTGAGACAGGCCATCATCAGCGGTGTCTCGTTCTGGCGCGAGGCCAAATTCACATCAATCTTGGGCGCTTTGAGCAGCACCTCAAACACCTTGAGCGAATCTTGGTGCAAGGCCGACACCAAACCGGGACGCCCACGCGAATCCAGCGTATTGGCATCAAAACCGCGAAAGATCAGATTCACCATGGCACTGGCGTTATCGCTAACCAAGGCTCTTGAGAAATCATCAAAGTCATTGGCCCAGCCCATGCTTGGCAGACCTGCCGCCCCGACCACCGCAACCCCCAAGCAACGCAGGCTTTGGCGACGATTCAATGACGATGTCAATGTGGTGATGGGGGCAGCGAAAAGACTCATGCATTGGCTCCAGAGTTCACGGATGGCTCACGTTTGATTCAAGGCGAGGTCACGACTGGGTTACGCCCTTGAACAGGCGATCAAAGTTGGCGCTGGTAGCTTCAGCCACCTCTTCCACAGAAATACCTCGCACCTCAGCAATTTGCTTGGCGACAAACGGTACATAGGAAGGATTATTCGTCTTACCGCGGTAAGGCATGGGCGCGAGATAAGGGCTGTCCGTCTCGATTAGCAAGCGATCGAGCGGTACAAACGCTGCAACATCGCGCAGATGCTGTGCATTCTTGAAAGTAACGATGCCCGACAGGGAGATGTAGTAACCTATATCCAGCCCGGCACGTGCCACTTCAGCGGTCTCGGTAAAGCAGTGAAAAACACCGCCCGCCTGCGTGGCGCTGTCGGCCTCGCCGCACTCGCGCAAAATGCCCAAGGTGTCATCTGAGCTGCTGCGGGTATGAATAACCAGCGGCTTTTGCGTAATCTGCGCAGCGCGGATATGAGTACGAAAACGCTCACGCTGCCACTCCAGATCGGCAATCGTTCGGCCGCCCTTGCGATCTTCCATGCCGTAGTAATCAAGACCGGTCTCACCAATCGCCACCACACGCGGCAGCGCTGCGCGATCGACCAAATCCTGCACGCTGGGCTCGGTCATGTCTTCGGTATCGGGATGCACGCCCACCGTAGCCCAGAAGTTGTCATAGTCCAGCGCAAGCTGGTGCACATCCGGGAACTCTTCCATCGTGGTGCAAATGCACAGTGCACGCGTGACCTTGGCTGCGGCCATAGCCTCGCGAATTTGAGCGAGATTGGCGCTCAGATCAGGATAGTTGAGGTGGCAATGCGAATCGGTAAACATAGAAAATTTCACCCCCTGAGCGGCTGCGCCGCGTGCCCCTCGCTTGCTTGGCGGGAGGAAGATGCAGCATCGCCGCAAGAGGGCTTTTGCTTGGCTACCCTGGCTTGGGCAGCGTCAGTTTGAAGGCTACGCGAGGTAGTTAAAGTGTTTGAGTGGGCTTTTCAGAGCCCAAGGTCGCGCCCAAAATCTGTTCAATCTTGGCTTTGAGTTCGGCAGACTTGGCATCTTTAGGGAACTGCAAACCTATGCCCTGAGTGCGATTGCCAGAAGCTCGCTCGGGGGTGACCCAAGCCACACGCCCTGCTACAGGGTAGCGCTGGGGATCGTCTGGCAGCGTGAGCAGCACATAGACATCATCGCCCAAGCGATAGTCACGCTGTGTGGGTACAAAGATTCCCCCCTCGGCGAATAACGGAATGTAGGCGGCATACAAAGCGGCCTTTTCCTTAATCGCCAGTTGCATGACGCTGGGACGGGGAGAGGTAGATGCGTTCATAGTGGGATCACATAATTTTTGAGACGGTCGGCTGGCGGCGCTTTGTAGATTAACACCCCACAAAACATTCGTAAAACCCGCAAGTTATGACCTAACGTATGGCTTTGCTGGCCTTACCTGAAATCAATACGCTGCGCGCACGAGAGGCCAGAGCCTCCATCATCAGCCCGGCATTAAAAGGATGATCTGCCGTACGCGCCGCTTGCACAAGCTCGCGCGACCAATCGGCCAGCAGCGCCATCGCCAAAGGCTTGCCCGGCAAATCGGCAGGCGAAAAGTAGCGCGGGCTCGCGCCGCCCGCCATGGCCATTAAGTCGTGACAGATTTTTTGCAGCGCCTCTACCCCAGCCACTGGGCCAAATGCGGCCAACGCGGCCACATCGCCCTTAGCTAGTTGACGCGGCAACTGCGCCCAAGCGGCTGCACGGCCAGCGTCCCCAGCCATACGCAGCGCATCACCGGGACGACCGCCAGTGGCTTGCAGTGCCGTTGCAGCGTCGGCCTCATTGACACCTTGCAACTGCAGCCATTGGGCCGCCTCTGGTGCGGCTGGCCAAGTCATGGTGTGAGCCAGGCAACGACTGCGAATAGTGGGCAAGAGCAGGTGCGATGCCTCGCTGGCCAAAACAAACTTGGCATCACCCGGCGGCTCTTCCAGCGTTTTGAGCAAGGCATTGGCCGTGATTGCGTTCATCTGTTCTGCCGGGTAGACCAGCACGGCCTTGCCGCGGCCACGCGCGCTGGTGCGCTGACAAAACTCCACCGCGTCCCGCATGGCATCGACGCGAATTTCTTTGCTGGGCTTGCGCTTTTTATCGTCAATATCCGCTTGCGCCTTTTCAGACAGGGGCCAGCCCAGCTCCATCATCTGCACCTCAGGCATGAGCACACACAAGTCGGCATGGGCGCGCACATCAATGGCGTGGCAGCTGGCGCAATGGCCACAAGCGCCTTGCGGCGAAGGCTGCTCGCACAACCAAGCCCGCACCAGTGACAGGCCTAGCGCGTACTGCCCTAAGCCCGAAGGCCCCTGCAACAGCCATGCATGACCACGCTGCGCCAGCAACTGGCTTCGCTGCGTGGCAATCCACGGGGCTTCGGCGCTCACTGCACTACTCATGCCTTGCTTTCTGTCAAACCGGTCAAGCCCGTCAGCCAACCTTTGGCGACAACCGCCTGTGCGATTTGCTCCCACACGGCTTGCCGGCTGGCATTGGCATCCACGCGCGCAAAGCGCTGCGGCGCGGCCTGAGCGCGCTGAGCGTAGCCTTGGGCCACGCGGGCAAAAAATTCGCCGGGCTGGGCTTCAAAGCGATCAGGCACTCGCGCTGTAGCCAAGCGCACCGCGGCGACTTCAGCAGGCAGGTCAAACCACAGCGTCATATCGGGCTCACGCATAAAGTTCGATGGCAAATCAGCCTGCAGTCTAGTTCCTGTCTGGACTAGTTGCTCTAAAACTGATAGCTGATCCCAATCAAAGCCACGACCTGCGCCTTGATAGGCAAAGGTAGCATCGGTAAAGCGATCGCTGATCACCACTTCGCCACGCGCCAGCGCAGGCTCAATCACCTGCACCAAATGATCACGGCGCGCTGCAAAGGCAATCAGCGCCTCGGTCAGCGGATCCATCGCGTCATGCAGCATCAAGGCGCGCAGCTTTTCGGCCAGCGGCGTGCCGCCGGGCTCACGCGTCAAAGTGACCACGCGGCCTTGATCGCGAAAAGCTTGCGCCAAACCAGCGATGTGCGAGGACTTGCCCGCACCATCAATGCCCTCGAAACTGATAAACAGTCCTGTTGTCATTTCAAACTCATTCATTTATTGCTCACGCACCACTAGCAGCTCCTATCCAGCAGACACCAAGCAAGGGCCGCCCCGCCGCGATGGTGTCGTCCCCCTCAGGGGGGAAGGCTATTGCCCTCCGCGCTGATAACGGTTAACCGCCCTATTGTGCTCATCCAAGGAGGCACTGAAATGGCTGGTGCCATCGCCCTTGGCCACAAAGTACAAAGCTTTGGTCTGATCGGGCTGCACTGTCGCCATCAGCGCGGCCTTACCAGGCATGGAGATGGGCGTAATCGGCAGCCCGGCGCGGGTATAGGTGTTCCAAGGCGTATCTGTCTGCAAATCGCGCTTGCGCAGATTGCCATCAAAGCTCGCGCCCACGCCGTAGATGACTGTGGGGTCCGTCTGCAAGCGCATACCAATGCGCAAACGGTTGACAAAAACGCCCGCAATCTGCGCACGGTCTGCAGCGCGGCCGGTTTCTTTTTCCACAATGCTGGCCAGCGTCAGGGCTTCTTCCGCAGATTTCAGCGGGGTGTTGGCTGAGCGCATAGACCAGACATCGGCCAAGCGTCTATCCATGGAATGCATGGCACGGCGCAACACGGCCATGTCAGAGCTGCCCTTGGCGTAGGTATAAGTGTCGGGAAAGAAGCGCCCCTCAGGCATCACACCGCTGCGGCCCAGCGCCGTCATCACGGCTTCATCGTTCAGGCCAGCGCTGTCTTGTTTAAGGAATTCTTCACGGGCCAGCGCAGCGCGCACTTGGCGCCAGTTCCAGCCTTCCACAATCGTCATCGCGCGCAGGCTTTCTTCACCACGCGCCAGTTTTTGCAGCAGCAAATATGGTGTAAGGCCTGCACTCAACTCGTAGTTACCCGCTTTGATGGCGCGATCTTTGCCCGAGAGGCGAAACCACGCATACAGCAGGCGGGCATCCGTCTGCACACCGGCTTTGACGACGTTTTGCGCCACACCACGCGGCGTGGTGCCGGGTTCAATTTCCAGCTCCAAGCTGGGTTCACTCAAATTCAAGGGTTGGTTTAGCCACCACCAAGCGCCACCGGCAGTCAGGGCGGTTAACAACAGCAAAAATATCAGTGCACGAATAAGGGCACGCACAGGCTCAATCCGTAAAGTCTCAGAGCGACGATCATAATTCAGACATGACTGAGCCAAAGACGCTGCCCCTGAACGGCATTACCCCCATTACCCATCTTGGTGTGATCCGCGCTGTTGGCGCTGATGCGGCCAGCTTTCTTCATGGTCAGTTGAGCAATGATTTTGTGCTGCTCAAACAAGATCAGGCCCGCTTGGCGGCTTTTTGCACCGCCAAAGGCCGCATGCTGACCAGTTTTATTGGCTTTAAGCGCAGCGCTGACGAGATTGTGTTGATTTGTGACCGCAGCTTGCTCGCGCCCACACTCAAGCGCCTGTCGATGTTTGTGATGCGCGCCCAGTGCAAGCTCAGCGACGCTACGGCAGACTTTGCGCTCTACGGCCTAACAGGCACTGCGGCTGCGCAATACCTGAGCGCTGATGCTGCACCTTGGGCTCTCAAAGCCGAAGGCGAATCTCATGCCCTGGCCCTGTACCCCGCCGCTGGCAACCAGCGTGCATTGTGGGTCGCCCCCGCAGGTCAAGCGCCCGCCGGTGAAGTACTGAGCGAACAGCTATGGCAATGGTCTGAAGTGCAAAGCGTAGTGGCTACGCTGTCCGCCCCTGTAGTCGATGCCTTTGTGCCCCAGATGCTCAATTACGAGTCGCTAGGCGGCGTTAATTTCAAAAAGGGCTGCTACCCCGGCCAAGAGATTGTGGCCCGCAGCCAGTTCCGCGGCACACTCAAGCGCCGCGCTTATTTGGTGCATGCCGATAAGGCCTTGAGCGTTGGTCAAGAAGTATTTAGCGCCGAAGATGTAGAGCAAGCGACCGGTACGGTGGTGCAAGCCGCTGCGGCCCCTGAAGGCGGCTGGGATGCCATCGTCTCTATGCAGATCGCATCATCCACTTTAGGCGACCTGTTTGCCCACGCTGCGCTGGCAGAAGGCCAAAGCGCTGATGCCGCCCAAGGCGTGGCGCTGCAAGTGCTGCCCCTGCCCTACGAGCTGCTGGCAGACATCTAAAGCAGCCTGAACCCACTGAGGCCGGGCCACAAAACCCGCAAAAAAGCGGCTCCATCAATGGCTGATGGAGCCGCTTTTTATCTTGACCTCAAAACACGCCGTAACGATAAGCCACATAGGCCGCTACAGCCACTCCAATTACACTCAGAATTGTCATTGCTCGGCTCATCGTTGACCTCCAGTTTTAAGTAAAAACAGGCTACAGCCTTTTATCGGCTAGGACAAGTAGCTATCAAAAAAGAAGTATCAAAGCGTTTGGCGCATGGTGATATGGGGAATGCCCGCCTCTTCGTAAGGCTCACCCACCGGCGTAAAGCCTGCGCGTAAATAAAACATCTCTGCATGGCGCTGAGCATGCAAAACCACCTCTTTGTCACCCCGGTCACGCGCAGCGGCGACCAGGCTATCGAGCACCATGCGACCCCAGCGCCCGCCGCGCACGCTGCGCTCCACCGCCATGCGGCCAATGCGAGCCACGCCCGGTGCATCGCTTACCAAACGGCCGGTAGCCACGGGCTGATTCAGACCATTGAGCAACACCACATGGCGGGCAATGGGATCAAACTCATCAATCTCAATTTCACGGGGCACGCCCTGCTCGCGCACAAACACCGCCATGCGCAGGCGCTCTGCCTCACGGCCCAAATCATTCCAGCTGCCGGAATGCAGCGTCACCACATCTTGCCCCGCTTCATAAGCGGTCAGCACATCACGCAACTGCTGCGGTACAGACTTGGGGGTTTGCGTTGCGGGGTCGGCAAACACATAAACCAGCTCGACGCTATTGAGCAGCTCCATACCGCGAAAAATGCCAACATCAAACTGCAGCGAGGTATTGCCCTGCTTGACGCAGCGAATCCCTACCTCCAGCACATCCCCCAAGGTGGCCGAGCCGTGATAAACGGTGCCTGCCTTCTTCACAAACATCTCGCCGCCCAAAGCCGCGAAACCGGCATCGTAAGGAATCGCTAACTGGCGCCAGTAGTTGCTCATGGCCACATCGGCGTACATGAGGTAATGGGCGTTGAAGACGATTTTCTGTGCGTCCACCTCGGCCCAGCGCACCTCAATGCGGCTAAACCTGCGAAAGTCTTGTCGGTTCATGGTTCTTGCTTTCAGTTCAATTCAAATGCGCGGCGCAAGGCCTGCGCCATATCTTGATGGGCCTGCCGTGCCTCGGCAATCACGCGCCCCATTTTGATAAATTCATGCGTCACGCCCTTGTAAATTTCAAGCTCTACTGGCACGCCTGCCATGCGCAGCTTGTCAGCGTAGTCAACCCCCTCATCCACCAATGGGTCTAGCTCAGCCAAGCCTATCCATGCGGGCACCACATCGTCCACATCAGGGGCGAGCAGCGGCGCAAAGCGCCAGTCCTCTCTGTCCTTTGGATCAGCAATGTATTGTGCAAAAAACCAGCGAATAGACTCTTCTTCTAGCACCAAACCATGGGCAAACCTGCGGTGCGAATCGGTGTCTTGGTGCGCTGTAGTGCCGGGGTAGATCAGCAATTGCAGCGCAAGTTTGAGGCCAGCATTGCGCGCCTCAATGGCGCAAGCTGCAGACAGCGTACCGCCAGCACTATCGCCGCCTATCGCGATGCGGCTGGGGTCAGCACCTAAAGTCGCAGCATTAACGGCCAACCACTGCAAAGCATCCCAAGCATCGTTATGTGCTGTGGGGAACTGAAATTGAGGCGCCAGCCGGTAGTCCAGCGATACCACCATGCATCCAGCCAAATGCGCTAACTGACGGCAAAGCTGATCATGGGTGGCCACACTGCCCACGGTAAAACCGCCGCCATGCAGATACAGCAGCACAGGCAAGCCAACCGCAGGAGCTTCCTCTCTCGTCACAGGCGCATACAGGCGGGCGAGCAGCTGCGCATCATCACGGGCAGGTATCTGCAAATCCTCCACGCGTGGCAAGGCTTGCTTGGGGATTTCAAGCACCCCAGCGCCAGCCTCATAGGCGGCTCTGGCTCCATCGGCTCCCAATTGATGCATGGGAGTTCGCGCGGCTCGTGCCATACGGCGCAGCACATCGCGCATAGAAACTGTCAAGCTGGCAGGCAAAGCCACGGAAGAATCAGGCATGAACATGAAAAATTTTGGCAAGACACAGGCAAGCATTGTGAGGGCTGCTGTGACATTTATCGGCAATCAGCATGCAAGCACCAACAAGCGCAAGCAATCCTGTCCCCGGTGCGACGATTAAAGGCTGCCTCTCAGGGTTTGCGTTCTTGGCCCTGCTGCGGGCAGCTTCTAGATTGAACTGATCTCTGTTTTGAGCAAATGCACAGGCCATGGCTTTTATCAATTACGTCACCCAGATTCAATTCGACTTTGGCGCCATCCAACTGCTGCGCGCAGAGTGTGAGCGCGTGGGCATCAGCAAACCACTGCTCGTGACCGACCATGGCGTTAAGGCCGCAGGCATTTTGCAAAAGGCGCTCGATGCGCTGGCTGGCTTACCCCACGCTGTGTTTGACCAGACACCATCCAACCCCACAGAAGCGGCCGTGCGCGCTGCGGCTGCCATCTACCAAGCGCAGCAATGCGATGGACTGATTGCCGTGGGCGGCGGCAGCGCCATTGATTGCGCCAAGGGCGTAGCCATTGCTGCCACACATCAAGGGCCGCTGTCGCACTACGCGACCATTGAAGGCGGCTCACCTCGTATCACCGAGCAAGTCGCACCACTCATTGCCGTGCCCACCACCAGCGGCACGGGAAGCGAAGTGGCACGCGGCGCCATTCTCATCGTGGATGACCACCGCAAGCTCGGCTTTCATAGCTGGCATCTGGTGCCCAAAGCGGCGATTTGTGATCCTGAATTGACCTTTGGCTTACCGCCCATGTTGACGGCAGCGACCGGCATGGATGCGATCGCTCACTGCATGGAAACCTTTATGGCTGCCGCCTTCAACCCGCCCGCAGACGGCATTGCACTCGATGGCTTAACACGCGGCTGGGCGCACATTGAGCGGGCCACAAGCAATGGACAAGATGCCGAGGCCCGCCGCCAGCTCATGAGCGCCAGCATGCAAGGAGCCATGGCCTTTCAAAAAGGGCTGGGCTGCGTGCATAGCCTGAGCCACAGCCTTGGTGGGGTGAACCCGCGACTGCACCACGGAACACTCAACGCCATGTTTTTACCCGCCGTTGTGCGCTTCAATGCCAGCGCCGAAAACGTGCAACGCGAAGACCGCCTGAACCGCATGGCCCATGCCATGGGTCTGAAAAACGGCAGCGATATTCCAGGGGCGATTCGCGAGATGAATGCCCGCCTTGGCTTGCCTTCGGGTCTTGCCGCTATGGGCGTGGAAAGCGCGCAGTTTGACTCCATCATCAGCGGCGCATTGAAAGATCACTGCCATGCCACCAACCCACGCTTAGCCTCAGTGCTGGACTATGAGCAGATGCTGAGCACATCGCTATAAATCATCTCAATACTCATCAATGTAAAACGGCCTTGCGCACCACCATGCGCAAGGCCGTATGCATCAGCTGATGGAGTTAAGCTTCAGCGGCAGGTCCTTGTTTGAGCGCCTCGCGCACCTGCTCCATGAGCTGCTGAGCCATGCTCGTGAGCAACGCCAACTCGTCATCTGACAAGTTTCTAGGCTCATCATCCAGTATTGAGAAGCAGCCCAAAACATGGCCTTTTTTGTCGCGCAAGGGCACGCCCGCATAAAAACGTAGCTTCAAACTCTGCACGGTCGCGTCTGATGCAAATCGGGGGTCTCTAGCCAAGTCGCCCACCACAATGGCTTCCTCCTCATACACCACATAAGAAGACACCGTCTTCCCGCGCGGCAAGCTGCGCAGTGCAGCTCCGTCTTCTGGCGAGGGCAACACGCTTTCAGGCATATAAACACGGTCCGCGTCGACCCAAGAGACCTGTGCCCATTTCGTGTTGAACGCATTAACCGCTTGCTTAGCCACCTCGTAATAAAGCGGTTTAAGCGATTCAGTCAGCACGCCACTTTCATGCAACGCCTTGACACGCAGCTCATCGCCCTCGGGGACAGGGGCTGCAGTTCCTCTCTCCCCTCCATCATCGACCTGCATAGCCTCCACCCACAGGTGCAGCTCATGCAAGCTGGTTACGCAAGCTTGCGCCCCACACTGCACCGCAAAATCAGGGTCTGCGGCCACTGCCGGGGCATTCCATAGACACAGAACCACCCGCACCTGAGGCCTGTGGCGACGAATACGCCTAACCATGCGCCGCACCATGCTTTGGGGCTGATTACTAAAGATTGAAAGCACCAACAAATCTGAGCGCTGCACGAGCTTGAGCCACTCTCCATCACCGCTCAAGCCGCTTGAGGCGTTTCCTTCTGGCGACAAAGCTTGCGCATCACTGCTCAAAGCCGATTCAGAGCAAGTCACCTCGTGCCCATGTAAACCTTCGGCATGCGCGACCATGGCTGCCCCTAGGGCATCAACTTCCCAACGAGCACCTGCGCAATGAATTCGCAAACGGCGTCGCTCAGTGCTGGGGGCTGCCTCAGCGTGACGAGCATTCTTTGGTGAATAGTGCTCACGTAACTCTTCAAGCAAAGCGCTCATGCCACTAGACAGCCTAAGGCGGTGCTCCGCCGTGGCCGACTCGGTGTGCTGCTGTGAGGCAAGGCGCAGGGCAGGGATAGCCACCTCATCGTAAAAGTCACTGACGGCATAGGCTCTATCTTCAGCACTGGGCTTGGACGGCAATCGCTCCTCAACAGAATCAACAGCCATGCTGATAGCGTCCTCCGCATCGTCGGCTAGCAAACGCTGATACAGCCGCTGCTGCGGACCCAGCACAGGCTCGCTACCCAGCAAGACTTCCATAAATTTGAGCGCAGGAATGTATCGCCCCAAAACCAGCAAGCACACCGTTAAAGGCGTGGAAAGAATCAGACCTATCGGGCCCCAAAGCGCGGTCCAAAAGGTGGCTGCAACAATAATGGCTAACGTCGAAAGTCCTGTGCTGCTGCCATAAAGCCAGGGCTCAATCACGTTATTGCTAATTAACTCCAGCAACAAGATCAAGCCCAGCGCCAGCAAAAACATATTCCAACTAGGATCAACCGCGAAAGCCAGTGCCAGCGGAAACACCGCTGACATCAGCGGCCCGACATAGGGCACGAAACGCATGATGGCACCCAGCACGCCCCAGAGAATTGCCCCTGGTACCCCAATAAACCACAAACCAGTCGCCAGTGGGATTCCATAGCAAATATTGACGATGAACTGCATGCGCAGGTAATTTCCAATGCGCTCAGACGCCTCATCCAGCGCATCCGTTGCCACATGAAAATTGCCCCCCACCAGCCTGAGCAGTCTGTCGCGCAGATCGTCTCTATCGAGCAAAATTAGAATCACGAACAACAACACAATACCCGCCGTAGTCAGCGGCTCAGCAATACGGCCAAGCCACTGAAGCAACTGCGTGGTAGGTTTTGATTCTGGAGTCTGCACCTCTACTTTTTGGACACGCGGCTTGGCACTATCAGCGCTGGAAATTTCTTTTTCTACCGTGTTGTAAGTCTTAAAAACACCATCCCATGCACTAGGCATATTGGCGCTCTGGCGCAAACCCCGCAGCTTGTCGCGAATCGTGGACTGATAAGTGGGCAAGTCAGCGCTGAGTTGCTGAATCTGGCTGCCCAGATACATCCCCAAACCGCCCAAGGCGGCCAGTGCAAACATCACAACCACAATGGCAGAAGCCATGCGCGGCAAGCCCCAACGCTTGAGGCGAGAGACAGCAGGATCGAGCAAAAACCCAAACAGCATGGCGAGTGCCAGCGGGATGAGCATGTCGCGGCCATAAAACAGCGCCAAGATCAAGATCGAGGCAATCAGCAGCCCGATCAACAATCGCAAGGCCGGGACAAGATCAGCAAGCTGCATCACACCGGGTCGCAGATTGGATCGGCTGCGTCTGTCTGCCCCGTACCAAGAGGCTGAATCACTGCGCGCACCCAACTCTCCCCCGGCACTTTGCGCCACTGACAAGTTCGCCTCAAGCTCAACCGGCGCCCTCGCGTAGGGCTCGTTTGGTGCAACAGCCCCAAAATTGACAGGCACATCCAAAGATGAGTCGGCAGGCTGTGGGGAATCCTTGGGAAGTTCATTCATATGCGGTCTTGCTTATTTTTATTGGCATCAGGTGGCACTCGGAAGAACTCAGGAAAACTCGTGAGAGTTCAAAAGAGCTCGGATTTAGGGAGGTGACCCTTGAGCATCAAGCAATTGATGGAGATTTTCAATCCACCGCAAATACGAAATTGAAAGCAAAGCGTTTCGCCTACAGCATGCGCTTAATAGCCCGTATCGAGCCCGCGGCGAACCCACGACTGCTGCCTTGCACAGCGACCTCATCCAGGTCTTTACCCTTGTCTTCAATGCTGAGCTGTGCATGAACAAAGGCATTCGAAATTTAGATCCGCCATCGGCTCTTGCCGCAGACAATGGCTTCTTCACTAACAAGAGGCTAAAACCAGCCGCGCAGCGATGCAAAACGTACGGCCTGAGCCCGTGTTCGCACTTGCAACTTGCGATAAATATTCTTGATATGCGTGTTGACCGTCATGGCGCTGATTTGTAAATGCACACCGATCTCGGAGCTGGTATTGCCACTGGCCACCATGCGCAGCACTTCATTTTCACGGCTTGAGAGCATGTCTGGAGTGCTGACAGCGAGCTGATGCTCTGACACCGGGCTTTTGCCGTATCGCTGCAGCAACTGCCTTGCCACACTCGGTGTAATGGAGGCACCGCCATTCACGACTTGAAGCACTGCCTGCGGGTAGCTGCCAAACCATGAATTTTTGATCAGGTAACCACTGGCACCCAATTCAAAAGCCCGCAGCACCTGCTCTTCGGCTTCTATCACCGACACCACAATGACCTCAGCCTTTGGCTGCTGAGTTTTCATCACATCAATCAGCTCTAGGCCATCGCCATCACCCAAATGGGGATCGAGCAACATGACATCGAAGTCATTTTGGCGAATCGCTTTCTTTGCGTCCTTCAAATTACTGGCCTGCGCCACCACCATGGTGCGCCGATCACTCATAATTTCCTGAGCAATCACCATTCGTAGATGAGCATCATCATCCACAAGCAGCACCCTGGCTGGGTTTTCAGGTTGGCCCACCATGTAATCTGGCCACATGGAAGGACTCCCCTGCTGCTCCGCTCGCACGGCCAGCGTGTCATTGGTGAAGAGTGCGTCTTTCGAGTCCATCATTTATCCTTGCCAAAATGAGTTGAATGCTGCACTGCAATGTGGCGACAGAATCAACGCAGATAAAAACTATTCAATTTTCCGATGAATAGCTTTTAACAATAACTCACGAACTTCAGCGTAGGAAAAAATGCAATTTAGGTAAGCAAAATCATCTGACGTGCGTCAAAAAAGCTAAAACTCCACATCCAAAGAGCTAGCAGCATGCCAATTGATTGAGGCTTGGCGCAGCACCATGTCGATATCCATGCCCAGCGCCAGCCCCACCTCTGCGGGGTAGGAAACAGCCAGTTGGCGTTCGCTCCATTTCAAAGCACGGGTCGAGGCCAGCCAAACTGCGAGGTGCAGCACTCCCGTCAAGGGCTCAAACACAGGCTGCTTAAGCGGTGCATGCAAGAACTCAAATGCATCACTCATGACTAGCGGATAGTTCCACTGCCTTGCTAGATGGGCCGTAATCTGCCCGCTGCAGCACCCCATCAGCTTCATCTCTACTCTTGGGCGTTTAGGGTGCATAGGCTCCAGCATTTCAGCCAATCGCACAAAGGTCTCTGGATCAGCCGTATGCAAAAGCAACTGACCCAAACCATGCAGCAATCCCAACGTATAAGCAGCCGAGGCATTGGCCTGCACCGACATAGCCAAAGCACGTGCGATGCGTGCGGTATCAAGGCTGTAGCGCCAAAAGCTGGCCAAGCTCCAGCCCGCCAACGCATGGGTCGCTCCTGAGGGGGCAGATTTTTTCAGCAGTTGACGCAGCTGGACTGGCGCCAATACGACCAGAGCCTCAGGAATGCTGTGCACACGCTGGCCTAATTGATGCGCAGGCTCATTAGCCAAGGCCAACACACGCGCAGTCAATACTGGGTCGGTTGAAAACAATTGCACCAAACTGCGCATACAGGGATCTTGCTGGCGCAGCGCACTCGACAGCAACGCAACTGCGCGAGGCTGGCTAGGCAGCAAGGGATGCTGCTCAAACAGTGTTGAAAGATTCAAGGAGTTGGCGCGGCTCATGGTGTAGATCATCTGCAATCGGGGCTAAAACACCTTTCGGCCTAAAAGCCTGTAACACCACCCTTACTTCGACGTTGTTTTGCCTTGTCTCAAACGCAAAACTTCGGCTTGCTGGGTTGTGTTAGTCGCTCTTAATACAGACAGACTTAACAGTTACAGCTTTTCATCTCTTTGCAGTTGCACTGGCTGACCCATGACCAGCTGACTTGCAATCTTACGTGTTATAGGTTGTAACACGGAAAAGTGATCGCCACCCTGAACCGAAACACAGTGCACCTGCTCTGATTTTCGAGCCGCGCACAGGTTGTCTAGGCTGTTGATATTGCTGGGCCGCTTGCTACCTTCAATAATCCAAGTGGGACTTTTGATCGCATGCATCCAATACATGGGCGAGCGCATGCGCCTTTCATCCGCAGAGACAAGCGACCACTTCAGCGGCCAGTCATAACCACTGATTTCATCGACCGGGCCAAAAGCAAAAACACCTTGAACCGGCAAACCCGCCGCGGCCGTTAGCAGCGCCAGCGTCGCACCTGTGCTGTGCCCACCCAAATAGATGCGCGACGCATCTATATAAGGCAGTTGCGCGGCCTGCAAAATCGCAGCAGCCACATCTTGCACCTCGCCCCAAAAATATTCGCGCTGCCCCGGGTTGTCATTACCGCCGCGTAGCGTGGGGAACAACATGGCCATGCCCGCCTTACGAAAGGCAGCTGCGCTTTGATCGTTGGACTCAGCACCCTCCGTCCAGAAGTCATCCAAGCTATTGCTATCGCCGCCCGTCAACCACACGATCAGTGGCACCTTTTTGCTATCGCCGGGGTTGGGGGTGACAAAAGCCTTGAGGCTTAGATTGCCACTTTGATAACTCATGGGCACGAACAATTGAGCTGGAGGGGTCGGCATGGCCTTAATCTGCTTATGCGCAGACGGCAGCAATGCCGTAGAGATCATCGTCGCCTTGCCAGCACGTGCCTGTATCAGGTTTTGCAAGGTGATGGCGCCTGAGGAAATTTGCTGCTCTACCACTTGCTCAATCTGCTTTTGCTCTGCCTGTTGCGCCGCTCGCTGCGTTTTAAGAGCCGCATTGCGCACCTTGGCATCTTCATACTCAGTCATCGCTGCGCGGGTAATGCAACGGCGCTGCTGATCAATCGAAATGCCCTCTTCCATAGCCTTATCGACCTGAGCAATATTGAGCTTGATGGTGTGGCAAAAGCTGTCGCTTTGCGGCGCCAGCGCGGGCGGCCAGACTATAGCGACCGGTTGCTCAGCCTGAGCCTTCTGTTCGGCTTTAGATTTGGCTTTGTCCAGCGAAACCCAGCCCCGAGATGTCATCTTGATGCCGATAAAAACCACCAACACCACCACGCCCAAAACGGGCAACACCCTGCCCTTTTCATAGCTCATTTCTCTCTCACTCCCATTTAAGGGCCGCCTGTAATATGTATTGAGTGGCGGCCCAGTGAGAGATTATTTCTTCAAGCCCTGCAACTTGGCAAAGGCTGATGCCATGGCGTTTTGCTCTGTTGGCTGGCTACCACGCTGCGGCTGGGTATAAGCATCACGGCCACCACGATTGCCAGCACCTGCACCACCGCGGCCTGCACTTTCAAAGCGGTTGTCACGCGGGCCATCGCGCCTAGCAGGGGCGGCGTCCAGTTTCATGGTCAGGCTGATGCGCTTGCGTGCAGCATCCACCTCCAGCACCTTGACCTTGACGATCTGCCCGGTCTTGACCACTTCGCGTGCATCTTCGATGAACTTGTGGCTCATCTGGCTCACATGCACCAAGCCATCTTGGTGTACCCCCAAGTCCACGAATGCGCCAAACTGGGCCACGTTGCTCACGGTGCCTTCCAGCGTCATGCCTTCCTTCAAATCCTTGATGTCTTCCACGCCATCGTTAAAACGGGCGACGACAAAGTCAGGGCGTGGGTCACGACCGGGTTTTTCCAACTCACCCAAGATGTCTTTGATAGTGATGGCGCCAAACTTCTCGCTGACAAACAATTCAGGTTTGAGGCTTTTGAGCACTTCCGAGCGACCCATGATCTGGTCTACAGGCTTGCCGGTCGAGACAATGATCTGCTCGACTACGGGATAGGTTTCAGGGTGAACACCCGTCATATCGAGTGGATTGTCGCCACCACGAATGCGCAAGAAACCTGCCGCTTGCTCGAAAGTTTTAGCGCCCAAGCCCGACACTTCCATCAACTGCTTACGGCTCTTGAACGATCCATTGGCATCGCGCCAGCGCACAACCGACTTGGCCACTGAGCCACTCAGACCCGACACACGCGTCAGCAACGGAGCCGATGCTGTGTTCAGGTCCACACCCACTGAGTTCACACAATCTTCCACCACCGCATCGAGCTGACGGGCCAGCTCGCTTTGGTTCACATCGTGCTGGTACTGGCCCACGCCAATGCTCTTGGGATCAATCTTCACCAGCTCAGCCAACGGGTCTTGCAAGCGGCGGGCAATGGATGCGGCGCCGCGCAGGCTCACGTCCACATCAGGCATCTCCAGCGCTGCAAATTCGCTGGCGGAATACACCGAAGCACCGGCCTCACTCACCACGACCTTTTCAATTTTCTTGTCCGCTTTTTCGGCGATTTTGATCAGATCCGCAGCCAACTTGTCCGTCTCGCGGCTGGCTGTGCCATTGCCAATCGCAATCAGGTTCACGCCATGCTTTTCCACCAGTTTGGCCAGTGTGGCTAACGATCCGTCCCAGTCACGGCGCGGCTCGTGTGGGTAGATGGTTGATGTTTCCAGCAGCTTGCCATTGTGATCCACCACGGCTACCTTCACGCCGGTACGAATGCCGGGGTCCAGACCAATCACGGTGCGTGGCCCCGCAGGTGCTGCCAACAGCAAATCACGCAGATTGTCGCCAAACACCTTGATCGCTACTTTTTCGGCATCTTCACGCAGGCGGCTAAACAGGTCACGCTCAGTCGACAGGCTCAGCTTCACACGCCAAGTCCATGCGACACACTTGCGCAGCAAATCGTCAGACGCTCGCTTGGCGTGACTCCAGCCCAGATACAGGGCAATCTTGCCTTCGGCCAAACTAGGTTGGCCGGGTTCTGGCTCGATGGGCTGCACCAGCTTGGCTTCAAGAATTTCTAAAGCGCGGCCGCGGAATACGGCTAGTGCGCGGTGCGATGGCACGCGGCCAATCGGCTCGTCATACTCAAAGTAATCACGGAACTTCGCAACTTCCGGGTCGTTCTCGTTCTTGGCTTCAACTTTTTTCGACTTCAGCAGACCCTCATCCCACAGCCATTCACGCAGCTTTTGCACCAGTGCCGGGTCTTCCGCCCAACGCTCAGACAAAATGTCGCGCACGCCGTCGAGCACGGCAAAGGTGTTGGAGAAATCCGGGCCGGGCTTGCCATCATCGAGCACCGTGGCTGGCTTGCAAAAAGCTTCAGCTTCTTTGTGCGGATCAAGGCTGGGGTCAGCAAACAACTTGTCGGCCAGAGGCTCAATGCCAAACTCTTTCGCAATTTGGCCCTTGGTGCGGCGTTTTTGCTTGAAAGGCAGGTAAATGTCTTCCAGCTCTTGCTTGGTAGGAGCATTAGCAATGGCAAGGCGCAACGCATCGGTCAACTTGCCTTGCTCATCAATGGCTTTGAGCACTGTCCCGCGGCGGTCATCGAGCTCGCGCAGGTAGCTCAGGCGCTCATCGAGCGTACGCAGCTGTGTATCGTCCAAGCCACCTGTGGCCTCTTTGCGATAACGGGCGACAAAGGGCACCGTGGCACCACCATCGAGCAACTCCACCGCAGCGCTGACCTGCTGCGTCTTAACGTTGAGTTCTTGAGCAATCTGACCAATGATTTTTTGCATTCGATACTCGCCCCACGGCGTCTGACAGAGGAAGCGAAAGAGTTTGCCATAGGCAAAACGTCTCTCCAGACTCAATGCCCAAAGCAATTGCAGGCAATTGCAAGCAAAGCGCAAAAACTATGCTTTTCATAGCTGTAAGTCCTTTACAAATAAGGACTAAAACGCAATTTCATTAAAATTCTTTGCGCTATGCCAGATACGCATCAAGACGACTTTTTTGCCGATGACTTACCGCCGCCCAACTCAGGCGCAGGTAAAGCGCGCTCTAAAGAAACAAAGCCGCTTGGCGAGGCGACAGGCACCGCGCGCAGCCCCCAGCGCAGCGAAGTAACGCTGACACCCCAAGCCGCCCAGCATGCACCGCTGGCAGCGCAGTTGCCGCCCCAGTTGCGCATGGGCGTATCCACCTGGTCCTATCCGGGCTGGGAGGGTCTGGTATGGGATGGCGGTTATGATAAAAGCCTGTTGGCCAAAAAAGGCCTGACGGCCTATCACCAGCACCCGCTGCTGCGCACCGTTTGCGTCGACCGCACCTTCTGGCGACCTCTCACGGCCAGTCAATACGCCGTTTTTGCAGCGCAGGTCGATGCTGACTTTCGCTTTGTCGTCAAATGCCCGGCCGGTATTACCGATGCCCAAGTGCGCAGCGAAGAAGGCATGCCGCGTGAACTCAACCCGGCCTTTTTAGACCCACGCTTAGCCGTTGAGCATTTTGTGCAGCCAACCCTTGAAGGGCTGGGCAACAAACTGGGCGTGCTGGTCTTTCAACTCAGCCCACTGCCTTGGGGCTTGCTCAGCCAGCCCACTCGGGTGCTGGACAAACTGGGCCTGCTGCTGGCGCACGTGCGCCAAGCGCTCGTCAATCATCCACAAGTCATTGTGGCGGTGGAAGTGCGCGACCCTGAACTACTCAGTCCATCCTTTGCGCAAACACTCAAAGAGCATGGCGCGACTTACTGCCTGGGCTTGCACGGCAAAATGCCGCCCATCGAGGCGCAACTGCCCATTCTTCGCGCCTTGTGGCCCGGCCCTTTGGTCTGCCGCTGGAATCTGAACCGCATCTTTGGCGCTTATGGCTATGCCGATGCGCAGAAAAAGCATGAGCCGTTCAACGAGATACGCAGCGAAGACATGCACACGCGAGAGCTGCTGGCCCGCACGATTGCAGGCATCACCGGCGCAGGCCAGAATGCGTTTGTCACCATCAGCAACGATGCTGAAGGTTGTGCGCCAAGGTCTATTGCGCTGCTGGCCGAGGCTGTAGCAAATCAAACCCAAAAATATCATGACTCAAACAAGCTCTAGTGCTTATTGAATAAAGACTTGTAGCTATCAAAAAAAGCCCGCCAATTCAAGACTGGTGGGCTTTGTTTTTGGGTTGATCACACCCGCCGAAGGCAAGCCGCGAAGCCATGGCAGTACATACGTACGACAAGGCAAAGCAGCGGCGTATCAGGGGGAGAATTTCGCGGTTCTTGGCAGAGAAATCAGTCTTGTAGCGCTGCCAAAGGATGTGAATGCACTGGCCATGGGCTGACAAAAAATGCTTGCCACTGCGCATCGCTCACCTCTTCAATCCGCTCAGGGTTCCAGCGCGGCTTGTGATCTTTGTCCACGGCCAGCGCACGAATGCCTTCCAAGGTTTCGCTTTGCCCGGGGCGTAAATAAAAGCAGTGGCGCACCATGTCACGCTCCATGCGCAGGTCTTGCGCCAAGCTCATCTTGCGTGCGCGGCGAATTTGCTCCAGTACCACATGCAGCATCAAGGGCGAGCGCTTGCGCAAAGTTTCAGCTTGCGCCTTGGCCCAGTCACTGCCGGCCAGCAAGGCTTGCTCAATCGCGGCGACCGTGGGCAAAGAAAAGCAGGCATCAATTTCCTCGCGGTGCTCTTGATGCTTAGACCCGACGCTCACAAAACGAGAGCGCACCACCGCATTCAAAGCCTCGGCACTGGCAAACTCTGTGCTCGCCAAGGTTTCCCACAAATCCGCCTGCTGATCCGAAGGGACACAACCGTGCGCCAAACCAAAAGCCTCGGCATCACCGGCAGCAATGGTCTCTCCACTCAGCGCCAGCCACTCCCCCACCGCACCGGGGCAGCGAGAAAGAAAGTAGCCACCGCCCACATCGGGGAACAGACCAATCGCCGTCTCAGGCATCGCCATCTTGGTGCGCTCGGTCACGATGCGCAGCGAGCCGCCTTGGCTGATACCCATACCGCCGCCCATGACGATGCCATCCATAAAGGCGATGTAAGGCTTACCCAGTGTGTGAATCAGGTGGTTGAGGGCATATTCCTCGGTGAAAAAATCTTCTAACTCAGGGTTGCCGCTGCTGCCAGCGCCATGCAAAAAGCGAATATCGCCGCCAGCGCAAAAAGCGCCAAACACCCCGTCTTTATTGCTGCCGCGAATGGCAACGCCCAAAATCGAATCATCCTTTTGCCATGCCATCAACGTGGCAAGCAAATCGCGCACCATCCCCAGAGACAGCGCATTGAGCGCCTTAGGCCGGTTAAGCGTAATCATGCCCAGCTTGCCACGAACTTCGGCAATCACTTCAGGGGCATGTGCGGTCTGGGGGCTGTTCATTGTCAAAGTCTCCTTGAATCTTGGCTTTATGGGCTGTTTCAATTATGCGGGGGCTAGTTTAAAAACACGCATCAAAAGAGTGACAAAAGCTGCCAAGGCAGAGGTGCCTTGGCAGCTTGAGAGTGACAGTTGATGCGGCCTTGGCTTTACGCTAGCAACTGCCTGAGCACATAGGGCAAGATGCCGCCATGACGGTAGTAATCCACCTCAATCGGGGTGTCTATGCGCAGCTTCACGACAACTGTCTTCTTACTGCCATCGGCGCGCGTGATCACCAATTGCGCATTGCTTTGCGGGGCCAAATCAGCAGCGGGAATCACATCAATGAACTCCTCGCCCGTCAGCCCCAGACTTTGCCAGCTGTCATTGCCTTTGAACTGCAGCGGCAAAACTCCCATACCGACCAGATTGGAGCGGTGAATGCGCTCAAAGCTACGTGCCACGACGGCCTTGATGCCCAATAGCTGGGTCCCTTTAGCGGCCCAGTCACGGCTGGAGCCTGTGCCGTACTCCTCACCGGCCAACACCACCGTAGCGCGGCCTGCAGCTTGGTACTTCATGGCGGCATCGTAGATGGGCATTTTTTCAGTCTTGCCGTGATCATCGCGGTAGACCGTGATGCCGCCCTCTTCACGCGAGCCATCAGCCGCCGCTGCGATCATCAAATTTTTGATGCGTACATTGGCAAAAGTGCCGCGCATCATCACCTCGTGATTGCCGCGACGCGAGCCGTAGCTGTTGAAGTCGGCCTTTTGTACGCCATGCGCTAGCAGCCACTTGCCGGCTGGTGAAGTCTCCTTGATGGAGCCTGCGGGTGAGATGTGGTCAGTGGTGATGGAGTCGCCAAACAAAGCCATCACACGCGCGCCATGCACGGCATTGGGGTTTGAGCATTTTTGATCTGCAGTGCTTGATTTACTTAGAGCAGGCGCTTTCAAATCAATAGCAAAATCGGCAAAGAATGGAGGCTCGGCGATATAGGTACTCTCAGGCCAAGTGTAGGTAGCACCCGTCACGCCCTTGATTTTTTCCCAGAGTTTGCCCGGCTCGCTGGCCACTTGTTCGTAGTTGCTGCGGAAAGCCTTGCCGTTCATGGCGTACTTGAGCAGTTCTTGGATCTCCTCGCTGCTGGGCCAGATGTCACCCAGGTACACATCCTTGCCGCCCTTGCCTTTACCCACGGGCTCAGTCATCAAGTCCTTGCGCATGGTGCCTGCAATCGCGTAAGCCACGACCAAGGGTGGGCTGGCCAGAAAGTTAGCTTTGATATTGGGGTGAATGCGTGCCTCAAAGTTGCGGTTACCCGAGAGCACCGCTGCGCAAACGAGATTGTTTTGCAGGATGGATGCATTGATCTCAGGGGTGAGATCACCCGCATTGCCAATGCAAGTGGTGCAGCCGTAGCCCGCCAAGGCAAAACCCAGCTTTTCCAGATAGGGCAACAGGCCCGCCTCAGTCAAATAACGCGTCACCAAGCGAGAGCCCGGGGCCAGCGAAGTCTTGATGTGCGGCTTGACTTTCAGCCCGGCCTCTACCGCTTTCTTGGCCAACAAACCGGCTGCCAGCATCACACTGGGGTTGGAGGTGTTGGTGCAGCTAGTGATAGCCGCAATCAGTACATCGCCGCTGCCAATATCAAAGCTCTTGTAGGGTGTTGCAATCGCACTGCTTGCATCAACGGCAATAGCGCTGGCCTCGGCCTTGTTGGTCCTGGGCTTGTTGCTCACCATCTCGACTGTGTTGCGCTCTGCATTGGCAGGCACGGGCTTGCTCTCTGGCTGCAAGGCCTCTGGCCCACCGGGATGCACAAGATGGCGGCGAGCCAGTTGGTCGGCAGCTAAGTTGAAGCCATTTTGCGCAACCGGTGCGCTGAACAGTTCATCGAACTGGCCAGCCACATTGCCAATCTCGATACGGTCCTGCGGCCGCTTAGGGCCAGCCAGACTAGGCGCGACCTTGCCAAGATCGAGTTTGACTACATGCGAGTAGTCGATATCACCGGCCTTGGGCACGCCAAACAGGTTCTGCGCCTTGAAGTAAGCCTCGAAGGCCTGAATCTCAGTCTTGGTGCGGCCCGTGCCTTTGAAGTACTCAATGGTCTTTTCATCGACGGGGAAAAAGCCCATGGTGGCACCGTACTCAGGCGCCATATTGCCAATGGTGGCGCGGTCAGGTAGCGAGAGGCTGCGCGTACCTTCACCAAAGAATTCAACAAACTTGCCCACCACTTTTTCTTTGCGCAAGATTTCTGTGACGGTGAGTACCAAATCGGTGGCCGTCACGCCCTCGCGCAGCGCGCCTGTCAGCTCAAAGCCCACCACATCGGGGGTCAGAAAGTACACAGGCTGGCCCAGCATGGCCGCTTCGGCTTCGATGCCCCCCACGCCCCATGCAACCACGCCAATGCCGTTAATCATAGTCGTGTGGCTGTCAGTGCCTACGAGGGTGTCGGGGTAGTAAACCGCGTCTTTGCTCTTGTGCACGCCGCGCGCCAAATATTCCAAATTAACCTGATGGACGATGCCAAAGCCGGGCGGCACAACGCCAAAAGTGTCAAAGGCCTGCATGCCCCATTTCATAAACTGGTAGCGCTCTTGGTTGCGCTGAAACTCCAGCTTCATGTTCAAATCCAGCGCCTTTTTGGTGCCGAAATAATCGACCATGATGGAGTGATCGACCACCAAATCCACGGGCACCAGCGGCTCGATCGATTTGGGGTTTTTACCCAACTTGGCAGCCGTGCTGCGCATGGCAGCCAAGTCCGCCAAAAGTGGCACGCCCGTAAAGTCTTGCAGTACCACTCGCGAGACAACGAACGGAATTTCATCCACCCGCTCAGCCTTTGGCTTGGCCTGCCAGCGCGCTAGTTGTTCGACATGCGCTTTGGTGATTTTTTGGCCGTCGCAGTTTCGCAGCACCGACTCCAAAACGATGCGGATAGACACAGGCAATCGCTTGATTTCAGGAAACTGCTTAGCGAGTGCGGGCAAGGAGTAGTACTTGCCTTTCTTGCCACTCTCGGTTTCAAAAGACTTCAGCGTTTTGGCAAAAGTATGAGACATCGCGAGACTCTCCATCAATGAGACACAGGGGGAAGCACTTGTGCCTTCATTGTGCACACAACCCGCCATTCAACGTTGTGGGACGATGCACTCCAAGCATTAGTAATACTCAGAAAATCTTATCGATATTGCTTTGACGTCATTTAATAACAATGACTTCCAGCTATTTTTTCTATAGCAAAATTACTCAATCTCAATCAACGCTTGGCAGGTGGCTTGCCCGCCTTGCTTGCATCCCCATTCGGCGCAGCAGCCGCGTTCGGGTTTTGCCAGTGATACTCCACAAAACGGCGTATGACCAAGCAACCGGGCGGCGAATCAATTAAAGAGACGGAAGACCCCGGCTCCTTCGGGTCGGTATACACCGCATAAATGGGCAGCAAACGCACCATTTGGTAGCCGGGAAGCTCCGCCTGCGCGATGCTGGCACAGGTGAAGGGGGCAACGGTCATTCGTTCTGCAGCAATCGTGCAAGTGCCTGCGCCAGCATCTGGCACGGCCGTGATCGATGCAGCCATGCCTGCATTGGGAAACTCCAGTGCGATCAGCGAGAACACGGCTCCCGCATCGGGTTGCTTTCGGTCCCAGTCCAGCAACACATCGTGGCTGCGACTACCTTGCACGGCTAGCCCTGCCAAACGGTTGATGGCTGGTAGGCATTTTTTGACCCCTACGCTAGAAGCAGCCTGCGTTAGCTTGTCTGGTGCCGGTGCCGTTGTATTAGCGACAGGCTGGGCAAGAGCTACGCCCGCACCCAACTGCACCGCGAGCAATGTACTGATTAACAGCCATGCTGATTTACGCTGACCCATCACGACCTTAGTTTGCATAAAGCTGCTCAATCACCTGCGAATAGATTCGTACATTTTCATCAGCCAATGGGTCTAGTGTCGCCAGAAAACGCCGCGATTTTTTTCGATAAGAATTCAGGTCTTCATCATGCTCAGCAAAGGCTTGACACAGAGCACGCCCACCCTCTTCGCAGTCAAAGTCGTGATAGCGATAGCCACAGTCACCAATCAAATGCGAGTTGTGTATCAACGGATAGCCGCCGTACAAGGCCTCGTAATAAACGTAGTTCTGCGCGTTCTCCCAATGATGACTGATCACCGCATCGCAATTCTGGGACAGTACCTGCCAGATAGGGAACCGCCCTTCAAACGAAGTTAGACCATGGCGGACGATATCTAGGTTGTGCGCAAAACCATTGAAGATCGGGTTGTCTTTTAAGTGAAAGGTGTTGTATGCCCAAACCCGCTCAGTCATGTTCGGCTGCGCGCGATGGGCCACCTCGCACACCAGCAAGGGAATGTGACTGGTCTTGACCATGCATACATTGGGCTCAAACATACCCATGCGCCAGCGGCCACGACCGGGCTGGTAGCCAAACAGCAGGCCGCCTCTTGACTCTTGAATGGCTCGATCCAGCAGCTCAGGGCTCCAGAGGTGGGGAACAATCTTTACAGGAGCCCTAAAGGTGCTAGCGAAATACGGGGCGCAGGTGTTGATGTACTCCGGTAACGTCCAAACTTCGTCATACGGCGCACCGGTGATCAATAAGCCATGCGGCTTGTTAAACAACATGCGCTCACTATCGATCACGTAGTCATTGCCCACCCGCATCGACACCACTTTGCGCCCAGTCGAGCGGAATTCAATCATCCACTCTTTGCCCAGTTGCGCGCTCATCTCAATCATCAAGTCCAGCTGCGACATCGCCGCATTCATATCAATGACGGGGACCGGTGACTCTTTCAAAAAAGCCAGTGCATCTTGTGCGTCGCCACCGCCACCACCGGCGACGAGAAAAACTTCAGACACTAACGCAGACTTTTGCAAAAGCTGCGCGAGAAACAGGCAGTTCTGAAAAATTCCGTTTTCCCATAAAGATTGATTGCCCTTGCGTACAAATAAAGAAATACCGACGCGAAGCTTTTGGGGTTGTACAGCCATCACACAGCCTCCATCAACGCAGGCGTATCATGGCAAAGCTGCTTGAGCAAATCAGCATATTCACGCACGTTCGCCTCAGCCGTTGGCTCTAAATCAGCAAACAACTGGCGCGTTGCACGCTGCTGATCGGGAAGTTTTTCATCGTGATTTAGGTAAGCATCTAGCAATTGCCTGCCGCCCTCTGCAGCTTCAAAACCGGGGTAGTAATAGCCAGCGCCAAAGCTGCGCAACCAATCCGAGTTATGAATCAATGGGTAATCACCATAGAGCGCATCCATATAGCTGTAGTTTTGGTCATTAGTCCATTGGTGCGAAATCACTGCATTCGCATGCTGGGCCATAAAACCCACAACGTCGTGGCGCCCGTGAAAACACGCTTTATGTTGCTTGACCAAATCCAGCGAGTTCGCCATATAAAGCATGGTCGGATGATCCTTCATGTGCATGCTATTGAGCACATGCATCATCGCAATGCTTGAAGGATTGGCCCGGTAAGCCTCATCACACGCAAGCATCGAAATGCTCGATGTTTTCACCACCGAAAGATTGGGCTCGAACATGGCGACTCTTAAGCCAGGCGCAGCCAGTTCAGCTCCATTTTTTGGCAGGGCTTGCCAGCCAAAAATATGCCCGTGCTGCTCTACATCAGCAATACGTAGTTTCAAAAAATGGGGGTTCCACAAATATGGTGCGATGCGAACTGGACAGCGATGAATTACGCGCTGAAATGGCACAAACGCGGAGTATTCCGGAATCATCCAAACTTCATCGCAACGGTCTGTTTTGAAAAAGCCACCTGGTCGATCAAACACCGCAGCCTCTACAACGGAGCCAAATGGATGCCCGACACAGTAAAAAACGACCTTCTTGCCTCTCGCTCGCTGTAATGCCAGCCATGCGGGGTCCAGAGCCCCCGTCAATTCAATGATGACATCCACACGATCGGCTGCATCCTCGGGTCTGAGTAATTGAAGCTTCAATTCCTCAAGATTGACACTTTGCGGCATCTCACTTTGATCGCCTGCATTTAGCAGCAAGACCTCTTTCACAAACGGTATTTTTTGCAGTGCCTGCGCAAGAAAAAAAACGTTTTGTCCCGCTCCGTTTTCCCAAATATTCTGGGTCGCTCGAGTTAGTACAGAAATACCAATACGCATAGAAGCTCTTCTTATAAAAATAGGCCCTCAACAATGTGAGGGCCTTTTCTTGTGCTCTTGATCTCACTCGCCTTCTTCAGGCGATTGAGCCATTACTTCCACTTCCAGCCCACGCCGGCATTAAAGCCCCACTCCCGTCCTGTGGAGGATATGCCAGCGCCCCAAGACATATTACCTTCCTTCGACAGAGCCTTAAAGTTCACAGCGACAGCGCCATAACCCTTGTATCCACCGATACCGACACCCAGAGATTTTTCACCGGGGTACAGCGTCGGCATATAGGTGCCAGACATCGCGAATGCCATCGCAACACCAGAGTAAGCAGTCCGTGCCACATCGCCAATTTGATTTTGCAGCTTGCCCATTTGCACAGCCTGCTGACTTTCCATGGCTTTGAGCTGGCTCACGTTCACAGCATCGCTGTTAGCCGTACCAGCGGCAACCCCCGTGACCTGACGATACTGATTGCTTGACGCATCACCTACAGAAACAGCTGCCTGAGTACTTGTTGTGGCGGCAATAGCAGCAGCTTGCGGCTCAGTAGCACCTACGGGTATATATCCTGCAACACCCGCCCCAGTGCTGGCCACAGACCCTGTACCAATTGCCACACCACCGGACTGCTGCACCACAGCGCCAAAGCCAATCGCAGTGCCCTTGGAAATGCTGGCACTCGCACTCAAAGGCGTACCACCCGCATCGGCACCATCACCAATCGCAACACCACCACCACCAGCCTTTGCTTGTGCACCAATGGCCTGGGAGCCAGTCGCCAATGCGCCTGTACCAATCGCAATGGCATTGCTGCCTGTCGCCTGAGCGCCATATCCCATCGCTACTGCAGAAGCGCCACTCGCCACGGCTGCAGGCCCCACCGCCACCGAGTTACTGCCAGTCGCCAAAGAGTCCGCTTCGGTCGAGTTTGCATGGAAGTACTTGGTGCCATTGGCATACAAATTCGTCAGTGCATCACCCACATTATTGGCACTCACTGTCGAGCCATCAGCCTTCGTCGTCGTAAAGGTAGGCGCTGAAATATTGCCTGTTTGCGGGTTATAGCTAGCACCACCGCCCAAAGCATTTGCGGCACCCTGCCCCGCATTAGTCAAGCGGCTATCCGACGTGCTCAAACCTGTAGACAGGCTGCTGATGCCGGTGGATGTCGATGTCGACAAGCTTTGCAAGTTGCTATTTGTGCTGCTCAAACCTGTAGACAAGCTACCGATTCCCGTGGACGCAGAAGTCGACAAGCTATCCATCCCTGTGGAAAGGCTGCCGATACCGGTCGAAGTCGACGTCGACAAACTGCTCAGGTTGCTGTTGGTGCTGTTCAGACCTGTAGACAAGCTGCCGATGCCCGTGGACGTAGAAGTCGACAAGCTTTCCAGACCTGTAGACAGGCTACCAACGCTGCTACTAATTGTGTTCAAGCCCGTAGACAAGCTGCTCAGATTGCTGTTCGTGCTGCTCAAGCCCGTGGACAAGCTGGTGATGCCTGTCGAAGCGGATGTCGACAAGCTGTCCATCCCTGTGGAGAGGCTGCTGATGCCAGTCGAAGTCGACGTAGACAAGCTGCTCAGGTTGCTATTCGTGCTGCTCAAGCCCGTGGACAGACTGCTGATACCAGTCGAAGTCGACGTCGACAAGCTGTCCATCCCTGTGGATAGGCTGCTGATGCCAGTCGAAGCGGACGTCGACAAGCTACTGATGCCAGTGGAAGTCGACGTGGACAAGCTGCCCAAGCTGCTATTGGTCGTGCTCAGCCCCGTGGAGGTCGAAGTCGACAAGCTGGTCAGATTGCTGTCCGTGGTGCTCAGACCCGTGGACAGGCTGCTCAGACCGGTAGAAGTCGAGGTCGACAAGCTGCCCAAATTGCTATTGGTCGTGCTCAGACCCGTGGAGGTCGAAGTCGACAGGCTGGTCAGATTGCTGTCCGTGGTGCTCAGGCCCGTGGACAGGCTGCTCAGACCGGTAGAAGTCGACGTGGACAAGCTACCCAGGTTGCTATTGGTCGTGCTCAGACCGGTGGAGGTCGAGGTCGACAGGCTGGTCAGATTGCTGTCCGTGGTGCTCAGGCCCGTGGACAGGCTGCTCAGGCCGGTAGAAGTCGAGGTCGACAAGCTACCCAAGTTGCTATTGGTCGTGCTCAGACCCGTGGAGGTCGAAGTCGACAGGCTGGTCAGATTGCTGTCCGTGGTGCTCAAGCCCGTGGACAGGCTGCTCAGGCCGGTCGATGTGGAAGTCGACAAGCTCCCCAGGTTGCTATTGGTCGTGCTCAGACCCGTGGAGGTCGAAGTCGACAGGCTGGTCAGATTGCTGTCCGTGGTGCTCAGGCCCGTGGACAGGCTGCTCAGACCGGTAGAAGTCGACGTGGACAAACTGCCCAGGTTGCTATTGGTCGTGCTCAGACCCGTGGAGGTCGAGGTCGACAGGCTGGTCAGATTGCTGTCCGTGGTGCTCAAGCCCGTGGACAGGCTGCCCAGGCCGGTGGAGGTCGACGTGGACAAGCTGCCCAGGTTGCTATTAGTCGTGCTCAGACCGGTGGAGGTCGAAGTCGACAGACTGGTCAGATTGCTGTCCGTGGTGCTCAAGCCCGTGGACAGGCTGCTCAGACCGGTCGACGTCGAGGTGGACAAGCTGCCCAGGTTGCTATTGGTCGTGCTCAGACCCGTGGAGGTCGAAGTTGACAGGCTGGTCAGATTGCTGTCCGTGGTGCTCAAGCCCGTGGACAGGCTGCTCAGACCGGTCGACGTCGAGGTGGACAAGCTGCCCAGGTTGCTATTGGTCGTGCTCAGACCCGTGGAGGTCGAAGTTGACAGGCTGGTCAGATTGCTGTCCGTGGTGCTCAAGCCCGTGGACAGGCTGCTCAGGCCGGTCGATGTGGAAGTCGACAAGCTGCCCAGGTTGCTATTGGTCGTGCTCAGGCCGGTGGAGGTCGAAGTCGACAGGCTGGTCAGATTGCTGTCCGTGGTGCTCAGGCCCGTGGACAGGCTGCTCAGACCGGTAGAAGTCGAGGTCGACAAGCTGCCCAGATTGCTATTGGTCGTGCTCAGCCCCGTGGAGGTCGAGGTCGACAAGCTGGTCAGGTTGCTGTCCGTGGTGCTCAGGCCCGTGGACAGGCTGCTCAGACCGGTAGAAGTCGACGTGGACAAACTGCCCAGGTTGCTATTGGTCGTGCTCAGACCCGTGGAGGTCGAGGTCGACAGGCTGGTCAGATTGCTGTCCGTGGTGCTCAAGCCCGTGGACAGGCTGCCCAGGCCGGTGGAGGTCGACGTGGACAAGCTGCCCAGGTTGCTATTAGTCGTGCTCAGCCCCGTGGAGGTCGAGGTCGACAAGCTGGTCAGATTGCTGTCCGTGGTGCTCAGGCCCGTGGACAGGCTGCTCAGACCGGTAGAAGTCGACGTGGACAAGCTGCCCAGATTGCTATTGGTCGTGCTCAGCCCCGTGGAGGTCGAGGTCGACAAGCTGGTCAGGTTGCTGTCCGTGGTGCTCAGGCCCGTGGACAGGCTGCTCAGACCGGTAGAAGTCGACGTGGACAAACTGCTCAGGTTGCTATTGGTCGTGCTCAGACCCGTGGAGGTCGAGGTCGACAGGCTGGTCAGATTGCTGTCCGTGGTGCTCAGGCCCGTGGACAGGCTGCTCAGACCCGTCGATGTGGAAGTGGACAAGCTGCCCAGGTTGCTATTGGTCGTGCTCAGACCCGTAGAGGTCGAGGTCGACAGGCTGGTCAGATTGCTGTCCGTGGTGCTCAAGCCCGTGGACAGGCTGCTCAGGCCGGTAGACGTCGAGGTCGACAAGCTACCCAGGTTGCTATTGGTCGTGCTCAGGCCGGTGGACAACGAGCTAATACTTGTTGAAATACCTCCCACGCTCGAAGACAGCGAGCCTGCAACTGTCGAAAGCTGCGAAACGTTGACAGCATCCGAGTCCTGCGAGCCAGCAGCAACGCCTGTGATCTGGCGATTACCAACATTGACTTCACCAGTCGAGTTTTGAGGTGCTGTTATGCCATAGCCCGCGTAATTAGAGCGAGCTCCAACGCTTGCGTTTGAACCAGAGCCCAATGCCACGCTATTTGCAAAGCTCGTTTGCGCACCATTACCGATGGCTACGCTGTTATCACCACCAGAAACTGCAGCCGTGCCAATTGCAACACTGTCGGCGCCTGTTGCACTGCTATCAGTCCCTGTGCTGTTGGCGTGGAAGTACTTGGTACCTTTATCGTAGATATTACCGACCGTAGTGCTGAGTGAAGACAGATTGGTGTTGGTCGTGCTCAAGCCTGTAGAAGTTGAAGTCGACAAGCTGGTCAAGTTGCTATTGGTGGTGCTAACACCCGTGGACAGACTACCCAAATTGCTGTTGGTTGTGCTCAGCCCTGTAGATGTTGAAGTCGACAAGCTGCTGAGGTTGCTGTTTGTCGTGCTCAAGCCTGTAGATGTTGAAGTCGACAAGCTGGTCAAGTTGCTATTGGTGGTGCTAACGCCCGTGGACAAGCTACCCAAATTGCTGTTCGTGGTGCTCAGCCCTGTAGAGGTCGAAGTCGACAAGCTACTGAGGTTGCTGTTTGTCGTGCTCAGGCCGGTAGAGGTCGACGTGGACAAGCTGCCCAGGTTGCTATTGGTCGTGCTCACGCCAGTGGACAGACTACCCAAATTGCTGTTCGTTGTGCTCAGCCCTGTAGAGGTCGACGTCGACAAGCTGCCGAGGTTGCTGTTGGTCGTGCTCAAGCCTGTAGATGTTGAAGTCGACAAGCTGGTCAAGTTGCTATTGGTAGTACTAACACCCGTGGACAAGCTACCCAAATTGCTGTTGGTTGTACTAAGCCCTGTAGAGGTCGACGTCGACAAGCTGCTGAGGTTGCTGTTTGTCGTGCTCAAGCCTGTAGAAGTTGAAGTCGACAAGCTGGTCAAGTTGCTATTGGTGGTGCTGACACCCGTAGACAGACTACCCAAATTGCTATTCGTGGTGCTCAGCCCAGTAGAGGTCGATGTCGACAAGCTGCTGAGGTTGCTGTTTGTCGTGCTCAAGCCTGTAGAAGTTGAAGTCGACAAGCTGGTCAAGTTGCTATTGGTGGTGCTGACACCCGTAGACAGACTACCCAAATTGCTATTCGTGGTGCTCAGCCCAGTAGAGGTCGATGTCGACAAGCTGCTGAGGTTGCTGTTTGTCGTGCTCAAGCCCGTAGAAGTTGAAGTCGACAAGC
Source organism: Comamonas sp. Y33R10-2 (assembly GCF_019355935.1). Lineage (NCBI taxonomy): Bacteria > Pseudomonadati > Pseudomonadota > Betaproteobacteria > Burkholderiales > Comamonadaceae > Comamonas > Comamonas sp. Y33R10-2. Next base: position 2,252,504 of record NZ_CP079925.1, read on the forward strand.
TGGTCAAGTTGCTATTGGCGGTGCTGACACCCGTAGACAAACTACCCAAATTGCTGTTTGTCGTGCTTAAGCCCGTAGAAGTTGAAGTCGACAAGCTGGTCAAGTTGCTATTGGTGGTGCTGACACCCGTAGACAGGCTACCCAAATTGCTGTTCGTGGTGCTCAGCCCAGTAGAGGTCGACGTCGACAGGCTGCTGAGGTTGCTGTTGGTCGTGCTCAAGCCCGTAGAAGTCGAGGTCGACAGGCTGGTCAAGTTGCTATTGGTGGTGCTGACACCCGTAGACAAACTACCCAAATTGCTGTTTGTCGTGCTCAAGCCCGTAGAAGTTGAAGTCGACAAGCTGGTCAAGTTGCTATTGGTTGTGCTCAAACCTGTAGAGGTCGAGGTGGACAAGCTAGTTAGATTGCTTTTAGTCGTGCTCAGCCCGGTCGACAACGATGAAGCGACCGTCGATAACTGAGTCACGTTAACTGCATCCGTGGCCAATGCGCCAGGTGCAACCCCCGAGACTGTGCGCCCGCCGACATTCACTTCACCCGAAGATGTTGCACTGGCTGCAAGCCCGTAAGCAGCGTAGCTCGCTTGAGCCCCTAATGAGGCTGCAGACCCCGAGCCAATAGCCACACTGTTTGCTGCGCTTACGGTAGCACCAAAGCCAACGGACACACTATTACCCGCAGCTGCACCGACTGTTGCGCCCGTGCCAATAGATACCGAATTACTTCCCGCTGCCTTAGCTGTCGCGGCGTCTGTGCCACCAATTGCAACCGCCCCGACTCCTGTCGCCTGCGAAGCAGCACCAATGGCCACTGCAAAGTCACTGGTGGCAACCGATCCTGCGCCAGGGGTTCCCAAACCACCCATGGCTAATGCACCTTTGCCAGTGGCATTGGAGCCAGAACCTATTGCCACTGCACCAGAACCATTGGAAACGGTTCCAGTCGCTCCCGCATTGCCACCAATGGATATGGCATTAAGACCAAATGCATTGGCGCGATCACCAATTGCAACGCCCGAACCTGTGGTTGCCGTGTTTGCGCTATAGCCGATAGCAACTGCACCACCAGCGGCATTGGCTCCACTGCCCACAGCAACACCAGAGGTGGCTGCAACGCTATTCGAGCCGATAGCAATTGCAGTATTACTTTGCCCACCACCACCAGCGGCAACAGATGTTGCCAAGGCGCCTGTGCCAATCGCAATCGTATTGCCACCATTACTGGAGGAGTTCGCCTGATTACCCAGCGCAATCGCAGTGCCACCATTTGTAGTATTGGCTATCGCTTGAAATCCGAATGCCGATGCATTGGCGCTCTGTGCAAGAGCTCCTGCACCAAATGCCATCGAGTTGACGCCAGATGCATTGGCTTTATTACCAAATGCGGTCGCATTTGCCTGCGATGCATTTGAAGACGGACCAATGGCAATACTGCTATCACCTAAAGACTTAGCGCCACCTCCATCAGCAGCCGCAGCGCCACCAATCGCCACAGAATTTTTGCCCGTGGCTTGCACTGATGATGCATAGCCAGTCGAACACGATCCATAGCCTTCCCCCGCGCCGATAGCCGTACCGTATGCACCATTGGCCATTGCACCTGTACCAATAGCGGTTGCTCGCGAGGCTATTGCACTCGCATCTGCACCCAATGCTGTTGTATGAGTTGTCGTGTTATTCGCCAACCCAGACTGGGAATTAACACCAATTGCCATCGCATTATTGCCAATCGCGTTTGCACTTGAACCAATCGAAGTAGCACCGTTACCACTTGCCAAGCTGCTATTGCCGATGGCAGTTGCTCTTAAACCAACATTTGACACCAATGCTGAGTTACCAATTGCTACAGATTCAGTGCTAAGCGACTGTGCACCCTTGCCCAAAGCAATAGCTGATACCCCTGAGGCATTGGCATTTTCACCTGTAGCAATTGCTGAGGCCCCTGCGGCATTTGCAGATTTACCAGTAGCAATTGCTGATGCACCTAATGCATTAGCTGCCTCACCTGAAGCAATGGAGGAAGTCCCAAAGGCATAGGAGTTAGCACCCATGGCCATTGCACCAGTATTACGGGCCTGCGCATTACGACCCACTGCAATTGAACGATCTGATGCAGCAAGAGATCCATTGCCACCAGAGCCATCCCCCCCACCTATTGCAACAGAAGAAATCCCCGCAGCATTCGCATCATTGCCTAATGCATAGGCACCAGCTCCCGTAGCTCTAGCACCCGATCCAATCGCAGTTGCGCTGCCACCACCGACACCACCAAATCCAACACCACCAGAAGCTGAAGAGTTATTGCCAATTGCAATATTGAACCCATTGCTAAATGCGTTGGTTTTCGCACCGTTGCCCAAAGCGATATCAGCAGTCCCACCTGTTGCAGCATTCAAACCTGCAGCCAATGAATAGTTCCCAGCAGCTGTTGCGGATTGCCCCAGCGCAATGGATTGCGTCGCTGAAGCGACTGCACCCGATCCAATGGCTACAGCATTCGCTCCATTCGCCGATGCCGTATATCCACCAGTACCTAAAACATAAGAGCCAATAGCAATGCCCGTTGTTGATGTGGACGTCCCCCCCCTGCCGTATAAGTAGCAAAGGTGGCCGGCGAATACATCAAAAGCAAACTCACCACAGCCAAGGAAACTGCTGAGGCACTGCGTTTGCCTCTGGCCTTGCTGATTTCAGAAGCGGCCACCCAGGCACCCAGGGACTCATTCCAAATAGTGCGGTAAGAACGATTCATGGGACCCTCTTCTGTACAAGATGTGGCTGCTTGTGGTTGGCAATTTGATCAACTCAAACTGCGCTGCAACCTTATTAACAAAAAAATGCAAAAGCTGAGCTTTTATTACTTGTGCTGTTTATATCTCAGGCGGCATTTTTTGCTTCATGGATTTTGTAAGACGCAATCCCATCATTTAGTGCGATTCACTCCATTTCTTTAGAATAGAAAAAACCTTTCAAATTAATAAGAAAATTCCTACAGATTATTTAAAATCATCATGAATTTAAATAAAAAATTAATAAAATCAACAGCTTATTTTTTTATGAGATTTTTTAAATCTCGTTAAAAATTGAAACTCAAGTGATTAAATAGGATAAAGACTACATTATTTGTAAGATATGCTTCAAAAAGTTTATGTTAAATGTGAAGCAGTGTAGGATAAAGATCACCAAGAACTCTCAAAGAAAAACTCATTTTCATTTGAATATTTCATTATTATTTAAAGCTCTACTTACATTTCTAACTGGATTTTTTTTTCCGATTTGTTACATTTCTTCAAAAGGGAGGAAAAATGAAGAATTTACCTTACAGATTTTTTGCATTTGCACTGTTTGTTTCACCTATAGCGGGGTTTGCTCAGACATCCGAATCGGCGGACGAGATCGTCTCAATTGGGCTCAATGCGTTGCGCAAGATTGATACCGGAGAGACAGAATCCTTGTGGGACAACACATCTGCCTTCGTCAAGACTCAAATGCCTAAAGACACTTTTGTGAGTGGCATTAGCAGTTCGCGCAGCCGCTATGGAAGCATCACCAAACGCACCTGGGCAGGTGTGATGCGTATCCAGTACCCTCAGGGCTCTGTCTCACCACCTGAAGGGCTGTACGCCAATGCAGACTTCTCCAGCACACTGGCTAATGGCCAAGTCATTTTTGAGAAGGTGACGATGCGCTTTGAACCTGATGGATGGAGAGTGGTTGGCTATGTACCGAGAGACGTCCAATAAGACTGAAGCAGGTCTTTCTCGCAACGCAGTTCATTCCTTGCCATTTCTGAATGGCATCTATGGCAGATTCGGACGCGATTCAGAGATATGACTCTTGAATTAAATAATGCACTACGCTATTAATTTGATAGCTGCATATCATTGAACATTAAAGACCTTAGCGATATTTCTAGATGAATCACTCTTCCGCCTTGCGCATTGGCATCACAATTGGCCTGCATCACACTGCAGAGACTTTATGGAACAACGGCATCAAGCAGAATGCCGTGTTCCTGTCAGATGCGTTACGGCTTTGCCCCAATGTGGCGACGGTCACTTTGGTCAACACCACAGGCATAGAGATCAGTGACGCCCTACCTTGGGATCTGAAGCGCTGGCCGACCTGCAGCTATGAGCAGGCCAAGGATTCCATCGACGTAATGATTGAGTTGGGCGGGCAGATTAGCGCAGACCAGACGGATTACCTGAAGCGGCGCGGTGCGTGGCTGATTTCTTACTGCTGCGGGTTTGAGTATGTGCACATGATGGAAGCCATCATGTTCAACCGCCCCGGGCCGGGAACAAACCTTTTCATCAACCAGCGCTATGACGATATCTGGATGGTCCCGCAGGTGGACCATATCAGCCGCTCGTACTTTGAGGTGCTTCGCCGCCAAAGCGCAAAGCCCGTGCCTTTTGTGTGGAGCCCTGTGTTTATTGAACAGCGCAGCGACGCCCTGCCCGCTGGCGGCGTGTACCAGCCGCGCCCCTCAAGCAGCACTGGCAAGGCCAAGCGGCTGAGCGTACTGGAGCCCAATATCAATGTGGTGAAGTTCTGCCTTTACCCCATTTTGATAGCGGAAGAAGCTTATCGCGCCAACCCACAGTCGATTGAGCTGCTGCAGGTGACGAATGCCATGCAAATAGCGCAGAACAACCAAGACTTTATTGGGCTCATGAACCAGCTCGACATCGTGCGCCAGCACAAGGCGGTGTTTTTAGGGCGTTTTGACACACCGCAGTTTCTGGCCGAGCAGACGGATGTGGTGATTTCCCACCAGTGGGAAAACCCGCTGAATTACATCTACCTAGAGACTTGCTGGCAAGGCTATGCACTGGTGCATAACGCCCATTTATGCCCAGACTTGGGCTACTACTACAAAGACAATGATGTAAGCGACGGGGCTGCGCAGCTGGGCCGCGCTATTCGTGAGCATGACGAAAATGCCGAGACATACCGCAGCCAGCAGCGCGCCTTGATTGCGCGATATTTGCCGGGCAACGCGGAGATGACGGAGCATTACACACAGCTTCTCCAGAATTTAATAGCAACAAGTCCCCGTTAAACATTGCTTTTAAGGTATTTCCCCCTTAAAGCCAAAGAAACGCAAGGACTAGCTGCTATCAAAATTGAGGCCATAAAAAGCCCGCGCAGCAATTGCACGGGCTTTTTGCATGAGAGGCCGGGCGAAACACCCGGCTAACTCATTGTGGGCGCTTAGATCTTGGCGGCCACTTCAGCGTACTCGGCGATTTCGTTGAAGTTCATGTAGCGGTAGACAGATGCCTTGTCAGCATCGATCACGCCCATTTCCTTCAAATACTCTTCCTTGGAAGGCAGGTAGCCCAGACGCGACGCGATGGCTGCCAGCTCGGCCGAGCCCAAGTACACATTAGTGTTCTTGCCCAGACGGTTGGGGAAGTTACGGGTAGAAGTCGAGATGACGGTCGCGCCTTCACGCACTTGGGCTTGGTTGCCCATGCACAGCGAGCAGCCGGGCATTTCAGTACGCGCACCGGCAGTACCAAAGGCGGCGTAATGGCCTTCTTTGATCAGCTCGGTTTGGTCCATCTTGGTGGGAGGAGCCACCCACAGCTTGACGGGGATGTCGCGCTGGCCGCCCAGCAGCTTGGCTGCAGCGCGGAAGTGACCGATGTTGGTCATGCAGGAACCAATGAAGGCTTCATCGATCTTGACGCCGGACACGTCAGACAGGAACTTGGCGTCGTCTGGATCGTTAGGGCAGCAGACGATAGGTTCTTTGATGTCGGCCAGATCAATTTCGATCACGTGGGCGTACTCAGCATCCTTATCAGCGTCCAGCAGGTCTGGCTGGGCCAACCAAGCTTCCACTTTCTCGATACGGCGCTGCAAAGTCTTGGCGTCGGCGTAACCGTCGGCGATCATGTTCTTCATCAGAACGATGTTCGAAGTCAGGTATTCCTTCACAGGCTCTGGGTTCAGCTTGATGGTGCAACCAGCGGCAGAGCGCTCGGCAGACGCGTCAGACAGCTCAAACGCTTGCTCAACCTTCAGGTCTGGCAGGCCTTCGATTTCCAGGATACGACCCGAGAATTCATTGATCTTGCCGGCCTTGGCAACAGTCAGCAGACCTTGCTTGATACCGTACAGAGGAATTGCGTGCACCAAGTCGCGCAGGGTCACGCCGGGCTGCATTTCGCCCTTGAAGCGAACCAAGATCGACTCGGGCATATCCAGAGGCATCACACCAGTGGCGGCACCGAAGGCCACCAGACCGGAGCCGGCGGGGAAGGAGATACCGATAGGGAAACGGGTGTGCGAATCGCCACCGGTACCGACGGTATCAGGCAGCAGCAGGCGGTTGAGCCAGCTGTGGATCACGCCGTCACCAGGACGCAGGGCCACGCCGCCGCGGTTGGAGATGAACGAAGGCAGTTCGCGGTGCGTCTTCACGTCCACAGACTTGGGGTAAGCGGCTGTGTGGCAGAAGGACTGCATCACCATGTCGGCGGAGAAGCCCAGGCAAGCCAGATCCTTGAGCTCGTCACGGGTCATAGGACCTGTGGTGTCTTGCGAGCCAACGGTGGTCATGCGGGGTTCGCAGTAAGTACCCGGGCGCACGCCTTGGCCTTCTGGCAAACCGCAAGCGCGGCCAACCATCTTTTGGGCCAGTGTGAAGCCAGCCTTGGTTTCAGCAGGTGCTGTAGGCAGGCGGAAGGCGGTAGATGCGGGCAGACCCAGAGTTTCACGAGCCTTAGCAGTCAGCGAGCGGCCGATGATCAGGTTAATACGGCCGCCGGCTTGCACTTCGTCCAGCAGGACATCGCTCTTGAGTTGGAACTCAGCAACGGTGGCGCCGTCCTTCAAGATCTTGCCTTCGTAGGGCAGCACGTCGATGACGTCGCCCATCTCTAGCTTGGAAACGTCCACTTCGATAGGCAGGGCGCCAGAGTCTTCTTGCGTATTGAAGAAGATAGGAGCGATCTTGCCACCCAGAGTCACGCCACCGAAGCGCTTGTTGGGGACGAAAGGAATATCCACACCGGTCGCCCAGATGATGGAGTTGGTAGCGGACTTGCGCGAAGAACCAGTACCGACCACGTCGCCCACGTAGGAGACGAGGTTGCCCTTTTTCTTCAGATCTTCGATGAACTGCATGGGGCCGCGCTTGCCGTCTTCTTCGGGCTTGAACGCCGCGTCAGGACGCGTGTTCTTGAGCATGGCCAAGTAGTGCAGAGGAATGTCGGGACGGCTCCAGGCGTCAGGAGCGGGCGACAGATCGTCCGTATTGGTTTCACCGGGCACCTTGAAAACGGTGACAGTGATTTTTTCTTCAACCTTGGGACGCGATGTAAACCACTCGGCATCCGCCCAGCTTTGCATCACTTCCTTGGCCTTGGCGTTACCCGCCTTGGCCTTGACTGCGACGTCGTTGAAGAAGTCAAACATCAGCAATGTCTTCTTCAGCGCATCAGCAGCCACGCCGGCGACTTCAGCGTCGTCCAGCAGCTCGATCAGGGGGTGAACGTTGTAGCCACCCACCATGGTGCCCAGCAGCTCGGTGGCTTTGGACTTGGAGATGAGACCCACCTTCAGGTCGCCGTGAGCGACGGCAGCCAGAAAGGAAGCCTTGACCTTGGCAGCATCGTCCACACCGGGCGGCACACGGTGCGTCAGCAGATCCATCAGGACTGCGTCTTCGCCAGCGGGTGGGTTCTTGATCAGCTCGATCAGGTCAGCAACCTGCTTGGCATCCAGAGGCAACGGGGGGATGCCCAGTGCGGCGCGTTCTGCCACATGGTCACGGTAGGCTTTCAACATGGGGGTCTCTCCAATGGTTTTTGAAAAAGGCTGCGCGGTTAGCGCGAATTACAGGGCTGACATATTTGCGATATATGTGAGATACATATGTGCGATACGTCAGCCCTCAGCCTTGCCGGACTTATTTGCTGTCCAGCAGGCTAGGAGGTGGGTTCTTGCGAATGGCTTCAGCCACTTGCTGCTGCTCGGTGCTCATGCATTCATCGGCCAGTCGTTGACCCGCCTTCTGGTTCATCAGCATCGACTTGTTGGCGATCTGCAGCCAGACCGCGCCAGCGGCCTTGTCTTCCAGGCGCACAGTGCCTGTCGATGTCTTCACGGGGACCATGTGGTATTTGAAACCACGGCCGTCCACGATGAAGTAACCGGGGTTGGCAGTATCAGCGTTCACGTTGACATAAGCACCCAGTTCGCAGGCAATACGACCTTTGTGCACGCGCTCAGCCATAGCCAAGTCTTCTGTGCTCAGGCCCGCAGAAGCGGGGCCAGCGGCAACCGCAGCTGCGCCGCCAGCAGCGGCAGCCGTAGCTGCAGCGGCTTTACCCTTTTTGGCGACAGGCGCCTTTTTAGCAGCAGGGGCCTTCTTGGCAGCCGCAGCCTTGGCCTTAGCCTTGGTTGCGGTTTCGGCCACAGCAGAGTGACTGATTGCGAGCAAAGGCGCTGCAATCATCAAAGTAGCGATCAGGGTCTTCATAGGAATATCTCCTGCAGACTTGTTATGAGTTTATTTCGGGTCAGTGCGAAGCAAACCAAGGTTGAACTTCAACCGGTAAGGCTTGCCCCGTCTGGTGAGCGCGTTCCAGCAACTGCCAAAAATAGCGGTAGCTGGCGCGATCGTGGAGTACACCACCAAAATTGATGGGTGCCCAATTTTGCACTGCCGCCGCGATCAGAATCTGCGCCGCTTGCTTTACTTCGTCCTGCGCAGGCGAAAAAGCACGTAGGATGGGACGAATTTGATCCGGATGGATGCTCCACATACGGGTGTACCCCAGCTCACGCGACGCTTTTTGCGCACAAGCCTCCAAAGCCTGTGGATTCTTGAACTCTGTCACCACACAGTGCGATGGCACCTTGCCATAGGCATGGCAGGCCGCCGCGATCTCTAGCTTGGCCCGCACCACCATGGGGTGCTCGAACTGGCCCTGCGCCGTCATGGCCGATGCAGGTATCGCGCCGCCATGGGCCGAGACAAAATCCATCAACCCAAACGCAATACTTTGCACCGCCGGGTGAGACGCGATCTCAAAAGCCTGCTGCACTGCAGCCGGCGATTCAATCAAAACATGTAGCGGCACGTCCTTACCAGTAGCCCGCTGCAAGGCTTTTTCAGCCTCAATTACGTCTTTCAGACTTTCAACCTTGGGAATCATGATGTGGCACAGGCGCTCTGCGGCGTTGCCAGCAATGATGTCCATATCCTGCTGAAAGTGCTCATGATCCACCGCATGAACCCGGGCCGCCACGCGCGCGCCATGGGCTGCGCCGTTGGCCAGCTCAGCCACCAACTTGGCGTGCTGCGCTTCTTGGCCCACCGGGGCGCCGTCCTCGCAGTCCAGCGTGACGTCAAACACGCAGGTGCCGAACTCTTGCATCATCTCGGCCTGCAACTGCAGGCTTTTGCGCATGCGCACTTCCACGCCGCTGTAATGATCACAAACGGGCAAACGCTGGGCGCCGCCTTGTGCATCCAGCAAAACCTGAGCGGGGTGAACCAATTCTTTCGTCATGACTTGCGCTGCGCCACTATGAACAGTCGAGGAAAGGCGAGCAGACGGCGACCGTCCGCGCGCAACGGGTAGGCCGCATCAATGCGACTCTCGTATTCAGCCAAATACTGTGCTTGCAGCTGAGCAGGCAGGCCTTCTACAAAAGGCTTGAGGCCGGTGCTGCTGAGCCACTGCACAATGGCCGCCGCCGAATTCATGGGATGCTGGTAGATGGTGTGCCACACATCCACGCTTGCAGCCCCGCACTCAGGCGCGGCCAGTAAATCGTAATAAGCCCCTAAGGGCAAAATCTCCGTTCGCACTTTGTCTGCATCGCCGATGTACGGGGCAAACTGCGGCAGTTGCGCGACTTCACGCATCAGCCGGTGCGAGGGTTGCTGACGGTTGTCAGGCATCTGAATCGCCAGCACACCAGCAGGCGCCAACAGCGAAAACAGACGAGGAATCAGGGTTTCATGCTCACCCACCCACTGCAAGGCGGCATTGGCATAAATCAAGTCAGGTGCAGCCTCTTCGGCTTGCGGCTCCCAGGTGGCGATATCGCCAGCTTCGAAGCGGACTTGGGGCAACTGCTTGCAAGCAGCCTCCAGCATGGCCTGAGAGTTGTCGATACCGAGCAAGCTCGCGTTTTCATAAGAATTCACAAAGCGTGCGGCCAGCAACTCGGTGGAGTTACCCGGCCCGCAGCCCAAATCCACGATGTGGAGGCTGCTAGCCGGTTGCTCAACTAGAGGAACCCGAGCCAGCAACTCTGCCGCCGGGCGCGTGCGCTCGTTGGCAAAGCGCAGGTACAGCGCGGGGTTCCAGTCTTGCATGGTGCTTGCCTATTACAGCAGGTGCTTAACGCCGTCTTGCTCGCCTTGCAGCTCTTCCAGCGTCTTGTTGATGCGCTCTTGCGAGAAAGCATCAATTTCCAGACCTTCGACGATCTTGTATTCGCCGTTTTCGCAGGTCACGGGGAAGCCGAACATGGTGTCCTTAGGAATGCCGTACTGGCCGTCCGAAGGAATACCCATGGTGACCCACTTGCCGTTGGTGCCCAGGGCCCAGTCGCGCATGTGGTCAATGGCTGCGTTAGCTGCCGAAGCGGCCGAAGACAGGCCACGGGCTTCAATGATGGCGGCGCCGCGCTTGCCAACGGTAGGCAAGAACACGTTGGCGTTCCATTCTTGGTCGTTGATCATGGTGGCAACGCTTTCGCCATTGATGGTGGCGAAGCGGTAATCGGCGTACATGGTGGGCGAGTGATTGCCCCACACGGTCAGCTTTTCGATGTCAGCAACGGCCTTGCCAGTCTTGGCAGCGATCTGCGAAGCAGCGCGGTTGTGGTCCAGACGCAGCATGGCGGTGAAGTTCTTGCGCGGCAGATCAGGTGCAGACTTCATAGCGATGTAAGCGTTAGTGTTGGCGGGGTTACCCACAACCAGCACCTTCACATCACGACTAGCCACTGCGTTCAGGGCTTGGCCTTGAGCAGTGAAGATAGCGCCGTTGACAGCCAGCAGCTCAGCACGTTCCATACCTGGGCCGCGAGGACGCGAGCCGACCAGCAAAGCGTAGTCAGCATCCTTGAACGCTGTCATAGGATCGCTGTGAGCGGTCATTTCCACCAGCAAAGGGAATGCGCAATCGTCCAGTTCCATCATCACGCCTTTGAGGGCTTTCTGAGGGCCTTCAACGGGTACTTCCAGCAGCTGCAAAATAACGGGCTGATCTTTACCCAGCATTTCGCCGGATGCGATACGGAACAACAGGGCGTAACCGATTTGGCCAGCTGCGCCAGTAACGGCGACACGGACGGGCTTCTTGCTCATGGTGAAACTCCAATATTGGAAAAAATTGAGATGTTAGGGTCGCTCGGTAACTCTGGCGTAACCACCAGTAGCACGAGCTGCGCAAACATGCGCTAAGTGTACTGCTGATTTCAAAGCCTGGTCAATTTGTCTTATGTCTTATATAAGATATGATCCTCACCTAGCGGCCATCACAAACCTGCTTGTAACCTGCTTGTTTTTGCATATTGCATCGCGGAGGCGATACCTTTAAAACTACTATGGCCACCCTTCACAACACAGCTCCGGACAACAACACCAGTAGCAATACTGGCACCGGCGTCTCTACCCCAGCCTTCAGCCCTCTGTATCAACAGATCAAGGGCTTGATCCTCCAAAGCTTGGAAGCTGGCGAATGGCGCCCCGGAGAGCTGATCCCCAGTGAAATGGAACTGGCTGCCCGCTTCAAGGTCAGCCAAGGCACGGTGCGTAAGGCGATTGATGAACTGGCTGCAGACAACCTTGTCATGCGCCGTCAAGGCAAGGGCACGTTTGTAGCCACTCACGCCGCACAGCATGTGCAATACCGCTTTCTGAATTTACGCCCTGATGCGGGCGACCTGCAAGGCGAAGGCCGTGCAGAGCGCAGCATCCTTGAATGCCGCCGCCTGCGCGCGCCTGCTGAAGTGGCTCGCTCTTTAGCGCTGCGCACAGGAGATGCCGTCATGCACGTGCGCCGCGTCCTGTCTTTTGCAGCAATCCCGACTATTTTGGAAGACATTTGGCTGCCCGGCAACGCCTTCAAGGGCCTGACGGCAGAGCAAATGAGCAACTACCAAGGGCCTACTTACGCCATGTTCGAGCTGGACTATGGCGTGCGCATGGTGCGTGCTGATGAAAAAATCAGGGCCGTACTCCCTGATGCGCAGCAGGCGCAATTGCTAAGTATTGCCAGTGCCACGCCCTTGCTGAGCGTCGAGCGCACGGCATACACCTACAACGATGTTCCCATGGAGTTACGACGTGGTTTGTACCTCACGGACACCCACCATTACCGCAATGCCTTGAACTGAATCCCTCCGTAAAAGCGTTGATTGCGCCCACTTCTAATCAACGCTATGTAAATTTGGCTAACGGATTCTGCTGCATTGCAATAGAATTTTGTGTCGCTTCGGAGCAGCGATTACAACGCAGTTACATCCACGAAAGTACCCTGCCATGACAGAGCAAAAACCAAAACAGCGGCCAGAGTTCCGCAACATCAACTTCTTTACGGACCTTCCGAGCTATCGCCTGCCCCTGGCAGGTATCGTGTCCATCTTGCACCGCGTCAGCGGCCTGCTGATGGCCATCTTGCTGCCATTCATCATCTGGATGTTTGACAAGTCGATCTCCTCGGAAATTTCGTTTGACTCTTTCACCTCGGTGTTCGCCGGTCAATTCGGCTGGTTCGCCAAGCTGGTCTGCCTGGCTCTGATTTGGGCTTACCTGCACCATTTCTGTGCTGGCGTTCGTCACCTGGTGATGGATGTCAACCACCACGCTGTGAGCAAGCAAAGCGGCAAGTCCACTGCTGTGGGCGTGCTGGTGATCAGCGTCGCACTGACTCTGGTGCTGGGCGCCAAGCTGTTCGGCCTGTACTGATCAGCCGCAGTCCATAAAACCTCACGCTAAGGAAAAAGCATGTCCGTGAATTACGGCTCCAAACGCACCGTCGTCGGCGCGCACTATGGCACCCGCGACTTTTTGGCTCAACGCTCTACAGCTGTCTTGATGGCGCTGTACACCGTCGTGCTGCTGGTGCGCTTTTTGACAGTTGGTGGCCCCGTGGGCTACGAGCAGTGGGCTGGCATTTTTGCCCCCCAATGGATGAAATTTTTGACCCTGGGCCTGTTTGTGGCACTGGGCTGGCACGCCTGGATTGGCGTGCGTGACATCTGGATGGACTACGTCAAGTCTGTCGGCCTGCGCCTGTCGCTGCAAGTGGTCACCATTGTCTGGCTGCTCGGCTGCGTCGGTTGGGGCATCCAGGTTCTGTGGCGTCTCTGATTGAGACTCGGTCTCCACGATTGAAGGTTAAGAATGAGCTACTCAAAAGCAAATATCACCAAGCGCAAGTTTGACGTCGTGATCGTCGGTGCCGGCGGCTCCGGCCTGCGCGCCGCGCTGGAACTGTCTCGCGCCGGTCTGTCGGTTGCGTCCCTGTCCAAAGTTTTCCCCACCCGCTCGCACACGGTGGCTGCTCAAGGCGGCGTGTCCGCTTCGCTGGGCAACATGTCCGACGACAACTGGCACTACCACTTCTACGACACCATCAAGGGCTCTGACTGGCTGGGCGACCAAGACGCCATCGAGTTCATGTGCCGTGAAGCGCCGAACGTTGTGATCGAACTCGAGCACTTCGGCATGCCTTTCGACCGCAATGCAGACGGCACCATCTACCAGCGCCCTTTCGGCGGCCACACCGCCAACTACGGCGAAAAGCCTGTGCAACGCGCTTGCGCTGCTGCTGACCGTACTGGTCACGCCATGCTGCACACGCTGTACCAAAAGAACGTTGAGTCCAAGACCAATTTCTTCGTGGAATGGATGGCTCTGGACCTGATCCGCAACGAAGACGGCGACGTCGTCGGCGTGACCGCACTGGAGTTGGAAACTGGCGAGCTGTACGAGCTGCACGCCAAGGCTGTGCTGCTGGCAACCGGCGGTGCTGGCCGTATTTTCCAAGCTTCGACCAACGCTTTCATCAACACCGGCGACGGCTTGGGCATGGCAGCGCGCGCTGGCATTCCTTTGCAAGACATGGAGTTCTGGCAGTTCCACCCCACTGGCGTGGCCGGTGCTGGCGTGCTGCTGACCGAAGGCTGCCGCGGTGAAGGCGCAATTTTGCTCAACAGCGAAGGCGAGCGCTTCATGGAGCGCTACGCTCCTACCCTGAAGGACTTGGCTCCACGTGACTTCGTGTCGCGCTCTATGGACCAGGAAATCAAGGAAGGTCGCGGCTGTGGTCCTAATAAGGACTACATCCTGATGAAGTTGGACCACCTGGGTGCCGACACCATCCGCAAGCGCCTGCCATCCGTGGAAGAAATTGGCCACAACTTCGCCAACGTGGACATCACCAAGGAACCCATCCCCGTGGTTCCTACCATCCACTACCAGATGGGCGGTATCCCCACCAACATCAATGGCCAAGTGGTGACTTACGACGGCACGGAAAACCGTGTTGTGAGCGGTCTGTACGCCGTGGGCGAATGCTCTTGCGTGTCCGTGCACGGCGCTAACCGCCTGGGCACCAACTCGCTGCTGGACTTGCTGGTCTTCGGCAAGGCGGCTGGTAAGCACATCGTCGATTTCGTCGGCAACTTTGGCCCGCACAAAGAAGTGCCTGCTGACGGCGCTGACCGCACTCTGGCTCGCTTGAACCAGCTGCAAGAATCCACCGAAGGCACTTACGCCCAAGACCTGGCTGGTGAAATCCGCGCTTCTATGCAGACACACGCTGGCGTGTTCCGCACTCAAAAGAGCATGGACGAAGGCGTGACCAAGATCAACGCTCTGCGCGAGAAGATTGGCTCCGTGACTTTGAAGGACAAGTCCATGGTGTGGAATACCGCACGTATGGAAGCTCTGGAAGTGGACAACCTGATTGAAGTGGCACAAGCCACCATGACATCGGCTGCAGCCCGCACGGAATGCCGTGGCGCACACACTGTGTACGACTACGAGCGCCCTGCCGACGACGCCGAATTCCCACTGGGCCGCAACGACAAGGAATGGCTCAAGCACACACTGTGGGATAGCGCCAGCAATGGCCTGTCTTACAAGCCTGTGAACCTCAAGCCCCTGACCGTTGCCAGCGTACCTCCCAAGGTTCGTACGTTCTAATCCAGCAGCCCACGAGAGAAGATCAAAATGAAGCGCACATTCAAAATCTACCGCTACGATCCTGATCGGGATGCCAAGCCTTACATGCAAACCGTGCAAGTCGAACTCGACGGCCACGAACGCATGCTGCTGGACGCACTGGTCAAGCTCAAGGAAATGGACCCCTCCATCTCCTTCCGCCGCTCCTGCCGCGAAGGTGTTTGCGGCTCTGACGCCATGAACATCAACGGCAAAAACGGTCTGGCCTGCCTGACCAACATGAACACCTTAAAGGGTGACATCGTGTTGAAGCCCCTGCCCGGCCTGCCCGTCGTTCGCGATCTGATCGTGGACATGACACAGTTCTTCAAGCAGTACCACTCGATCAAGCCTTACCTGCAAAGCGATGTGTACGCAACGCCTAGCAAGGAACGCCTGCAGTCCCCCGAAGAGCGCGAAGAGCTCAACGGCCTGTACGAGTGCATTCTGTGCGCAAGCTGCTCGACCAGCTGCCCATCGTTTTGGTGGAACCCCGACAAGTTCGTGGGCCCGGCCGGTCTGCTGCAGGCTTACCGCTTTATTGCGGATAGCCGCGACACCGCTACGGGCGAGCGCCTTGATAACCTGGAAGATCCTTACCGACTCTTCCGCTGCCACACCATCATGAACTGCGTGGACGTGTGCCCCAAGCACCTGAACCCCACTGCAGCCATTGGCAAGATCAAGGAGTTGATGGTTCGCAGAACCGTCTAATGCTGATGACGAATACTCTGCTCGATGAACGTGAGCGCGACCTACTGAAGTGGCGCAGCCGCCGCGGTCTGGTTGAGAACGATCTCTTCATTGAGCAGTTCTTCGCCACCTACGGAAGCCAGCTCACGCAGAGACACGCGACTGGCATGTCTGCCTTGATGGATTTGGCAGACAACGACCTGATGGATCTTTTCTTGCGTCGCAAGGAACCTGAAGGTCAATTCGACACCCAAGAAGTTGGGGAAGTTCTGGAGATGCTGCGCAAGCGCGTCCCCGGCGGCTCACCCCAATAGGCTAGGCAATTTAGAGAAGGAAGTTTGAAATGAAACTCGCTGACAACAAAGCAACGCTGTCTTTTAGCAATGGCGCCCCAAGCGTCGAATTGCCGGTTTATCAAGGCAACATCGGCCCTGATGTAATCGACATCCGTAAGCTGTACGGTCAATCCGGCAGTTTCACTTATGACCCAGGCTTCCTCTCTACAGCCTCTTGCCAATCCGCCATCACCTACATTGATGGCGACAAGGGCGAGCTGCTGTACCGCGGCTACCCCATCGAGCAACTGGCCAAGAACTGCAACTTCCTGGAAACCTGCTACCTGCTGCTGTACGGAGAGCTGCCAAACGAAGCCGAAAAGGCCAAGTTCGAAGAAACCGTGACCCAGCACACCATGGTCAACGAGCAGATGCAGTTCTTCCTGCGTGGCTTCCGCCGTGATGCACACCCTATGGCTGTGCTGACTGGTCTGGTGGGCGGCATGTCGGCCTTCTACCACGACAGCACCGATGTCACCAATCCTGAGCACCGCAACATCGCCGCGATCCGTCTGATCGCCAAGATGCCTACGCTGGTGTCCATGGCATACAAGTACGGTGTGGGCCAGCCCTACATGTACCCGAAGAATGACCTGTCCTACGCAGGCAACTTCATGCGCATGATGTTCGGCAACCCTTGCGAAGACTACGTGGTGAACCCAGTGGTTGAGCGCGCACTGGACCGCATCTTCATCCTGCACGCTGACCATGAGCAAAACGCATCGACTTCCACAGTGCGTCTGTGCGGCTCGTCGGGCACCAACCCATTCGCAGCGATCTCCGCTGGCGTAGCTTGCCTGTGGGGCCCTGCCCACGGCGGCGCCAACGAAGCTTGCCTGAACATGCTGGAAAACATCCAGGCCAACGGCGGCATCGCCAAGGTTGGTGAGTTCATGGAACAAGTCAAGGACAAGACCAGCGGCGTCAAGCTGATGGGCTTTGGCCACCGCGTCTACAAGAACTACGACCCCCGCGCCAAGCTCATGCAAGAAACTTGCAACGAGATTTTGCAAGAACTGGGTCTGGAAAAGGATCCTCTGTTCGCACTGGCCAAGCAAGTCGAGAAGATTGCTCTGGAAGACGACTACTTCGTTTCCCGCAAGCTGTACCCCAACGTGGACTTCTACTCCGGCATCGTTCAGCGCGCTATCGGCATTCCAGTGAACCTGTTCACCGGCATCTTCGCTCTGGCACGCACCGTGGGCTGGATCGCTCAGCTCAACGAACAAATGGGTGACCCAGAGTACAAGATTGGCCGTCCTCGCCAGCTGTACACCGGCGCACCTCAGCGCGACGTTCAGCCTATCGCTAAGCGTTAATCGTTTTCAGGCCCGACTATCCGGGCCTGCCAAAACGAACAAAAAGCCCGCAGCTTGCAAGAGCTGGCGGGCTTTTTCTATGGGCCTTTTGCTTGCGCTTCTCTTAAGCATTTCGTCACAAATCTGGCTGCAGATGTCTATTAAAAGAGAAGCAAGTAGTCCTGATCAATCAATCATTTCAGCTGCTTTTTAGCATCAACTCAAGATACAAAAAGGACTAACTGCTCCTATTTTTATATCAGTACATTAGGCTCAAGGCACTAACAAAATCGGCTGCACCGCGCCGCGCGCCTCTAGCTCACGGTGGGCAGCGGCAGCATCGACCAGGGCAAACTCCAGCGGCTCGCCCATGCGGAAGTCATGTTTGCGCAGCGCCTCAAACACACGCGCCGCCATGGCGTCACGCTGTGCGGGCTTTTTCACAAAGTGAAACACCATGGGCCGGCTCACACTATTCGACTTAGCCGCCAGGCGCGCTATATCCAGCGGCGGTACGGCTCCAGAGGATTGCCCGTACATCACCAATTGCCCACCAATACTCAGGCTGGCCAGCGATGTATCAAAACTAATCTTGCCGACGGCGTCATAAGCCACATCCACGCCTTCGCCCTGAGTCAGCTCCCGCACACGCTCTGCCACCTCTTGAGCATTTTTGGCGCCCGCGCCGCGATAGCGAATCACCTCCACGCAGCCGACTTGCTCAGCTTTTTTGGCTGTGGCATCACTGCCCGCTGTACCAATCACCATGGCGCCCTTGCGCGTAGCCCACTGGCTCAGAATCTGCCCCATGCCGCCGCCCGCTGCCTGCACCAAAATTTTCGTGCCCGCCCCCACCTTGCCTATGCGATTGAGCAGCACATCAGCCGTTAAGCCGCGCAGCAAACTAGACGCTACCAGCGCATCACTTAAATCATCGGGTACAGCAATCAACTCATCCGCAGCGATCACGCGCTCTGCGGCGTAAATACCGTAAGCCGCCGAAATATAGCAAACCCGGTCGCCCACTTTGAAGCGACTCACACCCTCAGCCACTTCAGCCACCACGCCCACCGCTTCAATACCGGGCGTGCCCGGCAGCGCCAGGGTTTTGTACAGGCCTGAGCGCACATAGACATCATGAAAATTCACGCCAATGCGCGTGTGCTGCACCCGCACCTGCCCAGCTTGCAAGGGTGCAGAGGCAACCGTTGCAATTTTGAGCACCTCAGGCGCGCCATATTCGGTCATCAAAATCGCTTGATGAGAGCCTTGATGTGTTGCTTGTTGCGTCTCTTGGTGTGTGGGCTGACTCATGTTTTTTGCTCCTTGTTTTTTGAATAGCATCACTGTAGCTTGTCCCTGCGCACCGCTGCGACGCGGTAATTCCCGCACAATGCGCCTCCTGCACTCCGCTATTGATTCTTTTCATCCTGCCCCTATGTCTTTTGCCCCTCTAGGCCTGCGCGCCGAGCTTTTGAATGCTGCCCAAGACTTGGGCCTGCACAACGCAACGCCGATTCAGACCCAGGCCATCCCCGCAGCTCTGGCCGGGCGTGACCTGTGGGCCTGTGCGCCCACGGGCTCGGGCAAGACCATGGCGTATTTGATGCCGCTGCTGCAGGGCTGGATGGCGCAAAAGCGCAGCCACGTCGGCTTTGTGCGCCCATTGGCCACCCTCATCTTGGTGCCCACGCGCGAGCTGGCCCAGCAGGTGCATGAAAGCCTGAGCGATCTGACGCGCAAATTGCACGAGCAGCCCCGCAGCCGCGTCGTTTACGGCGGTGTCTCCATCAACCCGCAAATGATGCAGATGCGCGGCAGCGCCGACTTTTTGGTCGCTACGCCCGGCCGCTTGCTGGATTTGGTCAGCAGCAACGCCGTGCGCCTCAATGCCGTTGAGCATTTGGTGCTGGATGAGGCCGACCGCCTGCTCGACCAAGGCTTTGCCGAAGAACTCAACCGCGTGCTGGCCCTGCTGCCCGCCAAGCGCCAGACCCTGCTGTTCTCGGCCACCTTCCCGCAGAACGTAGAAGCGCTGGCCAGCGAGTTGCTCAACGATCCCGTGCGCGTGCAAGTCGATGGCGATAGCAGCACCGAGCACTCCGCCAGCCCCGAAAACATCACCCAGCGCGCTATTGCCGTGGACGGCACCAGCCGCACCCAGCTGCTGCGCAAGCTGGTCAAAGATGGCGAAGGCCAGCCCGAGTGGGAACGTGCCTTGGTCTTTGTTGCCAAGCGCCACACGGCAGAAATGCTGGCGGACAAGCTGTACAAAAACGGCGTCTTCGCCACCACCTTCCACGGCGACATGAGCCAAGGTGCGCGCAAAGACGTGCTCGAGCAGTTCAAGTCCAAGCGCTGGCAGCTATTGATCACCACAGACTTGGCCTCACGCGGCATCGATATTGCCCAGCTGCCTACGGTCATCAACTACGACCTGCCCCGCTCGCCTGCCGACTATATTCATAGAATTGGTCGCACCGGCCGCGCTGGGCATTCAGGCACTGCTATCACTTTTGTGCAACCCCCAGAGACTGCACACTGGGAGCTGATCTGCAAACGCAACCAGCTCGAAATTGCGCTGGAGCAAGTGGAAGGCTTCGAGCCCACCGAAGAGGTGCCACCACCCGTCGTCCAGGACAGCAACGGCGGCATCAAGGGCAAGCGCCCCAGCAAGAAGGACAAGCTGCGAGCGGCAGGCCTGCTGCCTGCTAAGCCCGAACCCAACTGATAGTACGGCAAATTTCCCAGTACAGTGAGCAGCAACTGTTTGATCTGGGAAGTCCATGTCTGCCAACGAAAATTTCAGCGCTGACGGCGCAAGCGAGCCAGCGCCTTCCTGCACCGAGCCTGTCGTCCCAGCCGCCCCCATCACCCGCCAACTCGACAAAAGCCGTCAGACGCTGCTGGACTTGTCCACGCGCAACCGGCTATTGAGCCTGCCGCAGGCGGCTACGGCCAAACTGCTGCACTTTGCCGATGAGCTGACACCCGAGGTTTACCGCCTGCTGGTGACGGACAGCAAGGCCATGAGCTTTGTGGCCAGCAAAACCGAGCAGGAGCCGCTGACGGAAAGTGCTGTGCCCCTGGCTGTCTCGGCGCTGCCCCAGCCAGACGACGAGGCAGGCGATGCGCGGGATGAGCGCGGCGTGGCCCAGCGCCACCGCGACCTCAAGCTGCAAACGCGGCTGACTAGCGAGAAGCTGCAGCGCCGCCTGCTGGACATGCACTCCGACGCCCGCACGTTCATTGAGGAGCAAGGCGTCAACATCCTGTTTCTGGCGCTGGGTCATCTGCAGTGGTTTGACCGCAATGCCCCCGACAAGCCGCGCTTTGCCCCGCTGATCTTGCTGCCCGTGGCGCTAGAGCGCAAAAGCGCCGCTGACCGGTTCACGCTCACGTGGCTGCAGGATGATGCGGCCGAAAACCTGTCGCTGGCTGCCAAGCTCAAGGCCGACTTTGGTCTGGAGTTGCCCGAATTCAAGGCCGGTGACGACTTTGACCCCACCACCTATCTGGCCTCCGTCGGCACCATGGCCGAGACCCAGCCTGGCTGGCAAGTCCTGCCCCATGCGATGACGCTGGGCTTTTTCAGCTTTGCCAAGTTCCTCATGTACCGCGATCTGGATGCGAGCACCTGGCCGGCGGACAAGCGCCTGGACCAGCAAGCCCTGATCGCGGCGGCCTTGCAAGACGGTTTTGCCGCTCGCGACCAGCTCTTTCCGGACAACGCCGATGTGGACCAGCTCATCCCCGTGGTCAGCCAGCGCCATGTGGTGGATGCGGACAGCTCGCAGTCGCTGGCCATTGAGGCTGTGCGCCGGGGCGAGAATCTGGTCATTCAAGGCCCGCCCGGCACTGGCAAGTCGCAGACCATTACCAACGTGATTGCCGCAGCCATTGCCGACGGCAAAAAAGTGCTGTTCATCTCCGAAAAAATGGCCGCGCTGGAGGTCGTCAACCGCCGCCTCAAATCGGTGGGGCTGGGCCCCGCCTGCCTGGAGCTGCACAGCCACCACACCAACAAGCGCAAGGTGCTGGAAGAGATCAAGGCCACGCGCGACCTGGGCAAGCCGCGTGTGGAGCACCGCGACCAGATCATCCATGAGCTGAGCATGGTGCAGCAGCAGCTCAACGCACACAGCGAGGTGATGCACA
Source organism: Comamonas sp. Y33R10-2 (assembly GCF_019355935.1). NCBI lineage: Bacteria > Pseudomonadati > Pseudomonadota > Betaproteobacteria > Burkholderiales > Comamonadaceae > Comamonas > Comamonas sp. Y33R10-2. The sequence goes on from NZ_CP079925.1 coordinate 2,274,201, forward strand.
CGGCACTCGCCCCCTGCGCGCTCACGCCCTATCAAATCCTTGGCCATCTGGCGCAGCTGGATGCCGTGCAGATTGCCCACCTTCCCGATCTGCTGCAAGGCGCGGCGGGCTGGAGCCCCTCGGACTTCCATGCCCGCCAGCAAACCGTGCAGGCGCTGGGTCAGGCGGCCAGCAAAGTCGCACCCATCCACCAGCACCCCTGGCGTGGCGTGTGCCACCCTGCTCTGCTCAAGCTGGATGCCGATCGTTTTGCCCAGCAACTGCCGGCGCTGCAAACGCTGCTGAACCAGACGCTACAAGATAGTGAGCAGCTAGCCCAATCATTGAATGGACTCCAGGCCGAAAACATTCAAAATCTGCAAGCGCAGATCACTTTGGCGCAGCAACTGGCTTCTGCCCCCACGGTAGACCGGCAAGCTGTGGCCAGCGTGATTTGGAGCCATGGTCTAGGTCAGCTGCAAAAGCTGGTGGAATGTGGCGTGCAGTTCAGCGCGCAAGCCCAAAGCCTGCACAGCCGCTTTGCCGAATCGGCCTGGGCGCAGGACTTGAGCAGCACCCGCCAAAGCATTGCCGCGCATGGCGACTCCCTGTTTCGTATCTTCAATAGCAGCTACCGCCAAGCCATTGCCAGCGTTAAGGCCCACCTCAAAGCCGAACTGCCCAAAACCAAGACCGAACGTACGCAATGGCTGGATGAGTTGATGCAAGCCCAAAGCCTGCGCCAGACGTTGAAGCAGCAGCACAGCGATGGCCTGGCCGCCTTTGGCCAGCTCTGGCAAGGTGAGCAAAGCGACTGGGGCCAGTTGCAGGCCGTGCTGCGCTGGATGGCAGGGCCTGAGGGTCAAGGCCGCAGCGAGGCGTTTCGCCAGCTCTACGCCCAGCTGCCCTCACCCGCCCATTGCGCCGAACGGGCCCAGACGGCGCAGACATCGCTGCAAAAGTTCGAGCAAGCCGCGCAGACCCTGCTGACCCACTACCAGCTGGATACGCAAGAGGCTTTTGGCGCGGCCGACCTTGCCGCCCTGCCCTTGCCCGCCTTGCAAGAGCGACTACTGCAGTGGATAGACCAGCCCAGCGCCTTGCTGGACTGGACGCAATACCACGCCACACGCACACAGGCCCGGGCGTCGGGCCTAGCTGCGCTGGTAGAACAGATCGAATCTGCGGCCATTGCGTTGAGCGATCTTCCACCCAGTTTTGAACGTGCCTACTACGAAGCCCTGCTGCGCCAGACCACGCAAAGCCACCCAGAGCTGGTGAGCTTCAACGGCGACCAGCACAGCCAGAAGGTGCGCCAGTTCCGCGCGCTGGATATTGAACGCATTGAGCTGGCCCGCGCCCAGTCTGCGCTATCGCATTACGAGCAGGTTCCCCGCACAGCATCTGGCATCGGGCCGCTTGGCGTGCTTAATGGCGAGATTGCACGCAAGCGCGGCCATATGCCTCTGCGCAAGCTTTTCAAGCTGGCGGGCGAGGCGGTGCAAGCCATCAAGCCCGTGTTCATGATGAGCCCGTTGTCCGTGGCTCAGTTTCTCGAACCCGGTGCCGTGGAGTTTGACCTGCTGGTCATTGACGAGGCCAGCCAGATCGAGCCCGTCGATGCCCTGGGCTCCGTCGCCCGCTGCAAGCAACTGGTCGTCGTGGGTGATGACCGCCAACTGCCACCCACGCGCTTTTTCTCGCGCATGACCAGTGAGCCAGAAGACTTTGATGACGAGGATGAAGAGCAGCTCATCGCCGGCGCTGCCGATGTGGAGAGCATTCTGAGCCTGTGCCTAGCCAAGGGCATGCCCCAGCTCATGCTGCGCTGGCATTACCGCAGCCGCCACCAATCGCTGATTGCGGTGTCCAACCAGCAGTTCTACAACAGCGGCCTGTTCATCGTACCCAGCCCCTACACGGCCCGCGCCGGTATGGGCCTGCGCTTTCACCACCTGCCCGATGGCCGCTTTGACAGCGGTGCCACACGCGTCAACCGCATTGAGGCCCAGACCATTGCCCGCGCCATCATGGCGCACGCGCTACAAACGCCGCAGCTTAGCCTGGGCGTGGCGGCGTTTTCGCTGCAGCAAAAAGTGGCCATTCAGGATGAACTGGAACTGCTGCGCCGCCAGCAACCCGAGGCCGAAGCCTTTTTTGTCGCCCACCCCAACGAGCCCTTCTTCATCAAAAACCTGGAGAACGTACAGGGTGACGAGCGCGATGTGATCTTTATCTCCGTCGCCTATGCGCGCAATGCCCAGGGCTATCTGCCCATGCGCTTTGGCCCCATCAGCGCCGATGGCGGCGAGCGCCGCCTGAACGTTCTGATCTCCCGCGCCAAGCAGCGCTGCGAGGTGTTCTCGTCCATCACTGCGGACGATATCGATCTGGAACGCGGCAAGGGCAAGGGCGTGGCCGCGCTCAAGGTGTTCCTCAACTACGCAGCCACAGGCCAGCTGGCGGTGGCCAGCGTTAGCGGACGCGATCTGGAATCGCCGCTGGAAGAAGATGTGTATGAAGCGCTAACCGAGGCACTCAAGGCTCAGGGCCTGAAGGTCGAGACGCAAATCGGCATCGCAGGTTTTTTCATCGACCTGGCCGTGGTGGACCCCGAACAGCCCGGGCGCTATCTGCTGGGCATTGAATGCGATGGTGCCAGCTACCACAGCACCCGATCCGCCCGGGACCGCGACCGACTGCGCCAGTCGGTGCTCGAAGGCCATGGCTGGAAGCTGCTGCGCATCTGGGGCGCTGACTGGTTCCGCCAGCCCCGCGCACAAACCGAGCGGGTGCTGGCTGCCGTAGAGGCTACTAAAGAGGATTTAGAACAAAACCAGCCCGCAGTCCAGACAATATATGCACCTGCAGCTATCGAAATCATAGAAAGAGTGCCGCAGAGCACAACGGCGCAAACATCGGCTGCACCTGCCAATGCCTTGGCCTATACCGAGGCCAGCCTCGACATTCCGACTCAGGAGCTGCACAACGTCCCCACATCGCGGCTGGCGCAACTGGTGCAGCAGGTGGTGGAGCAGGAAGGCCCTATTCACATAGATGAGCTGGTCACCCGCATGCGCACGCTTTGGGGCCTGCAACGCGCCGGCAGCCGTGTGCGGGAAGCGCTGGACGCCGCACGCCAGACCCTGCTGGCCGATGGCACCATCACCGTGGATGCCGAGTTTCTGGACTTGCCAGAGCGCACGGTGCGCGTGCGTGATCGCTCTGCCGTCAGCTCAGCCAATCTGCGCCGCCTGGACTGCTTGCCACCCGCAGAGATCCGCCAAGCCATTGTGCAGGCGCTGCAAACCAGCTTGGGCGGCCAGCGCGACGAGTTGCCCGGTGCCGTGGCCCGCTTGCTGGGCCTGAACGCCGTGACCGCCCCAGTGCGTGAACTGATACTGACCCAGCTAGACGCCTTGCATGCCAGCGAGGCTGTGGCGTTCAACGGCAGCTTGTACCGACTCCCCGCCTGAGTCGGCTGTCTACGTCAAAAGGCCCGGCACTGTGACCGGGCCTTTTTTGCGGCAACACCCAACGCAGGCCTTAATTGACCTTGTGGTCTTCGCCCTTGGCTTGCTGCATGGCTTCGGGCTCCAGCTCCTCGGCAGAGCGATTGAGGTGCACAAAAATGCCCCATCCCGCCATCAAAATGCCCACCGCCACAATCACGGCGGCAGCGTAGATCAGCTTCTCCGGCGCTTCCTGGGCTTTGAATGTGGCCACCAGCGCCTCAATGGCCATAGCCACCACCAGCACCACCATGAAGCGCGAGAGAAAGCGGCGCACTCGCGTGGGGCCGCTGATATGGGCCTCTCGCACCACCTCTTCTTCCATCACGGTCTGCGCAATCTGCAAGGCCACCACACCGGATGCCAAGATGCCCAGCGCCTCCACGATATGCAAGGTGGCGCTGTCATCCAACCCGGAGCCGAGCACATGCCAGCCCTTGCTGGCAGCCACCCAGATCAAGGCCAGCGCCGCCAGCATGAACAGCAGAGCAATCAATGAATGCAGCGCCGCAAAGATGAAGTGCAGGACTTTCATAGCTATTTCCCAGTAATGTTTTGCCGATGGTTGCATCGCCTCACTGGCTCTTCCGTAGGACGAAGTGGAGAATTTCGCCCATTCCCCGCCACAAAGACGCCCCTGCCGCGCTGGATGGGCCGTCAAGCCCACTACCATTGGCATATGCCTCGCCAGAACACCAGTCCCTCAGCCTTTCCGCCAGCCATCCTTGCTCAGATCGAGCAACTTGCCCAAAGCATCGTGGCCCAGCGTAAAAGTCGGGGAGAGACGCAGGCGCAGTGGGCCGCCAAGCTGGGTATCTCGCAGCCCACCATGGCGCGTATTGAGCGTGGCGACCCGGCGGTGGCGATGGCCACTTATGTCTCGTGCCTGTGGCAGCTCAACCCGGCGCTGGATTTGAGTCAGTTACTCTTAAACAAAGAGAACCCAACTCCAGTTCAAAATGCTTCTATTTCAATAGCTTCCAATGCAATAAACACAATGGCTAAAGCACCAAAAGACTTTAAACAGCAAAAACAAATCAGCAGCCAATCAACCGCTGAGCAACAAACGCAAATTGAGCGCAACTTTGCCGCTGCCAAAGCGGCGCTGGACTTCTTCAAAAGCCCTTTGCTTTAAAGCACTGACAACAAAAAACCCCGGCCTGCTTACGCGACCGGGGTTGTGTTTTTAGCGCACCTGAAAAGCGCGTTAGATCAAACGCTGCCTCACGCTTTAGTTCGAACGCTGGCCCATGCGCTGCCCCATGGCCAGCACCGCAGCCACATTGCGGGCGGCAGTGCGCACGTTGTGCTCTGCCTCCGTCAATGCATCTTGCAAAGTACCAATGCGGGTCAGCACGCTGAAAATGGCCTCAATGCCGTGGTCATGCACCACATGGGCATTGTTGCCCAGACCGCCGGCAATGCCAATGACGGGCTTGCCAAACTGCTTGGCCACTGTGGCCACGCCAAAGGGGGTTTTGCCAAAGATGGTTTGCTGGTCAATGCGGCCTTCGCCGGTGATGACCAGGTCGGCATCCTGCACTGCCGCCTCCAGACCTACAGCGCCCGCAATAATTTCGCAGCCGGGGCGCAACTGGCCTTTGAGGAAGGCCATCATGGCCGCGCCCATGCCACCTGCGGCGCCGGCGCCAGCCACTGCATCCACGGCCACACCCAAGTCGCGCTCAATGATGGCGGCAAAGTGCTTAAGCCGTGCATCCAGCGACTGCACCATCTCAGGCGTCGCACCTTTTTGCGGGCCGAAGATGGCCGATGCACCGCGCTCGCCCGTCAGGGGGTTGTCCACGTCGCAGGCCACTTCAATTTGGCATTCAGCCAAACGCTTGTCCAAACCACTCATGTCGATGCTTGCCAACTGGGCCAGCGGCGCACCGCCGCGTGCCAGCTCAGCGCCGTTTGCGTCTAGTAGCTGCACACCCAAAGCCTGCAACATGCCTGCGCCGCCATCATTGGTGGCGCTGCCGCCAATGCCCAAAATCAGGTGGCGGGCACCGACGTCTAGCGCAGCAGTGATCAACTCACCGGTGCCGTAGCTGGTCGTCACGTTCGGGTTACGCTTGGCGGGCGGCACCAAGGCCAGACCGCTGGCCGCAGCCATTTCGATCATGGCGGTGCCGCCGTCTCCCGTCAGGCCGTAAAAGCCGCTGATGCGCTGACCCAGCGGGTCAGTCACTTCAACTTCAAGCAGGCGGCCTTGCGTGGCTTCGACCATGGCCTGCACCGTGCCTTCACCGCCATCGGCCATGGGCACTTTGACGTATTCGGCATCCGGGAAAATTTCCTTAAACCCCAGCTCAATTTGCGTGGCAACTTCCAGCGCAGACAGGCTTTCCTTGTAAGAGTCGGGGGCGATGACAATTTTCATGATGTGGTGCTACCTAATCAGAGCATGAACATGCTAGCCACCCAGATACAGGCGAAGCTGACTACACCCATCACGATGGTCGAGGTGGTGAACACGCGCAGCGAGTCTTCCATTTCAATTTGGGACAACTTGGTCACCACCCAGAAGTAGGAATCGTTGGCGTGCGATGCCACGATGGAGCCAGCGCCAATGGCCAGCACGGCGAAGATGCGGCCCATGTCTGAATCAAGACCGAAGATCGCCAAGCTAGGCGCAATGATGGCAGCAGTTGTCAGCGCAGCCACAGTAGAAGAACCCTGAGCCGTCTTGAGCAGTGCCGCAATGATGAAAGGCACCAGCAGGCCCACAGAAGCATTGCCCAGAGCGTGGCCCAAAGCACCGCCCACACCGGTTTCTTTGATGATGGCGCCAAACATGCCGCCAGCGGCGGTAATGATCAAGATAGGGCCGGACTTGGCAATCGCCTCTTCCAGCACTGCGCTGAAGTCACCCTTTTTGCCGCCGTTGCAAGCCAGCAGCCACATGCCGCACAACATACCCACCAGCAAAGCGACAGGAGGATTGCCCAAGAAGTGCAAGACAGTCGCAAAACCTTCCTTGTGGCCCAAGGTGGTCAGCAAAGTTGAGATGGAAATCAGCACCAGTGGCAGCACCACGGGCAGCAAAGAGAAGCCAAAAGACGGCAGCTTGGCCATCGATTGCTGCTCGCTGGCTTCAATTTCGGCAGGTGCGTAATCCTTGCCCTTGCACATCCAGTTGGCCCAGTAGTAAGCAGCCAGCAGACCGGGGATGGAGAACGCAACGCCTGCAAGCACCAACAAACCCAAATTGGCGTTCAGCGTCGTCGCAGCAGCTAGTGCGCCGGGGTGCGTGGGCACCAAGCAATGCACGGCATACAGCGATGTCCCCAAGATGGAGGCAATCAGCGGCATAGGCACCTTAGAGCTAGCGCTGATGCTGCGGGCAATGCCGCTCAAAATGATGTAACCCGTGTCGCAGAAGATGGTCAGGCCGGGAATAAAGCCCGTCCACGCCACCGCAGGCTTGGCATTGCGCTCGCCAGCCAGCTTCAGGATGTGGCTGGCAATGCTCAAAGCGCCGCCGCTTTTTTGCATACACACCGCAATCGCTGCTCCAAAAATGATGATGAAGGAAATGCCGCCCAAGGTATTGCCAAAGCCGGTTTTGAGCGCATCCATCACCTTTGGCAAGGGCAGATTGGTGCCGAAAATCGCCAGTGCAAGCGACACGGCAAACAGCGCACCAAAGACGTTAACTTTGAGTTTGGCCGTAAGGAAAATAATGGCCAGAATACTCAGGACCACCAGAATGGAAGAGATAGCAATACTGCTCATGATGACTTTAGATAGCTGAAATTCGGGTCACATGCCCATGCAATTTTTGCGACGGGAGCGGATACCGAAGCTACTTCTGAGCCTCAGGCATCTCCATGTGAATCGCTGCGAAGGTTGAAAACACCTGCAGCAATGGCGGTGCGATTATAAAAGTCAAAAGTGACCATGAAGGCTCATGCTCACTTATCCATGAACCATCGTCACATATAGAAGAGTTCCTCGCCACCTTTGGTCGTTTTATGCTGAATCAATCTCCAAAGCGCTCACGGTAGGCCACAGGCGTAATACCCAACTTCTTCACAAACAAGTGGCGCAGCGCCTGCTCCGAGCCCAGACCCACATGGGCAGCCACAGTTTTTAGCGGCCACTGGCTTTGCGCCTCCAGCAGTTGCTTGGCAGCTTCTAGCCTCGCAGTCTCAACAAAAGCCGATGGGCTCTGCCCGGTTTCTTGCTGAAAGACGCGGCGAAAGTGACGCTCACTCATCGCCGCTTGCTCTGCCATCTGTGCCAGCGTTACAGGCTTATCAAGCTGAGCTAGTACCCACTGCTGCACTGCCTGCACCCCCCTGTGCTTGGTAGATTGCGCGGCCAAAGGCACGCTGAACTGGGACTGGCCGCCGGGGCGTTTGAGATACATGACCAGATCCCGCGCCACCTCCAGCGCCAGCGCATGACCAAAATCCTGCTCCACCACGGCCAGCGCCAAGTCAATGCCAGCCGTCACCCCTGCCGAGGTCCAGATCTGGCGCTCGCCATGGCTGTCTTTGACGTCATCGCGCACATAAATAGCGTCCGCATCCACCTGCACACGCGGGTAGCGCTGGGCCAGCACCTTGGCCACACTCCAGTGCGTGGCCGCGCGGCGGCCATCGAGCAAACCAGCCTCGGCCAGAAAAAAACTACCCGAACACAGCGCAATCAGGCGCGGCACCTGTGCGGCCACGTTCTGCAGCCACTGCACCAGCTCGGTCGATGCTCCCAGCACGGTCTCGATATGGCGCGAGCCCACCACGATTACGGTGCAACCTGTGCCGCGTTCCGCCAGAGAGCCCAGCGACTGCGTGGCCTGCAGCGCCATCAAAGTATCGGACTGCACCGAGCCCTGCGCTGCCGATGTGATGCACACCTCATACCCATCGCACTGCCCCCGTGCGCGCAGGTGAATGTTGGCGTAGTCAAAGACAGACATGGGCCCTATCGCCTCCAGCGACTTGAAGCCGGGGTAGACGATCAGATCAATGCGATGAGGAAGTGTGTGTGGGTGGGAGTGGTGATGTTCCATCAGACAAGGTGGGAGCAAAAACAGGGCCAAATTTTAAAAGCCTGGGGTTAAAGATGGCCGCAAGCCCTTCAGATCACCATATTCGGCCAAATCCATTGAAGTAGCGGCCATGGTCAGCCGTTGTTCAGCTGCCATGCCCTACAGTCTGAGCTTCGCAAAGCGAATGCCGCAGCGCTTCGCCCGCCCCGACATCCACAGAAAGACAGTCATGAAATCACGCGCCGCCGTTGCCTTCAAAGCCGGAGAACCCCTGCAAATCGTCGAGATCGACGTCGCGCCGCCCCAAAAGGGTGAAGTGCTGGTCAAGATCACCCACACTGGCGTCTGCCACACTGACGCGTTCACGCTGAGCGGAGATGACCCCGAAGGCATCTTCCCCGCCGTGCTGGGCCATGAAGGCGCAGGCATCGTGGTCGAAGTGGGCGAAGGCGTGACCAGCGTGAAGCCCGGCGACCACGTGATCCCGCTGTACACAGCCGAATGCGGCGAATGCCTGTTCTGCAAGAGCGGCAAGACCAATTTGTGCGTAGCAGTGCGCGCCACCCAAGGCAAGGGTGTGATGCCCGATGGCACCACGCGCTTTAGCTACAACGGCGAGCCGATTTACCACTACATGGGCTGCTCCACCTTCTCGGAGTACACGGTGGTGGCCGCCGTCTCGCTGGCCAAGATCAGCCCCGACGCCAACCCCGAGCAGGTCTGCCTGCTGGGCTGCGGCGTGACCACCGGTCTGGGCGCCGTCAAAAACACCGCCAAGGTGCAACCCGGCGACACCGTGGCCGTGTTCGGCCTGGGCGGCATCGGCCTGGCCGTGATTCAGGGCGCGAAAATGGCCAAGGCCGGTCGCATCATCGCTATCGACACCAACCCCGGCAAGTTCGATCTGGCCAAGACCTTTGGCGCGACCGACTGCATCAACCCCAAAGACTTTGACAAGCCCATCCAGCAAGTCATTGTCGAGATGACCACCTGGGGTGTGGACCACAGCTTCGAATGCATCGGCAACACCAATGTGATGCGCGCCGCACTGGAATGCGCACACCGCGGCTGGGGCCAGTCGGTCATCATCGGCGTGGCCGGCGCGGGCCAGGAAATTTCCACCCGACCCTTCCAGTTGGTCACCGGCCGCAAGTGGCTGGGCACCGCGTTTGGCGGCGTCAAGGGCCGCAGCGAGCTGCCCGGCATGGTGGAAGACGCCATGGCCGGCAAGATCCAGCTCGAACCCTTTGTCACCCACACCATGGGCCTGAAGGGTATCAACGAAGCGTTCGACCTGATGCACGAAGGCAAGTCCATCCGCTCCGTCGTAAACTTCGCCGATTAAAAAACACTTGCTACTAGTCCTTTAAAGACAAGGGTTTCAGGCATCAACAGGCTTGAAACCCTTGTTTTACTTGGACTGGCAGCTTTCTATTCAGGAGCACTTCATGCCCCCTATTTTTGAACTCAAAACCGCCCACGCCTGCTTTGGTGGCGCTCAGCGCTATTACGAACATTTCTCCAGCGAGACTGGTTTGAACATGAAGTTCTCCGTCTTTCTACCGCCCAAAGCGGTGATGGGAGAGAAGGTGCCTGCGCTCATTTACTTGGCCGGCCTGACCTGCACGGAAGAAACCTTTATGGCCAAGGCCGGCGCCCAGCGCCTGGCGGCCGAGCTGAACATTGCCTTGATCTGCCCCGACACCAGCCCACGCGGAGCAAGTTTGACGGGCGAGTCTGCCAGTTGGGATTTCGGTGTGGGCGCCGGCTTTTATCTGGATGCCACCACCAAGCCTTGGGGCCTGCACTGGCGCATGGAAAGCTACATCCTGAATGACTTGCTGCCGCTGGTTGGCAATAAGCTGCCGGTGGATATGGAACGCCTTGGCATCTTTGGCCACAGCATGGGCGGCCACGGCGCGCTGACTCTGGCGCTGCGCCACCCTGGCAAATTCAAGTCGCTGTCGGCCTTTGCGCCCATTGCCAACCCCATCAACTGCCCCTGGGGTCAGAAAGCCTTTACCGGCTATTTGGGTGAAGACAAAACCGAGTGGGTCAAGCACGATGCCAGCGAGCTGATGAGCGCGCAAACCGCAGCGCCCTACCCCGGGGGCATTCTCATCGACCAAGGTTTGGCCGATAAGTTCTTGCTCGAAAAGCAGCTGCTGCCAGAAGCCTTTGAAGAAGCCTGCACCAAGGCCGGCCAGCCTTTGAGCCTGCGCCGCCAGTCCGGCTATGACCACGGTTACTACTTTATCCAGAGCTTTATTGACGACCACCTGCGCCACCACGCAGCGCAATTGACAGCGTAATCACAGCGCCATTGAGCGCATAACGAAGAGCCCAAGCTTCAGCGCTTATCTGCGCTGAAGTTCAACTCTCCTCATGCCGGATCAGGCAGACTTTGTGCTGCCATGAACATCTGATGCCCACCCTGCACCTTGGACGTGTAAAGGGCTTCGTCAGCACGACGCATGATGTCTTCAAGGCTCGTGTCCATGGGCATAAAAGAGGTGATGCCCAGACTTAGTGCAGGTATAGATCCCTCTGTGGCATAGAACTGCAAAGCATTCTGGCCAGCGTTGAGGACTTGCCGCCCCAAGGCGGTAATGGCAGCAATAGAGCAGCGCTGACTGAGAATCACAAACTCATCACCGCCCAAGCGGCAAAACACCTCATCAGGCGCGAGCAACGTGCGTACAGCAACACTCAAATCTCGCAAGGCCTGATCGCCTGCCGGATGGCCCAAGCCATCATTAATCGCTTTGAAATAATCCACATCAAAGCTAATGAGGCAGGCTTGCTTGCCATGGTTCATATAAGCCGCATAAGCCTGCGCCATCGCGCGCATAAAACCACGGCGGTTAGTCAGCCCGGTCAAATCGTCATGCAAGGCCTGCTGCTGCAGCCGTAGTTGCATTCGCTTGTTATCCGTGATGTTGCTAGCGACCCAAAGCACTGCTCTTTCACCATCAAACCGCTCACTCAAAGCACTCACACGGCTTTCAAACCAGATGGGTTCCACGGGTCCATCTTTGGGCAGGCCAAGAACGTCGTGCACGCTTAGCTCGTACTCCAAAATTTGCATCTTCTGGCTGGTCAGTGCATCTTTGATTTTCAACACAAACCATTGCGCTTTTGCCGGTGAGAGAACCTCAGCCAAGGTCTTACCCACCAGTGACGTTCCATCGTGATAGTAGCGCTGATCTTTGCCGCCCAGCACCGCTGCATAGCGGCCAGTTTCTGTCAAAACAAAAACCGGGTCGGGCAAACTATCAAAGATGGCGGCGTACTGACTGGCTGAAAAAAGCGCGGTGTAAGGCATTAGGGCAATTAAATGGGCCCGACAAGCCCTATTCGCATTATTTTTTTACAAATCATACAAGCAGATATACATTCTTAAATGTCAGTTACCACTATTAATCCTGCTACTTAATCTCCGCGCACTCCTCAGCGCACTCAGGTGAATGTTACAAAAATGGCTAATTTATACAATTCGCTGTTAGAGCAGATAACACAACCGAGCAAACCGAAGGCTTGCGTTGGAATCTAGGCGCGAAGCCGCAGGCAGCACATGCATACGACAAGGCGAAACAGACATATCAAGGGTGGTGTTAACGGCTCTTAAACACTCACCTTGAACGTAACCCCATAAGACTTGAAATTTGCTCGGCGTCGCGAAGTGGGCAGACCCATTGCCAATCTAGGCCTGCGACGCAGTGCAAGTGCTAAGAGCCGCTCTAATCCAGCACAAGGAAGCACAACGACGAGTGGCGGCCGGCCTGCGGCGTTACCAACCTTTGCAAGGCTTGCGCCTTGGATCCAAATCGCTTGTCGTCACAACGCGATCTCAGGTCAATTTTTTATCAATTCTCACAGACCTTAGGTATCTCATGAAATCAATCTCTGCCACCCTGCTGGCGCTGCTTGCCACAGCAGGCACAGGTACAGCATTGGCGCAAAGCAGCGTCTCGTTGTACGGGCGTCTCGACACAGCTGTCGAACAACAAACTTATGCAGGTATGAAAGTCTCTGGAATGACGAGCAAAAACTCATTTCTGGGTTTGCGCGCGCAAGAAGACCTCGGCAGTGGCATCAAAGCGGGCATGGTGTTAGAGGCCAACCTCAATACAGACAGCGGCAAAGGCGCAGACGTATGGGGGTGGGATAGCCAGTTCAACTTTCAGCGCCGCAGCGAAGTGAATTTGTCCGGTGACTTCGGCATGGTTCGCATGGGTGCATTCAAGCGTGCCTCGTATGAAGCCACAGCCGCAGCCATCAACTGGCACAACGACGATATGGGCTCTACATCAGATATCTATTTTCATTCAATCACCCCACACAGCAATGTGCTGGCCTATCGCACACCCAACTGGGCTGGAGCGACGGCAGAGCTGCAATATAGGTTTGGAGAAAAAACTGTCTGGAGTGGTGACATCACCTACCGTGATGCCATGGACCTGGGTCTGCGCTATGAGCGCGGCCCTTGGGGCATGGGTCTAGGGTATACAAGCAGCAAGCTCAAAGGCTCTGTCTATGGCGACAGCCTCAAAGACGAAGCCTATACGCTGCGCGCGAGCTACGACACAGGTGACTGGGCTTTGGGTGCCTATTACCAGCGACAGGAAGACAAGAATCACTGGCCAGGCCTAGAGAGCACTCATATCCACCGGAATGTGCTGCGCCTTGCTGGTAAATATGTCTTGGGTGCATCCGAGTTCCACGCCAGCATAGGCCGCAGAACCATCTCTTACACCACCCATGCATTAGACGGCAGCCTTCCTGCCAGCACACAAAGCAAATCCAGCGCCAACCAGTGGATGGTGGCTTACCACTACAACCTAAGCCGCCGCACCAAGGTTTACGGGTTCTACGGCCACCTTGACGGCACGCCGCATATGCAGAGCTTTGCCAGCCTATGGGGCGCCGCATCGAACAGCAACTTCCGCACAATGGGCGCAGGGATACGCCATCAGTTCTGAGAACAACCGGCATTAATAACAAAATTTAGCAACAAAAAACCGCCTTACAAGCGGTTTTTTGTTGGAGCTGGGTTAAGAGGCAGGCACCCGTTAAGCCGCCTTTCAGTCCTCGTAGCGATCATTGCGCTTGCTGCGTTGCTGCTCACGTTCATACGAGCGCTGCGTCTGTACATAGAGCTGCTCTACTTGCTCGCGCGCCCAAGGGGTTTTGCGCAAAAATTTCAAGCTCGATGCGACGCTCGGGTCTTGATTGAAGCAGCGTATTTGCACGCGGCGGCCCAGCTCATTCCAGCCGTAGTAATCCGCGAGATCGGAGACGATGCGCTCCAGCGTCAGGCCATGCAGCGGGTTGTGCGGTTGTTCTTGGGAAGTCATGCGCGCATTGTCGAGGATTCGCAAAAACCTGAGAGCGCTCTTTCACAGAGGTAAAGCAATGTGCCCAAGCATTCACGTTATGCGCGCCAGCCCCACCTCATAAACCACCAGATCACGCTCCCCAATCCCCAGCGCGGACCAAGTCTCACGCCAGACCTTGATATGCGGCGAGGCAAAGTGAGCATCGAGTACCGCCTGATCTGTCCAGCGCTCTTTGACATGGATAAGCCCAGGCGCAAAGATGTCCTCGGCGTAGCCGTACTCAAGACAGCCATCTTCCGCACGAGAGGCCTCGACCATGGCCTGCATCACAGGCCTGGCTCGTTCAAGGTTCTCGGGAGGTAGACGTACAGTTCCCACTATCAGCAGCATGACTCACCTCCAAAAAGCAAGCTGGCAGAAAAATATCCGTTACTCACATCGTATCAAGCGTCAGAACAAAAAAAGGAGGGCTTAGCCCTCCTCAATTCCCTTCCAGGGGATCAGATCAATCTAAGCGACTGAATCGATTAAGCCAGCATAAATGCCTCAAAGTAAGCGCTCAGTGCGGCGTGGGCATTCAAAGGCAGAACTTGCGCAATGTACTGGTCAGGGCGCACGACAACCAGCGCACCTTGTTGGCGGCTCACACCGCGCATGTCGTAAATGTTCTGACCTGCGTTCTTCAAATCAGGGCTGAAGACTTTTTCGTAGTCCAGCATGCCCAGCTTGCCCTTGGGCGGCAGCAGCAGCGCTGGCAGCTTCTCCAAAGCCACTTCTGTATAAGCCTGAGGGAAGATAGCGCGTACATCGAACATGCCGTCCAGCGCTTGGCTAGCAGGGGTGAAGCGGCGCACGGGCGATGCCGCATCGTTTTGCAAATAGTTGCACAGCGCCAGCAAACCAGCTTCAGGCTGTTTGAGATCCTCTTGCCCAGCAAACGCATACAGGCGCCAGCGACCATCGGCCTTGCCGCAGTGACCCAAATGCACAGGCTTGGCATCAGACACGCGCACCACGGGTGCCGAGTGAAAGCGCATACCCACAGTAAAGCCGGTCGCCAAATCTTGATGCGCGGCTTCTCCCGTCAGCACAGAGGGCGCGTAATGCGTGCCAACACCTGCAGTAAAGCGGCCATGCTGCTCAAAATATTTCTGGAACTCCTTAGGGTCCACACCGCCCTCGCCGCCTTCCTTGGCGCGGTCGCTGAACATCTGAGCCCATTCGCGGTCAAAGTCAATCAGTTGCTGGGCAACGACTTGGCGCTCTGAAGAGTAGGTATGCAGCAGTTCTGGCACGCATTGCTTGCGCAGCACAGCAGCGAGCTTCCAGCCCAGATTGAACGTGTCTTGCATGGAAAAATTCATGCCCTGACCAGCCTTGGGGCTGTGGGTGTGGCAAGCATCACCCGCGATAAAGACATGGGGCAGCGGCGAATTTTCGGTGGCCACGGCATCCGTCACATCATCGTACTTGGCGCAGATGCGCTGACCAATTTCGTACACCGACCACCAAGGCACATTCTTCACATCCAGCTTGTAGGGGTGAATCACACGCTGGGCGGTTTCAATCAATTGCTCCACCGTGATGTTGCGGCTGGCCACGCGCTCGTCGGCACCCAGCTTATCCATCTCTACATAAAAGCGCACCAAGTGGCCGCCTTCACGCGGAATGATCAGCACATTGCCATGCTCGGACTGAATCGCAGCCTTGTAGCGAATGTCAGGGAAGTCGGTAACGGCCAAGATGTCCATCACACCCCAAGCGTGGTTGGCAGAGTCGCCCACCAACTGGCGACCCATGGCACGGCGCACATTGCTGCGCGCACCATCGCAGCCCACCACGTAGCGCGCTTGCACGGTTTCGATCTGGCCGGCATGTGCAGCGTCTGTACGCTCGAGCGTCACGGTCACGGGGTAGTCAGCGTCGCTGCTATCCACCTTCACATCCAGCACGCGGCGAGCGTAATGGGGCTCCATCTTGCTGGGCGAATTGCGCATACGCTCCAGATAATGGTCGTGCACACGTGCTTGGTTCAAGATGACGTGGGGGAACTCGGACAGACCATCTTCCGTATCCTGCACGCGGCCATGGCGGGCGATGTTGCTAGGCTCTTTGTCGTCAGGCTTCCAGAAGGTAACGTCGTTAATCCAGCAAGCTTCTTTGACCACCTGATCGGCAAAATCAAAGGCTTCAAACATTTCCATGGTGCGGCAGGCAATGCCATCGGCCTGACCCAGCTCCATCGGGCCTTCTTTTTGCTCTACGAGGCAGGTATGAATGTCTGCAAATGCAGCCAGCTGCGCAGCCAGCGTCAGGCCGGCAGGGCCGCTTCCCACAATCAGGACATCGACCTTTTCAGGCACTGCTTCAGTGTGAGCACGCGCCAGAGGCGACGCTTCAAGAACCAGTGGATTGCCAGGACGAAAACCATTCAGATGAAATTGCATAAAAGCCTCTAGAGCGTCTCAGTGAATCTTGTCCGAAAAGCTTTGGCGATCAACGCTCGCACTCTTCGGTGAAAACACGTTCAGGCTGCATACATATAGGATGTATACATACCAGTTGTATGCATCGTATTATGCGAACATCAAAAGACGAACAAAATAAGGGTTAACCATGAATCAAGCGCATCTTCTGGAGACACCCTCAGGCAGTGACCTCGACAACACCACCTTTCCGCGCCTAGAGGTAGAGACTTTTCCCGGGCACGGGATTCGTCGCCTGCAACAAGTCGCAGTGGCCATGTTCACCAAAGCAACCGATGCTTGGGCAATCACCCCCCTTCAGTTCGCCGTGCTACAAAAGCTCGTGCATCTACCCGGTATCGACCAGCGCACACTGAGCGTGGAAGTGGGCTTTGATAAAGCGACGATTGGCGGCGTTATTGATCGACTGGAAGCACGCGGTCTGCTGCAGCGCCAACAAACAGAAAAAGACCGCAGAGTGCGCTTGATCTCACTGACTCCCGAAGGAGAGGCTTTGCTCATCAGTGCAGGCCCTGCGGTGCTGCAGGCCCAGCACCGTATGCTTGAGCCGCTGAGCGAAGAAGAACGAGAAACATTTGCACAATTGATGCGCAAGGTGATCGAGCACCACGAACAGTCTGGCCAAGCGACTGTATCTACAGCAACCTCCAGCAGTTGAAGTCAGGCACTTCGGTGCGATTTAAGCCCAGACAAGCCCTTCCACCCTTAAAGACCAAGGACGCAACAGGCGACTTCAACAAGGGGAAAGGCAATCTCGCACTAAGCCAGTGCGAGATAACTTGGCGCTTTCTCAAGCTTCATTGACAATAGGTCGATTGCACCAACTTGGTGCCAACATCAGTACTTTGGCCCGGACAACAACGTTGCCCGGGCTTTTGTACGTTTGCGCAACGCACAAGCGCCAATTACTGCATCTCGCAAGGGAGTCACATCATGGAGCGCAAGCCCAACATCACTTTATCGTCCTTGGATCTAGAGCGTCTTCAAGCGCTACTAGACAAGGACAGCCGTCCGTTCGCTGGCCGCGATGCGCTGCAAGCTGAGCTAGACCGAGCTGAGGTGCTCGAACCTAAAGAAATGCCTTCCAATGTCGTGACCATGAATTCGACAGTTCGCTTCACCATGCTTGAGCTCAACAAGACAAGCACGCTGACACTGGTCTACCCCAAGGACATGGACGCCAGCACCGACAAAGTCTCCATCCTTGCCCCTGTAGGCATTGCCTTGTTGGGCCTATCCATTGGCGATGAATTGAAGATGCCCAGTACCACTAGCCATCAAGTCACGGTGCGCGTCGATGCCATTGAATTTCAGCCAGAAAGCTCAGGCGAGCTGCACCGCTGATATTCAAGCCCACCATGAAAAAGCAGCCTTATCCGGCTGCTTTTTTTGCAAATTCTTTCAGCGCAAACCCGCAAGCAAGGTAGTCAACAAACCTGCCCCAATCAGGCCAACCTGCCAGCGCACGGCCAGCTTCCACGACACAACATGGCGCTCGACCAATTGATACAGCGCGTAGCCGGCTGTCAGCGACAAAACAAAGGCAAAGGGAATGCCCACCACGGCAGCGGTGACCGAGTCATGCCAAAAGTGGTTAACCACCGCGTTGACCAACAGGCAAATCGAAAAGTGGATCAGGAACACCGAGTAGGAAATCTCACCCAAACGGCGCAGCGGCTCCAAACCCTTCCAGCGCGCAATGGCATCGGTGCGCATGCACACAATCAGCAGCATGGCCGCCGCGCCTGCCAAAAAGATGCGGTCGCGCCATTCGTAAGCCAGTGCCGCAAACACCAACGCTGCAATCAGCAGGGCCCAAGCCCATGCGGTGGTGCGCTGATCGGCAGCTACCGCCCAAAAAGCCATCATGCCTAGGCCATACGCACCCATGAAGTAGATAGCCCAGACATCCAAATCAGCATCCAGATTAAAGACCAGCAGCGATGCTGCTGCACCCAGCACAACCAGAGACTGTGCACCCGTCACCGCCCACGGCCAGTAACGGGCGACTGCCGCCGCATCCCAGCGGGCAAAAGCCCAGCGCTGCACCCAGCGCACGCCGGCCAACAGCAGCACAGTGCCAGCAAACAACTGAAAGTCGATGGACACATACCAAACGCCAGCAGACAAGGACTCCTCGCCCACAATGCCTTGCAGCAGCAGAGCATGGGCAATGAGCTGCCAAAAGTCAGGGTCAGCAGATACCGACTCGTGATCAAACCAAGGCCGAATGGCCGCTGAAACCACAATCGTCACTACCAGCGCCACGGCATAGGGAACGAGCAAACGCACAAAACGCTTGCCAATCTTGGCCCACGGCGAATCAAAGCGCGCAAGCCCTTGCGGCGCCAAGCTCGCTGCGGCCAAAAAACCGCCGATCACCAAAAAAATCTGCACCGCCATGCGGGCGTACTCATACAGCCAATCCAGCAGCCCCGGTATAGCGGGGTGAGCTACCTCGGACATAGGGCCGTAGAAAGCCAGGTGATGCCAAACGATGGCGACGCAGGCCAGCCCTTTGGTGCAATCGAGCAATGCGCTACGGGAATGAGAAGCTGCAGAAGAAGAGGGAACTGTAATTTGGGGCATCTCATCACGGCTACCTGCGCCATCAAGACGCAGACAACAAAGTGAGCTTTTGATCCAAGGCCGCCCAAGATCTAAAAGCCAACAAAAAATAATCCGCAATTCTGCGCCGATTCACTGCGGCTTGCTGACAAGTTTGTAAGCTTTACCAACCGTATCAACATCGAAGCCCCTTAAATTAGTGAGCTCAGAGTGGCGTATTGGCAGTCTGAATGGAGCGGCCTTCCCTACTGGCAACTGAGCCACTCATGCAAAGGCACAATGCAGGCCATGACGCAAGCCAAACCACAGTCGGAGTTGAGCCGACAATTTGTTTCGCACTTTGGTGAAATGGGCAGCCGCTGGGGCATTAACCGCACCGTGGGGCAAATCTACGCCCTGCTGTTTATCTCTCCCGAGCCGCTGAACGCCGACCAGATTGCCGAGACGCTGGAGTTTTCTCGCTCCAACGTGAGCATGGGACTCAAGGAACTACAAGCTTGGCGACTGGTTCAATTACGTCATCACCCCGGCGACCGCCGTGAATACTTTCAGGCACCCGAGGATGTTTGGGAAATTTTCAAGCGCCTTGCCGAAGAGAGGCGCCGCCGTGAGATAGAGCCCACGCAGTCCATGCTGCGCTCGGCCATGCTGGAAGAAGCCAGCTCCGACGAGGATCGCTATGCCCAGCAACGCATGCGCGATATGCACGAGCTCATCGACAAGCTGATGAACTGGTTTGACGATGTGCAGCGCCTTGCGCCTGAGACCGCTATGCAGTTGATGGGTATGGGCTCTGCTGTAACTCGACTGCTGGATCTGAAAGACAAAATTACTGGGCGCAGCAAGTCTGAGCCTACGCTTCCCAAATAAACAGCAGCACACATCAGCGCACAAAAACGGCACCCTTGGGTGCCGTTGTTTATGGCGTTTACTTCATCAGGCTGACAGCAAATTCGCCTTAGCTTGAGCGTACTCACGTTTGAGGCGCTGCACCAATTCAGCCGTGGGTTGCACCTTATCAACAACGCCAATGCCCTGGCCGCAACCCCAAATGTCCTTCCAGGCTTTTTGCGCACCGCCGCCAAAGTTCATCGTACTGGGGTCGGATTCGGGCAGGTTCTCAGGGTCCAGACCCGCTGCGCGAATAGAAGGTGCCAAGTAGTTGCCGTGAACGCCAGTAAACAGATTGCTGTAGATCACATCATCGGATGTGCCATCCACAATGGCTTGCTTATAAGCATCCGTGGCACGGGCTTCATCAGTGGCAATAAAGGCCGAGCCGATATAGGCAAAGTCTGCGCCCATGGCCTGCGCTGCCAGCACCGCCCCGCCGGTCGCGATAGAGCCTGACAAGGCCAAAGGGCCGTCAAACCACTGGCGAATTTCCTGCACCAGTGCAAACGGGCTTTTCACGCCCGCGTGACCACCTGCACCGGCAGCTACGGCAATCAGGCCATCTGCGCCTTTTTCAATGGCTTTGCGGGCAAACTTGTTGTTAATGATGTCGTGCAGCACCACACCACCCCAGCTGTGCACGGCTTGATTCACATCCTCGCGTGCGCCCAGGCTGGTGATGACGATGGGCACCTTGTACTTGGCGCAGACCTGCATATCGTGCTCTAAGCGGTCATTGCTTTTGTGCACGATCTGGTTGATGGCAAATGGAGCGGACGGCTGCTCTGGATGGGCCTTATCCCAAGCTGCCAGAGTTTCCGTGATCTCAGCGAGCCAGTCATCGAGCAGCTCGGCCGGGCGTGCATTGAGCGAAGGCATGGAGCCCACAATGCCCGCCTTGCATTGCTCAATAACAAGCTTGGGATTGCTAATGATGAAAAGTGGTGAGCCGATAACAGGCAAAGCCAGTTTTTGAAGCGCGGCCGGCAGTTTGGACATGTGTTTGTTTCCTTTTATCCGTTTTTATACAAAAAAAAGAGCTGTAGTGCTTATATAGATTGCACTAGTAGCTCTTAATTCAGAAGCATTGCAGCAGCCCATGGACGTCAGTTTCGCCGCTCTCAAGGTAGCGTCCTGTCCCGTTGGCAACAGCGTTGATTCAACACATCAATCAGATACAAAAAAGGCCTGTGGCATTGCGCTCACAGGCCTTTTTTTACTGCGTCACACGCCCTGAGGTGTTGACGATGGACAAGTCCACATACTTGGAGCCCACCTGCCCGGGCTTGAAATTCACCCAATAGCCGCCTAAATCCAGGGCCTCTATCCCTTTCAACGCGGCGCTTACTCTTTCAGGCGTCACAGGCTGACTGCGGCGCATAGCCTCCACGATGACTTTGGCATTCACAAAACCTTCCATCATGGCAAAGCTCACCGGCACTTGCAGCGTTTTGCCAGCAGCGATGGTCGCATCACGGAAATCCTTGTTGAGCTTGCCTGAGACCTTATAAGGGCTAGGCACCACCTGAGCAATCGACAAACCGCTCATGTACGACACAGGCAGGCGTTTAGCCAATTGCTCAATATCCGCTTCAGCCGTGGCATAGACCTGCGCCTTGCCGCCATCCATACGGTAAGCTTCGATAAACGCCGCCGCAGCCGTGCTCGACGCCACCAGCAAGATAGCCTGAGCAGACGACTTCGTCGCCTCTAGCTCTTGCACCGCTTTGTCAGAGCCATTTTTCTTGACCATGGCGGTAGCGACCAACTTGGCACCACTTGGCGCCACAGCCTTGGTAATCAGGTCCGTCAAATCCTTCGCATCGGGGCGCTCCTCAAACACCAAAGCCAAGCGAGTAATACCCACTGTCGCTAAATGCGTAGAGATTTTTGCCATCTGCTCGAACAGCCCAGCACGCGTGGAGAACAATTGGGCCGAGGCCAGCACACGTGTGTCCGTACTTTGATAGCCCACGAGCGGAATCGACGTTCCATCCAGCGCCTTGCTCTCCAACAAAGCCGACAAGTTGCGATTGCCAAAATAGCCCGCTAGCACCACAGGCTTGGACTCGCTGAGCAATTTACGGGTCTTGGCTACGGTCTCATCTGGATGGCCTATGTCATCGAGCACCTCCAGCTCAACCGGCTGGCCTTGCACGCCGCCAGCCTTGTTGACCTGATCAAAGTACAGGCGCATGCCCTGCGCATAGGCGCGGCCTTGACTGGCCTCTGAGCCTGACATAGGAGCAACCTGCCCCACGGTCCAAGCCTGCGCGACCAAAGTGGCCCCTGCACACAGTGCAACCACCGCGCCACGAACCAAACCCCAATGCTTGCGATTCATTCAGATGTCTCCCTCTTCAGTTCTGCATGTCAGCGGGAAAAGTAGTCCCAACTGCTGCAGAATTATTATGAATAAGCCCAGCGCGATACAGCGAACGCACATGGAAAAAGAGGGGCCATCGGCCCCTCTTTTGATATACGCTAAATTAAAGCGCCTTGACCAGTTCCGGCACTGCCGTGAACAGATCAGCTTCCAGACCGTAATCAGCCACCGAGAAGATCGGTGCCTCAGCATCCTTGTTGATCGCAACGATCACCTTGGAGTCCTTCATACCGGCCAAATGCTGAATCGCGCCCGAGATACCGCAGGCGATATAAAGATTAGGCGCAACAATCTTGCCGGTCTGACCGACTTGCAAATCGTTAGGAGCGTAGCCTGCATCAACAGCAGCGCGGCTTGCGCCGATGGCAGCGCCCAGCTTGTCAGCCAGAGGTGACATGACTTCGGTGAACTTCTCAGCCGAGCCCAGTGCGCGACCACCGGAGACGATGATCTTGGCAGCCGTCAGCTCAGGACGCTCGCTCTTGGTCACTTCACGGCCCACAAAGGCGCTCTTGCCGGAATCTGCCACGGCAGCCACAGCTTCCACAGCGGCGGAGCCACCAGTGGCAGCTGCTGCGTCAAAGCCCGTCGTGCGCACGGTGATGACCTTGATGGCATCAGCGGACTGCACGGTGGCGATGGCGTTACCAGCGTAGATGGGACGCTCGAAGGTGTCAGCGGAATCGACCTTGGTGATGTCGCTGATCTGGGCCACGTCCAGCTTGGCAGCAACGCGGGGGGCCACGTTCTTGCCAGCGGCAGTCGAAGGGAACAGGATGTGGCTGTAGTTGCTAGCAATAGCCAGCACTTGAGCCGCAACATTCTCAGCCAGACCGTCTTTGAGGCTTGCGCCGTCAGCGTGGATGACCTTAGAGACGCCAGCGATCTGGGCAGCAGCAGCAGCAGCAGCAGCAGCGCCTTCACCAGCGACGAGCACGTGCACATCACCGCCGCAAGCAGCGGCAGCAGTCACGGTGTTCAGGGTCGCAGCCTTGATCGAAGCGTTGTCGTGTTCAGCAATAACGAGGGATGTCATTTGTCGTTCTTCCTTTAGATCACTTTGGCTTCGTTCTTGAGCTTGTCGACCAGTGCGGCCACATCAGCCACCTTGACACCAGCGCCGCGCTTGGCGGGCTCGGCAACCTTCAGGGTCTTGAGGCGGGGAGCAACGTCCACACCCAAGTCTTCAGGCTTGAAGGTATCGAGCTGCTTTTTCTTGGCCTTCATGATGTTGGGCAAGGTGACGTAGCGGGGCTCGTTCAGGCGCAGGTCGGTGGTGATGATGGCGGGGATGGACAGAGACAGCGTCTCCAGACCACCGTCGACTTCACGGCTCACGGCAACCTTGTCGCCAGCAACTTCCACCTTGGAAGCGAAAGTCGCTTGGGGCAGATCTGTCAGCGCAGCCAGCATCTGGCCAGTCTGGTTGTTGTCGCCATCAATGGCTTGCTTACCCAAAATCACCAGGCCGGGCTGCTCTTTGTCAACCAAAGCCTTGAGCAGCTTGGCGATGGCCAAGGGCTGCAGGTCCACATCGGTCTCAACCAAAATGCCGCGGTCTGCACCGATGGCCATGGCCGTGCGCAGGGTTTCCTGGCACTGAGTCACACCGCAGGAGACGACGATCACTTCAGTGACTACGCCTTTTTCTTTGAGACGAACGGCTTCTTCGACGGCGATTTCGTCAAAGGGGTTCATGCTCATCTTGACGTTGGCGATGTCTACACCCGTGCCGTCCGATTTGACGCGGACCTTCACGTTGTAGTCCACCACGCGTTTGACAGGGACCAATACCTTCATTGCTGCGGCTCCTTAATAATTACTGCTGTGACGTTTACGTAAACTCAAATCATTTTATGCGGCACTGCAACACTCTCTACATAAGTTTCCTGCCAATCTGACGGAGATATATGCTTCAAAGTCGCTGGGCGGCACGCGCAAAAAAGAACGACCGTTCAATTTTATGCATGCACAGTGTGGAATGAAGGGTCTCAGACGAATCAACCAAGGGTAAAACCTAGGTCAAATCAAGCCATGAGCCTCGTGGCAGCACCTAGCAAGCCCACAAGGTACCACTCGCAAAGCCTGTGCTCGTCGTTCAAACGGACGGGCTACGTGATTTAGCAAGGCAAGCGCATGCCATGCCTCACTCGTCATAGTCACCCTGCTTTCAGACTAGATATCAGCCAGCACTCGCAGATGCGCCTCCACGCTGCGCGCTAAGGGATCCATCACATAGCCGCCTTCAAGGCAAGAGACGATACGACCCTTAGAAAAGCGCCGCGCAATCTCCTTGATACGCATGGTGATCCAAGTGAAGTCGTTTTCCGTCATGCCTAGCTGGCCCATGTCATCGTCACGGTGGGCATCAAAACCGGCGCTGATAAAGATCATTTCAGGTTTAAAAGCTTCAAGACGCGGAATCCAAGTCATCTCCACGATCTCTCGGATATCCATGCCCTTGGTATAAGCCGCAACGGGCACATTGAGCATATTGGCCGCGGGCTCTTTGTCGCCACTGAAGGGGTAAAACGGGTGTTGAAAAATACCGCACATCAGCACCCGCGCATCGCCGGCCAGAATGTCTTCCGTGCCGTTGCCGTGGTGTACATCAAAGTCAATCACCGCCACGCGTTTGAGGTGGTGCCGCTCCAGTGCGTACTTCACGCCTACGGCCACATTGTTGAAAAAGCAAAACCCCATGGCCTGATTGCGCGTGGCATGGTGCCCAGGCGGGCGCACCGCGCAAAAAGCGTTTTCTAGCTTCCCAGCGATGACTGCATCGGTCGCAGCGAGCGTCGCTCCTGCAGCACGCAGGGCGGCCTTGAAGGTGTGGCGGTTGATCGATGTATCGGTGTCAATTTGGCGATACTGCGGCCCACCGGCGAGCAGCTCTTGCTCAAGCCGGTCGGTTAAGCCCTGCAGGGCGGCGATGTGCATCGCATCGTGCGCCAGCTCTACTTGGTCCAAAGAGGCCAAAGGCACATCACAACGCTCCAGAGCATCGCCCACACCGCTGATGAGCAGCCGGTCCTCAATCGCATCCAGCCGCTCAGGGCTTTCAGGATGGCTTGGGCTCATCTCATGCAGCCAGCAATCCTTATGGGTGAAATAACCTGTCTTGCCCACAGTCATGTCTCCGCTATCGCTTATTTAGGATATGTTTCTGCCATGCATGCACAGAACACAATTAATGCGCTTTTAAACCAGCTTAACACGGTGATGGAGGGCAAGCCGGACCAGGTCCGAGACGGCGTCGCTTGCCTGTTGGCAGGCGGTCACTTGCTGATTGAGGATGTTCCCGGCGTGGGCAAAACCACGCTGGCCCACGCTCTGGCACACAGTTTTGGCCTGCAGTTCTCTCGCGTGCAATTCACCGCTGACTTGATGCCCAGCGACTTAACGGGCGTCTCCATCTACGACCGGGGCCAAGAAGCCTTTATCTTTCACCGCGGCCCCGTCTTTGCGCAACTGCTGCTGGCCGACGAAATCAACCGAGCCAGCCCCAAAACCCAAAGCGCGCTGCTCGAAGCAATGGAAGAGCGCCAAGTCACCGCCGAGGGCAAAACACACAGCCTTCCCTTGCCTTTCTTTGTGATCGCCACGCAAAACCCGCTCGATCAATTGGGCACCTTCCCCCTGCCTGAAAGCCAGCTCGACCGCTTCCTAATGCGCATCAGCTTGGGCTACCCTTCGCGCGATGCAGAGCGCAGGCTGCTGACTGGCAACGGACGCCGCTCTGCCGCCGATGCACTGCAGCCCGTCATCAATCAAGAACTGCTGCTGCAACTGCAAGCCGCCGCGCTGGCAGTGCATGTCAGCGATGCGCTGCTGAACTATGTGCAAGACCTGATTGCCGCCACACGCAACGGCCAGTGGTTTGCCCAAGGCTTGTCCCCCCGAGCAGGCATTGCACTGCTGCGCGCCGCCAAAACTATTGCTCTGATGGAAGGGCGCGACTATGTGGCGCCAGATGATGTGCAAGCCATCTTGCCGCAAGTAATTGCCCACCGCCTTGTGCCCGTAGGCCATGCCGGCAGGGGCGCGGTGGAGCAGGTGCGCGCCATGATGCAGACCGTAGCGCTGTCTTGATGACGATGAACTTCACAATGAATTTCATAGCATGAAGTCCAATATATTCAATGGTGAGAAGCCAAAAACACTGAATATTTTCCAACGACTATCCCCCAGCGCCCAATTTCGCGCTTGGATGTTTGCGCGCCTGCCGCGTGCCGACCAGCTCACCCTGACTCAGGGCAATGTCTACATCCTGCCTTCTAAAGCGGGCTGGGCCATGCTGGCCACGCTGATCGTGCTGCTGATTGCCGCCATCAACTACCAACTTAGCCTTGGCTATCTGCTCACCTTTTTGCTAGCCGGCAGCGCCGCCGCCAGCATGGTGGTGGGCCACGGTAATTTGTGCGGCCTGCAACTGAGCCTGAGTCAAAGCGGCAGCAAAGGGGGCTGCTTTGCCCATGCACCCTGCCCCATGCATATCCAACTGCACAACAGCCGCCGCAGCCGCCGCTGGGGCATAGGCTTGGCGCTGCACCAAGCGCGCCAAAGCGCTGATCATTCAGACTCATGGAGCTGGGTTGATGTGCCCGAGATGGGCAGCACCGCCGTGCAACTGAGCTTTGTGCCAGAGCAACGCGGCCTGCATGACTTGCCCCCTGTTTCCATACTCACACGCTACCCGCTGGGTGCTTTTCGCGTCTGGGCATTGTGGCGACCAAAAACTCAGGTCTGGGTCTACCCCACCCCAGAGGCCAGCGCCCCACCCCTGCCGCCCGCCAGCCCCGAAGCCGGTGGCCGCAGCAGCGCGCAGGTGCGCAGTGGCGAAGAATTTGACGGCGTGCGCGCCTATCAAACGGGCGACCCGCTCAAACTGGTAGTGTGGAAAAAAGCCGCCCAGTCTTTTGCCGCCGGCGGCCACCAACTGATAAGCCGCGACCGGCCTTTTGCCCACCACCACAGACTGTGGCTCGACATTCGCCAGACCGGCCTAGCTGAGCACGAAGCGCGCTTATCTCGCCTGACGGCCTGGGTACTCATGGCCGATCAGCAAGGCCGCACATGGGGCATGCGATTGTCTGGCAGCAAAGAAATTTCCCCCGGCAGCGGCGCGCAGCACGTGACGCGTTGCCTTGAAGCATTAGCGGCATCATGAACAGGACCGCCCCTTTGAACAACCAGACTCAGTGGCTCCCGCGTTTGAGCGCCCTGCCGCGCGATGCGCGAGACACGCTCTTTCTGCTGGCCGTCATCGCTTGGATTTTACTGCCGCAGGTGCAGCAAATGCCTTGGTGGACCTGTGCCTTTGCCGCTGCACTGCTTCTTTGGCGCGCGCGCTTGGCCTTCACTGGTGCGGCACTGCCCAGTCGCTGGGTGCTGGCAGGCGCACTAGCCATTGCTATTGCAGCCACTTGGGCCACACACCAAACCATTGTGGGCCGCGATGCGGGCGTGACGCTGGTCGTCATGCTGCTTGCCCTCAAAACACTAGAGTTGCGCGCGCGGCGCGACGCCATGGTGGTGTTTTTTCTGGGCTTTTTTGTGTTGCTCAGCAACTTCTTTTACTCCCAGTCGCTGCCCATTGCAGTTGCCATGGTGTTGGGCTTGATGGGGCTGCTTACGGCGCTCGTCAACGCACATATGACGGCGGGTAAACCGCCGCTCATGCAAGCCCTGCGCACCGCAGGCTGGCTGGCGCTTTGGGGCGCTCCCATCATGGTGGCCCTATTTTTGTTTTTCCCTCGCATGGCGCCGCTGTGGGGTGTGCCTTCAGACGATATGGCGGGCCGCTCAGGCTTATCTGAGAACATGCGCGTAGGCGAGGTTGCATCGCTGGCCATGGATGACAGCGTAGCCCTGCGCATTCGCTTTGATACGCCGGGTGGTCAAGAGCCGCCAGCTAGCGCCCTGTACTTTCGCGGCCCGGTGCTTGGCCAGTTTGATGGCCGCAACTGGCAAGTTGACACGATCAGCGAGGCCATGTCGGCGCCCCAGCTGCGAGTGAGCGGTGAGCCGATTCGCTACCAAATGCTGATCGAGCCCAGCAAGCGCCGCTGGCTGACGCTGCTGGACGCCGTCAAAACCGAGCCGCAAACGCCGCCCGGTGCATCCATAGGCCGCACGCGCATGACGCCTAGCCTGCAGTGGATGACTTGGCGCCCCATCACCGATGTGCTGCGCGTCGATGCGCAAAGCTATCTCAGCTTCAGCCACGGCCCGCTGCAAGACACGCCAGATCTCAAACGCTATTTGCAACTGCCGCCCGGCAGCAACCCGCGCACACAGGCGCTGGGCCAGCAACTGCGCACCCAGCTTGGCGCTGATGCAGATACCGGTGCATTGATTGCCGCAGCGCTGCAGCGCCTGAAGGTGGGTGGCTACACCTACACGCTGGAGCCCGGCGTGGTGGACAACATTCACACCGCCGACGACTTCTGGTTTGACAGCAAGCAGGGCTTTTGCGAGCACATTGCCTCCGCTTTTGCCGTACTCATGCGCGGCATGGGTGTGCCTGCGCGGATTGTGACCGGCTACCAAGGCGGCGACCGCAACAGCGTGGACGGTTACTGGACCGTGCGTAACAGCGACGCCCATGCATGGACCGAAGTCTGGATTGCCGGCCAAGGCTGGACGCGAGTGGACCCCACGGGCGCTGTCTCCCCCAATCGCGTAGGCATGTTCCAGCGCCTGAGCGCTCCCCCCGGCGCCTTTGCCAGCGCCATGGGCAATTTTGTGAATACCGGCACGCTAGAAAAGCTGCGCGCCGTCTGGGAAGCCGTCAACGGCCGCTGGAACCAGTGGGTGATCAACTACACGCAAAGCCGCCAACTCAACTTACTGCAAAACCTTGGCTTTGAATCGCCTAGCTGGACAGATCTGCTGCGCTTGCTGGCGGGCTGCTTGAGCAGCCTTGCGCTGCTGTGGCTAGTCTGGGCACGCTTTACGCGCCCGCAGCGCGACGGCTGGAGCCAGCTCATGCACAGCGCCCAGCAAAGACTGCAACGCGCAGGCATTGAAAGCCACGTCAGCGACTCTGCTCGCAGTCTCGCGCGCAGCGTACAAAACCAGTGGAGCGCAAATTCTGCACTGACTGCGACCTTATCTGACTGGCTGCTGGACATGGAACGGCTACGCTATGCAGCGCCGTCCAAACTAGATACTTCAGCCCTCAAAACATTGCGCCAACGCTGGCAAGCCATCAAACGCCAAAGCTGGCCAACCCCCTCAAAAAACTAAAAACATGAGCACTCCATCCATGAATCACAAGCACCTCAAGACAAAAGTGCTCAACACCGGCCTCAATACCTGTCTCAATACCGTCTTCACCACCTGCCTCACCACCTGCCTCACTCTCAGCCTGACTTTGCTCAGCGCCAGCGCCATCGCTGCCCCCGCGAAAAAGAGTGTCAAAAAAGCGGCCCCTGCTGTGGTGGCTGCAGCAACTGCAACGGCTGCCACTGCTGCCGTGGCCTATGCCAGCCGTGATGACGCACTGCAACTGGCCGCCGACATTGCAAGCCGCCGTGATCTGCCGCCTGACTGGGTGCGCGCACAACTGAGCGAGGCGCGTAACCTGCCCGTCGTCACCCGCTTGATGACGCCCGCTGGCAAGACCTTTGTGAAGAACTGGACGGTATACCGCAGCCGCTTTATCGACCCCATCCGCATTCGCGCTGGCGTGCAGTTCTGGCAGGCCAACCGCCGTGCGCTCGAACGTGCCGAGCAGCAGTTTGGCGTTCCCGCCGAAATCATTGCCGGCATCATTGGCGTAGAAACCATTTACGGCCGCAACATGGGCAACTTCCGCGTGATGGATGCGCTGACCACACTGGCGCTGGACTTCCCGCAATCCCACCCCCGCGCGCAAGCACGCACTGACTACTTCAGGGGTGAGTTGGAGCAGGTTCTCGTCACCGCCAACCGCAATGGCTCCGACCCATTCGAACTGCGAGGCAGTTATGCCGGAGCCATGGGCCTAGGCCAGTTCATGCCCACAAGCTGGGACAAATACGCCATCGATTTTGATGGCGATGGCCGCATCGACCTGTTCAACAGCGCAAGCGACGCGATTGGCTCCGTGGCCAATTACTTTATCGGCCACGGCTGGAAGCCGGGCCTGACCACAGCCTTCACGGTAGACATGCGCGCTCAAGGCGAAAATCTGGCAACCCTGCTGGCACCCGACATCAACCCCACCTTTACCGCAGCGCAAATGGCTGATCTCGGTGTGCGCGTGCTGGGTGCCGAAAATTACGAGCGACCACTCGCCTTGATTGAGCTGAAAAATGGCAGTTCAGGCCCCACCCAGTACATTGCGGGCACCGAGAATTTCTACGCCATCACCCGCTACAACTGGTCAGCGTTTTATGCGCTTTCCGTGATCGAGTTGGGCCGCGAAGTGCATGAAGCTTACTTGAGCAGCCAAAGCGCAAAAAATAAAGCGAATTAGACCAAAATTCCTTACGACTGAAGGACTGGAAGCTATTTATTTGATAGTAAAAAAGTTCGCCCTCAAACACTGTAACGTCGAGCAACGGAGCGTGAAATAGTGGCAATTGCATGCATTTCAAGACATCGCAACGCAATTTATTCTTTGCAAAAAATCTCTTGAAATGCGCTTGCAGCGACCTACCTATGAACCAAGCGGCAACAATGCACGCCGCGCAATTTATAGGAGTTAGTAGCATGATCTTCGCCCCCGTAATGAGCCGCAATGCCTTTGTTTCCCCTCGCGCTGCCGACCTCGCACTGCAACGTTTTTTGCAAGGCACTGTGGACGCTGCCAAGCCCAGAAACTCCAGCCAGCAACAAGTTCAGGTCAGCCGCGATGAAAAGTTCACCACCCTGACACTGGACGTGCCCGGCCTGTCCCGCGAGCAACTCACGCTCTCCATTGAAGGCGCAGTCATCAAGCTCGAAAGCGTGGAAGGCGCCTCCCGCCAAGTCAAACGCGGCTGGGAGCTGGATCATGAAATTGACGCTGCTAACAGCAAAGCCAAACTTGAGCATGGCGTGCTGACCTTGACACTGGCCAAGCTGGTGCCCCAAAGCAAGGCCGTTAATCTGAGCATCGAATAACGCCATTGATTTAACTGGTCTGCCTTGCTTATTCCTTTCTTCCATCTCCTCTTGGCTGGCAGGCCAGAAATGGAAAAGCCCGCAATGTTTTGGCATTGCGGGCTTTTTTGCGGAAGCTTTAGCTGCCCCTTGGGCTTAGCGCGCATCCGTCGAATAGTTTCTGAAAACTGTTTTTCAACAA
This sequence comes from Comamonas sp. Y33R10-2, assembly GCF_019355935.1. NCBI lineage: Bacteria > Pseudomonadati > Pseudomonadota > Betaproteobacteria > Burkholderiales > Comamonadaceae > Comamonas > Comamonas sp. Y33R10-2. The sequence goes on from NZ_CP079925.1 coordinate 2,305,641, forward strand.
CAAATCACTTCAGCGAATCAAGCGGCCAGCGCGGCTTCACATCAAACGCGTATTCATGCTGAGCCTGCTCACGTCCAGCCTGTATGCGCATGGCAGCAGCCATCGCAATCATGGCGCCGTTGTCGGTACACAGATGCAGCTCAGGGTAGTGCACGCGAATTTTGAGCTTGGCGCATGCTTCATTGAGTTGCTCACGCAAATGCCTGTTGGCGCCCACGCCACCAGCGACCACCACACGCTTCATGTTCGTTTGCTTGAGCGCGGCCAGCGTCTTCTTGACCAGCACCTCCACAATCGCAGCTTCGGTGCTGGCCGCCAGATCGGCTTTGCGTGCCTCTAATTCATCGCCCAGCTTTTTGGCTTGGGTCAGAACTGCGGTCTTGAGACCTGCGAATGAAAAGTCCAGATCACCCGAGTGCAGCAAGGGGCGCGGCAGCTTGAAGGCTGTGGGGTCACCGTTTTGGGCTAATTTAGAGAGCACCGGGCCACCGGGGTATGGCAAGCCCATGAGCTTGGCAGACTTGTCAAACGCCTCGCCGGCTGCGTCATCAATGGTCTCGCCCAGAATTTCATATTCGCCCACGCTATCCACACGCATGATTTGGGTGTGGCCGCCCGAGACCAGCAAGGCAATGAAGGGGAACTCTGGCGGGTCTTCGCTCAAAAAAGGCGAGAGTAAATGCCCTTCAAGGTGATGCACGCCCAGCACCGGCTTATCCAGCGCCGCAGCCATGGCGCAGGCTGCGCCAGAGCCCACTAGCAAAGCGCCGGCCAAGCCGGGGCCGCGGGTAAAGGCGACGACATCAACGTCATCCAGCGTTACGCCAGCATCGGCCAGCACTTTTTCGGTCAGTGGCAGCACACGGCGAATATGGTCGCGGCTGGCCAGCTCTGGCACCACACCGCCATAAGCGCGATGCATTTCAATTTGGCTGTGCAGCGCGTGGCTTAGCAAGGTGGGCACGGCTTGGTCATCCGGCGTGCGCACCAAGGCCACGCCAGTTTCATCGCAAGAAGATTCGATTCCGAGGATCAGCAAACTCATGGCCGCAAGTGTAGAACTTGCGCCCTCTAGACGCAGGAAAGGCGGACATTAGCCCTGCCCGCCTTCACTATTCAAACGATAGCAACATCCCATTATCTGACGTGCGGCGAGCCTGAAATATAGTGCTCCATCTGGCTAATGGTGAACTGCTGCGCCGAGATGATTTCTTTGACAAGGTCACCAATAGAGATCATGCCCAGCAGCTGCTGACTCTCGTTAATCACGGGTAAGTGGCGCATGCGGTTGCTGGTCATCAGCGCCATGCACTCCTCGCTGGTCTGTTGCGGCAGCACGCAATGCACTTTGCGTGTCATCACTTCATCAACTCGGGTGCTGGCAGAGCTGCGGCCCTGCAGGGCGATTTTGCGGGCGTAATCACGCTCCGTCACAATGCCTGCGATCTTCTCACCTTCAAGCACCAGCAGCGCGCCAATGCTTTTATCCGCCATGAGCTGCAGCGCAGCCAGCATGGTGTCGGAGGGAGAGACGCTGTAAATGCTACTTGTGCCCTTGGCACGCAGAATGTCGGCTACGGTCGTCATCTGGTTCTCCTTTAGCAATAGGTCGTCATGGGCAATGCATGAGATCAACTCCAGTGTGAAGGCATTGCTGCATTGCGGCAATCGGGCGATGCCCGCATAAAAAGCAAAGGCAGCCGAAGCTGCCTTTTGTTGTCAAGCGTACTGAGCGCTCAACGATAAATGATTGATGACGTTGAGCAGCTCTTAGCGACGACCGCCCAGTAGGCTGCCGCCAAGCTTGAACAAATCGCCCACATCTAGCTTACCGTCGCCATTTTGGTCGAGCAGGCTACCCAAAATGCCGCCTGCCGCGCCGCCTTGTGCTTGAATTTGGCTGCGTTCTTGCCCCAAAACACTGCCCAAATCGTTAGCGCCCATGCCTTGGGACTGCACGCGATTGGCCAAGAAGGACATGACCAGCGGCGCCAGCATCGCCAGCAATTGACCGGAGTTGCCGCCCAAACCTGTGGCTTGGCCTAGCTTGGACTCGGCCTGCTGCTGCTGGCCGCCAAAGATATTGCCAAGAATCCCGCCGGCATTAGATTGCGAACCGCCACCAAGCAAACCGCCCAACAGCCCGCCTAATCCACCCCGGCACCACCCGCTGCACCAGCTCCTCCGCCAGCACCACCGAGCAAACCGCCCAGCAGGCCACCCAGATCCATCGCACCATTGGCGCTGCTGTGATCACGGGTCAGGGCACCCAGCAAATCTGACGCGCCTTGAGGCTGGGCCGCATTCTGGCCCAGTGCACCAAAAAGCATGGGCAACGCCACGCCTACGGCTTGCTCTGTCTGCACAGAATCCAAGCCCAGTTGCTGAGCCAGGCCCTGCATAGGTGCCCCCTGCAGCTGGCCCATCAATTCGTCGGTCAAAGATGCGGTCATGTCGATTTCTCCTGAAAAAACAATCCACATAGTACGCGTGCTGGGTGACAAAAAATTGTCATCAATATTCAGCAGCTATGAATATCGCCATAAAGCCGCCCAAAAACAGAGCTTAGAAGGCTGTTGGGCGCATCACCGCATCAATGCCGCCATCAATGACGATTTGCGTGCCGTGCACATAGCTGGCAGCGGGGCTCATCAAAAAGGCGATGACAGAGGCCATTTCCGAGGGCTCTGCACGGCGGCCCAGAGGGGGCACGAACTTGGCGATGGATTCGCCAAAACGTGGGTCTTCCAGACCGGCTTGTAGCAAGGGGGTGTCTGTTGCACCGGGGGCGATGGTGTTCAGGCGCACACCGGCCTGGCCCCATGCTGCGGCGCGCTTGCGCACAGCTACCGTCAGCGCATTCTTGGTGCCTGCATAGGCGAGATTGCCGCCCTGCTCGCCAGCACCTTCCACAATGGCGCGAGCCTTGGCCTCTTCACCCGCCTCAAGCGGTGCAGCCAGCGGATTCTTATCAAACGGCAGCTGGGCCGATGCCACTGACGAGATAACGACGGCTGCAGGCTGCTTGCCTTTCTTCAGCCCAGGAAGAAAAGCGTCCATCAACTCAATCGCGCCAAAGTAGTTAACAGAGACGACGTTACCAAGCACCTTGGTCTGTGGGCCCAGACCGGCGCACAGAACAATACCGTCCATACCACTGCTGCACTTTGCCAGCACATCAGCAATCGCCTGCTTGCGGCCTTCAGCGGTGGAGAGGTCAGCAATCACTTCCGCATCACGAATATCAATACCGATGATTTTGTTACCAGCAGCTTCCAGCACTTTGCGAGTGGCTGCGCCAATGCCGGTTGCGCAGCCGCTCATCACGATAGTTGGCATGTCTCTTCCTTGTCTGTTTGGTTATTGATGCCACATCAAAGCCCAAGCCTGTGGCCTGCACCACATGCAAACGGACGATGTGATTACCCTTTGGAAAAATTACTGTGCTGCTTCCGCACTGGCATCGCCATTGTCTGCTGAGCACCTCATGTACCCCTCTTTGTTCCAACCCATTCGCGTAGGTCACCTCAGGCTGAAGAATCGCATTCTGATGGGCTCCATGCATACCGGCTTAGAGGATCAAGCTCAAGGTCTGGAAAAGCTGGCTGTCTTCTATGCCGAACGTGCTCGAGAGGGGTTGCAGCTGATTGTGACAGGTGGTTTTGGCGTCAACCCCCATGCCTTGGGCATGCCAGAAAATGCCGAGTTCTCCACCCTCTGCACCCCAGAGCAGGCCCAGCGCCACCACGTCATCACGCAGGCCGTGCACGCACAGGGCTGCCACATCCTCATGCAACTGCTGCATGTGGGGCGCTACGACCACGGCAGTGGCGGCGTATCACCCAGCAGCGTGATCTCCAAACTCAGCAACCGCAGCTCACTGGAGCTGAGCCACGAGCAGATCGAGCAAATCATTGCCGACCATGTGCGCTGCGCGTTACTGGCCAAAGATGCTGGCTACGACGGCGTGGAAATCATGGGTGGCGAGGGCTATCTGATTAACCAGTTTCTGGCCCCTCTCACCAACTTTCGTGAGGATGGCTGGGGCGGCGATGCCAAAGGCCGCAGCCGCTTTGCGCTGCGCATCGTGCAGGGTATTCGCGCGGCATTGCCTGAGAACTTTGTCATCAGCTTTCGCTTGTCGCTGATGGATCTGGTCGAGCATGGCAGCCACTGGATGGAGGTACTTGACCTAGCCCGCCAGCTGGAAGCAGCAGGCGTAGACCTGTTCAACACCAGCGTGGGCTGGCACGAGGCGCGTATTCCCACCGTGGCTATGGTCGTGCCGCGCGCCGCCTTTAGCTGGGCTGCTCAGCAGCTCAAACAGGCTGTATCTGTGCCCGTGGTAGCCAGCAACCGCATCAACACCCCTGAGATAGCGGACGACCTCATCGCCCAAGGTCATGCCGACATGGTGGCCATGGCGCGCCCGTTTTTAGCCGACCCGGCCTTTGTGCGCAAATCGCAAGCCGGTCAGAGCAACGCCATCAACACCTGCATTGCCTGCAACCAAGCCTGTCTGGATCGCATCTTTTCACGCCAACCTGTCAGCTGCCTCGTCAACCCCCGCGCTGGCCGTGAGTGGGAATGGCCCATCAAAAAAGCAGAAAAATTAATCAAAATTGCCGTATTGGGCGCCGGCCCCGCAGGTTTGGCCTGCGCCCGTGAAGCGGCTGAGCGGGGCCACCGCGTGACTTTGTTCGAGCCCAGCATTCGCATTGGCGGCCAGCTTTTTTTGGCGCAGAAGATACCGGGCAAGCAAGAACTCGGCGAGACGCTGCGTTATTTTGAAAATGAAATTCAACGCCTTGGTATTGAGCTGCGCCTGAACCATACGCCCGATGTGAGCGCACTCGCAGACTTTGACCATGTGGTGATTGCCACTGGTGTGGTGCCACGGCGCAGCGGCATTGCGGGCGAGAACAACGCTAAGGTACTTGACTATATGGAGGCGCTTCGCAACCCGCGCTTTCTGGGCGAACGCATCGCCATTGTGGGTGCAGGCTCTCTAGGCTTTGATGTGGCTGAGTTGCTGAGCCACAGCAGGGCCGAAGACGGAAGCGTTGCCGCTTTTGAACGCGAATGGGGTATTGATCAGACACGCGAGCTGCGCGGCGGCATCAAGCCGATCGAAACAATCGCTTCTCCGCGCCAACTTTGGTTGCTTCAGCGCAGCAAGTTTCCCATGGGTAAAACACTGCCCACCACCACGGGCTGGATTCGCCGCACCCGACTCAAGAAAAAAAGTGCCCGCATGTTCAACGATGTGAAGTACATCCACATCGACGACAACGGCCTGCACCTGCGCATAGCTGGCGAGCTGCGCTGCTTGAGCGTGGACCACATTGTGATTTGCGCCGGGCAGGAGTCTCACAACCCTTGGTCGGCACGACTGCAAGCACAAGATATTGCGCATACCGTGATTGGCGGGGCACGAGATGCTCACAAAATTGATGCCGCAAGAGCTATCAACGAAGGCGCAGAACTTGGCCGAAAACTATAGGAGACAAGAAACAAAATGAGTAATCCCCACGCATCCCTTCTCCAAACTGGACGCATTGGCTCCATGGAGCTGAAGAACCGCATCTTTATGGCCCCTATGGGCGAGAACTATGGCGGCACGGACGGTATCTGCGGCGAACGCGCCCAAGCCTATTATGAAGAGCGTGCCAGGGGCGGCACCGGCCTCATCATCATGGGGACAGCGGCCATCTCATGGCCCAGCGGCACCAGCGAGCCGCATCAACTGGGTATTTCTGAAGACACCTTTATCCCCGGCCTCGCCGAAGTGACACGCCGCGTGCACTCCCACGGCGGCAAGGTGGCGATTCAGATCAACCACAGTGGCAAGGTCGCGGCCAACGATCGCACGCATGGGCGTGAAATGTGGGTGTCATCCATTCCTCCCGATGGTCCCGTGGCTGAAGCCATGCGCACCGTCACTCCCAAGGAGTTCTCCACCTTTGTCGGTGTCGGCCCCTACCCAGACCGCTACCGCGTGATGGACAAGGCAGACATTGCGCAAATGATTGAATGGTTTGCCGCCGCCGCGCTGCGCGCCAAGCAGGCCAACTTTGACGCGGTAGAAGTGCATTGCGCGCACAACTACATGATTGCCAACTTCCTGTCGCCCTTCTTCAACAGCCGCACCGACGAATACGGCGGCAGCTACGAAAACCGCAGCCGCCTGCTGCGCGAAGTGCTGACCGAAGTGCGCAAGCGTGTGGGCGCAGATTTTCCTGTCTGGGTGCGTATCGATGCAGAAGAGATGCACACACCCGGCGGCATCGTCATGGAGGAAGCGCTTAAAACCGCCAAGCTCTGTGAAGAGTTGGGCGTGGATGCCATCAGCGTTTCAGCCTATGCGCGCCTGCCCACAGGCTCGGCGTTTACCGACGCGCCCATTCCGCAAAAGGCCAATGCCTATCGCGAATTCGCCCGCGACATCAAAAAGGCTGTGACGATCCCCATCATCTCGGCAGGCCGCTGGGAGATCGATGATGCAGCTGTAGCCATCACCAAAGGGGAAATCGACTTTGTTGCCATGGGCCGCAAGTTGCTGGCTGAGCCCGAGCTAGCCAACAAATTGCAGGCCAATGCCGCGCAAGATATTCGCCCCTGCATCTATTGCTATGCCTGCGTCAGCGAGATTTTTATCAACAAGGGTATCAAGTGCGCCGTCAATGCGCAGACAGGTCACGAGACTACCAAGACCATTACTTTTGCTGAAAAGCCCAAGCATGTACTGATCGTCGGCGGCGGCCCTTCCGGCATGGAAGCCGCCCGAGTCGCAGCCCTGCGCGGTCACCGCGTAACGCTGGCCGAGCGCAGCGACCGCCTGGGCGGCACGCTGTTCTTTGCTGCACTGGCTTACCCTGAAAACGGCCGCCTGCTGGACTATCTGGTCAAGCAGATGAAGCACCCGCAAATCGACGTACGCCTGAACACCACGGTGGATGCCAAGCTGCTGGATCAGCTCAAGCCCGACGAAATTCTGGTGGGTACCGGTGCCAAGCGCGCTGCCCCCCCCATCACCGGCGCTGATCAAGACCACGTGTGGAGCGGTGACGAGCTGCGCCGCCTGATGACGGGCGACCGCGCTGACGAAGTTGCCAAGGCCAAGCTGAACTTGGCCGAGCGCGCCATGTTCAAGGCCGGCGGCATGCTCAAGGTGACGGACAGCACGGCAGCGATTCAAAGCCTGTCCAAGCTGTGGATGCCGCTGGGCAAGCGCGTGACCATCATCGGTGCAGGCTTGGTCGGTTTAGAGCTGGCTGAATTTTTGATCGAGCGCGGCCGTGAGGTCACGGTGCTGGACCCTGGCACCCACCCCGGCTCTGAGCTGCCCATCGTGCGCCGCTGGCGCGTATATGACGCGGTGAAGGCCCACGGCAAGCTGCTGATGCAGTCCACCGTGACCCAAATCGAGCGCAAGGAAGTGGTCTGGACGGACAAGAAGGGCGAAGAAAACCGCACCGCCGCAGACTCTGTAGTCATCGCCATGGGCGCCGAGCCCGACTCCACCGTGGCCGATCAGCTGCAGTCCATCACACCAATCCTTGTGCGCCGCATTGGTGACTGCAACGACCTGGGCTATATCGAGGGCGCCATGCACTCAGGCCACGCCGCAGGTCGTACCATCTAATTTGATAGCTAATACCGAAGGCAGTGATTGGACTGCAGCGGTATTTTCTTCAGATTCAATCCAAAAGGGGCCTCGCGGCCCCTTTGCTTTTGGAGAGGGACAGTCCCTTGTTTTGAATACCTCAGAAATTAGGCGCTTCTACGCCGCCATCCACACCCAGCACTTTGCCAGTCACCCAGCTTGATGCAGGGCTGACCAAGAACAGCGCTGCCGCTGCAATGTCCTCAGGCTGGCCAAGCCGCGCCATGGGCGTGGTGCGCTCCATGCGTTCCTTGCGCTCCGGCGTGAGAAAAGGGGCCAGCGCATCGGTCATGATGGTGCCCGGCTCAATGGCGTTGATGCGCACCTTGGGACCAAAGTCTTGCGCCAAGCAGCGCGTCATCTGGTTGAGTGCGGCCTTGGCTGCGCCATAGGCGCTGAAGTATTTTTGCGAGTAACGCGCTGCCGTCGATGAGATGTTGACCACCGCGCCACCGCCCGCCGCCGCCATGGCCTCTGCCGCTTTCTGGATCAGCGTGTATGCAGGCACCACATTAAACGCCAGCATATCGCCCACGGCTTTGCCGCTGACCTTGCGCGGATCGTTGGGGCCGCCGCCGCCCACGTTGTTGATCAGCACGGTGAGCTTGCCCAACTCTGCCACCGTGCGGGCGATCAGCTGGTCTAAGTCTTCTGGGTTGTTCACATCACCGGGCACCATGATGGCGCGGCGACCTAGTGCTTCGATGTCTGCTTTGACGGCCAGCAGATCGGCTTCGGTACGAGCAAACAGCGCTACATCCGCACCTACTTTGGCGAGGGTGATGGCGCAAGCCCGGCCAATACCTTTGCCTGCGCCGGTCACCACAGCGACCTGCCCTTGCAGCGAAAACTGCTGAAAAATCTCGTTCATGACCCGTCCTTTGATTGCATTGCGAGCTGCTCATGCTCTGCAAAACAGGCTTTTAGAACATCAGCCAAACGAACCATGGGACAAGCCCTCATGGTCAAACATAGGCCATTGAGTCAGAACGATGAGCGCCCCACCCCCAAGCCAAAAAGCAGAACGCCCTGCCAAGGCAGGGCGTCAAAACAGCGCAGTACAAGTACAGCACCGCTAGCAACCTCAGGGCGTTACCGCCGCATTCAACATCTGCGCAAACTGCTCGTAATAAGGTGGCAACATCCCCCACTCGCGGCGCGGGTCGTGGTTACCTGCCTTGTACACCGAGCGTGCATGGCTGAACTCCATAAAGCCTTCGCGGCCATGGTAGTGACCCATGCCTGAAGCGCCCACGCCTCCAAACGGAGCGTCTTCTAGCGCGGGGTGCATGACCACATCGTTAATCGAGACTCCGCCAGACAAGGTGTTATCCAGCACCCAGTTTTGCTCAGTCTCATCACTGCCAAAGTAATACAGCGCCAGCGGGCGGTCACCTTGATTAATGGCGGCCACCGCATCAGCAATGTTTTGGAAACTGCGCAGCACTACGGCGGGGCCGAAGATTTCATGCTGAGAAATTTCAGCATCGTGAGGGGGGTTGATCACCACCGCCAAAGGCAGGCGGCGGTCCACGCCGGTTTGAGCAGCGCCAGCTTCCAGCACTTGCACGCCACGGGCCTTGGCATCTTGCACATAGCCGTGAACGCGGGCGTGATGACGCTCGTTGACCACAGGTGTCATATCCGCATTCGCGGTGACGGATGGGTACAGCGACTGGTATTGAGCCACGATACCGTCCGCCAATGCCTGCAGCCGCGACTCGTGCACCCACACCACATCGGGCGACACGCAAAGCTGACCCGAGTTCAGCGACTTGCCCACGGCGATACGTTCAGCCACGCTAGCAAGATCGGCCGAATCACCCACCAGCACGGGCGACTTGCCGCCCAGCTCGAGCGTGACGGGTACCAAGTTTTTGGCCGCAGCCGCCATGATGAGCTTGCCCACGCTGGTCGAACCGGTGAAGACCAGATGGTTCCAGGGCTGCTCAGAGAACTCAGCTGCCACTTCAGGACCTCCTTGCACCACAGCCAGCACTTGGGGATCAAAACGCTTGGCCACCGCATCAGCCAGAACCTGCGCGGTGCGAGGTGCAATTTCAGAAGGCTTGAGCACGGCACGATTGCCTGCTGCAAAAGCGCAGGCCAGTGGCGACAGCAGTGTGAAAAGCGGTGCATTCCACGTGCCGATGATGCCGATCACGCCCTTGGGCTGGTATTTGACCCAGGCCGATGCGCCAAACATGTCAAAAGGCTTAACGCTGGGGCGCACTGAATCGCCCAGCCACTCGGTCAGATGATCACGAGCATGCTTGAGCGAAGACAGTGAGCCAAGAATGTCATTGGCTAGGGAAAACACTGCTGGGCGACCACCAAAGTCTTCGCCCATGGCTTGGCACAGCGCATCTTTGGACTCGACTAGCAGGTCAATCACTTGCTGAATGCGCTGCACTCGCACCTCGGCGCTAACTGCGCCCTCTGCAATAAAAGCTTGGTTTTGCATGTCCAGCAGTTGGCGAACGCCAATGGACGAATTCGTTTGGGTCATTTTGTCTCCTTGATATTTCTCTTAAAGCCCTGCTTCAAGGCTTACATGCTCAGACCTCAGGATTTCCCGGTCGTCGTCCGAAAAGACGATGGCACAACGCCGAGCCGCCCGCACGATGCAGCGCATGCACACCCCTCAAACCACGCCCCCCCCGTCACTTGGCGCACTCACATGAGTCTTGCGTTACTGGCTTTGGTCTATATTTTCTCTTTCATTGACCGCCAGGTGCTCTCTATTTTGCTGGAGCCCATCAAGCAGGAGTTTGGTGCTTCAGATACGGAAATGGGCCTGCTTACAGGTTTGGCCTTTGGCCTGATTTATGCGGTGCTGGGCGTTCCTGTAGGGCGCATAGCTGATACAAAAAATCGCCGCAACATCGTGGCTGTGTGCTGCGGTGTTTGGAGTCTTGCAACCGCGGCCTGCGGCTTTGCTACCCAATACTGGCACATGCTGGTGGCACGCATGAGCGTGGCTGTGGGTGAGGCTGGCGGCATGGCGCCGTCCATCTCCATCGTCTCCGATCTGTATCCACCCAAGATGCGCTCGTTTGCCATCAGCTTGTTCATGATGGGCCCTAACTTGGGCACGCTGCTGGGCTTGGTGATTGGCGGCATGGTGGCGCAGTACTACGGCTGGCGCTCGGTATTTTTGGCCTTTGGCATTCCGGGTGTCATTCTTGCGCTGCTGGTGTATTTTTTCGTCAAAGAACCTGTGCGCGGTGCTTATGAAGCGCAAGCTGCCAAAACAGCTGAAAAAAGCACAGAGCCACGCGAATCCATGATGCGGCAAGTCAAACGCCTGCTGAGCATGGCGCCGCTGCGCAATATCTGCTTGGCTTGCGGTGCAGCCGGGATTGCCGGTTATGGCTATGGTGTTTGGGCTCCCAGCTTTTTCATGCGCATTCACGGCATGAGCATTTCTCATGCGGGTTTGGTGTTTGGCCTGGCCAGCGGCTTGGGCGCGGTCTTTGGCGCTATGTTCTGCGGCTGGCTCTCCGACAAACTGACTCAGCGCGATGCTCGCTGGCAGCTGCGCCTGGCCGCCATTGGCACTTTCTGCGCCGTGCCTGCGGGTATCGCCGTGTTTTTCTGGCCTGTATCCGACTTCTGGACAGTCGCTGGTATCAAAGTGCCTTACGCCATGGCCTTTGCACTGGTGTTTGGATTTTTTGCCAGCTGGTTTGCCACGCTTTCATACAGCGCCATCAGTCAGATGGTGACGGCTAAAGAGCGCAGCGTAGCTGCCGCCCTGCTCAATTTGTTTATGACATTGCTGGGGGTGGGCCTAGGCCCATTGGTCACCGGAATGCTGTCAGATTACTTTTCTCAGTCTCATGGCGCAGAAGGCCTGCGCTGGGCATTGATGAGTGTGGTATCTATCCTCATCCTTACCGTGCTGTTCTTTGCTTTGGCGATCAACCCTTACAAGCAACGCCTGCAGCAACTTCAGTCAGCAGCTACATAACAAGAATTCGGAGACTTTTTTATGACTCAACCCGTCGTCCTCATCACCGGTGCTAGCCGCGGCATTGGTGCAGCCACTGCCGTATTCTTTGCCAGCAAGGGCTGGCGCGTCGCCATCACTGCTCGTACGCTTGCCGAAGGTGCGCAACTAGAAAATCAGCTGCGCCTGCCCAATGGTCAACTGCTTTCAGGCAGCCTGCAATCCACCGCCGCGGCGATTGAAGCCGCTGGCGGCGAGGTGTTCTCCCATGTCATGGATCTGATGGATCTGGGCAGCCTCGACAAGGCCGCCGATGCTGTGCTGGCGCGCTTTGGCCGCGTGGATTTGCTGATCAACAACGCCGTCTATCAAAACCGTGAAGTCAACGACCTGATCCCCGACATCAGCAGCGCATCGCTTGAGCGCTCAATGCTGGGCAATGTGATTGCTCCCTTCCAGCTGGCGCAGCGCCTGCTGCCCAGCATGGTGGCGCAAGGCGGTGGTCGCATCATCAACGTCAGCTCGGCTGCAGGCCAGTTCAACCCGCCTGTGCCGGCAGACAAAGGCGGCTGGGGCTTTGCCTATGGCGCATCCAAAGCTGCGATTGCGCGCCTAGCTGGTTGCATCAACACTGAATACAAAACGCAGGGCGTACGCGCCTTCAGCGTCAACCCCGGTGTGGTGACCACCGAAGCCGTCAAGGCAACTCTGGGTGACGATGGTGTGCTAGCCCAGCGCTATGGAGCATCCACCCCACAAGAGATTGCCGCTGCTTTGTTCTGGCTGGGCACAGAAGAAGACGCGTTGCCCCTTGCCAAGGCCTACACCCTAATTGACTTGCAGCCGCTGTACAAAGAGCGCGTGGCCGTAGCCGCTTAGGTTTATCGAAAGCAAGCGCAAACATCGACCCTAGCGCAAACCCTGAGCGGTTTGCGCCAGATCAAGGTCGCGCATACACTCGTCCAAACAGAGTATGCGCGCAGCCGCCTGCCGCACGAAGATGAAGTGTCCAAAACAAAATATGGAGACTTCTGCAATGGCAACCACGAAGGACTACCGCCTCGGTGAATTTACCTACCCACGTGGCTGGTTCATGATTTCTGATGCCAAGGCGCTCAACACCCACAAACCTGTGGCTGTGCGCTTTTTTGGCCAAGATTTCGCGCTGTACCGCGGTCGCGAAAGCGGCAAGGTCATTCTTCTGGATGCCTACTGCCCCCACATGAAGACCCATCTGGCTGCGCCCAACACCACAAGCTACGTGGTGATCGATGGCGGTGGCAGCAACGTTGAAGATGATGGCATTCGCTGCCCTTACCACGGCTGGCGCTTTGGCGCGGACGGCAAGTGCAACGACATCCCCTATCACGACGGTGCCATCCCAGCGGCTGCGGCCGTCAAGAGCTGGACCGTGGTCGAACAATACGGCGCGATCTGGGCTTGGTTTGACCCCGAAGGTGGCGCCCCCGATTACGACCTGCCCGTGTTTGGTGACTGGTTCGATGAAACCTATACCAACGGCGACTGGGACTATCTGGGCGAGCTGAACCAGCACCCTATGGAAGTCGTGGACAACATTGCCGACTACGGTCACCTGAGCCCCATTCACGGCTCTACCGTGGAACGCTTTGAAAACGAATTCAAGGGCCACAACGCCATTCAGCGCCAGTGTGGCGGCCACCGCACACTGGTGGGCGAAGGCGGCGCCAGCGACATGCTGCACACCGACACTTGGTACCACGGCCCAGCCATTTTGGTCTCCAAGGTCAGCGGCATGTTCAATTCGTTCATGATGATCATGCACACCCCCATCGAGGACGGCAAGATCAAGGTCTGGCACAACCTGCTGGTCAAGACCATGCATGGCGGCCTGCCTGGTAAAGCGGACGTGGTTGCTGCCAAGCAGTTCCAAGAAGCCAGCCGTATGGCCTTTGCACAAGACTTTGAAGTCTGGTCGCAAAAAGCACCTTGCCTGAACCCGCTGTTCATCCCTAGCGACGGCGCCTTCCTCAAGGCCCGTATCTGGTACAAGCAGTTCTACAACCCGCGCGCCAAGGCTGCAGAGTATCTGGACCAGTGCGAAGGCAAGTACATCCCTCGCGGTATGGTTGCCTACACTCCAGACACTGAAGAAGCCGCTGCCTGATCGCAGAGTCATTCCAAGGTAAAAAGCCCATTTAAAAGGCCCATGCAAATTGCATGGGCCTTTTTTCCTCAATGACTAAGAGAAGACCTCAGGGTCTGGCGTGTGTCACTTCTGTCAATATGAACTGATGCACGCCCCAACCAAACTCACCAGACTGCGCAGCCGCTGAAACATCAAGGTTATGCGCTGCACTAAGAGCCAACTCCACCGAGTCAAACCACCACTCGACGATATAGCGGTAGCCATAGCCGGCTGGCGCTTTCTCATCAAGCGTGTTGCAGACAATCCGGCTGGCCTGATTGAGCCCACCACTTTTCCACTTCGGCGGGCACTGCTCAAAACTCATTGGAGCGCCTTGCCACTCATCGCTGCGCTGTAAAAAACCAATCAACATGACTTGCTCTTTTTGCGGCAGCGCAGCAGCCGATGCACCAGCAGCCAAACTGTCATACAGCACCTGCTGGCGGCACAGCACCGAGAAGTTGCGCACATAGTCAGCAAACACACGCGGCTCGTCGGGGCGCATGATGGCCAGCGTTTCCGGGTCGTCCCAGATAGCGGCACCGGCCTCTCTCTCTGCCAGCACCATCAGATTGACGCCGTCATAGTCGCTACTGAGTGCCAATGCATTCGCTTGCAACTGGCGCGAGCACTGAGCCACCGCCTTGACGCGCTGGCCCACGCTCTTGCATTGCCGACCCAGCGCTGAATGCTCGCGCCAAGCCTGCGGGAAGTCTGCGGCCGCCAGCGCCGGGTTGCGCCGGGCCAGATAAATCATCTTCCACACCGTGGGTTGGTTTTCTTCTTGCATCATTTTTTCAACCATTTCAGGCAGGTACAGCCGCTGAAGAATGCGCCTGACGATAAGCCTTGGGGTAGTGCGCCAGCGCCTGCGCAAAAGCCCACAGCCCCGGCAACAGCATGCACATCATCACCACCATTGCATAGCGCAAGCCCTGACCTTGCCAGACCGTATTGAGCACATCGCTGAGCCAGCCCGCAGCAATCGGCCCCACACCATTGCCCAGCAAAGCACCCGCCATCAGCACCATGGCACTGGCCGTGGCACGGCGCTGTGCAGGCACCACCAAGCTCAGCGCGGCATAGGTTGCAGGTGCCCACCAAGCCGTAAAAAATGAGTAAATCAACATGCAGGCTAAAGAGAGCGAAAACAATTCATCGCTCACCAGCAGGTAAGCCAGCCCAAAAAGCGCAGCCAAGCCCACGCCGATGACGGGAATGCGAATCTGCCAGCGCACATCGCCTCGGGCCAATCTGTCCGTCAGCCAGCCCGAAAAAAGACTGCCCGCCACCGACAAAAATGCAGCCACAGCAGAGATACCACCCGCCTGCTTGAGACTCAAGTCAAAGCGCCGCGCCAGCAGCGCCACATTCCACGAACCTATCGACAAGCCTGCTATCAAAGCGCAAGCAGCACCCATAATCAGAAAGCGCGTTACAGGCTCATTCCATATTAATTTCACGGCAGATTGCGCTGGTTTGGCAACTGCGCTCGCATGGCTGGCAACCGCCTGAGTCATAGCGGCCTGAGTCAGTGCTCGCACAGGTTCTTGCACCGTCAAGCGCAAGATCAGCGACAGCAGCACAATCGCCACACCGATGATGACCATCGTCACCCGCCAGCCCCACCACTGCGCAAACAGCGGCCCCAGCAGCAGCGCCAGCAATGCCCCGACAGCTCCGCCAACGCCAAACACACTCATGGCGCGCGAGCGCTCCGTCGGCGCATACAGATCGGCAAGAATAGACATGGATGCCGCCCCACCTCCCGCATCGCCCAGCGCAGCGCCTGCACGAGAAGCCGCCAAGCCCCCTGCCCCAGTCGCCAGCGCTCCCAAGGCTGCAATACAGCCGCCAATGCCTCGGCACCAGGCAATCAGGCCACGACGCTCGCGTCGGTCAGCTAGGCGCCCCAGAGGAATGCCCAGCGCGCCAAAGGTCAGCGCAAAGCCAAGGCCGGTAATCAGGCCAATCTGCAGATCTGAAAAGCCAAACTCCTGTTTGATAGGCTGCAACAGCACCGCCAGAATCTGCCGGTCCATGAACGTCATGGCAGACAGGGCCGTCAGCAATGCCAGCACATACACTCTCGATTTGTTTTGATGATTTTTTTCTGTCATTGTTTTCTTGCTTGTGCATTGCTCAACGCCTGAGCAGATTTCGCTAAGCCGCTTTTTTCTGAAGTCGCAGGCACTGCTCCCACTGCGCAAAAAGATCGTGGCTGTACTCTTCACAATCGATCTGGATGGTGTGACTTTCCGAACGTGTAAAGCCGGACTTCGCCGCTTCATAGGCCTGGTGCATTTCGCGTTCCATGGTCTCAGGATTCGGCAACGCAATTCGCCCCAAAATGGCGTCGGCTAAAAAGCTGGACTGCAGCTCAGCCACAGGCATCATGGAGCACTTGGGTTGCACCAAGCCCACGAAGTAAAGCCCCTGATGCTGTGGCAACACCATGCGCTGCCACAGCGCTATATCGTTGTTCGGGGCACTGATGAAATTCGCATCGAAAAACGGAAACGTGATGCGATAGCCACTGCAGTGCACCAGCACATCGACACGCTCTTGACTGCCATCCTCAAAGACCACCGTGTCGCCGCGCAACTCGGTGATATTGCCTTTGGGAACAATATCGCCATGAATCAGACGCGAGTGAATGTCCTGAGAAATCGTGCCATGGCGATAGGAGTACGGCTCTACCGGTTGCTTGAGCCCAACGCGTGAAGGATCTCCTGCCACGCTGCGAATCAAATGCTCGGCAATCAGGTTGTATGCCTTGGTGCGCAAGGCACGCGGCACATAGCGCCGGCGCAATTTCTCCATCAACCCGGGGCGCGTCATGGGGTGACGGACTTTGCTGTCTTGTGCAATATTGCCCAGCACCTTGGGCGCAATCCAGACACCGGAGCGCTGCGACAAAATGACTTTGACCGGACCCGTCACCTGGTCGGCTGGCGTGGACATATCCATGCGCAGCGCCTGACCCAGCTCACTGGCAATGTCCATGGCAGAGTTGCCTGCGCCGATCACCACCACGCGCTTGCCGGCCATATTCACGGGCGACTTGATATCCACATAGTGATGGGCGTGGAATTGCTGGCCATTGAAATGCCCCGGAAACTTCACCATGCGAGGATTCCAGTGGTGGCCATTAGCAATCACCACATGCTCAAACTCCTGCACCTCAACCTGCCCGTCCGGCTGGCAGATCTTCATCAGCCACTGCCCCTGAGATACCTTGCTGATGTGAAGCACTTCAGTGTTGAAGCGAATCAGCGCACGCACATTGAATGCCTCTGCATAGGACTCAAAGTATTCAATGATCTCTGTGTGGCTCGGGTACTCGGCAATATGTGCAGGCATCGGGAAGTCCGACAGCTGCATCATCCGTTTGCTGGTGTTGATATGCAATGAGCGGTAGATGGAACTCATGCCGTTGTCGTTGCCAAAGCGCCAGAGTCCTCCCAACTGACTGCCTTTTTCGAACACCACGACATCAAGCCCTTGCTGGCTCAGCACCTTGGCGCAGACCACCCCGCTGGTACCGGCCCCCACGATGGCCACGCACGGTTTTTTCTCTGTAGTTGAAGCATTTCTCATAGACACGCCGTCGTCCTTTTCAATGACGTCTGGATGAAGCCCTGTACCTGTCAAAGCAGGCTTGTACCGCAGGGTGAGAGTGTGGCCACCTCCTTGTCTCCATCAATGAAGCAGCCTTACGCATCGTGGTTGCCTGCCCCTTGCACCACATCGTCTTAATGGACGACTCACTGACCCTATATGCCCAAGTGCCTCACCCCTTCCTAATGTCACAAGACTGCACCAGCAGCCCCCGAAAAACATGAGGAGACAGAACATGCCGCACTTTGAAGTACTCATACGCCATGGCAGCGTGGTCGATGGAACCGGCCAAGCGCCCTACTGCGCAGACATTGCCATCAACAATGGCCGCATCGCAGCCATAGGCAGCCACCTGACAGGCACGGCAAGCACTGAAATTGACGCCACAGGCCTGCTTGTAACCCCCGGGTTTGTGGATGTGCACACGCACTTTGATGGGCAAGCCACCTGGGATGAGCGCCTGTGGCCCACCTCTCAGCAAGGCGTAACTACGGCAGTCATGGGTAATTGCGGCGTGGGCTTTGCCCCCTGCCGCCCCGAAGACCGCAACACATTGATTGCACTGATGGAAGGAGTGGAGGACATTCCCGACACAGCCTTGCATGAAGGGCTGCCGTGGACATGGGAAAGTTTTCCGCAATACCTGCAAGCGCTGGATCAGCGCTGCTATGACATCGATATTGCGGCCCTGCTGCCCCACGGCCCCTTGCGTGTCTATGCCATGGGGAAACGCGCCGTGCGCCGTGAACAGGCGACGGCCGCGGACCTGCAAGCCATGCAACAACTGGTGCGGCAGGGCCTGGCCGCTGGAGCGGTGGGGCTTTCCACCTCACGCACCATGGCGCACCGCTCCAAATCGGGTGATTTCACACCCATGTACCAGGCCGCCAGCGAGGAATTGCTGCAACTGGGCCTCTCGCTCAAGGATCATCCCAACAGCGTGTTTCAGATGATTTCGGACTTCGACAATACCGAAGAAGAATTCAGCATCCTGACCCGCGTCAGCCAGGCTACGGGATGTGCCAGCACCCTCAGCGTCATTCAGTACCCCCACAAACCCCAGCTTCACCGAACCTTGTTGCAGCACATTGCCAAGGCTAATGCGGATGGGCAACGCATCACCGGCCAGGTGCTGAACCGGCCCGTGGGTGTGCTCATGGGCTTTGAGTGCAGCCTCAACCCCTTCTCCTGCAAGCCCAGCTATGAGGCTCTGGCCACCTTGCCACCCACAGAACGCATCAAAACGCTGGCAGAACCAGCCACCCGGCACGCCATCCTCACCGAGCCCGATCGCAACCCTCACCTGTTCATGGAGTACTTTGGCCACAACTACGCCGGCATGTACCCTTGGCGCGAGTCAGAGCCCAACTATCTGCCCGGACCAGAATCATCGGTGCAGGCCCTGGCGGATGCTGCTAATGTTTCGCCCCTCGAATGGATGTACGACTTCATGCTCGGCCAGCATGGACAAGCGTTGGTGTACCTGCCCATGGCCAACTACATCGGCAACGATTGCGGGGCACTGCATGAGTTGCTCAAGCACCCCCATACGGTTCCGGCACTCGGCGATGGTGGCGCCCATGTGGGCACCATCTGCGACGGTAGCGCCACCACCTTTTTGCTGACGGAATGGGTTCGCAATCGCGGTCTGTTCAAAATCGAGGAAGCTATTCAGCTGCTCACCCAGCGCCCTGCCGCGCTCTACGGCTTTGCCGACCGGGGCACGCTGGAGCTTGGCAAGCTGGCAGATATCAACATCATTGATCTGCAGGCACTCAAAATCCTGCCACCTCAAATCGTCAGAGACCTGCCTGCCGGTGGCAAGCGCTTTCTGCAAGGTGCCGAAGGCTATCGTTTTACCCTCAAGTCCGGCGAAATTACATATCGGGACGGTGTGGCAACCCATGCCTTGCCTGGCAAACTGGTACGCCGCAGCGATCTGACCGTCTAGAAGGCCATGTTTTGAACAACGGCCCCGAGTGGGCCGTTTTTTCATACTCAGCGGTCAGCGGTCAGCGGTCAGCGGTCAGCAATTAAGTGGCCTGGGAAAATTCACAGCCACGATTTTCACATTCACTCACGTATGCCCCTTATCTAGCTTCAGGCCTGCTGGCTGCGGACTGGTTGCTGTGGCACGCCGTCCCGCGGCAATGGCAAGAGCATGGCGTGCTATGCAAAGCACCCCATTAAAAAAGAAGGAGGCCGGAGCCTCCTTTAAATCCCGTCGTCAGGCGCGACGAACAGGGTATCTCTCTACTGTTTGGAACGGTTCTTCTTGCGGGCTCAGACCACTACGGCGCTCAGCGGCTCATGCTCTGCCGCATAAGCCTTGGCCCAGCGGTAATCTGCCTTCCCTGCAGGGCTGCGTTTGACCTCAGCGGCCACATAGACGGCACGCGGTACTTTGTAGCCCGACAAATTGGCGCGGCACACCTGCTCAAACTCCTGAAGATCAAATTCTTGACCAGGTTGCACTTGCACCACCGCAGCCACCTTGCTGCCCCAGCGCTCATCAGGTATGCCCACCACCATCACGTCCTGCACAGCCTTGCAGCGGCGAGCAGCTTCCTCGACCTCTTCTGGGTAGACTTTTTCCCCACCCGTGTTGATGCACTGCGAACCACGGCCGAGCACGACATAGTCCCCCGCTGCATCGATGCGTGCACGGTCTCCCGTCAGCACCCAGCGGCTGCCGTCGATGGACACAAAAGTCTCAGCGGTCTTTTTGGGGTCGCCGTAGTAGCCCAGTGGCGTGTGGCCACGGCGCGCAAGAATGCCTTCGTCTCCAGGCTGAGTGAGAATCCGCAGGTCTTCAGAAATCACACTCAAATCCGGACGTGGGACGATGCGCATCAAGCCTTCGCCCTCGGGTGTTTTCTCACCGCCACCCAGCACGCCAGACTCAGAACTGGCCATGCCGTTGTTGAGCATCAGATGCGGCACCTGCACCAGCAAACGCTCCTGCAGATGGCGCGAGAACACCGCACCGCCATTGCCAAAAATCATCAGCGACTTCAGCGGCCATCTGCCGGGGTTGCTCTCCAGCGTCTGGACAATGGGCTGCGCCATCGCATCGCCCACCACGGCCATCACGTTGATGTTGTGACGCTCGATCAAATCCAGCATATGAGCCGGATCAAAACTCTTGCGGTCATTCACATACACAGGATGGCCTGAGAACAAGCTGATCAACGTGGACCACATGGCCGCACCATGCATCAGCGGCGCCGCGGCCAAGTAAGCAAGAGCCGGGCTATTGGGCACCAGTTGCAACAAATCTTCTGGTGCATCAATGGGCGGGCGACGGAAGTAATAACCACCACCGCCCAGCGCCCCCATGAACAGCGCCTTGTGCGGCCACATCACTCCCTTGGGTAGACCCGTTGTTCCACCCGTGCAAAGCATGAAGATATCTTCATCGCTGCGGTCCGTGTCGCTCAGTTCTGCATCGCCTTCAGCCAGCACTTGCTCATAGCTTTTCACCAATTTTGGCAAGCCATCACGAGCCTCGCCCACCCGCAGCGCCAGCCGCATTGTGGGCACCTGTGGAATTACTTCTAGCACCATCGCATCAAAGTCTGCGCCATAGACCAAAGCGCGCAGGTCAAGGCTGTTGAAAAGACTTTGCAGCTCATCGGTCACATAGCGGTAATTCACGTTCACGGCAATCGCACCAATTTTGCTGCAAGCAAAAAATGCCTCCAGGTATTGCGCACAGTTGTAGAGCTGAATGCCAACGTTATCGCCACGGCCAATACCGCGCGCACGCAGAGCGTTGCCCAGCTTGTTCGCCCGATCGTTGAGCTGCCTGAATGTGAGCTTGTGATCGCCACATCCAAAGGCAATGCGCTCAGGCACGGCCTGCACCACCAGCTCAAAAATATCTGCCAGATTGAAAGTCCGTTTCATGTCTTTGTCTCCGTCTTTCTTATTGTTTCAAATCCGATGTGTAGCGGCATGCCCGGCGACTGCGCCATCGTCTAGCGGGCACCGACTGTATTCATCGTCCACTTGAACTGAGGACAGACCCTGAGAGCAAAAACCCAAACTTGCGGGCGCTGATATTGGCCGATAAGCGAGTGTTGCCCTGCAGAATCTTTCCTTGGTTGCAAGCCGCACCTTCATGCGTCAAATAACGCTCAAGTGCTTTATCAATATGGGCTAGAAGCTATCTTTTTTGCAGCCATCTGGTGCGCGTAAGGTTTGATGCTCCAGGCATAGGCCAGTGCCCCCAGCACATAAAAAGCCAGCATGGATACCAGAGCCCAGCGCAGCGATTCATTGCCAGCGCGAGTCATAAAAGCATCGCTGAGCAGACCCACAGTCAGCGGGCCCAAACCGCCTCCCACCGCTGTCAGCAGCAAGTTGTAGATGGACAGCGATGTGGCCAGACTCGACGATGCAATCACATTGGCCAGCGCCGCAAAAGCAGGAGCCGCCCAGAAGCTGGCAAACACCGCAAACAGGCCGTACCAGAAAACCGCATGCGGAATCTGCAGACCCGCTACCACCCACTTCTCGGGGGAATCATTCAGGTAGAACGCCAGCCCCAGCGGAATCGAGATCAGTGTTGCCAGCAACGGAATGCCAATCTGCCAGCGCACATCGCGCTTAGCCATCACATCGGTCAACCAACCACTGAGCAAGGCACCAAAGATCGCGCCCGGCCCTCCAATAAAACCCATGATGGCCCCGGCATCCTTGAGCTGCAGGCCGTGAGAGCGCACCAGAAATGCGGTGGTCCACATACCAATGGCATAACCTGAAAACGCCATCACCATGCCTGCAAGGCCAATTCCCACAAAGGCTTTGTTACGGCGCAATGCGCTCATCACATCCGAGAATTTCTCGGCTGCGGCATGGCTTGCAACCCGCTTGTCCAATGCCTCCTGGGCGCCGCGCAGGGGCTCACGGCAAGTCAGGCGCAGCACCAGCGCGATCAGCACACCGGGCAAGGCCAGCCACAAAAATGCGGCACGCCAGCCGTAGTGCTGGGCAATCCACGCACCTACACCGAGCCCGATCAGCGAGCCCAGATGCGGGCCCAGACTGAACACGCTCATGGCGCGGCTGCGCTGCTCTGGCGGGTACACGTCGGCAATCATGGTGGTTGATGCTGCCGTGCTGCCTGCCTCTCCCACCGCTACGCCTACGCGGGCGGCTGTCAGACTCCAAAAGCCCACGGCCATGCCGCACAGGCCCGTGGCAATGCTCCAGCCGCCGCAGCACCACGCAATCAGGTTGCGACGGTTGGTGCGGTCGGCATAGCGGCCAAAGGGTACGGCCAAAATGCTATAAAAAAGCGCAAAGGCCAAGCCGGTGAGCAAGCCCATAGCACTGTCCGAGACGCCCATCTCTTTCTTGATAGGCTCAATCAACACACCCATGATCTGGCGGTCAATCATGCTCATGCCATAGACGAGCAGCAGCACAAACAACAAGTAATGACGGCGCCAGCCCGTCACGTTGCTAACAGGGGCAACCTTCGTCGCCTCGTTTTGCGGCACGTTTGGCGCCACGTTTAGCGGCACAGTGGCCGCAGCAGATGCACTCATTTCCTGTCTCCTGAAAATCCGCAATCTCCGTTGCGGCTCATCGATGAAAATTCGTACGCGCTACAAAGCAGCCGTCTCTACGCCACCAGTTCGCTAAAAGGCACATCCTTGTCGGCGCGAGTCTCAGGGGGCAGACCCAGCACGCGTTCACCAATGCTGTTGAGCACCACCTCATCAGTACCGCCCGCGATGCGCATACCCGCAGAGCCGAACCACAGGCGCTCGACCATGGCAAAGCGCTCGCCCAGCTCACTGGCCGCCAGCACGCCGCGCTGGCCCAGCAAGTCGATGACGAAGTAGCTGAAAGCCTGCAGCGCAGCCGCAGCCACGTTTTTGGCGCCGCTCATTTCGGGGCCAGGCTGGCGACCTTTGCTCAAGGCGGTCAGCGCGCGGCATTGCAGCAACCACAGTGCCTGCTCTTTCAGGTACAGATCGGCCCAGCGTTCACGCATACGGCCATCCTGCAGCGCAGGCTTGCCTTCAAACCCGTAGTCCGCAAGCAGACCCGCTGTGGTGCGCCACAAATCAGCCGGCATGACACCGCCAATCGCCAGACGCTCGGCCATCAGTCCCGTCAGCGTGACCTTCCAGCCAGCGCCCAATTTACCCACCATCTGGCTGTCGGGCACAAATACGTTTTCGAAGAAGACTTCGTTGAATTCCGACTCGCCCCCGGCCTGACGGATAGGGCGAACGGTGATGCCGGGCGACTTCATATCGAGAAAGAAAGTCGTCAGCCCTTCAAACTTGGACACCTGCGGGTTGGTACGCGTCAGCACCAGCCCCCACTGGGCAAACTGCGCAAGCGATGTCCAAACTTTCTGGCCGTTGATGAGCCAACCCTCGCGGCCATCGGTGGCGTGCTCAGCGCGGGTGCGCACCATGCCCAGGTCAGAGCCCGCACCGGGCTCACTGAGCAGCTGGCACCAGAGGTTTTTGCCGCCCAGCGCAGGCGCCACATGCTTAGCCAATACTTCAGGGCTGGCGTGGGCCATGACCGAAGGCAACACCATGCCCAAACTCACGTTGAACATGCCGGTAGGTACTTTGACCTTGCCCTCTTCTTGACGCCAGATCAGCTCTTGCATGGGCGTGCCGCCACGGCCGCCCAGCGCCTTGGGCCAGGTGATGGCGCCAAAGCCGCCTGCAGCCCGCTTGCCCTGCCATGCACGGGCCGCATCCATGCGCTGCTCGGCGCTCATGCCCCGGCCAAAATAATCATCGGCACTGGCTTTGGGGTCAGCATGGGCCTGCAGCCATGCACGGCACTCGGCGCGAAAGGCGGCTTCCTCGGGCGTGTCCTCAAAGTCCATGGACTGGCTGTCCTGTCCCGTGCTTTGCACTGCACTTGTCGCTGCAACAATTTCTTGTGGCGCATCCACACGCTTTTGCAGCTCAACTGCGACCTGCTCACGCCATGCGTGCACATTGCCAAGTTCAACCGACTGCTGGCGCGCACGGCGGTAGAACAGATGACAGTCCAGCTCCCATGTGTAGCCCATGCCGCCGTGGGTGTGCAGATTCTCCTGCGCCGCATCCGAAAATGCCTGCGTCGCACTCACGCGAGCTGCAGCAGCGGCGGCGGGCAGATCTGGTGAACCAGCGGTCTGCGCCATATCTGCCGTCAGCGCCCATGCGCCGTAGTAGCAGTGGGCACGTGCCAGCTGGTTGTTGGTGTAGAGGTTAGCCAGCTTGTGCTTGATACCCTGATAGACACCAATGGGGCGGCCAAACGCCTTGCGCTCCTTGGCGTAAGCGCTGGCCATCTCCAGCGCGGCATCAGCAGCCCCCAATTGTTCAAACGCAAGCATCACGGCTGCGCGATTACGCACGCGCTCCAGCACCTGTGCGGCGCTGGCTGCACCATCGAGCTGCTCGGCAGCGGTGCAGTCAAAACTCAGCGATGCATAAGGCTTGGAGGGGTCTAGCGTTTTCAGCGCCTTGCGCTGCACAGAGGCATCAAAATTGAAGGCCACCAGTACATCAGCGCCAGCGGCATTGCGCGCCAGTGCCACACCCCATTGCGCGGCCATGCCGTCTGCCACCAACGGGCATTCGCCCTTGAGCGCCCTGCCATCAAACACCGGCAAATCGGCCAGTGGTTTTTGACCATCGGTGGGCGCGGCCAGACAGCCAATGCTTCCACCCGAAACAGGCTGCAGCCATTTCTGACGTTGCGGTGACTGCTCTTGCGTCGATAGCAAAAAAGCCTGCACAGCCAGATACATGGTGGACGCCAGTGGCACGGGGCTGAGCTGGCGGCCCACTTCTTCGGCCACCACGCACATCTCCATGGCACCCAGACCAATGCCGCCGCAGTCTTCGGGCAGCATGAGCGCCGTCACACCCAGCTGCGCCATACCGCTCCACACGCCTTGCGCGTAACTGCCTTCACCTTCTAGCAGTGCACGCGCCTGCGTCAGTGGGGATTCCTTTGTCAGAAATTTGCGAATCTCCGTACGCAAGACATTCTGGTCATCGCTGAAATCAAAATTCATGGTCGCCACTCTCCGTTCCAAATCTCATACACGCCATTACTCAGTCACCTCAGACAGGGCTTTGCGGCCCATGACCAAGTCAGCCCCTTTGGCGCCTATCGCAACCGCTGCTGCATTGGTGTTACCACATACCAGATTGGGCATGAGGGATGCATCAATCACTCGCAGACCTTGCACACCCTTGACCTTCAAGTCAGGCGAGCAAACCGCCATCTCGTCGCCCTCTGCCCCCATGCGGCACGTGCCCACAGGGTGATAACCCGTGGCCAGATTCGGGGCAATCCAGTCCAGCCACTGCGCATCCGTCTGCACGTCTTTGCCCGGTTGCACTTGCGCCTCAATCAGTGCAGCCAGGCTGGGCTGTTGGCACATATCACGCAGCAAGCGCAGCGCATGAATCAAGGTCTGGCGATCACGCTCATCGTGCAGATAGTTCATCTGGATCGCCGGGTGATCGGCCACCTTGGGCGACTTGAGGCGAATGCTGCCGCGCGAATACGGGCGCACCTGGTAGGGTGCCATCGTCATGCCACCAAAGGCATCGGGCTTCATGGCTTGACTGGAGTGCTGGCGACTGGCCGGGTCCGCACTCATGGGCAAGCCAAAGACCTGCACATCTTGATAAGGCAGTGCTGGATCGGTCTTCAGATACATGCCGAACTCAGCCGGTGGCGTGGTCAGCGGCCCTTTGCGAGCCAAGCCATAGCGCAGCAGCGAGCTCAGCATGCGCATACCGACAAACGACTGGTTCATGCTGTGGCTGGCGCTGCGCAGCTTCCACGACAGGGGCGCAGTGCAGTGATCCTGGAGGTTCTCGCCCACCCCGGGCACATGGCTGAGCACCGGTATGCCCATCTGCTGCAGATGCGATGCCGGCCCTATGCCTGAGACCATGAGCAACTGCGGCGACTGTATGGCGCCGGCGCACAGCAGCACCTCCTTGTTGGCACGTACCTGATGGAGACCCCCGCTGTGATCGCGATACTCCACACCGATGGCGCGCAGCCCTTCGAACACGATGCGCTGCACCGCGCAACGCGGCTGCAAGCTAAAGTTCTTGCGTGAAAGTGCAGGCTCAATGGCGTTGTGCGCCACCGAGGAGCGCTGACCATTGCGAATATTGAACTGAAACAGGCCCACGCCTTCGGCCCTGCCGTCGTTGAAGTCGTTCACACGCGCCAGACCTGACTGCACTGCAGCGTCCATCAACGCCAGCGTGGTGGGATGCGGCTGTGGCAGATCGTAGGCCGGCAGAACGCCGCCCTTGCCATGCAGCTCTCCCCCCAGATGCTGCTGGTCCTCGGTCGCGACAAAATACGGCAGCATCTCCTTCCATGACCAGCCCGTGGCACCCGCTGCGGCCCAGTCGTCGTAATCCTGACGATGACCACGGATGTAAATCATGCCGTTGATCGACGAAGAGCCGCCCACCAATTTGCCGCGCGGCATCATCAGCCGGCGCCCGCCCGCGTAGATTTCAGGCTCGGTCTCGTGCATCCAAGAATAGCGCGGGTTGTACGTGGTTGCCGCCCAGCCCGCAGGCATGGTGACGAACATGGAACGGTGCGCACTGTCGCCAGCCTCCAGCAGCAATACGCTGTGCCGGCCGTCCTCCGTCAGTCTGGCGGCCAAGGTACCGCCAGCTGAGCCTGCACCCACAATCACATAGTCATAGCAGTCAGTACCTGTCATACGGCTGCAACCTGCTCCACACGCGGCGACTGCAGCGCTTCAGATATGGCCGATGCAACAGGCCTGCCCGATGCAAAGGCGGGCAAGGGTGCAAGACCCAGAACCATGTCAGCCGCCTTGTCACCAATCACCACCGATGCCGCATTCGTGTTGCCGGACACCAGATGCGGCATGACCGATGCATCTGCCACACGCAGGCCTTGCACGCCACGCACCTTAAGATCCGGCGTCACCACTGTCATGGCATCCGACGCGTCGCCCATGCGGCAACTGCCACTGGCATGGTGGCCCGAGCCCATGTACATGGAAATCCAGTCCAGCAGCTCGTCATCGCTTTGCAGTTTCGGTGCCGGTCGGGTCTGCGCCTCCACCAGCATCGCCAGCGCGGGTTGCTGGGCAATTTTCATGGACATGCGCACGCCGTAAATCAGGGCTTTGCGGTCGCGTTCATCCTGCAGATAATTCATTCGAATGCTGCCCAACTGCTCGGGTTGGTTGCTCTTGAGCTTAAGCTCGCCGCGCGAATACGGGCGCACCTGGTAGGGCGCCATAGTCATGCCGGGGAAGGCTTCGGTGCGGTAGTTCTTGGCGTTTTGCATATAGCCCTCGATATCGCCGGTCACGGGCAGGCCGTGAATTTGGATATCGTTGTAGGGTAGGCTTGGGTCGCTGCTAAACCAGGCCGCAAATTCGGATGCAGGCATGGCCATCGCACCCTGCTTGGTCAGCAGGTATTTAAGCAGCGAAGTCCCAATGCCCATGCCACGCAGCGATTTGTTCAGACTGGGCGTATCGGCCTTCATGCGCCAGGACATGGGCACGATTGCGTGGTCCTGCAAATTGGCGCCCACGCCAGGCAGATCGACCTTGACCTCAATGCCCATCTCGCGCAAGTGTGCAGCCGGGCCAATACCCGAGAGCATGAGCAGTTGCGGCGACTGCAGCGCGCCCGCGCACAGCACAATTTCCTGTCGCGCTCTGGCACTGTGGCTGCCGCCGGCCTTGTCTTTCCAGTGCACCGTGGTAGCACGCTGGCCTTCCAGCCCGATACGCGTGACCAGCACCTGCATGCGCACGTCCAGATTCTTGCGCTGCATCGCAGGCTCAATGGCATTCTTGGCCACCGACGAGCGCTGACCCTTCTTGAGGTTGACCTGAAACAGGCCTGCACCATCAGGGTGGCCATTGTTGAAGTCCTTGCAGGCTGGCATGCCAGCCTGAATGGCGGCATTCACCATGGCCAAAGATACCGGGTGCGGTTGGTGCAGATTGCTAGCTGTCAGCGGCCCACCCCGACCATGCATGGGCTGGGCAAAGGCCTGCTCATCGCTTTGCTGGTCTTCCGTGCGGGCAAAATACGGCTGCAATTCGGCATAGCTCCAGCCCTTGGCGCCTGATGCCGCCCAGCTGTCGAAATCAGCCTTGTCACCGCGCACATAAATCATGCCGTTGATCGACGATGAACCGCCCAGACGCTTGCCACGTGGCAAACTGATGCGGCGGCCTGCTGCATATTGCTCAGGCTCCGTTTCATGGCCCCAGGAGTACTTGGGGCTGTTGATCATCTGACCCCATCCTGAAGGCATGTTGACCAGAAGATCCTTGTGGCTTGCCCCGCCTTCCAGCAGCAAGACCTTGTACTTGCCGCATTCGCTCAAGCGCGCAGCCAGTGTTCCGCCCGCCGAGCCTGCGCCTATGACGATGTAGTCAAAATTTTCTTCCACGGCTTGTCTCCATTGATTTAGTTATTAAATGCATTGACCCGCAGACTGAAAAAGGGCGAGCCACAGCCCACCCTTCAAACATTCAAAAAAGCTCTGGCCGTCTTGCCGTAGAAAGTCAGGCCCTTGGCGGCCATCTCGCGCAGCAGCTGCGGAGGGCGCAGTTGCTCGCCAAACAGGTCGGCCAGGCGGTCGGCTTCCGCGACAAACTGGGGCAGACCTATTCCATCGATAAAGCAGAATGGGCCGCCGGTATAGGCCGGAAAACCCACACCCAGAATCGAGCCAATATCTCCATCGGCCGGGGCCAGCAGCACACCCTCTTCCATGGCGCGCGCGCCCTCAACGGCTTGCACATACAGAATGCGCTGCTTGAGGTCATGCGCGCTTGGCTGCTGGCTTTTCAGCGGGTAATGCTCTACAAGACCCGGCCAGATGCGCTTGCCGCCGTTTTCGTCATAGTCATAAAAGCCTTTGCCCACCTTGCGCCCCAGACGCCCCAGCTCAAACAGTTGGTTGATGATGGGAACCGAGCGGCCCTGCTGGTATTGCTCAGGGAACTCCTTGGCCTGCGACTCGCCCGCATGCTTGGCCAGATCGATCGACAGCTCATCCGTAATGCCCAGCGGCCCCACGGGCATGCCCGCATGTTTGGCACAGTTCTCGATCAGCGCGGGGGCAATGCCCTCGGCCACCATGCCAATGGAGTCATCCACAAAGGCGCCAATAAAGCGGCTGGTAAAAAAACCGCGCTTGTCGTTGACGACGATGGGCGTCTTTTTGAGCTGGGCCACAAAGTCCAGCGCCTGCGCCAGCGTGGCGTCAGAGGTCTGCTTGCCGCGAATGACTTCAACCAGCGGCATCTTGTCGGCGGGCGAGAAAAAATGCAGGCCGATAAAGCGATCAGGGCGCTCGCTGGCCTGCGCCAGCAAGCTGATGGGCAGGGCCGAGGTGTTGCTTGCCAGCACGCAAGTCGCGGGCAGCACAGCATCCAGTTTCTTCGTGACCTCGGCTTTAATGGCGCGGTCTTCAAACACGGCTTCAACCACCATGTCGGCATCGCGCAGCAATTCGTAGTCGGTGCTGGGGGTGATGCGCGCCAAAATGGCGTCGGCTTTTTCGCGGCTCTGGCGGCCCTTGTCCACCAACTTGGCCAGCGCTTTTTCAGCGTACTGTTTGCCCTTGTCGGCAGCCGTCTGCTCGCGGTCTATCAGCACCACATCAATGCCCCGCTGTGCCGCTACCAGTGCAATGCCCGCGCCCATCATTCCCGCGCCAATCATGCCCAGCTTGCGGCATTTGAATGGCTCAAAACCTGCGGGCCGGTGCATGCCTTTTTCAGCCT
The DNA here is from genome assembly GCF_019355935.1 of Comamonas sp. Y33R10-2. Lineage (NCBI taxonomy): Bacteria > Pseudomonadati > Pseudomonadota > Betaproteobacteria > Burkholderiales > Comamonadaceae > Comamonas > Comamonas sp. Y33R10-2. The sequence goes on from NZ_CP079925.1 coordinate 2,335,858, forward strand.
TGGTCTTATTAACAAACAGCGTGCGAATCATGCCGCGCGCTACCGGGCTGCGCGACAGCTGGGCCATGTACTTACTCTCAATGCGCAGGCCCTTGTCTATGGGCAACTGGCAGCCTTCGTAAAGACAGCTTTGAATAGCCAGCGGCGCAGGCATGTTGTGATAAGTCTTAGCTTGCAGCATAGTGTTGCCCACCACAAAGGCAGGTGCCACGCGCGGATCCAGCGGGCCGCCGCCGGGAATGCGAAAACCTTTCACATCCCAAGGCTGCACGGCCACAGGATTGGCCAGCAGCCAGTCGCGTGCCGCCAGCAGCAGTTGCTCAGCGGGTACCACTTCATTGACCAGACCCAGCTCTTTGGCCTTGGCAGCCTGCAGTTGCTTGCCTTCCATCAGCAGTGGCATGGCCGCCAGAATGCCGATCATGCGCGGGAGGCGCTGCGTGCCGCCAGCTGCGGGCAATAGACCTACTTGCGCTTCGGGCAGCCCCACCATCACAGTCGGCGCATCTGCAGCAATCCGGTAATGACAGGACATGCAAATCTCATAGCCGCCGCCCAGTGCCATGCCATTGATGGCAGCCACCATCGGCTTGCCCAAGGTTTCAAGCTTGCGCAGCAGCTTGGACAGCGATGCGCAGGATGCGAATAACTCCTCGACAGGCAACTCGGCCATGGCATCCATATTGGCTTCCATGGTCAGCAAGTCCGCACCGGCCACAAAGCTATCCTTGCCCGATGTAATGATGCCGCCGCGCACCTTGTCGTCGCTCTTGATTCGGGCGATGCAGTCCTCCATGCTGTCCATGAAAGCCTGATCGATCACGTTCATGGTCTTGCCGGGGTAGTCCAGCGTGAGCGTTGCAATGCCATCGGCATCGACGGCATAGCGAATGATGTCTGTTGTCATGATGACTTTTGCCTCTCTCACACGCGTTCGATAATCATTGCCGAGCCCATGCCCGCAGCCACGCACAGGCTGATCAGCGCCGTGCGCTTTCCGGTCCGCTCCAGCTCATCGAGCACCGTGCCTAAAATCATGGCACCCGTAGCCCCTAGTGGGTGACCCATGGCAATCGCGCCGCCGTTGACGTTCATGCGGTCATGGGGAATATTTAGCTCTTCCATCATGGTCAACACCACGGTGGCAAACGCTTCATTGAGCTCCCACAGATCAATATCCGATGGCTGCATCTGCGCACGCGCCAGCGCCTTGCGGGCTGCGTGGCTGGGGCCATCAAGCATCAAAGTCGGCTCAGAGCCAATGCTGGCAAAAGCGCGAATGCGGGCGCGGGGTTTCATGCCTTGCCTGGCCCCTGCTTCGGCCGTACCAATCAGCACCGCAGCCGCGCCATCAACAATGCCAGAGCTGTTGCCTGCATGGTGATGGTGCTGAATCTGTTCGACCTGCGGATAGCGCTGCAGCGCCACGCTGTCGTAGCCGTATTTTTGGCCCATCTCGGTGAACGCCGGCTTGAGCGCGCTCAGCGACTCGACCGAGGTTTCAGGGCGAATGGTTTCATCGCGCTCCAGCAGCGTCATGCCCAGAAAGTCTTTGACGGGAACGACAGACTTGTCAAAGCGCCCCTGCGCCCATGCCTGCGCCGCGCGGCGGTGGCTTTCTGCCGAGTAAGCATCCAGATCACGGCGACTGTGGCCGCGCAGCGATGCCAGCAAATCGGCAGAGATGCCCTGCATCACAAAATAGGTCTTGTTGGCGACCTGCGGGTCTTGCGCCCAGGCGCCGCCGTCAGAGCCCATGGGCACGCGGGACATCATCTCCACACCCGCGCCAATGGTCATATCGGCTTGACCGGCCATCACTTTGGCGGCGGCAAAGCTCACTGCCTCCAGGCCCGATCCGCAATAGCGGTTGAGCTGCACGCCAGCCACGGTCTGGGCGTAGTCGGCCTGCAGCACCGCCATACGGGCAATGTTGCCGCCCTGCTCGCCCACCGGCACCACACAGCCCATGAGCACATCGTCCACCAACGAGGTCTCGAGCTGATTGCGCTCTCGCAAAGCCAGCAGTGGCTGCGCTGCCAGCCAGACCGGAGTCACCTCGTGCAAAGCACCGTCAGGCTTGCCCTTGCCCCGAGGGGTGCGGACATGGTCAAAGATCAAAGCATCCATCTGCTTTCCTCACATCACCGAGTTGTTGTCTGAATCCTTATTCAGGTTGCCATACGCCTTGCGGGCAAACCTACTTGATTCAGACTAGGGCCAGACTATGAGTAGATCAACCCAAAACAGCCGGTAGTCCGCTCAGCAGCTACGCTATGCGCTATCAAAAGCAAAAAGTCTCACTTCTTACCAATGATTCGCTGCGCGCCGTGGTCAGACATCTGAGCGGCAAGATTTTTTCCATCTCTGCGCATATGAAAACCCTTGCCGTCAAAACAGGTCTCTGGCCTCTTTTCCTTGTAAGGCGTACCGCGTTGACGCTCGCCTGCCGGCACGCCCTAGCTCAAACGGACGGGTTCAAACCAGCCAGTCTCAGCAAGATAGAAAACTACAAGCAAAAAAGGAATCAACTATGAACCCGGAGACCGCCGCTCATTCGCCAGGCCCGCTGGCCGGAATGCGCGTCATTGAATTTGCCGCCATAGGGCCCGCCCCTTTCGCCGGGATGATGCTGGCCGACATGGGCGCCGAGGTCATACTCATCGAGCGCAGCGCCGACTTTGCAATGGCCTCGCACTACCCGCGCATGGCGCAAAACCGGGGCAAAAAGTCCGTCGCGCTCGACCTCAAATCAGAAGCCGGCCGCGAAGCGGCTTGGAAGCTGATTGAATCGGCTGATGCACTGATTGAAGGCTTCAGGCCCGGCGTGATGGAGCGACTGGGCTTCAGCCCCGAAGAAGTCGCAAAACGCGCCCCCAGCTTGGTCTTTGGCCGCGTCACCGGCTGGGGCCAGACCGGGCCGCTGGCGCAAGCGGCCGGGCATGACATTAACTACGTGGCGCTCACGGGTGTCATGTCCACGTCCATGCGCCCGGGCCAAGCCCCTGTGCTGCCGCCCACAATAGTGGGCGACATGGCGGGCGGCGCCATGTTTTTGCTGTTTGGCATTCAGTGCGCCATGTTTGAGGCCCAAAAATCCGGCAAAGGCCAAGTTGTGGATGCCGCCATGATCGACGGCGTCGCCGCCATGAGTGGCCTCATGCACCAGATGCGCAGCGCCATGGGCTACTGGAAGGATGACCCCGCGCAAAACCACTTCCTCAACACCTCACCTTTCTATGAAGTGTTTGAATGCGCAGACGGTAAGCACATCACCTTGGGTGCCATTGAGCCCCAGTTCTACGCCTTGCAACTGCAAAAGCTGGGCCTGAGCGATGTGGACCCCAAGCGCCAGTACCAAACCACCGACTGGCCAGAAGTCAAAGCCCGCGTGGCCGACATCGTGCGCAGCAAGACGCAGGCGCAGTGGTGCGCGGAGCTGGAAGGCAGCGACGTCTGCTTTGCTCCCGTGCTGACTCTGGCCGGCGCGCCCAGCCACCCGCATAACGCCGAGCGCAATTTATTCATAGATTTACCGGTAGACGGAAAAACCCAGCGCCAACCCGCACCCGCCCCGCGCTTATCGCGCACCCCTGCGCGCCAGCCGGTGCCCGGCACCAAAATTGGTCAAGACACCGATGCGGTACTGTCATCAATGGGTTATGCCGCAGAAGATATTGCGGCGCTGCGGGAGAGTAAGGCCTGCGCTTGAGAGCTACGGGAAGAGATAACTCGATGAGATAGCCGCTATCAAAACAAAAGCTGCCTGTGCATGATTTCAATGCGTTTCGGATGCTTTCCTTCTGAAATCTATGAATAACAAGCACTGGCAGCTATGTTTTTTGTGTTGTCGGCGGCTACGCCTATGAGCCAGCACTCACTTAGATTGACTTTATATGCAGCCAAACTTGCAACAGGCTGCAAGCATTTCAATGGAAAACCGGCTTGCTGAAACCTAAGCTCACGCTCATCAAAAACTAGCCCTCAAGCCGGGGTATTCTTGGCAGTTCAGCGACGGTCAACACAGCTCAGGAGATGTGATGGGACGCAAGATCAGCAACAGAGACAGGGTCAAAAATGTTTGTGGAAACGTTGTTCTGAATCGGCTGCCGGATTTACCGGCATCCCTTAGCACCATGCTGATTCGCGGCCGCCAAGGGAAGCTGCCAAAGGCTGACTTGCTGCAACTCAAGCAATGGGCACAAGACATGCAAAAGTATGCGGCGCAGCTGGGGCTCTATGCCGACGTAGCATCCAAATATGACTATCTTCGCGTCAATTTTTTCATGAATGAGCCTGATGGCCACTGCGCCATTCATGTCAGCGGCCCCAAGCAGCTTGAGTTACTGGGTGAAGCTCTTGAAGCCTGCAGCGCCACAGGCTCATACAAGCGACACAAAAGACTAAATAAACCTCAGCGCAAGAGCAACCGGGCGCAGGAAATTTAGAAAATCTAGCCATGAATCTAGCCATCAAAAAACGGGCCTAGGCCCGTTTCTGAAAATTCACTTCTAAAAGCGTTTTACTTATTTCCCAGCCAAGCAACGCTGTTGAGGAAGATGCGCACCAGTTCTGTCTGGCGACGCACGCCCGTCTTGGAAAAGATAGAGCGCAGATGAGCACGAGCCGTGTTGCGGCGAATGTTCAGTGCTTCTGCCGCTTCTTCCAGCGACAGGCCATTGGCCAATTGAATCGCCAGCGAAGTCTCAGCCGGTGTCAGCTGAAACAACTGCTGAGCGAGCTTCAAAGGTGGATCAGCCTTGCCGCCGGTGTCACGCACAAAGACGGCAACGCTGGGGCGCTGCTTGCCTTCTGTCCATTCATCGGGCGAGATGCTCTGCACCACCACACCCCAATTGAGCTGACCGGACTGGCGGCTGACCGACATGCCTTCCGTCATCGACAAACGCGAGACTTGGGTATGCATGAGCGCATCTTTGATGAGGCGCTGCATCTTGCGGTTGTCGTTGGCGTAATTGGCTTCCAGCACGCCGCCGGTGATCTTCAGGCCGTCCTGCATGTCCAGAATGCTCGCTGCTGCAGGATTGCACTCCAGCACCAAACCGTTTTGGTCGAGAATGACCACGCCCACCATTAGCTGAGCCGTGGCCTTGCTGTACAGCGAGATGACTTGACGATCTTGATTGACCGACAAGTGCAGATTCAGCGCACGCTTGATGTGCGGCAGCAGCATGGTGCCAAAGGCGCGCTCTTGCTTGGTGAAAGCGGGAGATCCTTCAGGACGCGTAATACGCAAACCGTAGACACAACTGTCCTTGGTCACGATGTCTGCGGCCATCACGTGAAAGACCTGCATCTGCTTGCACCAGTCGTTGTAGTACGACGAGGCACGCCACTCTGACTCGGGCATCACATCACCGACCGTCACAATGCGATCGGTAGGCATGTTGCGAAACGGGCTCATGCTGATCTTGGGACTGTTGGGAACCAGATCGCGGCGGTCACCCGCCACAGAAACAATCAGCCCAACATCGTCCGCAGATCCTGGACGCACAATCAAAGACGCGTAATTGCCGCCTAACAGCAGGCGCAAGGTTTCCAGAAAAGCCTTCCAGCCTTCAGGATCCATTGCAGCCTCGTATAGCAGGCTAATCAGTGCGCTGAATTGCTCAGTCGTTACCAGCGGAGCTTCAGCAGCCACTCGCACAGGAGCCGGTTTATCGAAGATAGGCACATCCTTCATCACGCAAGCCATAGAGCTTGGCGAGTAAGCGGAGAAACTCATCTTGGCGAAAGCACTGTCCATCATTCTCATCTCCTTAATTGAAGATTGTTTTCAGGGCAGTTCAATTCAGCTCAAACAAACCAGCAGCACCCATGCCGCCGCCAATACACATGCTCACTACAACAAAACGAACACCACGGCGACGACCTTCCAGCAGGGCGTGGCCTACCAAACGCGCGCCCGACATACCAAAGGGGTGACCGATAGAGATTGCGCCGCCGTTGACATTCAGGCGGTCATCTGGAATACCCAGCTGATCGCGGCTGTAGATCACTTGGCAGGCAAATGCTTCGTTGATTTCCCACAGACCAATATCACCCACCGTGAGGCCATGCTGCTTAAGCAGCTTAGGGATAGCGTGCACAGGACCGATACCCATTTCATCGGTACGGCAGCCTGCCACGGCCACGCCGCGGTAAGTACCCAGAGGAGCCAAACCACGGGCGCGGGCTTCATCAGCGCTCATCACCACACAGGCACTAGCACCATCAGACAGCTGCGATGCATTGCCAGCTGTGATGAACTGACCTTCTGGTACCCACTGGCCGTTTTTCCACACAGGCTTGAGTTTGGCCAGGCTTTCCAGCGTGGTGTCAGCGCGGTTGCCTTCGTCACGGGTCAGCGTCACTTCTTCAGTGCCGGTGACGTTGCCTTCTTTATCAAACAGCTGCTTGACGGTGGTCAAAGGCACGATTTCGTCGTCGAACAGGCCCTTGGCCTGAGCGGCGGCCACGCGCTGCTGGCTGCGCAGCGAGTATTCATCCTGCACTTCGCGGCTGATGCCGTAGCGCTGGCTGACCAGCTCAGCCGTTTCAATCATCTGAATGTAGGCAGTGGGATCTGCAGCCAGCACGGCCTTGGACTGTGCACGGTGCGAATTTTTGTACTTGTTTTGCACCAAAGAGATGGACTCCAGGCCACCAGCCACGGCAATGTCCAGCTCGCCGGTCATGATGCTCTTGGAGGCCGTGGCAATGCTCATCAGGCCCGATGCGCACATGCGGTCAATGACCATGCCGCCCACGGACTCTGGCAGACCCGCGGTGTAGCCGCACAGACGCCCCAGGTTGTAGCCCTGTGTGCCTTGCTGGGCAGCGATACCCAAAATGACATCACCTACATCCTCACCGGCCACACCTACCTTGTTCAGTGCCGCACGAATGACGTGACCACCCAGCACCGGAGCCTCGGTGTCATTGAATGCACCGCGGTAAGCCTTGCCAATGGGGGTACGTGCCGTCGAAACGATGACTGCGTCTTTCATATCTCTGTCTCCTAACTAACTGTTCGTCGCGCCCTGAGCAGCTTGCGCTGCCCTGATCGAGGTCGGCCACTCTGTCGGCGGCTCATCCCTCTTTACAAAAAATGCAAACGCTGCCGGGACAGCTGTTTGCATTCACTCAATTTTCCCGGATAAAAAACAGTCTGCTGATCGTTTCGACCACGCAGCCGGGTTTGTCCTGACCTTTAACTTGCACTGTTATGCGCACGGTCACTTGAACGCCATCTTCACCACTAGGGTTTGCACCGACGACTTCACCACTACCGCGCACCCAAGAGTCCACCAGCACGGGAGACGGGAAGCGCACCTTCTCGCAGCCATAGTTCACGCCCATCTTCAGGTTTTCATAAACCACGAGTTGGGGCAAAAACAAGTTGGCCAAAGACAGCGTCAGGTAGCCGTGCGCCACGCAGGCACCAAACGGGCCGCTCTTGGCCTGCTCGGGGTCTACGTGAATCCACTGGTGGTCACCCGTGGCATCGGCAAACTGGTTGATACGCTCTTGCGTGATCTGCACCCACTCGGTCTCGCCCAACTGGCGGCCGACCGAATCGAGCACCGCAGCAGCAGAGCCAAACACCACTTTTTCAGCAACAGCGTTCATAGATCAAGCCCTTTGCGAGCTGACGGACACCACTTCGCCCGTCATGTACGAGGAGTAGTCGCTGGCCAAGAAAATCATGACGTTTGCCACTTCCCAAGGCTCGGCACCTCGGCCAAAAGCTTCTTTTTCAGACAGCTTGGCCAGCAGCTCTTCAGAAGCCGATTTCTTGAGGAAAGCGTGGATGGCAATGGAAGGAGCCACCGCGTTGATGCGGATACCAAACTCTGCCGCTTCCAGCGCCGAGCAGCGAGTGAACGCCATCACACCGGCCTTGGCCGCTGCGTAATGCGCCTGCTCGGTCTGAGCTCGCCAGCCCAGCACCGATGCGTTGTTCACGATCACGCCCTTGCCGCGTGGCTGCATCACCTTGAGCGCTGCGCGTGTCATGCGGAATGTGCCGGTCAGCGTGATGTCGATGACCTTGGCCCACTCGTCGTCGCTCATGTCGACAACCTTGCAACTGGTGCCCATGCCTGCGTTATTGATCAGCACGTCGATGCCGCCCATGAGGCTATCGGCTTCGGAGATCAGTGCCTGCACCTGCTCTTCCTTGCTCACGTCGCAGAGCTTGCCGAAGACCTGAGTCAAGCCCGTATCTTTCTTGATCTGCTCCACCGCCTCAGCCAAGCGACGCTCGTGAACGTCAGAAATCACCAAGGCTTTGCAGCCTTCCTCTGCTGCACGTTTTGCAGCAGAAAAACCGATACCAGCACCGGCAGCAGCGGTAACGAGCACAGTCTTGCCCTTGAGCAAGTCGTGGGGAGCAACGTAAGAAGGAGCGCTATTCATGTGTCATCTAAGGGAAGTTAAGTTCATCTTCAGGCTCACGCTGCACTGCAACATCGTCACTTTGGACGATAGGCTATTCCCTAGTGTCGTCCTACGGACATTTCAGAGGTAGAAAAGCTGCAAAAACTCTCTGGTTAACCCGAGGTTCGCAGCATTTTCAAGATCACCTATCAGCGTATCTACCTACTCCGAAAGGCGGCAGCGCGGCCCACAAAAATCAGCGGGGCATGCCTAGGGCGCGCTCAGCCATGAGGTTCATCTGAATCTCATTGGTGCCGGCGTAGATCGTGTCCGCGCGGCTGACCAGCCACAGCTGCTGCAATGCAGCAAGGGTTGGCTCCTTGAGTTCCAGCTCACCTTGCTCGCCCAGCACATCCATGGCCAGCTCACCCAGATCGCGGTGCCAGTTGGACCATGCGTACTTGGAGACCGAGGCCACGCGGAAGGGTGTGTCCTCACTGCTCGAGCGCAGAGCATGGGCGCGCAGAGTCTGCAGACCCATATCTGCCTTGGCAATGCGCTGGCGAATCAGCGGATCGCGGGCCGTGCCATTGCGCTTGGCCAGATCAATAATCAAATCCAGCTCATAGCGGAAATGCGCCTGCTGGCCCAGCGTGGATGCTCCGCGCTCGCAGCCCAGCAAGTACATGGCCACCTTCCAGCCATCGCCCACGGGGCCCAGATGCAAAGCGCCATCGGTGCGGGCACCGTCGAAGAAGACTTCGTTGAACTCGGATGTGCCGGTGATCTGGCGAATCGGCCGCACTTCCACACCCGCTTGCTTGATAGGCACCAGCAGCAGCACCATGCCGGCATGGCGGGCGCTGGCCACAGGCACGCTGGCTTCTTCGGTGCGGGCCAGCACAAAGACCCATTCAGACTCGTGTGCCCACGATGTCCAGACCTTTTGGCCATGAATCACCCACTCGCCCGTGGCCGGATCGCGGTTGGCCTTGGTGCGAATGGCCGCCAAGTCTGAACCCGCGCCGGGCTCGGAGTAGCCCTGAGCCCAGTAGTCGGTGCCCGCCAAAATGCCGGGCAAAAAACGCGCCTTTTGCTCTGCCGTGCCAAACGCCATCAGCGTGGGGGCCAGCAGTGTCTCGCCAATGTGACCGATACGGCCGGGGCCGCCACTGCGCACATATTCTTCGTGAAAGATGACTTGCTGCGACAACGGTGCATTGCGACCGCCGTAATGCACGTCCCAGCCCAGCCCCGTCCAGCCGCCCTTGGCCAGCTCCTGCTCCCACTCCTTGGCAAGCTGTGCGTCATAGCCCTCGGCACCCAGACCACTGGCGTGCTTGAGAGGTGCGAACTTGCCCGTCAGGTGCTGGGCCATCCATTCACGCACTTCAGCGCGAAAGGCTTCATTGATTTCTGATTCCTGCATGTTCATGCTGCCTCCGTCACGCTCTCGTCCAACAAACGCGCTGCTACTTGCTCGCGCCACTGCTCCACGGTCCCCAGACGCTGGCTGGCAGCCTGCGCACGGCGGAAGAACAGATGGGGATCAAACTCCCAGGTAAATCCCACACCGCCATGCAGCTGAATGCTTTCACGCGTAGAAAAGAGAGCGGCTTCTGCAGCATCTGTGCGGGCTTGCGCTGCAAAATAGGTCAGATCCGTTGCATCACCAGCGGTATCAGCTATGAAAGCTGCAGCATAGACTGCAGAGCGCGCTGTCTCCACCTTCACCAGAATCTGCGCTGCGCGGTGCTTGACGCCCTGAAAGCTGCTCACGGCCTTGCCAAACTGCTGGCGCTCTTTGGTGTAGTCCACAGCCAGATTCAGCGCGCGGTCAGCCACGCCGACCTGCTCAGCAGCCAAACCGATAGCTGCCAGATTGCGGGTCTGCACCCACAGCTTTTTGAGCGCATCGCCATGCATCAGCACGGCAGCGCCAGTCAGGCTCACATTCACTGCGCTCACATTGGCGCTGCTGCGTGTGGCATCCACCGTTGTCAGTGCCTGCACGCTCAGGCCTTGGGCCTTGGCGGACACTTCCAGCAAGCCCAGCGATCCGCAGGGCAGCGTGGCGGGCAACAAAAACACATCAGCGTGCGAGCCCGAGCCGACTTGGCTCCACTGACCGTTGAGCAGCAGTTGGTCACCTTCAACCTTCACTGTCGCGCCAGCAGGCAGCTCGCCACGCACCGTCATGCCCAGCACGCAGATCTGGCCCGATGCGGCCAGACGCTCCACAACTGGCAAGCCTTGCTCAGTCTGGCTCAGTGCCTTCCACAGCGGAGTCACGGCAATGACCGCATCAAAAAACGGCACGCAGGCCAGGTGGTAGCCCATCTGCTCTTGCAGCAGCACCAGCTCGCGCCAGCCAAGGCCCATGCCGCCTGCGGCTTCGGGCAGCGCTACGCTGCACCACCCCATGTCCACCACCTCTTGCCACAGAGCGCGGTCTAAGCCGCCTTCTGTTTCAGAGACTTTGCGCACCTGCGCCGTGGTGCTTTTTTCCTGCAAAAACACCGCCGCGCTTTCGGCGATCATTTTTTGTTCTTCGTTCAGACTTAAATCCATGATGGCTCGCGTCCTGCGTTTTTATTGAATAACCAGAGCCGGGCACCGTGACCCGGCTGCTCTCTTACCGGTCCTGCAATCAGGTTCCGTAGACCTTTTGCGGGGCCTTACCTTGCGCAATCAACTGATCAACCACAGCAGTCAGCTCGGAAGGTTCCCAACGACCTTGCTTGTCGTTAATGGTGCCGGTGAACCAGCCATCCGCCACAGACAGCTCGCCGCCCTTGGATTCAAAGCAACGGCCCGTCACATGCTTGGACAGGTTGCTGCCCAGCCACACGACGATGGAGGCCACGTTCATGGGGTCCCACACGTCAAAGCCAGACTCAGGCTTCTTGACCATATCGGGCATGGCGCCTTCAGTCATGGAAGTGCGCGCTGCCGGTGCCAGGCAGTTGACGGTGATGCCGTAGCGGGCCAGCTCGGCCGCTTGCACCAGTGTCAGGCCAGCGATACCGGCCTTGGCAGCGGCGTAGTTGCTCTGGCCGATGGAGCCTTGCAGGCCCGCGCCGGAGCTGGTGTTGATGATGCGGGCATCCACATCCTTGCCAGCCTTCTTCTGGTCACGCCAGTAGCCGCCAAACACCTTGGCCATGCAGAAGTGGCCACGCAGGTGCACGCGCATCACCATGTCCCAGTCTTCTTCGGACAGGGACAAGAACATGCGGTCACGCAGCACACCGGCGTTGTTGACGATGACGTTCACATCGCCAAAGGCTGCCAGCGTGGCATCCAGAATCGACTGCACGCCAGCCACGGTGGTGATGTCACCGGTGTTGGCAATGGCCTGGCCGCCTGCGGCCTTGACTTCATCGGCCACAGCCTGAGCTGCTTCGGCGCGAATGTCGTTGATCACCACATTTGCACCTTCTTGCGCGAAGGCCAGCGCATAAGCGCGGCCCAAGCCACCGCCTGCACCGGTGATGACGACGGTTCTCTGGTTGCAAATACCCATTTCTTTCCCCTTTTGCTTGCTATGCAGACTGGGCCAAGCGGCCCGCCTGCGCTCTTGAAATTACGCTTTGAAAACGGACAGATCAGGTTGACGACCTGCCCATGGAATGCTTTGCTCCAGCTGAGCTGCCAGTCGCAAAAGACGCCCCTCCTGCCCAAAACGCGCAGCAAAGTGCGCGCCTACCGGAATGTTGTCGGCGGTCCAGTGCACTGGCACAGACATGGCCGGCTGGCCGCTCATATTGAATAGCGCTGTATAAGGCGAGGAGTTCATCGCCTCGGGCATGAAAGTCTCAAACGGCTGATTGAGAGATAACTTGCCCAGCAGCGGTGTGGGTGCTGCGGTGGTCGGAGTCAGAATCAGATCGTATTGATTGAAGAACTGATCCAGCAGCCGGCCACCTGTGTCGAAGCTGGCACGCGCCAGATACATTTGCTCGGCGGTGTAAGTCTTGGCTTTTTGCAGAGAAATCCAGTCCAGCGGCTCCACCTCATCTTCACGCACTGAACGGCCCAGCAGCTTTTCGCGCTGGCTGATGGTGACCATCATTCCCACGGCCGTCATCACACCCATGCCTGTAAACATCTCGGCCACAGGCAGCTCTGGCATGGCCTCATACACCTCATGGCCCAGGTCCTGGCAAGCCTTTACGGCCTTGTCCAGTGCGAGCTGGCAGTCCGGATGCACGGGTACGCCAAAGTAGTTTTTCCGCCAGACTGCAATGCGCAGCTTTTTCTCTGGCCGGCTCAAAGCCTGCAGATAACTGCCTTCCACATCTCGCGATGGAATGACGCGCGATCCGTCTTCTGGCCCTGCAGTCAGGTCCAGCAGATGGGCGCTGTCACGTACCGTGCGGCTAACCACATGGTTCATGGATAAGCCCATCCATCCTTCCATATTGACCGGGCCTGCAGGCAAGCGGCCACGGCTGGGCTTGAGACCAAATACGCCGCAAGCGGACGCCGGAATGCGAATGGAGCCACCACCGTCGCTGGCGTGGGCCACGGGCAAGATACCCGCAGCAACCACAGCTGCCGCGCCGCCGGATGAGCCACCGGCGCTGTGCTTTGCATTCCAGGGATTGCAGGTGTTTCCGTACAGCAGAGATTCCGTCGTAGCTGTCTGACCAAACTCTGGCGATGCCGTCTTGCCAAAGATATTCAGACCCGCAGCCTTGTAGCGCGCCACCAGCGTGCTGTCGTACTCGGCCACAGCACCTTTGTAGAAACGGCAGCCATTGGTGGTCACCGTGCCCTTCATGTACTGGTTCAAGTCCTTGATCAGGAAGGGTGTGCCCCACATGGGCGCTTTTTCCGCCGCCGCTGCGCGGGCAGCTGCACCCAGTGCAGACATTTGCTTGGCCAGGTCACGAGCCAATTCATAGTCTTTGATGACTACGGCATTGAGCTTAGGCAAGGCTTCTGTGCGTGCGATGGCAGCATCCAGTGCCTCCAGAGCAGTGACATCACCACGGCGAATCTGCTCAGCCCATGCATATCCATCAAGCATCTGTAATTCCTTTTTTCCCTTGGCCATTGCAGGTATTGCCGGCACTGCCGCTGCACCCATCACAGCAGCAGCTCCTTGAATAAAGCTGCGCCTATCCATACCCTGATTCACTGTCTCCATGCTCTCGCTCCTCTTGACGCTAGACATTCAAGCCTTGAGTGCAGACAGATCAGGCATGCTATGCGCCCACGGCAAAGCCTGCTCCAGCTGAGCCGCCAGACTCAGCAAGCGCCCTTCGCCACCAAAAGGCGCAACAAAGTGAGAGCCGACAGGGATGTTGTCGGCAGTCCAATGCAGTGGCACGGACATGGCCGGGTGACCACTGATATTGAACAGCGAGGTAAAGGCCGAGGAATTCATGGCTTCAGCGGCATAGCTCTGGTAAGGCTGATCGAGTCGCAGCGCGCCGAGCATCTGAGCAGGCACAGCTGTAGTGGGTGTCAAAATCAAGTCGTACTTGGACAGAAAGGCATCAATCAGCTGCCCCGCCTTGTCAAAACCTGCGCGGCCGCGGTACAACTCTAGCGCTGTCGCCTTTTTGGCGGCCTGCAATGCAGCCCAGTTGAGCGGCTCCATCTCGTCTTCACGCACCGCACGGCCCAGCTGCTTTTCACGGTATTCAATGCCGCTGAGCAGGCCTGCAGACATGGCCGGCCCCATGCCGGCAAAGATTTCTTCCACGGGCAGATCGGGCATGGCCTCTTCGAGAATGTGACCCATGGCTTCGCAGGCCTTGGCTGCGTTGTCAACAGCAGCCAGACAATCGGCATGAACGGGAATACCGAAGTAATTCTTGCGCCAAATGGCAATGCGCAGCTTACGTTCTGGCTTTTGCATCGCCTCGAGATAGCCGCGCGGTGCATCCGAAGGTGGGCGCACACGCGACCCAAACTCAGGACCTGCGCTCAAGTCCAGTAGCAAGGCGCTATCGCGCACGCTGCGGCTGATGACGTGGTTGACCGACAGACCGGTTGCACCATCAAGCGAACCTGGCCCAGCGGGCACGCGACCACGGCTGGGCTTGAGGCCAAAAAGGCCACAATGCGCAGCCGGAATGCGGATGGAGCCGCCACCATCGCTGGCGTGGCCCACGGGCAGAATGCCCGCAGCGATCACGGCGGCCGTGCCGCCAGACGAGCCGCCTGTGGTGTGCTTGATATTCCACGGATTGAGCGTAGCGCCATAGAGCTTGGACTCTGTGGTGGTGGTCATACCGAACTCAGGCGAGGCCGTCTTGCCAAAGATGTTGAGACCGGCTGCCTTGTAGCGCGCCACCAAGGTGGAGTCCTGCGTGGCAACAGCATCTTTGAAGAAGGCGCAGCCATTGCTGGTCACGGTGCCTGCCATGCTCATGCCCAGATCCTTGAGCACAAAAGGCAGTCCCCACAGCGGCGCTGAGTCCGTCGCCTGCTTGCGCGCATCGCGGCCCATGGCCGAGATCTTCTTGGCGTGCTCGCGGGCTTGTTCATAGTCCTTGATGACCACGGCATTGAGCCGGGGCAAGGCTTCAACACGGGCAATGGCTGCGTCAAGCGCCTCCAGAGGCGTCACGTCGCCTTTGCGAATTTGCGCAGCCATTGTGATGACATCGGCCTGTGCGCTGGGCTGCACCGTAGTCTTGGCGCTGGCTTGAGCCGCTGGCAAGGTCACTGCCACGGCTGTAGCAGCTGTGGCTGCTGCACCCATGAGAAATTTTCTGCGCTCTGCATCTGCTGCGTTGTCTTGCATGTCTTTGTCTCCGTTGATATTTTTTTGGATGACTTGCTTAACCGCTAACCTTTGTCTCTTGCCTTCGACTCCACGCAATGCAGGCACCCACAGGTGCCCGCATGCCTATCATCAAAGTCGCTCGATGATGGTCACATTGGCCTGACCACCGCCTTCGCACATGGTCTGCAGACCGTAGCGACCACCTGTGCGCTCCAGCTCGTGCAGCAGCGTGGTCATGAGCTTGGCACCCGATGCACCCAGCGGGTGACCCAGTGCAATCGCGCCGCCGTTGACGTTGGTCTTGGCGTGGTCGTAGCCGGTTTCCTTGAGCCAAGCCATGACCACAGAAGCGAAGGCTTCGTTGATCTCGACCAGGTCAATGTCAGCCATGGTCATGCCGGCCTTCTTAAGCGCGAACTCAGTCGCAGCGATGGGCGCAGTCAGGTGCCAGATGGGGTCATCTGCGCGCACGCTGATATGGTGAATGCGGGCGCGAGGCTTGAGGTTGTAGCGTTTGAGCGCTGCCTCAGAAACCACCAGCACGGCCGCGGCCGCATCACAAGTAGAGCTAGAAACTGCTGCAGTGATGGAGGGGTAGGTAGGGTCGACCGGCTCCAGTGTGGCCATCTTCTCCAGCGTGCTCAGACGGGCGGTTTCGTCCATCTTGAAGTCGTCAAACGGCACGATTTCACGGTCAAAGCGACCTTCGGCAATCGCACGCAAAGCGCGGTCATGGCTTTCCTTGGCAAACACTTCCATATCGGCACGACTTGCGCCCCAGTGGTCGGCAATGCGCTGCGCTGCGTAGAACTGGTTGACGGGAGCGTTGCCAAAGCGGGCCTGCCAGCCCTTGCTCTCGGCAAACGGCGTGGTGAAGCCCAAAGGCTGTCCAGCCAGCATGGCCGAGGAGATTGGAATCGCGCTCATGGTCTGTACGCCACCGGCCAGCACCACATCCTGCGTGCCGCTCATCACGGCTTGCGCCGCGAAATGAATAGCCTGCTGGGACGAGCCGCACTGGCGGTCAATCGTGGTGCCGGGCACGTTCAGGGGCATGCCTGCGGCCAGCCATGAAGTGCGGGCAATGTCACCGGCCAGAGCGCCGATGGTGTCCACGCAGCCAAAGATCACGTCGTCGTAATCAGCGGCAGGGATGTCATTGCGCTCCACCAGCGCTTTGATGACATGAGCACCTAGATCGGCACCATGCACAGCGGCCAAGGAACCCTTGCGCTTGCCAGTAGGCGAGCGCAGTGCGTCAACGATATAGGCTTGGGCGCTCATGCAGCCACCTCTTCAGCAATGTTTTTGATAGCAGCTTGTCCAGAGAATTCGCGGGCACAAGCGCTTTCTCTGTCAAAAGTGGCTCCGGGGCCTACGGGCGCATTGGGGCTGCGCAGCAAACCTTGAGTCAGGCGAGCCGAGTGATAGGCCTTATCGCCCCATGCAGCATCCAGCACCCAAGCGCGCTTCATGAACATCTGCAAATCGACTTCCCAGGTGTAGCCCATGGCGCCATGTACCTGCAGGCTGTTGCGCGATGCAAACCAGCTCGCTTCGCTGCACTGCAGCTTGGCGTGAGAGATGCGCACGGCCAGATCAGCCTCGTTGTGCTGCAGCGCATAAAAAGCGCGGTACAGAACAGGCTTGGCAAATTCAATCTTGGTAACCATGTCTGCCAGATGGTGCTGCACCGCCTGAAAGCTACCGATGACCTTATCGAATTGCTTGCGCTGAGCGACATAGTCCACCGACAGGTCCAGCATGCGCTGGGCCAGACCCACCATCTGGGCGGCAGCAGCCAGAGCGCCACGCTCACCAGCGGTATCCCAGACCTTCTGACCCTGAGCGCCATCAAG
Organism: Comamonas sp. Y33R10-2; assembly: GCF_019355935.1. Taxonomy (NCBI): domain Bacteria; kingdom Pseudomonadati; phylum Pseudomonadota; class Betaproteobacteria; order Burkholderiales; family Comamonadaceae; genus Comamonas; species Comamonas sp. Y33R10-2. The sequence goes on from NZ_CP079925.1 coordinate 2,352,844, forward strand.
CACGCGGGTTGCCTCTGTTGCGGTCCAGCTAACCTTGGAGAGGCGACGCGAAGAGTCAATGCTCTTGAGTGCTGTAATTTCGCACTGATCAGGAGTCAGCAGGTGCAGCTCCAGACCCGTTGCTGTGGCTTGAGCCATCAGCAACACATCGGTGTTTGCCGCATCAGCAACAGTGCCATTAGTTGGGTGACCCACGGCCACGCGGCAGCTGCCGCTGGCGATCTGGGACAGATAAGCGCGGGCAGCGTGGCCCTGCGGCAAAGCTGACAGCATGCCCACTGCCACGTAAGCGGTGTCGGTCACCGCATCAGGCAAAGCGTAGTAACCAATTTCCTGCAGCAGCAAAGCCCAGTCAATATCGGCCATGCCCATGCCGTCATCGGCTTCAGGCACGGACAGACCCATCAGGCCCTGCTCAGCAATCTTGGCCCACAGCTCTGGCGAGCGACCGCTCTCAGTTTCCCAGATGTCGCGCAGCAGCTCAGGGGCGGCTTCGGTCATCAGAAAACGACTGACTGAGTCACGGAATGCGATTTGATCTTCGGTAAAGGTGAAGTCCATGGTGTTCTCCCTGCCGATCAGGATTTGGGCAGACCCAGCATGCGCTGGGCAATGATGTTGCGTTGAATCTCGTTGCTGCCCGCGTATATGGGGCCCGCTTGAGCAAACAGGAAACCTTCAAGCCAGTCATTGGCTTCTTCGTCATCGATCAGCTCTGCACGCTGACCCAAAATGCGCATGGCGGTTTCGTTGATCAAGATGTCCAGCTCGGACCAGACAATCTTGTTCGTGCTCGCTTCAGCACCGATTTGCGCGCCCTTGTTCAGGCGACCCACGGTGTGGTACGAAGACAAGGTGTAAGCCTCAGCCCCCTGCCATGCGCGCAGCACGGCATCACGGATGGAGTGGTCACGGTCAGCATCGGCCTGATTGCGCAAGTACAAGTCCACCAGCTTTTGAGCACTGCGCTGATAGCGTGCAGGAGAGCGCAGCAGCAGACCACGTTCAAAACCAGCAGTTGCCATGGCCACATGCCAGCCCTTGCCTTCGGCACCAATCAAGTTCTCGGCAGAGACTTCCACGTCATCGAAGAAGATTTCAGCGAAATGCTCGCGGCCATTGATGGCGCGGATGGGGCGCACGGTGATACCGGGCGTGTTCAGAGGCACCAGAATGTAGCTCAGGCCGTGGTGACGGCTGGAGGTGGGGTCGCTACGGAACAGGCCAAAAACCCAGTCTGCAAAGATGGCGCGGGTGGACCAGATTTTCTGGCCGTTCAAGATGAACTTGTCACCCTGACGCGTGGCACGGCTGCTGATGGCCGCCATGTCAGAGCCTGCATTGGGCTCGGACCAGCCTTGCGCCCACATGTCATCACAACGGGCCATGCGGGGCAGAAAGCGGGCTTTTTGCTCAGGCGTACCAAACTCCATGATGGTGGAGCCCAGCAACAAAATACCGTTCTGATTGACGCGTGCAGGTGCATCGGCGGCCCAGTATTCTTCTTCAAAGATCAGCCACTCGGTCAGATCGCAGCCGCTACCGCCCAAATCTTTGGGCCACATGACGGCGCTGTAACCGGCGCCTGCCAGCAGGGCTTCCCATGCACGGTGCTGCTCAAAGCCTTCGCGCGTGTCGTAGCTTTTGAGCCGCTCTTTGGGTACATTGTCCTTGAGCCAGGCGCGCACCTTGGTGCGAAAAGCCTTTTGCGCAGGGGTGTAGGTCAAATCCATCTTGTTGTCTCCTCGTTGCGCTTGGCGAATCAAAATTTGGCGTCGCGCTTTTCCACGAAGGCGCTGCGCGTCTCGGCAGAGTCGGGGCTCATATAGGCCTGCAAAGTGAAGCCTTGCTCCCAGCGGTATTTGTCTTCCAAGTTGCCGTCTTCGATACCGGTCAGCGCCTCTTTGGCGATGCGGATCATGGCAGGGCTCTTGGCGGCAATCTTGTTGGCGATTTCCATGGCGGTATCACGCAGTTGCTCACGGGGCACGACACGCTCAACCGCACCCAAGCGGTAGGCTTCTTGCGCGCCAATCATCTCGCCGGTAAAGAACAGGAAGCGGGTTTTTTGCACACCAAACATGCGCTGCAAATGTGCCGCGCCGCCCATGGCACCGCGGTCCACTTCGGGCAGGCCGAAAGTGGCGTCTTCAGCCGCAATCACGATGTCGGATGCGCCGCAGATACCAATACCGCCACCCAGCACAAAGCCGTGCACGGCAGCAATCACCGGCACTTTGTTCAGGTGCACGGCCTTGAACGTGGCGTAATTGCCTGCGTTCACATCAATGATGAGCTTGTCGTTAGTGGCCAGCTCTTTGATGTCCACACCAGCGCAAAAGCCACGGTTTTCAGCACGGATCACGATCACGCGCACATCAGGGCTGTCGCCCAGCTTCTGGATCTCTTTGGCCAGCCCATACCAGCCAGCAGCATTCAATGCGTTCACGGGAGCACGGTCAATCACCAGCTCAGCCACACCGTTGTCGTGAATTTGGGAGTGAAATTGTTGAATCGACATAGGTCTCGTTGACTTGTTGTTCGTTGGTTGTTACGCAGGGGTCACTGCACTTAATGCGTTCAATGCATCGCGGCGTTCCATGGCTTGGCGAACAATTCCGCCAATCACGTCTTCGCAGCTATCGAGCTTGCCAATCAGCGCGGCCACTTGACCGGAGGACATCACGCCATCAGCCGGATTGCCATCCACCATGGAGCGCTGCAGCAGCATGGGGGCGTTGGCCGCCATCACGGTCTGGGCCACAGAGGAGGAATCCTCACGCATGGCCTTCATGAAGATGCTTATGGCTTGACTTGTGGTCATGCCAGTTTCTGCCTTCCACTTCAGCGCCAGATTCAGCGCAATGCGCAAGCGCTTCATGGGGCTGGCTTTTTCCAGCACGGACAGGTATTCGTTAGGAATCATGCGCTGGGGCATGCCGTCGACCAGATGCGAGACGGCAATCTTTTCGGCGTCTTTGGCGGCTAGGTAGCGCTGCAGCGTGGCTTCAGGAACCTTGGAGTCGCTGGTCATCAAAAAGCGGGTGCCCATGGCAATGCCCGATGCGCCAAAGGCCAGTGCAGCCAACAAACCACGACCGTCGTAAAAGCCGCCAGCAGCAATCACGGGCACGCTGACCGCATCCACCACCTGCGGCAGCAGCACCGTCGTGGGCACGCTGCCCGTGTGGCCGCCACCTTCACCGCCTTGTACGGTGATGACATTCGCGCCCATCTCAATGGCTTTTTGCGCATGCTTTAAAGCACCCACGGTGGGCATGCAAACGATGTCGGCATCACGCAGGCGGCCAATCACCTTTTTGTCCGGGCCGCGGCCATAGCTCACGGCGCGCAGGCGGTACTTCACAGCCAGATCCAGCAGCTGATCAGCATTAGGCTGGAACATGTGAAAGTTCAGGCCAAAAGGCTGATCATCTGTTTCGCGCTTGACGCGCAAAATTTCGGCCTCAATCTTGTCGGCGTGAATCGTGGCACCGGCCAGAAAGCCAAAGCCACCGGCGTTTGTCGTACCGATCACCAGATCAGCACCGGCTACATAGCCCATAGCGGTCTGGATGATGGGGTAACGGCACCCTAGCAAGTCACAGATAGGGGTGCGCAGGCTTGCCATGTCGTTCATATTGCTCATGCCTTTGACTCTTCTTTGTTGGCTTTGACCATGGACTTGGCGTCTTGACCACCGAGTTGCCCCATGCCCATAGTTTGGCTATGCGCGTGTGCAAAGTGGTGATAGCCAAAAGCCATGTCCATCGTGGCGCGCAGGCCCTGCAGGTCCTCGGCCTTGTTGACCACCATCTTTGTGAGCGCCATACCCAAGCGGGGCTGGGCTGTCAGTCGCAGGGCGATGGCATCGACTTGCTCTTGCAGCTCTGCGCGCGGCACTACGCGGTTGACCATGCCCAATTGGTAGGCTCGGTCTGCGGGCATGCGGTCGCCCAGCAGCAAAAATTCTTTGGCGATGCGGGGGTGCAGTTCATTGGCGTGGGCAAAGTACTCCACACCGGGGATGCCCATGCGCACCACGGGATCTTGAAAGAATGCATCATCGCTGGCCACGATTAAGTCGCAGACCCAAGCCAGCATCAAACCGCCCGCCACGCAGGCGCCCTGCACCATGGCGATCATGGGTTTGGGAATGTCGCGCCAGCGGCGGCACATGCCCAAATAAACCTCTTGCTCGCGGGCGAACAATTGCTCGCCACCGGGCTTGTTGGTGTGATCCCACCACAGGTGCGCACGCTCAAAAGGCTTGTTGATGTCTCGACCGGGCGTGCCAATATCGTGGCCCGCGCTAAAGTGCTTGCCCGCACCGCGCAGCACGATGACCTTGACGCTATCGTCATCAGTCGCCTTGCGGAAGGCAGCATCCAGCGCATAGGTCATCTGCGAGTTTTGCACGTTGTTAAACGTGGGTCGGTTCATGGTGACCGTGGCAATGCCGTTGTCCACGCTGTAGAGCACGGGCTCATCAGTTTCGTAGACGGCCTTGTCCTCGCGTGTCACAAATTCGCTGGAAGCTGCGTTTTCCATATCAGGCTCCCATGGCCGTAGCGCGCAGATTGTGCGGATCGAGTTGCGCCAGCAAAGCCAGCTGCTCGGGTGTGGGGTCCGCAGTTACGCCGACGTTGGCTGGAATGTGGATAGGGAAACCCGTCGCCTCTTTGACTTGTTCCAACGTCACACCGGGGTGCAGCGACAGCAAGCGCACTTGATGGTCAGGACCACCAAAGTCCATCACGCACAGGTTGGTAAAGATGAAGCGGATGTCGGTGGTTTCTTCCAGCGTCCAGCCCTTGGCCAAACGTGCAGGGTTGTAACCCACCGAGCCCACGTAATCCACCTCGCCATCGACAAACACTTTGATGCTGTGGTTAGGCACAAAGAAAGAGTTGGCGTGGTTGATGGAGTTACCCGGAAAACCGCGCACACCCAGCATCATCGATTTGGGACGTGCATAGTCACCGCCCACCATGGAGATGTTGCCTTGACCAAAGCGATCCACCTGAACGGGGCCCACCATGGCGTGGCGCTTGCCACCCCAGACGTTATCGAAAATGCGAGAAAAACCCATCCAGCTTTCACGCTTGATTTGGTACTCACCACGGGGACCGACAGGAACCGGCTCGCTCACCACCCAGGCTTCGGAGTCCGTCATCATCAAATCCGTGTTGATAGACTTCATGCACAGCGAAGCAGCCAGACGCGGCACCAAGCCGATGCCGGTGGCCAGAACTTCGCCATCATTTTCCCAAGCGCGTGCCGCGGCGCAGATGACGCGATCAACCAATGCAATTTCACTCATCTTTGCCTCCTTAGAACACGGGAAGGGGCAGGCGCTTAATTGCGTCCATACCACCGACTTTTTCTAGATATTCCTGCTCCGTGCACTGCACGTACTTTTGCTGGTATGCGTCCCAGCCGCCCTCTTCCTTGCTGCTTGCCACGTATTCCTTGAAATGCTTGGCATCAAAGCCATACGCAGGTGCGCAAGATGTAGGGTGAGCACCGCCGGGCAGGTGAACCACGCCCGTGGTTTCTGAGCGCTCCCAGAACACCAGGCGAGCCGCATCAGCCGACTCGAAAGTGCTGGACTCCACCAGCTCATCGCAGCTGACATAGGTGTTAGTTGCAGCGCGGGCGAACAAGTCGTCCATATAAATATCGGGGCCTGCGATCTGGCAAACGCCACGCGAGTCAGCGCGGTCCACATGCAGCAACGCTACATCGAGCTTGATGGCGGGCATGGCCAGCCATTGCTTGCCGTCATACGGAGAATCAATCAGCTTGATGCTCTTGTTTTGCTTGAGCACATCGGTACCCAGACCCACGCGGGTGGGGATGTAAGGGATGCGCATACCGGCAGCCTTCAAACCCAGCACCATGTGGCCTTCATCGATTTCCATCACTTCGATGGCGCCGCTTTGGCGAGCCTTGCGAAAGTAAGGCTCCAGCGGAATGAAGTCCAGCGAGACAAAAGCGAAGATCAACTTCTTGACCTTGCCAGCGGCGCACAGCATGCCCACATCGGCACCGCCATAAGCCACCACGGTCAAATCTTTGACGTCGCTGCGCAGCAGCTCGCGCACCAAAGCCATGGGCTTACGGCGCGGGCCCCAGCCACCAATACCAATCGTCATGCCATCCTTGATGGATGCCACAACGTCCTTCGCTGTCATTACTTTATTGGCCATGTTTCAAGCCTCCTATTAGTTGTTTTCGGGGGGGCGACCGACGGAGAAATCGTGACCCCAGAGGCTGACGGTCGTGAACTCGTGCGTGATGTGGTGATCCCAATCGATGATGGCGCCGCCGTAGCCAAACTCCAGATCGAAGTTCGAGGGCGTCTTCATGTAAAAGGAAATCATCTTGTCGTTGGTGTGCTGACCCAGCGTGGCCGAGAGCTTGGTCTGGCTCTTTTGCATGCGGTCCATGGCGCGGCCCACTTCGGGCATGTTGTCCACCTCAACCATCACGTGCACGCAGCCCGATGGAGAAGGGAACTCAGCCAGCGCCAGGCTGTGGTGACGCCCGTTGGCGCAGTGGAAGAAGTGAATGCGAACGGTCGGGCCTGCATCGCCAGCAGGCTTGAAGTTGTAAATATCCGAGAGGCCAAAGCCCAGCACATTGCGCACAAAGGCCACGGTCTTATCAAAGTCAGGGGCGGGCAGCACGGTGTGGCCCAGGCCATAGTCACCCGTGATGAAGCGCGATACGCCTTGGGGCGATGCGAAATGCGTGAAGTCGGACTTGAAGCCCCAAACGATTTCGTGGCGGTTGCCCGAGGGATCCATCACGATGACCAATTGCTGCACCTGACGCTTGGCACACAAAGCGGGGCTGCCCATTTCATAGGGCACATCTGCAGCTTCCAGGGCCTTAAGCGCTTGCTCAAAGGCTTCCTTGTTAGCCACTTCCCAGCCCGATGCTGCGTACTTGTCTTGGCTGCCAGGCTGGACCTGAAAGCGGAACTGACGCTCGTCCATCTTGATCAGCAGATCGCCATCAGCAGTGGTGCTGGGCATCATTCCAAGCACATCGCGTGCATAGGTAACCCAGCGATTCAAATCAGAGCTCTCGGCGACAACGTAAGCCAGTCCACGTATTTCCATCATGATGGCGGGGCCTCCAACCCAAATCTTGTGTAGTGATGGAGAAGATTCTGGTTCTGACAAGGCTTAGCAACATCGTCCATTGAGACTAACGATTTGCCATTTTTTGCTGCAAATTTAATAGCGCAACCTCTAATAAATAAGAGCACTTCAGGGCAATAGGACTAAACCCTTTCACCCATTTGAGGTAGTACGACTCTGGGTATCAACCCTCATAAAAAAAGGCCGCACTTCACAATGGAAATGCGGCCAACACGATGAACCTTGTAGGGATCAACCCGAGGGCTGATCAGCAATCTCTTAATCAGGCAGCCTGAACCTCATCAGCCTGCGCATAGTCGTTGTAGCCCTTGGCACCAGCGGTGTACAGCGTGTTGCGGTCAAATTTACTCAAAGGCAAGCCCAGGCGCATGCGCTGCACCAAGTCTGGGTTGGCAATGAAATGCCGCGCAAATGACACGGCCTGCCCCTCACCTGCCTGCAGCGCCGCTTCTGCGCTTTCCCCATTAAAGCCGTCGTTCAGAATCAGGTTGGCGCCAAAGTTCTCACGCGCCAGCTTGAAGGCATCAATGGAGGGCTCAAACAGCGCACGCATCACGTGCAGGTAAGCAATGCCCAGCTTGGCGGCTTGGCGCATCAGCTCTGCATGGGTGGCTGCTGAGTTTTCATCGGATGTGTCGTTAAAGGTATTGCCGGGGTTCAGACGCAGGCCCACGCGATCAATGCCAATCACATCCCCCATAGCACCCAAACACTCCGCTGCAAAGCGCGCGCGGCTGGCAGCGTTGCCGCCGTACTCATCAGTGCGCTGGTTGGTACTGGAGTGCAAAAACTGCAGGCTTAAATAACCACTGGTGCCGTGCAACTCCACACCGTCAAAGCCAGCATCCACAGCGCGCTTGGCCGCGGCGGCATGCTCGGCAATGGCTTTGCGAACCTCTTCAGTACTCAAAGCATGGGGCACGTCGAAGTCCTGCATGCCTGCAGCATCGGTCCAGATCTTGCCCTGCGCCTGAATGGCTGAGGGCGATACCGAGCGCACGCCCGCTGGCTTGATCTGGCTACTACCAATACGGCCTGAATGCATGATCTGCAGCACGATGGAGCCACCGCGTGCATGCACAGCATCTGTCACCTTGCGCCAGCCGCGCACATGCTCGGCGGTTTCAATACCGGGCTGGCGGCAATAGGCTTGACCCGTCACTTCAGGCCATGCGCCTTCAGCCACGATCAAGCCGGCATCGCCGCGCTGACCATAGTGCTCAGCCATGATGTCCGTAGGCATGCCATCGACATCAGCGCGGTTGCGCGTCATGGGGGCCATGACTACGCGGTTTTGCAGCGCAATCTTGCCAAACTGGGTAGGTGTAAAAAGCATTTGATTCATACCCAATCCTTAGCGCACACGCATGCGCGGTGCGGGCGTGCCGCGGCGCATGGTTTTGAGGAATTGCTCCAGTGGCGCGGGCGCAGCCACTTGCGGCAGCTCATCCTTGCCGGGGCGGTTGGCCCAGAATTCTTTCCAGCTCGGGAACAGGTCGTGGAAAGCACCGTGATAGGGCTCACGACCGGGCCAGCGCATCTTCATGTCGCCAATTGGCGGCTTGTTCAGATCGGTGGCATACCAGTAGCAGGGCAGACGGCGGCGGAAGAACCACTGACCGTCAATGCGCTCGTAGTCATCCCAATACAGCATCTGCATGATGACCCACTCGGCACCGCACTCATGCTCGTTTTTAGAATAGACCACGCCAGTGGCGTGATCCTTGTCCACAAACTCAATGATGTGCTGCCCAAGGTGGTGAGAAGTGCCCGTGAACTGGTCACGCAGCGTACTGTCTTGCCAAGCCATGAAATGATCACGCCCAATCTTCTCCTTGCCAACCTTGATATCGGGAGCAAATAGGTTGACGTGGGCATCCATGTCACGCATGTCCAGCGACAAAGAGTACTTGCCAGCCAGCTGACGAATCGCATCCAGCGACTCCAGTCGGTCGATACGATCTTCCAGCGTTTGTGGCCACTGATTCACGGGTTCACTCATCTTCAACTCTCTTTTACAACGCTGTCACCAGCACGGCAGAACGACCGCCATCCACAGGCAGCGAAGCACCGGTCACATAGCTGGCTTCATCGCTGGCCAAGAACAAAATGGCATTCGCCACCTCTACCGACTGACCCACACGACCCATAGGGATCAGCTTTTCCGTGGTCTGGCGCGAGGCGTCATCTGCCAACATGCCGGCAGTAGCTGGCGTTTCGATGACAGCAGGAATGATCACGTTGACGCGCACACCCGCAGCAGCGCCTTCAGCGGCTGCTGCGCGCGAGAAGTTAATCACCGCAGCCTTGGCTGCCGAGTAACCCGCCATATATGGCGTACCCAGCGTGCCGCAGATGGAGCTGAGGTTGATGATGGAGCCGCCGCCATTTTTCATCAGCTTCAATGCCGTGCGCGTACCCCAGAAAGTACCGTCAACCGATGTGCCAAAGTTGGCTTGCCAGTCTTGGGTCGACATGGCTTCAATGCCGCCCCAGGTATAGGCCATGGCGTTGTTGACCAGAATGTCCAGCTTGCCGTGTGCCTTGGCCGTTTGCTCCAGTGCGCCAACGATCTGAGCTTCAACGCCCACATCGGCCACAACCGCTTCAGCCTTGCCACCCGCAGCCTTGATCTTGGCCACCACTTCATCCAGTGCTTCCTTGCGGCGACCGCAAATCACCACTGTTGCACCCTCTTGGGCGAAACGCTCTGCTGTGGAAGCACCAATGCCGGAGCTACCACCAGTAACGAATGCCACTTTGCCTTCAAGACGCTTGCTCATATTCATACTCCTTACAGGAAGGCGCTGCCGCCGTTGACTGCCACGTTCTGACCGGTCACAAAACCGCTGTCATCGCTGGCCAGGAACACGGCCACCTTGGCGATGTCATCAGGCTCGGCCATGCGGCCCATGGGCACGCCGGCGATGATGGCATCAGCCCATTCCTTGGGAATGCCTTGCATCATGGGGGTGTTGGTAGGGCCGGGAACCAGGGTGTTCACACGAATGCCCTTGGGTGCCAGTTCTTTGGCCATGCCGCGGGTCAAGCCCATCATGGCGGCCTTGGAAGCGCAGTAATGCGCGGGGCCATCACCACTCACAGCTGAGGTGCTGGAGATATTGACGATGGTGCCGCCCTTGCCTTCTTGCATCTGCTTGACCGCAGCGCGCGCGCAGTAGAAAGCACCATTCAGGTTCACGCCAATCACGCGCGCCCAAGTTTCATCGGTGATGTCGGCAAACTGATCGACAGCGCCGGTGCCAGCGTTGTTCACCAGCACATCCACACCACCCAATTCATTTTTGATCTCTGCGAAAAACTGATCGACAGCAGCACTGTCAGCCACATTGACCGAACGGGCCACATGCTTGCCCGTTTTGCCTTCCAGAGTTTGCTTGGCGGACTCTACATTCAGGTCCACGGCCACCACGGTTGCGCCTTCATCGGCGAAACGTTGTGCAATCGCACGACCCATACCCTGACCAGCACCTGTGACTACCGCCACTTTTCCAGCTAAACGCATTGTTGTCTCCTTGTTGATCTGAAATCAAAACGTAGAGACAGCGTAAGAAAAAATGGGCGTCAGACCATCGTCCAACAAGACTAAGCAAATCAGCGTTGCTGCAAAATGAGTAGCAAACAGTGCAATTAGCTCAAAGAGATCTCGTACTTTTGAGCGTTAATAACGAAAAAAGCCAGAATTCCTAAGAATTCTGGCTTATCTGGAGGCGCGAACCAGAGTCGAACTGGTCTAACCGGATTTGCAATCCGGGGCATAACCGCTTTGCTATCGCGCCGTTATCACAAAAATCTGGAGCGGGAAAACGGGTTCGAACCGTCGACCTATACCTTGGCAAGGTATCGCTCTACCAACTGAGCTATTCCCGCAATTCAAAAAACTTTCGCTTTTTGATGCGAATCTGTATTGCTACAGATTCTAAAAATCTGGAGCGGGAAAACGGGTTCGAACCGTCGACCTATACCTTGGCAAGGTATCGCTCTACCAACTGAGCTATTCCCGCAATTCAAAAAACTTTCACCTTTTGATGCGAATCTGTATTGCTACAGATTCTAAAAATCTGGAGCGGGAAAACGGGTTCGAACCGTCGACCTATACCTTGGCAAGGTATCGCTCTACCAACTGAGCTATTCCCGCATTCAAAAAGGCTTTCACCTTTTGATGCGAATCTGCATTGCTACAGATTCAAAAATCTGGAGCGGGAAAACGGGTTCGAACCGTCGACCTATACCTTGGCAAGGTATCGCTCTACCAACTGAGCTATTCCCGCAAATCTACCGAAGCCCAACATTCTACAACGTTGTTTGCTGCGATGGATGAATTGTAGCGCAGTTCTGAGGACCCTCAGAAAAAACGCCACAATTTTCACAAAAACAAGCTTAGTGCTTGATGGCTGCCTCTGTAGGCTTGGCATCCGCAGCAGGAACTGCGGGCACTGCTTCCTCAAGCAAAGGCTCGGGCAAGCGCTCCAAAGCCACCTTGAGAACTTGATCAATCCATTTCACGGGAATGATCTCCAAACCGCTCTTCACGTTATCTGGAATGTCCTGCAAGTCTTTGGCATTCTCTTCAGGAATCAGAACCGTCTTGATACCACCGCGCAGAGCCGCCAGCAGCTTTTCCTTGAGGCCACCAATAGCCGTGACTTCACCACGCAGAGTAATTTCACCGGTCATGGCTACATCAGCGCGAACAGGAATGCCTGTGAGCGCAGAGACAAAAGCCGTAGTCATGGCTGCACCTGCGCTTGGGCCATCCTTGGGCGTTGCGCCATCAGGCACGTGTACGTGGATGTCCTTTTTCTCAAAGGCTTCATCCTTGATACCCAGCAAACGGGCGCGGCTGCGAACCACGGTGCGGGCCGCTTCCACGGATTCCTTCATCACATCGCCCAGCGAGCCGGTACGTGTAATGACACCCTTGCCAGGCATAGTTACCGCTTCAATGGTCAGCAAATCGCCGCCCACTTCAGTCCACGCCAGACCTACCACTTGGCCAACTTGGTTGTTGAGCTCAGCACGGCCATAGCTGTACTTGCGCACACCCAAATAGTCGGGCAGGTTGTCAGCCGTCACAACGACCTTGGGTTCGAGCTTTTTGAGCTGCAAACCTTTGACCACCTTGCGGCAAATTTTGGACAGTTCACGCTCTAACGAACGCACGCCTGCTTCACGGGTGTAGTAGCGCACGATGTCGCGAACGGCGGACTCAGTGACCTCTAGCTCATCATCCTTGACACCGTTGTTGGTGATCTGCTTGGGCAGCAGATAGCGCATGGCGATGTTTGTCTTTTCGTCTTCGGTGTAGCCCGACAGACGAATGACCTCCATACGATCGAGCAGCGCCGAAGGGATGTTCATGGAGTTGGAAGTCGCCACAAACATCACGTCTGACAAATCGAAGTCGACTTCCACATAGTGGTCGCCAAACTTGTTGTTCTGCTCGGGATCCAGCACTTCCAGCAAAGCGCTCGATGGATCGCCACGGAAGTCCATGCCTAGCTTGTCGATCTCGTCAAGCAAGAACAAAGGATTGCGCGTACCCACTTTTTCGAGGCTCTGCAGCACCTTGCCCGGCATAGCACCGATATAGGTGCGGCGGTGGCCACGAATTTCGGCTTCGTCACGCATGCCGCCCAGCGCCATACGAACGTACTTGCGACCCGTGGCCTTGGCAATGGACTGGCCCAGCGAGGTCTTACCCACACCAGGAGGACCTACCAAGCACAGGATGGGCGCCTTGACCTTGTCCACGCGCTGCTGCACTGCAAGATATTCAAGAATGCGGTCTTTAACCTTATCAAGGCCAAAGTGATCTTCGTTGAGCACTTCTTCGGCATTGGCCAGGTCATGCTTGATCTTGGTCTTTTTGGACCAAGGTAGACCCGTCAGCACTTCAATGTAGTTACGCACCACTGACGCTTCTGCCGACATGGGCGACATCAGCTTGAGCTTTTTGATCTCCGCTTCAGCCTTTTTGCGCGCCTCAGCAGGCATCTTGGCGAGCTTGATCTTTTTCTCAATCTCTTCGATGTCAGCGCCGTCTTCGCCCTCGCCCAACTCCTTTTGAATAGCCTTGACTTGCTCATTCAGATAGAAGTCGCGCTGGTTCTTTTCCATCTGGCGCTTGACGCGGCCACGGATACGCTTATCAACGTTGAGGATGTCTACCTCACGCTCGAGCTGCTCGAACAGGTTTTCCAGGCGCTCCTTGATATCCACCAAATCCAGCACGGCCTGCTTGCTCTCAAGCTTCAGAGGCAAGTGCGCAGCAATGGTGTCCACCAAACGACCGGCATCGTCAATGCTGGCGATGGAGGTCAGGATTTCCTGAGGAATTTTTTTGTTGAGTTTGACGTACTGATCAAACTGCTGAGTCACTGCACGGCGCAGCGCTTCGATTTCGCTTTGCGGATGTGCTTCTTCGCCAGCTGGCTCAACAGGCGTGACAGAGGCCGTGAAATGCGTTTCTTCGTCATTGATCAGCTTGACCATGGCACGCTGCTGACCTTCGACCAGCACTTTTACCGTGCCATCGGGCAGCTTGAGCATCTGCAAGATGGTGGACACGCAGCCCACAGCAAACATGTCTTCAGCAACGGGCTCATCTTTGGAGGCCGTTTTTTGCGCCACCAGCATAATGCGGCGGTCGCCTTCCATGGCCAGCTCCAGAGCCTTAATGCTCTTGGCACGCCCCACGAACAGGGGGATCACCATATGAGGGAACACAACCACATCGCGCAAAGGCAGCAGTGGCAGGTTCAGCTCAGTAGAAGGCAAAGGTTTTTTTGCAGACATAGATATCCTCGGTTTCTCAGCGAAAGATGGTTCGCCCACCGGTGTATTTCAACCCCTAGCGGCAAATTGTTTTTGCTTCGCTAAGGGCATTACCTTTCAGCCTGCGGCAGCAAAGCGGCGACTTTTCATCGCGCGCTTTACCTGCCAGCTATAGTATTAAGCCTTTTTGGCGGCTTCGCGGTAAACCAGCAATGGCTCTTTACCGTCTTCAATCGTGGCCTCTTCCACCACGACTTTTTCCACGTTCTCTGCGGTTGGCAGCTCGAACATGGTGCTGATCAGCGATTGCTCAACAATGGAGCGCAGGCCACGAGCACCCGTCTTGCGTGCCAGCGCCTTGCGGGCAATGGCTTTGAGGGCTGCAGGGCGGATTTCCAGCTCCACGCCTTCCATCGCCAGCAACTTGCTGTATTGCTTGACCAGAGCGTTCTTGGGCTCAGTCAAGATTTGCACCAGAGCTTCTTCGCTCAACTCAGCCAAGGCCGTCACCACAGGCATACGGCCAACCAGCTCGGGGATGATGCCGAACTTGATCAGATCTTCAGGCTCGATCTCCATGAAGATGTCCGAGACAGAACGCTGCTTCTTGCTTTTGACGACAGCGCCAAAGCCAATGCCCGAAGCTTCGGTACGGTTCTCGATGACTTTTTCCAGACCGGCAAACGCGCCGCTGCAAATAAACAGGATGTTGGTAGTATCGATCTGCAAAAAGTCCTGATTGGGATGCTTGCGACCACCTTGCGGGGGGATGCTGGCCATCGTGCCTTCAATCAGCTTGAGCAAAGCCTGCTGCACGCCCTCACCCGAGACATCACGCGTGATGCTGGGGTTTTCAGATTTGCGCGAAATCTTGTCAATTTCGTCAATATAGATAATGCCGCGCTGGGCGCGCTCAACATCATATTCGCAAGTTTGCAGCAGCTTTTGGATGATGTTTTCGACGTCTTCACCCACATAACCGGCTTCGGTCAGCGTGGTGGCATCGGCCATCACAAAAGGCACATTGAGCTGACGCGCCAGCGTTTGAGCCAGCAGCGTCTTACCCGAACCTGTGGGGCCAATCAGCAAAATATTGCTCTTGGTCAGCTCCACATCATCCTTGCCCGCTTTGTCTTTGTGATTAAGGCGCTTGTAGTGGTTGTACACCGCTACGGCCAGCGTACGCTTGGCCTGCTCTTGTCCGATCACATAGTTATCAAGATTTTTCTTGATATCTGCAGGCGTAGGCAGATCGCCACGACCTTCCTTGGCATCAACAGCAGGCTGTTCGTCGCGAATGATCTCATTGCACAAGTCGATGCACTCATCGCAGATGAACACAGACGGGCCAGCGATCAACTTTTTGACCTCGTGCTGACTTTTGCCGCAGAAGGTGCAAAACAAATTCTTTTCGGTGGAAGAGCCTTTTTTATCGGCCATGGGGGCTATGCCTCGTTACGAAAAAACGAAAAATTAATGATAACCAAAGACAAGGCGGCGCATGCCTTCAGGGACAAACGCCGCCGAGCAAGCTCTGACAGCTTTTCAAGCTGCTGTCAGAATTTTGATTAAAAATGCCTTGTAGTCCAATCGATGACTAGACTTGTTGCTAGCATTTTTTAAGAACGCTTGCTGATCACTTGATCAACCAGACCGTATTCCTTGGCCTCATCAGCTGCAAGGTAATAGTCGCGTTCTGTGTCACGCTGGATGCGCTCCAGCGGTTGACCTGTCTGCTCCGCCAAAATCTTGTTCAAGCGCTCGCGAGTCTTGAGGATTTCGCGGGCATGAATTTCAATTTCAGTGGCCTGACCCCGTGTACCGCCCAGAGGCTGGTGAATCATGACCTGAGCATTGGGCAGCGCAAAACGCTTGCCCTTGGCACCTGCGGACAACAGGAACGCGCCCATGCTCGCGGCCATGCCTGTACACAGCGTGGAGACATCCGGTTTGATGAAATTCATGGTGTCAAAAATCGCCATGCCTGCCGAGACGCTACCGCCTGGGGAGTTGATGTAGAAGGAAATATCCTTGTCAGGATTTTCGCTCTCAAGGAACAGCAACTGCGCAACGATCAAATTTGCACTCTGATCATTGACCTCACCGACCAGAAAAATCACGCGCTCTTTGAGCAGACGCGAGTAGATGTCGTAAGAGCGCTCACCGCGACCCGACTGTTCTACGACCATGGGAACCATGCCCAAACCCAGTGTATCCAATGCGCTCATGTTTTCTCCAGTGCTATGCGCCTACTGTAGCCGCATTCTGAAATGAAAATGGGGCTTGCGCGTAAAAGCACAAGCCCCGCTTTTCAACTTATCGGCACCCGCCTAGGGCAAGTACCAACAATAGGTCAACAGCGATTAAGCCTGACCCATCAGTTCGTCGAAGGACACAGCCTTGTCAGTGATCTTGGCCTTGGCCAGCACGAACTCGGTCACGTTGTTTTCGATCACAACGGCTTCCACTTCGGCCAGACGGTTGCGGTCGCCGAAGTACCAGCGCACCACGTCTTCAGGCTTTTCGTAGCTAGAAGCCAGCTCTTCCACGTGAGCCTTGATTTGCTCAGTGGTCGCTTGCAGTTCGTTGGTCTTGACCAGCTCAGCCACCACCAGGCCCAAACGCACGCGGCGCTCGGCTTGGGGCAAGAAGATGTCTTCAGGGATTTCAGCCTTAGCTGCATCCTTGATACCGCGCTGCTGCAGCTCGGCGCGAGCGCCTTCCAGCAGACGGCCCACTTCAGCTTGCACGGAAGCCTTAGGCAGATCCAGTTCAGCCACGGACACCAGAGCGTCCATCACGGCTTGCTTGTTACGGCCTTGAACGCGGAACTTCACTTCGCGCTCCAGGTTCTTCTTGATGTCTTCGCGCAGAGCGTCGACCGAGCCACCGTCCACACCCAGAGTCTTCACAAACTCGGCGTTCACTTCTGGCAGGTTAGCGGCTTCCACCTTCTTGACTGTCACCAGGAAGTCGGCAGTCTTGCCGGCCACGTCTTCACCGTGGTAGTCAGCGGGGAAAGCTAGGGGGAAAGTCTTGGACTCGCCAGCCTTCATGCCGCGGGTTGCGTCTTCGAATTCCTTGAGCATTTGGCCTTCGCCAACCAGGAATTGGAAAGCTTCAGCCTTGCCGCCGGAGAAAGTCTCGCCGTCGATCTTGCCTTCGAAGTCCACAGTCACGCGGTCGCCGTCCACAGCGGCTTCAGTCGCAGCGCGGTCCACGAAAGTGCGGCGCTGCTTGCGCAGAATGTCTACGGTCTTGTCGATAGCAGCGTCGTCCACTGTTGTGGACAGCTTTTCCACTTCAGCAGCAGTCAGATCACCGATCTTGACTTCAGGCATCACTTCGAAGACGGCTTCGAATTGAGCTTGGCCTTCAGCAGCGCCTTCTTTTTCAGAAATCGAAGGCTGGCCAGCAACGCGCAGACCGGCTTCGTTCACGGCGGCGGCAAAAGCCTCGCTCACCTTGTCGTTCAGCACTTCGTACTGAACAGCGTAGCCGTGGCGCTGGGCCACAACGCTCATGGGCACCTTACCAGGACGGAAACCGTCCATCTTCACAGTGCGCGCAACGTTCTTCAGACGTGCATCCACTTCAGACTGGATAGAAGACAGGGGCACGCTCAGCGTGATCTTGCGCTCGAGCTTTTCAAGAGTTTCAACGTTAACGGCCATGATTTTTCCTAAGAGGGATGAGGACCGTGCAGATTGCCAAGCAACCCGCACCGTATTGCGCAAAGTCACAGTGCGCGCACATCTTTCGTCATGCGGCACCACAAATTTTCCGAAGCCTGTCCCGGTAATGAGCCCAGCGTCTGGCGCGGGGCATTTGTACAAATCAGGAACAGGCGAAGCCGACCATTATAGCGAGCCGCTGCGTGGGCTCGACCATCGGGCCTAAGGGGTTTGCCTGAAAAAGCGGGGCAAGCGACATGAAGCGCAGCGCAGCAAAGAAAAAGCCCGCACCTTGTTTGAGGTGCGGGCTCTTGGCAGCCTGGCTGCCAGTATCTGGTGCGCGAGGCCGGACTCGAACCGGCACGGTGTTGCCACCGTCAGGACCTAAACCTGGTGCGTCTACCAATTTCGCCACCCGCGCGGTTGGTGATGCGTTAATTTACACACCACCGAGGTCAAGCCGCAGATTCTAGCTGCAAATTTGCGACCTGCAGCACAAATTTTGCATAGAGCAGCGAACACCACTTGATACGAGGCGGCGCAGCGACGCATCAAGATTCGTGCTCGCGCACTCTTAAACGGTTTCCTTTTTGATGCGGAATGCCGCTGCATACATCGCAGGCAGCGCCAGCAGTGTCAGAACCGTCGCCACAATCAAGCCGCCCATAATGGCAACCGCCATGGGCCCCCAAAACACGCTGCGCGACAGCGGAATCATGGCAAGCACCGCAGCAGCAGCCGTCAGCACAATGGGGCGCAGGCGGTGCACTGCCGCTTCCACGATGGCATCCCAAGCAGGCACGCCTTGGGCCCGGCCAGTCTCGATTTGGTCAATCAAGATGACAGAGTTGCGCTGAATCATGCCCATCAAGGCCACCACGCCCAACAGCGCCACAAAGCCAAACGGGCGGTCCAGCAGCAGCAAAGCCGCCGCCACTCCGGGCACACCCAGCGGGCCGGTGATGAATACCAGCAGCGAGCGGCTGACGCTGCGCAGTTGCAGCATGAGCAGTGTGAACGTCAAAAACAGTAGCACCGGGATGCCCGCAGCAATAGAGCCTGAGCCTTTGGAGCTTTCCTCTACCGCGCCCGCAACTTCAATGCGGTAAGCGGTGTCGCCTGCGGCATGCCAAGTCTCTTCCAGCTTGCGCAGCTCTGGCAGCAGTTCGCTGGTCACGGTTGCGCCTTGCAGGCCTTCGCGCACATCGCCTTGGACAGTGATGGCAAAGTTGCGCTTTTCGCGCCACATCACGCCCGGCTCCCAAGTCATGACAGGCTTGGCGATCTGGGTGAGCGGAATGGATTTGCCAGCATTTGTCGTCACATAAACGTTGGCGATGTCCGCAATGGCGTCCCGCTCTTGCTTGGGCTGGCGCATCACGATATCGATGAGCTTGTCGCCCTCGCGGAACTGGCCCACGGTGACGCCACTGAAATTCATGCCAGTGGCCTCCGCAATCGACTGACTGGTCACGCCCAAAGCGCGGGCTTTGTCTTGATCTACCTGCAGGCTAATGACCTTGATGGACTCATTCCAGTTGTCATTCACGCCACGCATATTTTCATTGGCACGCATGCGCTGCTTGACGTCATCCGCATAAGCGCGCAGCTTGGTGGAGTCAGTGCCCAGCACCCGAAACTGCACAGGGTATGGCACAGGTGGCCCGTTGGGCAGCAGCTTAGAGCGAGCCCGCACCTCCGGAAATTCCTCGGCCATCAGCGCTGGCAGCTTTTTGCGAATTTCTTCGCGCGCCTTCAAGTTTTTGGCCACCAAGATGAACTGAGAGACGTTGTTCTGCGGAAAGACCTGATCCAGCGGCAGATAAAAGCGCGGCGCGCCGGAGCCAATCCATTCGCTCACGGACTCCACGCCTTCCAGCTCTAAAAAGCGCTTTTCCACGCGCAGCGTAACTTCCTTGTTGGCGTGCAGGGCCGTGCCTTCGGGGAACCAAAGGTCCACCAATACCTCGGGGCGGCTGGAGTCGGGGAAGAACTGCTGCTGCACCTTGCCCATGCCCACCAAGCCCAGCACAAAGACCAGTACCGTGACGCCAATCGTCAACCAGCGGTGCAGCACGCACCAGTTCACCATGCGGCGAAAGCCGTTGTAAAACGGGGTATTGAACAACTCATGCTCGCTGGCATTGGTGTTGATGCCGGCCTCTTCAGCCGAGATCTCGCCAGACGCAACTTCAGGCGGCAGCGTGGCCGCATGAGGTGGTTTTTTGAGCAACAGCAAGCCCAAATAAGGCACAAAGTACACCGAAGCGACCCAACTGAGCACCAGCGCAATCACTGTGACTGCGAAGATGGCGAAGGTGTATTCACCCGTCATGGACTTGGCCATGCCGATAGGCAAAAAGCCCGCCGCCGTAATCAGCGTACCGGTCAACATGGGCTTGGCCGTAATTTCATAGGCGAAAGTGGCGGCGCGGTACTTGTCGTAGCCCTCTTCCATCTTGCGCACCATCATCTCTACCGAAATGATGGCGTCATCCACCAGCAAGCCCAGCGCAATGATGAGCGAGCCCAGCGATATCTTGTGCAAGCCGATATTCCAGTACCACATGGCCAAGAAGGTCGCAGCCAGCACCAGCGGAATGGTGATGCCCACAACCAAGCCGGGGCGCGGGTCGATATACCAGCGCTTCCACAGCGGGTGATGACCTTCGCGCTTGTGCAACCCCAGGCTCAAAAAGCTCACGGCCAGCACCACCACAATCGCTTCAACCAGCACCTGCAAAAACTCGCTCACTGAATTAGCCACCGCCTTAGGCTGGTTTTGCATATTGTTCAAGAACACACCCACAGGTAGGTTCTTGGCAATTTGATCGGTGGCCTTGGTCAACGCCTTGCCCAAGGCAATGATGTCGCCACCCTTGACCATGGAGACGCCCAAAGCAATCGTAGGCTCGCCTTGAAAGCGCACCATGGTGCCCGCCGGATCGGCATAGCCGCGGTGCACCTCGGCAATATCACCCAACCTGAACTGGGCTCCGCTAGGGCCAGCAATCGGCATAGCGCGCACTTGGTCGAGGTCGCTGAACTGCCCCTGCACGCGCAGCACAATCGTCTCGGCTGGCGTTTGCAGCGTACCGGCAGATGCCACGGCGTTTTGCTGGTTGAGCTGGTCTAGCACCAGCTTCAAATTCAGCCCCATTTGCGTGGCACGCGGCGAGAGTTCTACATAGACCTTTTCATCCTGCACACCAAACTGCTCAACTTTGGCCACATCGTGCACTTGCAGCAATTGCTGGCGCACATCGTCGGCCAGCGTCTTCAGTTCTGCATAGCTAAAACCTTTGGCTTGCAGTGCGTAGATCACACCATAAACATCGCCAAAATCATCATTAAAAAACGGCCCTTGCACGCCCTGCGGCAAGGTGTAGCGCATATCGCCTATTTTTTTGCGCACCGCGTACCAAAGCTGGGGCACCTCTTTAGGCGGTGAGTAATCTTTGACCTGAAAAATGACCTGCGACTCACCCGGCTTGGAGTAGCTGCTGATCTTGTCGGCGTAAGGCACCTCTTGCAGCGTGCGCTCTATCTTGTCTGTCACCTGCTGGGCGACCTGCTCAGCCGTAGCACCGGGCCAGTAGGTGCGAATGACCATGGCGCGGAAGGTAAACGGCGGATCCTCATCCTGCCCCAGCTGGAAAAAGGCCGCAAAGCCCAGCAGCATGAGCACGACCATGAAGTAACGCGTCAGCGCCACATGATCGAGCGCCCAACGGGATAAATTGAAATGCGCGCCGCCTGATTTCTTCTTTTCTGAGCCACTCATTTTCCTGCCTCCGCTGCGGCAGGAGTTGTCTTCACTTCTTGATTTGCTTCTACTTTAGGAGCTACAAGTCCACCATCCACCTTGACTTGAGGCTGTTTTTTCTCTAAATCTTCCGTAGGCTTGGCATACCTATCGCGATACACCGTAACCTTTTGCCCCGCCGTCAGCACATGCACGCCCGTGGCCACCACCTGCATACCCGATTGCAGACCCGAGGTAATCACCGCCTCATTGCCATCTGCCGACCCCACCTGCACCGGCTGCAGCTTGACGGAGCCAGTGGCCGCGTCATACAGCCATACCGCTGTGCCCTGACCCTTGCCACCGTCTTGGTACAAGGCCGTGGTGGGCAGCTTGATAACTTGGGCGCCCACATCACTCTTGCCCACCCCCATGCCTTCAGGCATGACCTCCACGGTCGAGCCCAGCGCAGGCAAGTCCGCGCCCTGCAAAGCTGCCTTGACCAAATAAGTACGCGTTGCAGGGTCGGCACTGGCGGCCACTTCTCGCACCCGCGCGTCGATCACGCGAGACTCATCTGACCAAGGGCGAACCTTCACCACTTGGCCGGGCTTGATGGCGCTGCGGCGGTCCTCGGGCACGTTAAACACAGCGTCGCGCGCACCATCCAAGGCAATGCGCACCACAGGCGTGCCCGCTGCAACCACCTGCCCGGGCTCGGCATCCACGCTGGTGACCACGCCATCGGCATCGGCCACTAGCTGGGTGTAGTTTTCTTGATTGGACTGGCTAGACAGCTGGGCCTTGGCTTGGTCAAGCGATGCCTGCGCGGCCTTCAGATTGGCCTCGTAGCGCTCCATCTCTGCAGAGCTGATGAAGTTTTGCGCGCGCAGGGTGCGAAAGCGTTTGGCATTGGCCTCGGCCAAATCACGCTGCGTGGTGGCTGCCGAGAGTTGTGCCCGCGCGGCATCTGCGCCCAGTTGGTAGTCACGCGCATCAAGCCTTGCCAGCACTTGACCGGCCTTGACATGCTGGCCCAGCTCCACCTGGCGCTGGGTGATCTTGCCTGCCACGCGAAAGCCTAGTCGAGACTCCACCTTGGCGCGCACATCGCCCGAATATTCTTGGGCGGACTCAATCACGGCCTCGCCCACCGCCACCAATTTAACGGCACGCACCGGCTCAGGCAGCGGCTCTTTCTTAGAGCAAGCCGATAACATGGCGGCAGCCGCAACAACGGACAAAGTCAGCAAAGGCGCTGCAGACTTGCGCAATGAAGACAGCACTGCAGGGCGACGATAGGGCGATACAGCCATGGTGTTCGAGACAGGTAAAAGTAGGGGAAAAGTGCAGCCACCTTGCAGGTCACCGCACCAAAGTCAGCGCAGATTGTGCATGCTCGTGCGTTTTTGCGCCGTCTTTTTAGCGACCAATTTTTTAGCCCCTAATTAACGACCAGTCGCAAGCGCTATTGCAGCGCAGGCCACAATACGAGCTGTGAACCATAAGCCCTCCGCAAGTCCCGCGCCTCAAGAGCCGGGCAGCATTACGCATTACGAAAATTTTCCCGTGGCATCGTGGCTGTGCCCGCCCCAGCTGCGCCCGCCCATCGCCGCCATTTATCACTTTGCGCGCACTGCCGATGATCTGGCCGACGAAGGTGACATCAGCACCGAGCAGCGCCTGCAGGCCCTGCAGCAGTACGGCAGCGATTTGCAAGCCATAGGCACAGCAGACCAGGCATCCATGCTGGCAAGCACCACTTGGCCCCAAGTGTTTGGCCCACTGGCCGCGCAAGTGCAGGCCCATCAGTTGCCCAAGCCTTTGCTGGCCGACCTGCTGAGCGCCTTTGAGCAAGACGTGCGCATGACCGGCGCTCAGACCCGTTACACCGACATGGCCCAGTTGCTGGACTATTGCCGCCGCTCGGCCAACCCCATTGGTCGGCTGCTGCTGCATCTGTATGGCGTAAACCACGCCAAGGCGCTGCACCAAAGCGATGCCGTTTGCACTGCCCTGCAACTCATCAACTTTTGGCAAGACTTGAGCCAAGACTTGCCCCGCCAGCGCCATTACCTGCCCGATGCGGACTTAGAGCGCCACGGCATTGCACGCAGCGCCATCCAACCCGTTGAAAGTGCCCTAACGCCAGAGCTGCAAACTTTGCTGGGCGAGCTCAACCGACAAGCCCGCAGCCTTATGGAGCATGGCGCACCTCTTGTACACCAGCTTCCCGGGCGCGCAGGCTGGGAGCTGCGACTGGTCGTGCAAGGCGGCCTGCGCATTTTGAGCAAGCTAGACGCCATGCAAGGGCGCAACCTTTACCAGCGCATCAAACTGGGCAAAAAAGATTTGCCCGCTATGCTCTGGCAAGCCGTCCTCATGCACGAATAAAATTCATGCCAAAACAGCCTCTAGTCATTGATTTACCTTGATGAGTAGCTATCAATTTAAAAAACCATCAAGCGTTTTGACCCGGCGCAAGCAGTGCATTGCACGCTTGCACTCGCCAAACACCTACAGCGTGTGACAATGCTCACCCTATGAATCCGGATCAGTACGTCCAAGACAAAGCAGCGTCCTCGGGCAGCAGCTTTTACTACGCCTTCCTCTTTTTGCCCAAAGAGCGCCGCGCCGCTATCACGGCTTTTTATGCCTTCTGCCGCGAAGTCGATGACGTGGTCGATGAGATCACCGACCCCGGCGTCGCCGCCACCAAGCTGGCATGGTGGAAAAGTGAAGTTCACAAAGGCTTTAGCGGCCAGTCCAGCCACCCCGTGATGCAGGCACTAATGCCCCACGCCACCACCTACGGCATTGAAGAGCGTCATCTGCAAGGCGTGATTGAAGGCTGCCAGATGGATCTGGACCAGACCCGTTATCTGGACTATCCTGGCCTGCAGCGCTACTGCCACTTGGTCGCTGGCGTGGTCGGCGAAGTCGCCGCGCGCATCTTTGGCCAGACCGACGAACGCACCACCGAATACGCCCACACGCTGGGCCAAGCGCTGCAGCTGACCAACATCCTGCGTGATGTGGGCGAAGACGCCATGCGCGGGCGCATCTACCTGCCCATCAGCGATTTGCAGCAGTTTGACGTGAAGGCGCACGAGATCACCAAACGCGAGTACTCAGACCGTTTTACCGCGCTGATGCGCTTTCAGGCCGAGCGTGCCCACGGTCTGTATGACAAGGCTTTTGCGCTACTGCCCGACGCTGACCGCCGCGCCCAAAAGCCCGGCTTGATGATGGCCAGCATCTACCGCACCTTGCTGCGCGAGATTGAGTCCGAGAACTTTCAAGTGCTGCACCAGCGCATCAGCCTCACGCCCCTGCGCAAGCTATGGCTGGTTTGGAAGATGCAAGCACTGGGCCGCATGTAAAGCATGGCCATGAAAGTTGCCATCGTCGGTGGCGGCTGGGCCGGCATGGCCGCCGCAGTACAGCTATCGCTGAGCGGCCACCAGCCCACGGTTTTTGAAGCCAGCCGCCAACTCGGCGGCCGCGGCCGCAATCTGGATTTGCCCGGCGGGATCAACGCCACTGTCACAGTCGACAACGGCCAGCACATTCTGATTGGCGCTTACGCCGAATGCCTGCGCCTGATGAAGGTGGTAGGCGTTGAGCCTGAAGCAGCCCTGCTGCGCAAACCACTGGCCATACGCTATGCCAACGGCAGCGGCATCCGCTTTCCCAAGTTACCCGCTCCGCTGGATGCTTTGGTCGGCATTGCCAGCGCCAGCGGCTGGTCACTGGGCGAACGCGCTGCCTTATTGACCCGCGCTGTGCGCTGGCGCTTGCAGGGCTTTCGCTGCGCAGATCAAGCTACCGTGGCCGATATTTGCAACGGCCTGCCCAAGCGTTTGCTGAATGAGTTCATTGAGCCGCTGTGCGTCTCAGCCTTGAACCTATCCGCCGCTCAGGCCAGCGGCAGCATATTTTTACGTGTGCTGCATGACTCGCTCTTTGCCGGCACCGGCGGCTC
This sequence comes from Comamonas sp. Y33R10-2, assembly GCF_019355935.1. NCBI lineage: Bacteria > Pseudomonadati > Pseudomonadota > Betaproteobacteria > Burkholderiales > Comamonadaceae > Comamonas > Comamonas sp. Y33R10-2. The sequence continues at coordinate 2,378,218 of NZ_CP079925.1, forward strand.
TCACTTTCTAGTGCCGCGCTGCGGTTTGGGCGATTTATTCCCTGTGCCCGCCGCGCAATGGCTGCAAAGCCGGGGCCACGCCGTGCATACGGCCAGCCGCATTCAAGAACTGACTGCTCAAGGCCAGCAATGGCTGCTGCGCACAAGCAACCAAGCCATTGCGAGCGAGCTAGAGCAAACGCGCTTTGATGCCGTACTGATGGCCTGCCCACCGCACGAGGCGGCACGCTTGGCACTTCTGGCCGCGGAAGATGAACGCCTGCCCGCCATTGACGGCGTGCACTATCAAAACTGGGCACAAACCGCGCAAGCTCTAGAGCACACGGCGATTGCTACGGTGTACGCCCGCACCAGCCACCGCCTTTGTGAAAATCTGCCTTGGCTGGCCCTGCAGAACAACAATCACCACGGCCAACAAATGCCCGCGCAGTTCGTGTTCGATCGCGGCCATCTGCACACCCAAGATGCCGCACAACAAGGGCTGATGGCCTTTGTCATCAGCGACTGCAGTACAGGCCACGATACCGACCGTGAAGCACTGCAGCATCAAGTGCTCGAGCAAGCCCGCCAACAACTGGGCTGGCAAGACATTGAAGCCGTGCAAACCGTCGTGGAAAAACGCGCCACCTTTGCCTGCAGGCCTGATGTGAAGCGCCCTGATATGAAACTAGGTCACGGTCTGTGGGCCTGCGGCGACTACATTGCTGGCGCCTACCCCGCCACACTGGAAGGCGCCGTGCGCAGCGGCATAGCGGCGGCGGATGAACTAGTCAAAGCAGACCAGAGCTAAGGCTCCAGGACGCTCGCTAGTTCACGACCTTCCCCCTGCGATCAGGGTATTCCTGATGCCTAAATAGTCCTGCTGCACCACGTTTGACAGGCGTTTGACAGCCATAGTTGCAAGCATTAAGTGAGAGCTTATTCCCAAGCCACATCACACCCAAGCAACGGAGACAACATGGCATCAACGTTCAACCAATCCACTAGTGAAGTTCTGGCCATCTCACGCCGCCACCTACTCTCGGGCGCAGGCGCGTTGGTTTGCAGCAGCTGGCTACCCAGCATTGCTCATGCATCGGGCGAGCAGTGGCCCAGCCGCCCCATTCGTTTTGTCGTGCCCTTCGCGCCCGGCGGCAGCTCTGAGATTGTGGCTCGCTCCACCGCTGCAGAGCTTTCAAAAACGCTAGGCCAAAACGTGTTTGTGGACAACAAGCCCGGCGCCGCAGGCAATATCGCCATGCAAGAAGTGGCACGCGCTGACGACCAAAGTACCGTCATCCTCGGCCATATCGGCACATTGGCCGTTAATCCGTACATTTTTGACAAGCTGTCCTGGGACCCAAAAAAGGACTTTGTTCCCGTCAGCCTGCTGGCCAAGGTGCCCAGCCTGTATGTGGTGCACCCCGACCTGCCCGTCAAGAACATAGCCGAGCTAGTGGCCTATGCCAAAAAGAATCCCGGCAAGCTCAGCTACGGCTCAGCCGGCAATGGCAGTGCAGGCCATTTGGCATTTGAATATCTGAAGATGACGGCCGACATCTTTATGCTGCACGTCCCCTATCGCGGCACTGGGCCCATGATGACCGACCTGCTCTCGGGCCGCCTTGATGCAGCCGCTGTAGGCGCTGCTGCGCTGCTGCCGTTTATCAAGGCTGGCAAGGTGCGGTGTATTGCCACCGGCTCGGCCAAACGCCTGCCGCAATTGCCCGATGTGCCGACGGTCGCCGAGCAAGGCTTCCCCGGCTTTGAGATGACGCAGTGGTACGGCATGCTGGCCCCATCCACCCTGCCCCGCGCCCATGTGGACAAACTCGCAGCAGAGTGTGCCAAGGCCGTCAAAGCCCCCGATGCCCTCAAGCGCCTGCAAGGCGATGCAGCAGAACCCATTGGCAGCACGCCAGAGCAATTCGCCCAGTTCATTGCGACCGAGCAAAACCGCTGGCAAAAAGTCTTGAAGCGCGCGCAAGTGAAGCCGAACTGACCCAAGCACACGGCACAGCACCGTTAGCGAGGAGGATCTCTTAATGCGGCGGCTGCTTGAATGAAAAAGCCCAGCGAATGCGCTTCGCTGGGTTTTCTTTAAGTGCTCAAAAACGGCTTACAGCCTTGAGTGAGGGTGTTCAGGAGTGAGTAAAAACTGCAGCTCCAGCACCTCCCAACACTCAACGGACCTATCGGCCTAGTGAACAAACAATGCAATCAAAATAATGATTGGAATGGGGATACCAAGGAAAAAAAGAAGGAGGGAGCGCATATCAGATCCTTTCGTGTTGAGCTAAAGAATTCGGCAAGCTAAACGCATTTACGCATCGCGGCGTTTACCACCCCAAGTGGCGCTCAAGCTGCCGACAAAAGCGCCAATCAACAGAGTCACGAAAAGCCAAATCATTGAATATGCAGCAGCCTTTCGTGCAGCCTCAGCTGTTTGTTTTGCTTGCTCTTCAACTTCTTTGGCTTTCTGCTTTGCTTGCTCCAGCTGCTGCTGAAGCTGCGCAAAAGTTTTTTGCACCTTTTCCTGAGCTTGAGCCGTTGTCAAGTTGGTCCGCTGTGAAATCAGTTCAGCCAGATATTGAGAGTCTTCGTCAGACATCTTTCCTGCCTGCATCGAATGGACGAAAATTCCAGTCACTTCTTTGGTTGCATCCGCAGCAGAACTAGCCTTTTGAGCGGCCTGATTGACATCGCCCTTAACTTGATCCTTTTGCGCATCAGTCAAGCCACCATTACGAAACAGGCTGCTCATTAAATAGCTCAAACTGTCTGTCGATGAGTGATCTCCTTTGCCTGCATTCGCACCAGCTGCACCTGCCGCACCCGAGGCAACTGCCGAAACAACTGAGCCGGCTGCACCACCCAAAGCACTAGCTGCACCGCCCACAACACTTGAGGCTCCTGATACGACGGCACCCGCAGCTTTAGCTGTACCGGTAATGGCACTGCCAGCGACCGAACCCATCAAGGCAAACATTAATAGCGTTGCAAGTCCCCATGACAAAAAGCCGTGAGCCGTATCTCGAAAATACACTTCATCGGTGTGAATGCCTTGCCATCTCGTGCGCAAGCGTCCAGCAATATAGCCACCCATACCGGCTGAAGCGAGTTGCGTAAATACGATCCACGCGATGGCAGTCCAACCCACAGCTTCTCCATCAGCGCCTTTACTCGACCACACTGAGACGGAAGAAAGCCCCAAGCCAATTCCTAAAATAAAAAGTAGCAGTGACAACACGGCTGCGGCAAGTGCTCCCGCAAATATCGCTGCCCAAGAAACACCGCTCGCATAAGCTGCTCCCGAAGAGGGAGCAACACGTTCTTCAGCAAGATATGTACTAGTGACCATGATGAAACTTCCATTTATGGTTGGAAAATTCATCTTTTGCTTTTTTCAACGCATGGGCTGTAAGAAAACTTAACCTTCACACCGCCTATCTATGCCGTGCGAACGTAAGCCAAAAAGCCCATAAATGGGAGGCACTTTCAAGTCAATTTTTTGATGTACAGGCGCACTGAAACTTGCTGTTGTGCTTGAGTTGTGCTTGAGTTGTGCCTGATTCAGCGCGGTAAATCTCAGCGGTTTCTGCGCAGACCTGTAGGGTGAATTCGCGCATATACACCTACAAAATTGGCCACTCGTCAGCCAACTATTTTGTAGCTTCTGCTGGCAGAATTTTTTATCGGCACTCACTTGAAGTGCGCTATGGCAACGTCCCTGCGAAGCTCAACGCCCCTCTATCCACCACTGAATGACCATCTTGGCCAAGTAGCCCACAAAGCCCACGCCCAGTCCGAGAAAAATCACAAAAGTGCCGAACTTACCTGCCTTGGACTGGCGCGCCAGTTGCAAGATGATGAACAGCATGAACAAGATGAAAGCACCCACGCCCCAAGTCAGAAAAAACTGGGCGACCTGCTCTTCCGTATATCCAAATATCACGACAACTCAATCCTTACAGCCTTGCTAAAAACCCAGCCTACGGCGCTCAAGCGGCGGGCGCTATAACGTCATCTCTGGCCGCAAATGCCGATGCATCCACCAAGTCCCGGTAGGCATGCCAGCTGGCATGTCCTAGCAAGGGCATCACAAACAACAACCCCAGCAAATAGCTGCCAAGGCCTAGCAAAGTCAACAACACAATCAGCGCGGCCCACAAAGCCATAGGGCCGGAGTTTGCCAAAACCACGGACCAGCTGGTCAACACGGCTTGGCGCACGGTCACTCGCCTGTCCAGCATCAGCGGCATGGCAACGATGCTGGAGGCAAAAATAGGCGCCGCTAAAAAGCTACCCAAAGCGAGCCACTGCATAAACAGCTGCCCGTCTTTTGCCAGCACCACATGCGCAATAAAGTCTTGCAGTGTGGCGACGGGCACGGGCGACATCACCGTTATCAGCGATGCTGATATCAGCACCCAACCCGTAGCAGCCAGCGCCAGCAGTGCACCAAACCGCACCATGCACCAGTACCCGCCCTGAGCCGAAAAACGCCCGCTTTGCCATTGCGTCCAAGTGCGGCGAATCAGGCTCCGGTTCGCGGCTTCACCGCGCTCAATGGCTCGGCTCATGGCATAGAGGCTGGTTGCCACCAAGGGACCCACAACCAAGAAGCCAGACAAGGCCCCTGCCATCAACCAAAAACGATTGTGCCCCACGCTCAAGATGGCAAACCCGATCAAGATCAAGAAAAGGCCATGCATCAAGCTCAATAACGGCGCTTGCTTGATGTCACTGAACGCTTTGGAAAGCCACACCAATGGCTGGCTCCAAGCAATGGTGTGCACCGGTGCCAAAGGTGGCGTGGTGAAAAGACAGGCACTTTGGCAGCTAGGCATGGGCAATTCCTATTCGCCGACCTGCGCTCATTTTTGTGCGTCAGGTCAACAATCTGCCAGCCCTTGGCACAACTGCCGCAGGCTGGCTACGGTGACATGGGGTTCAGCCCCTGCATGGGGCCATGCTAGCTGCTCGCGATTGAGCCATACCGCGTGCATACCCGCAGCCATAGCCCCTTGCACATCCAGCTGCGCATCGTCACCAATGTGCAGCACATGCTCTGGCGCCACACCCACGGCATCAGCTGCTACTTGGAAAAAACGCACATCAGGCTTGGCCATACCCGCGCCGCTGGCTGATAACGATGCTTTGAAGTGCTGACCAATGCCCACCACATTCACATCGGCATTGCCGTTACTCAAAGCCACCACCGGCCAGCGCTGCGAGAAAAATTCCAGCGCGGGGAGCGCATCGTCAAACAAATCCACGCGCTGGCGTGCGGTGAAGAATTCAGCAAACGCAGGCTCAGCAAGGGCTGGGTCATCACCCGCGCGCGTCAGCGCCAGCCGAATCGATTCGCGGCGCAGGCCACTCAAGTCGCCTTTTAAGTCTGGGCGCAGGCACTCCACCTCAAGGCGCAGAGCGCGCACCGTCGCGGTATCGCCCAGTTTTTGAGCGGTGCTGGGCGCATGTTGACTCAACCAGTTCAACAAAACGCCTTCAGCTTTGGCAATCGTGGGCCAAATAGGCCATAGCGTGTCATCCAGATCAAGACTGATGGCGCGAATTTTGCCGCTGGCGCGCAGTTGCTGCAACGTCGCTATGGCTGGGTGAATAGTGTCTTTGGCATGCATGCAGCAAGGATAGCGGCAGTTCAATGGGGGAGTTCAAAGGCAAAGTTCAAAGGCGCAAAGCTGCCGTACCTCTTCTTAGCTGACACAATTGCGCCATGCCTTCACGCTTTGCGCCCGAACCCAGCTTCCGCCACGATCAATCCGCCCGCACCGGCATTTTGCTGTGCAACCTGGGCACGCCCGATGCGCCCACCGCAGCAGCAGTGCGGCCGTATCTGGCGCAGTTCCTCAGCGATGACCGCGTGGTCGAGATCCCAAAACTCGCCTGGTGGCCGATTTTGCACGGCATCATCTTGCGCACGCGCCCGGCCAAGTCGGCCGCCAAGTACGCCACGGTCTGGCATGAAAAAGACGGCTCCCCCTTGCTGCACTGGACCACGCGCCAAGCCACGCTGCTGCGCGGCTGGCTGGGCGAGCGCGGCCACAACCTGCATGTGCTGCCAGCTATGCGCTATGGCAAGCCCTCCATCCCTGCGCAATTGGATGCCCTGAAGAAAGAAGGCTGCACGCGCATTCTGATTTTGCCGCTGTACCCGCAATACTCGGGCACGACCACGGCCAGCGTGTTTGATGCGGTGTATGACTGGGCCAAAACCCAGCGCCATATTCCAGAGCTGCGTTTTGTGAACCGCTATCACGACGATGCCGGCTACATCGAAGCACTGGCCCAGCGGATCGAGCACCACTGGCGCGGCCACGGCCGGGGCGAAAAACTGGTGATGAGCTTTCACGGCGTGCCCGAGCGCACGCTGCACTTAGGCGACCCGTACCACTGCGAATCACACAAAACAGCACGCCTGCTGGCTGATCGGCTGCAGCTCAACGCCGATCAATACCTGGTCACCTTCCAGTCGCGCTTTGGCAAGGCCAAGTGGCTTGAGCCCTATACCGAGCCTTCGCTGATTGCCATGGCCAAGGCCGGCACCCAGCGCGTCGATGTGGTCTGCCCCGGCTTTACCGGCGACTGCCTTGAGACGCTGGAAGAAATCAAGCAAGAGGCACGCGAAGCCTTTTTGCATGCGGGCGGCAAACAGTTTGAATACATCGACTGCTTAAACGACAGCGCACCGTGGATGACGGCTCTTAGCGATATTGCCCAGCGCCATATGCAAGGCTGGCCCACCCAGCGCGAAGATGAGGCTGAGCTCCAACGTAGGGCGCAACGCGCCAAAGCAACGGGCGCTCAGCAGTAATTCGTTGCGGCATTTAGAGGCTTACCGAGTCAGGCAAGCCCGCCTCAGCAAGCCGCCCTGCGCAGTCACTCCCATCACTTCAGCAACTCATGCGCTCTCTTTTTACTGCTGCGGCTCTGGCCGCGACGCTTACCGGATGTCTGCCGCAAGAGCCCAAGTCGTCCCCACAGACCACGCCGACGCTGCCTGTGACGCAGTCCGTCGCCGAAGAATCCCCCAGCACGCCATCTCCAAGGCCGCCAGACTACGAAGAAACACCGCAGCCTGACTCCATCAGCCCGGATACGTCCGTATCGCAGGCTTCAGGGTACGCCGAAGCAGCAGAGGTGCAAGATCCCCATGCCGAGAGCGAACAGCCTTGGCTGGAAGATGGCAACCCGGTCACCATCACGCTAAAGCGCCCCTACGCCTACGGTGTGCAGGACTACATCATGATCATTCGCTCACGGGCCGATCTGCTGACTGTGAACAGTTTTGAGATCAACCGAGGCAATTGCCAGCACTCGGATCCTCACAAAGTGATGGTTCCAGTGGACATGCCCTTTGAGCTGAAGTTTGGACAGTCCAAAAAGATTCGCGTTCTGTGCGACAAGGTGATCGAAGTGACGATCGACACCCAGTTTGGCTCATACAAACTATCCGAATAGACGCACGCACTCACGAACTGGCACAGCAAATGCTGCCTAAGCCGGCATGCATATTCACGCTCGCTCCATTCGCTACTTCGACATGATTCGCCGCTGCGCCTCGATTCGAGAGGCTGCACGCCACCTGCATGTGGCCTCATCGGCCGTTAACCGCCAACTGCTGCAGCTTGAGGATGAAATCGGCAGCCCATTATTCGAGCGCCTTAGCTCTGGACTAAGACTGACTGCGGCAGGGGAAGCATTCACACGCCACGTCATCACGGTGCTGCAAGATGAGCATCGCCTGGCCACCGAGCTAGAGTTGCTGCGCGGCGTGCGCAAAGGCTCCGTCAGCGTGGCCGCTGTGGAGGGCCTGAACGCCGATTTGATGCCTGCCGTACTGACGCAAATGCACAGGCGCTACCCGATGATCCAAATTCATGTGCGCACCTGCGGCTCTGATCAGGCAGCGCAAGCCGTGATTCAAGGGGATGCCGATGTGGGCATTGGCTTTTCCGTCAAACGCCACGAGCACCTGCGCCAATGCACCATGGGCCGCTTTGCGCTGGGGGCCATCGTGCCGCCCAAGCACCCTATTGCCCAACTAGAACGGGTGAATTTTTCTCAATGCGCAGCCTATCCATTGATTTTGCCGACGCCTGAACTCTCCATGCACAGCCTATTGCAGCCACTGGTCTCGCACCACAAACGTGCATTGCAGGTGCTGCTGGAGACTTCGTCCATAGAGCTGGCCAAAAGTCTGGTCGAGCGCGGCGTGGGGATTTTCTTTCAAAGCCGTTTGGGATTGGAGCGTGAACTGCGTGAAGGCCGCCTCGTTCATGTGCCGCTTGATACGCCAACGCCGCTGTACTCCGAGCTGGGCGTTTATGTGCGCGCGGGCCGCACGCTCCCCTCGGCACTCGATGCCTTCAACCACATCATGGCCGATGCCATCGAAACCCGCGAAGACGATGAAAGCCTCGCCTTGCGCGCGGAAATTGCAGCGCCGCAAAAAACGCTGACCGAATCGCTTCTTGCGAAGGCTTAAAGACAATCACCGCAGTCTCACTGCACTGCACCACAACCCCGCTGCACCGGCATTGTGCAAATTGACAAAAATCAATGCACCAATGGCGTGCAGCCCTTTTTCCATAAAGACTAGCTGCTCACTTTTTTAGATCACCCCGAGCCAAAAGCTGCGCTATTCAGCACCTGTAACGCTTTCTAAACTGAGAGCAGTTAATCAGTTTTTTGAAAGCGTTGCGTGAACTCATCCACACTCCCCATCATCGATATCAGCGGCCTGCGCAGCCCTGATCCCGTGGATCAGCACTTGGTCGCCGAGCAACTGCGCCAAGCCTGTGAGCAGCGCGGCTTTTTCTACATCACCGGTCACGGCATAGACCCGGCCCTCATCCAAAGTGTGTTTTCTGCCAGCCAGCTTTTTTTTGATCTGCCCATGATCGAAAAGCTGGCCGTAGACAAAAAACACTCCGTCTGCAATCGCGGCTACGAACCGCTCAAGGCTCAGACACTGGAAGTCGGCGCACCGCCCGACCTCAAAGAAAGCTTTTACGTCGGCACAGAAGTCGCCGCCAATGACCCGCGCGTGCTGGCCAAACGCTTTAACACTGGCCCCAACCAGTGGCCCGAAAACATGGGTGACTTTCGCGGCGTCATGCAAAGCTATTACCAAGCCGCTTATGACTTGGGAGCCACCTTGGTGCGCGGCTTAGCGCTGTCGCTCAGCGTGCCGATCAGCCACTTTGACGGCTACCTCAAAGAGGCAGCAGCCACCCTGCGCCTGCTGCACTACCCGCCCCAGCCCGCCAACCCCGAGGCCGGCGAAAAAGGCTGCGGCGAGCACACCGACTTTGGCGGCGTCACCTTGCTGCTGCAAGACGATGCCGGTGGCCTGCAGGTTTGGGACAAAGTCAGCCGCAGCTGGATTGATGCGCCGCCCGTGCCCGGAGCCTTCACCGTCAACATCGGCGACTTGTTTGCACGCTGGACGAATGACCGCTATGTCTCCACCCTGCACCGCGTCATCAATGTCTCGGGGCGCGAGCGTTACTCCGTGCCATTTTTCTTCACCGGCAACCCCCTGCACAAGGTGGAGTGCATTCCCACCTGCCTGAACGAAGGCGAACAGCCCAAATACCCAGCCACCACGGTAGAGCAGCACCAAATAGAGTGCTATCGCCGTACCTACGGTTAAGGCAGGCCCCTATGAGTCACACAAAACACATGGTGCTGATCCACGGCGCATGGCAAGGCAGCTGGGCTTTTGCAGCGTGGATTCCTTGGCTGCAGTCCGCAGGCTGGCAAGTTACCGCCGTCAACTTACCGGGCAACGATGCATCGACCCAGGATGAAAGTCAGGCCAACTTGGAAGGCTACACCGCCCATGTGCTGGGCGTTCTGGAGTCTCTTGATGGCCCGGCCGTCATCGTCGGCCACAGTGGCGGCGGCATGACAGCATCCCAAGTTGCGCAAGCTGCGCCTGAGCGCGTCAGCGCCGTGGTTTATCTGGCAGGAATGATGCTGCCCAGCGGCATGAGTTTTGGCGATGTGATTGCCCAATGTCATGCCGCTGACCCCCACTTCAGCTACGAAGGCATAGGACCACATTTGCTCTGGAATGAGGAGCGCAGCGCCAGCAGCGTACCGCTTGATGCAGCTTTGGCACTTTTTTTGCATGACTGTCATCCAACAGCCGCCCTCAAGGCCGCAAGCCGTTTATGCCCCCAGCCAGAAACGGGCCGCAGCATGCGCAACCAGCTCACTTCAGAGCGCTTTGGCCTGGTGCCACGGGTCTATGTGGAATGCACACAAGACAGATCCGTGACGCTGGCACTGCAGCAGCGCATGCAGCATCTCTCGCCGGGAGTGCAACGTATCCGCCTTGATTGCGGCCATGTGCCCCAACTGGCCTGCCCGCAGGCACTCACTGATGCTTTGCTGCCCGTTTTGAATGAAATCACCTTCCAGCCTTTGATTGACATTGACTAGCAGCTCATCAATTAATAGCAAAAAACTCTTTCGCTTTCACACTTTCTTTCGCACTTCGCCTCGCCCTGTTCAGGAGTTTTTGATGACCCGCCACACCTCTTCTTTCAAGCCATCTTTCAAGTTCTCTGCCATCGCCGCCATGCTCATCGCCTGCGGCAGCGCCGCGCATGCTGCAGACAAGCTCACCGTGCAACTTGACTGGCTGCCCGGTGGCGACAAGTCCTTTGTCTACGCTGGCGTGCAGCAAGGCTTTTTTAAAGAGGAAGGGCTGGAGGTAAAAATTGCTCCCGGTCGCGGTTCGGCGGATGCGGTGACCAAGGTGGCATCGGGCTCTGCCGATGTGGGCTTTGGCGGCATCTCGGCGCTCATGATGGCCGCTGCCGAAGGCAAGATTCCCGTCAAGGCCGTGATGTCGCTGTACTCCAAGCAACCCGACGCGCTCTTCACTCGCGCCGACAGCAAAATCAAGAGCCTCAAGGACATGGAAGGCAAGACCGTGGCCATGCCCACCTTCTCTTCATCGAACGCGCTGTGGCCCATCATGCTGCAAAAAAATGGCGTGGATGCCAGCAAGATCAAGGTCGTCAAATCTGACCCCGCCACACTCGCCCCCATGCTGGCCCAAGGCCGTGTGGACGCCACAATCAACTGGGTAACCGTGGCACCTGCCTTCAGCACCGTGCTCAAGCAGACCCAAAAAAATTTGGCGGTACTGCCTTGGACGCAGTTTGGCTTGGATGGCTACGGCTGGTCAGTCATGGCCAGCGACAAGATCATTAAAGAGCGCCCCGAAGTGCTCAAGCGCTATGTGCGTGCGCTGACCAAGTCGCTGGAGTTCTCTATTCAGAACCCGCAAAAAGCGGCTGAATCGCTGACAGCCATGGTGCCTGAAGCCGACGCAGTCGTGATCAAGGCTGAGTTTGAAGCCTCCATCCCGCTGCTCAAAAACGAGATCAGCCAACGCGATGGTCTGGGCAAGTTTGAGCCCAAGCTGCTGGCCAACACTTGGGGCTGGGTTGCGCAGTCTATGAACTATGACCTGAAAAAACTGGACCCCGAGACACTGGTTGATCGCAACTTTTTGATCAAGTAAGACCCCAAGGCAGCGGCTCTGCGCCGCTGCCGCTCTTGTGCTTTTGTTTCTGTGCTTTTGTTCCCGTGCTTTTGTTTTTTTGATCGCCAGCCATGCAACACGTAATCGATCTGAACGCGGTCACCCAGACTTTTGTCTCCAGCGACGGCAGTCCCGTCACGGCCTTGCAAGGCGTGGACCTGCATTTGCGCCGCAATGAATTTGTCTCGCTCATTGGCCCCTCTGGCTGCGGAAAATCCACTATTTTGCGGCTGCTCGCTGGCCTGATTCGCCCCACCAGCGGCGAGGTTCGCATCTTCGATCTCCCCGTGACAGAGCCGCGCGATGAGATCGGTATGGTGTTCCAAAAACCCACGCTGCTGCCTTGGCTCACTGTGCTGCAAAACATCACCTTCCCCATGCGCCACAAATACGGCCATGTAGAGATGAAGGAAGAGGCCCGCGCCCAGCAGTTGCTGAAAATGGTGGGCCTCAAAGAATTTGGCCATAAACGCCCGCACGAGCTATCGGGCGGCATGCAGCAGCGCGTGGCCATTGCACGCTCCTTGCTACACGACCCCGACATTTTGCTGATGGATGAGCCTTTCTCAGCTCTTGACGCACTCACCCGCGACGAGATGAGTTTTGAGCTGCTGCGCATCTGGAACGAGCGCCCCAAGACCGTGGTCTTTGTGACCCACTCGATTCAAGAAGCCTTGCTGCTGTCAGACCGCATCGTCGTCATGAGCGCCCGCCCCGGCCGTGTGGCCGACATCATTGATGTGCCCCTGCCGCGCCCGCGCAGCATGGCCACGCTGGCCGACCCGGTGTTCAACGCAATGGCCAATGAGATACGACTCAAGGTCTTTAGCAAACACCCCGAACCCGCTTAAAGCCCCACCTCTGCAGCCCATAAAGGCCACCCTATGCCAGCCTTCTTACTACGTCACGCCTCGCTGCTTTTCTTCATTGTTGTTCTGGTGCTGTGGGAATGCGCTTGCCGCTTTTTGCATATTCCGGAATACATCTTCCCCGCGCCCAGCGCCATCTGGAGTGCCGCTGCCAACCTTGGCCTGCAGCGCTGGCTTGAGCACACGGCGGCCACCTTGGAAGTTGCCCTCATCGGCTATGCGCTGGCGATTGCTTTGGCCATTCCTTTGGCGATTGCCATTACGCGCTCCAAGCTGCTTTCAAAAATCATCATGCCTTGGCTGGTGGTCATCCAGTCGACGCCCATCGTAGCGGTGGCTCCCATCATCGTCGTTACACTCGGCGCAGGCCTGCTGCCACGCGTGGTCATCACCACGCTGATTGCTTTTTTCCCGCTGGTCGTCTCTACCGCTTTGGGCTTGGCCTCGGTGCCGGCTGAGCTGGTGGAGCTGTCACGCTCGCTGCGCGCCACTACCAGCCGCCAGTACTGGCAAATTCGCATGCCGTTTGCCGTGCCCTATGTGTTCTCCGCCCTCAAGGTCTCCATCACCTTGGCGATTGTGGGTGCTGTGGTGGCCGAGTTTGTGGCCGCTGAAAAAGGCTTGGGTTATTTGATTTTGTTTGCCACCTCTTCCTTCAAAGTGCCCGTGGCTTTTGCAGCACTAGGCTTGCTGGTGGTTTGCAGCTTGGTGCTCTATGGCGCCGTGCAGCAGGTACACAAACATTTTTTCCCCTGGAGTGAAACGGCCAACACTCCTTAAGCGACTTTGGAGCAGCCCATGCACGTCATCTGCTGACCCGCTACCTGCTCTACCTGCTACCTGCTCGCTCAAACATCGCTCCCAACATCAAATACTCCAAGGATTTTTCATGACCGATAAGACCTACCCTCCTCAAGGACTGACACCCACCGCCGAGCAAATTCAGCGCAACCTGCGCCACGCGCAGGCCGTGGCCGAGCGCGCCACGCAAATGGGTCACCACCCATTTGGTGCGGTGCTGGTGGGCCCCGATCAAGAGACTGTGTTGATGGAGCAGTGCAACATCGACACCGTCAACCATGCCGAGTCCACGCTGGCGCGCATGGCTGCCACCAATTACACGCCCGAGTTCTTGTGGAGCTGCACGCTCTACACCAATGTAGAGCCCTGCTGCATGTGCGCAGGCACCGCCTACTGGGCCAATATTGGACGCGTCGTATTTGGCATGACTGAGCACCGCCTGCTCGAATGCACAGGCAGCCATGGCGAGAACCCCACCATGAGCGTGCCCTCGCGCTATGTCTTCGATCACTGCCAAAAGGCCGTGGAGCTGATCGGCCCTGTGCCCGAGATGGAGGCCGAAATCGCGGCGCAACAACAAGCCTTCTGGGCACAGCGCTAACCACATCACGTATCACGCATGGCCGATGGTTACGGCCAGCGTCATTGCTGCTTGAATCCAGCACGCTGGTCATACCAACCAAGACACCGAGCCGCACAAACAGCCACTGAAACCACGCTGGCCAGCTGCGGCGAAGTGCAATGCGGCTATTGCACGGCAGTGCATGGTGATATGCATGAGCGGGCTACACCAACAGCTGCCCGCCCCAGCGCTCAAGAGGCCTAAGCGCTGATGTGCGTAAACCTTTGCCTCTGTACGGGCTATGGTGGTATCAAGCGTGCCGTGGATTCGCTTATCCCGCCTCAAAACGCCTCAGTTCACAACTCCTAATTTCATAGCTACATGTCTTTATCAATCAGGCACGCCATGCTTGTTTGACTATAAAAATAAGATTGAAGGTGTAGGCGGCTTCGCGGCTTGCCCTCTTAGCAACCCACAAGCACTCGCTTCATTGCCATGGCGAGCTGCGCAAAACGGGACAATAGAGGTCTTGGGCACAGCCGTGCCCGCAGACAACTCGGCCCAGGCCGATGAATGCCATGACAAAAAATCTTGCTGCTTACGCGCTGGGTCTGGGTTTGAGCCTGGGCACCAGCGGCTGGGCCATTGCCGCCCCCCCCCTGCTCACGCCCGAGCAGTTGCAACCCTTGCTCGATCAAGCCCATGTGCGCTTGATCGACATTCGCGACCCCAAGTCTTTTGAGGCGGGCCATATCGCCCAAGCCGCCAATGCCCCCTATGGCAAATGGCGCGGCCCAGCCACCAACCCCGGCGAGCTGCCCGATCAAGCCAAGCTGGTCGAGCTAGTGCAGTCTCTGGGCCTTACCGCCAGCACCCATGCTGTGGTGATTTCTAGCGGCGCCGACAACACCGACTTTGGTGCCATGGCCCGCGTCTACTGGACGCTGAAAAGCCTGGGCCTAACTGAGCTTTCCATCGTCAACGGCGGCATGAAGGCCTGGCAAGCCGCTGGCAAGCCCGTGGGCAAGGCCAAGGTGTCCATCACGCCTAGCAGCTATGCGCCCACGTTTGACGCCAACTGGCTGGCCACGCGGCAAGATATTGGCAAGCACCTTGACTTGTCCAACGCAGCACTGGTGGACTCGCGCCCCGACGCTTTTTATCTCGGCAAAACCCGCGCGCCTACGGCCAAGGTCTCTGGCACTTTGCCCGGCGCGCAGCAGCTGGACTTCAACCAGTGGTTTGTGCCCGGCAGCACCTTGTTTGTGGATACGGCTAAAGCCAAGACCATTGCCAGCCAAATCCAGCGCCAGTCAGGCCAAGACATGGTCGCTTTTTGCAACACCGGCCACTGGGCAGCGACGGACTGGTTTGG
Organism: Comamonas sp. Y33R10-2; assembly: GCF_019355935.1. NCBI lineage: Bacteria > Pseudomonadati > Pseudomonadota > Betaproteobacteria > Burkholderiales > Comamonadaceae > Comamonas > Comamonas sp. Y33R10-2. The sequence continues at coordinate 2,393,394 of NZ_CP079925.1, forward strand.
CCTGTCTGAAATCGCAGGCTTGCCGAATGTGAAGCTGTACGCAGGCTCTATGGCGGACTGGACGCAATCGGCCGATGCACCGCGCATGAGCAATCAACCCAGCCGTGCTGAAGCGCTGTCGTATGACGCGAAAAAGTGGTGGGAAAAGACTTTTAAATAAAAACAAGCTACAGCCCTGATGTATCAAGCGCTGGCAGCTATCAAATCAATATCAATAATGAAACGACTTCCTATCACGGCCTTGCTGGTCGTCTTTTTTGGCTGGCTGCTATGGTCAGTTTCAGTGCGCCAAGCTGCGCTGTTTGCCGTGGGCATTGGCCTTGGCGCCGTGCTGGCTGGCAAGCGCTTTGGCTTTACCACCGGCTGGCGCATGCTGGTTGAGGAAAAAGACGGCAGCGGCATCTTTGGCCAGCTCTTGCTGCTGGCGCTGGCCGCAGCGCTGGCCATGCCTTTGCTGGGGCACTTTCCGGAACTGACCGCCGCGCTTGGCCCGCCCAGCATCAGCTTGCTGGTCGGCGCTTTTGTGTTTGGTCTATGCATGCAAATTGCCGACGGCTGCGGCAGCGGTACCTTATACAAAGCAGGCTTGGGTATTCCCATGAATGCGGCCATCTTGCCTTTGTTTGCCATTGGCAGTTTTATGGGCAGCCTGCATCTGGGCTGGTGGCTTGATTTGGGCAATACCGCGCCTATCGGTTTGGTCACGCAATGGGGCTGGGTACCAGCGCTGATCGCTACCTTGGCCGCTTTAGCTGTGATTGCCGCAGGCGTCGCTCTCTATGTCAAAAAAGCCAATGCCAAGCTCAATCGCCCTGCCAAAGCTTTGCTCTCGCGCAAGTGGCTGGTGGGCGCTGTGCTGCTGGCCATTTTGGCCACACTCAACCTCATCATCGCGGGCCAGCCTTGGGGCGTGGTCTATGGCTTTGGCCTGTGGGCTGCCAAGGTGGCCAATGCCACGGGAGCGGTTGATCTGGCCAGCAACTGGTTTTGGAGCCAGCCCGGCAACGCTGCGCGACTGCATGAAACCGTGCTGCTGGATGTGACCAGCATTACCAACATCGGCATTTTGGGCGGCGCACTGTGGATTGCCGCAGGCACACCCTCTGCCGCTAAACCACTGACAGGCACGCAATGGGTGGTTGCGCTGGTAGCAGGTCTGGTGCTGGGTTACAGCTCGCGCCTGGCCTTTGGCTGCAACGTGGGGGCCATGCTCTCGGGCATCTCCACCGGCTCCATCCATGCATGGATTTGGGTGCCGCTTGCCTTTGTGGGCACCATCTTCGGCCTGCGCATCCGCCGCCATTTCGGCTTTTAAGCAAGGACACTGTTATGACTTCACAAAACACCTTGCGCGCTGTCTTTTGGGCGGTACTGGTCATTTTTCTAGCGTGGGATTTTCACACCTCTCCAGCCATCGACCTCCGATTTGAAGCACCGCTGATTGCAGCAGGCTCAGGCCAAGCAGCACAGGGCGGACACTGCTCCATGCCTTCAGGCAAGTAAGCACCGCCATCAAAAAAGCCCAGTCATATACGACTGGGCTTTTTTGCGCCTTCAGATGTATTCACTCAGGGCTTCGTAACTGCTGCTGGGACACCTTCAAGCTGTTGCCCAGCCGCTTCCCAAGCAGACAAGCCGCCTTCGAGCGGACGCACATATTGAAAGCCGGCGCGCTGCAAGAGTTTGGCAACGGTGGCGGCAGAGACTTCGTTGGGACAGTCGCAATACACCACTAAGCCGTGACTATGCCGCTCGGCAGGCAACAAAGCTGCATAAGCGGCCTTGCCCTTTTTAGCGCCTGCCAGCCAAGCATGAGCACCGGGGATATGGCTCACTTCAAACAGCACAGGCTCGCGCACATCAATCAGCGTGGGGCTCACGCCTTGAGCGTGCAAATCAGCCAGTTCATTGACCGAGATGCGCGGCATCTTCAGCGCACGCACCATGCGTTGGCGCAGCAGCCATTTGCGCATCAAAAACACGGCAAAAGCAACCGTCAAAAGCAGCAGCCCCCATTTACCTAAGGCAGTCAGCACATCAAGCAAGTCCTGCACTGTGGTGCTGAACAGCGAGCCCAGAAACACGGCCGAGCCCACCCAAATCAACGCGCCTAAAGTATCAAACAGCAAAAAAGTGCGAAATGGTGTGCCCACCACACCCGCCAACGCGCTGGCAATAGAGGCAAAACCGGGCACGAATTTGGCCACCAGCAAAGACTTGGCTCCCCAGCGGCCATAAACGGATTCAGTCTGGCGAATGCAAGCATCGGGCGAGAGCGAAATACGGCAGATTCGCCCCAGCACCCTATGCCCATAGGCCTTGCCTGCACGGTACCAAAGCACATCGGCAATCAGCGCAGCCACCACGGCGACCACAGTGAGCCAGCCTAAGCGCGCAAGGCTGCCTCCTTCAAGTGCGCCCGTCACCACCAGCACCGGGTAAGCCGGAATGGGCGCACCCAGCTGCTCAATCAGCACATTGAGAAAGACGATGCCAAAGCCGTATTCCCGAATTAAATCAACCATCCACTCCATAACCCAACCTCCTCAAGCCTGCTCAACGCTGCTAAGAATTTGTGCGCCGATGCTAGCGGGCCTCAAACATCCTCGGGGCTTGAAGGTTGGTGCCGCCGCAACTTTGCAACTCGCGCAGACTTGCCAGAGCACAGAGAGCCATGCACACTGGGAGTGCCCCTCGTGGCCAATTTCTCTTTTGAATTCGCGAAACTCTGCAATGAATCTTCCTGACACCTTTGGTCTTGAAATCGCCAGCCGCCTCGCTTTGCATGAGGCTTTGCTGGAAAACCTCTACACCAACTTGCTGCGCAAGATGCCCGATGGGCAGCAGCGCTGGAAAGGCTTTGAAGAGATGCTGGTGCAAGCCATGGGCGACTTGCAAGCACCGCGCGAGCTTCAATCCGAAGAAGAAAAACAATGGCTGGCGCAGCAGCGCGCCACGACTCAGTTGCTGGCTCGGCAGTTTGTTGCCAGAGTAGCAAGCAATCAAAATTGGGATGAAAAACCTACTCAAGCCTAATCAAATCATGCACTAGTAGCTATAAAAAAAGGATCACCAAGGTGATCCTTTTTACTGTTCATAGTGCATCGCGCTTTTTATCGAACTCCAACAATCGCACGGCGTTGCCCTTCAAAATTCCGGGCATGACTTCAGGTTTAAAGCCTGCAACTTCAAAATCCTTCATCCAACGGTCTGGCGTGATCAGCGGGAAGTCGCTGCCAAACAGCACGCGGTCTTTGAGCAAGGTGTTGGCGTACTGCACTAGTTGCTTGGGAAAGTACTTGGGGCTCCAGCCCGAAAGATCAATCCAGACATTGGGCTTGTGCAGTGCCACTGAAATCGCCTCGTCCTGCCAGGGAAAGCTGGGATGGGCCATAACGATTTGCATATCGCCAAAGTCCACCGCCACATCATCGAGCAGCATGGGGTTGCTGTAGGCCAAGCGCAGGCCGCCGCCGCACTTCATACCGCTGCCAATGCCGCTATGACCGGTGTGAAAAATAGCAGGCAACTTATAGTGATTGATGACTTCGTAAATCGGCCAAGCCATGCGGTCGTAGGGATTGAAGCCCTGTACCGTAGGGTGAAACTTAAAGCCTTTCACGCCGCACTCGGTAATCAAACGCTCTGCCTCGCGCGCGCCCATCTTGCCTTTGTGGGGGTCAATGCTGGCAAAAGCCACCATCATGTCGCTGTTCTCGCGGGCAGCGTCAGCGATCTCTTCGTTGGGGATACGGCGGCGGCCCGTCTGTGATTCGCTATCCACCGTGAACATCACCAAACCAATCTTGCGCTCGCGGTAGTAGGCAATGGTCTCTGCAATCGTGGGGCGCAGCGAGCTGCCAAAGTACTTGTCTGCCGCGCGATCAAATTCCTCGCCATAGTTGTCGAAGGGGTTGCGGCAACTGACTTCGGCGTGCGTATGAAAATCGATGGCGATCAGGTCTTGATGATTCATGAATTCAGCCTGCTTAGGCCTCAATTAGATATTTCTCATAACTATAAAAACAAACAGAACTAGCTTTACCGAGGGCTATCCCTAGCTTTCAAAGCAATTACACCAATCTGTCATTCGTACAGAAAAAATCCCCTGTGCAGACAACTGAACAGGGGATGTGAATGCAACGGGCTCCATGCGTGAAGCACCCGCAGCAGCTTAGAGAAGTCGATCAGGCCGCTGTTGCCTGCCGCGCCTGTTTAGCGTCCGACATGCGCTTCAGAACACGGGGAACGATCAACACCGACAGCACGATGATGATCAGCGTCAGCGACATGGGGCGCTGCAAGAATATCCACCAGCTGCCTTCGCCAATCGACACCGCGTTACGCATTTGCGCTTCAGCCAAGGGGCCCAAAATCATGCCCACCACCACAGGGGCAGTGGGGAAGTCAAAGCGACGCATGATCACGCCCAGCACGCCAATGCCGTAGAGCAGGAACAGATCAAATGCGCTCTGGCGCATGCCGTAAGCACCCACCGTTGCGAAAATCAAAATACCGGCGTACAGCTGAGGACGTGGAATCTTCAGCAGCTTGACCCACAGGCCCACCATAGGCAGGTTCAGCACCAGCAGCATCACGTTGCCGATGTACAGAGATGCAATCAGCGCCCAGACCAGAGCGGCCGAGGTCGTGAACAGTTGGGGGCCGGGGTTGATGCCGTAGTTCTGGAATGCGCCCAGCAGCACAGCGGTAGTGTTGCTGGTAGGAATGCCCAGTGTCAGCAGAGGAATCAGCGCAGCCGTCACCGTGGCGTTGTTAGCGGCTTCGGGGCCTGCCACACCTTCAATAGCGCCTTGCTTACCAAACTCGGCCTTGTCTTCGCCCTTCGCCAGCTTCTTTTCAGTCGCGTAGCTCAGGAAGGTCGGGATCTCGGTACCACCGGCAGGAATACAGCCAAACGGTGTACCAATGACAGTGCCGCGAATCCAGGCGGGAACCGAGCGCCTCCAGTCGCGCTTGGTCATGTGCACGCGGGTCAGTTTGTTCTGCGATTCTTCAACCTTGCCTTCATAGATGGCGGCATAAAGCACTTCAGCTACAGCAAACAGGCCCACAGCTACCAGCACGATGTCGATGCCGTCCAGTAATTCCATCTGACCACCGGTGTAGCGGGCAGCGCCAGAAATCTGATCCATGCCGATCAGGCCAGCAGCTAGACCGACAAACAGCGCCGTCATACCGCGCAGCGAGCTTTGACCCAGCACCGCGCTCACGGTGGTGAAGGCCAAAACCATCAGCATAAAGTATTCAGGCGGGCCCAGCTTGACGGCAAAGTCAGCCACAAATGGGGCAAACAGCGTCACAACAATCGTGGCAAAAGTACCCGCAAAAAAGGAGCCAATCGCTGCCGTCGCTAGCGCTGCACCTGCTCGCCCGCTTTTGGCCATTTTGTTGCCCTCCATGGCCGTGACCATGGAGGCAGTTTCACCGGGCGTGTTCAGCAAGATGGAGGTGGTCGAGCCACCGTACATCGCGCCGTAATAAATGCCGGAGAAGAAAATCATCGAAGCCGTCACATCCACCTTGGAGGTGATGGGCAGCAGCATGGCAACCGCCACCGCAGGACCGATGCCGGGCAGCACGCCCACAGCCGTGCCTAAAGCACAACCAACCAACGCCCACAGTAAATTGACAGGAGTGATGGCCGTGGCAAAGCCGGCCATTAATGCGTTAAAAATATCCATTACAGCCACCCCGTCTGAGTCAAGCCAGGCAGATTGATCGCCAGGAATTGGGTAAACATCCAGAACACAGGCGCAGAAATCAGCAGGCCGGTGATCGCATCCTTTATCAAGATGCTGGGTGCAGAGACATTGGTTTCATGGGCTGCACGGCGCAGGCCTTGCACAGCCAGCACATAGCACAGGGTGCAGCTGAAGATAAAGCCAATCGTGCCGATCAGCGCAGCATTGATAAGCAAGCCAGCGGAGACCCAGACAAAAGCGCCGATGTTAGCCTTGGCTTCGCCACCGGGATCAGCGGCATGGCGAAAGCCATCGGTCTGCGCTTCCCAGATCAGCATTGCGCCGCAAAGGCCCAGCACTGCTGCGCACACCCAAGGCAGAAAATTGGGTCCCACGCCGCCGTAGCCTGCATCACCAGGAATTTGCAGCGCGCCAATGGCCAGGGCAATGGCAACCAAAAGCACGCCACCGCCGACGATGGTTTGCGCCATCTTGGAGGGGACATTGACGCTCTGCGGCTCATTAGGATCTGCGTAGGCCGAAACCTGCGCAGCCTCTGCGGCCTTGGCTAGATCTTGGTAGGAGTCAGACATGATGTTGAAGGCTTGATGTTCAAGGGCTTGATCATTCGCCGCAGAAGCTGATTGAGGATTTGATCCTTAAGGCAGCATTAGAGCGCCGATCACCGGGGTGCAAATGCACCTGCCTTGCACTTGCAGCAAGACGGCCGAACATTTGCAAAAGAGAACCTAGGGCTGCGAAGAGAGAAAAAAGTCAGCAGGAAAGGCTGTGTTCGCACCCTATGGAAAAAGACGTGGCAGCTCTGTGCATGACAAAGCTGCCCCGCCATCATCAAATCATTCCGGACTTGGCCATGGTGGCGCGCAGGCTAGCGAACTCATCGTCCACAAACTTGGCAAAGGCATCGCCTGCCAGCCAAGCGGGTGTCCAGTCGTTCTTTTGCAGCGCTTCGGCCCAAGCCTTACTCTTGGTCGTTTTCTCCAACTGAGCCACCAGTTCGTCGCGCTGCGCCTTGGAAATACCGGGCGCGCCATACACGCCGCGCCAGTTGCCAATTTCCACGTTAATACCCTGCTCTTTAAGCGTGGGGATGCTCGATGCTGCGCCCTTCAAGCGCTGGCCGGCTGTCACGCCAATAGGCTTCATCTTGCCAGTGGCGATGTACTCCGCAAACTCGCTAAAGCCACTGCCGCCCACCGTCACGTTGCCGCCCAAAATGGCGGAGATGGCCTCGCCGCCGCCACGGAAAGCTACATAGTTAATTTTGGCGGGGTCCACACCCACTTCACGCGCAATCATGGCTGCCGCAATGTGCTCGGTCGAACCACGTGAACCACCGCCCCACTTGATCGAGCCGGGGTCCTTCTTGAGCTGGGCCACCACTTCGGCCATGTTTTTGTAAGGCGAGTTGGCAGGCAGCACGAACACGTTGTATTCGCTGGTCAGGCGAGCCAAAGGCGTCGCTTGGCTCAGATTCACCGGCGGCTTGCCCGTGATGATGCCGCCCAGCATTACGGCGCCCATCACCATCATGGCATTGGGATCGCCCTTGCTGCCGTTGACAAACTGGGCCAGACCAATCGCGCCCGCAGCGCCGCCCTTGTTGTCATACGTGACGGAAGAAGCCACGCCTGCGTCTTGCAAAGCCTTGCCCAAGGCGCGGCCTGTCGTGTCCCAGCCGCCACCGGGGTTGGCAGGCAGCATCATCTTGATAGCTGTCGCAGCTTGCGCCGACAGAGGCAAAGCACCGGCTGCAGCCAAGGCTGCCAGAGACTTCAGAAACGTATCACGACGCATGGCGAACTCCTTATGTGGTTGGTGAATGGATCATGAAGAGCCTGCCTGTCAAACAGCTGTCCAATTGCCTAGGACATTCCCTAGATCGACATCGGTAACTTCACCAGTCACCAGTCACCAGTCACCAGTCACCAGTCGCACCGCAGCGTAGTGCTATGTTCACACCATGCAATTACTGCTTGTTGAAGATGACTCGGCCATGCGCACCACGCTACAGCGCACCTTGATGCGCCGGGGCCTGCATGTCGATGTGGCAGCTGATGGCCCCAGCGCCTTAGCCCACTGGTTAAATCGCGAACCCGATGCCGTGGTGCTGGACCTCAGCCTACCCGGCCTCGACGGCCTGCAGGTGCTTGAACGTGCCCGCGCTCAAGGCCTGCGCACCCCTGTGTTGATACTCACAGCACGCGGCACTGTCGGTGACCGTGTGATGGGTCTGAATGCCGGTGCTGATGACTATCTGGCCAAGCCTTTTGATCTGGATGAATTGGAAGCCCGACTGCGCGCATTGCTGCGCCGCAGCCAAGATAGTTTCACACCAAAATCTGCCCCAGAGACCATCACAATGGGAGCTCTAGTCTATGAAAAAGAAAGCGGCGCAATCTACTTGAACGATGCAGTTTTGGAGCTGACGCCGCGCGAACTCTCCATGATGCACGCCCTTCTGGGCCGCCCCGGGCACGCAGTGACCAAGGAGCGCCTGTTCAGTCTCGTCTTCCCCGGCGAGGTGGATGTGCAATACGAAGCAGTCGAGGTCGTCGCTTACCGCCTGCGCAAAAAGCTCAGCGGCACAGGCGTGCAATTGGTCACGTTGCGGGGTCTGGGCTATCTCATCAAAGCCGAGGTCAGTGCGTGACCGCCAGCAAAGGCGCAGGCCGCGTGCAACGCAGGGCACCTTGGTCACTGCGGCGATTACTGCTCACCGGAATTTTGCTACCCGTGCTGTTGCTGATCGCTCTGAACGCGTGGAGCCTGTATCAGCAAACCCTGTCTTCTCTGCACACGGCCTATGACAGAACACTGCTGGCATCCGCCAAGAGTATTAGCGAACAAATTGGCGTGGTGGGCTACGACGATGCAGCCCATCTGCGCGCCATGGTGCCTTACTCTGCGCTCGAGATTTTTGAGGCCGACAACCAAAGCCGCATGTTCTACCGGGTCTCGGCTCTGGATGGAAAGCTGATCTCTGGATTTAGCGAATTACCCATGTGGGTAGGAAAAATTCCTCAACGCCCTCCCTATGCAGCCTTGGTCGATTTTTACGACGATGAATTTCGCGGCCAACCTGTTCGCGTGGCCGTGCTGCTGCAACCTGTATCCAGCGCAAACGGCCGCGGCATGGCCGTCATTCAGGTCGCAGAAACGCTTGAGCTGCGCCAGTCTCTGGCCCTGCAGATCTTGCGTGATACTTTGATCCGCCAAGCTTTGCTGGTGCTGGTTGTGGGCCTTATTGTCGTCATCGTTGTGCAGCGTGCGACTCAGCCTATTCGCCAACTCAGCCAAAATTTACAGGAGCGCACCCAAGGCGATCTCAGCCCGCTCAACGCCCCAGAGGCACCGCGTGAAGTGCAACCGCTGCTGGAGGCCACCAACCAAACCATGCGACGCCTTCAGCGCCTGCTCAGCAACCAAAAACGCTTTCTGCGCGATGCGTCACACCAGTTGCGCACACCGCTGGCCGTGCTCAAGGTGCAAGTGCAATCAGCCAAGCGCGGCGATATTGCGCCCGCACAAGCTTTTGCAGAAATCGACGATACGGTGGACCGCGCCACCCGCGTCGCCAATCAAATGCTGGCACTGGCCAAAGTCGAGCAGTTGCGCCAAGAAGATAGCAGTCAAGCCAATGGCTCGTTTGCGCTGCTCGACGAGATCGTGCGGGATGTTGCGCTTGAGCTATCACCCATCATTGCCGACCAAGACATGGACTTTGGTATTGAAACCCAGCCCTGCAGCGTGCCGGCCCATGAATGGATGCTGCGTGAGCTAAGCCGCAACCTGCTGCACAACGCGCTGCGCCACACCCCGCACGGGGGCCGCCTGCAAGTCGATGTGCGCCAGCAAGCAGGCATGGCCATCCTCTGCATTGAAGACAGTGGCAGCGGCATTGACGACGAGCTGGCTCAGCGCCTTTTTCTACCCTTCTCGGCGGGTAATACCCGCAGTGGCTCAGGTCTGGGTTTAGCCATCTGCCAGGAGATTGTGCAAACCTTGGGTGGGCAAATTGAGCTGAGCAATTTGCGCAATGCGCATCAGCAGATCAGCGGCCTACGCGCCCTCGTCAAATTCCCGCTGCAAGCTGAAGAGGCGCAAAGCATTGATACGCCGATAACTTGAATCGCACCCCAGAGTCAACGCAAAATATCTGCATGAACGAAATTGAATCCATGCGTCTGGACAAATGGCTGTGGTGTGCGCGCTTCTACAAAACCCGCAGCTTGGCCGTTGAGGAAATTGGCAAGGGCCGAGTCACCGTCAACAAATCAAACGCCAAAGCCTCGCGTGAAATACGCCCCGGCGACACCATTGATTTGCGCCAAGGCAGCATTCCCAAGGAAGTCATCGTGCGCAGCCTGAGCAATATGCGTGGCCCTGCTCCCATTGCGCAGCAGCTGTATGAAGAAACGCCGCAGAGCATGGCCCAGCGCGAACAATTGGCCGAGCAACGACGCTTAGCACCAGAGCCCGCAGACGCGCTAGCCGCCCTGCACGCAGGCCGCCCCACCAAGCGCGACCGCCGCGAAATTGACCGAGTCAGCAAAGATCACCCTCGCAGCGGTTGGGGCGATCGCTGGAGTGCCTCAATTGACGAGTGAAATTAGGCTTGCCCGGTCATAACGAAACTCTTGCTACGTTTCATAAACAGGCATTGGGATTTTCCATATAAGAAAGCGCGGTATGGATCCCGGTGTCACGCCAGCAAATTAAAGACTAGCCGCTGCGAATTTATGAGCCAAAAGATACTCACGTCTTTTTAGGCCCATAAAATAAGAGCACCTCGTCCCTTTCATACAAGCCTTTGATGGAACTTTAGACCTCAAATTGGCTCTATGAATAGGTATGCAGCTATTTTTTAAGTAGCGCATCTTCCCTCTGCTTTACGCTTTTCCGGCCAGTTATCGGCCATCTCTGGTCTTTTTTCTCGAATGTCACTCGCTTTTCCTCGGCCTACTCACGCCACTCCCACTGCTTCCGCCTTCTCTCAAACCTCAGCCCAACGCCTTGCTCGCTACGCAGCAGCAGCTTTGCTGTCATTTAGCACTATGGCCTGCACGGCCAAGATGCCGCTGCCAGCATTGCCCGCTGCCTCTACTGGGCAGTTGCAAGTCAGCAACCCCACGCACAGCACTCAAGGCTTTAGCCAGTGCCCCCAGTTCTTTGCGGCTGGCAAGCCTCCCGTCCTGAACGATCAACCCAAGCTGCGTGCACTCTGCTATGACGCCTTTGCTGTACTCCACAGTGGCCAGAGCAAGACGCCCCTCTTTGTGGCACAGCGCCTTAATAAAGCGCTAGTGGAAGACGCAGACGAAAAGCGCACCAACAAGTTCTTCAGCGATGCCCGCCTTCCCAAAAGCGAACGAGCCGAACTTGACGACTACAAGCGCTCCGGCTACTCCCGCGGTCACATGGCTCCGGCTGGCGACATGCCTACGGCTCAAGCCATGGCCCAAAGCTTTTCCCTAGCCAACATGGTGCCGCAATCCATCAAACAAAACGGCGGCCCTTGGGCTCGCATTGAAAAAGACACGCGCAGTTACGCCAAACGAGCTAGCGGTGACGTCTATATCATCACCGGCCCCGTGTTTGCAGCCGATACAGAAACGGTGGGAAATAACCAAGTACGCGTGCCCAGCTTTCTCTACAAACTTGTCTACGACGCCCAAAACCAACGCGCTTGGGCGCACTGGCAGGCCAACGATGATGCAGCCCGCGTAACCCAACCTATCAGCTACGAAGAATTGGTACGCCGCACAGGCATTGAATTTTTACCCGGTACAGCACTGCGCAGCTCGGGCAAGATCCAACAAGTTTCTGCGCCGGCATCGGTTTTGCAACACTAAATCTGCACTGCAAATAAAAAAGCCTGCTGGCATTGCCAGCAGGCTTTTTTATTTGCATTCGGTATTTAGTTACCGGGTTTGAGCAACTCCAGCTCATCCGCAGTTAGCCAGCGCCATTCACCCGGCTTCAGATCGGCTGGCAACACCAGTCCACCAATGCGCCAGCGGTGCAAACCTTCCACCCGATTGCCGACTGCCGCCAACATACGCTTGACTTGGTGGTATTTGCCTTCTGTCAGCGTCAAATCCAGCACATGTGTATCAATTAGCTCACATGCTGCAGCCTTCACAGGCTTGGGATCATCATCCAGTACAACGCCATCCAACAAGTTTTGCACCTGCTTGGCATCTACCGGGTGCTTGCACGTTACGCGATAAACTTTAGAGACATGCTTTTTCGGCGAAGACATGCGATGAATGAACTGCCCATCATCACTAAGAAGCAACAAACCTGTCGTGTCTTGGTCTAGGCGCCCCACCGCCTGCACACCTTGAACTGCTCCCTTGTTGGGACGCAGACGCAAAGGTGATGGCAGCAAGCTGTAGATGCTAGGGTGGGCTGAAGGTTTTTGCGAGCACTCTGTGCCAGCAGGCTTGTTCAACAGCACATAACCCAAGGCGTGATACTCCCACTCAACGCCTTGCACCTTAAAGCTCATCCCCTCGGAATCAATGTCTAAAGTAGAGTCAAGCACAACACCCCAAGACTGCGTCTCGGTGTTCCACAGCTCCACCCAGCCTTGTTGCACCAAACCGGAGCACACACGACGAATGCCAAAGCCCTGTGAATACAACATATCCTGTAGCTGCATGCCTGATTCCTTCTCTTTGTTCCCTACTGCTTAAGCAATATCAAGAATACTGATTTATCAAATAAAAAACCCCGTAATCTTTCGATTACGGGGTTTTTCTCTGTAAGAGCCTGACGATGACCTACTTTCACACGGGAACCCGCACTATCATCGGCGCTAAGTCGTTTCACGGTCCTGTTCGGGATGGGAAGGAGTGGTACCAACTTGCTATGGTCATCAGGCATAAACTTTTTGTCAGATCGATCGCTTATTTTCTCGATTAACTTCTTAATCGATTGCTTTCAATCCAACGAATTCATAGAGTCTTAATCAGCTTATTCGATTGCGCCTATTTGGCATAACTTGAATGATCGTTTTCACAATTCATTCTGTCTTTTATTTTCTGAGCTAAACCCAAAGTTATAGGGTCAAGCCTCTCGGGCAATTAGTACTGGTTAGCTTAACGCATTACTGCGCTTCCACACCCAGCCTATCAACGTCGTGGTCTACAACGACCCTTCAGGGGGCTCAAGGCCCCGGCAGATCTCATCTTGAAACGAGTTTCCCGCTTAGATGCTTTCAGCGGTTATCTCTTCCACACTTAGCTACCCTGCGATGCCACTGGCGTGACAACAGGTACACCAGAGGTGTGTCCACTCCGGTCCTCTCGTACTAGGAGCAGGCTTCCTCAAATCTGCAGCGCCCACGGAAGATAGGGACCAAACTGTCTCACGACGTTTTAAACCCAGCTCACGTACCTCTTTAAATGGCGAACAGCCATACCCTTGGGACCGACTACAGCCCCAGGATGAGATGAGCCGACATCGAGGTGCCAAACACCGCCGTCGATATGAACTCTTGGGCGGTATCAGCCTGTTATCCCCAGAGTACCTTTTATCCGTTGAGCGATGGCCCTTCCATACAGAACCACCGGATCACTATGTCCTGCTTTCGCATCTGCTCGACTTGTCAGTCTCGCAGTTAAGCACGCTTATGCCATTGCACTATCGTCACGATGTCCGACCGTAACTAGCGTACCTTCGAACTCCTCCGTTACGCTTTGGGAGGAGACCGCCCCAGTCAAACTGCCTACCATGCACTGTCCCCGATCCAGATAATGGACCAAGGTTAGAACCTCAAACGCACCAGGGTGGTATTTCAACGTTGGCTCCATGTGATCTAGCGACCACACTTCAAAGCCTCCCACCTATCCTACACAGATCCGTTCAAAGTCCAATACAAAGCTACAGTAAAGGTTCATGGGGTCTTTCCGTCTTTCCGCGGGGAGATTGCATCATCACAAACATTTCAACTTCGCTGAGTCTCAGGAGGAGACAGTGTGGCCATCGTTACGCCATTCGTGCAGGTCGGAACTTACCCGACAAGGAATTTCGCTACCTTAGGACCGTTATAGTTACGGCCGCCGTTTACTGGGACTTCAATCAAGAGCTTGCACCCCATCATTTAATCTTCCAGCACCGGGCAGGCGTCACACCCTATACGTCCACTTTCGTGTTTGCAGAGTGCTGTGTTTTTATTAAACAGTCGCAGCCACCAATTTTTTGCAGCCCTTTTTAGCTCCGTTTGTTCAACTTCACTGACTTAGGGCACACCTTCTCCCGAAGTTACGGTGTTAATTTGCCGAGTTCCTTCTCCTGAGTTCTCTCAAGCGCCTTAGAATACTCATCTCGCGCACCAGTGTCGGTTTGCGGTACGGTCGTCAATAGCTGAAGCTTAGTGGCTTTTCCTGGAAGCAGGGTATCACTCACTTCGTGTGCAAGCACACTCGTTATCACGCCTCATCTTAGCTCTCCGGATTTGCCTAAAGAGCACGACTACACGCTTGAACCAACATATCCAACAGTTGGCTGAGCTAACCTTCTCCGTCCCCACATCGCACTATTGATCGGTACAGGAATATTGACCTGTTTCCCATCAGCTACGCATCTCTGCCTCGCCTTAGGGGCCGACTCACCCTACGCCGATGAACGTTGCGTAGGAAACCTTGCGCTTACGGCGAGGGGGCTTTTCACCCCCTTTAACGCTACTCATGTCAGCATTCGCACTTCTGATACCTCCAGCATCCGTCTCCAGACACCTTCACAGGCTTACAGAACGCTCTCCTACCACGTGCAATAAATTGCACATCCGCAGCTTCGGTAACTGGCTTAGCCCCGTTACATCTTCCGCGCAGGACGACTCGATCAGTGAGCTATTACGCTTTCTTTAAATGATGGCTGCTTCTAAGCCAACATCCTGACTGTTTTAGCCTTCCCACTTCGTTTCCCACTTAGCCAATTTTAGGGACCTTAGCTGGCGGTCTGGGTTGTTTCCCTCTTGAGTCCGGACGTTAGCACCCGGTGCTCTGTCTCCCAAGCTGTACTCGTCGGTATTCGGAGTTTGCATAGGTTTGGTAAGTCGCCATGACCCCCTAGCCTAAACAGTGCTCTACCCCCGACGGTAATACTTGAGGCACTACCTAAATAGTTTTCGGAGAGAACCAGCTATTTCCAAGTTTGTTTAGCCTTTCACCCCTATCCACAGCTCATCCCCTAATTTTGCAACATTAGTGGGTTCGGACCTCCAGTACCTGTTACGGCACCTTCATCCTGGCCATGGATAGATCACTTGGTTTCGGGTCTACACCCAGCGACTGTTCGCCCTATTCGGACTCGATTTCTCTGCGCCTCCCCTATTCGGTTAAGCTTGCCACTGAATGTAAGTCGCTGACCCATTATACAAAAGGTACGCAGTCACCCCTTACGAGGCTCCTACTTTTTGTAAGCATACGGTTTCAGGATCTATTTCACTCCCCTCCCGGGGTTCTTTTCGCCTTTCCCTCACGGTACTGGTTCACTATCGGTCGATGATGAGTATTTAGCCTTAGAGGATGGTCCCCCTATATTCAGACAGGGTTTCTCGTGCCCCGCCCTACTTGTCTGCAGCCTAGTACCACCGATCGGTTTTCACATACGGGACTATCACCCACTATGGTTGGCCTTTCCATGCCATTTTGTTAACCGGTCGACTATCACTGCAAGGCTCTTCCGAATTCGCTCGCCACTACTATCGGAATCTCGGTTGATGTCTTTTCCTCTGGGTACTTAGATGTTTCAGTTCTCCAGGTTCGCTTCGCATACCTATGAATTCAGTATGCGATACCTATTGCTAGGTGGGTTCCCCCATTCAGAAATCTCCGGATCAAAGCTTATTTGCCAGCTCCCCGAAGCTTATCGCAGGCTATCACGTCTTTCGTCGCCTATCATCGCCAAGGCATCCACCATATGCTCTTAGTCACTTGACCCTATAACTTTGACGTCTCTTGCGAAACACAAAGCTCTAGAACTTCAAAGACTGGTGAGGTCTTACACCTCACGCGTTATGCCGTAATGTGAATATCTTTGGCTGTATCTTTCGACACAGCTTTGAGAATATTCGTCATTACTAAATATCTTTGCTTTCGCAAAATATTTGTTTTGACGCAATCAAAAAGTTGCTGATGGCACGGTGCATTAACCTTGGTTAATGCTTTCCACCAGCAACGCTGATTTCGACTCTATGAATTTTTAAAGAACAGCCTATTGATCAAAGATCAATATAAAAGCAGTCTGCTTCAGACTGCTTTTATATTGAATTTCTGTTTTCGCCTTCTCAACCCATGCTTTGTAGCACTTGCTGAGCCCACGATTATAGCATCACTGGACGCTATCATTTTTAACCTGGTGGAGGATGACGGGATCGAACCGACGACCCCCTGCTTGCAAAGCAGGTGCTCTCCCAGCTGAGCTAATCCCCCGGGATTGTCAATCCAGATGTTGGATTCAGTACCGAAGTACTGGTGGGTCTAGTTGGGCTCGAACCAACGACCCCTGCGTTATCAACACAGTGCTCTAACCAGCTGAGCTACAGACCCATTCCAATTTCTTGCTCGCATCGATTTCTCAATACAAACCCGTTTTGGCTTGTTCCAACAACCGATAAGTGTGGACGTTCAACTTAAAGCAGCATTTTTCCAGAAAGGAGGTGATCCAGCCGCACCTTCCGATACGGCTACCTTGTTACGACTTCACCCCAGTCACGAACCCCGCCGTGGTAAGCGCCCTCCTTGCGGTTAGGCTACCTACTTCTGGCGAGACCCGCTCCCATGGTGTGACGGGCGGTGTGTACAAGACCCGGGAACGTATTCACCGTGACATTCTGATCCACGATTACTAGCGATTCCGACTTCACGCAGTCGAGTTGCAGACTGCGATCCGGACTACGACTGGCTTTATGAGATTAGCTCCCCCTCGCGGGTTGGCAACTCTTTGTACCAGCCATTGTATGACGTGTGTAGCCCCACCTATAAGGGCCATGAGGACTTGACGTCATCCCCACCTTCCTCCGGTTTGTCACCGGCAGTCCCATTAGAGTGCTCAACTAAATGTAGCAACTAATGGCAAGGGTTGCGCTCGTTGCGGGACTTAACCCAACATCTCACGACACGAGCTGACGACAGCCATGCAGCACCTGTGTTACGGTTCTCTTTCGAGCACGAAACCATCTCTGGTAACTTCCGTACATGTCAAAGGTGGGTAAGGTTTTTCGCGTTGCATCGAATTAAACCACATCATCCACCGCTTGTGCGGGTCCCCGTCAATTCCTTTGAGTTTCAACCTTGCGGCCGTACTCCCCAGGCGGTCAACTTCACGCGTTAGCTTCGTTACTGAGTCAGTTAAGACCCAACAACCAGTTGACATCGTTTAGGGCGTGGACTACCAGGGTATCTAATCCTGTTTGCTCCCCACGCTTTCGTGCATGAGCGTCAGTACAGGTCCAGGGGATTGCCTTCGCCATCGGTGTTCCTCCGCATATCTACGCATTTCACTGCTACACGCGGAATTCCATCCCCCTCTACCGTACTCTAGCTTTGCAGTCACAATGGCAGTTCCCAGGTTGAGCCCGGGGATTTCACCACTGTCTTACAAAACCGCCTGCGCACGCTTTACGCCCAGTAATTCCGATTAACGCTTGCACCCTACGTATTACCGCGGCTGCTGGCACGTAGTTAGCCGGTGCTTATTCTTACGGTACCGTCATGACTCCGGGGTATTAGCCCAGAGCTTTTCGTTCCGTACAAAAGCAGTTTACAACCCGAAGGCCTTCATCCTGCACGCGGCATTGCTGGATCAGGCTTTCGCCCATTGTCCAAAATTCCCCACTGCTGCCTCCCGTAGGAGTCTGGACCGTGTCTCAGTTCCAGTGTGGCTGGTCGTCCTCTCAGACCAGCTACAGATCGCAGGCTTGGTGAGCCTTTACCCCACCAACTACCTAATCTGCCATCAGCCGCTCTAGTAGCACAAGGCCCGAAGGTCCCCTGCTTTCATCCGTAGATCTCATGCGGTATTAGCTACTCTTTCGAGTAGTTATCCCCCACTACTAGGCACGTTCCGATGTATTACTCACCCGTTCGCCACTCGTCAGCATCCGAAGACCTGTTACCGTTCGACTTGCATGTGTAAAGCATGCCGCCAGCGTTCAATCTGAGCCAGGATCAAACTCTATAGTTCGATCTTGAATTTAAAGTCTTTCGACTGCTCACTCACTTGACGGAATTAAGAAGAATAAATTCTTCCATAATTACTGTTTTCGTGAGCGCTTGATACTCCGAAGAGTTTTGTTCCGAAGAACTGGCTGCTTGCCATCAAACGCCCACACTTATCGGCTGTATTTTTTTAAGGATCTGAGAACTCAAACAGCTTTAAAACCACTTGAATTTCGTTGCTTGCTGTGATCAGCGAAGCCTTAGATTGTAGCACTGTTTTCACAGTACTTTTAAAACGTTTTTGCGTTTTCTTCTCACCCCTCTTGCGAAGAGAGAGAAGAAAACGCCTGGCGTGAGCCAGGCGTTTTGGCGTAAGAGCCTGACGATGACCTACTTTCACACGGGAACCCGCACTATCATCGGCGCTAAGTCGTTTCACGGTCCTGTTCGGGATGGGAAGGAGTGGTACCAACTTGCTATGGTCATCAGGCATAAACTTTTTGTCAGATCGATCGCTTATTTTCTCGATTAACTTCTTAATCGATTGCTTTCAATCCAACGAATTCATAGAGTCTTAATCAGCTTATTCGATTGCGCCTATTTGGCATAACTTGAATGATCGTTTTCACAATTCATTCTGTCTTTTATTTTCTGAGCTAAACCCAAAGTTATAGGGTCAAGCCTCTCGGGCAATTAGTACTGGTTAGCTTAACGCATTACTGCGCTTCCACACCCAGCCTATCAACGTCGTGGTCTACAACGACCCTTCAGGGGGCTCAAGGCCCCGGCAGATCTCATCTTGAAACGAGTTTCCCGCTTAGATGCTTTCAGCGGTTATCTCTTCCACACTTAGCTACCCTGCGATGCCACTGGCGTGACAACAGGTACACCAGAGGTGTGTCCACTCCGGTCCTCTCGTACTAGGAGCAGGCTTCCTCAAATCTGCAGCGCCCACGGAAGATAGGGACCAAACTGTCTCACGACGTTTTAAACCCAGCTCACGTACCTCTTTAAATGGCGAACAGCCATACCCTTGGGACCGACTACAGCCCCAGGATGAGATGAGCCGACATCGAGGTGCCAAACACCGCCGTCGATATGAACTCTTGGGCGGTATCAGCCTGTTATCCCCAGAGTACCTTTTATCCGTTGAGCGATGGCCCTTCCATACAGAACCACCGGATCACTATGTCCTGCTTTCGCATCTGCTCGACTTGTCAGTCTCGCAGTTAAGCACGCTTATGCCATTGCACTATCGTCACGATGTCCGACCGTAACTAGCGTACCTTCGAACTCCTCCGTTACGCTTTGGGAGGAGACCGCCCCAGTCAAACTGCCTACCATGCACTGTCCCCGATCCAGATAATGGACCAAGGTTAGAACCTCAAACGCACCAGGGTGGTATTTCAACGTTGGCTCCATGTGATCTAGCGACCACACTTCAAAGCCTCCCACCTATCCTACACAGATCCGTTCAAAGTCCAATACAAAGCTACAGTAAAGGTTCATGGGGTCTTTCCGTCTTTCCGCGGGGAGATTGCATCATCACAAACATTTCAACTTCGCTGAGTCTCAGGAGGAGACAGTGTGGCCATCGTTACGCCATTCGTGCAGGTCGGAACTTACCCGACAAGGAATTTCGCTACCTTAGGACCGTTATAGTTACGGCCGCCGTTTACTGGGACTTCAATCAAGAGCTTGCACCCCATCATTTAATCTTCCAGCACCGGGCAGGCGTCACACCCTATACGTCCACTTTCGTGTTTGCAGAGTGCTGTGTTTTTATTAAACAGTCGCAGCCACCAATTTTTTGCAGCCCTTTTTAGCTCCGTTTGTTCAACTTCACTGACTTAGGGCACACCTTCTCCCGAAGTTACGGTGTTAATTTGCCGAGTTCCTTCTCCTGAGTTCTCTCAAGCGCCTTAGAATACTCATCTCGCGCACCAGTGTCGGTTTGCGGTACGGTCGTCAATAGCTGAAGCTTAGTGGCTTTTCCTGGAAGCAGGGTATCACTCACTTCGTGTGCAAGCACACTCGTTATCACGCCTCATCTTAGCTCTCCGGATTTGCCTAAAGAGCACGACTACACGCTTGAACCAACATATCCAACAGTTGGCTGAGCTAACCTTCTCCGTCCCCACATCGCACTATTGATCGGTACAGGAATATTGACCTGTTTCCCATCAGCTACGCATCTCTGCCTCGCCTTAGGGGCCGACTCACCCTACGCCGATGAACGTTGCGTAGGAAACCTTGCGCTTACGGCGAGGGGGCTTTTCACCCCCTTTAACGCTACTCATGTCAGCATTCGCACTTCTGATACCTCCAGCATCCGTCTCCAGACACCTTCACAGGCTTACAGAACGCTCTCCTACCACGTGCAATAAATTGCACATCCGCAGCTTCGGTAACTGGCTTAGCCCCGTTACATCTTCCGCGCAGGACGACTCGATCAGTGAGCTATTACGCTTTCTTTAAATGATGGCTGCTTCTAAGCCAACATCCTGACTGTTTTAGCCTTCCCACTTCGTTTCCCACTTAGCCAATTTTAGGGACCTTAGCTGGCGGTCTGGGTTGTTTCCCTCTTGAGTCCGGACGTTAGCACCCGGTGCTCTGTCTCCCAAGCTGTACTCGTCGGTATTCGGAGTTTGCATAGGTTTGGTAAGTCGCCATGACCCCCTAGCCTAAACAGTGCTCTACCCCCGACGGTAATACTTGAGGCACTACCTAAATAGTTTTCGGAGAGAACCAGCTATTTCCAAGTTTGTTTAGCCTTTCACCCCTATCCACAGCTCATCCCCTAATTTTGCAACATTAGTGGGTTCGGACCTCCAGTACCTGTTACGGCACCTTCATCCTGGCCATGGATAGATCACTTGGTTTCGGGTCTACACCCAGCGACTGTTCGCCCTATTCGGACTCGATTTCTCTGCGCCTCCCCTATTCGGTTAAGCTTGCCACTGAATGTAAGTCGCTGACCCATTATACAAAAGGTACGCAGTCACCCCTTACGAGGCTCCTACTTTTTGTAAGCATACGGTTTCAGGATCTATTTCACTCCCCTCCCGGGGTTCTTTTCGCCTTTCCCTCACGGTACTGGTTCACTATCGGTCGATGATGAGTATTTAGCCTTAGAGGATGGTCCCCCTATATTCAGACAGGGTTTCTCGTGCCCCGCCCTACTTGTCTGCAGCCTAGTACCACCGATCGGTTTTCACATACGGGACTATCACCCACTATGGTTGGCCTTTCCATGCCATTTTGTTAACCGGTCGACTATCACTGCAAGGCTCTTCCGAATTCGCTCGCCACTACTATCGGAATCTCGGTTGATGTCTTTTCCTCTGGGTACTTAGATGTTTCAGTTCTCCAGGTTCGCTTCGCATACCTATGAATTCAGTATGCGATACCTATTGCTAGGTGGGTTCCCCCATTCAGAAATCTCCGGATCAAAGCTTATTTGCCAGCTCCCCGAAGCTTATCGCAGGCTATCACGTCTTTCGTCGCCTATCATCGCCAAGGCATCCACCATATGCTCTTAGTCACTTGACCCTATAACTTTGACGTCTCTTGCGAAACACAAAGCTCTAGAACTTCAAAGACTGGTGAGGTCTTACACCTCACGCGTTATGCCGTAATGTGAATATCTTTGGCTGTATCTTTCGACACAGCTTTGAGAATATTCGTCATTACTAAATATCTTTGCTTTCGCAAAATATTTGTTTTGACGCAATCAAAAAGTTGCTGATGGCACGGTGCATTAACCTTGGTTAATGCTTTCCACCAGCAACGCTGATTTCGACTCTATGAATTTTTAAAGAACAGCCTATTGATCAAAGATCAATATAAAAGCAGTCTGCTTCAGACTGCTTTTATATTGAATTTCTGTTTTCGCCTTCTCAACCCATGCTTTGTAGCACTTGCTGAGCCCACGATTATAGCATCACTGGACGCTATCATTTTTAACCTGGTGGAGGATGACGGGATCGAACCGACGACCCCCTGCTTGCAAAGCAGGTGCTCTCCCAGCTGAGCTAATCCCCCGGGATTGTCAATCCAGATGTTGGATTCAGTACCGAAGTACTGGTGGGTCTAGTTGGGCTCGAACCAACGACCCCTGCGTTATCAACACAGTGCTCTAACCAGCTGAGCTACAGACCCATTCCAATTTCTTGCTCGCATCGATTTCTCAATACAAACCCGTTTTGGCTTGTTCCAACAACCGATAAGTGTGGACGTTCAACTTAAAGCAGCATTTTTCCAGAAAGGAGGTGATCCAGCCGCACCTTCCGATACGGCTACCTTGTTACGACTTCACCCCAGTCACGAACCCCGCCGTGGTAAGCGCCCTCCTTGCGGTTAGGCTACCTACTTCTGGCGAGACCCGCTCCCATGGTGTGACGGGCGGTGTGTACAAGACCCGGGAACGTATTCACCGTGACATTCTGATCCACGATTACTAGCGATTCCGACTTCACGCAGTCGAGTTGCAGACTGCGATCCGGACTACGACTGGCTTTATGAGATTAGCTCCCCCTCGCGGGTTGGCAACTCTTTGTACCAGCCATTGTATGACGTGTGTAGCCCCACCTATAAGGGCCATGAGGACTTGACGTCATCCCCACCTTCCTCCGGTTTGTCACCGGCAGTCCCATTAGAGTGCTCAACTAAATGTAGCAACTAATGGCAAGGGTTGCGCTCGTTGCGGGACTTAACCCAACATCTCACGACACGAGCTGACGACAGCCATGCAGCACCTGTGTTACGGTTCTCTTTCGAGCACGAAACCATCTCTGGTAACTTCCGTACATGTCAAAGGTGGGTAAGGTTTTTCGCGTTGCATCGAATTAAACCACATCATCCACCGCTTGTGCGGGTCCCCGTCAATTCCTTTGAGTTTCAACCTTGCGGCCGTACTCCCCAGGCGGTCAACTTCACGCGTTAGCTTCGTTACTGAGTCAGTTAAGACCCAACAACCAGTTGACATCGTTTAGGGCGTGGACTACCAGGGTATCTAATCCTGTTTGCTCCCCACGCTTTCGTGCATGAGCGTCAGTACAGGTCCAGGGGATTGCCTTCGCCATCGGTGTTCCTCCGCATATCTACGCATTTCACTGCTACACGCGGAATTCCATCCCCCTCTACCGTACTCTAGCTTTGCAGTCACAATGGCAGTTCCCAGGTTGAGCCCGGGGATTTCACCACTGTCTTACAAAACCGCCTGCGCACGCTTTACGCCCAGTAATTCCGATTAACGCTTGCACCCTACGTATTACCGCGGCTGCTGGCACGTAGTTAGCCGGTGCTTATTCTTACGGTACCGTCATGACTCCGGGGTATTAGCCCAGAGCTTTTCGTTCCGTACAAAAGCAGTTTACAACCCGAAGGCCTTCATCCTGCACGCGGCATTGCTGGATCAGGCTTTCGCCCATTGTCCAAAATTCCCCACTGCTGCCTCCCGTAGGAGTCTGGACCGTGTCTCAGTTCCAGTGTGGCTGGTCGTCCTCTCAGACCAGCTACAGATCGCAGGCTTGGTGAGCCTTTACCCCACCAACTACCTAATCTGCCATCAGCCGCTCTAGTAGCACAAGGCCCGAAGGTCCCCTGCTTTCATCCGTAGATCTCATGCGGTATTAGCTACTCTTTCGAGTAGTTATCCCCCACTACTAGGCACGTTCCGATGTATTACTCACCCGTTCGCCACTCGTCAGCATCCGAAGACCTGTTACCGTTCGACTTGCATGTGTAAAGCATGCCGCCAGCGTTCAATCTGAGCCAGGATCAAACTCTATAGTTCGATCTTGAATTTAAAGTCTTTCGACTGCTCACTCACTTGACGGAATTAAGAAGAATAAATTCTTCCATAATTACTGTTTTCGTGAGCGCTTGATACTCCGAAGAGTTTTGTTCCGAAGAACTGGCTGCTTGCCATCAAACGCCCACACTTATCGGCTGTATTTTTTTAAGGATCTGAGAACTCAAACAGCTTTAAAACCACTTGAATTTCGTTGCTTACTGTGATCAGCGAAGCCTTAGATTGTAGCACTGTTTTCACAGTACTTTTAAAACGTTTTTGCGTTTTCTTCTCACCCCTCTTGCGAAGAGAGAGAAGAAAACGCCTGGCGTGAGCCAGGCGTTTTGGCGTAAGAGCCTGACGATGACCTACTTTCACACGGGAACCCGCACTATCATCGGCGCTAAGTCGTTTCACGGTCCTGTTCGGGATGGGAAGGAGTGGTACCAACTTGCTATGGTCATCAGGCATAAACTTTTTGTCAGATCGATCGCTTATTTTCTCGATTAACTTCTTAATCGATTGCTTTCAATCCAACGAATTCATAGAGTCTTAATCAGCTTATTCGATTGCGCCTATTTGGCATAACTTGAATGATCGTTTTCACAATTCATTCTGTCTTTTATTTTCTGAGCTAAACCCAAAGTTATAGGGTCAAGCCTCTCGGGCAATTAGTACTGGTTAGCTTAACGCATTACTGCGCTTCCACACCCAGCCTATCAACGTCGTGGTCTACAACGACCCTTCAGGGGGCTCAAGGCCCCGGCAGATCTCATCTTGAAACGAGTTTCCCGCTTAGATGCTTTCAGCGGTTATCTCTTCCACACTTAGCTACCCTGCGATGCCACTGGCGTGACAACAGGTACACCAGAGGTGTGTCCACTCCGGTCCTCTCGTACTAGGAGCAGGCTTCCTCAAATCTGCAGCGCCCACGGAAGATAGGGACCAAACTGTCTCACGACGTTTTAAACCCAGCTCACGTACCTCTTTAAATGGCGAACAGCCATACCCTTGGGACCGACTACAGCCCCAGGATGAGATGAGCCGACATCGAGGTGCCAAACACCGCCGTCGATATGAACTCTTGGGCGGTATCAGCCTGTTATCCCCAGAGTACCTTTTATCCGTTGAGCGATGGCCCTTCCATACAGAACCACCGGATCACTATGTCCTGCTTTCGCATCTGCTCGACTTGTCAGTCTCGCAGTTAAGCACGCTTATGCCATTGCACTATCGTCACGATGTCCGACCGTAACTAGCGTACCTTCGAACTCCTCCGTTACGCTTTGGGAGGAGACCGCCCCAGTCAAACTGCCTACCATGCACTGTCCCCGATCCAGATAATGGACCAAGGTTAGAACCTCAAACGCACCAGGGTGGTATTTCAACGTTGGCTCCATGTGATCTAGCGACCACACTTCAAAGCCTCCCACCTATCCTACACAGATCCGTTCAAAGTCCAATACAAAGCTACAGTAAAGGTTCATGGGGTCTTTCCGTCTTTCCGCGGGGAGATTGCATCATCACAAACATTTCAACTTCGCTGAGTCTCAGGAGGAGACAGTGTGGCCATCGTTACGCCATTCGTGCAGGTCGGAACTTACCCGACAAGGAATTTCGCTACCTTAGGACCGTTATAGTTACGGCCGCCGTTTACTGGGACTTCAATCAAGAGCTTGCACCCCATCATTTAATCTTCCAGCACCGGGCAGGCGTCACACCCTATACGTCCACTTTCGTGTTTGCAGAGTGCTGTGTTTTTATTAAACAGTCGCAGCCACCAATTTTTTGCAGCCCTTTTTAGCTCCGTTTGTTCAACTTCACTGACTTAGGGCACACCTTCTCCCGAAGTTACGGTGTTAATTTGCCGAGTTCCTTCTCCTGAGTTCTCTCAAGCGCCTTAGAATACTCATCTCGCGCACCAGTGTCGGTTTGCGGTACGGTCGTCAATAGCTGAAGCTTAGTGGCTTTTCCTGGAAGCAGGGTATCACTCACTTCGTGTGCAAGCACACTCGTTATCACGCCTCATCTTAGCTCTCCGGATTTGCCTAAAGAGCACGACTACACGCTTGAACCAACATATCCAACAGTTGGCTGAGCTAACCTTCTCCGTCCCCACATCGCACTATTGATCGGTACAGGAATATTGACCTGTTTCCCATCAGCTACGCATCTCTGCCTCGCCTTAGGGGCCGACTCACCCTACGCCGATGAACGTTGCGTAGGAAACCTTGCGCTTACGGCGAGGGGGCTTTTCACCCCCTTTAACGCTACTCATGTCAGCATTCGCACTTCTGATACCTCCAGCATCCGTCTCCAGACACCTTCACAGGCTTACAGAACGCTCTCCTACCACGTGCAATAAATTGCACATCCGCAGCTTCGGTAACTGGCTTAGCCCCGTTACATCTTCCGCGCAGGACGACTCGATCAGTGAGCTATTACGCTTTCTTTAAATGATGGCTGCTTCTAAGCCAACATCCTGACTGTTTTAGCCTTCCCACTTCGTTTCCCACTTAGCCAATTTTAGGGACCTTAGCTGGCGGTCTGGGTTGTTTCCCTCTTGAGTCCGGACGTTAGCACCCGGTGCTCTGTCTCCCAAGCTGTACTCGTCGGTATTCGGAGTTTGCATAGGTTTGGTAAGTCGCCATGACCCCCTAGCCTAAACAGTGCTCTACCCCCGACGGTAATACTTGAGGCACTACCTAAATAGTTTTCGGAGAGAACCAGCTATTTCCAAGTTTGTTTAGCCTTTCACCCCTATCCACAGCTCATCCCCTAATTTTGCAACATTAGTGGGTTCGGACCTCCAGTACCTGTTACGGCACCTTCATCCTGGCCATGGATAGATCACTTGGTTTCGGGTCTACACCCAGCGACTGTTCGCCCTATTCGGACTCGATTTCTCTGCGCCTCCCCTATTCGGTTAAGCTTGCCACTGAATGTAAGTCGCTGACCCATTATACAAAAGGTACGCAGTCACCCCTTACGAGGCTCCTACTTTTTGTAAGCATACGGTTTCAGGATCTATTTCACTCCCCTCCCGGGGTTCTTTTCGCCTTTCCCTCACGGTACTGGTTCACTATCGGTCGATGATGAGTATTTAGCCTTAGAGGATGGTCCCCCTATATTCAGACAGGGTTTCTCGTGCCCCGCCCTACTTGTCTGCAGCCTAGTACCACCGATCGGTTTTCACATACGGGACTATCACCCACTATGGTTGGCCTTTCCATGCCATTTTGTTAACCGGTCGACTATCACTGCAAGGCTCTTCCGAATTCGCTCGCCACTACTATCGGAATCTCGGTTGATGTCTTTTCCTCTGGGTACTTAGATGTTTCAGTTCTCCAGGTTCGCTTCGCATACCTATGAATTCAGTATGCGATACCTATTGCTAGGTGGGTTCCCCCATTCAGAAATCTCCGGATCAAAGCTTATTTGCCAGCTCCCCGAAGCTTATCGCAGGCTATCACGTCTTTCGTCGCCTATCATCGCCAAGGCATCCACCATATGCTCTTAGTCACTTGACCCTATAACTTTGACGTCTCTTGCGAAACACAAAGCTCTAGAACTTCAAAGACTGGTGAGGTCTTACACCTCACGCGTTATGCCGTAATGTGAATATCTTTGGCTGTATCTTTCGACACAGCTTTGAGAATATTCGTCATTACTAAATATCTTTGCTTTCGCAAAATATTTGTTTTGACGCAATCAAAAAGTTGCTGATGGCACGGTGCATTAACCTTGGTTAATGCTTTCCACCAGCAACGCTGATTTCGACTCTATGAATTTTTAAAGAACAGCCTATTGATCAAAGATCAATATAAAAGCAGTCTGCTTCAGACTGCTTTTATATTGAATTTCTGTTTTCGCCTTCTCAACCCATGCTTTGTAGCACTTGCTGAGCCCACGATTATAGCATCACTGGACGCTATCATTTTTAACCTGGTGGAGGATGACGGGATCGAACCGACGACCCCCTGCTTGCAAAGCAGGTGCTCTCCCAGCTGAGCTAATCCCCCGGGATTGTCAATCCAGATGTTGGATTCAGTACCGAAGTACTGGTGGGTCTAGTTGGGCTCGAACCAACGACCCCTGCGTTATCAACACAGTGCTCTAACCAGCTGAGCTACAGACCCATTCCAATTTCTTGCTCGCATCGATTTCTCAATACAAACCCGTTTTGGCTTGTTCCAACAACCGATAAGTGTGGACGTTCAACTTAAAGCAGCATTTTTCCAGAAAGGAGGTGATCCAGCCGCACCTTCCGATACGGCTACCTTGTTACGACTTCACCCCAGTCACGAACCCCGCCGTGGTAAGCGCCCTCCTTGCGGTTAGGCTACCTACTTCTGGCGAGACCCGCTCCCATGGTGTGACGGGCGGTGTGTACAAGACCCGGGAACGTATTCACCGTGACATTCTGATCCACGATTACTAGCGATTCCGACTTCACGCAGTCGAGTTGCAGACTGCGATCCGGACTACGACTGGCTTTATGAGATTAGCTCCCCCTCGCGGGTTGGCAACTCTTTGTACCAGCCATTGTATGACGTGTGTAGCCCCACCTATAAGGGCCATGAGGACTTGACGTCATCCCCACCTTCCTCCGGTTTGTCACCGGCAGTCCCATTAGAGTGCTCAACTAAATGTAGCAACTAATGGCAAGGGTTGCGCTCGTTGCGGGACTTAACCCAACATCTCACGACACGAGCTGACGACAGCCATGCAGCACCTGTGTTACGGTTCTCTTTCGAGCACGAAACCATCTCTGGTAACTTCCGTACATGTCAAAGGTGGGTAAGGTTTTTCGCGTTGCATCGAATTAAACCACATCATCCACCGCTTGTGCGGGTCCCCGTCAATTCCTTTGAGTTTCAACCTTGCGGCCGTACTCCCCAGGCGGTCAACTTCACGCGTTAGCTTCGTTACTGAGTCAGTTAAGACCCAACAACCAGTTGACATCGTTTAGGGCGTGGACTACCAGGGTATCTAATCCTGTTTGCTCCCCACGCTTTCGTGCATGAGCGTCAGTACAGGTCCAGGGGATTGCCTTCGCCATCGGTGTTCCTCCGCATATCTACGCATTTCACTGCTACACGCGGAATTCCATCCCCCTCTACCGTACTCTAGCTTTGCAGTCACAATGGCAGTTCCCAGGTTGAGCCCGGGGATTTCACCACTGTCTTACAAAACCGCCTGCGCACGCTTTACGCCCAGTAATTCCGATTAACGCTTGCACCCTACGTATTACCGCGGCTGCTGGCACGTAGTTAGCCGGTGCTTATTCTTACGGTACCGTCATGACTCCGGGGTATTAGCCCAGAGCTTTTCGTTCCGTACAAAAGCAGTTTACAACCCGAAGGCCTTCATCCTGCACGCGGCATTGCTGGATCAGGCTTTCGCCCATTGTCCAAAATTCCCCACTGCTGCCTCCCGTAGGAGTCTGGACCGTGTCTCAGTTCCAGTGTGGCTGGTCGTCCTCTCAGACCAGCTACAGATCGCAGGCTTGGTGAGCCTTTACCCCACCAACTACCTAATCTGCCATCAGCCGCTCTAGTAGCACAAGGCCCGAAGGTCCCCTGCTTTCATCCGTAGATCTCATGCGGTATTAGCTACTCTTTCGAGTAGTTATCCCCCACTACTAGGCACGTTCCGATGTATTACTCACCCGTTCGCCACTCGTCAGCATCCGAAGACCTGTTACCGTTCGACTTGCATGTGTAAAGCATGCCGCCAGCGTTCAATCTGAGCCAGGATCAAACTCTATAGTTCGATCTTGAATTTAAAGTCTTTCGACTGCTCACTCACTTGACGGAATTAAGAAGAATAAATTCTTCCATAATTACTGTTTTCGTGAGCGCTTGATACTCCGAAGAGTTTTGTTCCGAAGAACTGGCTGCTTGCCATCAAACGCCCACACTTATCGGCTGTATTTTTTTAAGGATCTGAGAACTCAAACAGCTTTAAAACCACTTGAATTTCGTTGCTTGCTGTGATCAGCGAAGCCTTAGATTGTAGCACTGTTTTCAGCATCTCAATTTCTTGATTTGCTTCGAGAAAATTAGATCATCTCGTTCAGCGCAGCCTTGCATTGTATACCGATTTTTGAGCACTTTGCAAACCACATCAAGACAATTGAAAAAGAAGCCAGACAGGCTTTCGCCTGTCTGGCTTCTTGCATTCATCAGGACTGAGCCGCTAACTCCAACGCATCCACAAACAGCGCTGCAACATCGCAACCCGTCTGGTCAAAAATTTCTTGGAAGCAGGTGGGGCTGGTCACATTGATTTCTGTGACGTTGTGGCCAATGACATCCAGCCCAATCAGCAACAGGCCTCGCTGAACAAGGCGCTCACCAATAAATTCGGCTGTAGCTTTGTCTTGCTCTGTCAAAGGCTGGGCAACGCCTTTACCGCCAGCCGCCAAGTTGCCGCGCACTTCATTGCCTTGCGGAATACGCGCCAAGCAAAAGGGAACCGGCTTGCCGCCAATGATGAGGACTCGCTTATCGCCATGAACGATGTCGGGCAGGAACTTTTGCACCATGACGCTGGCAGCGCCGCCTTGATTGAGCGTTTCAATGATGCTGCCCAGATTGCGGCCATCATCCCCCACACGGAAGATGCCTGCCCCACCCATGCCGTCGAGTGGCTTAAGGATGATGTCTTTGTGCTCTGCGTGAAAAGCCTTGATCTCCTGAGCGCTGCGAGTGACCAAGGTGGGCGAGATGAACTGCGCAAACTCCATGATGGCGAGCTTTTCAGGGTGCTCACGCAGGGCACTTGGCTTGTTGAAGACCTTGGCGCCTTCTCGCTCGGCTTGACTGAGCATGTGCGTGGCGTAGAAGAACTCCGAGTCAAAAGGCGGGTCTTTGCGCATGACGATGGCGTCAAAGTCAGCCAGATTCACTGCTTTGTTGGCAGTTTCATCAAACCAAGCATCCTTGTTACCTGTCAAGGAGATGTAGCGCACCTGCGCCTTAACCTTGCCGCCACTTTGCCAAGAGATGTGTTTGGGCTCGCAAGCCACGATCTGATGTCCACGGCGCTGGGCTTCGCGCATCATGGCAAAGGTGGAGTCTTTGTAAATGACAAAGGATTCCAACGGATCGGCGACAAACAGTATTTGCATGGTGATAACTCTATAGCTAGATATGGGCATCATGCCCAGACAGGCATAACACCACAAAGAGGCGGCTGATGCTCAGGCGGCCCGGGCTCGGTAGCTCTGAACGCATAAGGCCAGACTACCAGCAACCACACCCCAGAAGGCTGAGCCCACGCCGCCAATGACGACGCCGCTGAGCGTAACGAGGAAGGTGATGAGTGCAGCCTCTCGGTGCTTTTCATCTTTGAAGGCTGTGGCCATGCCGCCGCCGATGGAGCCAAGCAAGGCCAGACCGGCAATGCAGGCAACCAGCTCTTTAGGGAAGGCTGTGAGCAGCCCTGTGACTACGGCACCAAAGATACCTATCAATATATATAGCAGGCCGCACACAGCCGCTGCCGTATAGCGCTTGCTTTTATCTTCATGCGCCTCATCGCCCATACATATAGCAGCGGTAATGGCGCTGAGGTTCAGGGCATAGCCGCCAAACGGAGCCAGCAACAAAGTCGCAACACCCGTGGCACTGATGATCTTGGATACAGGTATCGGATAGCCTGTGGCACGAATCACCGCTACACCCGGCAAATTTTGTGATGCCATAGTCACTACAAACAGGGGCAACGCCAGGCTAATGAGTGCGGGCAGTGAGAACACAGGAGCCGTATAGACCGGAATAGCCAGCCCCGCATGGACAGCCGACCACTGCATTTGTCCGTTCAACGCTGCCCAGAGCGTGCCCGCCAGCAAGGTGATGATGACGGCGTAGCGAGCGGCCATGCGGCGCGAGAGCAAATAGGCCAGCAGCATGACGAGCACCAGGGACAGATTGCTCTGCGCCGCAGAGAAGGCCTGCATACCGAACTTGGCCAGCACGCCAGCCAGCAAAGCCGAGGCAATCTCCACGGGGATGCGGTTCATGATGCGCTCAAACCAACCCGTCACCCCCACCAAAATGATGAGCACCGCGCTGACGATGAAGGCACCAATGGCCTCACTCATGGAAAAGCCACCCGCCAAACCCGCCGTAGCCAGCACCGCCGCCCCCGGCGTAGACCAAGCCACCATCACAGGCATGCGCAAGATAAGCGAAGGCACCAGTGAGCAAAGCCCCATGCCCAGCCCCAGAGCCCAGATCCAAGAGGTGATTTGCTCAGGCGTGGCTTGAAAGGCCTGCGCCGCCTGAAATACCAGAGCCACCGAGCTGGTAAAGCCCACCAAAACCGCCACAAAGCCTGCGGCCACGGCGGCAGGACTCAAATCTTTGAAAAAGCGCATCTGCTCATTCTGGCATCAGGCTTACCAATGTTGATACGCACTTTGGCGAGCAAAGACAGCGCAGACACGATTTGCTATTGAATAAATAGCTACAAGCCATTATCGATATTGGACTAAGGAGCTTTTTTAGCCAAAAAATTACAACTCAATCTTAGAGCCGAGCTCCACCACCGAGTTGCTGGGCAGGTGCAGAAAGTCTGAAACACGGCTGGCGTTGCGGTGCATTTGGGCAAATAGCTTCTCGCGCCAATGGGCCATGGAGTTGTTCATGCGCGGAATGATCACATCTCGCGATAGGAAGTAGCTAGTGGACATGGGGTCCAGCATGCAGCCCTGCGCGCGCAACTGCGCCAGCGCGGCTGGCACATCGGGCTCGTTCTTGAAGCCATAGTGAATCATCACCTCCCAGCATTCACCACCTAGAGACTCAGACTCAATTCGCTTTTCCAAGCCTACCCACGGCACTTCATGATTGCGTACCGTCACAAAGAGGTTGCGCTCATGCAGCACTTTGTTGTGCTTGAGGTTGTGCAGCAAAGCATGGGGCACGACACCCGGCTCACCGGATAAAAATACTGCCGTACCCCGCACGCGGGTGGGAGGGTGGCGCCAAGTAGCCTCCAAGAATTCGCGCAAGTTCAATGCATCGGCCTGCAATTTCTTATGCAGCAACTCGCGGCCACGGCGCCAAGTCATCATCAACGTAAAGACCGTGCCGCCAATCAGCAGAGGGAACCAGCCGCCCTCAAACAGCTTGAGCAGATTGGAGGCGAAGAAGGCCAAGTCCACTGCAAAGAAGAAACCCGTCGCCAGCAGGCACAGGGCCAACGGGTAGTTCCAGCGATAGCGAATGACGAAGAAAGTCAGCATGGTGGTGATCAACATGTCCAACGTCACCGCGATACCGTAAGCAGCCGCCAGATTGCCACTGCTTCTAAACAGCAACACCGCCAGCACAATCGCGACAAACAGGCTCCAGTTGACCAGCGGCATATAGATCTGCCCCGCCTCCTTCACACTGGTATGGCGCACCTCAAAGCGAGGGAAGTAGCCCAGTTGTATGACCTGACGGGTCACACTGAAAGCACCGGTGATCAGTGCCTGCGAGGCAATGACCGTGGCCATGGTGGCCATGATGACCAGCGGCAGCAGCGCCCAGCCAGGCGCCATCATGAAAAACGGGTTTTTTACGGCATCGGGGTTAGCCAGCAGCAGCGCGCCTTGGCCAAAGTAGTTCAGCGTCAGCGCTGGCATAGCGATGGTGAACCAAGCCAGACGAATCGGCTTTTTACCAAAGTGACCCAAGTCAGCGTACAGCGCTTCCGCGCCTGTAACGCAGAGCACCACCGCACCCAAAATAATGAAGCTGGTGCCGGGACTGTTCCAGATGAACATCACAGCGTAATGGGGGCTGATGCCCGCCAAAATTTCCGGGTGCCCCATGATTTGGTACACGCCCAGCAAGGCGATGCAGGCAAACCAAGCCACTGTGATGGGGCCAAAAAACTTGCCAATACCTGCTGTGCCGCGCTTTTGCACAAAGAACAGCAGAAACAAAATCACCAGGGTTAGCGGAATTACCGCTTGCTTAAAGTGCGGCGAGATGACCTCCAGACCCTCAACAGCCGAGAGCACCGAGATGGCCGGGGTGATCACCCCATCGCCATAAAACAGCGAGGTGCCGAACATGCCCACCAAAAACAGCGTTTTGGACAGGCGCGGCTTGTCTTTGACTGTCTGTGAAGCCAAAGCCAGCATGGCCACCAAGCCACCCTCGCCATTGTTGTCGGCTCGCAGTACTAAAACCACGTACTTAAGGGAGACGATGACCGTGAGCGTCCAAAACAGCAGCGAGAGCACGCCGTAGACATTGGCCGGCGTAAAAGGCACATGGCCTGAGCCAAAAACCTCCTTGACCGAGTACAAAACACTGGTGCCTATGTCTCCATAGACGACACCGATCGCACCCAGAGTAAGGGCGCCAAGCGAGGATTTTGAATTTTGCACAGATCAGGACGCGGCTCGTAAGGCGGTCACCAAATTAGAAGATTGCCGGCATTGTGCTCCGCCCAATGCCGTTTGTTAATCAATCGTAAATTTCTGCGTCAGGGTTAGTGGCTTCCAGCTCATAGCTCGCCGCCAACATGGCCAAACGTGCTACCACGCCGTACATATAGAAACGATTGGGTGCGCTGGCTCCGGGGCGCATACCTGCCTGCGGCAGGTGATTGCTTTGCTGGAAGGCAAGCGGCACATAACCGGCACCGGGAGTATTCAGGTTTTCGTCCTCGCCGCGCTCGGGGTGCATACGGTAGAAGCCACCCACCACATAGCGATCCATCATGTAGACCACCGGCTCGGCCACGGCATTGTGCATGCGCTCATAGGTCAAAACGCCTTCTTGCACGATGACGTCATGGACAGTTTGGCCGTCTTTGATGAGACCCATCTTGTTGCGGCTCTTGCGCGGCAGCGCGGCCAACTCTTTGGCATCTCGCACTGTCATCACGCCCATGCCGTAAGTGCCGTTATCAGCCTTCACAACAGCAAACGGTTTTTCCTTGATGCCGTACTCTTTGTACTTGCGACGCACTTTGGAGAGGATCACATCGACCTGATCGGCCAGTGCGTCCATGCCCGTACCTTCGGCAAAGTCAATGTTTTCGACTTGGCCAAATAGCGGGTTGATCAGCCATGGATCAATCCCCAGCAGCTTGCCAAAACGCTTACCGACTTCTTCGTAGCTTTGGAAGTGACGGCTCTTGCGGCGCACATTCCAGCCTGCATGCAAAGGCGGCAGCAGATGCTGCTCGTACAGCTCTTCAATGATGCCGGGCACACCTGTGGACAAATCGTTGTTCAGCAAGATGGTACAAGGATCGAAATCCTTGAGGCCCAGGCGGCGCTTGCCGCGAATCACCGGCTCGAGCTGAATCTCATCACCCAAAGGTAATGTGATGGTCAGCGTCTTCTTAATTTCTGGGCTGATGGAGCCAATGCGCACATTGAGACCCGCCATGGAGAAGATACGCTTGAGCTGCAGCACGCTAGACAGGTAGTGCGTGTTGCGCGTGTGGTTCTCAGGAATGATCAGCAGATTGCGCGCTTCAGGACATATCTTTTCGATAGCAGCCATCGCAGCCTGTACGGCAAGCGGCAGCATTTCATCGGTCAGATTATTCCAGCCACCCGGAAACAAATTAGTGTCCACCGGTGCCAGCTTGAAACCCGCATTACGAATGTCCACCGAGCAGTAAAACGGAGGCGTGTGCTCCATCCACTCCAGACGGAACCAACGCTCGATAGCAGGCATTGAATCGAGAACGCGCTGCTCAAGTTCGTTAATGGGGCCGGTCAAAGCCGTGACAAGATGTGGAACCATAAATACCCTCAGGAGACGGTGGTGGGGTGCGATTGTAGAGATTGGAGCATGAGATAGGTGTTTTCCCTAGTTTTATATCTCAGCGACGCCAGAAAGCCGGCGTCAGCAAAGCCATAAAACTCAGTATCTCAAGCCGTCCTAACAACATAGCAAGAGTACACACCCATATCTGGAAATCAGTCAACACCGTGTAATTCGATGCTGGGCCAATCGCCCCGAGTCCCGGCCCCATGCAATGCACGCTGGCCAGAACCGCAGAAAAAGCAGTTAAAGGATCAAGGTCTGTGAGCAACAACACCATGCTCAACACAATGACCGTTGCGCCATACACAAGCATGTAGGCAAGCACCGAAAAAATCATCGGGTTATCCACCACTGCATCGCCTAGGCGCACGGGCTGCACGGCGCGCGGGTGTACCAAGCGCGTCATCTCGCGCCTGGCTTGCTTTACCAAGATCAGCATACGTACCATCTTGATGCCGCCGCCGGTCGAGCCGGCGCTGGTGGCCACGCCAGACAATAGCAGCAGCAGAACCGGAATAAAAACCGGCCAAGCCAGGTAGTCCGTGGTGGTAAAGCCCGTGGTGCTTGCCACAGAGACGGTATGAAACATGCCAAAGCGCAGCGCATCTAGCGGACCGTAAACACCCTTAACCCACAGTAGCAGAGCCACCAGCAGACCGGCACCAACCAGCACACCGATGGTGGCGCGCATTTCCGGGTCGCGCATAAAGCTGTCTAGCCGCCCTTTGCGCATGGCCACAAAATACAGCGCAAAGTTACAGCTGGCCAGCAGCATAAAGAGCAGCGCCGCAGCCTCTAGCAAAGGCGAGTTGAAATAGCCAAAGCTGGCGTCGTGCGATGACAGACCGCCCAAGCTCACCGTAGCGAACATGTGCATCAGCGCATCAAGCGGCTGCATGCCAAAAGCCCAAAACGCCAGAAAGCAACCTGTGGAAAATAGAGCGTACACACCCCATAAGCCCTTGGCGGTCTCTGTAATGCGCGGGGTCAGTTTGGTGTCTTTGACTGGGCCAGCAGCCTCTGCGCGAAACAGTTGTGCGCCACCAACACCTAGCAGCGGCAAGATGGCCACGGCCAAAATCAAAATCCCCATACCGCCGATCCACTGCATGAAGGTGCGCCATACATTAATGGACACCGGAAGCTGGTCTAGCCCGCTGAGAACCGTCGCGCCAGCGGTCGTCAAACCAGACACCGCTTCAAAATAGGCATGGGTAAAGCTAATCGAGATACCGACCCGGTTCAAGCCGAGTATCAGCGGCAGCGTAGCGCACAGCGGCAAGACCACCCAAACCAAGGTCACCAAAATCACGCCGTGGCGCGGCTGTAAGTCTTGTTTGTGGCGATGCAGACCGCCCCATAGCAGCAAGCCCACGCCCACGGTCAAGCCCATTGCCCAAGGGTAGATGCGCCAGATACCATCTTGCATAAACCACGAAACGCCAAAAGGCAGCAGCATGGAAGCGGCAAACATGATCATCAACATGCCCAGCACGCGCAGGACAGGTAGCAGGTCTTTCATGGATGAAGCTTAGAAAAAAGTAGCGCTGACGCGGAACAGGTTTTCCACGTTGCGCACCAGCCGCTTGTTGGGCAGGAAGAACACTACATGGTCACCTGACTCGATCACCGTATTGCTGCGCGGAATGATGACCTCCGTGGTGAGCAGCAAATCGCTCACTTCTTCGCAGGTCTTGCCTTCGGGTATGCCGCGAACTATCAAGCCGATATGCACATCTTCAGGCAGGCGCAGCTCTTCCACCTTGCGGCCCACCACGCGCGAGCTTTTACGGTCACCGCGCGCCACAATCTCCAGCGCCTCGGCCACACCACGGCGCAAGCTGTGTACGGCTTGCACATCGCCGCGGCGTACATAGGCCAAAAACTCTCCCAGCATGGCCTGCGCGGGCGACAGCGCAATATCAATCTGCGTGCCGTGCATCAAGTCCGCATAGGCGCGGCGGTTGATAAGCGAGAGCACGCGGCGCGCGCCCATGCGTTTGGCCAACAGGCTGGACATGATGTTGTCCTCATCGTCGTCCGTCAACGACAGGAACAGGTCCACATCTTCAATGCCCTCTTCCTCTAGCAAATCTTCATCCGTCGCCTCGCCCTCCAACACCAGCACTTCGGCCGGCAGTACGGACGCGAGGTTTAGACATTGCTGCGCATTGTGCTCAATGATCTTGACGTGAAAGCGCCCCGGCGTCTGCGCCAGTCGCTTGGCCAGGCGCAGGCTCACCTGACCCCCACCGGCAATCATGATTCGGTACACAGGACGGCTAGGGCGGCCTTCAGGCAAGTTAATAACTCTCAGCGCCTCGGGCACATGCTCGGTTGCGGCCAGCATAAAGACTTCATCGCCGGGCTCGATGCGCGTGCCGCCATCGCAGCGCACAAAGCGGTCAGGCTCATCCATGAAGCGGCGATAAATCGCCACGATGCGCATGGCCAGCTCAGGCATTCGCTCACGCACCTGCCCAATTTGCAAGCCCACCGCAGGCGCACCCGCACGGGCACGCACAGAAGCCAGCGCCGCACGGCCGCCCGCAAAGGCGCGCACCTGCATGGCTTCAGGGTACTCGATGAGCTTGGTGATGTAGTTGGTGACAGATTCTTCGGGGCAGATGATGCGATCCACCGCAAAGCCGTCTTTGCCCAGCATGGGGTCATCCACCACAAAGCTCGAAGAGCGCACCCGCGCAATACGGGTGGGAATCTCGAACATGGCCTGTGCAATCTTGCAGCAAACCAAATTGGTTTCGTCCATGGACGCGCAGGCGATGAGCAAGTCCGTATCTTTGGCCCCCGCCTCGGCCAACACCTGCGGATCAATTCCGTTGCCGACTACGCCGCGCAGGTCAAAGCGCGACTCCAAGTCACGCACGGCGCGAGCATCGGTGTCGATCACAGTGATTGCGTTTTGCTCGGAAACCAGACTTTCGGCCACACTTTGACCTACACGCCCGGCACCCAGAATGATGATTTTCATGGTGTTATGGAGAGGGAAACCCAAGCGGTATCAATTCAGCGCCGGAAAAAGCCACTAACGGCTTCCCCGGCTAGCAATCTTTAGCAGCGAACTTCGCCGTCGCCCAAGACTACATATTTAAGCGATGTCAGACCTTCTATGCCCACCGGACCACGCGCATGGAACTTGTCGGTGCTGATGCCGATCTCTGCGCCCAAGCCGTATTCAAAACCATCCGCGAAGCGGGTGCTGGTGTTGACCATGACGCTGGACGAATCCACCTCGCGCAGGAACTTCTGAGCGTGCTGGTGATTGGTTGTCAAGATGGACTCAGTATGGTGGCTGGAGTATTTGTTGATGTGGGCGATGGCCTCATCCACGCCGTCCACCAGCTTCACGCTGATGATGGGCGCCAAATACTCTTCGTACCAATCTTGCTCTTGTGCCTCAGCCAGCTTGGCATCTTTAACGCTTTGCAAAATGGCCAGTGCTTCGCGGTCGCAACGCATTTCCACACCCTTGGCGGCAAAAACGGCGCCAATCTGGGGCAAGAATTCGGCTGCCACAGCTCGCGCCACCAACAAGCTTTCGCTGGCATTGCAAGGGCTGTATTTGCTGGTCTTGGCGTTGTCGGCCACCTTTACCGCTATGGCGATGTCGCAAGGATCATCAACATAGGTGTGGCAGTTGCCATCCAGATGCTTGATGACGGGCACCTTGGCCTCGCGGCTGATGCGCTCGATCAGGCCTTTGCCGCCCCTGGGGATGATGACATCCACGTAGTCAGGCATGGCGATCAACTGACCCACCGCATCGCGGTCGGTCGTAGCCACCAATTGCACGCCGTTTTCTGGCAGGCCGGCTTCAGCCAGCGCCTGAGCAACCAGCTTGGCTAGCGCCTTGTTCGACTCAATCGCTTCAGAGCCGCCACGCAAGATGCAAGCATTGCCGCTCTTAATGGACAGGCTGGCCGCTTCAATCGTCACATTGGGGCGGCTTTCGTAAATCATGCCAAACACGCCAATGGGCACACGCATCTGACCGACGCGAATACCGCTGACCATTTGCTTGAGGCCACTAATCTCACCAATCGCATCAGGCATGGCCGCCAACTGCTCGCAGCCTTCGGCGCAGGTCTCCAAAACCTTGGGGGTCAAGCGCAGTCTATCGACCATGGGGGCGGCCAAGCCGTTGGCCACGGCACGCTCCAAATCCTTGGCGTTATCGATCTGCAGCGGCTCGATTTGCTCGCGCAGCAGACGGGCTAGCGCCTTAAGTGCTTTGTTTTTAGTAGCTGCAGATGCACGAGCCATAAGGGCAGAGGCAGATTTTGCCTGTGCGCCAAGGGCATGCATGTATTCGACGGTGTTGAGCGCGTTCATGGTGTATTTTCGCCGAGATATGCCATGTGCGCAGACAAGCTTAGCCAAGAGCAGGTTTATGGTCACCACCCACCTACACTGATCACCTGAGCCCGCATCAAAATCGCAAGGGAACCTATGACAGCAAGCAACTCACCGGCTCTTGAAGAAGCTGCGCAGCAGCTCAAGCAACTGCGCAGCGGTTTTGAGCTATTGGCGCAAACGCAAATCACGGCTGCGGCCCTCGGTCAGCAAGCGCGCGCCGCCACCGCCTTGTTCCAGTCACTGCCGCCACGTTATGAAGAGGTCTTGCTCAATCTGCTGGACCGGCTCGAGTCGAGCGCGCTGTTTACTGAGGAAAGCTGCTCTTTCAGCCAAAAAGGCCTGCTGGATAACCTGCAACTGTGGGCGGACAAGGCGCAGAGACAGCTTGTTTCTTAAATTTTGCTGAAAAACAGGCTTTCGCGATCTCGAAATTTGCAAACAAATGCGGCCAACATAAAGTTTTTTGTCTGCGCGTAAAAGGCCGTAACACCGCTGGTGCTGCACTGCACGCCTGGCTACCTTGGGAACCTCTTAACTTGCTTGGAGATGTTCATGGGACTGCTCAACGAAATCGTGGGTGCTGTGGTTGCAGAAGAAGCCTTGGACAAAGTTGACCCCAATGCGGGTTTCTTTAAAAAGGGCATGGCAGCTGTTGCCGGCTTTGAAGGCGAGAAAATCATTGAAGAGAAAATTGATGAGCATCAGCAGTCGAGCCAGCCTGCAGCAGATAACTCTCAATAAGCCTTCTGCTGCTCACAAAAAAGGATGCTCACGGCATCCTTTTTTGTTTTATCGACCCGACTGTGCCAACTGCATGGCCAGCTGGCGCAAAGCCTGCCAGCTGTTACGGGGCCAGCCCTCACTGGGCAGGCCTTTGACAATACCGTCCACCGCGTGGGCCGATTGCAGCAGCTGCGCAGCCTTGTCATCACTGACACGCGGCACTAAACGCTCCATCAATCGTTCTTTCGGGCCCCAGATGCGGTTTTCACGCAGCGCCATGGGCAGAGGTTTGCCGCCCGCCATCGCATCTTTCACGCGTTTGATGTTGCGAATATCTTCGGCCAGCGCCCAATGCACCAGCACCTCAGCCTCGCCTTCGGCCTGCAGGCCATCGAGCATGCGCATGGTGCGCGCCAGCTGACCAGAGAGCACGGCTTCAGACAGCTTGAACACGTCATAGCGCGCCACATTGAGCACGGCCTGCTCGACCTGCGCAAAGCTCAGCTCACCCTCGGAGTGCAGCAGCGCCAGCTTTTGAATTTCCTGATGCGCAGCAAGCAAGTTGCCTTCTACCCTGTCGGCAAAAAATTGCAGTGTGCGCTGGCCTTCTTCGCCCGCAGCCACGCGCTGGTTTTGCAACGCCAGCCGCTGGGCAATCCAGTGCGGCAGCGCGCCGCGCTCTATGGGCTCAACCTGAATGGTGACGCCCTGCGCATCCAGCGCCGAAAACCATGCACCCGTGCGCGTGGCCTTGTCCAGGCGCGGCAGGCTGATGAGGGTCAGCGTGCTGTCGTTGCCCTGCGCGCTGCTGGCCAGTTGCTGCAGCGCTGCGCCGCCTTCTTTGCCGGGCTTGCCGCTGGGAATGCGCACTTCCAGAATCTGCTTA
The DNA here is from genome assembly GCF_019355935.1 of Comamonas sp. Y33R10-2. NCBI lineage: Bacteria > Pseudomonadati > Pseudomonadota > Betaproteobacteria > Burkholderiales > Comamonadaceae > Comamonas > Comamonas sp. Y33R10-2. The sequence continues at coordinate 2,434,862 of NZ_CP079925.1, forward strand.
TCGGCAAACAGGCTCAATGAGCCGCCCGCCGCCAGCACGCTGCTCCAGTCAAAGTGCGCTCCCATCACGGTGAAGCTGCTGCGCTCGGTATAGCCCTGGGTGCGCGCCAAAGCGCGAATGGCGTCTGCCGCTTCTTGCAGCTGCAGCGGCTCATCGCCATGCAGCACATAGAGCGAGCGCAAGCCCTTGGCCAGATGGGAGGAAAGCTGGTTCAGCGCAAGCTGCATGAGGTTTTATGTATCAAATCAACCGCTAGTCTTTTATCTATAAGGACTAGCAGCTATCAATTTAAGAAGTTTCCAGACTCTTCACCGCGCCTAAACGGCGAATGATCTGCTGCACGATATCGTTACGCATGTCCTTGTTGAGCATTTCTTCTTCTGCCGCCTTGGACAAGGCATTGGTTTCGTTATAAGTCACGTTGCGAATCTGGCGAATCGTCGTGGGCTCAATCACCATATCGCCACCTGGCGTGCGCAGCGAAAAAGTCACCAGCAGTCGCAGCTCAATTTCACGCACCTGACCGGCCACATTCGAGCCGATGATGATGCGCTGGGCTTGCTCGCCGACGATCTGGCAGATCACATCGGCCGTATCGGGTGACGCTGGGTCTTTGATGACCACGAGCCTGTCGCTAGACGACTCCAGATTGCGGCGCAGCAGCGTGCCCACAGGCGCACCACGCCCGGCTTGCACGTAGATGGAGCGAAACACAAAATTCGGAGCACCGCGCAAACGGAATCCACAGGCCCCCAACAAAGGCGTCAAGGCCATAGCGGCCAGCAGCGTACGTTTTTGCATCAACGGTCCTTTTATCTACAAAATCCTGCCGCTCCCAAAGAGGCGGCAGAAACCATCACGGCGGGCATCGCCCCTTGCGCCAGCAATACCGAGCAAGGGCCGCCCCGCAGCAAAGGTATTGTCCCCCTCCAGCATTGCGAAGCAAAGCAAGAGAGGGGGAAGGCGCAAAGCGCCTCAGTGGGAGTCTTAAATGACCACGTTCACCAGACGACCAGGCACCACAATGATTTTCTTGGGCTCCTTGCCTTCGGCGAACTTCTGGTACTCCTCATGGGCCAGAGCCGCTGCTTCGATGGTGGCCTTGTCCGCACCGGCAGCCACCACAATGGAGCCGCGCAGCTTGCCGTTGACCTGCAGCATGAGCGTAATCTCGTCCTGCACCAGCGCCTTGGGGTCGACCTGGGGCCATGCGGCATCCAGCAGATCACCCATGTGGCTGGCGTAGCCCAGATCGCTCCACAGCACATGGGCGACGTGAGGCGTTGCCGGGTACAGCACGCGCAGCAAAATGCCAAAGCCTTCGATCAATGCGACCTTGGCACCCGCCTCATCCAGCGCCTTGAAGTCTTCCAGCGCGTTAATCATCTTCATCGCGCCAGAGACCACGGTGTTGTACTGCATGCGCGAGTAGTCGTACTCAACTTGCTTGAGCACGTTGTGGATTTCCAGACGCAGGGCCTTGGCAGCCTTGCTAAATTCCACATCGTCCAGCGACTTGGCACCGGCCACGCCGGCCACAGCCGAAGCCATGTCCATACCCGCCAGCTTGACGCCGAAGTTGTAGACGCGGCGCAGGAAGCGGTAGCTGCCTTCGACGGCGGACTCATTCCACTCCAGTGTCAGCTCAGGCGGCGAGGTGAACATGGTGTACAGACGCGCGGTGTCGGCGCCGTATTTTTCGATCAGCTCTTGCGGGTCCACGCCATTGTTCTTGGACTTGGACATGGTCGTCATCTCGTAGTCGAGCTTGGAGCCGTCGGCCTTGAGCGTGCAGGTCGCAACGTCCACGTCCTTTTCCCAGTAGTACTCTTTGGCACCGCTGGGCAGTTTTTGTGAGTACGCACCGCGCAGCACCATGCCCTGCGTGAGCAGCTTGGTGAAGGGCTCGTCGATCTTGAGCAGGCCCAGATCGCGCATGACCTTGGTCCAAAAGCGTGCGTACAGCAAGTGCAGGATGGCGTGTTCCACACCACCGATGTACTGGTCCATGCCGCTGCCACCAGTGGCTGAGTTTTGATCGCGCATCCAGTAATCAGCGCCAGCGCCCACCATCTGCTCGCTGTTCTTGGCGTCGCAATAGCGCATGAAGTACCACGAGCTGTCCACGAAGGTGTCCATGGTGTCGGTTTCGCGGCGGGCAGGTTTGCCGCAGCAAGGGCAAACCACACCGGCGTGGAACTCTTCACTCTTGATCAGCGGGTTGCCCGAACCGTCCGGAACCAGACCTTCCGGCAGCACAACCGGCAAGTCCTTCTCAGGTACAGGCTGGGCACCGCAATCTTCGCAGTGGATGATGGGGATAGGTGTGCCCCAGTAGCGCTGGCGGCTCACGCCCCAGTCACGCAGGCGCCATGTGGTTTTGAGCTCGCCCAAACCCTTGTCGCCCACAATCTTGGCCACGGCTTGCACGGCATCCTTATGGTTCAGGCCATTCAGTTCGCCAGAGTTGATCAATACGCCGCGCTCCTTGTCGCCGTACCAGTCGCTCCACAGCTTGTCGTCGTAAGCGGCTTGACCTTCAACCGCCACCACTTGCTTGATAGGCAGGTTGTACTTGTTGGCAAACAGGAAGTCGCGTTCGTCATGAGCTGGCACGCCCATCACAGCGCCGTCGCCGTAGCTCATCAGCACGTAGTTGCCAATCCACACCTCGACTTGCGCGCCGGTGATGGGGTGGGTGACAAACAGGCCGGTGGGCTTGCCTTCTTTTTCACGCACGGCCAGTTCCGCTTCCGTGGTGCCGCCCTTTTTGCATTCTTCGATGAAGGCAGCGAGGTCTGGCTTGCCCGCCGCAGCGTGCGTGGCCAGCGGGTGCTCAGGCGCCACAGCGCAGAAGGTCACGCCCATGACGGTGTCGGCACGGGTGGTGAAGACGTACATCTTGCCGTCTTGAATCAGGTTGCCGTCAGCGCCCTTGATGTCGTGCGTGAACGCAAAGCGCACACCGGCGCTCTTGCCAATCCAGTTTTCCTGCATCAGGCGCACTTTGTCGGGCCAGCCGGTCAGCGTGGCCTTCTCATTGCCCATTTGCACATGGTCCAGCAGCTCTTGCGCGTACTGGGTGATGGCCAGGTAGTAGCCGGGGATCTCGCGCTTTTCCACCAGCGCGCCCGTGCGCCAGCCGCGGCCGTCAATCACTTGCTCGTTAGCCAGCACGGTCTGGTCCACCGGGTCCCAGTTCACCACTTGGGTCTTGCGGTAGGCAATGCCTTTGTCCAGCATTTTGAGGAACAGCCACTGGTTCCACTTGTAATAGTCAGGGTCGCAGGTTGCGATTTCACGCGACCAGTCGATGGCCAAGCCCATGGCCTGCATCTGCTTTTTCATGTACGCGATGTTTTCGTACGTCCACTTGGCAGGCGGCACCTTGTTTTTCAGCGCCGCGTTTTCAGCGGGCAGACCAAACGCATCCCAGCCCATGGGCATGAGGACGTTAAAGCCCTTCATGCGCAGCTGGCGCGTGAGCATGTCGTTGATGGTGTAGTTGCGCACATGGCCCATGTGCAGTTTGCCGCTGGGGTAAGGCAACATGGAGCAAGCGTAGTACTTGGGCTTGCTGCTGTCTTCGGTGACGCGATAAGCGTCCTTGGCTTGCCAATGATCTTGAGCGGCGCGCTCGACGTCGATGTGGTTGAATTTTTCTTGCATGGTGCAGTGCATTGGCCGCCAGCCCCCTTGGGTCACGGCAAGGTAGTAATCTGAAATCAGCAGGGATTTTAGGCTGCCCAACCGCTTGTGCCGGTTTCAGAGGGCATGACCGCAGACTGCACTGCGCCTTCTACCCTGTCGGCATCCCGCGTGCAATGCACGGAAATGCAGCTATGCGTAAGCTTTGGACTGAACTTTGGCCTGCGCCCACTGTCTCACACTCTCTGCCCAGCCGCCGCCTGCCCTTTGCTCAACCCAAGCAGAGCCCGCCAGAAAGCCCCGGCTTCGCACCTCACCCTTAAGAATTTACTTGCTAAGGAGCTGTTAGTTGCTTTCCCTATGGTCTTTTGCTTCTGAGTGGAACCCTTCCATGCAAACGCTGGCGGCCCTGTGCGCGCTGGCTTTTATCGCCATGCTGGCCGGCTGGCTGGCTCGCTTGGTGGGGCTTAAGGTGTTTCGCCATATGCGCGATACGCTTAAGGCCCGCTGGGCACTGGTGCTCATGCATGACAAGGTGCTGCGCCGCATGGCCAAAGTCGTGCCCTCGCTCATCATCCAGTTTGGCGTTGTCAGCGTGCCGCACCTAGAGCCGCGCTGGGCCACGCTAATCACCAATGTGGCAATTGCCTTCACCGTCTACCACCTGACGCGCGCGCTGTGTGACCTGCTTAACGCCCTCAACGAGGAGCATGAAAAGGACGAGGAACGCAAAGCTGCCGCCCAGCAACACTCCATCAAAAGCTATGTGCAGCTGGGTAAGCTGCTGCTGTGCAGCTTTGCCGCCGTGCTTATCGTGGCCACGCTGCTCAACCGCTCGCCGCTGCTGCTGCTGTCGGGCCTTGGCGCCATGTCGGCCGTGTTGATGCTGGTGTTCAAGGACACCATCTTGTCCTTTGTCGCCGGTGTGCAGCTGGGCAGCAACGACATGCTGCGCGTGGGCGATTGGATTGAAATGCCCCAAGTCGGCGCCGACGGTTTTGTGATCGACATCGCGCTGAACACCGTCAAGGTGCAGAACTTCGACAAAACCATCACCACCATCCCCACTTGGCGCTTGATGAGCGACAGCTTCAAGAACTGGCGCGGCATGTTCGAGTCTGGCGGGCGCCGCATTTTGCGCTCGTTGCACATGGATGCACACAGCATTCACCTGCTATCTAAAGATGAGCAACATGCCCTTTCAGATATTGGACTGCTGCGTGATTATTGGAATGAAAAGACGGGCCTACGCGCTGTAGATGACGCCCAGCCCGGCACCATTACCGCCACCAGCGGCCACATGATTGCACCCGATCAAGTCAGCAATCTGGCCGCCTTCAAGGCCTATGCCTACGCCTACTTGCTGGCCCACCCTCGCATTCACCAAGGCCCGGGCATGTTTTTGCTGGCCCGCACGCTAGAGCCATCGCCTCAGGGCGTGCCGTTGCAGCTGTACTGCTATACAAAAACCACCATCTGGGTGGAGTACGAAGCCATTCAGGGTGAAATTTTTGACCACCTGATGGGCATGCTGCCGCGCTTTGGCCTCAAGCTGTATCAGCGCTCGTCGGACTATGGAATGCATTACCCCATTCCCGGACCAGCCACCGCTACATCGGCAGCAATGCAGTAATCGCTTTGAGGCTCTTGGGCTCTTGGGCTCTTGGGCTCTTGGGCTCTTGGGCTCTTGGGCTCTTGGGCTCTTGGGCAGCGAGCCTGCGCTGGGCTTTCACGCAAAAGCTCAACGCAAATACACCGCTTCAAAGCGCAGCAGCACCTGCGCATCGGCATCGGTCAGCGTCAACTTTTGGCCTTGCACGGCAAAGCTGCTGACCTGCGCCAGCGTGCTGATGAACAACTGCTCCCTGCGCCTCCCCTGCACACAAGCCATGCGGGTCGTCGTCGTCACGGGCAAACGCAGCCAGCGCCCATCCAAGCTATAGCTGCCCCGCAGCCGGTTGCACCCCCCCGCGCCGTGAAAGCGGCCGGTGCCGCTCTCCAGCACCAGATGCGGCTCAGGCTGGTTGTCGTAAGCGCTGACATGCGATCCGTCCCCCATCTGCACCAACTTCCAGTAAGTATTGAGCAGCGGCGCAGGCTCTGCCGCCATGGCTTGGGCTTCACTCATGCCTTTGAGCGGATTCCCCTCGGCCGTGCAGCCCGTCAGTGCCCACAGCATGCACAGTGCGCCCAGCGCTGGGCGAAAAAAGCCTCTGAAATGAGATGTGGCACGCATAGCATGAAGGAAGGAATGAATGAATGGAAAAAATGCTGCTAAAGATTAGAGCATAGGCGCTATGCAGCTCATTTTTCAGGAGTGCGTCATACCCGGTGTGCCGGGCATTTCCACATAGTCATGACCTGCAGTCATGCCACCATCCATCACGATTTCTGCGTCCACCATGCAAGAGCGTGACAGCCGCTAGTTCAGCTACTTCATGATCAAAAAGCCTCGTGAGAGGCTTTTTGATCATTGGTGGCTACCTCTAAGTCAGCAGGGGCGGGGCAATGTAGATGCCGCTATGGGCGCGGTTTCTGCGACTCAAGGGCATTGCCCGCAGCCTGCTGTGCTTGCTCTTGCGCACCCTCCACTGTCTCCACACCCTCTACAGCCGCCTCGGCCTGTGCCTCAGCGGCGCGCTCGCTGGGGTTGATGCCATCAGCCACAGATTTCCTGCTCCAGAGAGGGCCGCCGGGCAAAGGCTGCATGAGCTTGCCCCCGGCATCGGCCAGCCCCACCAGCAGAGCGCGACCGTCGGGCAGCACGCGAAAGTCGCCATATCTGCCGCTTTCAAAATGTGTGCCCTGCCCTTCTGGGAAGAAATAGGCATCGGTCACCAGCACCCACTTTCCTTTGAGCCGCTTGAGCGGCAAAACCACCTCGCCCTCGCCAGCTTGCTTGCGGTCAGCCACCAGCGCCTGCACCGTGGCAATGCCTTGCCCATCGACAACAGCACGCACATAAGCCGTGGGGGCGCTAATATGTTCTAGCCCTTCACTAACGGCGGGCGGCAGATCAAAGCGCAGCGCCATATAGTCACCCTGCATCAGCGACCTCGGGTCCACGGGCACCAGCGGCACCAGAATGCGCTGGCCGTGGGCAATGACTTGCTCTTTGCCGCGCACGTCCCAGTTGACCGCGCCAAACACCAGCGCCGCGCCCGCCAGCATCCAGCCTAGCTGAGCCTTGTTGCTACGCGTTTGTGGCTGCGCGGCTTGCGGCACAGCATCTGCAGCAGTGCGCTGGCGCAGCACCCACAGGCCTGCCAGCAGCACAGCGCCCAGTACAGCTACCCCAACACCTTTGATGGCCAGCGGCCAGTGCAACTCGTAATAAAACTGACCCAGCACCACCAGGCCTAGCAACCCACACAGCAAAGCAATGCGCCAGCGCCCAGCCAGCAGTGCGGCCGCGGCAATCAAAGCGATCGCTCCCAGATCCACGCGAAACCATGCGCACACAGCCAGCAAAATACCCGTCAGCATTAACAATGCCGACATGCGGGCATGCAACAAACCACGGTCGCGCCAGATGCGCACTAGCAGCGCCGTAGCCAGCAAGACCTCTGCCGCAGACAGCCAGCGTGCGGCGATCAAAACCCAGCTCCAGCTTTGTTGCCAACCTTCATTGCCATCTGAGTTCCAGCCCATCGGCCCCTGCACATCCAGCCAGGCATTGCCGTAGCTGCCCTTGGCGATGAGCAGCAGCACCCCGACGATCGCGGCATCGGCAAACACCGCCCAGCGTGCATGTGCCAACCCTCGCCGGGGCTGGGCCAGCCGGGCGGGCTCGCCCCATAGCCACAGGCACCACAGAGCCAGCAGCAGCAGACTATCGAGCTGCAGCGGCAACAGCCACGGCAACCAGCTTTGCAGCACCATGAAGAAAACAAAGGCAGCCACCGCCCAGCCCACGCCCATGATGGTCTGAATCCAGCACGCCGGGGACAGCCATGCGCCCAGCATCTGCATGGCAGCCGTCAACACACAAGCCATCAACAAATTGGGGCGAGACTCGAGGTGATCAATACCAAAATTGATCAGCAGCAACGCCTGCCCCATCAACCACAGCACCAGCCCTGCACAGCCCGCAAAAGCCTGCGGCCCGCTGCGCAGCAAAAACCCACCACCGGCCAGCGCCAGCAAGCCCAGCACCATGCCGCCAGCGCCTAAAAACACCTCGTCGCCCAGCCCCAGGAACACAAACGCGATCAGCGGAACCATGCAGACCAGTACGCCCAGCATGGCCATGGCAATGACCAGCACTGAGGGCTCGTGTACATCAGCAGGCGCAGCATTGCCCTGCACCAGCCCTTGCTGCTGAGCGGCAGGCCACCAGTGAGGCTGTGATGAAAAACGCTTCATACCTGCTCCTCCCGCATACGCTGCTGCACGCTCATCAGCCAGCGCACCGATCCGCCCAGACAACCCAGCCCCAGCAGACCAAAAATCAGCAGCCCCCCAACATCCGCACTCACCAAAGCCCGCGCCGCAGCCGACAGCAGCAGCACATTCGCCGCCAGCGTAGCCAGGCACAGCGAGACATAGTCCTGAAAGCGCCCGTGCAGCGACAGCACCAGACTGGCGGCCACCAGTGCCAGCGTGCAGACCAGCACAGCCCCTGTGCCACGCTCCTCAAAATCAAAAATTTGCGCTACAAACATGCTGCTCCACACCGCCAGCGCACAGGTCAATGCCGCGCGGTGCGACCACCAGCCCATGCCGCCCTGCACACGCAACCAGGGCAGCAGCGAAACCAGGGTAGGCACGCAAAGCAGCGCCAGCCACAGGCCGATGTTCAGCCAGCTGCTCAACTGCCAGCCATTGCCAAGGAACAGCACATTCCACCAGTCCAGCCGCCCCGTCCACATGACAATGCCCAGCGCCACTATCAGCACCCATAGCAGCCACAGCCAGTCGCTGCGCAGCATGCCCACCCAGATCAGCGACAGCGCGGCCCACACGGCAAACAACTGCCAGGCATCGGCCCCGGTCTGATAGGTTTGCCCCACAAACGCCAGCAAGCCGCCTAGCACCAGCGTGGCACAAAACAGTGCCGCCACCCGCATGCGCGGCCACAGGCAGGCGGCCAGCACGGATGCCGCCAGTGCGCCTTCAATCAGGCTCAGTTTGAAAAGACGGGACTGCTCTTGCCAGTTGGCCGCAATCCAGAAAATCAGACCGCAGCCCAGCAGCAGGGCTGCCACCAAGAGCAGGCCGGTGCGCACACGCGCTTGCATGGTTTGCGGCTGGCTTGGCGACACAGCCAGTTGATAGAGCTGCGCCACGCGCTCTTTCACTCGCACTTGGTCGGCCACCAGTGGCTGGGAGGCCTGATACAGATTGGGGTCCATCACATGCTTTCTGTTCAATCAGTCCATCATGCATGGCAAGCGCGGACTTTGACAAATCAGCTTTGTGAGGAATCTTCTCGTACAAAGCTGCAAGCTGCCGTATTGGTGCAGCGCCAGATGCCCTGCCCGGCCAGTGGCCCCCGCTGCATCACCAGCTTGCGTAGCGGCCAAGTGCACTGCGGGCATTCGCGCACCTCATTCGCCAACTTCACAGCCACGGGAGCCGCAGAAGGCGCCTCTGCCAGCACCGCCACTTCAGCAGCTGCAGATGTCACCGGCTCCAGCAAGATATCAACAGCATCGGGCGGTGGCGGCCTGACTGGCTGGGCCACGGGTTCAGGCGTGGGTCGCGACTTTGGTTTAGCTTGCGACTTGGCGGCCTGCAGCTCCTTCACATGCGCCACATGCTGCTTGTTCGTAGCACGGCCCGGTTGCAGGCGTACTTCTTCCAACTTATCCAGCAAATCCTGCATCTGCTCAGGGCCCCACACCTGCTGTGTAAAGCTCTGGATGAAGCTCACAAAACCATCGCCCCGCGTAACGTTGGGCGGCATCTCGGTCTTGAACTCGCACTCGCCCACAAAGGCGATGACGGAATGCACCTGCTCGGGCGCAACGCCCAGCAACTCTTGAACTGCCTTGGTGTGCTTGTAGTTCTGGCGCAGCGGGTTTTGAAAACGGCTGCGCTTTTTAAAGATTTGCTGCGTCCACTGCGCTTGGCGCTCGCTGCCAAAAATCCAGCCTTGATAGTTCTTGGTCTCCAGCACAAACAGGCCATAGGGCGAAAAGATCAGATGATCAATTTGCGTACTGCCATCGCGCGTGGGCAGGGTGACGTTGTGCAGATCGACATAAACCAGCGGATTGAGCTGCCTGCGAATGGTGTTTTGTACCGCCCGCTCACCACGCCAGCCCTTGAAGCGCGGCGAGCGCAACACGCCCAGCAGCACAGCCACCAGCAGCGCCAGCACTAGATACAAAAACAGGCCTTGAAAGGCCGTCGCAAAAATCTGATTCATACCGCCCCTAAAGCCAAAAACCGTCACTTACCCAAGAAGGGACAGCAAGCAAGCGCCGCCGCGCAGCGAGGCTGTCGTCCCCCTCCCGAAGAGAGAGGGGGGAAGCGGCACAGCCGCTCAGGGGGAGCCTTCAGTTCAACGCCATGCTCAAACGGCGGCGATAGCTGTTGACCATCGCTGTCGCCTCGTCTTGCTCGGCAGTGTTCTTGCCCAGCAGCTCAATGCCGCCAGCGGTCTGGCCGGGCACAGCGTCTTGCTTTTTGGGCTTGGGAGGGGTCAGCAGCTCCAGCACGGCAACAATCAGCTTGCGCGCCGCCTGCTCGTTCCAAGTCTTGTCGCGCATGATGATTTCTAGCAGCTCATCCATGGCATCTGTCCACTGGCTGTGGACCAGCAAAGCGCGGGCACGGCCAAAGCGCGCATCAAAGTCGCGCTTGTTGGCCGCAATGGCCGCGTCGTATTGGGCAATATCGGAATTGCCATCCGCCATGGCAAATTCCAGCGCTTTGAGCCACTGGCTCAGCGCTTCAAAGCGCAGCGGCTGGGGAATGCGCTTGATGGGCTCGGCCAGCAAGGCCTTGGCTTCTTCAAAGCCGCCCGTGGCGATCAGCAGGCGCACATAGTCAAAGCGGGCATCATCGTTGCTCGGGTCAGCGGCCAGTGCATCAGCCATTTTTTGCAGCGCGGCGGGAGTGTCGCCAGACTCCAGCAGAGCTTGGGCTTCATCCGCATTCGCTTCAGAGGCCATTTCTCCTTCAGAGGGCAGGTGCTTGTCGAGGAACTCGCGCAGCTTGCCTTCGGTCTGAGCGCCTGTGAAGCCATCGACAGGCTTGCCTTCCACCATCAGCACGCAGGTGGGAATGGAGCGAATGCCAAACATGCTGGCCAGTTGCTGCTCTTGGTCGGAGTCGATCTTGGCCAGCTTGAAGCGACCTTCATAAGCTGTTTCTAGCTTTTCCAGAATCGGGCCCAGCGTCTTGCAGGGGCCGCACCAAGGTGCCCAGAAGTCCACCAGCACCGGCACCTGCATGGATGCGGCTATGACTTCGGCTTCAAAATTCTCGATGGTGATGTCAATCATGTGATTCCTAATGCTCTTGGTGCGCTTCTGGTGCGCTCTGAGTGCGCTGCCGCAGGGCTGCGGCGCTATGCAGCGATTCTCCATGCAAATATGCACCGGCAAACTATAGGCCGCTGAGGCTCAGGTCTTTGCTGCATAAGTAGGAGCAGTTAGGCTTTGCCATCAGTGCATTAGCAGCAGGTTTAAGCCAAGAATCAATATGCCACTAGGACTTGTCGCTCTTGTTTTAAGACTAAGTGCTTCATCCGCCGCGATGGGGCACTGGCTGCCGCCTCAGCTATATTGCTCACAACCCAAGGAGCGCAGACTTGATTGAAGTTTCACAACTGGTGTTTGAATACCCCGGCCACCGCGCACTCGACGGCGTGAGTGTCTCGATTGGCGCAGGCAGCGTCACCGCACTCGTCGGGCCCAATGGCGCAGGCAAATCCACGCTAATGCGCTGCATCGCAGGGCTGGATCAGCCGCTGGCGGGCCAAATCCGTGTCAAAGGCCTATCCGTCGAAGAGCAGCCGCGTGAGGTGCACAAACACCTTGGCTATCTGTCTGATTTTTACGGCCTGTACGACCGCCTGAGCGTAATGCGCTGCTTGCAGTACGCGGCCCTGTCTATGGGTGTGGAGGCCAGCGCTGCCGCGACGCGGGTGCAAGAAGTGGCCGCCCAACTAGGGCTGACGGATTTGCTGCACCGCCACCCCACCGAGCTGTCTCGCGGCCAGCGCCAGCGCGTAGCGATTGGGCAGGCGATTGTTCACCAGCCCAGCGTGCTGCTACTAGATGAACCGGCCAGCGGGCTAGACCCCGATGCACGCAGCAGCTTGTCGCAGCTGTTTCGCCAGCTGCAGGCGCAGGGCATGACGCTCATCGTCTCCAGCCACATCCTGAGCGAACTCGACGAGTACTGCACCCATATCCTGAGCATTCGCAACGGGCGCATTGAAAGCCATGAGGCACTGCACAACACGAATAACGCGAACAATGCGAGCAACGTCAGCAGCGCCAACCAGCCTGCCGCCCAAGAAGCACAAACCCAGCTTTATGCCCTAGAGGTTGTGATGTCGCCCGGCGCCGACTTTGAAGCGCGCTTGCAGCAAGCCCTGCAAAACATCACGATGCAGGACTTTGATATCACCGGCAGCCGCCCCATTCAGCTATGGCTACCCGCCTCGCCACCAGAGCGTGCAGCTTGGTTGAGCCGACTGGTACAGGCCGGCATTCCCGTTGCCTCTCTCACCCCCGTGCGCGAGCGGCTGCAAGACCGCTATGCCCGCACCGTGCAGGCCAGAACAGAAGCGCCCCAAGCTGGCGACAACAAGGAGCAAGCATGAGCGCCGCCCGCAACCCCGAATTTCAGCGCCAGCTGTGGCTGAACTGGCGCCCCTCCCTGCTGGCATGGAGTCTGGGCCTGAGCCTGCTGATTTTGGCCATGCCGCTGGCCCTGTCCTCCGCCAAAGACTTGCCCGGCTCCTTAAGCATGACGGCCATCGCCGGCGTGTGGATCGCCGCCGTTGTCTACGGCTGCGTACTGGCCGGACGCAGTCTGGCCGAAGAAGCCAGCCAAAACACCTGGGACTGGCAGCGCCTGTCTGCCCTGTCACCTTGGCAAATGGCTTGGGGCAAGCTGCTGGGCGCAGCCCTGCCCGCTTGGCTGTATGTGATGTGGTTTGCCATTGCCTCAGTCGCCATTGGCGCGGTGTGGGCGCTGCCCGTCAAAATTCATCACACCATCGCTTTGGCAGTGCTTTGGGGACTGGGTTTGCAGGCATGGGCCATGAACTCGGTGCTGATGAGCTGGGGCCAGCAAGACCGCCCCGTCAACCGCAGGCGCTCTGCCCTGCTGCCTTTGCTGCTCTTGTTTTTCATACCCGGGCCCTTCATTAGCCATGTTTACAAGAGCTTGGTCGACAACAGCACCGATCCCGTGCTGTGGTGGGGCATGGATGTGGGCGGGCTGGGCCTGGCCTATTTGGCCGCTGCTTTGGTGCTGAGCTTGGGCCTGCTGGGCCTGTGGCGCCAGCTGTGTACGCGACTCGATGTGCGCACCCTGCCTTGGGCTTGGCCGCTGGGTCTGGCGCTGACGGGCTTTTTCTCTGCTGGCTCGCTGAACATGGGCACTGCCGCCTTTTTCAGCAGCACTGCTTGGATTGCCTTGATTGGCACCGCCTATGTGGCGCTTCAGCACATGGACCAGCATCTGCGCGCCTGGAGGCAAGTGCAATGGTCCGCCAGCCGCCAACGCTGGCGCGAAGCGCTTGAGGCGCTGCCGCTGTGGCCCGTCAGCCTGCTGCTGGCTTTTGTGGCTGCCGCCTTGCTGCGACTCACCCCCGGCCACTTTGAGATTGAAATTGCCGGCGCACTCAGCTCCTTTACCTTCTACCTGTGCCTGCAACTGCTGCGCGACTGCCTGATGCTGACGGGCTTTGCCCTTCTGGCAGGCAAGCTCAAATCGCCTTTGGCCTCGTTTGTGATTGCTTGGTTGATCCTGAACTTGGCCGCGCCGCTGCTCGCTTATGGCGTGGGCGGCAGCGTCGGCGCCATGTGGGTGCAGCCCGTCATCGCCCTATGGGCAGACGTAGGCAGCAGCGCTGACAACGCTAAAGGCTGGATGAGCTATGTGCCTTGGGTGTCTTTGAGCCTGCAGGCTTTGGTCGCTCTGGGCTGGGTCGTTCACGTCTTCAAAGACCGCGTGCTGGGCTTTGCACGCGACAACGCGGCGGCCACCAGCTAAGCGCTTACTCAGGCGCTAATTGCGGGCCTTACCCGAGTGCGAATTTGGGTGCCAAAGTGACTTTGCACGGGCGGTGATGACCTACCGCCGCCCGGCCCGGCAGCAACACCGTAAAATCAGGGGTTCCACTAGGCCGGGCAGCAGAGCCCTGAAGAACATGAACCCCATCCAAGTTGGCGTAGTCATGGGTTCCAGCAGTGACTGGGACACCATGCAACACGCAGTTGCCATCCTCGAGCAGTTCGGTATCTCTTTTGAGGCCAAGGTCGTATCGGCCCACCGCATGCCCGACGACATGTTCCGCTTTGCCGAAGGCGCAGCCGATCGCGGCATCAAAGCCATCATCGCTGGCGCTGGCGGCGCTGCCCACCTGCCCGGCATGATTGCCGCCAAGACCACCGTGCCCGTGCTGGGTGTGCCCGTGGCCAGCCGCCACCTGCAAGGTGTGGATTCGCTGCACTCCATCGTGCAAATGCCCAAGGGCATTCCTGTGGCCACATTCGCTATCGGCACAGCCGGCGCGGCCAACGCGGCGCTGTTTGCCGTGGCCCTGCTGGCCAATGAAGACCCAGCCCTGCGCGCCAAGCTCGATGCCTTCCGCGTGGAGCAGACCGAAGCCGCCCGTAATATGACGCTGCCGGTGAACGAATGAGCACCGCCAACAACAACGCCGTAATCCTGCCGGGAGCCACTCTCGGCGTGCTCGGCGGCGGCCAGCTAGGCCGCATGTTTGCGCACTCCGCGCAGGCCATGGGCTACTTCACCGCCGTGCTGGACAAAGACGAAACCAGCCCCGCCGGTTTGGTCAGCCACCACCACATCCGCACCGGTTACGAAGATGCGCAAGGCTTGGCAGAACTGGCCCAGCTGTGCGCCGCTGTGACCACTGAGTTTGAGAACGTGCCCGCCGGCAGCCTGAACAAGCTCGCTGAGAGCCTGCCCGTATCGCCCGCCGGCTCTGCGGTGGCGATTGCCCAAGATCGTCCTGCAGAGAAGGCCCACTTTGTGAAGTGCGGCGTGCCCTGCGCGCCTTACGCCGTGATCGAAACGCCTGCGCAACTGGCCGCCGTCAATGACGCGCTGCTGCCCGGCATCTTGAAGACGGCCCGCATGGGCTACGACGGCAAGGGCCAGATCCGCGTCAAAACCCGCGAAGAGCTGGTTAAAGGCTGGGCTGAGCTGGGCAACGTGGCCTGCGTGCTAGAAAAAATGCTACCGCTGGCACACGAATGCTCGGTCATCGTGGCGCGTGGTCGTGACGGCAGCATCGTCAACCTGCCCGTGCAGCGCAATCTGCACCGCGACGGTATTTTGGCCGTGACCGAGGTTTACGAAGGAAATCTGCCTGCAGTCCAAGTAGAACAAGCCATAGCCGCTGCAAAATCTGTAGCGCAAGGCCTGAACTACGTAGGCGTGCTATGCGTAGAGTTCTTTGTGCTGGAAAACGGCCAGCTCGTGGTCAACGAGATTGCACCGCGCCCGCACAACAGCGGCCACTACAGCCAAAACGCGCTGGATGTGTCGCAGTTCGACCTGCAAGTGCGCTGCATGACCAATCTGCCGCTGGTGCAACCGCGCCAGCACAGCGCCACCATCATGCTGAACCTGCTGGGCGACCTGTGGTTCAAGAATGGCAATGCAGCTGCGGCTCCGGCGTGGGACCAAATTCTGGCTCTGCCCGGCGCCCATCTGCACCTGTACGGCAAGGTCGATGCCAAGCGCGCCCGCAAGATGGGCCACTTGAACATCACTGCTGCCACGCCCGAAAAAGCGCGTGAAACCGCTTTGAAGGCCGCTGAAATTCTGGGCATCGCGCCCTTCTAAGGAAGCATTGTGATTTTGGATGGAACGCTGGACGCCTCGGTACAAGCTGCTGCTGCGGCCTTGCAACAAGGCCAACTGCTGGGCCTGCCCACCGAGACGGTTTACGGTCTGGCCGCAGATAGCGACAACGACGCTGCCGTGGCGCAGATCTTTACCGCCAAAGGCCGCCCGGCCAACCATCCACTCATCGTGCATGTGGCAGACGCTGACGCCATCACCCGCTATGCCAAGCAAGTACCGGTCTTTGCCCAGCAATTGATCGACGCTTTCTGGCCCGGCCCGCTGACCCTGATCCTGCCACGCCTGCCCCATGCCGCCAAGGCCTCCACCGGCGGCCAGAACAGCGTGGGCCTGCGCTGCCCCTCGCACCCGGTGGCGCATGCCGTGCTGCTGGCCTGCCAGCAGTTGACGCCGCCGGTGTGGGGCGTATCGGCCCCCAGCGCCAACAAGTTTGGCCGCGTCAGCCCCACCACGGCAGAGCATGTGGCCACCGAGTTTGGTGACGACCTGCTGGTGCTGGACGGCGGCGCTTGCGAAGTCGGCATTGAATCAACCATCATCGACTGCACGCGCGGCGTGCCCGTGCTGCTGCGCCCCGGCTCCATCACACGTGACGATATTGAACGCGCCTGCGGCATGAAGCCGCTCTCAAAAGAAGAGCTTTCAGTCAATACACCACGTGCATCTGGAACGCTTTTGGCACATTACGCACCCAATGCCAAGGTGCGTTTGATGGACGCCAAGCAGCTGCAATCCGCGCTCGATATTTTGGGCAAAGATGGCAAGAACATTGCCGTTTACCACCGCAGCGCGTTGAAGTCGGCATCCCCCGCCATTCATCTGCGCGCCATGCCCCAGCAGGCGCTTGGCACTGCCCGCGAGCTGTTTGGCACGCTGCGCGACTTTGACGAAATCGGCGCCCAACTGATCTGGATTGAAACCCCGCCCGACACCGCAGACTGGGAAGGCGTGCGCGACCGCTTGCAACGCGCAGCGGCCGCTGGCTGAGAACCGTCTTAGCTAATTTCCCAATAAAGATACAAGTTTTTATTCGTTTTCTTTATTAGCCATCCTCTCTAACCTTGGCTGCTTCAAAGCAATCTCTAAGGTTAGATCATGGCAACCCGTCGCGACGCGCTTGGCAAGCTTCTCTCCATCAGTGCTGCATCTTTAGGCTTGGCCGCTTGCTCCCGCTCCGATCAGCAAGCCAGCAGCGAGTCGAGCACCACCGCAAAAAACACCAAGGTCGTCCCCTTCAACTACCCGGACAACCCGTCATTCGACCTGATTTATCTGGCCGACCGACTGGGCTACTTTGAAGGCAGCTCCACCCGTCCCAACTACGTGGGCAAAGTGGCTGCGCCGCAAATTATTCCACTGGTAGGCACAGGCGACATTCACTTTGGCGCACGTATGGTGCCGCTGGTCATCTCCGCCATTGCCGCAGGTGCTGACATGAAGGTTATTGCCGCTGGCAGCAAGACACTGCAAGAAGCCCCGCACATGAAGTATTTTGTGCGCAAGGACTCTGGCATCCGCACCCCCAAAGACTTGGAAGGCAAGACCATCGGTTTCAACAGCTTTGGCGCTTGCGCTGAGTTTGTCTCCAAAACCTATTTCCGCGAACATGGGGCTGACGTCACCAAGATCAACTTCTTGGTCGTACCCGACAACCAAAACGAGCAGGCGGTGCTGGGCCGCAATGTCGATTTAGCCATCATCCACCCGCCCCATTCTGGCGGTGCAGAGGCCAACCCTGAGTTGCTGCGCCTGTGGAGCGACTACGACCTCGATCGCGGTCTGGGCGGTATGTCTCCGTATAGCGTGAACGGTAAATTTGCACGCGAGAACCCGCAAGTCGTGCGCGACGTGGTTACCGCCATTGCCAAAGCGGGCAACTGGGTCAACACCCACACCGATGAAGCTCGCCAGTACACAGCTGAACGGCTGGGCATGGATCTCAAGCATGTCGAGCGCTACGCCTATGTGGACGACCAAATCATCACCGAACCACCCATTCAGTACTACATCGACATTCTGGAGCGCGAAGGCAAGCTAAAGCCCGGCAAAGTCGCCGTCAAAGATGTGTACACCAACGAGTACAACATCTTCGCCAAAGGTTCTGTCGCATGAGCCAGCCCACGATCAAGAACGCCATCAAGATTCAAGCGCGGAATGTGGGCATGGATTTCGCCATTGCCGACGAGCGCGGTCGCAAGCAGCAAATCTCAGCGCTGCAAGACTTCAACCTCGACATTCGGAATGGCGAGTTTTTCACCATTTTGGGTCCCTCGGGCTGCGGAAAATCGACCTTTCTCAATGTGCTGGCCGGGCTGGCGCGCAAGACCAGCGGCAGCATCCACATTGACGGGCAAGAAGCCAGCGGCATCAACCGCGAGCAAGGAGTTGTCTTCCAAGGCTATGCGCTCTTTCCTTGGCGCACGGTGCTAGAGAACATCGAAGTCGGTTTAGAGATTCGCAAAGTCGCCAAACGCGAACGCCGAGAAACGGCCGAGCATTTTGTCAATCTGGTGGGGCTGGACGGCTTCGGCCACCGCTACCCGCATGAGCTGTCAGGCGGCATGCGCCAGCGCGTGGCTATTGCCCGCTCACTCGCATATTCGCCCAGCCTGCTGCTGATGGACGAGCCTTTTGCCGCACTAGATGCGCAAACGCGCGAGATTTTGCAGTCCGAATTGCTGCGCATTTGGGAGCAGCAAAAGACCACCATCGTCTTCATCACCCACAGCTTGGACGAGGCAATCTTCCTGTCTGACCGCATTGCCGTGATGACGCACCGCCCCGGTCGCATCAAAGCCACCCTAGACATACCGCTTGCGCGCCCGCGCCCTGCCGAGGTGCGCCATTCCGCCGCCTTTGTGCAATTGCGCGAAAAAACGTGGGAGGTACTGCGCGACGAGGTGGCTTTTGCCAGCGGCCACCACCAGCAACCGCTGGCACCGCTGCTACCCACCGCACCCGACTTCAATTTGGCCTTGCGAGGATTTGCCATATGAGCCAATTGGCCTCCCCCCAGACATCAAGCTCCACCGTGAGCCAACCCAAGCAAAAGTTTTGGGTTTTCAGCCTCCTATGGTTAGAGCGCACGGCTTGCGTGCTCCTATTTTTTGCGATTTGGGAGTTCTTGCCACGGGCGGGCATCGTCAACTCAGCCTTTCTCAGCCCACCCACAGATGTCGTCATCGCCATTGCCGATTTGATTCAAAGCGGCCAGCTCAACAAGCACATCGCAGCCAGCTTGCAGCGCTCGCTATCAGGCTTGTTGCT
This sequence comes from Comamonas sp. Y33R10-2, assembly GCF_019355935.1. Classification (NCBI taxonomy): domain Bacteria; kingdom Pseudomonadati; phylum Pseudomonadota; class Betaproteobacteria; order Burkholderiales; family Comamonadaceae; genus Comamonas; species Comamonas sp. Y33R10-2. Next base: position 2,453,804 of record NZ_CP079925.1, read on the forward strand.
GGCGATTGTGGTGGGCGTAGGACTTGGGCTTTTAATGGGCGTGGTGCGGCGATTCGAGGCGTTTCTCGACCCCTTGCTTCAGCTCTTTCGACAGGTCTCGGCGCTGGCCTTGTTCCCGGTGTTTCTGCTGTTTTTCGGCATTGGTGAGACCTCCAAAATCGCCATCATTTTCTGGGCCGCTTTCTGGCCTGTGCTGCTCAACACCATCAGCGGTGTCAAGCAGGTTGAGAAACTGTTGATTCACTCGGCCCTGTCTATGGGAGCCTCTCAGCGCTTCATTTTTTTCAAAGTCATCTTGCCTGCAGCAGCGCCCTCCATCTTTACAGGCATACGTTTGGCTGGGGCCTATTCCATCACCGCTTTGGTGGCTGCTGAGATGATTGGATCACACGCGGGCTTGGGCTTTCTGACACTGAACTCGCAAGAGATCTTCCAAATCCCCAGCATGTACGCAGGCATTGTTTTGCTGGCGCTTTTAGGGCTGGCTCTGAACTATGTACTGGCCTTGCTAGAAAAGCGACTAACGCGCTGGCGCAGTGGGCTGGAGTTCCATGAGTAAGCAGCCCGCCAAGTCGCTATGGGAAACCAGTCTGCTAGGCCTACTGGCAGCAGTTGGAGGCTTGGCTTTTCTCTGGCCGTCGCTGCCAGCTCACCCCAGCAATGCAGCCCCTGGCCACGTGCTGCTGCAAGCCCAAGCAGCGGGTGTGCTCAGAGTAGCTATGCGAAGATACTCCCGCCCCTCGTTGCCCAGCGATCCACTGCCACCTGAGCCCGACAGCTATGACGAAGCTCTGGCCAATTGGCTGGGGCAATTGCTCAACGTACCGATAGAAATCGCGTCCGCCGAAAAGGCAGATCTGGTGCTGGAAGGCATTGCCGAACAAGAGCTGCCATCCAGCGCGGCGAGCTATCTGCCTGAAGACTTGCAACTGCTCACCTTAAAGCAACAAACGCCCCAGTGGGTCCACATTGCCCCTGCTCAATGGCCCTGGCGTTCTTGGCTCAAAGCACTCGCGCCTAGCAACCAGCTCACCAACCATCCACAACCCACGGTTTGCATTGGCATCGGTCAGGCCTCGCTGAGTTCTTTGCAAGCCCACGGCCTGCAACCCATGCCAGCGGCTTCCAGCGTTCACGCCATCAGCGATTTTTTGGCTGGTAAATGCCATTTACTGGCGGAATCACCCAAGGTCATCAACCGCCTTTTACAGCAAGGCAGTTGGCGCTTTTACGCCCCTTTGGGCAAAAGCTTTAGCCTGCCAGAGCCTGCGCTTATTCGCCTCAAGCAAAGCGATGCGCAATCGGCCCAATGGTTAGAGCGCGCAGTGAAGCAATGGCAGCGCAGTGGCCTACAACAGCGGGCACAAGACAGCCGCGTCAGCACGATTGCTCTAGAGGCTTCGCTGCTGGAAGACGGCGCTATTTGCCATTAATGCACTGCCCCGCAAGCACTCCGCCAGCACCCACTCCACACATTCATTTTTATGTTCTCAAGTCATTTCAACGACGCCCTCAGCGCTCTAGCAAAAACTGCTGCCCAACGTGACCGCCAAGGCGGTCATGCCGCCAAAGAAAAAGCCTTGCTGCGTGATGCAGGCCTGCTGCGCTTGGCCATTCCCGCCAAGCATGGCGGCGATGAGCGCAGCTGGCCCGATATCTACCGCCATGTGCGCGCCTTGGCTAATGTGGATAGCGCACTGGCCCATGTGCTGGCGTTTCACCAGCTCCAAGTTGCCACGGTGCTGATCTATGGCACGTCCCAGCAGCAATGCACTTGGCTGCGCCGCACGGTGGACGAAAGCGGCTGGTGGGGCAATGCGCTCAACCCTCGTGATGCTCGGCTACAAGCCACGCCTTCACCCTCACAACTAAGCCAAGACGGCTATGTTTTGAATGGTCCCAAAGGATTTTGCTCTGGCACGCGTGGCTCGCATTACCTGACCGTTTCCGCACGAGTCAATAACCATGTACAGCCCGTTCTCGGCTTGCTCGAAACCGCCGCGCCGGGCATTTCCGTCAAAGACGATTGGAACCCCATGGGCCAGCGCCAAACCGATAGCGGATCGGTGCAGTTCACCCAGGTCAAACTGCCTTTAAGCGCTGTGATGCGCAGCGAGCATGCCGAAACCACGGCCTTTCACACGCTGCGCAATTGCTTGGCGCAACTGGTGCTGGTGAACCTGTTTGTGGGCGTGGCTCAAGGTGCCCGCAATCAGGCCCGCGACTATGCAATCGCCCATGTCAAACCATGGCAGGGCTCTGGAATTGAAAATGCGACCGATGACCCCTATCTGCTGCGCCGCATGGGCGAGATGCAGGCCCAAATTTCAGGCGCAGCGCTGATGGCAGACCATGCCGCCAGCCTGCTGCAAAACGCTTGGCAGCAGGGCGAAAGCTTGACCGCAGCAGGCCGCGCAGAAGTGGCCGTCGCAGTCTTTGAAGCCAAGGTCATGGCGCACCGCTGCACGCTGTTTGCGACGCAAGAAATGTTCGACGTTGTTGGCTCGCGTGGAACACATGCAGACCTCGGCTTTGACCGCTTCTGGCGCAATGTGCGCACCCATACTCTGCACGACCCGTTGGACTACAAGTTGCAAACGCTAGGCCGCTGGGCCGTGCATGGGGAAGAGCCTTCAGCGCACAATTACAACTGAGGTGACTCCAACTGAAGTGGCAAAAAAACCGGGCCAAGGCCCGATCTTCATACCGCAGCACGAACGCGCCTCAAGGCAGCCAACCCTTTTTTTGCAGTGCAGCTTTCATGATGACGCTCATTTGCTCATGGCCGTATGGCGTGGGGTGGAAGGCGTTGGAGAACATATAGCTCTTCCACCAGTCGGCACCGGTTGCACCAGCAGGAGCATTCGTCGCAAGCTGGCTGGCAGCACAGTTGTAGATGTCTGCGCCCACGCCCAGCACCGAGCACACAGGCAGCGTTGTATTGGCATAGCCATATTTACCAGGGTTGCTGACCTGATCCTTAAAGGAATCGTAGAAGTTCACCAACTCCACACTGGTTTCGCCCTTGACGGCCTCAGCCAGCGCGGTGTTAAAGGCCTGCACCCAGCCATTAAACACCTGAGCGAGCGTGGCGGCCATTTCTGGCCCTGCATTGGTTTCAATCTGCTTTAAGACCGCTTTAAATTGCGGGGTCATCGTGATGGCTGGCACGTTCAATATCGCCACGCGCTTGGCACCCTTGTCCAGCCATTGAGCCTTGAGCGATGCTGCCAGCAGCTTGGCCACGTTTTGCATATACAGTGCGCCCGCCTCAATCTGGCCTTTTTCGCCTTGCGCGAACAGGGCATCCAAGGTCGGTGCATCGATGGCCGAGGCCAAAAGCAACTTAAAGGGCTGAGCGTTGCTGCCCCTGAGCACAAAGTATTCCACCAGTGTGGCTGCATCGTTGGAGCCACCGGCTACCAGCAGTAAATCATCAGCCGTGACGCCCGCCGCGGCTGCATCCTTGAGCTGCTTGATGATGGATGTGGGCGTGGCAATCACATTGCCGCTTTTGTCATCTACCGGATTAATCTTCGCGCCGCCAATGGCGTAGTTGGTACAAGCCGCATCTTCGGTATAACCCGTCATGGCTGCAGAGCCACTGCGGTAATGCGGGCACAGATCGATCTTGTACTGGGCAGCAATGCGCTCAGCCCAGACCTTGTAGGGCTTGCCATCGGCATCATTGCCTTGCACCGTGAATTTAAAGCCCAGCGTGCCGCTGTCTGAGAGGCTGTCGCCCACGACTTTCACAGACTTGATGGCTAAAGCAGGTGCAGGGGTAGGTGCTGGAGGCTCATCAGATCCGCCGCCACAAGCGGACATCAGACCTGCTGCGGCCAACATCATTGCCAAAAGTTTGAATTTGCTGGTCATCTCTCGCCTCCAAGTTCACGGCCTATTTCTTGATGAGCAGAATTATCCAAGGCACCGCCGCTCTCAATATTGCAGTTTCAGCAAGCGATCGACGAATGCTCAAACATTACTGCGCTGCAGTCCAGTCCACCAGCGCATCCCATGCGGCGCGGGCGGCTGCGGCATTGGCGTGATTGGCCATTGCCACCAGCACATAGCGCTGGCCGCTGACGCCATCGACATAGCCCGCCAAAGCGGTCGAATCACGCAAAGAGCCTGTCTTCAAGTGCGCCGCGCCCGCAAATTTGCTGCGGCTGCGGCGCAGGGTTCCATCCACGCCGACGATGGGCATGGAGGACACAAACTCCGGCATCACCGGGGACGCCCATGCGCTTTGCAACATGCGGCCCAAACCGTTGGCGGTAATGCTGGCGTTGCGGCTCAGGCCGGCCCCGTTGTCCACCACAGGCTGCTCAACATTGCCAAGCCGTGCCGTCCACCATTGCGCCAGCGACTGGCGGGCTAAATCAAAATTAGTCGCCCCGGTGCGCTGCATGCCTAAAGTGAGCAACACATGCTGGGCCATGATGTTGTTGCTGTATTTGTTGACGTCGCGCACCACTTCTGACAGCGCGGGCGACTCCAGCTGCAACGCGCTTTGCAGGCCTTGCGGCACGCTGCCATCACGCACGCTGCCGGTGAGCTTGCCGCCCAGCTCGCGCCACATGCCTTCCATCGCTTTGGCCGCAAAACGCTCGGGCTGCGCCGGGGCGATAGACCAACTCTTGTCGCCGCAACTAGCCGGGTAGCTGCCATTGAAGGCGATGCGCTGCGGCTTGGCCATGTCCAGCTGCATCTTGCTGCGCCAGTCGCCGCAATCAGCATTAGGAGCAGCAAGTCCAAGTGTTTGCTGGTTATCCATGCCAAACATGGGTGGATCGTATTGAATACGGGCAACGCCAGCTCCTACATCAGGAGCAATATTCACGGCCACCGCTTTGTAATTAATCAGCAGCGCATCGGGCGATGCGTTGTAGGGGCGCCAAGGCTCATTGTCAAAACCGGCCGCATCGTGCGCAGGGAGCTGGAAGGCACTGCGGTCCAGCACGATATCGCCCACGATGACTTTGATGCCCATGCCTTGCAGGCGGCGCAGCATCAGCCACAGGCGCTCCACCACCAGTTTGGGGTCCCCCTGCCCCTGAATGTAGAGATTGCCGCGCAACGCGCCATCGACCACCGGCCCGCCCAAATATACGGGCGTGCGCCACACATAGGCGGGGCCAAGCTGGTCAAGCGCCGCATAGGTGGTCACCAGCTTCATGACGGATGCCGGGTTCATGGGCTGCTGCGTGCGCCAGGCCAAGCTGGGCGCGGTTTTGCCATCCACATTCATGACCAGCAAAGACACGGCTTCGCGCGGAATTTTGGCGCGCTGCAAAGCAGCTTCAACCGCTGCGGGAATGCGCGTATCAGTAGGCTGTGCTTGGCCGTAAGAGGTCTGAGCCAGCAGCGCCAGCAAAGGAGCGCCCAGCGCAGCGAGGGTCTTGCGAAGAAAGGTGGGGGTCAGCAGCATCGCGCAAGTCTACGCCGGGCTTTGACAATGGCAGCGGCAAGATAGCGGCGGGCGGTCGATAATGTCAGCCTCCCTTTGCCAGCCCGTGCAGCACGAATAGCGCGCCAACCCCATGCGGCTGGCCGCCCCGCCGAACATGAATCTTCTCGCCATCGACACCAGTACCGATACCTTGTTTGTTGCCGTCCAGCATGGTGATGCCATCTGGCAGCACAGCGGGCCGGGTGCGCAGCAGTCATCGGCTCAGTTGCTGCCTGCTATTCGTCAGTTGCTCAAGGATGCGAACCTCAGCTTCAAGCAGCTCGACGCCATCGCCTTTGGCCGTGGCCCCGGCTCCTTCACGGGTCTGCGCACCGCCTGCGCCATCACCCAAGGTCTGGCCTTTGCTGCCAAGGTGCCGGTGTTGCCCATTGATTCGCTGCTGACCGTGGCCGAAGAAGCCCGCCACCTGCATGGCTGCACCGAGGTTGAGGCCGTGCTGGATGCGCGCATGAACGAGGTTTATCACGCATCGTTTCGTTATGTCGATGGTCAGTGGATTGAGCCCGAAGACTTTGGCCTCAGCGCGCCCGAGGCGCTGGCGGTAGCAGCCGACATGACCGTGGCAGGCAACGCCCAGCTCATTTATCCCGAGCTGCTGGCACCCGCTGCCCGCCATGTGCGCGCCATGCCCACCGCCACCGCCATGCTGCGACTGGCCCCGGCGCTGTTGGCAAAAGGCTGCGCCGTGCCCGCCCACGAAGCACTGCCCCGCTACATCCGCGATAAAGTGGCAAAAACCACGGCAGAGCGCGAGGCAGAAAAAGCCGCCATTGCCGCCGCCGAGACAGCTGCGGCATTAGTAGCCACCCCCACCGACAACGCCGCTCAAGCGTAACAACGACTCTTGCATGACATCCCCCAGCAGCTCCATATCGCCCCAAACCGGCTCCGGCATGGATGAAGCAGCATCTTTGGTGCATTTCGAGCCGCTGTCGGCACTGTGGTTAGACATATTGCTCCCGATTGAGGAGCAAGCCTATCCCCACCCTTGGTCGCGCGGCAACTTTCAAGATGCCATGGTGGCCGGCAATGAGATTCAGCTGCTGGTCGATCACAAGCACCAGCTGCTGGGCTACTTTGCCGCTATGTCCGTGCTCGATGAGGTGCATTTGCTCAACATCACCGTCAACCCGGCCTATCAGCGCCAAGGCTGGGCGCGCGTGCTGCTGGATGCGCTGGCCCTGTGGGCGCGGCAAAAAAATGCGCAGTGGATCTGGCTGGAAGTGCGCGAAAGCAATGAACGCGCCCGCGAGGTCTATGTCAAGCACGGCTTTACTGAAGTGGGCCTGCGCAAAAACTACTATCCCAACCCCAACGGCCCGCGTGAAAACGCTGTGCTCATGAGTCTGAAACTATGGCCCTGAACCTAGACACCCGCCAGCGGGCCATGCTCGAAGCGATGGGCATCACCGTCTGGCTGCCCGAAGCTGTAGAAACCGCTGTGGCGCTGCAGACCAGTGCGGCCATTGCGGGCACCGAGCTGCGGGCGGCAGAGCCTGCGCCTGTGATGCGAGCAACTATTGCTACACCTGTTGCTGCGCCTGCCGCCGTGCCCATGCCTGCCCCTGCGTCGGTTGCACCTGCGCCGCAATCAGCAACGCCAGCGCCTGTTGCCGAGCCTGCCCCGGCCCGCGCCCCTTCTGCGACGCCCACGCCTGCAAGGCCACCAGCCCCCATCCTCTCCAGCCACCCCCGCGAGCCGCATCGCTTTGTGCAGCAGCCCGCCGCAGGCCCGGCTGGCGAGCCCGGTTTAGGCTGGACCATCAGCCCCGCGCAACTGGTCTACCCGCACGCACCGCAGCATGTGCAGGCCAGCGAGCAAGGCGGCTGGTTGATTTTGCTCGAGCCTGCGGCCAACCCGCCCCTAATCAGCCCGGCGCAAAAGCCCACGGCCGATAGCGCCCAGACCGCGCTGCAAGGCGATGCGGCCCGCCTGCTGGACAACATGCTGCGGGCCCTCAAACTGCAGGAAAAGCCGCGCGTCTTCAGCGCCGCCCTGCACCGTGCACCGCCCGATGCCGATCTGAGCCACGCCCAGCCACTGCAACCCGCGCTTGAAACCCTGCTGCGCGAGCTGCGCCCTGAGTGCGTGCTGGTGCTAGGCCTTGCCAGCGCCCGCGCCGTGCTGGGCCGCCACGATGCGCTGGGCCGCTTGCGCTCTGAGCCGCACCGCATTGCGGGCGTGCCCACTATCGTCACCTACGACCCCAATTACCTGCTGAGGGCACCGCAGGCCAAAGCCGGCGCTTGGGCTGATTTGGTGCAGGCCAGCGCTTTTACAAAGCCGGTGTGACCTCCCAAAGACAAGCCCTGCTTACCCACTCCCCCATGCACGTTGCAGGCGACATGCTGCAGTGCAACGTTGCATAATCATTGGCTTAGCTTAATTGAAAGACATCCGTGGAAAGCTCCCCTAGTTGGTAGCTTTCAGCTCCCGGTTTGAACTGCGGGGTTGAAAGCGCCCCATCCCTGCAGAACCTCAAAAACAACCGGGAGTGAGCTCATGCTCAACATCTTTACGCTAGCCCATGGTCGACTCGTTCAAGAAGAAATCGAGTCCTTGGCCGACCTCGAACGCTTTCGCCCAATCTGGGTCGATCTGGAATCACCCACCGTCGAAGAAAAGCGCTGGATCAAGCAGCACTACGGCTTGTCCATTCCCGAAGATGCGACCGATGACGACATCGAAGAGTCCGCACGCTTTTACGAAGAAGACAACGGCGACCTGCACATTCGCAGCGACTTCTTGCTCGATGACGATGAAGACCCCCGTAGCGTGCGCGTGGCCTACATCCTGAACCAGCACAACACCGAGCTGAAGTCCTATGGTGTGCTGTTTTCCATTCATGACGAAGACATTCCAGTCTTTCGCCTACTGCGCCTTCGCGCACGCCGCGCTCCCGGCCTGATCGAGAACGCCAAAGACGTGCTGCTCAAGTTGTTCGACGCGGATGCAGAATACAGCGCCGATACGCTCGAAGGCATTTACGACGACCTGAAAAAAGTCAGCGCCCAAGTGCTGGCCGGCGACATGACCGACGTGCGCGCGCAAGAAGTGCTGTCTGACATTGCCCACCAAGAAGATTTAAACGGCCGTATTCGCCGCAACATGCTGGACACGCGCCGCGCGGTGAGCTTCATGATGCGCTCCAAGATGCTCAACTCTGACCAGTTTGAGGACGCTCGCCAAATCCTGCGCGACATTGAATCGCTAGACAGCCACACCGCCTTTTTGTTCGACAAGATCAACTTCTTGATGGACGCCACGGTCGGTTTCTTGAACATTAACCAAAACAAGATCATCAAGCTGTTTTCGGTGGCTAGCGTGGCCCTGTTGCCACCTACCTTGGTCGCGAGCGTGTACGGCATGAACTTCAAATTTATGCCCGAGCTGGACTGGGCCTATGGCTACCCCTATGTGCTCGGCTTGATGGTTCTCAGCGCCGTCGTGCCTATGCTGTACTTTCGCAAGCGCGGCTGGTTGGCTTGAACAAGAAAGCACCCCCTGAGGCGCTACGCGGCTTCCCCCCCCTCTCTCGCTGCGCGGGAGGGAGACGACAGCATCGCTGCGGGGCGGCCCTTGCTTGCCGTCTCTGGCTTAGAGCCGCTAACAAAACCCTTGATACGTCGTTGCTTCGCCTTGTCGTACGCTTGTACTGCCTGCGGCTTCGCGCCTCGTCTCAATCGCAAATCTTCGATTTGCTGAGTTGTGTTAGCCGCTCTTAGCTCGTTTAACGGTTTAAAGGCGCTTGCACAGCTCTTCAATCACGGCCTGCGCATAGCGGCTGGCGATGCTTTGCACGAACAGTGGAAAGTCCACATGCGCCGCGTCATCGGCCTTGTCCGAGATGCTGCGCATGGCAGCGAATGGCAAGCCGTAATCTGCGCAGACTTGGGCAATGGCAGCGCCTTCCATCTCAACTGCCAAAGGCTGCAAACCAGCTCGCTGCAAGCCTTGGCACAGCTGCGCCACTTCCTCGCTGCCAGAGACGAAGCGGTCACCGCTGACGATCAAGCCCTCATGCACCTGCGGCGCACCCAAGCCTAGCTCTGCAGTCCATCTACCTGCCTGCTGCTGCACGCACGCCTGTACGGCCTGCAGCAAGGCGTTAGTCAGCGCTGTATCGCAGTCAAATACAACGCGGCCATAGCCGGGCACCTCAAAGCGGGGGAACAGCGGCGATGCATCCATATCGTGCTGCACATACTGACGGGCCACCACCACATGGCCCACATGTACGGCGTCGCCCAAGCCACCTGCTACGCCGGTAAAGACAATGGCTTTGGCGCCAAAGCGCTCGATCAATGCCGCAGCCGTGGTGGCTGCTGCCACTTTGCCAATGCCAGACAGCGCGCAGATCACCTCTTGGCCATGCAGCTTGCCGCGGCAGAAGTTGCGACCCGCGTGCCGGATTTGTTGCGCGTTTTCTAGCAGGTGAACGAGACCGTTCTGTTCTTCGGCAAGCGCGCTGAGTATGGCTATCGGCATGGGGAAACTCTTCTCGGGTTCAAATCAAGTCGCATATTGTCGCGACAGATGTGAACACTTATGCGAGCACTGATGCACCTCTGTTTGAGCGCATAAAAAAGGAGCGCATTGCGCTCCTGTGAACTTGCCTTGGAGGGTCAAGATGAAATCAATCAGGCATCGCGCAGTTCGCGGCGCAAGATTTTGCCTACGGGTGTCTTGGGCAGCTCAGTGCGGAAAATAATGTGACGCGGGCGCTTGTAGCCAGTCAGGTTCTCATGGCAATAATCGCGCACGGTCTGCTCAGTCAAATTCGGGTCTTTTTTGACGATGACCAGCTTCACCGCTTCACCGGTGTGCTCATCGGGCACGCCCACCACAGCGCACTCCAGCACGCCGGGGCAGTTGGAGACGACATCCTCCACCTCGTTGGGGTAGACATTAAAGCCACTGACGATGACCATGTCCTTTTTGCGGTCCACGATCTTCACAAAGCCACGCTCGTCCATGGTGCCGATGTCTCCGGTCAAAAAGTAGCCATCGGCCGTCATGCTCTTGGCAGTTTCATCAGGGCGCAGCCAGTAACCGGCCATGACTTGCGGGCCCAGCACTGCAACTTCACCGGGCTGACCCAGCTGCGTCACGTCTTGCCCATCCGCACCCACTAGCTTGACGTAAGTGCTTGGCAAGGGCACGCCAATCGAGCCCGAGTAGGTCGTCGCCGTTACTGGGTTGCAAGTGACTGATGGGCTGGTTTCCGAAAGTCCATAACCTTCGCAGATAGGGCAACCCGTCTTCTTCAACCACAGCTCGGCTACTGCGCTTTGCATGGCCATACCGCCGCCTACCGAGACCTTGAGATGACTCCAGTCCACCGTGCTGAAGTCAGGATGATTGGCCAGCCCGTTGAACAAGGTGTTCACAGCGGGAAAGCTATGAAAGCGGTGCTGCGACAGCTCTTTGAGCGTAGCTTTGAGGTCACGCGGGTTAGGGATGAGTACGGTTTTTCCGCCCGTGCGCATGCCCAGCATCATGTTCACCGTAAACGCGAAGATGTGATACAGCGGCAACGCGCAGATGCTGGTGGGCTGCTCACCTGCTGGCACCTTCTTCATTGCGGGTTGATTCCACGCCTCAGACTGCAGCACGTTGGCGATGATGTTTTTGTGCAGCAGCACCGCGCCCTTGCTCACGCCCGTGGTGCCGCCTGTGTACTGCAGCAGGGCAATATCATCGGCCTTGAGCACCGGCGCAGAAAAGCTCGCACTGCGCCCCTTGGCTAGCGCATCGTTAAAGCGCACAGCACCGGGCAAGCTAAAGGCGGGCACCAACTTTTTGACGGAGCGCACCACGTAGTTGACCAGCATGCCTTTGAGAAAGCTCAGCTCATCGCCCATGGCGCACAAAACAATGTGTTCAATGACGCTGCCATGCATGCCGTCTTGCAGCGTTTTGGCAAAATTTTCAATGATGACGATGGCTTTGGCACCCGAGTCTTTGAGCTGGTGCTCCAGCTCACGCGGGGTATAGAGCGGGTTGACGTTCACCACGACAAAACCGGCGCGCAGCACGGCGGCCACGGCGACCGGGTACTGGGGAATATTGGGCATCATCAGCGCCACGCGATCGCCGCGCTGAAGGCCCAAACTTTGCAGATAGGCGGCAAAGGCCTTGCTCTGCGCATCGACCTCGGCAAAGCTCAGCTCTTTGCCCATAAAGGAGTAAGCGACTTTGCTGGAGTGCTTGCTAAATGCCTCCTCCATCAAGGCAACCAGCGATGGGTATTGGGACGGATCAATGTCTGCAGGAACACCCTGCGGATATGCACTCAGCCAAGGACGGTCACTCATTCATCTGCCTCCGTGTCTTATCGTCTAATCAGACTATTTTGATAAAAAGCACGGTCGTTCGATAGCCTCGTAAGCCCTTAAGGGCTCGCACCCATGTCGTAGAAAAACAAAAAAGCCCGCAGAAGCAATCCTGCAGGCTTTCAATGTTTTTGGCCTCTAGTCCTTATGAATCAAGGACTATCAGCTATCAAATAAGGTTTTTACTTCACCAACTGAGCCAGATCACCAGCCGCGTACTTCTTGGCCATTTGCTCCAGGGTGTAGCCCTTGATCTTGGCGCCCTGACCTTCGCAACCGAACTCGATGTAGCGAGCCTTGCAGATTTGCTTGGCGGCTTCGCGGGCAGGCTTGAGCCATTCGCGGGCGTCAAACTTGTCGGGGTTTTCGAACAAGAACTTGCGCACAGCAGCCGTCATGGCCAAGCGGATGTCAGTGTCGATATTGACCTTGCGCACGCCGTACTTGATGGCTTCTTGGATTTCCGACACGGGCACGCCGTAAGTTTCCTTCATGCTGCCGCCGTACTGGTTGATGATGGCCAGCAGCTCTTGGGGCACGGAGGAAGATCCGTGCATTACCAAGTGTGTGTTGGGGATGCGGGCGTGGATTTCCTTGACGCGCTGAATGGACAGAATGTCGCCTGTAGGGGGGCGGCTGAACTTGTACGCACCGTGGCTGGTACCGATGGCGATGGCCAAAGCGTCCAGTTGGGTTTCGCGCACAAACACGGCTGCTTCTTCAGGGTCCGTCAGCATCTGGCTGTGGTCGAGCTTGCCGACAGCGCCCACGCCGTCTTCTTCACCGGCTTCGCCAGTTTCCAGATTGCCCAGGCAACCCAGCTCACCTTCGACCGTGGCGCCAATAGCGTGGGCCATGGCTACCACTTGCTTGGTCACGTCAACGTTGTATTCGAAGGACGAAGGAGTCTTGCCGTCACCCATCAAGGAGCCGTCCATCATCACCGAGCCAAAGCCCAGGTTCAGCGCGCCTTGGCAGATGTCAGGGGTGGTGCCGTGATCTTGGTGCATGACCAAGGGGATGTGGGGGTACATCTCAGCAGCGGCTTGAATCAGGTGCTTGATGAAGGGCTCACCGGCGTACTTGCGGGCACCAGCGCTGGCTTGCAAGATCACGGGCGCGCCGACTTCGTCAGCCGCCGACATCACGGCCTGGACTTGTTCCAGGTTGTTCACGTTGAAGGCGGGGATGCCATAGCCGTTTTCAGCAGCATGGTCCAACATTTCGCGCATCGAGATCAAAGACATGGTGGGTTCCGTTCAAATGTTTGAGAGGCAACGCCCCGGCGAGGGAGTGGCTGTAGCGCTCTGCACAACAGCCTGCGGCCTGAGAAAAGACCAGCGGCCACGCTTGGTAACCACTTGGTAACCCGGCATTTTAACCGGCAGACGGGATTTCCATCCGGTAGCAGGTTGTGAAGCCTTGAGGAGCATCTGTCTGCATAAACCGCCCACCATGGGCTTGCATGACACGGCTGACGATTTCATGGCCCAAGTGCAAGCTGTCTACAGGCGGCACATGGGCTAAAGCCACATCACGCCGCCCGTCATCGCAGACCTGTACCCATGCCAAACCCAAAAACTCATCACAGCCGACCTGCACCTCAATTTGCGTGCCCGTTGGCGTATGGCGCACGGCGTTTTCCACCAAATTACGCAAAGCGCTATCCAGCAGCAGCGGGTTGCCCCGCACCGTGACGCAAGCCGGCGCATCGACCGCCAACGAGTCTTCGCGCTGCCAAGCAATCTGGGCTTGCGCGGCGGCGACATTACGAGCTGTATCAGCCCAGTTCACGCTCTGCAAAGGCGCATCCAACATGCCGCGCCCGGCTCTGGCCAAGGTGAGTAGCTGGTCGAGCACATGACCGGCATGCAAGGCATCTTGCCCAATGCGCTGCAAAGCGGCTTGCATGGCGGCGTGATCCATCGATGTACCGGCCTGCGAGTCAGACTTAAGAGCCTGCGCCTGCAGCGCGATGGAGGCCAGCGGCGTGCGCAGCTCATGCGCCACTTCATTGGCCAGATTACGCTCGCGCTCCAGCGCCTCTTGCTGGCGATCTAGCAAGGTATTGATGGCGCTGACCATGGGCGAGAGTTCCTGCGGCACGTTGGCATCTGAGACGCGCTGAGCGCGGCTCAAATCCAGCGCCTGAACACGCTGCGTGACTTGGTTCAAGGGTCGCATACCCCGGCGCACGGCCACGCCTAGCGCAATCACGATGATGGGCAGCAGCCAAAAGCCCGGCTCAATCATCTGCACGGCGATATCGTCGGCCAGACTATCGCGCTCGGCCAGCGAAATCATGACTGTGACTTTGGCCTTTTTATCTTGGCTCCACTGGGTAAAGCTGCGCCAAGAATGCTGAGAGTCAGTGTCAATGGTGGCAAAGCCCTGCTCCAGATCAAACGCTGGCAACGGCGCTTTACCGGTACGCGAGATCAACACGCCCTTGTCGTTCCAGAGCACCACGCTCAGCGACTCTTGATAATCGTGAGCATGCAGGCCTGGCAGGGGCTGCACGGCGGTGGTCTCGCCCACGGGTACATCGCCCTGCACATGCCAATTCAACGTCAGCGATGCCACACTGGCCAAGTGCCCGTCTGTCAGCTCATCAGCCTCCGTCACCCCGGTCTGATAACCCCAAACCACAAAGCTGCCCCAAACCAGCGCCAGCGCCGCCAGCACCCAAGCCAGCAGCGTCAGCTGCAAAGAGCTGCGGCGTTTGCCGCCCTGCTCTGCGGTGCTCACTCTTGCTCCTGCGGCATGAAGTAGCCCACGCCGCGCATGGTCACAATGATTTTCTGGCCCAGTTTTTTGCGCAGGTGGTGGACATAAACCTCAACCGCATTGCTCTCTACTTGATCGCCCCAGCTGTAGAGGTGCTCCTCAATTTGTGGACGCGAAAGCACGCGACCTCGCGCTAAAAGCAAGGCCCAGAGTACGGCAAATTCACGCGGTGAAATCTCTACCTTCTGCCCGGCTTTTCGGATGATGTGTGCCGCCGGGTCAACCTCCAAATCGGCATAACGAATCACGGGCGACGCCTGCCCCGCAGCGCGTCGCATCATGGCGCGCAAACGCGCTTCAAGCTCATCCATGTCAAAGGGTTTGACAAGATAGTCATCGGCTCCCAAATTGAGCCCCGCTACCCGGTCTTGCACCTGATCGCGCGCGGTCAAAATCAGCACCGGCGTAGAGGGATCTGGTAGTGGCTTCAATTGCGACAATGGCGACAAGCCGGGCCGTGCAATCTGCGCGCGCAGGCGGCGCACCACCTCACTGCCATCACCATCGGGCAGGCCCAAGTCCAGCAGCACGGCATCAAAACGCTCTGCCGTCAGCGCCCCCCACGCCTGTGCCACCGTTGCACACACATCCACCGCATAGCCGCGCTGCATCAAATTGCTGCGCAAGCCTGCGGCAATGCCTTCATTGTCTTCAACCACCAAAATTCGCATCTGCGTATTGTGGCGGGGCTGGCGCATATCTGCCAGATTTTCAGACGCCCCAAGAACTACAAATAACTCCCACGCTCTCAGTGCTCAAAAATGGGGAATCGCCTTTGGGACATTTCGCCTTACCATCCTTGCACTTGTTATTGCCACAGCCCGCTGCAGCGCTTTTATGTTCTTCTTCGATCTTTTTCTGTTCGCACTCATTAACGCTGACGCTCAGACACCCTTGTTCAGCATCCAGCTCGCCCGCGTGCTCTCAGCCTGGACACCGAATATCAGCGCCGCCCTCGTGCTCCTTGCCCTGCTGTTTGGATCGCCAGCCGTGCGCCGCACCATGCTGATGCTGCTGCTGTCCATGGCAACGGCTTGGGCGATCACAAGACTGATTCGCTGGGGCTTTCCTGCGCCACGCCCGTTTCAACTCGAGATGGGCACGCTATGGGTTCAGCATGGCGGGCGCGCTAGCTTTCCAAGCCAGCACGCCAGCGGTGCATTTGCTTTGGCCATGGCGCTGGCCTTGGGCGTTACGCGCCACCGCAAAGCACTGGTGGTACTGGGTTTTGCAGCAGCCATTGGTATCTGCTGGAGCCGTGTCCACCTTGGCGTGCACTTCCCCTCGGATGTCATTGCAGGGGCCTTGGTCGGCAGCATTGGCGCTGTGATCGTCTGGAATGCGACCTTCTGGCTGCGCCGCAGGCGCTATCTGCGTGCAGTGCCGCACATTAAAAAATTGCGCCTTCGCCTGCGAACTCAATAAAGCCTATGCAGCTGGTCTTAAGGATGGGTTAAGCAGCGGTTTTTATCGTCAGGGCATGCATATGCCCTCAGCCTCACACCTTCGCCAAACACCTCAAGCGGCATCCACCACACAGCTGCTGAGCTGGACTCTCATCGCCTTAGCCTGCGTCATTATTTGGGACATAAGCGGGCTAGATTTGGCCATGGCACGCTGGTTTGGCACTAGTCACGGCTTTGCGCTGCAAAACGACTGGTTTATGGTCAATATCGCCCATGAAGGCGCGCGCAAGCTGGCATGGGCCATTGTGCTGGGGCTCAGTCTGATGATTTGGTGGCCACGGGGAATCCTTAGGCAACTGCCTTATCCGCGTCGCATACAGCTGGTAATAGCTTCTTTGGTGTCTCTGGCCATCATGGCCGTTATGAAGCGCATCAGCGCAACGAGTTGCCCTTGGGACTTGAGTGAATTTGGAGGCCTAGGCCACTATGTTTCGCACTGGGCATGGGGGATCACTGATGGCGGTGGCGGACACTGCTTTCCTGCCGGTCATGCCTCCGCAGGTTTTGCCTTTATCAGCGGCTACTTTGCCCTACGCCACAACCTGCCGCGAGTTGCGCGCCTATGGCTTGGCGCTTCTGTGGTGGCAGGTTTTGCGCTGGGCCTAGCCCAGCAAATGCGCGGCGCCCACTTCATGAGCCATACGTTGTGGACTGCATGGCTGTGCTGGACAAGCTGCTGGGTCTGCGATCTGGCAGTGACGCGTTACCTCGCACGCCAGACGCGCAACGCAGGCGCTGCACCCCACGCCGCCTACCCTGCCGACTGAAGAATCAGACGCTATCAAAACAAAAGCTGCCAGTGCTTTATTCATAAGCACTGGCAGCTTTTTTTACTTAAAAATCGCGCTATCCACGCGAGTGACGCCGAGCAAGAGCCGCCTCGCGGCGATGGCGTCGTCCCCCTCCCGAAGAGAGAGGGGGAAGGCGCAAAGCGCCTCAGGGGGTGACTTCAGTTACTCCACTCTGCAAATCTTGAGCATGTTCGTGCCACCAGGCTGACCCATAGGCTCGCCGCAGGTGATGGCGTATACGTCGCCCGACTGCACGATGTTGCGCATCAGCAGGTGAGTCTTGGCTTGATCTAGCGCCGTGTCGCGGTCTGCGCTGGTGTCCATCAGCAAAGGGCGCACATTGCGGTACAGCGCCATCTTGCGTTGAGTTGCCAGACGTGGTGTCAAGGCATAGATAGGAATGTGAATACGGTGGCGGCTCATCCACAAAGCAGTGGAGCCCGAATCCGTCATGGCGACAAGCGCCTTCGCACCCAGATGATGGGCAGTGAACAGTGCGCCAATGGCGATGGCTTGATCGGTGCGCTTAAAGTGCACGTTGCCGAAATCTGCATCCTTGATTGGATCTTCCGCCGCTTCAGCAGCCGCGCAGATAGCGGCCATTTCCTTGATGGTTTCCAGCGGGTACTTACCGGCCGCAGTTTCAGCGCTCAGCATCACGGCATCGGTGCCGTCCAGCACGGCGTTGGCCACATCGCTCACTTCAGCGCGCGTCGGCACGGGGTTAGTGATCATGGACTCCATCATCTGGGTCGCAGTGATCGCCACCTTGTCCATCTCGCGGGCCATCTTGATCATCTTTTTTTGCAAAGCAGGCACAGCAGCGTTGCCCACTTCCACTGCCAAGTCGCCACGGGCGACCATGATGCCGTCGGAGACGCGCAGGATTTCTTCCAGACGCGGAATGGCTTCAGCACGTTCGATCTTGGCAATCAAACCGGGCTTGTGGCTATATTGAGCAGCTGCCACGTTGCACAGCTGGCGCGCCATTTCCATGTCAGTCGCATTCTTGGGGAAGCTCACCGCCACATAGTCGGCTTGGAAGGACATGGCTGTCTTAATGTCTTCCATGTCCTTGGCCGTGAGCGCAGGAGCGGTCAAGCCGCCGCCTTGCTTGTTAATGCCCTTGTTGTTGGACAGCTCACCGCCGAGCTTAACGATGGTGTGCACGGCATCGCCACGCACCGCTTCCACGGTCATCACGATCAGGCCGTCGTTCAGCAACAGCACATCGCCAGCCTTCACATCACGCGGCAGCTCTTTGTAGTCGAGGCCCACACCGCCGATGTCGCCCAGTTCGGTGCGCGATGCATCCAGTACAAAACGCATGCCGGGCTCCAGCATGACCTTGCCTTCGGCGAACTTGCCGACGCGAATTTTGGGGCCTTGCAAGTCGGCCATGATGGCCACTTCACGGCCAGCGCGAGCAGCAGCTTCGCGCACCATGATGGCGCGATCAATATGATCTTGCGCCTTGCCGTGGCTGAAATTCAGGCGCACCACGTTCACGCCTTCGCGCACCATTTGTTCAAGCAGTTGCGGATCGCTGGAGGCGGGGCCTAAAGTGGCGACGATCTTGGTGGCACGGCTTAATTGCATGGAATTTTCTCTCGCGATGGGATGTAATCGGGTTTCAATTCTTGCATGAATGCGGTTACAGGAATGCGTCACATCGCCTCTGTAACACCTAATTTACCGATAGTCTTTTCCAAATCAAGAATCGCGCTACCCGCACTAAACGAGCCCATGAGAAAGTAAATAAGTCACCACATGGGCCAGCATGGCTGACTCCAAGCCATAGCGCCAAAACAAAATGCCTGAGAGCAGCCCGTAAACCACTTCGCAGGCCAGCAACTGCAGCAATGCCGTGGCTGTCATGGCTGCGACCGCAGTCCATCCCAAATACACCAAGATGCCGCCCGACAGCACAGCTGCTATGAAGATGGCCAACCAGCCTAGCTGCCAGCTTGGCCGCTGCTCAGGGCTGCCCAGCGCCCTCCACAGCAGCCACATCACCAGTGACAGCAATCCAAAGCGCAACAACAACTCTTCAGTAAAGCCGCCGTACAAGATTTTTGGCAGCAGCGGCAGGTCATAAACAGGGGCCACAAAAGCCATGCTCTCTGGCCAGACCATGGTTAGCGTCACCATCCACGCCGCCCCTGCTACCCCTCCAGCCAAGCCCGGCAAGCTCAGCACACGCATGCCGCGCCAAGGTGTGCGGCCTTGCACGGCAGCGTGAACCAAAGGCGAGCTCAACCCCACCTGCGAGCCCAGTTTCAGGCCAATACCAATAGCCAGCGCCAGCAAAACGCCCAGTCCTAATACCACCATCCAAGCCGCGCTCTGCACTGACGTATCTGGCGCAAAAACAGGCCACCAAAGCGCAGGCTTGCTCCAAGCCAAAGCCACGGCGCCGGGCATACCCAGCAACCACAAAACCAAGCTCATGCGCACAACCGGCAAAGGCTGATTTTCAGCTAAGTGAACGAATCGGTGGGATGTCAAAGGCATGGCGAGTCAGAGCACTAAGTCGTCAATTCAGCCACGCATCAAAGCTTCAATTTCATCAGCCTTGACCGGTACGCCACGCGTGATGAGCTCGCAGCCGGTTTCGGTCACGATGGCATCGTCTTCAATGCGAATGCCGATGTTGTGGAACTGCTCAGGCACGCCAGCGCTGGGGCGCACATAGATGCCTGGCTCAATGGTGGTGACCATGCCGGCTCGCAAGATGCGACTTGGGCGGTTGACAATGGTTTCACCTGAAATCGGATCTTTGCGCTCGCTTACGACGTCCAACTCCGTGGGCTCCACGTAGCTGCCGCAGTCATGCACATCCATGCCCAGCCAGTGACCGGTGCGGTGCATATAAAACTGGAAGTAGGCACGCGAATCAATCACGTCTTGCGCCGTGCCGTATTTGCGCTTGTCCAGCAAACCCAAGTCCAACATGCCTTGCGCCAGTACGGCCACGGTTGCGTCGTGCGGGTCGTTAAAACGATTGCCCGCCTTGGTTACCGCCACCGCCGCCTCTTGGCTGGCCAGCACTAAGTCATACAAAGCGCGCTGTGGGCCGGTGAACTTACCATCAGCCGGGAAAGTGCGTGTAATGTCGCTGGCGTAACCGTCTAGCTCACAGCCTGCATCAATCAGCACCAGCTCACCGGGGCGCACGGGAGCTTTGTCAGCTTGATAGTGCAGCACGCAGGCGTTGGCACCGGCGGCGACGATGGAGCCGTAGGCCACGTATTGCGAGCCATGCTGGCGAAATTCGTGCAGCAATTCAGCGTCTAGGTGGTATTCACGCACCTCCTCGCCATTGCGAATCATGCGAGCCGAGCGCTGCATGGCACGGATATGGGCGCGGGCGCTAATCTCGCTGGCGCGGCGCATGATGTCCTGCTCGTGCGCATCTTTAACCAGACGCATCTCATCGAGCAGCGCGCAGGCATCGCCTTGCTGGGTGGGGCAGAGTACGCCAAAACGCGAGCGGCCACGCACCTGAGCCAGCCAGCCTTCGACCTGCTCAGCCAAACCGCTGTGAGTGGCGAAGGGAAACCAGACACGCTCGCGGTTTTCTAGCAGCTTTGGCAGGCGAGCATTGATTTCATCGCTGGAGTAGGCCTTGTCCATGCCCAGCTGACTCACCGCCGCATCGGGGCCTAGGCGAATGCCTGTCCAGACCTCGCGATCAATGTCCTTGGGCTGGCAAAACAGCGCACTTTTGCCGTCGCTGGTCAGCACCAAGCAGGCATTGGGCTCGCTAAAGCCTGTGAGGTAGTAAAAGTAGCTGTCGTGGCGATACAGATACTCGGTGTCGCGGTTACGGTGCAGCTCTGGAGCCGTGGGAATGATGGCGACACCGCCAGCGCCCAACTGGGCGGCCAAGCGTGCGCGGCGTTGAGCATAAACAGAAGTCATGGGCATATCGTACCGCTGTACATCAGCTTACGGGCAGCAAGGAGAGCATTTCACACCTCATCTCACTCGTTGCCAAGCGGCGGCAGAGCATCAAAGCGTCTGGGTCATGACAAGAGCTGTTCGCTTTTGAAATAAAAGTCGTGAGCAGCTTCTCTATATTTGCTCAAGCTGGGCCCTCGCCCAGCACTGTTTTCACGCCGCTGCCGCGCCTTTGACTGCTAACGCATCCGAAGTGCTACATCAGCTTAGGAGCTCTCTGGCATGTCTTTTGAAACTGATCGCCCTGCATGGCGCAGCGCCGCCTCTGTCTTTGTTCTGTACCTGCTAGTGGGCTATGGCTCTACTTTGCTGGCGCACGGTCAAACTCAGTCCGTCCCAGTATGGCTGGGTGCGGCCGTGCTATTTGCCTTTTTCATTCGCAACCATGGTCAAGCTTGGCTATTTGCAGCGGGCTGGCTGGCCAGCGCCATTTGGGGCGGTCTTGCGCATGACCTGGGACCGCTCGCGGCCATCGTCTTTGGCCTGATTGAAACGGCCTGCGCTTGGCTTGGAGCCAAGACTTTCAGCTATCGTTTAAAGAGTGGTCTCCTATCACTTTCCACCACATCGCGGCTGATGGGAGGTGCTGTGCTGACGGCTGTTTTGGGCGCCGCACTGGCTGCACAGTTCTGGGTCAGCCTCAATAGCAGCACCAGTTGGTGGCTGGAGTGGCGCACTTGGGCCTCATCTACCTTGCTGGGAATTTTGCTGCTGCTGCCCGTGGTTCTGGCTTATCAAGGCTTTCAACCGCGCCGCTCGGGGGGCATGACACGCAAGCAGTTTTTGGCAGGTCTGATTGCCTTTGCCATCTTTATCGCTTTGGCTCTGAGCGTATTTTCGGCAGGCGTTCAAAACTGGGGCACCTCCGCCGCCACACTGGCCTATCTGCCCATGCCATTTTTGTTGGCCGCTTCCATGCTCTGGGGGCCACGTGGTGGCTCGCTTGCCATGCTGGTTGGCGGTCTGCTCATCGTTGCCCGCAGCGCCACAGGGGTCGGTCCATTTGCGGTGCAAGACGCCTTTGCGGGCGAGGCCGTGATTGAAGCCCAAGCCTTTGTCGCCATCTGGGCCATCTTGCTGCTCTTTGGCCGAGGCCTTGAAAATGAGCGCCGCAGCGCGCTGCAAACCACCCATGAGTGGCGGCTGCGCTATGAACGCACTTTGCAAGCCTCAGGCGTTATCAGCGCCGAATTCGACCCCCTGTCTGGTGCCGCCACCTGGAGTCCGGGCGCTGACCAGATATTGGGAGGCCATCTGGCGCAGCTGCAAAACATTGACGATTGGCTTCGCCATGTAGATGCAGCAAACCAGCCACTTGCAAAAGCCGCTTGGGAGTGCGCCCGCAATGGTCACCCAGTTGCGCGCTATAGCTATGACGTGCAGTTGGGCGGCAGCAACTATGCAGCAGAAGTATCGCTGGCTCCGGTACTCGGACCAGACGGCGCAGTGGAGCAAATCGCAGCGCTAGTGCGCGTGCTCAAGCCCCAACCTGCTCAGGCTTGACCATGGCAGAACCCGCAGTCTTTCTCATTCACGGCTTGGGCGGTACGCAGTACGACCTGGGCTCTATGCACAAACGGCTCAAAAACGCCGGTTTTGTGACCCATTCTCTGACCCTGCCCGGCCACGGCACCACACCTGAAGACCTGGTCGGCATTACCGCCGAAGACTGGTTAGAAGCCGTGCGCGTGAAATACCGCGAAGTCATGGCGCTGCACGAAGAAGTGCATGTCATGGGCATGTGCATGGGCTCACTGCTGGCCATTGAAATCGTCAAGCGCGAAGGCCATACCCGGGGCAAATTGATTGCTCTGGCTCCCCCTATTTACCTCGACGGCTGGGCCACGGCCTGGTATGCGTTTGCGCGCCATGCGCTCTACTATGTGCCCGGCGTGGCCGCGAGCATGAAGATCGTGGAAGAAGACCCCTTCGGCATCAAAAACGAGCAGCTGCGCGCCATCGTCAAAGCCAAGTTTGCACGGGGTGAGAACTTTCACTACGGGTGGGTGCCACTGGCCTGCGTGAAGCAGGTAGACAGGCTGCGCGGCTTTGTGATGAAGGACCTGCACAAAATTGAAGCGCAAACGCTTGTCATCCACGCCCGCGAAGATGAGCTGACCAGCCTGCGCTCTGCCGACTATTTGATCGAAAAAATCAACGGCAAAAAACGCGCAGGCAAGGCCCGTGTGGTGGTGCTGGAAGACAGCTATCACATGATCTGCGTGGACAACGACAAGGAAATCGTTGCCAAGAATGTGCTGGAGTTCATCGGTGCCAGCGCCGCAGGCTCGCTGGGCATCCCCACGGCCGATGCCGGCATGACGCCCGAGCAGATGCAGGCGCTTTCTGCCCAGGCCTGCCAAGATCTGGAAGGCGGCGATTTTGCGTCCCTGTATGCGCGCGGCATCCCAGACTTCGCCTGGTTCCAGCCGGGGCACAACCGCAGCACCGGTTGCCATGTCGGCGGCAAGGGCTTGGCGCGCCTGCAGCAATGGGCAACCCCTGGTGCGGCTGGCGCTACGGGTGCGGCGGTGCAATTCACCGCCTTTGGCAACGCCAGCTTCAATAGCGGCATGGTGGTCACGCCAGCCGTTCTGCGCCACGGCGCGTTCCAATCGCCGGGCTTGCTGGCCCTGTCCATGCGCAAGGGCAAGTTGCTGGAAGCACGCTGGTTCCCCGACGAGGTGGAGGCCGAAGACCAGCACTTTGGCGGTGAGCCGGTCAGCGATGGCCCCTCCCCCGCCGAGAAAGCCTTCGAGCAAGCCTCGGTCACCTCCAAAACGCTACAGGAAGCGCCTGACAACGAGGCCCTTCTGGCCCTTTACTCTCTGTACAAGCAGGGCAGCATTGGCGACTGCAGCGGCGCCCGCCCCGGCGTGCTGGATGTGGTGGGCCGCGCCAAGTTTGATGCGTGGATGGCCCGCCAAGGCACGCCGCGAGATGCCGCGATGGCGGACTATGTGGCGCTGGTCACTCAACTCAAAGCGGCAGACGCGGAAGCGGAAAAAGTCGCGGCTTAAAAATCGACACCACCCAACCTTGTTTGGCCTTATTCAGCCTTGTTCAGTCCTGGTTGAGCTGCGCGAGTCGTTCGGGCGTGCCCACATCGACCCAGCGCCCCGTGTACAAGGATGCACCCACGCGGGCTTCGCGCATGGCCGCACGCAGCAAGGGGGCTAACGGCGCGCGCAGACCTTCGGGGTTGCCAGCGGGAATGTCAAACCACGGCTGGGCAAACAGCTCGGCCTTCAGTAGCGCGATGGTGCTGTAGGTGTAGCGCGGGCTGGCGTCATCTGCGGGCAAGTCGAGTGCCTTGCCGTCTTCACTCAAACCAAAGTCACCGCGCAGGTTGTGCGTGGGGTTGGGCACCAGCCACAGGTGTGCCAGTTCGTTGCTTTGTGCAAAAGCCTGCGCGGCATTGGCAGCAAAGGTGAAGTCTGGTGCATACACATCGCCTGCAGCCAGCCAGAAAACGTCGCCTAGCTGAGGCAGTGCTCGGCTGATGCCACCTGCGGTTTCATAGGCTTTTTCGGGCTCTGCAGAGTATGAAAGCGATAGCTTCTCATGCTTATCTTGCGCTGACTTCATGGCAAATTCATTGCCAAAGTGCGCGGGGATTTGCGCTCCCAGCCAACCCGTATTAATCACAGCTCGCGGCACGCCTGCAGCTACCAGCGACTGCATGTGGTGCTGTAGCAGCGGCACGCCCTGCACTTTGAGCAAGGGCTTTGGAGTGACATCGGTCAGCGGCCGCATGCGCTCGCCACGGCCGGCGGCTAAGAGCATTACTGGGGGTTGTACAAAGGGCGAGGCGATGGTTTGGACGGTGGCTTGGGCAGTCATTTGAGCAGGCATGCGCATCAATTTTCAGGCGGTCTTTGGAACAGGGCTGCTGCCCTTTTTCTGCCTAACACTGTAGAGCATTGACCCGTACACCGCCTGCGAAAACTCGGCCTCCCTTAAAATGGCGGGCTTAGCAGAATTAAACCCTCCTTTTGGAGCGCCCAGATGGCCAACACTCAACAAATGGCGAATGCGATCCGCGCACTCGCAATGGATGCCGTTCAACAAGCCAACTCCGGCCACCCCGGCGCCCCTATGGGCATGGCCGATATGGCCGTTGCGCTGTGGAGCCGCCACTTGCAGCACAACCCCGTGAACCCTCACTGGGCTAACCGCGACCGCTTCATCCTGTCCAACGGTCACGGCTCCATGCTGATCTACGGTCTGCTGCACCTGAGCGGCTACGACCTGTCGATCGACGAGCTCAAGAACTTCCGCAAGCTGCACAGCAAGACCGCTGGTCACCCCGAAGTGGGCGTGACTCCCGGCGTGGAAACCACCACGGGCCCTCTGGGTCAGGGCATCACCAATGCCGTGGGCTTTGCACTGGCTGAAAAGCTGCTGGCTGCCGAGTTCAACCAGCCCAAGCACGAGATCGTGGATCACCACACCTTTGTGTTCATGGGCGACGGCTGCCTGATGGAAGGCATCTCGCACGAAGCGGCTGCTCTGGCAGGCGCCTGGAAGCTCAACAAGCTGATCGCCCTGTGGGACGACAACGGTATCTCCATCGACGGCAAGGTCACTCCTTGGTTCGGCGACAACACACCTGCCCGTTTTGAAGCCTATGGCTGGAACGTGATCCGTGATGTCGACGGTCACAACGTGGACGCTGTGGACGCCGCTATTGCTGCTGCCAAGAAGAGCGCAGACAAGCCTACGCTGATCTGCTGCAAGACTTCGATCGGCAAGGGCTCGCCCAACCGTCAAGACACCTCCAAGGCCCACGGCGAGCCTCTGGGTGCTGAAGAAATCGCTCTGACCCGCGCTGCACTGGGCTGGACTGCTGCACCCTTCGAAATTCCTGCTGAGGTGTACTCGGACTGGAACGCCAAGGACCAAGGCGCCAAGGTTGAAGCTGCATGGGACAAGAAGTTCGCCGCTTACGCCGCAGCCTTCCCTGAGCAAGCTGCCAACTTCACACGCCGCATGGCCGGCAACCTGCCCGAAAACTTCGGTGAAATCGCAGCCAAGATTGCCTCTGACGCGCATGACGCCGGCGCCACTGTGGCCAGCCGCAAGGCCAGCCAGCTGGCTCTGGAAGGCCTGACAGCTGCTCTGCCAGAACTGCTGGGCGGTTCTGCCGACCTGACAGGCTCGAACCTCACCAACACCAAGTCGACTCCCGCTTTCCGCGTGGACGACAAGGGTGCTGTGGTCAAGACTGAAGACGGCAAAATCGGCCGCCACATCAACTACGGTGTGCGCGAGTTCGGTATGGCTGCCATCATGAACGGCGTGGCGCTGCACGGCGGCTACATCCCTTACGGCGGCACCTTCCTGACCTTTGCCGATTACAGCCGCAACGCTATCCGCATGGCTGCGCTGATGAAGCAACGCATCATCCACGTGTTCACCCATGACTCCATCGGTCTGGGCGAAGACGGCCCTACCCACCAGTCCATCGAGCACGCAGCCAGCCTGCGCCTGATCCCTGGTCTGGACGTGTGGCGCCCCGCTGACACCACCGAAACTGCCGTGGCTTGGACTGTGGCCCTGAGCCAGAAGAACAAGCCCACAGCCCTGCTGCTGAGCCGCCAAAACCTGGCCTACGCACCCAAGAGCGAAGACGCACTGGACAACATCGCTTGCGGTGCCTACGTGCTGTCTGAGCCCAAGGACATTGGCTTTAAGAAGAAGGCCCAGGCCGTCATCATCGCCACCGGCTCTGAAGTGCAACTGGCTTTGGCCGCGCAAAAGCTGCTGGCCGAACGCAAGATCGCCGTGCGCGTGGTCTCCATGCCAAGCACGACAACGTTCGACAAGCAAGACGTGAAGTACAAGAAGTCTGTGCTGCCCGCCGGCCTGCCCCGCATCGCCGTCGAAATGGGCGTGACCGACTTCTGGTGGAAGTACGGCTGCGCTGCGGTGGTCGGTATCGACACCTACGGCGAATCCGCTCCTGCACCCGTGCTGTTCGAGCACTTCGGCTTCACACCTAAGAACGTGGCTGATACCGTGCAGGTCGCTCTGCAAAACGCTGCCAAGTAAGCAAAAAGAGGCCTCGTGCCTCTTTTTTCTGGCTGAAGTGGGCAGTTTTGTTCGCCTCAGCCATCTGGACGAGGCTGCAGGCCCGCCAGTGCGGGCACAATCCGCCCCAGTTTTTTGTTTTCACTATCCAACCATCTAGAGGCAACTATGACGATTAAGGTAGGCATCAACGGTTTTGGTCGCATCGGCCGTAACGTGCTGCGCTCTGCAGTGCAAAACTTCTCCGACATCGAAATCGTCGGCATCAACGACCTGCTGGAGCCCGACTATCTGGCTTACATGCTCAAGTACGACAGCGTGCACGGCCGTTTTGATGGCGAAGTTTCGGTTGAAGGCAACACCCTGGTCGTCAACGGCAAGAAGATTCGCCTGACTCAAGAGCGCGATCCTTCGAACCTGAAGTGGAACGAAGTTGGCGCAGACGTGGTGATCGAATCCACTGGTTTGTTCCTGACCAAGGAAACTGGCCAAAAGCACATCGATGCTGGCGCCAAGAAGGTGATTTTGTCGGCTCCTTCCAAGGACGACACTCCCATGTTTGTGTACGGCGTGAACCACGCTATCTACAAGGGTGAAGCCATCATCTCCAACGCATCGTGCACCACCAACTGCCTGGCTCCTGTGGCCAAGGTGCTGAACGACAAGTGGGGCATCAAGCGCGGCCTGATGACCACCGTGCACGCTGCTACTGCTACGCAAAAGACCGTCGACGGTCCTTCCAACAAAGACTGGCGCGGCGGCCGCGGCATTCTGGAAAACATCATCCCTTCCAGCACTGGCGCTGCCAAGGCCGTGGGCGTGGTGATTCCTGAGCTGAACAAGAAGCTGACCGGCATGTCCTTCCGCGTGCCTACGTCTGACGTGTCCGTGGTTGACCTGACCGTGGAACTGAACAGCGAAGCCACTTACGAAGAAATCTGCGCCGAAATGAAGGCCCAGTCCCAAGGTGCCCTGAAGGGCGTGCTGGGTTACACCGAAGACAAGGTCGTTGCGACCGACTTCCGCGGTGAAACCTGCACCTCCGTGTTCGACGCCGAAGCCGGTATCGCTCTGGACAAGACTTTCGTGAAGGTCGTGTCCTGGTACGACAACGAGTGGGGCTACTCCAACAAGTGCCTGGAAATGGTGCGCGTGGTGGCCAAGTAATCTTCACCGATTACAAGCCAAACATGCCTCTAGTCCTTATTCGATAAGGACTAGCAGCTATCAAAAAAGCCAGTATGGGACGCCATGCTGGCTTTTTTGTGGCCTGCGCCCATGGCATTTTCAGGACGGTGCGCTACAGTCAGCGCCAGTCCATCGCGTGCTCGAAATTTCATCCCCCCATGTTTCTTGCCATTCCTCTTGAGAACAAGCCCTCATGGCACTCCCCGCCGTGGATGACGGTGCTCATCATCGTTATCAACTGCATCATCTTCTGGGGTTGGCAGGCCCCGGAGGAAAAAGTGGTGCAAAGCGCTGGACAGCGCTACGCGCAGACGGCCCTGCCCGCCCTGGAGCTGCCAGCCTTTCTGAGCTATCTCCAGGAGCAAACCGCGCAGCCCAAGACCCGTTTCGAGCGCGAGACTGTGAAAGCCGCAGAGAGCTTGTACCAGCACAAGGCCTATGCCCAGCTCTATGCGCTGATGTGGCAGGAAAAGAAGTTCCGCCAGCGCCTGCTGGATGAGCAAGTCATCACGGCAAAAAATGCACGCTACGCACAGTGGCGTGAGGCGAGAAGCCTCTTTACCCCCACAGAACCCGGTATCGGTTTTACCGAGCGCTGGTCCATAAATTACGACAGCGGCGCCGGCTGGCAGCCGCTGCAAGCTTTTACGTCCATCTTTTTGCATGGCAGCGTCGGCCATCTGCTGGGCAATATGGTGTTTCTGTTCCTGTTCGGCTTCACGTTGGAGCTGGCGCTGGGCTCCTTCACCTACCTCGCTTTTTATGTGATCGGCGGTGCGGGGGCCTCGCTGTTTGCGCTGCTGTTTTATGCAGGCATGGGTGGTTATGGCCTGGGTGCATCGGGGGCGATCTCGGCGCTCATGGCCATGTATGCAGTGATGTACCGCATGCGGCGCATCCGCTTTTTCTACATGCTGCTGTTCTACTTCAACTACGCCACCTGGCCTGCACTGGTCATGCTGCCCGTATGGATGGGGGTGGAATTGCTGCAACATCTGGTCGGAGGCAAACAGGTGGCCTATATGGCGCACTTTGGCGGGCTGCTGACCGGCGCTTTGCTGATGTGGATATACATGCGCCTGCAGACCGTGGAAGCCCCTATCAACCCCGCAGACCAAGCCTTAACAGACGCCAAGCCACTGGCCGATGCCGTAGCCCTCGCCCAGCGCTATACCGATGCCCTGGAGTTTGGTCGTGCAACCCCAGCCTGGCGTGATGCCGCACGGTTGGCACCCACGGACCCAGCCATTCTGAAAGCCTGGTTTGAGAGCTCACGCCACCACCCTGGCAGCGAAGACTTTCATGCCGCAGCGCGGCGCATTTTCAAACTCCCGGCATTGACCGAGGCCGAGCGTCAGCTGCAACTGAGCAGCTACCTGACCTACCGCCAGCGGGCCAAACCCGGCATGCGCATGAGCACGGACACCATGCATGGGCTGGTGCGCAGCTTTGTCCGGATAGGCGCACTGCCAGAGGCCGAAAAGCTCTGCCAGACGCTGAGCAAGGAAGCGGACCACCCGCAATGGCAAAGCACGCTGCTACAACTGGTCAACGGCATGAAGCAAAGCGGCCGTTTGCAGGAGACCAAAGCCTGGTTACCGGCCCTGCAGCAGGCAGCGCCACAGGAGCCCCTCACTCTGTGGCTGGCCCAGCAAGCCTGAAGGCACTCAATCAGGCTTGCTGCTGAGTTTTTCCAGTTCACCGCGCAGCACCCACTCCACTTCTTTGGTGCTGGCATGGTCGGGAAACAGCTGCTTCATGCGCATATAGACGTGAACGCCCTGCATGGGCTGGTCCAGCCCCTGCTTGTACGCACGCACAACCAACTCCAGCATGGACGGAATCAGCGCACTGCCTGCAAAGCGGTTTTCAAAGCCCTTGGCCAGCATCAGCACGTATTTGGGCTTGCCAGCACGCCAGGCCTGTTGGGCCAGGTCATAGCTGGCCTGGGCGGAGGCAAGCAAGAAATCCGGCTGGCGCTTGACGCAGCTAACCCAGGCTTCCAGTGCCTCACTGGTACGCTGCTGGGCCATCAGCATGGGGATGAAGCGCTGTCCCAAGTCCGCTAGCGAATCTGCCTGTTCAGTCAACTTAAGCACGCGGAAATAGCGGCGGTGATCGGGCAGGCTTTCGTAATCCCCCCGCTGCCATTCACGGGCCTGATGGACAGCCTCGTCCATCTTGTTGTCCTGTACCAGTCGCGCGACCACCGCATCACGGTGCTTGGCTTCAGCCTCCTTCGGGTCAATCTGAATGGAGGCCACGCCTTCCGGCGCTTGCACGGGGTCAATATCCAGCGCAGCATGGTGCTGGTACATGACATAGCCAATCATGGCTGCCATAACCCAGGTGAAGTAAATCATCACAAAGCTCATCAAAGGCAGCACCAGCGCAGGCTTGGCGATCTTGAGCAACGCCACCATGACCATGGGTGAGCCCTGCTGCAGCAGGAACAGGAAAAAGCACAGCAGCAGATAGGACTTGCCAATCCCGAAAATGGTGGCCAGCAGTTCAAACGGGTTGATGGCGGAACTGAGTCGGTTGGTATTGATCAGCACCATCCAGGTGGCGGGAATGAGAAACGCCACCACCAGATTGGCAATAATGCCCAGCGTCATGCTGCGACTGGCCAGAAAACCCACGAACAGTCCAAAGACAAACAGCACGCCGAAAAACTTCCAGGGCAGCCATTTCCATTCTTCCTCCATAAGGCTGGAGCGGAAATCAGCGCTATTGGTCAGTCCGCGCGACGCCAGTGCAGACACCTTGAAGGCATAGCGGCTGACGGCCAGCATCAAGCCCAAACCCACCGCACAAATTCCGATGACACCAAACATCAGGCCATAACTGCATACAGACAGCAGTAAGGCGTAGAGCAGCGGCTCCATTTGTAGCGGAAACAGAAAAAAACTATTGAGCTTTTGCCAGAACGGCGGAATTTTCCACTCCGAAGCCACCTCTGAATGGCGGTCTGTGCTGATTGAATTCAAGGCCCTGTCTCCCGGTATTTTTTGATGGATGCCTTACCGTGCAAAGTCAATTTGCATGGCTGTTTTGCTATTTTGAATGCGGATGGGCCATGTCCATGCATCAAAACCCGATAGATTCCATCCAATACCCATACCGGATGTTTTTCTAAGACAGCCCATACCGTCACTTTCAAGTACGCTGCGCATCAGGAGATAACACCCATGATTCACAGCGCTCACGCCCAAAGCGGCAGCATCCCTTACCGCGTCTCGTTGACCGATGCTCAAGGCCACACCTGGTATGCCGATGAGCCCGTCGCCCTCGGCGGCACAGACGCAGGCCCCAACCCCTTGCAATTGGCACTTTCCGCTCTGGGTGCCTGCACGGCCATCACGCTGCAGATGTATGCCGGGCGTAAACAGTGGCCGCTGACGCAGATCAACGTGAACCTGCAACTCAACCCCGAAGGCAAGCCTGCCGACGGTAACCAAATTACCCGCAGCATCACGCTACACGGCAATTTGGACGACGAGCAGCGCCAGCGCCTGCTGCAAATTGCCACCTCATGCCCCGTGCACAAGTTGCTGGAAGGTAAGGTCTCCATCCCTACCGCGCTGACGGACGCCACACACGCTACAGGTGCATAAAAAAAGCCCTGCAATCACTTGCAGGGCCTTGGCAACGAATGGGCGAGCCGTGATTACACGGTCACTTGCAGCGCGCCCACTTCCACATAGTGCTCAAACTCTCGTTTAGCGAGGTACACGATTTCAGGCTGTTGGTCCTCGGGATCTACCCAAGACAGTACATAGCTGGCAATCGCGGTATCGACTTTCATCTCAATACCTTGGGGGATCAGCTCAGTTGCGCCATCTCCCACCCGGTGCTCAACCTTGCCCGTCACACGCGCCGCAAAGTGGGCTGGATACTGCTGAGCTTCAATCGCAGAGATTTGATTGCCCGGGGTCTGTTGTTCGCTCATGGTCTATTCCTCCTGCCGTTGATAGGTCACTGCGCGCAGATGGCGCCACATGAAGGCCACTGCTAGCGGCCTACGCCTTCAAAGTAATCGACTCGAGCTGGAGTCGATGTCAGCCGATGGGCTGAAGGTCCGCAGTGTGGTAACTGCGTAGAAGGCGTTGGTGCATTTTGCCGCCAGATTGCACTGCAATCGCGTTTGTATGAAACTCGAAACCCTTTGCCGTCAGGATCTGTCATGAGTGAATCAAAGAACTTACAACGCCTCCCCACCCGTATTGCCGATGTTGGCGGCATCCCCATCCACCGCGCCATTCCCCAAGCTGCTCTGCGCAAGGTGGGCGCATGGTGTTTTCTTGATCATGCAGGCCCAGCCACTCCTCCCCCACCGGGCATGCAAGTCGGCCCGCACCCCCATATCGGTTTGCAAACTTTTACATGGATGATTGAGGGTGAAGTGCTGCACCGCGATAGCTTGGGCACCGAAAAAATCATCCGCCACGGTCAGGTCAACCTGATGACGGCTGGCTACGGCATCGCTCACTCAGAGGAAAGCCAGACCTTGGGAGTCCATGCAGCCCAGTTGTGGATTGCCCTGCCTGACAGCCACCGCAATATTCCTCCTCGCTTTCAACATTACCCCGACCTGCCCAAAACGCAGATTGGCGACTTTGCCGTGACGGTGCTGGCTGGCGAAGCGCTAGGCCTGACCGCCCCCGCCGAAGTGCACACCCCATTGATGGGCGTCGATTTGCTGGCGTCTGACTCTGCCAGCCCCGCTCGCGCGGTGATGCCGCTGCGCGCTGATTTTGAACATGCGGTGATGAGCATGTCCGGCGAAGTGCGGGTCGAAGGCGAGCTCCTGCCTTCAGAAGATGTGATTTACCTGCCCGTCGGCACGACCGAGGTGAACTTGGAGTGCTCGCCCGGCAGCCGCCTCATCATCATCGGCGGCGAGCCTATGGATGAAGCCATCTTGCTGTGGTGGAACTTTGTGGCCCGCACGACCGAAGAAATGCAGCAAGCCCAAAAGCAGTGGGAGGCCGAAGCCGCCAGCACCGAAGACACAATCAACGGCCAGCCTCGCCGTTTTGGCAAGCCTGTGGCCTCTGTCCTGAGATCTTTGCACTCGCCCTCACTTGAAGGCGTGAGCCTGCGCGCTTCGAAGTAAAGCGGCACTAGCGGGCAACAAGCTCAGCCCAATCATTCGCCAAACAAAAGGGCATGTTCTTAATGAACATGCCCTTTTCAATTAGCTATTTTTTTGGTAGCTAAAAGTCCTTTAAATTAAAAGACTACAGCCAAAAAACATTCAAATTTATGCCAATTCTGTCTTTTCGTCGCTGAGGTCATCCACACCGCGCACGCTTTCACGCAGGTTCTTTTCCTTGACCTTGTGCAGATCTGCCTCCACCGCTCGCTTTAGCTTTTCAATGGCGGCGCTGAAAGCATCTTTCATCTTTTCAGCTTCAGCATTTACCGCAATGGGCGGGCGACCTGTGGCCCGGGTTTCAAGCACGCAGCGCTTGCCGGGGCCACCTGTGGCTTTAATAGCATCAACGCCCGTGAGGAAAACCTCCACACGCACCACATACTCTTTCAGGCGGGCCAGTTTGGTGTTGATTTCCTCTTGAACCCATTGAGCCAGAGACTCTCCACCTTGAATGGAATCGTCGGCATGAACCTGTACTTGCATGCAAATCCTCCTAGTCACCAAATGCCGCAACCATTGCGGCGAAATATGTTGGGGGCGCCCTAAAGGCAAGCAAAACTATCCTAACGCCAGAACCTTGTTCTGCCCATCAGGGCTTGTTACGCCAGCGACGGTCAGGGGCTTATTCATTGTGATCGCAGGCCAAGGCAAGATTGAAAGAGATAGCAACAAAGGCAGAGCCCATGAGCACTTGCCTTGCGCCAGAGCAAGAATTAAGGGGCTGCAGCTTGCAAAAAGTAAAGGTTTTTACAGGCCTGGTCGTCAGTTACTGCCAGCCTTTGACTGGGGATCCGTCACAAAGCCGATACGCGACAGCCCTGCCGCATGGGCCCACCCCATCAGTTGCACCACGCGGCCATAAGGCACGCTGGTATCGGCGCGCAACTGCACCTCTGCTTGCGGATTGCTCTGCGCCAGTTGCTTCAACTGCTGCTGCACCGCAGCATCATCCACTGCGGCGCCTTGGATCCAGATTTCACCTTGTGGGCTGACTTCAATCATCATCGCGTCGCCCTTGCCCGCAGGAACCTGCTGCTGGGCTGCCTGCGCCTTGGGCAGTTGCACGCGCAAGCTGGCGGCCAGCATGGGGGCGGCCAGAATAAAGATCACCACCAACACCAGCATCACATCGACCAACGGCGTGACGTTGATAGCGCTGATGGGACTGTCCGCACCTTGGCGCGCACTCATACGACCGAATGCCATGGCGCTACCCTTTACAAAGAACGTTGCGGAGCATCCGCCCCAAACTGGGCATGCAGATCATGAGCAAAGCCTTCAAGCAAGGCCTCTAACTGACTCGCTGAGCGCCCCAGCAGGTTGTAGGCCAGCACAGCGGGCAAAGCCACAGCCAAGCCTGCTGCAGTCATCACCAGCGCCTCACCCACCGGGCCGGCTAGCTGGGCAATATCCACCTGGCCGCTGCCAGCCAAAGTCCCCAGCGCATGGTGAATGCCCCAGACCGTGCCCAGCAGCCCCACGAAAGGGGCCGTCGCACCTATGGTTGCAAGCAAGGTCTGCCCCCATTGCAGTTGGCTCGCAGCGCTGCCCAGTCTGGCACGCAGACTGCGCATCAGCCGCTGACCTTGCGCAGCACGCTGGGCCAAAGAGCCATCACGGCTTGAGTCTGCAACCTGCGCCACCGCATCAGCCATTGGCTGTACCAGCCCTTGGCTGTCAATTTTTTGGACTGCAGCTTGCGCCTGTGTCAGATCAGGCATTTGCCAGAATGCATCTACCGCTTTGGGCAGGTTGCGGCGCGCAGCCGCCATAAACCACAGCTTGTAGAGGATGACCACCCAGCTGAGCACGGACATCAACAGCATCACCGCGACGGTGCCCCAAGTGACTGCATCGCCTTCGGCCAGCCATTGCCACATTCCTGTTGTCATCAGTCACCTCGCTCCCGAAAACAAAAAAGGGCCATCATGGCCCTTTGCAGTCCGCGCGATTAGCGCAGTTTCAGCACATCGTACATATCGTACTGGCCGGACTTCTTATCGGCCAAATAGGCCACGGCGCGCAAGCTGCCATTAGCGTAGCCCGCGCGGCTGCTGGACTTGTGCGAGATTTCAATGCGCTCGCCAATGCCGGCAAACAGCACAGTATGGTCGCCCACAATATCGCCGCCGCGCACGGTGGCAAAGCCGATGCTGTCGGCCTTGCGCTCACCGGTGTGGCCATAGCGTTCGTACACAGCACGGTCAGCCAGATTAGTGCCTTGGGCTTCAGCAATCACCTCACCCATCTTCAGCGCCGTGCCCGAGGGAGCATCGACCTTGTGCTTGTGGTGAGCTTCGACGATTTCGATGTCGTAGCCACCTTCCTTGAGCGCCTTGGCAGCCATTTCCAACAGCTTGAAGGTCACATTTACACCAGCACTCATATTGGCCGACAAGACGATAGCGGTCTTCTTCGCAAACTCGGCAATTTGCAGCTTTTGCTCGTCAGAAAAACCGGTCGTGCCAATCACCACGCCCACGCCTAAATCAGCCGCCACAGCCAAATGCTCCATCGTGCCTTCAGGACGCGTGAAGTCGATCAAGCAATCCGCCTTCGCCAGCGCAGCGCGCACGTCGCTTTCGATCTTCAAGTCGCTGGGCTTGCCCAGAAAAGCGCAAGGATCATTGCCGATGGAGGGGCTCTCAGCGCGGTCCAGCGCAGCAGCCAGCACGCAGTCGCTACTGTTCAGAATGGCTTCAATCAGCATCTGGCCCATGCGGCCAGATGCGCCCGCCACGGCAACGCGCTGACGGGTGGAGATGTTGGAGGTGGCTGCAGTCATGACGCTTTAACTCTGTCAAATAAACAGACGGCAGGGTTTAAATCCATGCCGCCATAAAAAAGAGAGCATCCGCCGCTTGATCCAAGCGGGGATCAGTATGTTTTAGTACTTAAACGCTCAGGCGCTCAAGCGCTTAACGCGCATCCAGCGCAGGGTAGCTGGCAGCAGCAGCTGGCAAGTTAGCAGCCTGCTCCGCTTGCGTATTGTTGCGTGCTGGGAACTTGGCCAACTGCGACTCGGTCGCTTCCAGCGGAGGAATCTTGGGAGTGCCCTTCATGCCCTTGAGGCTGGCCACAAACTCAGCTTCGGAAGGCATCTCATCGCCTTCGGCGCGCGCAAAACTGTCGCCATTAAAGTAGACGGTGAGCTTTCGAGTCTGCGGCTCCACGCCCGGGCGCTTGATTGTGAATACATATTCCCAGCGATCGCCGTGGAATACGCTGGTCATCAAAGGTGTGCCCAAGATGTCACGAATCTGCTGACGACTCATGCCGGGCTGCAGTGCCTGAACCTGTTCTTTAGACACAAAGTTGCCCTGAACCACATCCATTTTGTACGGCGTGATGACATTGGCGACACGATGGGCAGCGCCATCAATACTGTTGCAACCGGCCAGTGCCGCTGCGATTGCCAGCGTCAGAGTCAGAGCTGCGCGGCTACGGGCTTGAAGATGCATGGGTAATGGCATATGGATATGATCAGGTTCATTGTAGCGGTAGGTCCGGATGCACTTCAGGATTCCCTTTATCTACGTGTAAAGCTTCTCTACAAAAGCGTGCTTCCAGCCTTCTATGTGCCCGTAGTCCACCAAGAGAAAGACGCATGAAAAATATTGATGAACTCAAAAGCACGGGCCTCAAAGCAACCCTGCCGC
The DNA here is from genome assembly GCF_019355935.1 of Comamonas sp. Y33R10-2. Taxonomy (NCBI): domain Bacteria; kingdom Pseudomonadati; phylum Pseudomonadota; class Betaproteobacteria; order Burkholderiales; family Comamonadaceae; genus Comamonas; species Comamonas sp. Y33R10-2. Next base: position 2,490,664 of record NZ_CP079925.1, read on the forward strand.
GCCTGAAAATTCTAGAAATCTTTCAGACGGGCGCACAGCGCCACATGACCGCAGAAGACGTGTTTCGCGTGCTGCTGGATGAGCGCTCGGACATTGGCTTGGCCACCGTCTACCGCGTGCTGACCCAGTTTGAGCAAGCTGGCATTTTGATCCGCAGCAATTTTGAAAGCGGCAAAGCCATCTACGAACTCGACGAAGGTCAACACCATGACCACTTCGTTTGCACCAGCTGCGGCAAGGTGGAAGAGTTCTACGACGCTGAAATCGAAAAGCGCCAGAACATGATCGCCCAAGAAAAGGGCTGGGTGATTCAGGATCACTCCATGGCCCTCTACGGCCAGTGCGCCGCATGCGCTACCCGCGCCAAAAAGTAACTTTCACACCTTCTTAAAAAGGGCAGGGCATGCAAATGCCTTGCCCTTTTTACGTTTGGGACACATCTCTTTGTTCTGTGACTTTGATGTAGCGCCAATATTCAGCTTGACTGCTTAACAAAGGCGCGGATCAAGTTCATGGAACGGCCTATTGGTTTCTCAGTGCTGGACTCGCTGATCAAGCTAGGGGCAGGTAATCGGTGAGCAAATTGAGGTCAACGAAATAGCACTATTTCAGGGGGCCAGCATCCCCTGCATCAAGGCTGCTGCAGGTCTAAAACGACTCGCCCTTTTCCATGGCCCGGCGGTGGCGCAGTACAAACTCTTGGTAGGTATCAATACCGCGCAACTGCAAGATAGCGTTGCGCACAGCGGCTTCCACCAGTACAGCGATATTTCGGCCAGCCACCACCTGAATCACCACCTTGCGCACGGGAACACCCAGCACATCCTGAATTAGAGGTTCAGCCGGCAGGCGCTCGTACTCGCGCTCCATGGTTTCTCTGCGCACCAAATGCACAATGAGCTTGAGGCGCATCTTGCGGCGCACCGCTGTTTCGCCAAAGATGGAGCGAATATCCAGCAAGCCAATCCCGCGTACCTCCAGCAGGTTCTGCAACAGTTCAGGGCACTTGCCTTCAATCGTGGTCTGGTTGATGCGGTACAGGTCCACGGCATCATCCGCCACCAAACCGTTGCCCCGCGTGACCAGCTCCAGCCCCAGCTCACTCTTGCCAAGACCTGATTCGCCGGTAATCAACACGCCCATGCCCAGAATGTCCATGAACACACCGTGCATGGTGATGCGGTCGGCAAAGTGCTTGGACAGGTAAGCGCGCAGCACGTCGATGACGAAGGCAGATTGCTCCTTGGTCGAGAACAGCGGGATATGCGATCGCTCGCACATGGCCAGCAGTTCGTCCGGCGCTTCTTGGCCATCGGCTAGCACCAACACCGGCGGCTCCAGCGTCACGATGCGCGCAATACGGCGTAAGCAATCCTGAGAAGTCGCATTGGTCAGGTAAGCAATTTCACGCTCGCCCAGCACCTGCAGCCGATAAGGGTGGATGTAGTTGAGATACCCTACCAAGTCTGCGCCTGAGCGGGCCGAACGCACGGCCATCTCGTCAAAGCGGCGTTCAGAGGCACCAAGCCCCGCCACCCATTGCCAGCGCAGGCTGGAGTTGCGAAATGCCTCGAACAATACGTCCGCACTGATGGCGCTGGGTCTCATGGCAAGGCCCTGTCAGTCAAAAGAAGGGGGAAGGCTTAGGCCTGAGAGACGACAGAAGACTGCCAGCTGTCGATCATGTCGTGCAGTTGCTGCGCATCCGTGGAAGACTTCAAGCGCTCGCGCAGCTGGCTGTCGCTGAGCAGCTCGGCAATCTCCGAGAGAATTTCTAGATGCTTTTGCGTCGCAGCTTCAGGCACCAGCAGAAAGATCAACAGGCCAACAGGCTGTTCATCAGGTGCATCAAAGCCAATGGGGTTAGCCAGTTGAAACACGGCAGCCATAGGGGCGGTGAGGCCCTTGATGCGACCGTGAGGAATGGCAACTCCGTGCCCAAGACCCGTGGAGCCCAGACGTTCGCGGGCGAACAGGCTATCAGTGATCAAGGCACGAGACAGACCATGCAAGCTCTCAAAGAGTAAACCCGCTTCTTCAAAAGCGCGTTTCTTGCTGGTGACATCAACGCTCACAAGCACTTGAGCGGGTGGGAGGATAGAAGCTAGGCGATTCATGGTGTGATCAACAATTATGCACCGCAGCGCTGAAAACCGTGGGGAAACCCTGATCACTATCAAAAACCGCCCCATAAAGAGGCGTAATTAACGTTGTAACAAGGCTACAGCCTTGCACCAAATAGGCGCAAACGCTGAGTTTGCGCCTCGCTTTCATCAAACTGACAACTATGGCTGCACCACATCAATCGATTCCAAGCGTTTGGCAGTCGCTCGTGGACCTTGCTGACGCGTCTTGTAGCGCAAGACAACGCGGTCAAGCTTATCCGCCAGAACATCCACTGCGGCATAAAGATCAGAGTGCTGAGTCTCGACAAACAAATCTTGCCCCTTCACTCGCACGGTGCAGCCGGCACGCTGTCTCTGGTCTTTTTCCTTTTGCTTACCCACAGAAAGAAGAACCTTGACATCAACCACTTGATCGAAGTGCCGAAGAATGCGCTCAAGTTTGGCCATGACATAACTACGCAGCGAGGGAGTGACCTCTAGGTGATGGCCGCTAATCGTCAAATTCATAACAAAACACTCCTTAGCTCTCAGTGAAATCTCCGCGGTTTTACAGCCCTTGGTGGCTGTGCCGCAGCCTTGCAGTTCTGAATGCGCATTCGTCTTTGCGTGTGAATTCACTATGCTCTTAGCTGGTGCAAAGACCAAGAAAAAGTACAGATAGCGCAGTCGCACTTGGGGCCTTGTGCGTCAGTTTGATGACACTCTGTTTTGGCTACACAATAGATGGCTTTGCACCGCATACGAGGCAGCCCCCTTCATGCGCCAAAGCTTGTATCGCGGCAGACGAGCGCAGGCGAAGGCCATGAACCTCGAAATGCTTGCCTACGCCCGTAAAATCGCATTTTTTACGCAGCCGCTTATCGAGCCTGCGACGCTGGGTAGCCCTTGTGGCTCTCAGGCGCCTGCTGATCGACTTGCTCGCCTGAATTGCCTGACAGCCTTCAAACTCGACCATGACCACCTTGCCTTCTGCCCTGCACACTTCCAACATCGCCTCGCTGCCTTTGCTCGCACGTGGCAAGGTCCGCGACAACTACGCCGTGGGCGATGACCGCATCCTGATGGTTGCGTCTGACCGTCTGTCTGCCTTTGACGTGATCATGGGCGAGCCCATCCCCGGCAAGGGCGTGCTGCTGACACAGATGGCCTTGTTTTGGTTCGACAAGCTCAGCCATATCTGCCCTAACCACCTGACGGGCGAAGCCCCTGAGTCCGTAGTCAAGCCTGAAGAAGTCAAGCAAGTCGAAGGCCGCTCCATGCTGGTCAAGCGCCTCAAGCCCATCATGATTGAGGCCGTGGTGCGCGGTTATTTGGCCGGCAGCGGCTGGCAAGAGTACAAGACCTCGCAAGCCGTGTGCGGCGTGAAGCTGCCCGCTGGCCTGACCAACGCAGCCAAGCTGCCAGAACCTATCTATACCCCAGCCGCCAAGGCCGAGATGGGTGACCACGACGAAAACATTACTTACGAGCGCACCGTGGAAATGGTGGGCGAGCCGTTGGCAGTCCAAATTCGCGACACTGCTATTCGTCTGTACAAGGAAGCGTCTGAAATTGCGCTGACCAAGGGAATGATCATTGCTGACACCAAGTTCGAGTTCGGCCTGACCACAGACGGCCAACTGGTTCTGATGGACGAAGTGCTGACCCCCGACAGCTCGCGCTACTGGCCTGTGGAAGGCTATGCCGAAGCACTGGCCGCTGGCGAAAACCCTCCCAGCTACGACAAGCAGTTTGTGCGCGATTGGCTGGAGCAAGCCAAGGTGAACGGCAAGCTGTGGGACAAGACAGCCCCGTCGCCCCGTCTGCCTAAGGAAGTGACCGACAAGACCGCCGCTAAGTACCGCGAAGCGCTGGAACGCTTGACTGCTGCCTAAGCAATCAAACGCTAAACAAAGAATGGCCCCCGGATTTTTGTCCGGGGGCCATTCTTTTTTGATAGCTGCCAGTGCTTGCTGTATCTGTGCTAGAGGCCCAAAACACTCAAAATCAACAGCTATTCTGAAAGCCTGTCACAGCGGCGTTGAGACTAGGCGCAGCCGTGCAGACAGTGGCAGCGCCGCTGTGGCGGGTGAATCAATGGTGGTGGCCGTGGCCGCCGTGCACATGCTTGTGGGCAATTTCTTCTTCAGTAGCCGCACGCACTTCATTGACCACAGCGCTAAAGCGCAGAGCCAGACCTGCCAGAGGATGGTTGCCATCCAAATGCACCACGGGGCCCTTGATCTTCACGACATTGAAAATTTGGGGCTCGCCCTGTTCATTGGCACCGCGCAGTTGGCCCCCCACCTTCACACCCGCAGGGAACTCGCCCTTGGGGATGGTACGCAGCAAGCTCTCGTCGCGGGCGCCAAAAGCGTCTTCCACGGGAAGATCCACAGTCACGGTATCGCCCTTTTGCTTGCCGTCCAAGGCAGCTTCGACCTTGGCAAAGATGTTGTCATAGCCGCCGTGCAAGAAGGCAACATCGCCCTTGTCCAGCAGCTTGACGGCCACGCCGCCCGCGAGCAGCTCGTGAATCTTGTAATTGATGGTGACAGCAGTGTCTTTAGTAATGTTCATGGCTTGGCGTATGGTCAAAACAAAGCCGCCACGGCTCCCTAAGGTCGTGGCGGAAGTGAACGTGTTGACGTTCTAAACACACATTGTGGCAGCGTTTAAACAACCGCCACAGGGTGCGCGTTTTCAGGCAGCTGTCGCTACAGGCGGCAAATCGTCCACGGTCGCACCGGGGTAGCGGGCAAAACGACGATTCTCAGCGCCATGCACCGGATCGTTGTCCTTCCAGGGCCAGCCGCCGAACTGGGTGCGGCGGTAGTCCTGAATGGCCTGCATGATCTCTTGCTGCGTGTTCATCACAAAGGGGCCGTACTGCGACACGGTCTCGCCAATGGGCTTGCCCTGCAGCAGCACCAACTCCACGGTCTCATCGCCGGTGTTGACCAGCTCCACATCGTTTTGCGCATCAATGTGCATGGCCAGGTGCTGCTTCACGGCTTCGCCGCCCACAGACATGCTCTTGCCCATAAAGAAGTAGAGCATGCGATGGGTTTCAGAGCCTGTGGCCTTGGGCATGGTCCAGCGCGCGCCGGGCTCCAACTCCAAAGTCCAGATAGCCACATCGCTACCCACCTGCGAAGCCCATGACTCTGGGGGCGGTGGCAGGGCTTTATCCGCACCTTGCACCGCACCCGCAATCACGGTTACCGCCGTCTTTTTCCCGGCTGCGTCGGTAAAGCTGACACGCGGAATCTGCTCGTTCCAGAACATGGTGAAGTGGGGCTCCACCATCTTGTTCCTGGCAGGCAGGTTCAGCCAGATCTGGAACAGCTCCAGCGGGTTGGGTTGGTCACTGTTGAGCAGCGGAAACATCTCTGAGTGCTGAATGCCTTTACCGGCGGTCAGCCACTGCACATCACCACCGCCAAAGCGGGCAGCCGCACCTAGCGAATCCGCATGGTCGATACGGCCCTTGCGCACCAGCGTCACAGTCTCAAAGCCGCGGTGCGGGTGGCCGGGAAAGCCCGGAACGCCATCACCGTGGTACATGGAAAAACCATCTTTGGCGCTGAAGTCGCTGCCCATCTCGCGGCCCTCAAACTCCACAGCCTGCACGCCCATCTTGCCGTCGCTGGCAGGGTAGGTGTCATCGTGGTGAGCGCAGAACAGGAAAGGATCCAGACAAGGCCAGCGTGGGCCCAGTGGAGTGCTTTCGAGAATAGTTTTGCGAGTCGTGGTCATGGAGTTCTCCTCTTGAGGGCCGCTGCCATCTGCAGAGCCTGAGTCTCAAAGATAAGGCCTAGCCACCTGATTGAAAGACATCACCGGCGGGACAATGTTTTCAGGTTTTGCAACAGCAACAATGCCCGCGCTGCAATGTTTAGTCACGAGGCGGCATGTTCAAGCCTTTTTGCACGGCCGGTCGTGCCACAAAAGCCGCCAGCACGCGCTGCAGCTCGGGGAAGCTGCTCCAGCCCAGAAGCTCGGCTGCGTTGTAGCCCGTTTCCACCACCATGTTGCGCACCCAGGGCCAGATGGCAATGTCCGCCAGCGTGATCTGCTCACCCATGATCCACTCGCGGCCCTGCATGCGCTGCTCCAGCACACCCAGCAGGCGCTTGGATTCGTTCACATAGCGGTCGCGAGGGCGCTTGTCCTCAAAGTCCTTGCCAGCGAACTTATGGAAGAAGCCCACCTGGCCAAACATGGGGCCAACACCGCCCATCTGGAACATCAGCCACTGCAGGGTTTCATAGCGCGCAGCAGGGTCTGCAGGCAGCAGCGGGCTGCCGGTCTTTTCGGCCAGATAGATGAGGATGGCAGCCGACTCAAACAGCGCCAGCGGCTGACCGCCGGGGCCTTGCGGATCAATGATGGCGGGAATCTTGTTATTGGGGAAGCTGCCCACAAACTCGGGCGAGAGCTGGTCATTGGTCTGAAAGCTGACCAGATGGGCCTCGTAAGGCAGCTGCATTTCCTCCAGCGCGATCGACACTTTCACGCCGTTGGGCGTGGGCAACGAGTACAGCTGAATGCGCTCGGGATGCTGAGCTGGCCATTTGCGGGTGATGGAAAAGTCGGCGAGGTTGCGGGTCATGCGGCGGTCTCCTGATAAATGCTTTGCCGCATCGTAACGGCAGGGCGCACTCAACGCAGCAGCTGCCAGAACTTCTGCATCGCGACACAGGTTTGGAGCCATTGCCAAGCCCCGCGCTAATCCACCCCATTAAAGACAAAGCCCGCAGGCAGGCCATGCGGGCTTATTTGTTCATGCGCTAGTTTTAAAGACTCAGCGCTTGACGCCTTGTGGTGCTTTTTTCACCAGCGCCACCGTCAGGCCCTGCGCGGTGACGGTGATGGCGCCGGGTTCCATGCCCAGCGTATCCACCAGCGCCAAGTCTTGCTCTTGCAGCTGATAAAGCTCCACTTGCCCCAGCGCCTGCTCAGCCAAAGAAGAAATGTAAGTGCCCAGCATGTCGCTCAACGCGGGCGACAGGCCATCCATGCTCAGTTGATTGACCTTGATTTGGTAAGCGCGCAGCGTGCGGTCTGCGGCCTCGTAGCGCAGAGCAAAGTTCACATCCAGCACGCCGCTAAAGCTCTGCTTGAGCACCTTGCCACTCAGCTCTACAGGAATCACAGCATTGAGCATATTGCTCTCAGGCCGCATGTTCAGCTGCGGCAGCTTCAGATCGAGATGCAGCAGACCCGCTACCGGGTACTGCTTAGGGAAACGCTTGGCCAGCATTTCCTGCAGCTTTTGCTGACTCACACTTACGCTGCTGGGCACTGATTTTCCCGAGCAACCTGCAGCGACCATACTCAGGCCCATTGCTGCCATTAACCATGCGCGCCGATTCTTCACGACTAACGAACTCCGTAAAACCTGATTCAAAATTGATTGAAGCGCCTGAAAAACCAAGACTTTACGCTATGGTTTTTGAATAAATCATTGTCGCTCTGCTTGATATTCCACAGAGTTTTAATGGGTGTTTAAAGCGCCCCATTAAGCGACATCTGCAGGATGCAGGCAAACGCTTGTTATTCAACGCGCCAGCAGCGCGAAGGTTGACGCATGAGCCGCAAAACACTCCGTGCACAATGATTGGCATGACTGCTCACCCGACCCCCACCCATGAAGCCCTGACGGCAGCCGCCGCAGATACCGCTCTGCCCGACCTGGTTCTGACCCAGTGGTTTGGCAGCGCCAGGCCCAGCAACGCACAGGCTTTGGAACATAAAGCGCGCTGGTTCACCAAGTCCCCGGAGTTTGATAAAGAACTGCGCTCGCGCTTTGGCGTTGCGGTTGAAGCGGCTTTGGGCGGCGCCCTGCAGCATTGGTCTGCGCAAGGGCCTTGGCAGCATCTGGCACTGGTGGTTTTGCTCGATCAGTTCACGCGCAACATCTTTCGCAACACGCCCAAAAGCTTTGCGGGCGACCCGCAGGCGCTGACGCTGGCCTTGCAAGCCATGGAGTCTGGTGCTGACCAGCAGTTGCCCGAGGTGATGCGCGTCTTCATGTACCTGCCGCTGGAGCATGCTGAAGACCCCGCCATGCAGCAGCGCTGTGTGGCGGTGTTTGATGCCATGCACCAAACTGCCACGGATGCTGATTTGCGCGAGTATCTGGCCGGGTCGCTGGATTACGCCAAGCGCCATCAGGTGGTGATCGAGCAGTTCTGCCGCTTTCCGCACCGCAACGCGATTTTGGGCCGGACCAGCACGGCGCAAGAAGCTGCGTATCTGGCCCAGCCCGGCTCCGGCTTTTAACCCGCTTACGAGCCGCGCGTCGCCTAACGCAGCGCGGGCTCCTTACGTGACGGGGATTGCGGCTGCGGCTTGCGCTCAGGCTTGCTGCCCACATCGCGGTAGCGCATGGCCCAGCGCTCCACCGTGTAAAACGAGAGGGCGGATAGCGCCGTCGAAATCAGCAGGCCCAGCAGCACCGTAACCGGCCAAGAGTAATCCGCCCGCAAATAGCGCACCACCGGGTAATGCCACAGGTAGATGCCGTAAGACAACTGGCCCAGCTTGATGAACAGCGGCGCAGTTAGCATTTCATAGACCACACCCACCGGTTTTTGCACGCTCAAAAGCACCACCAGCGCCGCGCATTCCACCACCGTAATGCCCCAAATCATGGCGTGTTGATCGTCCCACTTCAGCTCCATGATTAGCGGCACGGCCAGCACCAGCCACATGGTGTAGGCGCGCAGAGACTGCAAGCGCTCAATCCACTGCGGCCGCTCCAGCATCAAGGCGGCCAGCAGCGCACCGGCCAGCAAGCCCGAAGCACGGGTATCAAAGCGAAAGAAAATTTCGTAGAACTGCTGCTCCTGCGCCACCCAAAAGATGCGCCACAGCGTGCTCAGTACCCACAGCGCCAGCAGCGGCGCCCACACCCGACCCGGCGTAGCCTTGCGCAGCAGCAAGACCAAGAACGGTGGCCAGATTAGATAGAAATGCTCCTCCACCGACAGCGACCACATATGCAGCAGCGTGTCTGGGCTGTCAAAGAAAGCGATGCCGTAGTCAGCCAGGTAAAGGATGGAGACCAGTGCGTCTGAATAGATGTCCGTCAGATCCGGCCAGAGAAAGGGAGCGATCACGCAGTACGCGCCCAAAAACAGCGCCATTGCCGGCATCAGTCTGAAAAACCGGCGACGGTAAAAGCGCCAGTAATCGAGCTTGCCATGCTGCTGATACTCCATCAGCAGCAGCGAGGTGATCAAAAAGCCGCTGAGCACAAAGAACAGATCGACACCGAAAAACGCACCATCAAACAACGGCGCATGGGCGTGCGAGAGCAGCACCAGCACAATGGCAATGCCTCTCAACCCATCAAGCGCAGGGTTGTAGCGCAGCTTCAAAGCTGACTCCACCAAAACCGGACACCTCTCCCTTCGCTCAGGCTTAGGCTGAGCTTGCGATTCACAAAACACCGCCGCGCTCATGCACAGCTGATGCAGTATTTAGAGTTTTCGCAAAGAGGCAGTAACAGCTCTTTGCAGCGACTCGGGGTCGCAGAGCGTGCGCAGCACACTCCATACAGCGGGCTTGGGCAAGCCTCGGCACCCTTCGCTGCCCACGCAGTGAGGCAGCAAAATTCGCGCGAGCCCATAGCCAAATGACTCATTTTTGTTCACAAGTAAACAGTCGCGGGCGATTTGAACAGATTTTTTGGAATATCCCAAACCCAAAGCCCTCACTTACCGGCAAAGGCCCAGATATTCAAAGCAGTCTTAACAATTAAGTACAAAAACAATCTGTAGTCCAACATTTGCAAGGACTATCAGCTATCAAATTTGATAATGCAGTGGCACTTTTTATTCGTTCGTTATGCGGCAGTTATATGACTGTTATGGATTGGCGGGCACAACGTCGAGTAAGCCCTGCAAACGCTGATGAGCCTCGCTGCCCGCATCGGCGCGTTGCTGGTGCTTGGCCTGCAAATAGCGCTCGGTAAACACGCCCAAATAACTCTCCAGTACCTGGCCGGCATGTACATCGGCGGTATCACCCACCAGTTCAAGGCACAGGGCGGCGACCTCACTGGTGCAGAAGTGATCGTCGCGCTTAGACCTACGCAATTGATAGCGCGATAGCAAGTCAGGGTGCAGGCTCAGCACCGGAAAGCCATCCAAATACGGGCTTTTGCGAAACATCTTGCGCGCCTCAGACCATGTCGCATCCAGCAAGATGAAGAGTGGCCGTTTGCCGGGTTCAAGCGCACGCGCATCTTCACCATCCAGCGCTTGCACCACACGCTGCGGCGACTGGGCGTATTCACCGGGGAAGACGACATAGGGCTGCCACTGGGGGTCAGCCAGCAAGGCTTCGATCTGCGGATCGACCTCGGTGCGTGACCAGCCAAAGGCATAGGTTTCGCGCACCACGTCGGCAATTAGCCAGCCGGTGTTGCTCGGCTTGAGCGGCTCTGAGTCGTGCATCAGCACACAAAACGCGGCGCGGGTGTTCAGCTCAGGGCGCAGCGCGCACATGCAGTGCGAAGGGCGCAAACGGCAGCCCTCACAGCGCTCACCCTTGGGGCCGCCACGCGCCAAAAAAGGCCGCGTGCTGCGCGCCAGCCGCGCCGTGCGCAGGCGCGATACGGCGTGGGGTTGAACAGGCGATGGAGTTGAGACGAGGATGGAAGACACAGGACTATTGTCAAAAAATTTAGAACAACTCACATTCGATAAGTTGTTCCTGTCTTCTAAGAAGATAAGACTTCAATGACAGATGCGAGAGAGATGCACACAAAAATCAGCAAAGACTTGACTGGGTAAACAGCTCTTATGAAGTTTAAAGAGGTTCATGCATCCGCTGATGCAGTAGTTCTCGAGAGTTTTTTGAGAGCCCTAGCATTGATAGCTGCCACAATTTGATCACCGACAGCTTTAGCAACCGGTGGTGGAAAGGCATTTCCAACTTGTCGATAGGCGGCAGTTTTTTTACCAAAAATTTGCCAACTGTCGGGGAATCCTTGAATTCTTGCAGCCATCCGCACGGTCAATCGAGGCATTCCTTCAAACGCGATTGCGGGAGGTGCGTCAGCGAGACCACGCCCGTCCACGCCGATAGCTGCCCAAGCATGGCGCGCGCGAGTCGGACCAAGATCCGGGCCTCCATGCTTTTTAGAGCCTCCGACAAGAGTGGGAGCAATCGCTTGTGCATCATCGCGCCACTGCTGAGCGCCCGTCCAGCCGTCAGCAGCCATGAGATCATAGAGTGCATCGCCAACAGTTAAAGGCTTGATGCGCCCCGGTTCCGGCCAACTGAAATATGGCGCTATTTCTCGTTTGAGGCCAACCAAAATTGAGCGTGGACGCAATTGCGGTACACCAAAATCGCTAGCTTGTAATAGACGCCACTCCGCGTGGTATCCGAGCTTATGAAGCGTATTAATTACATTCGCACGATAGTCAGCAAACCTAGGATCAAGCAGTCCTCGCACGTTTTCTAGCATTACCGCTAGTGGCGACGCTTCTTCAACGAGACGCAGCGCTTCGGGGAACATATCTCGCTCATCATCTGCTCCTAATTGCTTGCCAGCATGCGAAAAAGGCGGGCATGGTACGCCGCCTGCAATTAATTCAATCCCCTTTAGGTGTGCTGACGTGTATTCACGAACATCGCCTTCAATGACCCGCCATTCCGGTCTATTCAATCGCAGCGTCGCGCAAGCAGGAGCCTCAAACTCAACAAGGTCCATATGCCCAAATCCGGCTTGCTCAAGTCCCAATGCTTGGCCACCTCCACCTGCGCAAATTTCAATTGAATTCATTTTTTAGAGTTCTCGTTTTGAGTGTTGCGACTAACTTGACGCGTCATGGCTTCAATGATGACTTGAGTCAATGTCTTATCCGATTCGAGAGCCAAAGCCTTCCACTCTTTACGCAGTGAAACTGGCACCAATAAATTGACTCTTACCAGTTCGTCTTCGACATTTTTTCGAGGAGTTGGAATTGGAGTGACTTGAAGTGATTTGGATTGCATATATTAACTGTATATAAAAACAGTATACCAGACTCAAAAAAGGCTCATATGAGTAGATGAGTATCTTTTGTCCTTGATGCGCAATTTGAAGCATCGGCAACATTGGGAAATATTTTGTGATGTAAGCCTCATGGCTTTGAGAGGAGGCCGGCTAGAGTTGATCTATGACTACCAAGCCTCAAATACATCCATCGGATTCAACGCTCGACAGCGTTGAAAAATTTTTACGAGCTATCCCCGATTTGGAACAAAAGCTTGTTGATGGGGTCGCTCGCGCCATTGACGAAGTGATTGACCCTGTACGCAGCGCTCGGTGGACAATCGCGGAATTGGATAAGCCAGAAAAAACTGTTTTTGGCATCCGAGTCGAAAACGTACTACGGATGGAGCTAGAACTCGAGCGTTCGCCAGTGCTCGATGTGAAGATTGCAGGAGAAAATGTTGACATCAAGTTCACGGTGCGCTCGAATTGGACTATCCCTCCTGAGGCCCATGACGAAATTTGTCTTGTTGCCCGTTTTAAAGAAATTAATCATGCCGTTTCCGTTGGACTCGTAAGAGTGCGGGAGAACGAACTGAATCCCGGTAAAAACCGGGATGCAAAATCTGGTCTAAATCCAATTGGAATGAGCCGGGTCCGCTGGCTGGTCAAAGACCAAGTCGCTAAGAGCTCAATTATTGGTTTTATGGCAGGCCTCCCGCTTCAGCTTCGTCGCGACATAACGGACCCTCATGTTGGAGCGCAAACTAGACTCAACAGGCTATTTGTAGCGTTACTTAACCAGAAAATTCCTGAAACATTAGTAGAAGCAGTCTCTCAGCACCGCGACTGGACGAGACGTATGAGACCAGATGCATCAAATGCACGAGCTCCTGGAAAAAAGTTCGATGTACTTCGTGCATCCTCGTCTGAGGATCGAAAACTCATAAAAACCGCCGGTTTACCTCCATTACCAAAAGGTTTTTGCATGAGTATTGATCCGATGAACTTTCCATGAACACGGGTAGCAGTGAATGAGTTGGATCCAACTACTATTAACGAAGCCAAAGCTTTCGCTTTACCCACCCACGGCTTCAAGCTCAAACAGCGGCATATCGGCCTTGCGGCTCAGCCACACGCCGCCGCCCAACTCTTTAAAGTGGGGCTGCAGACCACGGCGATACAGATCGGCGCGGTGGCGGTACAGGCGTGAGTCGGTCAAGACTTCATCAATGATGTCGCGCTCGTAGTCTTCTTTGGCTACCGCTTCGATGTAGAGACCGCCGCACGACAGGCGCCCTAAATTGGTCAATGCCTTCTTCAAATCCGGCGGGCTTAAGTACGGCAGCACGCCTTGGCAAATCACCAAATCGAAGGGCTTGCCGTCTTGAGGCTGCCAATCCACGACCGAGCCCTGCTGCCAGCCATAGCGCTCGCACAGATAGGGGCTAAATTCCACGCCCTGATAGCTCACGCCAGGGAAATGCTGCTCCACCGTGTCGCGCCACAGACCAATGCCGCAGCCCACATCCAGCACCCGCCGCACCGGCACGCGCAGATACGCAAGATACGAGCAGACAAACGCACCCAGCCGACGGGCGTGCTCGGGGTCGATCACGCTGGTCTTTTTATCGAAGTAAAAGCGCTGGTAATACGCCTCGTCAAACCACTCGTTGCTTGCAGATTGCACGCAGCCTCCTTCTGATCAAAACAAACGGCGCCCAAAGGCGCCGCACAGTTTGGCTATTTTGGCGCCGCAGACTTGGCAATTGGCGCACTCCAACTCAGAGACGCCAAGCAAGAGCCGCCTCGCAGCGATGGCGTCGTCCCCCTAGGGGGAAGGCGCAAAGCGCCTCAGGGGGGATTAAATTCGCCCGATCACAGACCAGCCCTTGCGCTGATCTTGCTTGTCGTTTTCGTAATCCCACACGGTGCCGCAACGCTCGCAGACATAACGCGTCACTGTGGACGAGTTAGAGCCACGCTCTTCTTTGCGGTTGCCGCGCTGCATCAACTCGGCATGGCCGGGGGCTTTGCGCCAGTTGCGCTGAATGCCGGCGCAGCTATCGCACAGATGGTCTTCGGCAGGATTGGTGGTGTTAGTCATGAAAAAAGCTACTGGAATGTGGAGCAAGGCCCGGACACATGCCCGCGCTGCAAAGCAGCCATTGTGCCGCTTGCCCCGGTTTTTCACCGGCGCTAAAGCAGCATCACCGCACCCTGCTGGGCCTTTCAATGGCGCGCACTCACCGTTGGCTGCGCTGTGAAGCACCAACAGCGCACCGCTGGTTTCCTCAGCAGGGTTACGCAGCAGGCTTGCGGTGCATCAGGCAAATTTTGTTGCCATCAGGGTCACGTACATAAGCCAGATACATGCTGTCGCTGCGCCAGCCCGGTGCGTCTTCAATCGATTGGCCGCCGGCCGCCACACCTGCTGCATGGGCGGTATTGACCTGCTCGATGGACTGGGCCAGAAACCCCGTGGTCGCGCCATTTCCCGCAGTCGCGGGTTCACCATTAATCGGCGTGCTGATGGCAAAAACACCGGTGGGGCTGCGGTAGAAAAAACGGTTTTTATTAGCAACGCCGGGCGCAATGCCCAGCGGGCCCAGCAGCGCGTCGTAAAAGCGCTTGCCAACTTCCAGATCATTCACGCCCAGCATGATGTGACTAAACATTGTTATCTCCTTGGTAAGCCCTTTTGGGGGCGATCTTGGTCATTAAGAGTGGTCGCAAAGAGTGCCATCGTAGCGAGCTTTATGCAGGCAGGTTGTCTTGTTCGCGCAAGACTGAAACAGGGCTCAGGTCCTTTTAAAACAAGCAGCAATAGCTATCAAAAGAGAAGCTTTAAAAAGCTTTGCGCCAATGCGCCGCAGCAGGCATCATGCTTGCTTGTTTTAGACTGAAGCGATTGGCTTACACGCAAACAGGCTCACGACTGTCAGAGCGGCGCGCTACACATGCGGCAACCGGCATGCTGCGAGCATCTCTCCGCTTCCTTACGCAAAGTGCTACACCATGGTTCCAACCGAGCTCGATCCCGTCATGTTCATCGTCTCAGGCAACGAGACCACTGTCGATCTTGAGCAGACCCCGTTCTTGTGCAACGTGAGTGGACTGCCTCACTATTACGCTCAGCCGCCAGCCGGCCTCAAGCTGCTTGAAGCCGCAGCGCTTGACCCCGAGATTGAGCTTGGCAACGCTTACAAGGTTCGCCCAGACCCCACGACGTCGCCCGACCCCCAATATGGCGACCGAACCCGGCTCGTGTTTCAAGGCACCCAAGTCGAATACACCGCCCTGCGCGCCAGTCGCGAAGTGGCTGCGGCCTTTGGCATGACGCTGGTGAAGCCCGGCCAAGGTGTCCGCATCTCCAGCCCGCACCCTGTACTCAAGCAAATTGACTATGAATACGGCATGTTTGCCGGCCACCGCTCTCCTTACGAGGGCACTGGTTTTCGGATGCTAGGCAAGGTCTGCACCGATTTGGAGTATCACAACTTCCCCCATGTCTTCGCCTCTGTAGACGCGCATTTACCGCGCGTTATTACCGTCGCCAAGTACTGGCCGCATCAGAAGAAAATTTGCCTTGCAGACCTTTGGCTTGCGCGCGGCCACGCCTTGTACCTGCCGCCACAGCCTGAGCCGCCACCCTTGAGCCAATCGGATGAAACCTGCCTGGCGTTGCACGGCGACCGCAATGTGGCTCTCGCTTGCTGGCATGACTCAGGACTCAAGCAAGCCAGTGTCAAGACCAAAACCTTGC
Organism: Comamonas sp. Y33R10-2; assembly: GCF_019355935.1. Classification (NCBI taxonomy): domain Bacteria; kingdom Pseudomonadati; phylum Pseudomonadota; class Betaproteobacteria; order Burkholderiales; family Comamonadaceae; genus Comamonas; species Comamonas sp. Y33R10-2. Next base: position 2,506,532 of record NZ_CP079925.1, read on the forward strand.
TGCAAACCGAAGGCGGCCACTTCCACTGGCTATGGAACGAGCTGCCAACGGTTCACCCCCAGCTCCCTCTGTCCTCACTCACAAAGGCTCCCCATGCTTGATACCCCTGTGCGCCAGCGCACCCTTGAGCCCGAGACAGACAACGGTCTGTATCAAACACTGCTGGAATCAACCTTGGCGATCCCCTTCAAGATCGACTGGGAGAGCAAAAAATATACCTATATCGGCCCGCAGATCGAAGACCTGCTGGGCTGGACGCCCGAGAGCTGGGACACCGTCAACGACTGGGCTGCCCGCATCCACCCCGACGAGCGTGATCAAACCGTCTCGCGCTGCGTAGAGCTGTGTTTGGCCGGCGTAGACCACGAAGCCGAATACCGCGCCCTGACTCCCGACAACCGTTTTGTCTGGGTCAAAGAAGTCGTGCATGTGCTGTGCGACCAACAAGGCCAGCCCACGGCCTTAATCGGCTTCACCTTTGACATTCGCGATCAGAAAAAAGCCGAGCATCTGCGCGCCGAGCTTGAAGCTGAAAAGCTCGCCAATGCCCGGCTGCAAGAGCGGCTGCGCCTCACCCATGATCTGCATGACGGCCTCGGCTCTGCGCTGGTCCACATGATCGCCTCGGTGGAGCAAGGCAGCGATACCCTGACTCAGCCGCAAGTGCTGTCCATGCTCAAGCTGATTCGCAATGACCTGCGCCAGAGCATTGACAACAACTCATCGGCCCAAGTGCGCGTGCCCGCCTCCCCTCAAGAATGGCTGGCCCCCTTGCGCCGTCGCTTTAACGACCTGTTCGACGCGCTGGAGATCGGCTGCCAATGGCAATTTCCGCAAAGCTGGCAAACCCCGCCCAACGCACTGCAATACTTGGCGCTGACACGACTCATCGAAGAGGCGCTGACCAACGTCATCAAACACAGCAAGGCAGTCCAAGTGCGCCTGTCTCTGACCCAACCCGAGGCAAACTCTTTGCTGCTTCACATTGAAGACAATGGCGTGGGCTTTGATGTGCAGGCCGTAGACGCTTCCGGCCTGGGCATAGGTATGCGCTCCATGGCCGTGCGCGTGGCGCGCGTGGGTGGTTTGTTGGAGATTGATTCGTCGCCGGGGCGAACCGCTTTGACGGCCAAGCTGGTGCTGGCAGCTGGGGATTAATGCTTGTTCAACGCTTCAGTCATTGATTTTATTGGACTGATAGCTATCATTTTTGATGATTGCGTAGACGTTGTCATCGTTGACAAGAAAGGCGCGCCCTCTGTGGCAATCCTTCAAGCGTGCCGCGAGTAAAGACGCTCGCAACCCCAATCAAGCATCCGCAAAAAAGCCCGCAAGCTGCAAGAGCCTGCGGGCTTTTATTGCAACCAACCCAGCTTACTTACCAGCTGTGAGCATGGTGTAGCTGTTGATCAGATTGCGGTAGTCGGGGATGTGGTTGCTAAACAAAGCACCCAGACCTTCGATGTCATTGCGCCAATCGCGGTGCAACTCGCACGCTGCGCCAAACCATGTCATCAGTTGGGCGCCGGCTTGTTCCATACGGCTCCAAGCGGCCTTTTGCGTCATTTCATTGAAGGTGCCGGATGCGTCGGTAATCACGAACACATCGTAGCCTTCAGCCAGTGCGGACAGCACGGGGAAGGACACACAAACTTCAGTCACCACGCCAGCAACAATCAATTGCTTCTTGCCGGTGGCCTTCACCGCCTTGACGAAGTCTTCGTTGTCCCAAGCGTTGATCTGGCCGGGGCGGGCGATGTAGGGAGCGGTGGGGTGCTTTTCCTTCAGCTCAGGCACCAGAGGACCGTTGGGGCCGGTTTCAAAGCTGGTAGTCAAAATGGTGGGCAGCTTGAAGTACTCAGCCATGTCCGACAGGGCCAACACGTTGTTCTTGAACTTGTCCGGATCGATGTCGCGCACCAAAGACAGCAGGCCAGTTTGGTGGTCCACCAGCAGGACGGCGGCATCATTCTTGTCAAGGCGAACGTAAGGCTTGTTGCTCATGGAGATCTCCTAAATGGGGAAGAGTAAAAAAACAAAAAGGGCCGCGGCCTGTCAAAAAATAACAGGCTACCCAGCAGGCCTGCACTGGGCTATTAATGATTGGTGGCAGCGCTGGTGCGCTCGGCAGCTGGAATGCGACCGAAACGGCCATTGCGGAAGTCATCCATCGCTTGGGCGATTTCATCGTCACTGTTCATCACAAACGGGCCATAGCCAACCACAGGCTCGTCAATCGGCTCGCCCGACAACCACAGCAGCATGACGTCGTTGTTCGCTTCAAACTGCACGGTATCGCCAGCGCGATCGAGGTGCACCAGTTGGCCGGCGCGCGCCACTTCCTTGCCGTTGATGAGCACCGTGCCGCGCTGCACCACCAGTGCCAGCGTGTGGCCGGGCTGGGCCTTAAATTCCGCCTTGGCGCCAGCGTTCAGGCGCACATCCCATACATTGATGGGCGTAAATGTCATCGCAGGGCCATGGGCAAGAGCTTTATCAACAGCATTGATAGCAGCGTAATCACCGGCAATCACACGCAGCGAGCCTGCGCCATCGGGCAGCTCGACCTTCGGAATATCTGCATTCAGCAGGGTCTGGTAGCCGGGGGCAGACATCTTGTCTTTGGCGGGCAAGTTGACCCAAAGCTGCACCATCTCCATAGGGCCGCCAGTCTTGGCAAAGGCTTCGGAGTGAAATTCTTCGTGCAGGATGCCAGCGCCAGCCGTCATCCACTGCACATCGCCGGGGCCGATGGTGCCGCCCGCGCCTGTGGAGTCGCGATGAGCCACTTCACCGTCATAGACAATGGTCACGGTTTCAAAACCGCGATGGGGATGGGTGCCCACACCACGACGCTCGGTGGTGGGAGAGAAGCTCTCAGGAGCCGCGTGGTCGAGCAGCAAAAAAGGGCTCAGAGCACGGCCATGGTCGCTATAGCTGAACAGGGAGCTGACATGAAAGCCGTTGCCTACCCAGTGAGGACGAGGAGCCTCATACACACCCAAAATTTTCTTCAGCACGGCAATTTCCTTAAAGCGAGAGAGCGCAGCGCACATCGGCGCAAACCATGTCAAACGCTTTGAAAGACCGAAAGCAACGAGACTTCAGCGGTCTATTGAACATGCTTAAAAGTATAAATTCGGAACAAACACGCGAAAAGTCAACAATATTCACACTCAGAGTTCTACCTGTAGAACAGTGACTTGATGAACGTCAAGATATTGAAGGGTGAAGCGGCCTCCAATGCTCAGCGAAGGCTTCACACCCAAGGAGGCAAAGGCATTGCCTGCAGACAACACCGCCTTAAAAATAGCAAAAATAGGCTGTACTGCTTAAGCAATAAGCAGTAGCTGCTATTAATTTTGATGAATCAGGCCAGTGCAGCCTTAATATCAGCCGCCAATTTTTCTGGCTTGTCTTGTGGGGCGTAGCGGCGAATCACTTGTCCCTCTTTGCCCACTAAGAACTTGGTGAAGTTCCATTTAATGGATTGGGTGCCCAAGACGCCGGGAGCTTGATCCTTGAGCCATTGGTAGAGCGGATGCGCGCCATCGCCATTGACATCAATCTTGTGCATGAGAGGAAAGCTGACGCCGAAGTTCAGCTCGCAAAAGCTGGCGATTTCATCGTCCGAGCCTTTTTCCTGCGCGCCAAACTGGTTGCAGGGAAAGCCCAGCACCACCAAACCTTGCTTTTCATATTGCTCATGCAAGGCCTGCAAGCCCTTGTACTGGGGCGTGAAGCCGCAGGCGCTGGCCGTATTCACAATCAGCAGCACTTTGCCCCGGTACTGGGACAGCGGGACGCTGCGGCCCTGAATATCGGTTGCTTCAAAGTCATAAATACTGTTGGCCATACGATCCTCGCGCTGAAGTAAAGAGGTGTAGAGATGTGTGAAGAGACAAGCTTAAGACAGCTTGTCATTTATCTCACAGCCAGAAACTACCCTAAGCATGCAGCCACCGCCGACAATACCGGGGCTGCGACCATAGAAACACCGATCATCGCAAGCAGAGCGCCTGTTTATTGGGCATTCTTCGCAGTCTTGCCTTCTTGCTGCCCTTGGCGGGCCTGCCTTGTACCGTGCGTGTGTCATTGAACGAATTAAAAGAAAAATGCTTAGCCCAAGCGAAGCTGCTGTGGGCACGTACTCAGGCCTCGGCTCTGGGGCAGCGCATCGCAGCCCTGCCTTGGTGGCGGCGTTGGCCCACGCGGCGTGAATGGCTGTGGTTTGCAGCAGCGCTGCCGGCGCTGTTTATCGTCTATGTGCTACTGCTGATTCCGCTCACGCCCAGCATCAGCGACATTCGCAAAGCCAAGCTCGATCAACCCACGCAAATTTTGAGCGCGGACGGCAAGCTGATTGGTGAATTCAAGCGCAGCAACCGCCAGTGGGTGCCGCTCGCGCAAATCTCCCCCGCCGTCATCAAAGCGCTGGTCGCCACCGAAGATCACCGCTTTTATGACCACCATGGCATGGACTTCACGCGCACCGTGGGCTCGGTCATTCACACCCTCAATGGCAATCCGCAAGGCGGCTCCACCATCACGCAGCAGCTGGCCCGCAACCTGTACCCCACAGAAATTGGCCGCGCACGCAATGTGAACCGTAAGCTCAAGGAGGCGATTACGGCGTTCAAGATTGAGGCGCTCTACAGCAAGCAAGAGATTCTCGAAACCTATCTGAACACCGTGCCTTTTCTCTACAACGCCTTTGGCATTGAGATGGCGGCGCGCACTTATTTCGATAAATCAGCGGCCAAGCTAACGGTGCTGGAAAGCGCCACGCTAGTGGGCATGCTCAAGGGCAATGCCTACTACAACCCCGTCATCAACCCCGACCGCGCCCTTGCCCGGCGCAACACGGTGCTCAGCCAAATGGTCAAGCGCGGCGAGTTGAAGGACGACGAGTTCGAGCGCCTGAAAAAACGCCCCATGCGTCTGGACTTTGAGCGCCAGGAAGAGCCCACGGGCATGGCGCCGCACTTTTCGCAGCAACTGCGCAAATGGCTTATCGCATGGGCGGACAAGAACGACTACAACATCTACACCGATGGTTTGGTGGTGCGCACCACGCTCGACTCGCGCCTGCAAAACTGGGCGCAGCAGGCGGTGAGCCGCCAAATGAATACGCTGCAAGGCATTGCCAACACCAACTGGAGCCGCCGTGACGGCTGGAATGCCGACAGCGCACTGGTCCAGCAGTTGGTGCGCGAGAGCAATGAGTTCCGCAAGCTCACCCGCACGGGCAAAGCCGACGCGATCAACGAAGAAGAAGCCATCAAGAAGCTGCTGTCCGACAAGGCCTTCATGAAGAAGCTGCGCGAGGACAAGACCCGCGTTCAGGCCGGCTTTTTGGCCATGGACCCGCGCACATCCGCCGTGCTGGCCTGGGTCGGCAGCCGCGACTATGCGCAAGATGCGTTTGACCATGTGGCGCAGGCCCGCCGCCAGCCCGGCTCCACCTTCAAGCCCTTTGTGTATGGCGCAGCGCTGCAACAAGGCGCCAAGCCCGACGATACGCGCAAGGATGAAGCGATTGAAATTCAGCTACCGGGCGGCGAGGTCTGGAGCCCCAGCGACGCCACAGAGCCCACGGGCGTAGCGATGAAGCTCAGCGATGCACTGGCTTATTCCAAAAACACCATCACTGCCAAGCTGGGCCAAGAAGTGGGGATGGACCGCGTCATCAAACTGGCTCGCGCCTTGGGCGTGCGCCAAAGCCCGCTAGAGGCTGTGCCCTCGCTGGCTTTGGGCTCAAGCCCGGTCACGCTGCTGGAGATGGTCAACGCCTACGGCAGCATTGCCAATTCAGGCCGATTCATTCCCCCGCAGCTGGTGACTCGTATTGAGAACGCGGATGGAGAGTTGCTGGCTGAGTTCACCCCGCCCAAGCCCGATGTGGTTTGGGATGAAGAGGAAAACTACGGCCTGATCGAGATGATGCGCGCCGTGATCGACAAGGGCACAGGCCGCGCTATTCGCAAGCAATACGGTATTCGCGCGGATGTAGCGGGCAAAACCGGCACCACGCAGGGCAATGCCGATGGCTGGTTCCTGCTCATGCACCCCCAAATCGTGACCGGCGCGTGGGCGGGCTTTAACGACTCGCGCATCACCCTCAAAAGCGACCAGTGGGGCCAAGGCTCGCGCAGCGCCCTGCCCATGGTGGGCGACTTCATGTCCCGCGCACTACGCAGCCCCATGCTGAACGCCAAGGCCCACTTTACGCAGCCCAACACCACGCACTGGTGGAGCAGCTTGGTAGAAGGCCTGCGCGACAAGGTCAATCAATGGGGCAGCAGCGACGAAAAGGACAGTGACAAGCCTGAACAGGTTGCGCCAGCCGCCACAACGCCGCCAAGCAAGAGCGGCGATGCCGACGTGGTGGAAAGCACGCCCTCGTCACCACCGGACAGCGGGGTACAAGCTGCGCCGGGCACCGCATCACCATCCGACTTGGAGAGCAGCCCCGGCTTAGCTCCTAACGATGCAGCAACCAGCCCTGCCAAAACACCGATACAAGCACCAAATCAAACGCCAACGCCTTCGAGTTGGAGCGATATAGGCACGAGCCTGCCGCCCGCTGCTCCTCTTAATGTGCCTCTGAGTACGCCACCCAATGCTCCGCTGAACGCAGCGCCTGAAGCCAAGTAAGCATCCTCTTTCAGCCACATACGCTACTGGGCTGTCGAATAGCTGGTCCAATTGAGGCCTAACATCCGCCGGGCTACCTCTCACCAGGAGGCCTCTTGGCGGATTTGTTTTTGCGCATTCATCGCTCAACATGACACTCACATGTTGATAGCGCAATGTCAAGACCCGGAGCCGACATGACCGCCAATACGCCAACTATCGTCACCTTTGCCATCTATTTGCTGAGCATGATGCTCATCGGCTGGGCTGGCTACAAAGCCACATCCAGCCTGTCTGACTATATTTTGGGCGGGCGCAGTCTGGGCCCCGTGGTCACAGCCCTGTCAGCTGGCGCATCGGATATGAGCGGCTGGCTGCTCATGGGCCTGCCCGGCGCGGTGTTTACCCAAGGGCTGTCTGCCTCTTGGATTGCCATTGGTCTGTGCATTGGCGCGTGGCTGAACTGGCGCTTTGTAGCGGCGCGCCTGCGCGTCTATACCGAGAAGGTGGGCAATGCACTGACTCTGCCCGACTACTTTACCAACCGCTTTGAAGACAAAAGCAGCCTGCTGCGCATCGTCACCGCGCTGGTGATTTTGGTGTTCTTCACCATTTACTGCGCCTCTGGCGTGGTGGCCGGTGCCCGTCTGTTTGAGTCCATGTTCGGCATGGATTACCACACCGCTTTGTGGGTAGGCGCCATCGCCACCATGGCGTATGTGTTCATCGGCGGCTTTTTGGCCGTGAGCTGGACCGACACCATTCAAGCAGCACTGATGATTACCGCCCTGATTTTGGCCCCGCTGATGGTGATTTACGCCGATGGTGGCGTGGGAGCCAGCACCGCCATCATCGAAAGCGCCCGCAGCGGGGCCTTCGACATGTTCAAGGGCCATGGCGCCATTGCCATCATCTCGCTGTTGGCATGGGGCTTGGGCTACTTCGGCCAGCCACATATCCTGGTTCGCTTTATGGCGGCAGAATCGGTCAAAACCATTCCTAGCGCCCGCCGCATTGGCATGGCGTGGATGATGCTGTGCTTGGGCGGCGCTGTGGCCGTGGGCTTCTTCGGCATCGCCTTCTTTGCCAGCCGCCCTGATTTGGCCGCTGGCGTGAACGCCAACAGCGAAAACGTCTTCCTAGAAGTCGCCAAACTGCTGTTCAACCCTTGGATTGCCGGCGTGCTGCTGGCCGCCGTGCTGGCTGCCGTGATGAGCACCCTGTCATGCCAGTTGCTGGTGTGCTCCAGCGCACTGACGCAGGATATCTACAAGACCTTCCTGAACAAGAACGCCAGCCAAAAGCAACTGGTCTGGTTTGGCCGCGCCATGGTGTTTGCCATTGCTGTGATCGCCATCATCATTGCCCAAAACCCCAACGCCAAGGTGCTGAGCATGGTCAGCAACGCCTGGGCCGGCTTTGGCGCGGCCTTTGGCCCGCTGGTGCTGATCTCGCTGCTGTGGGGCCGTATGACACGCAACGGTGCACTGGCCGGCATGATTGTGGGCGCCGTCACCGTGCTGGTCTGGCAGCATTTCCAGTGGTTCAAACTCTATGAGATCGTTCCAGGCTTTGTACTGTCTGCTATCGCAATCGTAGTGTTCAGCCTTTTGGACAAAGCACCATCGGCCACCATTACGACAACCCACAAAGATGTGGACGCCGAAATTGCCGCCCACGGCGAATAAAACCTTCACCCACCCAAGCCCTGCACGCCCTATGCCTGCAGGGCTTGGTTTTAAGCCGCTGTGAAAAACCCATTCACCGACTATTCACAACCCGCATCGCGCTGCACAAAAAACAGGCACACCTTGCAATTTTGATGCCTATCCGTCACACTTACGGGTCGAAATTTCAGGCCTTATCTGAGATTCGGAAAGGTTTAGTGAATGCTCAAGGCCGCTGCAGCCAAGGTGTACCAAACGGGTTTAGCGTTGATGCTGGGTGCCGCTTTTGCGCTTACCTCGCCAGCGGCGTTGGCGTTCAAAGCGCCTGAGGCCCAACTCACCGTCCCCGGTTTTGAAGCGATTGCGCTGGATGACTTGCCGCGCGATGGCCGCACCACCTATGGCCGCATCCTGAAGGGTGGCCCCTTCAGCAGCGACAAAGATGGCTCAGTCTTCGGCAACCGCGAACGCATACTGCCCCGCCAGTCACGAGGCTATTACCGCGAATACACGGTACGCACCCCTGTAGCCAGAAACCGCGGTGCGCGGCGTATTGTTTGCGGGGGACGAGAGCCGCAACTGCCCGATGCCTGTTTTTACACCGGCGACCACTACAACAGTTTTCAGCAGATCGTCCCATGAACTTTGAAGACGGCCTGCGAGCCTTTTATCCACCGGCTTTAGCCCTTTTGAAGTCCGCAGCCAAGGTTTGCGCAGATCGCCTACAGATCTGCCCGCTGTGCTGCTGTCAACAGTTTTGATGTTTTTAGAAAGAATCACGGAGATGGACACGCCACTTCGTAAGCCGTCGGATACACCCCTGCGCAATGTTCGCACAAACATTGTGCAGTCCATCCGCGCCTATCGCACCACTGACTTACAAGCCGCCGCAGAGACTTTAGGAGCGCATTTTCTCTATGCCAACTTGGCACACGCGCAGACCAAGGCGGATATTTTTGAGTTGCTGGCCACCCAATTTTTCCTGCCAGCGCACTTTGGCAAGAATTGGGATGCGCTGTATGACTGCATGACCGATCCCATACACAAATCCGGTCCACAGCCCGGCTTTGTCGTCGTGCTTGACCAAATCCCCACCACGGCCAAGTTCGACAAAGAAGTGCGCGAGCAATTGCTCGATGTGTTCCGTGACACGGCAGAGTTCTGGGGCGAGCGAAAAATTAATTTCCGCTGCTTTTACTCATTCCTGTAAACCCGTCCTCGGTCTACCAATGAAGAATGCCCGCTCTCATTGCGGGCGTTTTTGTTTCAGCCGCGCGGTTAGCGCCCGTAAAGACTTTTTTGTCACCCTGAAACGTTTTTGAAATTACCAGTTTTCAGTGATTCCCAGTGCACCGGAATTCGGTAACAGTTGGATACGTAAATATAAAGATTGATTTCTTCATGCCCGGCCGCTTCCCCATCCCCGTTGAATCCACTCTCCCCAGTCCCTTGATCGTGGTGGAAGACGAACCGTTGATTCGCAATCGTCTAGAAAGCATTTTGCGCAGCTTGGGCTATGAAGATGACGCTCTCATTTTTACGGCCAGTCTGGCGCAGGCTCGTGCCCAGGTGGAAGAGAACCCGGTTGCCATGGCACTCGTCGACTTAGGCCTGCCAGATGGCAACGGCATTGACCTGATTCGCCAATTGCGGGCATCCGACCCCGGCATGGGCATTCTGGTCATCTCGGCTTGGAGTACTGAGGACGCCATTCTCTCGGCCCTGCGCGCTGGAGCCAATGGTTACGTACTTAAAGAGCGCGACGACTTGGAGGTCATGCTCTCCATTCGCAGCGTGCTGCGCGGTGGCGCGCCGATTGATCCGTTTATTGCACGGCGCATCATCACCGAGTTGCAAGCCCCCACCTCTGCCGAGGCGCAAAAAGACGTGCCCCCTGAAGCAGTGCTGAGTACCCGGGAAATTCAAATTCTCAAGCTGGTGGCCGACGGCATGACTAACCGAGAAATTGCCGAATCACTTTTTCTCTCGCGCTATACGGTGGAGTGTCATGTGAAGAACATCTACCGCAAGCTGGCCGTGCCATCACGCACCAAGGCTGTCAGCGAAGCAAGAGCACGCGGTTTGCTGCACTAAAGCACCTATCTCTCAGAGAATGTGCTCCTCTGCCTCTGTTCGCTAGTAGGCCATCAAGTGCACGTCCTTCAATTACGAAGCTGCTTTAGGATCGACCTGCGCGATGATGCCGCCGCCCAAGCAGACATCACCGTCATACAGCACCGCCGATTGACCGGGAGTCACCGCCCATTGCGCTTCTGGAAAGTCCAGACGGAAGCCATCAGCCGTCGCCTGAGAAATCAGCGCTGGCGAATCAGGCTGGCGGTAACGGGTCTTGGAGCCGTATTGCACACCCTCAGCCGGTGCATGGCCTGCCACCCAACTAATTTGGTCAGCCACCAAAGCATGGGACAGCAGCAGCGGATGGTCGTGCCCCTGCACCACACGCAAAATGTTCTTGTCCATATCCTTGCGAGCGACGAACCACGGCGCATGGTCGCCCGCGCCGCGCTCAGCGCCCTTTTCCTTCACACCGCCAATTCCCAGACCCGAGCGCTGACCCAGCGTATAGAACGACAGGCCCACATGCTTACCCAGCTTGCGGTTGCGGTCGTCAAGAATCGGACCGGGCTCTTTGCTGATGTAGCGGTTCAGGAAGTCACGAAATGGGCGCTCACCGATAAAGCAGATACCGGTGGAATCCTTCTTCTTGGCATTGGGCAGGCCAATCTCTTCAGCAATGCGGCGCACCTCGGTCTTTTCCAGCTCGCCCACAGGGAACATGGCTTTTGACAGCTGCGCCTGATTCAGGCGGTGCAGAAAGTAGCTCTGGTCCTTGCTGTTATCCAGCCCTTTGAGCAGCTCAAACAACTGCGTATAGGGGTTCTGGCGCACGCGCGCATAGTGGCCGGTGGCAATCTTCTCTGCGCCCAGTCGCAGGGCGTGGTCTAGGAAGGCTTTGAACTTGATCTCAGCATTGCACAGCACGTCGGGGTTGGGCGTGCGGCCTGCCTGGTATTCGCGCAGGAACTCGGCGAACACGCGGTCCTTGTAGTCAGCGGCGAAATTGACATGCTCAATCTCGATGCCGATCACATCGGCCACGGCAGCGGCATCCACAAAGTCGATGTTGGACGAGCAGTACTCGCTGTCGTCGTCATCTTCCCAGTTCTTCATGAAGATGCCGACCACCTCATGGCCCTGCTTTTTCAAAAGATAGGCAGTCACGGCGGAATCCACACCACCCGACAAACCAACCACAACACGCTGCTTATTGCTCATAGGTATGCGATTATCCCAGCGACCGCCAACTGCTGCGAGTGTGAGGATTTGCCATGGAATTGCGCCAGTTGCGCTACTTTGTACGGATTGTTGAACTCGGCTCTATGAGCCGCGCAGCGCTGGATTTGGACTTGGTGCAGTCAGCACTCAGCCAGCAAATCAGCCGCTTGGAGTCTGAACTCTGCACCCGGCTGCTGCAGCGCACACCGCGCGGAGTCACCCCCACCGAGGCCGGGCTGGCCTTTTTTCATGAAGCCCAGCTTACGCTGCGCCATGCCGCACAGGCTATTCACGCCGCTCAGAAGGCAAGGCTGTCGGGCGCTGTCAGCATGGGACTGTCGCCAACCATCGCCAATGTGCTGGGCCTGCCGCTGATGCGCGCCATGCGCGAGCGCTACCCCGATGTGCGCCTACACATGGTGTCCGCACTTTCAGGTCATTTAACGAGTCTACTCAATGCCAGACAACTGGATCTAGCTATTCTTTTTGATACGCAATCCGCCCGCCGCTGGAGCGTGATGCAGCTGCTAGAAGAACGACTCTTTCTCATCCAATCTCGCCAGCAACCAGTGGCGCCGCAAATCGAGCACGAAGTGCCCATCAGCCTGCAGCAGTTGCAGCAAGTGCCGCTCATCCTGCCGTCAGGCAGCCACGGCCTGCGCAGCTCCATCATGGCCTCGTTCACCAGCGCGGGTTTTCAGTCGCAGATGGCCATGGAAATCGACTCGCTCACCCTACTGATGGAAGCCGTAGACGCTGGCATGGGTGCCACCGTCCAGCCTTGGTCAGCTGTCGGCATGTACCGCGACGCCGCCGAGCACTTTCAGTGGTCGCAAATCGCCGACGATTCCGTACGCCGCAAAGCCGCGTTATGTAGCCTGTCGGACGACGAACTATCCCCAGCAGCTCTGGCCGCCCGCGTGGTGCTAATGGACTGCGCGCGACAGTTGGTGACTTCGGGTGATTGGGTAGGCGCTACGCTGCTGTAATGCTGCGCGGCAAGGGTCAGTCCATCGCGTACTTATCGGAGTTGAGCAAGCCGTCTACTTTTGATGCAAAAGTCGGCATGTATCCTGCTTGCAAATGCACTGTTGATAAATTCAATCAGAAGTCGCCATCCCATGTATTTCGTGCCATAAGATGCGACATGCGGTAGAGAATCACAGTCGTTACGATTGGTGACTTTGCGTCCAATCGCACGTACAGTGTGAACAATACAGTTAGTAGAGCCAAGTTGAACTTGGCGTTTCCTCAGGAGCTTCGTGCATGCCAACCTTGGTCATCTCAATCGATGGTGCTGTTATCAAAGAAGCGAAGCTCACCAAGGAGCGTACGACTCTAGGCCGTCGTCCTTACAACGACATCGTGATCGAAAATCTGGCCGTCAGCGGCGAGCATGCGGTGATCGTTCTCTCTGGCGGCAAAGTCAGCATCGAAGACCTGCGCAGCACCAATGGCACCTACGTGAACGGTCGCGCTATTCAGAAGCAACAATTGCTCAATGGCGACTTACTGGACATCGGCCGCTACAAAATTCGCTTTCTAGATAGCACCGCTGAGGGTGCAGACACACCGGCCGTAGCTGCCATTAATAAGGTGCTGGCTCATATTTCTGAAGAAGCCGACAGTGACTACGCCAAACTGGCCACGCCTTCAGGATTTGGCGAGATTTCCAGCTTTGCCTCCACCATTCAGGGCTCCCTTTCTGCGCTCCCAGAACGCCATGCCGTCATTCGCATGCTCAGCGGTAGCCTGCAAGGCAAGGAAGTTCCACTGTTTAAGGTAGTTACCACCTTGGGCAAGCCAGGTGTAGCCATCGCCTCCATCACCCAAAAGCCACACGGCTTTGTGCTGACTCAGCTTGAAGGTGCGAGTGAAGACCTGAAACTCAATGGCCAGGTGGTCGGCCCGCTGTCTGTACCGCTGCTCAATGGCGATACGGTGGACTTAGCAGGCAGCTCCATGCGCTTTGTAGTGGAATAAGAATCTCTGACATTTGAGCTGACAAATTTGTCATCTTTTCTGACAGATGCGCCAAAAATGTTCTCCCACTGTCAGCAGATGTAGCAAAACATGTCATCTTTGCAAGCCTGCCGTTAGCTCAAAAGTTGGCACGTTGATTGCTAATATAGAAATACTTAACCAACCTAGGAGTCTTTTATGAAGCGTTCTATCCAAAAGGGTTTTACCCTGATCGAACTGATGATCGTTGTGGCGATTATCGGTATTCTGGCTGCCGTGGCTCTGCCTGCTTATCAGGATTACACAGTGCGGGCAAAGCTGTCAGAAGCAATTCTGGCTGGCTCCACTTGCCGTACTGCTGTGACTGAGGTATATCAAACTTCTTCTTCATTGCCTGCAGCCAATGCATGGGGTTGTGAAGTTGGTAGTGCAACTGGTACTGGAGCAACAAAGTATGTGCAATCTGTGACAACTAGTGCAGCTGGCGTTATCACTATTTTGGCTACTAATGATGCTTCGTTGAAAGCCGCTGCTGGCAAGTCGATCGTGATGACCCCACTGCTGGCAAGCGGTACTGCTGTGGCGGCAGTGGGCGATCCCATTGCTTCTTGGAAATGTGGTCCTTTGGCTGCTGATGCAACTACCCTGACGAAATATTTGCCAGCATCTTGCCGCGGATAATTTTTATGGCTCTCTAAGTAGGGCTATATAAAGAAAAAAAGAGCGTCTATGACGCTCTTTTTTTTTGAGAATGCTATGAGAAAAAATTTAAATATATACGCATTTTATGCGTTGCTCGCGATTTCTTGGCTTGTTTCAAATCACTATTTCCCATGGTTGGCATTCCATTCAGATTGGGTTGCCTGCGCAGCAGTAGTAATTTCTTTTGTAATTTTATTAAATAGAGGCCAAGTTGAAGTCCCTTTTATTTCAATAATTTTTCTTGCTGTTTCAATTATTCCTATTTTTCAATATTATTTTGGATTAATTTATTTTAAAGGAGATGCCATAGTAGTTTTTTTATATATTTTTTTAGCAGCTTTGGCTGCATGTATAGGTTTTAATTTTTTGGGAGGAAAGGATGAAGTATATAAATATTTTGCAGTTTTCGTACTGATCGCGGGATTGATATCTATGTGGGTGGCCCTAGGACAGTGGCTCTCCGTCGATTCTTTGGGACTATTTTCAGTTCATGTGCCATTTAATGGACGTGTATATGCAAATTTTGCACAGCCAAATCAATTTGCTACTTTTATAATGTTGAATTTTTGTGGAATATTTTATCTTTACTATAAACGCGATATAGGAACATCTATAACAGTAGTATTGTTGATTTTTTTTGCATGGGGGTTAGCACTTGCGCAATCTAGGGCTGGTTTTTTAGAATTGATAGTTTTTTTTATATTAGGTCTTGTTTTTTACAACAATAATAAAAGGCTTATATATTTTTTTATTGCATCGCTAATTATATTTCTTGCAATATGGTATATTTTTCTACCAATTACAAGTGATTTTCTTGAATTTTCCGAGTTAAGAAAAGATAAAGCATCAATAGGCACTCGCTATATTCACTGGCAAACAGCGATCAGTGCTATTTTTATGGCGCCGTGGTTTGGTTATGGATGGAATCAAGTTTCAGTTGCATTGGCAAAAACTGTAACCAATTACCCTTCAACACACGAATTTATTGAACACACTCATAATTTAATTCTTGATGTCATAATATGGAATGGAATACCGATTTCGTTATTATTATTTGCCATTATTATAAAATGGCTTTGTAAATTTGTTTTTTTTAAAACAGATATATTTGATAAGTTTGTGGTTCTATTTCTTAGTTGCTTTCTCGTGCATTCAATGCTGGAATTTCCACTTGAGTATGCCTATTTTTTAATGCCATTTAGCTTTCTTCTTGGATCAATAGAGAAAAAAAAGAGTGATGCAAAATATTTTAAGATCAACAACGTATTTGTCAGAAAGTTAATTGCTCCGAGCATTTTATTAAGCTGTTTAATATGGGTTGGTTACGACTATTTAAATGTTGAAAGCAATGTGCAAAATCTTCGACTTGAAGATCGTGGTTTGGTTATTGATGCGAATGACAAAAATGTGAATAATATCAAATTATTTGACCAACAGAAAAACTACATATTATTTGCAAGAACGACAGCCAAAGAGAATATGTCTGAAGAACAATTGGAATGGATGAGGAAAATTTCTGAAAGATATGGACATGCACCAGCTTTATTTCGCTATGCACTTGCTGCGGGGCTAAATAATAGACCGCAAGATGCAACTAATTCCTTAATTAGAATATGCAAAACATCTAGCTCTTTTAATTGCAGCGATTCAGAAAATAATTGGAATAATTTAAGGTTGAAGTATGACCATTTACCTAATTACCCTTCTATAGCAAAAAACTAAAAAGAATGGTTTAGGGCACCTTAACCTTGAAAATTTCAACTATCAGTCGCGACCTCCAATAACGTGAGTGATTCCGCAGTGGTACCTAATTTGCTTATGCAGTTGCCTGAGAATGAAGTGCTAGAGATTTCTAAGGGGCGATGGCGCTTATGACACACAGCCAGCCTATGACGCTGTGATGCGCTGAGGAGCTACCCCAATTATTCAGCCTCGTGAAAATGCCCAAATACACAAAGGAACTGCCCTAACCGTCTGCATGCTGCAATCGCTGCATGCAGACGGTTAGGGCAAAATATTTGGAAACGCTGGAGTGGCTAACTCCGGCGAAGTTTGGTGGAAACCAAAATAAACTGCATCAAGCGATTGGGTGAACGCGTGATGTACTGTACCTTTGAGGGCCAAGTCAATGAACTGCATATTCGGGCGGCCATATTGAATCGATTCACTGAACTGGGCCATCCTCAGACGGTAGGTGTGGCATAGCCACGGCTAGGGTTTGGGATAACTCGCCTCAAACTGGATTTGTGCAACAGCTCCAGAATTAATCTGACAACCCGCCCAGTCGAAACTGGGAGCAGCTGTCAGATCAGATCGGAGCTTCTACACTTTATGCAGACAATCCCTTACAGTTGCTCTCGCAAGAAAAGCTTGTTTTCGTTACAAGCTTTATCTAATAGGGCTTACACAATCCCCTTTTAAGCCGTCCAACTGCTCGACCTGCCTCCCTTTTTCTCCAGCACCCGCACCCCCTCCATCACCATCCCCTTATCCACAGCCTTGCACATATCGTAAATAGTCAATAAACCGACTTGCACGGCAGTCAAGGCTTCCATTTCCACACCGGTCTGGCCTTTTAATTCGACGGTGGCAGTGCAGAGTACGGAGTTGGATTCGGGCAGCAGTTCAAACTCCACAGCCACGCGGGTCAGGGCCAGAGGGTGGCACAAGGGAATAAGGTCGCTGGTCTTTTTGGCGGCCATGATGGCGGCGATGCGGGCGACGCCAAGTACGTCGCCTTTTTTAGCGGTACCGGCCTGCACAATGGCCAGCGTTTCGGGCTTCATGGTGATGCGGCCTTCTGCGACTGCGATGCGGTGGGTGGTTGGCTTGTCGCCAACGTCCACCATATGGGCTTGGCCTTGGGCGTCGAAGTGGGTGAGAGAGGACATGGTCTGTGCTTTCCTTCAGCCTCGCCTGTGTGCAGACTCGGCTGATTAGTAGAGGGCTGGAGAGGGCCGCTGGCAGCTTTACCTGTGTGTA
The DNA here is from genome assembly GCF_019355935.1 of Comamonas sp. Y33R10-2. Classification (NCBI taxonomy): domain Bacteria; kingdom Pseudomonadati; phylum Pseudomonadota; class Betaproteobacteria; order Burkholderiales; family Comamonadaceae; genus Comamonas; species Comamonas sp. Y33R10-2. The sequence continues at coordinate 2,523,778 of NZ_CP079925.1, forward strand.
ACAGGCTGAAATGCCGCCGCTGACATCAATCAGGGCATCATAGTGGGGTGTTGAACTGCTAGCAGCTCAGGGGGCTGAATGCTGGCCATGCCGTGATTGCCATGCCATTTTTGATGCAAAAACTGCCTAAAGTCCATACGCTAAAAGCACTGACAGCTTCTTTTTTAATAGCAGCCCAGTTCTTATCTCCATTGATGTCTTCTGCGCATGCGGTGGGTTTGCCGACCTTGGGCGATGGCGCATCTTCGCTGACTACCGGCGATGAGCGCCGGCTGGGTGACTCTATTGCCAAGCAGCTTTACCGGGACCCGGACTATCTGGATGACCCGGTACTGCAGGAGTATGTCGAAGCGATGTGGCTGCATTTGCAAGATGCAGCGCGCAAAAATGGTGAGCTGTCGCCTGAACTGCAAGAGCGCTTTGCCTGGACGCTGGTTCTGGGCAAAGACCGCCAGGTCAATGCGTTTGCCTTGCCCGGTGGGTACATGGGTGTGTATTTGGGACTGATTAGCGTCGTCAGCAGTGGCGATGAGCTGGCATCGGTGATCGCCCATGAAACCAGTCACATCACCCAGCGGCACATTGCTCGCATGATGGCGCAGCAGGGCAAGCAGACACCGTTAATGCTCGCGTCCATGCTTCTGGGCGCTTTGGCAGCGACGCGCAGCCCTGATGCGGCGATGGCCATCATGATGGGTGGGCCGGCCGCCATGATGCAAAACCAGCTCAATTTCTCGCGCGCTATGGAAAGTGAGGCTGACCGCATGGGCTACAGCCTCATGGCTCCCGCTGGCTTTGCGCCTCAAGGTTTTGTGAGCATGTTTGGCAAGCTGCAGCAGGCGAGCCGTTTGAATGACAACGGCAGCTGGCCTTATTTGCGCAGCCACCCGCTGACCACACAGCGTATTGCGGATATGGATGCACGCATTCCCCCGGCAAACGTGCTGCCGATCCGAAACCGACACTGGAGCATGTGATGATGGCTGCTCGCGCTCGGGTGATTTCAAACCCAGCGGCAGAGGTTCGTCGTGAATGGGCAATGTTGCCGCGTTCTAGCAGCTTCTCTGCCCTTGCGCAGACCGAGCAAGTTGCGCAGTTGTATGCAGCCACGCTCAGCGCCATGTATCTGAGCGATTGGGCTATTGCACGCGAGATGGTGCAGCGTTTGCTCTCTGCGACAGCGAGTAATGCCCAGGCGAATATCCAAGCCAAATGGTTGAATGCTGAGATGGAACTCAAGGCAGGCAATGCGCAAGCTGCGTTGGCAGCCTTGCCATTGCAGTCCAGCAATCCACCACAAGCGGCGCCCAAGACGGTAGCCAGTGGCAATGCAGCGGGGCCGAGTTTGGCAACCATCAATGTAGTGGAGCAAGTTGCCCCGCGCAGGCCCGAGCTGCTGCTGAAGACCGATATTCAGCTCGAGCTCAATCAGGCGGGCACGATGAGCAGCCCACTACAGTCATGGGTGACAGACCACCCGCGTGACGCTGGTGCATGGCAGGCGCTGGCCCTTGTATGGCGTAGTCAGGGGCAGGAGTTGCGGGCGCTGCGCGCTGAGGCGGAGGCGCAGGTGGCCCGCTATGACTATGCAGCAGCGGTAGACCGTTTTAAGGCAGCTCAAGACTTGTCCCGCAAGGCGGGGGCCAAGGCGGATTACTTCGAGGCCTCCATCATCGACACGCGCTTGCGTGCCGTGAATGAGTTACTCAGAGAACAGTTGAGCGACAAGTCGATCAATAAGTAGGCCGAGCACTGAGTAAATCAGCGCGCCCAGCATGGCCGCCCAGAAGCTGGCGACGTGAAAGCCGCCCAGCAGTCCCGATGCCATCCAGAACATCAACCCATTGACCACCAGAAGGAACAGGCCCACGGTGATGATGGTCACAGGCAGGGTCAGGATGACCAAAACGGGGCGAACAATGGTGTTGAGTAGGCCGATCACCAAGGCGGCAATCATGGCCGAGCCAAAGCTCTGCACCTGCACACCGCTATAGATGTAAGTAACCGCCAGCAACGCTGCGGCACAAAGAAGCCATTTGACGATGATTTTCATGCTGTCCAGCATAGCAGCAGGTCGCTTGCCTGGCCCAAGCATGTTTAAAAGAGCATGAAAAAAGCCTTGCGAGGCTTTTGCCGCACAAGGCTTATTACAGGGCGAGTTCAGCTCTTAAATTGAGAGTGAATCGTCAATCACAAAGCCCATCATGGCGGCAATACCAGCCATGGTGCCTGGCAAGTTCCAGCGACTTCCCTTGGTCGTTGCTTGGCCTTGTTTGGCAGGAACTGCCTGCGCGACCTCTTGCTTGGGGCGGCGTGCATCAATAATTTGGGCGGCGCCATATTCTTGTTGCAACTCGGCGACCAACTCGGTCAGGGGGCCCTTGGCAAGAACTGGCGTGACTTTGCCGCCGTTTGCCGTCATCACAGGCATCACGGCTGTAAACAGCTTGTCTGCCCATTTACCGCGCCAATTTTCGCGGGCGCGGTGGCTCACCCACTTGCTCACTCGATGAGTCATGCGCGGAGCGCAGGCAACGAGCAACCAGTGAGAAGAAGCCGCTTGGCTAGATCCCGCAAGTGCTTCGAGCATTGGCTGGGCGTATGTGGCGTCATCCACGTAAACAATGATGGGGTTCAAAGTGCGTCCTAACTGGAACGAAGGTTGAAGGGTGCGGCATACCGGAATGCGATATGCCGACTTGAATGCAATGTGATTCGTGAAGTTGCGGACAGTTCCGCAAACTTCACGAATTTTCAGGCAGATGCTGAATTAGTGAGCAGCAGGCGCAGCGGGGCGGCGGCTGACGATGTACTTGCCCAGTGCCAGCACCAGCAGTGCGCCACCGATGTGAGCGGACCAGTACAGGGTTCTGGAGATATCAGCCAAGCCTTGCGCGTCGGTTGTGCCCAGCTTAGGCATCCACAGCCACTTTTCGGTGTTGACGAAAACGGGGTCGGTTACGAACATGCCACCAGCGATCCAGCCCAGCAGCATGCCGCCAGCCACGATGATCATGGGGAAACGTTCCATCAGCGTGATAACCAGCTGCGAGCCCCAAACGATGATTGGCACCGAGATCAGCAGACCCAGAACAATCAGCAGCATTTGGTGTTCGCCAGAGCTTTGTGCGGCGCCGGCAATGGCGATCACGTTGTCCACAGACATCACCAAGTCAGCAATGATGATGGTCTTGATGGCGGCAAACAGCTTGTCGCTGCCTTGGATGTTGTCGTGACCTTCGTCATCAGGAGCAAGCAGCTTGACGCCAATCCAGATCAGCAAGATGGCACCAACGACCTTGAGGAATGGCAGTGCCAGCAGCACCATTGCGAAGGCAATCAGGATGATTCGCAGCACGATGGCGCCAGCGGTACCATAGATGATGCCCTTGCGACGTTGCTCAGCGGGCAGCTTGCGGCAAGCCAGCGCGATCACGACGGCGTTATCGCCACCTAGCAAGATGTCGATGATGATGATCTGCCCCAACGCAATCCAAAAGGGCGTGTGGGTTAGAAAGTCGAAGTCCATGTGTTGTTTTCCTCGTTATCCAATGTTGCCGAGCTAGTGTGGCGCAAACGCTTCACTAGCTACCGCTGTCAATTGACCTTTGCGACGTCAGTCAAAAGCTATCCGGGCGAGGAAAAACCAGGCTCGGGGAATCGCTTTGATCGACCATCGTAGGCCTATCAAAGGTCTTGCTCAAATGCAGCATGGCTGCAATCCGAATGGCCGGAAGCGTGAAGCTTCGTATTGACGACCAGTCCGCTGCCAGCATATCGCGATTCTGGCCGAGCTACTCCCCTTCGAAGGCAGGGATTTCAACACAGTGCGCCGTTGAAGGCAAGTCACAAAACCCAGCTTTGCCACAGGTTTTATAAAGCCAAAGGCTTTTGAAGTCATTGCTGCAGGCTGACTTCTTGCTATTGGAACAAGAGCAACCTTGTCAGCGCAAACGATCAGGCAGCGGCTTATGATTCCTGCGTTCAAGCCTTACTCTTCCATGACTGCCATCCACATCACCGACATTGAAGCTGCCATCAACTACTGGAGAGGTCGCACCCCATCACCCGATGGTGTGCTGCTGGCACCCGAAGTGCGTGCGCTGGCTGACGTCTATGCGCTGATGATTTATGCGCGTGAGCATGAGGTGGCGGTAGAAGGCTTCCCGACCTATGCCATGGCGGCTTGGTTGGTTTGGTTTGACACCATGCCCGATACGCCTTGCATTGCCATTTGTTCTACCAGCCAAGGCGATGAAAAATGCAAGGGCTGTGGGCGCAGCTTTGAAGAAGTGCAACTGTGGCCGGCGATGGAGCCTGCCCAAAAGCGGGTGGTGTGGCGACGAATCACCTTGGAGGCTGATTCATGGCGCTTTAACCGCTATGCCGAGCGCGCCCGTGAGACACAAGGCGGAGCGGTGTTTTCCGCTCCAACCCGCCGCTGACAGCGGTAGCGGCGGCAAGAATACGGGGTTGGCGGTAGCCCTGCAAAGAGCCACCAACCCATTTCCTTGATTTAGTTGATGGACCACATCCGCACGTTGCTTGCGTTGCGGATTTCCAGCTTGCCCGAGCTAGTCAGCACCAGCTTGCTGCCGACCTGATTTTTGGCCGCCTTGTCGTCAGGCCACTTCTTGAGCACTTTCTCGCGCAGGTCATAAGCGATCAGGCGACCGGCGTGGCGGTCAAAGGCAATGCGCCCTCCCGGGTGATCGGTAAAACCGCTTTCCCAGACCTTTGATTTACCCGTCACACCACCGCTGCCTCCGGCGCGCTTGAGTGCGTACAGCACAAGGTTGCCGTTATCTTCGCGGATGAGTTGGTGCGTTTTAGTCACGACCTGATTGAGCTGATCCCAGTCAAGACCGCCCGCATTCCATGAGACCTCATTAGGCATCAAGTACGCGGAGCGCTGCTCGACGGGCAGGCACTGCTCAGAGCCTGAGCCGCCCGGCGTCGCCGGGAAGCTGTACAGCGTCGTGGCAATGAGTGGAATGCGGTGCTCCAAGGTAAAGATTTTGATTTCTGGCAGCAAGGTGATCTTGACTTGCTTTTTGCCCAGCTTTACGTCGATGCCAGGCTTGAGCTTGGCTGCGGCGGCCAGTTTCAGATCCATGCCAAAGGCCAGTGATTTGCCGGTGATGCCGCATGTTGGCGGCAGTTGCTTGATGGTGTCCTGCGGAAAGTTGCTCGCTTGCATGCCGCCGATCTGCCCCACCAGCGCCAGAGGCAGGGACGCTCCGGCACTGCCTTCCAGCAGACTTTCGGCCACGCCGCGTGGGCCAGCGGTGACGGCCAGCTGCACGCCGGGCGAGAACTCACCGTTGGCCACAACGCCCATGCTCAACTTCGAATAAGTCTTGACCTTGAAATTGCCGCTGGCGCGTTGCGGGATCTTGATGCCGTAGCACAGCGTGACTTTCAGCACCTTCTTGCAGCGTGCACCGATGTCGACGTCCATGTCATAGAACATGCGCACCTGTTTAGCCATCTTGACTTGCAGCCCGATGGCCCCTTCGGTCGTGGCAGTGATGCCAGCCTTAAGCTTGACTGGAAACACAACACCCGCAGGGCTGGCACGGTTGAGCAGCAATTCAATGCCCAGCAGTGTCTTCGTGTCGCTGACAGACTTTACGCGCTTGAGCTCAGCGGGGGCCGAGGTCTTGCCCGCAGGCATCTGGGCTGCAGCCTGATCCACGCCAGTGCTCGGCGCAGTGCCGCCCGCGCCACTGGCCATGGCGCTCATGCTGTCGGCACTCTGGTTAGCAGGGAAGCTCAGAGGGTTCCACTGCGTGGTGCCTTTGTCATCCTTCACACCCACCGCTCCGAAGGCCTGACCGCTGTAACCCACGCCTGCCAGAGCTTCGGCCCCGACCGTCAGATCAATCACGCCACGGCCATTGGCCGAGAAGTCCACTGCAGCGAAGGGAAAGACTGGCAGCGGCATCCAGCGCAGCGACATGCTGCCGTAGGGCGTAACAGCGAGGTTGCCTTCAAGCTTGAACTTGCCAACCAAGATGCCCTGCTGGAACTTGATCTCCAGCAGACTGACATTGCAGCCCAGCTTCTGGTCAGGCAGCAAATCGAGCAGCATGGTGCACTTGGCCGGGCTCGCAGAGTTGGCAGCACTTGCAGCCAGTGTTCTGGCCTTTCTGCTGGCGCTGACGCTCAGCAAGGTGCAGTCTGGTGCGAGGGGGTTCGCCGCGCAGGCGCTTGCGACGCTGCGCACGGCAGCTTGGCCGCTGCTGAGCTGAACGCCGGATTCACTGCGAAGCAGTTGAAAGCCGCCGTTGCCGCCGTCAACCAGGTAATAACCATGACCGGCCGGAATCGCGCGGCCATGGCCTGGAATCCACACTGCCAGATCGCGCGCGGCATTGAGCTGGCTGCTCGGGCTGCTTAGGCTGCGGCTTTGCAATTTCTGCGCCTGCTGTTGCAGTTGCTGCAACTGCGGATCTTCTTGCCCGTCGAGGGTGATCTTCACCTGAGCGACTTCGTCAAATACGGCAACTTCGCCTGAGTCGAAGGCCGAAACTGCGCTGTATACCTCGCCGGGATCCACATCCTCGAGTCTGAAGCGCCAGTTGTTGGCCACGTTGGCGGGCAGGATCTCTGTGATGCGCTGCAAGGGATGTTCAGCACTGGAGCGGGCCAGCACGGTGTCCACGCTGGCCTGGGTCAATGCTTGCACCAGCGCCGGATCGCTGACCTGGCTGAACTCCACCACATCGCCGGTGTACTGCGCCACGTAGCTGGCACCTTGGCTGTCCAGCTCGATGAGGCTAGGTACATCGTCCAGCAGCGTGTTTTCGGTCAGGCCGAACTGGGCCGACACATGAGCGTCCTCGTTTGCGACGATGCGGCAGCCACCGTCAGTCAGCGCTTCAGGGCAACCTGCCCAGCGCACGAACTTCCAGCCTTCGTCAGGCGTTGCATACAAAGTCAGCGTCGCAGCCGGGGCGCTGCGGTCGTAGCGATAGATCATGCGCGGATTGCTGTCATTGAGTCTGACTTGGGGCAACTCTGCAACAGTGATGATGCCGCCAGTGTCCACGTCAATATGCAGACTGCCTAAGGTCGCACTGCTTCGGCTGGGCGGGGTGACGCTTTCATGCGGGTCAAAAGCCTCCAGCAAGGCTGCATCCAACTGCTCAGGGGCTTGGGCATAGGTCTGCTCCAGCGTCAAGCCGCTGGACAAAGGGCTGCGCATGGCGCTGAGGTAATCAAACGTGATGCGCTGCAGATGGGGCGGCAACTGGGGGTTAAAGGCCAACACATCGTCAAAGTTGACCAGGCCGTCGCCGGTCAGGTCCGAGCGGATGAACTCCGTGGCCATGGCATCCTGATAGTAGCGAATGCGCTCATGAGTCTGCAGCTCGACATAGTCATCGGTGCGCCGGCTGATGTAATCACTCAAAGGGTTGAGGATGACTCCAGACTGCTGCAATTGCCTGCCTGTTAGCAGCAAATGACCGTAATTCGTGGCAGGAGTGCCCTGCGAAGTGTCGATGGAAGTGCCTTCTTGCTGGGCGGCCAACCGGGCTTCTTCATTGACTCTGCCAACGCGCACGGTCAGCAACTGGTCGGCCAAGTCACCCGGGAGCTGGAGGGTAGCGACTGCACCAGTAATCGGTGCTTCAGGAAGGTCACGATCCGGGAAATCCACCGCCTGCACGGTCAGCAGGTTCAGCTGTGATGCGCCTGGTAACTGTGTCATTACAGTGCCTGCGGCCGGTCTGCTATCGGTGCCGGGGCTCCAGGCATCTGCGCTATCCCCGCCGCCGCAAGCCTGCAGCAACAGGCCGATCAATGGCGCAAGCCAGTATTTTTGAAACGAAAACGCCATCATCCCTATCCCTCGCGATACCTTGCCAGAGCGGGTCGTATCAACGACCCGCAGTTACAGCTGGAAACTGTAACCAGAGACGAAGGACTGGGGAATCACTGAAATTGGTTAATTTCAGTGCTAATTGGCGTTATTTCCAGCGCGTAGGCTCGACGAACACCGTGCCCAGATTGCTCGACAGCGTTAGCTGGCCTTCCTGAATCGTGGCTTGCAGCTGCATGCTGCGCTCGGCCAGAGAGCCCAGTTGCTGGGCGATTTCGGAGTCGATGTAGTGAATCTCGAGCTTGCTCTGGCGGGCCAGTTTGCCTTCCAAGCCTTTCCACCAAATGTGAGCGGCGTGGTTAAACGGATAGACCAGCATGTGGTCAGACTTGTTGCAGGCCTTGGTGATGGGCTTTTCGTCGGGCTGGCCGACTTCGATCCACAGGCGTTTTTGGCCGGTGTAGTCGGTGATGTGCACATCCGGATCGTCCGGGTCAGACAGGCCAATGCCAAAGCCCAGCGTGCCGTCGCCGTTGCACAGGTCTTGCAGCTTCCAAGCGTTGAGCGCCAGAGCGACCAGACGGACCATCATGCGGTCGTCGGTCTCGCTGGGGTGGCGGGCCAGCGTCATGTTGTGGTCTGCGTAGTAGCCGTGGTCAATGTCGGCAATCGACAGATTGACTTTGAAAATGGTGGACTTGATGGCCATGGCGGGGTTCCGTTGTCGTTCTGCCCGCAGGCAGCCCTTTTAAAACTATCAAAAACAAGAGCTGCCAGCCCTAATAAATTTTAGGTTTGGCAGCTCTTTGATGCTGAAGCACTTGAATATCAAGGACTAGCAGCTATCCTTTTTAAACGCGCTTGGCGAGTTCGGCAGCCTTGCCGATGTACGAAGCAGGCGTCATCGCCAGCAGGCGGTCTTTGTCAGCCTGAGGAATTTCCAGACCATTGATCAGACCGTGCAGGTCTTCGGCCAACACCGTCTTGCCGCGGGTCACTTCCTTGAGCTTTTCGTAAGCACCTTGCACGCCATAGCGGCGCATCACGGTCTGGATAGGCTCGGCCAGCACTTCCCAAGCGTTGTTCAGGTCGTCTTGCAAACGCTCTTCATTGAGCTCCAGCTTGTTCAAGCCGGTCATCAGCGAGGCGTAGGCCAGCGTGGTGTAACCAAAGGCCACGCCGATGTTGCGCAGCACGGTGGAGTCGGTCAAGTCACGCTGCCAGCGCGAGACGGGCAGCTTTTCTGCCAGATGCTTGAGCATGGCGTTGGCCATACCCAGATTGCCTTCGCAGTTCTCAAAGTCGATAGGGTTGACCTTGTGCGGCATGGTGGACGAGCCGATTTCGCCAGCCTTCAGGCGCTGCTTGAAGAAGCCCAAAGACACATAGCCCCAGATGTCGCGCGACAGGTCGATCAAGATGGTGTTGGTGCGGGCCATAGCGTCAAACAGCTCGGCCATGTAGTCGTGCGGCTCGATCTGGATGGAGTAAGGCTGGAAGTTGATGCCCAGGCCCTTGGGCTCAGCGGCTTCCACCACGTTTTGGCTGAAGGTTTCCCAGTCAAACTCGGGCCAGGCCGACAGGTGGGCATTGTAGTTACCCACGGCGCCGTTCATCTTGCCCAAAATCTTCACGCCAGCGATGTTGGCGGCAGCCTTTTGCAGACGCACGACCACGTTGGCCAGTTCCTTGCCCACGGTGGTGGGGGAGGCGGTCTGGCCGTGGGTGCGGCTGAGCATAGGCACTTCAGCGTACAAGTGAGCCATATCGCGCAGCTTGGCGATGATGCCTTCTACGGCGGGCAGCAGCACGGTGTCGCGACCGACGCGAATTTGCAGGGCGTGGCTGGTGTTGTTGATGTCTTCGCTGGTGCAGGCAAAGTGCACAAACTCGGCGGATTTTTGCAGTTCTGCATGGCCGTCAAACTGGGCCTTGATCCAGTACTCCACGGCCTTCACGTCGTGGTTGGTTGTCTTTTCGATGGCCTTGATGGCGTCGGCATCCGCTTCGGAGAAGTTGGCAACCAAAGCGTGCAGATAGTCGCGCGATTGCGCGGACAGGGCGGGAAATTCGGCAAAGCCGGCATCCGACAGGGCGATGAACCAAGTCACCTCCACCTGAACACGGCGGTGCATATAGCCGTATTCGCTCATGATGGGACGCAGGGCAGACAGCTTGGCGGCGTAGCGGCCGTCCAGCGGAGAAATGGCGGTGAGGGAGGACAGGTTCATGGTGGCGCAATTGTAGGTGCGTCAAATCACTCACACGCTCAACTGGGTTGCTCACCTGCTATGGCTGAGTGTTGCTAAAGCGGGGAACACAGCCAAGCAACGACGTATCAAGGCTTGTGTTGGCGCCTCTCAATAGAGGTTGGCAGCATGACAACTGCGCGTGGGCAGCGCATAGAATCAATCTCATCGCCCGGCCCAGTGGCCGAAATCTTATGTGCCATGGAACAGCTGTTATGAAACTAATAGGCTCCACCACCAGCCCCTATGTGCGCAAAGTTCGCGTGGTGCTGGCTGAAAAGAAGCTGGACTATCAATTTATTGAAGAGAACCCGTGGGAGGCGGATCTCTCACCCGGTACCGGCAACCCTCTGGGCAAAGTGCCGCGCTTGGTGATGGAGGGCACGGAGGCGATGTTCGACTCCCGCGTCATCGTCGAATATCTGGACACACTCTCGCCCGTGGGCAAACTCATCCCCGGCACAGGCCGTGAGCGTGCCGAAGTCAAAACTTGGGAAGCGCTGGCTGATGGTTTGTTGGATGCAGCCATTTCTGTGCGCTTAGAAGCGACTTGGAGCGGTCGAACACAAGAGCAGCGCAGCCAAGCATGGATGGATCGCCAAATGGGCAAGGTCAATGCCGCGCTGAAGGTGATGTCGCATGGCTTGGCAGAAAAGCCGTTTTGCTGCGGCGGCATTCACCTGACGCTGGCCGATGTCAGCGTCTGCTGTGCTCTGGCCTGGCTGGATTTCCGCTTTCCCGAGCTGGACTGGCGTGCCGATCATCCGAATCTGAACACTTTGCTGACCAAGCTGGCAGCGCGCCCCAGCTTTGTGAATACGGTGCCGCATTAAGCGTTGAGCCCAAGCAAAGAAAAAGGCCACTTGTCAGCGGCCTTTTTGCTGCGGAATAAAAAAGTTGCGAAGCATCCCGAAACGAATTAAGAGAGGGAGGGAGGAGAAGCGCTCCGGGGGTTTTCAATGGGCGGACCCAAGGGCTTCGCAACTGGAAATGGGTGAATGCAGACCTCGTAAGTTCATCGCACCTGTCTATCAGATGGGACACTGTTGCAGAAGTTCCAGATCTGATGAGCATTGTTTATGTAACAGTTTGGTGGCGACTGTAGGTTTTTCTTGATGAAATCTGCCAGCGGGCAGAAAACAGCATTCACGCACTTCCAGATGCTTTGTTTTTCTACATAACTTGCGCCTTCGCAGAGCTGTGAAAGACGAAATTCCAAAGCTTGAGCACCGCTTCGCGCTGGACCTTGACCTGCTCAGGCTCCAATTGGCCAGATTGCTCATCGAGCCTCGCCACATGCTGCAGGCGGCGCAGCTCGCGATAGGCTTTGGCAGCTTCATAACCCACGCCTTTGGGCAGCAGACCCGCGTCTTCCGCGCGTTGCAGCAGGGCGATGTTGCCAACGTTGGCAATCAACTCAGGGTGAGCGCCAGACTGGGACAGCACCAAGTACTGCACAGCAAACTCTGCATCGACCATGCCGCCGGGGCTGTGCTTAACGTCAAACAGGCCGCCGCGCACCGTGTGGGCGCTGCGCACGCGTTCGCGCATGGTTTCAATTTCGCTGCGCAGGGCCGCTGCATCACGTGGCGCAGTGATGACCGCCTGACGCACATCGTCAAAGCGCTGGTGCAGGTGCAGATCGGTAACGGACTCGCCTGCGGAAGAGGGAAAATCTCGGCTGCCCAGCACAAAGCGGGCGCGGGTCATGGCCTGATGCTCCCAAGTCCACGCCGTATTGCTGCCGCGCTGCTGCTGGTAGTTGGCATAGGACTCGAAGCTGCTGACCAGCAGGCCCGAGTTGCCGTTGGGGCGCAAGGCCGTGTCAATCTCAAATAGGTCGCCCTCGCCTGTTTTCACAGTCAGCCAGTTGATGAGCTTGCGCACATAGGCGGCATAGACCTCGGCGGCGCGGTCATCGTCATCGTCGAACACAAAGACGATGTCCAGATCGCTGCCGTAGCCTAGTTCTTTGCCGCCCAGTTTGCCGTAGCCGACGATGCCAAAACGTGGCGTATCGCGGTGGCGGTTTTTGAGGCGTGCCCAGCACCACTGAGCGGTGATGCGCAGCACGCTGTCAGCCAAGGCGCTCATGTCGTCAGCGACTTGCTCTACGGTAATGCGGCCTTCAATATCGCGCGCCAAGGTGCGAAAGACTTCGGCATGGTGGGCGCGGCGCAGCAAGTTGAGCAGGGTTTCGTCATCGTCTTCGCCTGTGGAGTGCAGCGCGGCAAGGCGCATGCCCAGCTCACGCTCAAAGTCGGCTGCAACAAAGCGCTCTTTCAAAATGGCATCGCTGGCCAGCTCATCAATGACGCCGGGGTGCTGCTGGAGGTATCGCGCAGGCCAGCGTGCCGCCCCCAAAAGGTGTAGCAACCTGTCGTGGACTGCCGGGCGTTCCAGCAATAAAGCGAGGTAGCTTTCGCGGCGCAGCAAAGGCTCCAGCCATTGCAAAAAGCGCTTGCCGGCTTCTACGCTGGCTTGGCCGCTTTCCACCCACTGCGCTGTGCGCTCTACCAGTCTGAACAGACGTGCCCGGGCTTCGTCGCGCAGGCCGTTGATGCGGGTGTTGTTGCGCCAGTCGGTAACTTGTCCGGCCAGCGCCGGTGGCAAAAGCTCAATCAGCTCCTCAAGGTCTCGGGGCGTAGTGCCGCTGGCAGCTGTTTTGGACGTATTGCAGTTACCCGTGTTGCACTGCTGGGCGTCACCGCCGAGCAAGGTGTCGAACTCTTGGGCAACCAGCTCGCGGTACTCGTCTAGTTGGTGCAAAAATCGAGATACATCGGCAAAGCCCAAAGTGCTGGCAATCCAGCCTAGATCGTCGTCGCGGGTGGGCAGCACATGGGTTTGCTGATCATCCAAGTACTGAATGCGGTGCTCTACTTGGCGCAAAAAAGTGTAGGCACGGCTTAAAGCATCGGCAATATCAGCGCTCATCAAGTTGGCGCGCACCAAGCGCTGCAAGGCTTCTAGCGTGGGGCGGCAGCGTAGCTCGGGGAACTGGCCTCCGCGCACAACTTGCAGCAGTTGCACGATGAATTCAATCTCACGGATGCCGCCGCGTGACAGCTTGACGTCGTTGGCGCGCTCAGGGTGGCCAGCACTGCGTTTGGTCGCGTGGTCACGAATTTGGCGGTGCAAAATGCGCAGCGAATCAAACACTGCGTAGTCCAGATAGCGGCGAAAGACAAAGGGCAAAACCACGTTGCGCAGAGCCTGCACATTGGGCGTTTTGGTGTCGCAAAGCGGTGCAACAACGCGGCTTTTGAGCCAAGCAAAGCGCTCCCATTCGCGGCCATGAATTTGCAGGTATTCCTCTAGCGAGGCCAGCGAAACAGCGGGCGCGCCCGAGTTGCCGTTGGGCCTCAGGGCTAGGTCGACACGGAAGACAAAGCCATGCTCGGTGGTATCACCCACCAAGGCGTAGATGCCTTTGACGGCGCGGCCAAAATACTCGTGGTTGGAGATCACGCCCCGGCCATCGATCTGGCCTGCGGTTTCGCCGTCATGCTCGTAGACATAGATCAGGTCGATGTCGCTGGAGACATTGAGCTCGCGAGCGCCCAGCTTGCCCATGCCGATGATCCAGAACTGCACGGGCTGACCTGCAGGACCTTGCGGTGCGCCATAGCGGGTATCTAAATCAGCGCGCACCTGTGTGCATGCACGGTCTAAAGCGATCTCAGCGAGCTCAGTGACTGCACGCGTCACTATAGAAAGAGGAGCGCTTTGCTCGCAATCCAAAGCGATGATGCGATCCATCACCAACTGGCGCAGCACGCGCAGGGCGGCGGAAAGATCGAGCCCGCGCGACTGCAGTGTGGTCAGCGCTTGCTCCATCAGTGCTCGGTCGGGGGCTCCTGGCGGTAAGGCATCAAACCAGTTTTCGTAACGGCGGTGCAAGCGCTGGACAAAGCGCGAGTACTGGGCCGGAGAAGAAACATTGAGGGCGTTATCTGCCATGGTTTGCTCTGAGGACTGCATGCGGACCGTAAAAATGGGGTCAGGCTGGGAGGTAATCAACTAGGCAACATGTGGTTACCGTCACGCGCGCAAGAGCGCCGGTCATAATTCCTGCCATTCCTAAGCCACCGATGATCGAACCGAAACCACTCCCACCTCGCCAAATCCATAGGCTGGCCAGCATGGCACGGTGGGCTTTAGGGCTGGTCCTGAGCCTATGGCTCCTACTAGCCGCCGTGTGGGGAGGGCTTCATTTCTGGATTGTGCCGCGAATCGGCGAGTGGCGTCCCGAGCTTGAATCCCTGGCCTCTCGCACGCTTGGAATACCGGTTTCTATCGGCTCTTTGTCCGCTTATCGCTCTGGCTTGATTCCCTCTTTTGAGCTGCATGATGTGGCGCTGCGTGATCCTGTGGGTGATAGTGAGGCCTTGCATTTGCGCAAGGTGGTCGTGGCAGTAACAGCCCACTCACTAATGACCCTTGGCGTTGAGCAGATTTATGTGGATAGCCCGGATCTCACGGTGCGCCGGGCTGCGGATGGGCAGATTTTTGTGGCGGGCATTGCCATTGCCTCAGGCCCCAGCAAGGGCACGAACTCTGACTGGATTTTTTCCCAACCTGAAATTGCGATTCGCCACGGCAAGCTGCAGTGGATCGATGAAATGCGCGATGCGCCGCCATTACAACTGCAGGATGTGGACTTGGTGCTGCGCAACAAAGGCTGGAGCCATTCGCTGCGCCTTGATGCAACGCCGCCTGAGGCTTGGGGCCAGCGCTTTACCGCCATGGGCAACTTTAAAGAGCCGCTGCTGTCGGTGCATGAAGGTCGACTCGAGCGCTGGAGCGGTCAGGCTTATCTGGACTTTCCGCAGGTCGATTTGTCGCAGCTGAGCCAGTATTTAGAGGCGCAAGACTGGAAGCTGCAACAGGGCAAAGGCTCGGTGCGCGCATGGGTCGATTTAAGCCATGGCCAGCCTGTGGGCGCGGTGGCCGATGTTGCGGTGCAGCAGCTGCAACTGCAGTGGAAAGACAAGCCCGAGCCTCTTGCGCTGCAGGCTTTGCAAGGGCGGCTGCGCGCTAAAGATCAGAACGGCTATGAGTTTTCAGTTCAGGGCCTGAAGTTCACGGCAGATGATGGTTTGCACTGGCCCAAGGGCGACTTCAGCCTGCGCTATACGCCTGCCGGGGCGCCAGAGCAAGGCATTTTGGGTGAGCATGGCGATGTCAAAGCCGATGGCATTGACTTGGCCATTGCTGCGCAAATGTTGCAGCGCTTGCCGCTGCCAGAAGGGCTGCAAGCTCAGATTAAGGCACTAGAGCCAGCAGGGCAGCTGAGTGATCTCAAACTCTCATGGCGCGGTGCTTTACAGCAGCCATCTCAGTACAAGGCTTCTGCTCGCTTCGAACAACTGGCTTTGCACTCTCAGCAGTCGCCACAAGGGCCTGATCATTTAGGCGCTCCCGGCTTCAAGGGGCTGAGCGGCAAATTCACGCTCGACCAAGACCAAGGCGAGGCCACCTTGGCTAAAGCGCCAGACTCTGGCCAAGCCATGATGAGTTTTCCCGGTGTGTTTGAAGACCCCGATGTGCCATTTAACCAGCTTGAAAGCACGGTGCGCTGGGAGGTCAAGCGCAATAGCAAGCCCAATGGCAAGGAAAACGACAAGGCTCAAGGCCCGTCGATCAAGGTGCAAGTGCTCAAGCTGCGTTTTGCCAATGAGGATGCTGCAGGCCAGGCACAGGCAACTTGGCAGACCGGCGCTGGCACCAAGGAGCAGCCGCGTTTTCCGGGCTTGCTGGATTTGAAGGGGGAGCTGAGCCGCGGCAAGGGCGAGCGTGTCTATCGCTATTTGCCCAAAGAGCTGGGCAGCGATGCGCTGCGCTATGTGCGTGAGGCAGTGGCTTCGGGGCAGACCAACGCGGTGACTTTCCGCGTAAAGGGTGAGCTCGAGCAGTTCCCGTTTGACAAAGCGCCCGAAGGCGACTTCCACATCAACGCCCAAGTGCATGATGTGAATTACCACTTCGTGCCCGACTACCTACTAAACCCCGGTGAGAAACCGTGGCCGCCGCTCACCAAGCTCTCGGGCGAGCTGGTGTTTGATCGCAACTCCATGCAGGTGCGCAAGGCCAAAGGCTTTTTGGGTCATACCCCTGTCGTGGTGGACGAGGCACAGGCCGGTGTGGCCGATTGGCACAAGACCGAAGTCGAGGTCAATGCCAAGGCCCATGGGGCGCTGGCCGATATGCTCAATGTGGTGCAAGCCTCGGCGCTATCTCCACTCACTGCTCATGTTTTAGATAGCAGCCGCGCCACAGGTAATGCCAAGCTCAACCTGAAACTGCATTTGCCCATCATGCATTTGGAGCGCAGCATGGTGCGCGGCGATGTCACGCTGGCGGGCAATTCACTGCAATTGATGCCCGATGTACCGCTGCTGACGCAGGCGCGTGGCAATGTGATGTTTTCAGAGACCGGTTTTCAGCTCCAAGGCGTGCAGGCCAAGGCTTTGGGCGGTGATGTGCGCATTGATGGCGGCATGAAACCTGTAGCTGACGCCAATACGCCTGCAGTGCAGATGCGCGTGGAAGGCGTGGCCACAGCGCAGGGCCTGCGCGATGCCAAGGAAATGAGCGAGCTATCGGCTTTAGCCCAGCACCTGCAGGGCCAAGCGCGGTATGGAGTGCAAATCAAAGTGCTACACAGCGAGCCTGAGATCAGCGTGCAGTCTGATTTGCAGGGTATGGCCGTGCAACTGCCTGCGCCCTTGGGTAAATCGGCTGAAAGTGCCCTGCCCTTGCGTGTGAGCCGCACCGTGGCGCCAGTGGCCAAGCCGCTGACCGATCAGCTCAGCGTGCAGTGGGGCAACTCTGCAGCGGCCTTGCTAGAGCGCGATATCAGTGGCGAGCAGCGCCGCATCACGCGAGGCAGCTTGGAAGTGCAGGAGTCTGGCAAAGCGGAGGTACGGCTGCCACCCTCTGGCATACGCGCCAATGTGCAGCTGCCGGTACTTGATTTGGATGCGTGGGGCCACTTGCTGCCTGAGGATAAGGAGCCTGCAGTGGGCGCAGCAGCGAATACGACTGAAGAGGTTTGGCGCCAGTTTTTGCCGCAGCAGCTGACGCTCAAGGCGCAAGAGGTCAAGCACCATGGCCGGTCGCTGCACGATGTATCGCTGCAGCTCAGTCAGGTCAACAAGGTCTGGATCAATCAGATTCAGGCGCGTGAGTTGGCGGGTCGCGTGGAGTACCGCGAGCCGTCCGCGCAGGAGCCGGGTGGCACGATCATCGCCAAGCTCTCGCGCATGACGATTCCTGATGGCCCTGATGAAGAGCCAGATGCGCCAGTCACGCAGCAAAGTGTCGTGCGTGAATTGCCTTCTTTACAGATCAGCGTAGAGGATTTTCAGCTGGGCAAGCGCTCGCTGGGCAGTCTGGATGTGGTGGCGCGCAACCACTTAATCGCTGCAGCGCCGGGCTTGCGTGAGTGGCAGCTGTCCCGCTTTAACATCACCACGCCAGAGGCTGTGCTCACGGCACAAGGCTCGTGGAGCATGCGCAGCAGCGATAAAAAGCACCCCGGTCAGACGCAGATGCAGTTTCAGCTCAATCTGCGCGATGTAGGCAAGCTGCTCAATCGCTTTGACATGCCGGGCGTGGTGGCCAACGGACAGGGTGATTTGAAGGGCGATGTGAGCTGGACGGGATCACCCGTGACGCCACTATTCAAGACCATGTCTGGCGCTTTGCACCTAGAGGTACAAAAGGGACAGTTTTTGAAGGCAGAACCGGGGCTGGCCAAGCTGCTGGGGGTGCTGAGCCTGCAAGCCCTGCCTAGGCGCTTGACGCTGGATTTTCGCGATGTGTTTCGCGATGGTTTCTCGTTTGACTTTATGCGTGGCGACGTCACCATTCAGCGCGGCATTGCCAAGACCAATAATATGCAAATGAAGGGCGTGAACGCTGCGGTGTTGATGGAAGGCTCAGCCGATATCGACAAGGAAACGCAGGACTTGCATGTGGTGGTCGTGCCAGAGATCAATGCCTTGTCTGCATCGCTAGTCGCCACCGCAATCAACCCTGTCGTGGGGCTGAGCAGCTTTTTGGCGCAGATGATTTTGCGTGGGCCGTTGATTGCTGCGGCCACCAAGGAGTTTCACGTTCACGGCAGCTGGGAAGACCCGCAGGTCACAGAGCTGCCGCGCCGCAGCGGCGCCAAGCCCGGCGCGGCCTCTGAGCCTGCTGGCGGTGAAGCCATCAAAAAACCCGCCCCCGCTAACCCCTAGGAAACACCATGAAGATTGCCGCCTTGCAAATGGTTTCTGGCTTGAATGTGCCTGCCAACTTGGCGCAAGCCCGTAGCCTGATGCAGCAGGCCGCAGGGCTGGGTGCTGAGTTGGTGGTTTTGCCCGAATATTTTTGCGCCATGGGCGCCAAAGACACCGACAAACTGGCCTACCGCGAAGCGTTTGGCGCGGGGCCCATTCAAGACTTTATGGCGCAGGCAGCCAAAGAGCTGCAGTTATGGGTGGTGGCCGGCACTTTGCCGCTGCAGGCGGATGACGATCAGCATGTGCTCAACACCAGCTTGGTTTATGCGCCCAGCGGCGAGTGCGTAGCGCGCTACGACAAGATTCATCTGTTCCAGTTTGATAACGGCCGCGAGCATTACACAGAGGCGGCTGCGGTGCAGGCTGGAACGCAGCCTGTGGTCTGCGATATACAGGCCAAAAATGGCGAAACTTGGCGTCTGGGCTTGAGTGTTTGCTATGACCTTCGCTTTCCCGAGCTGTACCGGGCGCTAAGCGCACAAGGCGCTGATTTATTGCTGGTGCCCAGTGCCTTTACCTACACCACAGGCCAAGCGCACTGGGAGGTGCTGCTGCGCGCCCGAGCGATTGAAAATTTGGCCTATGTGCTGGCGCCGGGCCAAGGCGGTGTGCATGAAAACGGCCGCCGCACTTGGGGCCACAGCCTGCTCATTGACCCCTGGGGCGAGGTGCAGGTACTGCAGGCCAGTGGCTCTGGCGTGGTGCTCGGTGAGATCCGTCGCGATCGCTTGCAGCAATTGAGGCAACAATTACCGGCTTTGACCCATCGCGTGCTGTGACCGAATCATTGACCCCCAAAGGCGAACTGCCCGAAGACCACCCCACACACTGGCCGTGGCGGCGCTGGCGCATGGCCTGGAAGCGTTGGTCACTATGGACTTTGCTAGTGGCGCTAGTGGTCAGCATGCTCGTCACCATGGTGTGGTTGGCTGGCCGCTACGAAGCATCCCAGGTACAAGAAAAGCTCGAACGCGACACGGCCAATGCGGTGGGCGACGTGCGCACAGCGCTGGGCCGCAATTTGCAGGACTTGCTGGCGCTCAATGTCTACAGCGATAACCATGAAGCGTGGCATGCGCATGCGGCGGAACTGCTGCAAATGCGTCGGGACTTGATGCGCATTGAATGGCGCAACAAGAACATGCGCATGATTGCCCATGCCGAAACACCTTATCGAACCTTGCTGCTAGACGATGAAACGCAGGCGATGGATTTGCATTCCAGCGAATCGCTGTTGTGCTCACAGGCTCGGCGTTTTAACGGGCCTTTTTACTCGCCAAGCCGGTTTCAGTTGTTGGGCGAAGGGCTGGGTACGGAGACCATGCAAGTCTGCATGCCGTTGACGGAAAACGGCCATTTCATCGGCTATGTGCTGGGCACATATAGCTTGCAGGGCATTTTGATGGCGCAGGTCGCCAAAGCGCTGCCGCGAACGCAGGAGGTGTCATTTACCGAGCCTGATGGCACTCGCTTGGCGATGGTGGGGGCGGCATGGCGTGGCTCGCGCATGTTTACGGCCCAGCAACTGCTGGACTTGCCCGGCAACACGCTGGTGCTGCGCATGGACAGCTGGCATCACGCACCTAGCGTGTTCCCCAATGTGATGACGGCGCTGGTCACGGCCATGTCGATTGCACTGGTGTCCGTGGTGGTGGTGCTCGTGCGCGACAACCGCCGCCGCTTGCGCGCTGAGCGTGATCTGGGTGACGCACTGGCGTTTCGCAAAGCGATGGAGGATTCGCTGGTCACTGGCATGCGAGCGCGCGATTTACAGGGGCGCATCACCTATGTGAACCCGGCGTTTTGCAACATGGTGGGCTTTTCGGCCACAGAGCTGTTGGGGCTGGATGTGGCGCCCTACTGGCCGCCCGAGTTAGCGCAAGAGTATGTCAATCGCCGCGATCAGCGTTTGGCAGGCTTGCTGCCTACCCCTCGACAAGGCCACGAGAGCGTCTTCATGCGCAAAGATGGCTCGCGCTTTCCAGTGCTTATTTTTGAGGCCCCATTGATTACCGCACAGGGTCTACATACTGGCTGGATGAGCGCTTTTGTCGACATTAGCGAACAGCGCCGCATGGAAGATGTGTCGCGTGCTTCGCATGAGCGATTACAGGCCACGGCCCGCTTGGCGACGGTGGGCGAGATGGCATCCATGCTCAGCCATGAGTTGACCCAGCCCTTGGCCGCTATCTCAAGCTACGCCACTGGCTCGCTCAATATGCTGGGCCATCAGGAGATAAGCCCTGAAGACGAGCGCTTCAAGGACTTGCACATGGCCATGAAACGCATCAGCTTGCAGGCTGACCGAGCAGGAAAGGTCATCAAAAGCGTGCGCGACTTTGTGCGCCGACGTGATAAATCCAGAGAGGCTGTTCAAGCGATCGAGTTGATTGACGCAGTCATGCCGCTGGTCAATTTGCAGGCGCACAAACTCAATGTGAGCGTGCAGCTGGAGTTAGAGCCCGCGCTGCCCGGTGTGCTGTGCGACGCCACCATGGTCGAGCAGGTGCTGCTTAATCTGGCGCGCAACGGCATGCAGGCTATGGATGTGCCTGACCTTAAAAATCGCGTGCTGACGCTAAGAGTCAGGCGCAGTTCTGAGGGGGATAACGGGCGTTGGGTAGAATTTTCAGTACTGGACTGTGGATCTGGGATTTCTCAAGAGGTCGCCGAGCTGCTGTTCACCCCCTTCTTCACTACTCGCTCGGAAGGCATGGGTCTAGGCCTGAGCCTGTGCCGCACGGTGGTCGAGCAACATGGCGGTCATCTTGATTACCGCCCGCATCTCCCGCAAGGCACGGAATTCTTTTTTACCCTTCCGGCCGACAGCGAACTCACAGAAAACTAGGCTTCATGGAACCTGTAACCGACGCTACCGTCTATGTCGTAGACGATGACGCTGATGTCCGAGAGGCATTGGCATGGCTGCTGCGTTCACGCAGATTGCTCAGCGAGTGCTATCGCAATGCCGAAGAGTTTGAGAAAGCCATTCTGGACAATGAACCTGTGAGGCGCCGCCCCTCTTGTCTGCTGCTCGATATGCGCATGACGGGCATGAGTGGCTTGTCATTGTTCAATCGCATGCTCGAGCGCAAGCAAGTCGAGGCCATGCCCGTGATTTTCTTGACCGGACACGCTGATGTGCCCACGGCGGTAGATACGGTCAAGCGCGGTGCCTTCGACTTTTGCGAAAAGCCTTTCTCGGATAACGCACTGGTGGACCGTATTGAGCAGGCATTGGCATTGTCTGCAAAGCACCTTGCCGCTTTGCAAGAGCGCGAAATGGTGCGCAAGCGTTTGGGCGAGTTAACTGAGCGCGAAAAAGACGTGATGACGCTGGTGGTCGACGGCGTACCGAACAAGCTGATCGCCGATAAGCTCGACATCAGCGTGCGCACCGTAGAAGTGCACCGAGCACGTGTCTTTGACAAGATGCAAGTCAAATCAGCCGTAGAGCTGGCCAACTTGCTACGCCACGCTTGAGGTACAAGCTTTAGAAATAAAAAAGCCCCGAATTTCGGGGCTTTTTTGATGGGCCTAAGCCTTGGTTATTGAGCGCGCTCACCCACGAAGATCTCAACACGGCGGTTGCGCGAGCGACCTTCATTGGTTGCGTTCGAGGCCACGGGCTGACGCGAGCCCATGCCTTGCACCTGAACGCGGGCACCGTTGACGCCGCGGGACGTCAGGTAGTGGCGGGTGCTTTCAGCGCGTTGCAGCGACAGGGGGTCGTTGATGGAGTCAGAGCCTGTGCTGTCGGTGTGACCGATGATGCGCACTTCCGCGTTGGGGTTGTTGCGCAGACCCTCGGCAAAGCGATCCAAGATCGGGGCGAAGTTGCCCTTGACGTCGGAGCGACCGGTGTCAAAAGAAATGTCGCTAGGAATGTCCAGCTTAAGCTGGTTGTCAGCAGTTTGCGTCACGCCCACGCCAGTGCCTTGGGTCGCGGCTTCCATTTCAGCTTTTTGCTTTTCCAGATTCTTGGACCAGATGTAGGATCCCAGAGCGCCCACGCCCGCACCAATCAGCGCGCCAGAGCCTGCGTGGCCACCAGCGATGGCACCGATGGCTGCACCACCCAGTGCGCCCACGCCTGCGCCTGTGGCGGTGCGGCGTGTGGTGTCCGACATGCCGCTGGGAGCGGCGCAGCCGGTGATCAACAATGCAGAGGCCAGAGCGGCCGATACAGCCATTTGCTTGCGCATAAAAAACTCCTTAGTGGAATAAATGACCTCAATGGTCTTGCAAAAACCAGCGTTGCTGGAATGAGGCAACGGCGCTAGCGTACTGCTAAGAAGCCGCGAAAAACGTAGGACGCGTGCTAGCGCATGATTCGGATGCAAAAAATTGTCACAGTCGGAGCCTGCCGCTGGGCTTGGCTTTTTATCTGCCGCGCCCTGCGCTAATCTGGAGACGCCTTGTCATGTACCGCATTCTTATGGGCTTTTGTCGATGTTGTTACAGCGTCTGAAGTAGGTAACTCGCCCTTTTTTCGACCCGAGAACATCGTCCACCACACAATAGCGGCCAGAATCACCAACGCTAGCAGTGCTTCAAGCAAAATTAGACCCATGAATGTTCATCTCCTGCGCCATGCTTTACTGGCGCTGATTGTAGGAAGCCTGGTGGCATGTACCACCACCAAGCAGCAAAGCGATCCGATGCCGGTGCCAGAAATGGCTCCGCACGGAGGTGCTGCCACTACACCCAAGCCACCGTTTACTGCCAATGTACCGACTAAAAGCCGTTGGGTGTCAGTCGATTGGGGGGATTTGCCGGGTGTCCCGCAAGACTCGCTCAATGAAGCGTGGAATGCTTGGATCAAAAATTGCGAGCGTCCCAGTACCGTGTTTGCAAGCTTGTGCAGCGATGTGCGCCGCCTGAGCATTGCTTCAGAGGACGAGCAGCGCAGCTGGATGATGAGCACTCTGCAGCCCTTCCGCATTGAAGCCAGCACGGGCAGCCCCGACGGCATGTTGACCGCCTATTACGAGCCCGTGTTTGAGGCGCGCCGTGTGCAGGGCAATGGCTTTAATGTGCCGCTGTACCAAACGCCGCAAGGCTTTGGCAAGCGCAAGCCGTGGTTCACGCGCCAGCAAATCGATACCAGCGCTGAGGCGCAGGCTGCGCTGGCAGGCCGTGTGATTGCGTGGATGCGTGACCCGGTGGATATGCTGATACTGCACATTCAAGGCTCGGGTCGTCTGATGCTGACAGAGACCGATGGCCGCCAGCGCATGATTCGCGTGGCCTATGCAGGCACCAATGACCAGCCTTACAAGAGCGTGGGCCGTTGGTTGCTCGATCAAAACTTGGTCCGCGATGCGACGTGGCCCGGCATCAGTGCTTGGATTGTCGCCAACCCCTCGCGTGTGAACGAAATGCTGTGGAGCAACCCGCGCTATGTTTTCTTTCGCGAAGAAGCGTTGAACGACTTTGACGCCCAGTTCGGCCCCAAGGGCGCACAAGGTGTGGCGCTGACGCCCGGTCGTTCGATTGCGGTGGATCGCAACAGCATCCCTTACGGCACGCCAGTATGGCTTTCTACACCCGGCCCTACGGTGTCGCTCAACCGCCTGGTGTTTGCGCAAGATACGGGCAGTGCCATTGTCGGCGCCGTGCGAGCGGATTACTTTATGGGTTGGGGCCCCGAGGCGGGCGATGTGGCGGGCCGCGTCAAACAGCCGCTCAAGCTATGGGCCTTCTGGCCCAAGAGCCTGGTCAACTCTGCACCGCATTTGAAGTAAATGCTATTAAAAAAAGAGCTTCTAGTTCTTATGAATCAAGACTAGAGGCTCTTTTTGCTTGAAAAATCAGAACGAATCCGTGAAATAACGCTTTACGACTGGCGGCTCTTTGCCTTTATGGAAGCTGAGCTTGCGGTCGCGCAAGGCGACATCGTCGGCCGTCACACGCTCAAAGCGGCGCAGGTGCTCCGTCCATGATTCATCGGTGATTTGCTCAATAAATCGCTCAGGGTGGCTCATGCTGTGCAGCAAGCTCCACGACAGCGCACCTTGGCGCAGGCGGCTGCGGCGGCTGTGCTCCATCAGCTTCTTAAAGGCAGCGGCGCGGCTGGGCTCCACCAAATACTCAATAGTGACGACGACGCGGCCAGCTTCGTACGGTGTATCGGCAGTCGGTGGGGCGAGTGCTTTGGAAGGGCTCAAATCTTCTTCGATGTTGCGGCTGGGGTTGAAGTGCTGCACCAGCAGCATGGCGCTTAAGCCACTCACCGCAGCAATCGCCATGCTGGTTTGCACCGAAGTGAGGCTGGCGAGCTTGCCCCATACAGCCGCGCCAATGGCCGTGCTGCCCATGATGGACATCAGATAAATCGACATGCCGCGTGCCCGCACCCAATTGGGCAGCGCCATTTGCGCGGCAACGCCCAGCGTATTGGCAGTGGCTAGCAAGGCAAGGCCAGAAAGCATCATGGCCGGCACAGCGACGGTGATATGCGGAGCGAAAGCCACGATCAGTGTGGCCAAACCCTGCGCGCCCACGCCGATGAGAACGGTGCGCTCATTCGAGAGTGCAGCGCGGATGCGCGGCAGCACCAAGGCTCCCAGAATGGCGCCAGTGCCCATAGCAGCCAACAGCCATGTGAATGTGCTGGCACTGCTGTGGTTGTTATTGAGACGTTGCGCAGTCAGTGGCAGCAAGGCCATGACGGCCGTGGCTTGCAAAAAGTAGCAGATGGTGCGCAGCAGCACCGCATGCATGCGGGGCGATTCTTTGATGAATTGCAGGCCCACACGCATGGCAGAACCGAGCCGCTCGCGCCCGAGCGGATTGTCGGGTTGCTGGCGCTTCCAGCGCAGCAGCACAAAGCCTGAAATGATGGACAAAGCCGCATTGAGCACAAACACCCAGGCGCTACCCAAGCTGGCAATGATGGCGCCCGCCACCAGTGGACCGATGATGCGCGAGGCATTCATGGCGATGCCATTGAGCGCCATGGCCAGTGGCAAATGGTTTCTGGGGACCAGCTCAGGAATCAACGCCGAGAAAACTGGCCAGCGCATGGCCAGACCGATACCGTTGGCAAACACCAGTGCAAGCAGCAAGTTAGGCGTGAGCTTGCCGGAAAGAACGACCACACACAACAGCAGCGCCACACCTGCGACCCAAAACTGGGTGACGATGAAGTAGCGGCGCCTGTCCAAAATATCGGCCAACGCCCCGCTGGGTAGCGCCAAAAAGAATACCGGCAAGGTCGATGCCGATTGCACCAAGGCCACCATCACGGGCGAGGTGGTCAGCGACGTCATCAGCCAAGCCGCTGCTACATCGTTCATCCACATGCAGATGTTGGCCGTCATCCAGATCAACCACAGCATGCGGAAAGTGGGTGCGCTTAAGGGTGCCCAGACGCCGGGTGCTGCGGCAGGCGGCGCATGAGCGTGGGAATGCGCGGCCGATGGGTCTTCCAGCAACTTTGATTCTGAATTCAGCGATTGAGGAGAGGGTGCGGCAGAGTCGTCTTGGGCCATGTGCTCAATTTTGTCGGATGAAAGTTGATGTGACAAATACTTAGTGCCTCAGCCCTTGGCTGGCTGCGCTGCAGTTGGTGCGTTTTAGGTGTTGGTGAGCGTGCTGGGCAGTGGCAAAGAGCTGCTGGCCTTCACCTCACCCAGCGAAAAAATCGTGTGCACATCCTTCACGTTGGGCAGGCGCAGCAGCACGTTGCGTACAAAGCCTGAAAAGCTCTCTAAATCACGCGCCACAACCTGCAGCTCAAATGTGCCCGCGCCGCTGATGTAGTGGCAACTGGTCACCTCGGGCAGCAGGCGAATGGCTTCTTCCATGCGCTCGGTGATGTCTGCCGTGTTCTGCGCCGCATCCACGCGCACAAAGGCCAGTACGCCTAAGCCCAGTTTATGGCGGTCTAGCGTAGCGTGATAGCCGGTGATGTAGCCGGCTTCCTCCAGCGCCCGCACGCGCCGCCAGCAGGGGGCGGCAGACAGGCCTACGCGCTGGGCCAGTTCGGCGTTGGTGAGACGGCCGTCCATTTGCAGCTCATTCAAGATGGCCCAGTCAAAACGATCTAGTTGATTCATTTTTAGTAATTTATAGCAAGATTCTTTTAAAAACTAGGTTAATCCCGGCAATAAAAAGAAAGCTCTATTCAGGTGATCTTCCTTAAACTTTGGCAAAACAGCTAGTGTTTTCTGCATAGATTGCAGAAGTGCTTTAAGCAAGATGTCGCCCTGGCAGCTACCCGCGCCAGAGTCGGCAACCCACATGGAGAGATCCGCCATGAATGCCCCTTTGCCTGATGAAGTCCGTCGTGCTCTAGAGTCCGTGACTCTGGACGACAAGTATTCCCTAGACCGCGGTCGCGCCTTTATGAGTGGCGTGCAGGCACTGGTCAGGCTACCCATGCTGCAGCGGCTGCGTGATGCGCAGGCAGGGCTCAATACGGCGGGTTTCATCAGCGGCTATCGCGGCTCGCCGCTGGGCAGCTATGACCAATCACTGTGGGCTGCCAAAAAGCACATGGAGGCGAACCATATCGTCTTTCAGCCGGGCGTGAACGAAGAGCTGGGCGCTACGGCGGTTTGGGG
Organism: Comamonas sp. Y33R10-2; assembly: GCF_019355935.1. Taxonomy (NCBI): domain Bacteria; kingdom Pseudomonadati; phylum Pseudomonadota; class Betaproteobacteria; order Burkholderiales; family Comamonadaceae; genus Comamonas; species Comamonas sp. Y33R10-2. Next base: position 2,550,719 of record NZ_CP079925.1, read on the forward strand.
CTCACAGCAGCTGGATCTCTACCCCGATACCAAAAAATTTGATGGTGTTTTGGGTATTTGGTACGGCAAGGGGCCGGGTGTTGACCGCTGCTCTGATGTGTTCAAGCACGCCAATATGGCCGGCACCTCAAAGCATGGCGGTGTGATTGCGATTGCGGGGGATGACCACATCAGCAAATCCTCCACCGCTGCGCACCAGAGCGACCATATCTTTAAAGCCTGCGGCACGCCGGTGTTCTTTCCCAGCAATGTGCAGGACATTCTGGACATGGGCCTGCATGCCTTTGCCATGAGCCGCTTTTCAGGCCTTTGGTCGGGCATGAAGACGATTCAGGAAGTGGTCGAGTCGTCGGCGTCCATTGAAGTAGATCCTGACCGTGTCAATATCATCCTGCCTGAAGACTTTCAGATGCCGCCCGGTGGCTTGCATATCCGCTGGCCTGACCCACCGCTGGAGCAGGAAGCACGGCTGATGAACTACAAGTGGTATGCGGCGCTAGCCTATGTGCGGGCAAATAAGCTCAACCACAACGTGATTGCGAGCGCGAATGATCGTTTTGGCATTATCGCCAGCGGCAAGGCCTATAACGACACGCGCCAAGCGTTGGCCGATTTAGGCTTGGATGACGACAATTGCCGCCAGTTAGGCATTCGCTTACACAAGGTTAACGTGGTTTGGCCGCTAGAAGCCACCATCACCCGAGACTTTGCACGCGGCTTGCAAGAGATTTTGGTGGTTGAAGAAAAGCGCCAAGTCATCGAATATCAAATCAAGGAAGAGCTCTACAACTGGCGCGATGACGTACGGCCCAATGTGGTGGGCAAGTTCAGCGACGACCACGGCGGTGAATGGTCGCTACCCAACCCCAGCAGCGACTGGCTGCTGCGCCCGAATGCCGATCTGACGCCCGCCTTGATTGCCAGAGCGATTGCTGCACGCTTGAAAAAGCTGGGCGTACCCGAGCATATCGAGGCACGCATGCAGCAACGCCTTGCCGTGCTCGATTCCCGCGAAGCCGCGCTGCAGCTTGCCAAAGAGGCATCGACAGGCGACCGCACGCCCTGGTTTTGCAGCGGCTGCCCACACAACACCAGCACCCGCGTGCCCGAAGGCTCGCGCGCCGTGGCGGGTATTGGCTGCCACTACATGACGACGTGGATGCCTGACCGCAATACCAGCACCTTCACACAAATGGGCGGCGAAGGCGTGACTTGGGTGGGGCAGGCTCCGTTTACCACCGAGCCACATGTGTTTGCCAATTTAGGCGATGGCACTTACTTTCATAGTGGGCTGCTGGCCGTTCGCCAAAGCATTGCAGCTGGCACCAACATTACCTACAAGGTGCTCTACAACGATGCCGTGGCAATGACGGGTGGTCAGCGCGTGGGCGAGCGAGCTGAGGGCCATACGGTGCTGCAGATCATGAACAGTCTGCTGTCTGAGGGAGTGCAAAAGCTGCTCATCGTGACGGACGAGCCGCAAAAGTACGACGGCGTGAAGCTAGGCGATGGCGTGACCGTGCACCACCGCGATGAGCTAGATGCGATTCAAAAGCAGTTTCGCGAGATCAAAGGCTGCACCGTCATCATTTACGACCAGACCTGCGCCACCGAAAAACGCCGCCGCCGCAAACGCGGCACCATGAAGACGCCCGATAAGACGGTGATCATTAACGAGTTGGTGTGCGAGGGCTGCGGTGATTGCTCGGTGCAGTCCAACTGCCTGTCGGTTGAACCGGTGGAAACCGAGTTTGGCCGCAAGCGCCGCATCAACCAAAACAGCTGCAACAAAGATTACTCCTGCGTCAAAGGCTTTTGCCCCAGCTTTGTGACCGTGGAGGGCGGCGCTTTGAAAAAGCCCAAGCAAGAGAAAAAAGGCAGTCTTGACGCTTTGCCAAACATTCCTGAGCCAGTGCTGCCTGTGGCCGAGCAGGCTTGGGGCATTGTGGTGGCCGGCGTGGGCGGCACGGGCGTTATCACCATCGGATCGCTGCTGGGCATGGCTGCGCACTTGGAAGGCAAAGGCGTGGTCACCCAAGATGCGGCGGGGCTGGCTCAAAAGGGCGGCTCCACTTGGAGCCATATCCAAATTGCGAACCGCTCTGATGCCATCTACACCACCAAGGTGGATATGGCCAAGGCTGATTTGGTGATCGGTTGCGACCCCATCGTGGCGGCCACGCCAACGACTTTGTCTGTGATGCAGCCGGGGCGCACCTATGTGGCGCTTAACAGTCATGCAGCGCCCTCTGCTACTTTTATCGGCGACCCTAACTGGCAATCGCCTGCGGCACGTTGTGCGACAGCGTTGGCAAATGCGGTGGGCTTTGACGCTTTGGGTAGCTTTGATGCGGAAAAAGCGTCTTCGGCTTTACTGGGCGACAGCATCTACGCCAACCCCATGCTGCTGGGTTACGCCTGGCAAAAGGGCAAAGTGCCGCTGAGCCATGTAGCGCTGATGCGCGCCATGGAGCTCAACGGCGTTCAAGTGGCTAAAAACCAAGAGGCTTTTGAGTGGGGCCGCCGCTGCGCCCATGATTTGAATGCTGTGCGTGCGCTCTATCAGGCCACGCAAGTGATTGAGTTCGTCAAAAAACCTTCGCTTGAAGAAATGTTGGCCAAGCGCGTGGAGTTCCTTCGCGCTTACCAAAATGACGCTTATGCCCTGCAATATTCAGACTTTGTGGCCAAGGTGCGAGCCAGCGAAGAAAAGCTAGGCCGCGACAAGGATGTCCCGCGCCTGTCGCAGGCCGTGGCGCGTTATCTGTTCAAGCTGATGGCATACAAAGATGAGTACGAAGTGGCACGTTTGCACACGGATGCATCGTTTAACCAAAAGATTAGCGACATGTTCGAGGGTGACTACAAGGTGGTGCATCACCTGGCCCCTCCCGGATTGGCCAAAAAAGACGCACAGGGGCACTTGCTGAAAAAGTCTTACGGCGCTTGGATGCACAAGGCCATGGGCCTGCTAGCGGGCATGAAAGGTTTGCGAGGCACGGCGTTCGATCTATTTGGGCGCACTGAGGAGCGCCGCACCGAACGGGCCTTGATCGTGGAATATCGTGCGTGCATTGAAACGCTGCTGACCGGCCTAAAAGCCGACAAGCTGTCTCTGGCCGTAGAGATCGCGTCAATTCCTGAAGAGATTCGTGGCTACGGCCATGTCAAGGAGCGCAATTTGGCGGCAGCGCGAAGCAAATGGGCGGCTCTGATGACGCGCTGGAGCCAAGCGCCGATTGCAGCTATTGAGACTGAGAAGCTCGATGCAGTGAACTAATTGCGTCAAGATGTCTCCATACAAAGGCCGGGGTAATCCGGCCTTTGTATTGGGCATGCCTCTCTAATATAGATAGCTGCTTGTGCTGGTACTGATTGACATTGAGAACTAAAACAACAGAAAAACAATGTAGATCATGGACTTGGCGCTATACATTTATCTGGCTTGATGGCTGCTTAAGCGCTGTGGGCGGTGACATCAGGGAATGCCTATGCCATCTGTCCGCCCATGCCAATATCGACAACAAGCGAGCCGAATACAATGTCTCGTTGACCCGGCCAGATCGTGCACCTGTGCGCCTGCCTGGACCTGTTACTGACAAATTCACTCTTTCGGAGCTTTCCCTTGTTCATTTCTTCTGCTTTCGCCCAGACCGCTCCTGCCGCCGCTGCTGAAGGCGGCTTAATGGGTTCGCTCACTGGCATGCTGCCTTTGGTGCTGATGTTCGTGGTGCTGTACTTCGTAATGATTCGTCCTCAGATGAAGCGCCAAAAGGAACACCGCGCCATGATTGACGCGCTGGCCAAGGGTGATGATGTGGCAACTGCTGGTGGCATCATCGGCACCGTGACCCGCATGGCTGAGCAGTTCGTTCACATCGAAATCGCTTCCGGCGTGGAAATCCAGATCCAGCGCTCTGCTGTGACGCAAGTCCTGCCCAAGGGCTCGGCCAAGTAATCGGTCTGCTCAAGACCTGCCGAGACCGCCATTGACGTTGCTGCCTTGCACATCGTCTCGAATGCAGATCATTGATTTGCGTGGCGGATCCGGTGTTTCTCCTCAAGGGTACGGCGCTCGTTCAGAGTGCGCGTACCCGTTGTGCGTTGCTGTAAAACAAAGAGCGCGATCATGAACCGTTACCCGGTCTGGAAGTACGCGATCCTCGTGGTCGCGCTGCTGGTGGGGGTGATCTACACCCTGCCCAATTTCTTTGGTGAAGCGCCTGCTGTACAGGTTTCTTCGGCCAAAGCCACTGTAAAAGTGGACAACGCGGTGCTGCAAAAGGTGGAATCTGCCTTGAGCGCAGCTAACGTTAAGCCAACCTCACTGTCGCTGGAAGGCACTTCGGTGCGTGCACGCTTTGATACGCCCGATGAGCAGCTCAAGGCCAAGGACGTTATCCAGAAGGCATTGATTGCGGATCCCACAGATCCCGTCTACATCGTGGCGCTGAACCTGGTCTCGCGCTCGCCTGACTGGCTGACCTCCATCGGTGCTAAGCCCATGTATCTGGGTCTGGACTTGCGCGGCGGCGTGCATTTCATGCTGCAAGTCGACATGGCTGCAGCTCTGACCAAGAAGGCCGAGAGCTATGCGGGCGACCTGCGTACTTTCATGCGCGATAAGAACATTCGCCACGGAGGTGTGAGCCGTGATGGCAACAGCATCACCGTCCGCATGCGCGACGCTGCGACGCAAACTGCTGTGAGTAACCTCATCAAGGATCAGTTTCCTGACCTCACCGCAACATCCACACCTGACGGCACCGGATTCAAGCTGTTGGCATCGATCAAGCCAGAAGCTTTGCGCAAGGTGCAAGAGCAAGCGCTTAAGCAAAATATGGTGACGCTGCACAACCGTATCAACGAGTTGGGCGTGGCCGAGCCGGTGATTCAGCAACAGGGCCTAGACCGCATTGTGGTGCAACTGCCTGGTGTGCAGGACACCGCCAAGGCCAAGGACATTCTGGGCCGTACCGCGACCTTGGAAGTGCGCATGGTCGATGAGTCCACCGAAGCGCGCGGCGCCGAAATGGGTTCTGGCCCCGTACCTTTTGGCTCTGAAAAGTATCTGGATCGCAATGGTCAGGCCGTTATCGTGCACAAGCAGGTGACGCTGACTGGCGAGAACCTGACCGATGCCCAGCCTGGCTTTGACGGCCAGACCCAAGAGGCTACGGTGAATCTGACGCTGGACGCCAAGGGCGCCCGTACCTTCAAGGACGTGACCCGCGAGAACATCGGCAAGCGCATGGCCATCATCTTGTTCGAAAAGGGCAAGGGCGAAGTGGTGACAGCGCCTGTGATCCGTGGCGAAATCGGTGGTGGTCGCGTGCAAATTTCCGGTCGTATGACGACTCAGGAAGCTAACGACACCTCGCTGCTACTGCGCGCTGGCTCGCTGGCAGCGCCTATGGAAATCATTGAGGAATACACCATCGGCCCAAGCTTGGGTGCGGACAATATCAACCGCGGTATTCACTCTGTGGTCTGGGGTATGGTGGCGATTGCAGCCTTTATGTGCGTGTACTACATGCTGTTTGGCGTGTTCTCCACAGTAGCTCTGTCGGTGAACGTGCTGCTGCTGCTGGCCATCTTGTCCATGTTGCAAGCCACGCTGACCCTGCCTGGCATCGCCGCTATGGCACTGGCGCTAGGCGTAGCCATTGACTCTAACGTGTTGATTAACGAGCGTATTCGTGAAGAACTGCGAGCCGGTGCGTCGCCACAGGCGGCTATCCATGCAGGTTACGAGAACGCTTGGCACACCATCTTGGACTCGAACGTGACCACGCTGATCGCTGGTCTTGCCCTTCTGGCCTTTGGCTCAGGCGTGGTGCGCGGCTTTGCGGTGGTGCACTGCATTGGTATTTTGACCAGCATGTTCTCGGCTGTGTTCTTCTCGCGCGGTCTGGTGAACCTCTGGTACGGCGGCAAGAAAAAGCTCAAGAGCATCTCCATTGGTCAGGTCTGGAAGCCTGCTGAGGGTGATGGTCACCGCTCCGTAGCCAGCCGTAGCAGCAACAACTAAGGAGGAAGATCATGGAATTCTTCCGCATCAAAAAAGATATCCCGTTCATGAAGTACGCGTTGTGGCTCAACGCTGTTTCCTTCATCACATTCGCGCTGGCCGTCTTTTTCCTGTTCTCTCGCGGACTGCACCTGTCGGTGGAGTTCACGGGCGGTACGGTCATGGAAGTGGCTTACAGCCAGCCTGCCGAAATCGGCAAAGTTCGTGACACCATCTCCAAGCTGGGCTACCAGGATGTGATCGTGCAGAATTTTGGTACGTCCAAGGATGTGATGATCCGCCTGCCCGTGCAAAAGGGCGTGACTACTGCACAGCAAAGCGAGCAAGTGCTCACAGCACTTAAGGCGCAAGACGCTGAAGTAACGCTGCGCCGCACCGAATTTGTCGGCCCTCAGGTGGGCGATGAGCTGATGCACAGCGGCCTGATGGCGCTGGGCATGGTGATTTTGGGCATCATCATTTATCTGGCCTTCCGCTTTGAGTGGAAGTTCGGTGTGGCGGCCATCATCGCCAACTTGCATGATGTGGTCATCATTTTGGGCTTCTTCGCTTTCTTCCAGTGGGAGTTCTCGCTCTCGGTGCTGGCAGGCGTGCTGGCGGTGCTGGGCTACTCGGTCAATGAGTCAGTGGTTATTTTTGACCGTATCCGCGAAGCCTTCCGCAAGTTCCGCAAGCTCAATACGCACGAGGTGATTGATCACGCGATTACCTCGACCATGAGTCGCACCATCATCACCCACGCCTCTACCGAAGCTATGGTGCTGTCGATGTTCTTCTTCGGTGGTCCTAGCCTTCACTACTTTGCGCTGGCCCTGACGATCGGCATTTTGTTCGGCATCTACTCTTCAGTATTTGTGGCTGCAGCTATTGCCATGTGGCTGGGCGTCAAACGCGAAGATTTGATCAAGGCTCCTGCAGCCAAGACTTCTGCGCAAGATCCTAGCGATCCCAACTCTGGAGCGGTGGTCTGACGGTTTTAAAAGGATGACCGGGCGCACGCAAGTGCCTGCGCCGCCCTTACACTTAGACCATGACTCTTTCGCAGCCCTCTAACAACGCGTCTGCGGCCCAGCAACAACTGGGCTGGCAGGCGCGTTTGCGTTGGGTTCATGGCATTTGCCAAGGTTTGCCCAAAGTCGCTCAGCAACTCGATGAGTTTCTCTCTAATCAGAGCAGCTCTGCTTCTGCGCAAATAGATGCGCAGGCATGGCGTGATGTTTGGCAGAACTTTCAAGCCCAAAAAGATGCATGGGTTTCGGCAAGCGTGAACGCCCTGCAGCAGGCGGCGCGCAAGCCGAGGTTGCCGAGTGGCGAAAGCGTTATATCAACGTCAGCGCCGCTGACGTTTGAATTGCTCAGCGACGATGTCGTTGATAACAAAATTCTGGCATCCCGTATGGCACTGACCATGGGGGAGACACTCCAGCCCGGTTTTGACTCCATGCGCTTGCGCATTCAGGCACTGGAGGGACAAGAGCTTGCTGTGCAAGACATGTTCCGCGTTGATCGCATCTGCCTGCATTTGGTTGAGCAATGGCTGGCCTGTGGGCTGGAGCGCAAGCATCTGCTGCAGGTTTTAGAGCCATTTCAAACAGCATTGGCACCGCTGCTGGAGTCTGAGTACAGCACTCTACATAAGCTGCTAGATGCCAAAGGCGTGAGCAAGGCTGCGGATGCGCCTTTGCGTGTGAGGCGCACGGAAAGCGGGGCATCGACTAGTGCAATGAAACTAAGTGGCGGCGCTCATAGTAGCCACGGCAGTGCGTCTGAGCCCAACAACTGGGGACACTCCGCCAGTCATCAGTACATGCCGGCTGGCATGGGTATGGGTGCTGGTATGCCGGGCGGTATGGGCGTGCAATTGCCGCCCGGAGCCAGCGCCGGTTTGAGCATGCTGGCGCGGGCGCGTCACCGCGCAATGGATGCGATGAATCAATTGCGGCAGGTGCTCAGTCAACCTGCTCTGGGTATTTCGGGTCTGGCGCAGAGTGGGGCTCAAATGCCTATGCCGCCTGCATCGGCAGCACTGGAGCAAGCGCTGCAAGAGCAGCAGCACATGATGCTGACCCAGTTCCAAGCCCAATACCCGGTAATGCCAGGCACGGTCATGGCTATGCCCGCCATGGATTACAGCCCTGCAGCGATTGGGCAACTGGTCAACCAAGTGCGAGAGCGCTCGGCAGACTTCAAAAACAAGGCTGAGACCAAGGGCGAAAAAGCCACTATTGAGGTGGTGGCGTTGATGTTCCAGAGCATTCTTTCGGAAGATCGCCTGCCCCCCTCCATTCGCGTTTGGTTTGCACGGCTGCAGGTGCCGGTATTACGTGTGGCCCTTGCTGAGCCTCAGTTTTTTAGCGACTTGAATCACCCCGCGCGCAAGTTGATTGACCGCATGGGTTCTTGCGTTATGGGCTTTGATGCCAGCAGCATCAGCGGCAATGCGCTGGAGCTTGAAATTCGCCGCGTGGTTCAGGTCATTGAGCAATATCCTGAAACGGGACAAAAGGTTTTCGCCCTGGTGTTGCGTGAGTTTGAGGAATTCCTCACCAAGCATCTGACGCAAAACAAGTCCACGGCCAAGATCAGCTCTGTGGCGCAACAGGTAGAGCAAAAAGAAACGCTGGCCGTGCAGTACACCATTGAGCTGCGCAACATGCTCAACGATATTCCGGTGCGCGAAGAGGTACGCAATTTTCTCTTCAAGTCTTGGGCTGATGTGCTGGCCATGGCGACGGTACGCTACGGCGCCAAAGATGCACGCGCCATGCGCTTTAAGCAGGCCGCGAGCGAGCTGGTGTGGTCTGCAAGTGCCAAACCATCGCGCCAAGAAAGAGCCCGGGTCATTCAAGGGTTGCCGACTTTGCTGCAGACCTTGCGTGAAGGGCTGGAGTTGGTGAGCGTGACGGGTGATACGCAGTCTGCCGTTATCAAGGCGCTGACTGAT